>NZ_JAGPYN010000011.1 GCF_018069805.1 Pseudoalteromonas ostreae
ATGCACCTAAGTACTTACGTAAACCCGCCGATAAAAGACCATTCTATTGTTAGCATAAAGCCAAATAAAGAATGGTGGGTCATGATGGACTTGAACCATCGACCAATGGATTAAAAGTCCACTGCTCTACCAACTGAGCTAATGACCCGCTCTTTTTGTCGCAATTTGAGTGGTTGAACCATTCGTTTGCTGCGGGCGCTTATAATACTTATTTAAAAAATGAGTGCAACAGAAAATGTCTCTTTTTTTAAGTTTTTATGTCTAGTTGACCAATTTTAGACCGCTTATGACAAAAAGCAGTCTAATCAAGCTGATTCTACATTTTTGAAAGGCGATCAGCGGCCAATTTTGCAGCAGTTGTACTTGGGTATTGATTAAGTAAATCATTAAAGGTTTTTGACGCTTGTTCAGCTAAACCTTGCTCTTGTAATAAAGTACCAAGCTTTAACATTGCATCTGGCCGCTTATTTGAATTTGGAAATTCATTTACCACCACTTTAAAATGTTCCGATGCTTTTATTGGATCATTTTTAATTGTTAGTAATTGCCCTAACCAATAATGAGCGTTAGATGCATACACAGAATTTGGATACGTTGTTAAAAACGTTTGAAACTCTGGAATTGCCTGATCATAGCGCTTGTCCTTCATGATTAATGCCACTGCACGCTCATATGCCTCATTCTCAGACAGATCAGAACTAATAGCTTGCGATGCAACAGGCTCTGCGTGTTGCTCAGCACTAGGTTGCGAGTAAGCTTGACTAACGCGATTTTCAATTTCTTGATACAGCTCACGTTGACGTTGCAGTACTTTTTCAAGCTTATAGGTCTGCTCTTCAGTGATCCCGCGAACTTGGCTCACTTCATCTTGCAACCTATTTAACTGTTGCTGTAACTCAACTTGTAATAAATTTCTCGACTGCATCATACTTTCAAGGGCAGCAAGGCGTTTTTCTATACTCGATTGTGAACTCGCAGCTTCTGAAACAGGAGCGGGAGCAGCCCAAACATGGGTGCTCCCGCTCAATATCATGGCTGCCAAAATAATTTTCGGCTTCATAATGTCTCTAATCTTAGTAAACTAGTACCGCACGGCGGTTTTTAGCGAAAGCAGATTCAGTGCGTGATTTAACCATTGGCTTTTCTTCGCCATAGCTCACTACTGACATTTGGCTTGCAGAAACACCTAAGCTTTGTAGGTATTTTTCAACTGCTTGGCCACGGTGCTCACCTAGTGCAATATTGTACTCAGGTGTACCACGCTCATCGGCATGACCTTCAATTAATACTTTAACTGATGGGTTTTTAACTAAAAATTCAGCATGTGCACGAAGTAATTCGCCGTACTGCCCTTGAATACTCGCAGTATCAAAACCAAAGTATATAACTTGCTCTTGACGTAATGCTTCGTATTTTTTAGTAAGTTCTTCTTGTGCTTGCTGCTCTGGTGTTAATGTAGCAACTTCAACTGCATCATTATCTGTTGTTTGCTCAACAGTCGCTTGATTTGATTGATTTGATTGATTTGCTGCACCTTCATCGATATCCGAAGATGAGCTACAAGCTGCTAGTGTCATAACTGGCACAGCAATTAGCAGGCCTTTAAGTATTTTATTAAGTTGCATTGAGTAGATTCCTATATTGAGTAAACCAGCAAAAATTACTGTAAATAAGGCGACCAAGCGGGTGCCTTTACTTGTCCATTTAGCACAGGTAACCGTGCTTTAAAGCGACCGTCCATTGATACTAGCGCTAGTACCTGCTTATTATTATGTAGCGTGCTATAGATGATCATCGAACCATTTGGTGCTACGCTCGGTGATTCATCTAGGCGCGTTCTTGTTAATACTTGAAATGCGCCTGTAGCCAGCTCTTTCTTAGCAAGATGGTACTGCCCGTTGGTACGGTTAACCATCACTAATTCTTTGCCGTCAGGGGTAATCGAACCAGCCAGGTTCATATCACCATCAAAGGTCATGCGTTGTGACCTACCGGTCTGTAAATTTAACTTATAAATCTGAGCATTACCACCCCTTTCAGAGGTAAACACGATATCTTGACCATTCGGATGCCAAGACGGTTCAGTATCTATACTACGGTGACGGGTAAGGCGCGTTTCTTTGCGTGTAGCTAGATCTAACATATATACTTCTGTAGCGCCGTTTCTGTCTTTTGATAGCACCAATAGTAGTTTTTTACCGTCCGGTGAAAACTGTGGTGCGCCATTAATACCTTGGTGACTAGTAATTATTTCACGCTTACCAGTGTATAAATCTTGCATATAAATTTGGCTTTGACGATTTTCAAACGTCACATACGCTAATTTAGTACCATCTGGTGACCACGCCGGAGACATAAGTGGCTCTTGCGAGCGTAATAAAACCTGCTCATTAAAACCATCATAATCAGCAACTACTAACTGGTAAGGCTTTGGTTCATCATTACGTACAATCACATAAGCAATTTTAGTTAAAAATGCGCCGCGCTCACCGGTGAGTCTCTCATAAATAACATCACTGATGCGGTGTGCATAACGTCTAAAACCTGTATCACTGATCACACTTTCGCGTGCTTCTTGAATATGATCTTGGTTTTTAATGAGTTTACCGTTGCTCATCATTTGCGTTTCACCGCCAGTGATTTGGCCGCGAATAACATCAACCAGCTCATAGCGTACTAAGTAACGGCCATCAGTTTGCTGTTCAACCTCACCAACTAAAATAGCTTCAACGCCTTTATTAACCCATGCGGCGTAATCGACGTCAGCATCTTTGCTGGGTAACTGGGGCATGGCATTAACATCAATCGGTTTGAATTTACCACTACGCATTAAATCTGCAGCAATCACATCACTGAGCTTTTGTGGGATTGGCCCCACACCTTTATATTTAAATGGCACGATCGCAATTGGTCGCGCGCCATCAATGCCTTCGGTTATGACTATTTCAAGTGCCGCGTTGGCAACACTGGCAAAGCCTAAAACGAAAATTAAACAAACTGTTTTCAACTTGTTGAACATACCATTCCTTTAAAATTGTGGCTTAATTGTTAAGTTAATATTTTTTAATTGCTCAAAAACATCTTTATCTTTAGAGACCGGCAACGTATCAGCCATACGAACCGCTCTAAGCGCCGCTTCACATACTAACTTATCTCCGCCTAAAGATTTAACTTGCGTTACTAAGCCATTGAAACCTAAGCGAATATTCACTCGGCATTGTTGATTTTTCATTTTTTCATCAATTAATAAATTTTGCTGAATGCGTGCCATAATTAATGCTTTATATTTATCAACCTCTGTGCCTACCTGTTGCTGACGTATTTTATTACGTGCAGCTTGCTCTGTAGCCAGTTGCTCTTGCAGCATTTGCTCTTGTAACGCTTTTTGACGTGCCTCTTCAGCGGCTTCTGCACGTTTTTTAGCGGCTAACTCTTCACGTTTGCGATCGTCTTCAGCTTTCTTTAAGGCCTCTTCTTCCGCTTTACGTTTTTCAGCCGCAGCTTTAGCAGCAAGTTCAGCTTGTTCTTTTTGCTTTTCAGCCTGCAGTGCTTTTTCACGTTCTTTTTGTTCAATTGCACGTGCTTTTTTAGCCTGAGCTTGAGCATGTGCAGTTTCTTTCTCTTTCGCGCGACGCTCTTGCTCTAGTTTTTTGATCCGACGATCTTCAGATTCGCGCTGTTTACGTGCATCAGATGCTCGGCGCTCTAAATCACGAATGCGTTTGTCTTCAGCACGTTTTTTATCATCTTCTTTGCGTTTCAACTCAGCAATTTTTTGTTCAACCATTTTTTGGTCAACAGTCACCGCTGAAACAGCATTTTCAGCATCAGGCATAGCCTTATTCAAGGTAACTTCCATTACTGTAGGCGGTGAAGTATGAAAACTCGCCGTACCAACCAACACGCCTATAATCGCAAGGTGCAACAACACTGATTTTATTATTGAAGCACGCATATTAACCTTTACTTCCTTCGAATGATTCGGTCATTAACCCAACAGAAGGCACACCGGCATTTTTCAAAAAGTCCATCAGTAACAATACTTCTTGGTACGATACTTTACCTGAGCCTTTGATCATTACTGGGGTTTCTGGATTTTTCATCAGTTGCAACTTGATAACAGCGGCAACATCTAATGCTTCCATCGGTTCTTCTGGATCAGTACCGATACTGACATAGTACTTACCTTGTGCATCAATTGAAGCAATGATCGGTGGCGTATCTTTAGTATCAACTAAATCTGATTCTTCCATTTTTGGCAAATCAACTTTAACGCCATGAGTGATCAAAGGCGCAGTAGCCATAAAAATAATCAGTAGCACCAGCATAACATCGATGTAAGGAACTACGTTTATCTCTGCAACAGGACGGCGTTTCTTACGCTGATACATTCGCTTTTGCCTCTATTTGGGTAGCTGCTTGACGGTGTAAAATATTGGCAAACTCTTCCATAAAGTTAATGTAGTTAGATTCCAGCTTTTCAACTTTATTAGCAAAACGGTTATAGGCAATTACGGCTGGGATTGCTGCAAATAAACCCATCGCTGTTGCAATAAGTGCTTCGGCTATACCTGGGGCAACCATTTGTAAGGTTGCTTGCTTAACTTCGCCTAACGCGATAAAAGCATTCATAATGCCCCATACAGTACCAAACAAACCAATGTAAGGACTGATAGACCCCACTGTTGCTAAAAACGATAAACTTGATTCTAATTTTTCGATTTCACGCGATAGCGCAACTCGCATTGAACGATGCGTCCCCTCCATTACAATGCTAGCACTTTGAAAAGAGTTTTTCTTATGGCGAGCAAACTCTTTAAAGCCTGCTATAAATAATGCTTCAACGCCGGTTGGGCTAACGCTACGCGATGAGATCTCATTATAGAGTTTACTTAAATCAACGCCTGACCAAAATTTTTGCTCAAAACGCTTAGTATTGGATAATGCATCTGAAATTGCTTTTTTACGCTGAAAAATAATTGCCCACGACATCACTGACATAGCTACTAATGCCAGCATAACTAACTGCACAAGAAAACTTGCTTCTAGAATTAAATCTAAAAAATTAAGCCCTGAACCCACATTAAACTCCTAATAAGATTTCTTGTATAAATAACATTTCATTATACGCTAGGTATATGACCGAAAAAATGGCCAAAAGTTGCAACTAGTGTATCTATTCAGCTCAGTACTGACAACGCTATTGCTGTGAATTAGCAACAAAAAACGTTGAAGAGCAGGCTGACACCATTTTTATTGCCATGTTCGGCAATATCAACACAACTATTTAAGGCTGCGCTATCAAGTTAAACACATATTGTGATGCTTATTTATAAACAAAAACCGTGTAAAACACCCTGTTTATTCACTCTTAATGAATAAACAAGCATAATTGACTATAAGCATAGTCATTGCAACAGTTTAACTAATCTATAAAAAAATCACTAAAACAAATAAAACATTATAAATTCAATAGATTAATATACGACCGTGAACTTTATGAACAAAAATAAAGCGCTCACAAAAACCTTGCTATTAGTTTTTTTTATCTGAAAATTAAATTTTTCTAGTTTGAACAAAAACCAACTATTGCGTATTATTCTCCCATACCGAGCTAGTGCAGCAATGAATACTTCATTCAGCCCAGTTCTTTGCAATATGATTCTGATTTTTCGTATTGCTATGCTTAAAGTCTTCTTGATAAAACTTGATGAATTTAAGCAGTGTTACTTAGATTACTTCCTTCAACTTGTTGTTTGCCCGCATTTTATGCGGGCTTTTTTTTGCCTGTAAATCACGCACAGCATACCTCGCTATGGCGCATACAATATCGTTTACAAACTTAACAGCATGTGAATTGCATTAGCCCAAATAACTAAAGAATCTAAACTTTGTGTAATATGCTAATCACGCGATTAACTTAAACACAGCGAAAGACACGACAAAAAAACAGTGTGGTATGTGAGGTGGGTTTGTAGCCATACTCACACGTACAGCTACAATAAAAAATGTACTTTATTCTTGTTTTGGTAATAAGCCAAAGTGATGATAGGCGTTATCAGACACAATACGCCCTCTTGGCGTACGTTGGATAAATCCTTGCTGGATTAGATAAGGTTCGATCACATCTTCAATGGTTTCTTTTTCTTCACCGATAGCGGCGGCTAAGTTCTCTAATCCCACCGGCCCCCCCATAAATTTTTCAATGATCGCGAGTAAATATTTACGGTCCATATAATCAAAACCGCTTTTATCTACATCAATCATGTTAAGTGCCAGCTCTGCCACTTCGGCATTTACAGTACCGTCTGATTTTACTTGGGTGTAATCACGCACTCGCCGCAATAGACGGTTTGCTATACGTGGCGTACCACGAGAGCGTTTAGCAATTTCGATGGCACCTTCATCACACATGGCTAAATTTAAATAATGAGCAGAGCGCCCCACTATAGTCGATAAATCTGCCACCGAATAAAACTCTAAACGCTGTACAATACCAAAACGGTCTCTAAGCGGTGAGGTTAACGAGCCTGCGCGAGTGGTTGCCCCAATTAAAGTAAAAGCGGGTAAATCGAGCTTAATGGAACGAGCTGCGGGCCCTTCCCCAATCATTAAATCGAGTTGATAATCTTCCATTGCCGGATAGAGTATTTCTTCAACTTGTGGGCTTAGCCTATGTATTTCATCAATAAAAAGTACATCGCCTTCTTCAAGGTTGGTCAGTAGTGCGGCTAAATCACCGGCTTTTTCAAGCACTGGGCCCGAAGTTGTTTTAATACTGACATTCAGCTCATTGGCAACAATGTTTGCTAGTGTGGTTTTACCCAAACCCGGCGGGCCAAATATTAATAAATGATCAAGCGCTTCACCCCGACTCCGTGCAGCTTCTATAAATATTTCCATTTGCTGTTTAACATGGGGCTGACCAGTATAATCGGCTAATAATTTTGGTCTAATCGCGCGATCGACTACATCTTCATTACTTTGTTCAGTCGCATCTATTAAACGATCCGCTTCAATCATGGTTTACTCACAACATTGATTTTAGAGATTCTTTGATCAGAACCTCTGTAGACATACTAGGCTTGGCCACTGATTTTACTGTTTTTTGTGCTTGCGCCAATTTATAACCTAATGACACTAACGCAGAGATTGCATCATCTGCCGCATTATTAGCAATAAGTGCGTCAGAGGCGGGCTCTATAACTGCATTATCACTAAATGGCGTGAATAAGTCATTACCCCAATCTTTTAAACGGTCTTTCATTTCAAGTACCAGGCGCTCTGCGGTTTTTTTACCTACACCTGGCAGTTTCACTAAACTGGTGGCATCTTCGTTATTCACACAGCTAACAAATTGCTTAGCCGACATCCCTGAAAGTATTGCTAATCCGAGCTTTGGCCCAACGCCATTGGCTTTTAATAGCTCTCTAAATAATGCTCGCTCTATTTTATTATTAAAGCCAAATAATAACTGGGCGTCTTCTCTTACTACAAAATGAGTATACACAATGGCATTTTCGCCAATGTTTGGTAAATCATAAAAGCAGGTCATTGGCATATTTACTTCATAGCCAACCCCGCTTACTTCAAGCAAAATTTCTGGTGGTTGTTTTTCTACTAAGATGCCATTTAAGCGACCTATCATGTTATTTCCTTAATCGTCCTCTAACGGTTTTACTGGCACTGCCCGCTAGTTTTATTAAATTTTGATCGGAATGAGCATGGCATATCGCAATGGCTAATGCATCGGCGGCGTCCGCCTGCGGTGTGCCTGGTAATTTTAAAATATTTTTAACCATATGCTGTACTTGCGTTTTGTCTGCACCACCGTTGCCAACTACAGCTTGTTTTATTTGCCGCGCTGAGTATTCAAACACCTGAACATCAGCCATAGCAGCACCAACAATTGCAGCACCTCGCGCTTGGCCTAGTTTAAGAGCTGAATCAGGATTGTGCGCCATAAACACTTTTTCAATGGCAAAGTGATCGGGTGAAAACTGCTCAATCAGTTGGCTGATCCCTTGGTAAATCATTTTTAAACGAATAGGAAAATCATGATCAGCCAATTTAATACAGCCACTGCCTAAATAGGTAAATTTAGCCCCTTGATGGGCAATCACCCCATAACCCGTTAATCGTGAGCCAGGATCAATCCCTAAAATAATAGCCAATACTTGCCCAATCAGTGTAAATAGTTAAGTACGCTAATAATGCCAGAGCACTGTATAAATTACCAGTGCATTATTGACATAAAAAAGCCCGTAAAAACGGGCTTGTTTAATTGCTACTATTTTAAGCTAAAGAGCGCAATAACCCTTGGGTATTTTTACGCATGGTTCTAGCTATCATAAAATAGCCAAGTGATGCCACAAACACGCCTCCCACTACTGGCCCAATCAGCCAAATATGCGGGTGCAGCTTACCGGCTAAATCGAACATCTCTCGTTGTACTATTAATAACGCAATATCACTGATCAGCGCAGCGACAAAACCGGCTACGCCACCAAGTAATAAAAACTCGTACAAGGTCGCATTTTTTATTAACCGCGCTTTTGCACCTAAAGTACGCAGTATCACAATTTCTTGCATCCGCTCACCCAAGCTTGCTTGTACTTGGGAAATCAATACTAAACCACCACATAGCACTACAATGGCCAGTACAAAGCCAATTGCTAAAGACACTTGTTCAATAGTAGAGCGTATTTGTTTTACAAAGCTCTCAACATCGATGGCATTGATGGTTGGGTAACTGCGTAATAACTGGCTAAAATCGCGTTTTTGATCGTCATTAATTCGTACCGATGAAATATAGGTCGCCGGAAAGTCAGCTAAAACATCAGGGCTTAAAATAATAAAGAAATTAGGTTTTAAGGTTGCCCAATTCACTTTACGCACGCTGGTAATTTTAGCATCAAACGACTGCGCGCCAATTAAAAAGGTCAGCGTATCACCCAGTTTCACATCCAAGCGCTCGAGCATTGACTCTTCAACTGACGCCTCAGCGGTCGTATTGTCGCCAAACCACTTACCATCAATGATCTCATTTTGCACAGGGACTTGCTCTAACCATGTAAGATTTAGCTCACGGCCAACACCTGCGCGTGCTTCTTCGTCTTTCTTCTCGTTGTCTTGCAATGAGACTTCTCGAGCAACTAGTTCACCGTTAACAGCGTTGACGCGACCACGAATAGTCGGGTAAAACTCGGATACTTGAATATTTTTTTGCTCTAAAAAGCTTGTTACGTCTGGCAATTCAGTTTCGGTTATATTTACTAAAAAAGCATTTGGCGCATCACTGGGTAATTGCGATTGCCAATCAGCGATCATATCGTTTTTAAGTACTACTAAAAATAACAGCAGCTTTATAGCAAGTGAAAAGCTGATCAACTGCACCGCATTGGCGTTGGCCCGTTTTTGAATAGAGGCAATCGCAAGCGACCAACTATTGCCAGGGCGCAGTCCTAACTTGCGCCCACCACCAAAGATGAGTCGCGATAGCAAAAATAGTATGGCAATTAAAACCAGCGTTGAAACAAATAAGATAGCGGTGATTTTTAAGTTATTACTAAATAACCACATGAGTAAAAATACCGTCACCACCGACATGCCTAAATGTGCTTTACTCACTAACAACTTATCGCCCAAGTTACGGCGTAATACTCTAAGTGGTGGAATATCGAATAAATCTAATAACGGTTTGATTGAAAACATCACCGCACAAATCACCCCAGTGCTTATAGCTACCAACCAAGGTTTCAAACCCGCCGCTGGCAAGGTGTTATTCATTGATTTGGCTAAATAATTAATGGCAATTTCTTGTAGGCCATAACCAATGGCTAAGCCAAGGATCACTGATAGACCACATACTAAAGATAAATGCAGTAAGTAGATTTTGCGGATCATTGCGCGGCTGCCGCCTAACGTTTTCATCATCGCAACTGGGTCATATTGGCGTTCACAATAGCGTTTAGCAGACACTGCAATCGCCACTGCCGCTAAAATAATACCTAATAAACCAGCCAGTAATAAAAAGCTTTCGGCACGGTTTAAACTATTAGCAATCGGCGATTGTCGGTCTTTAACCCCATACCATTGCTGATTTTCTTTCATTTGTGGTTTTAACCAATCATAAAAATCGCTGATCTCACTTTCATCACCGGCATACAACTGGCGGTAAAAAACGCGGCTGCCCGGCTGGATCACTTCAGTTTTTTCTACATCTTGGTTATTTAACAACACACGACGACTGCTCGAAAAAATATTAAATGGCGCATCTGGCTCTTCCACTAATACTTTTTCAATATTAAATTGCGCAGCGCCAAGCTCAACCGTATCACCTACTTTTACATTTAGTGCATAAAATACCGATTCACTAAACCACACATTACCAACTGTTGGGCCTTGCGTGGCCACTTCAACCTCACCGGTTAAGCTGCTTTTAACTTTTAATTCGCCCTTAAGTGGGTAATGCTGCGACACCGCCTTTACTGAGCTTAATTGCATTTCGTCATTAGCAAATAACATAGTATCAAAATAAGTGAGCTGTGCAGTTTGTAAGTTGTACTCGCTTGCTTTAGTTAAATACTTTTCTGGTAATTCATGGTTGCTTGCCAGCACGCGATCAGCGGCAATAAAGGCACTGCTTTTTTGCGCTATGCTTTGCCCTATTCGGTCAGTTACCATGGAAAGTGTTAAGACGGTTAATACCGCAAGCGATATTGCCGCACAGATCACCGTAAGTTCACCACGGCGAAACTCACGGCTAAATAATTTTAGTGCTAATTTAGCCCACATTCGCCACAGCCTCATTGGTATTTTTAACTAATTGCCCCGCTTCAATTTGCAAAACGTGCTGACATTTCGCAGCTAATGCTTCGTCATGCGTCACTAGCACTAATGTGGTGCCGTGTAACTTATTCAAATCGAATAACAGTGACTCAATTAATTTACCATTTTTGCTATCGAGATTAGCGGATGGTTCATCAGCAAATAAAATTTTCGGTGTGCCAATAAATGCGCGGGCAATCGCTACACGCTGTTGTTCACCGCCAGAAAGCTGAGACGGGTAATGCTCAATACGATGGCTCAACCCCACCTTTTCAAGTAACTCAAGTGCCTGCTGTTTGGCGTTAGACTCACCAGCAAGCTCTGCCGGTAGCATCACATTTTCAAGTGCTGTTAAACTCTGTACCAACATAAATGATTGAAATACAAAACCGACTTTTTCAGCTCTTAATGCCGCACGCGCTTCTTCATCAAGTTCATGCAGTGGCTCACCCTCTAAATAAATTGATCCCTGAGTCGATTGGTCAAGCCCTGCCAGTAAACTTAATAAAGTTGATTTACCTGAACCTGAGGTGCCAACCACAGCAACTGAGTCCCCAGACTTGACATTAAAGGTGATGTCGCTGAGGATGGGCAAATCCCCTTCAAGGGTAGTAACCGTTTTAGAAAGACCTTTAACCTGAATGATATTTAATTGAGATAGCGCTGACATATGATGTATTCAATCCTACGTTTTATTTTCGTTTTACTATTAGTAATCAAACCACTTGGTGCGGCAGCTGACAACACAATTTTAATTTTAGGTGATAGTTTAAGCGCCGCCTACGGCTTAAAACAAGAGCAAGGCTGGGTTAAACTGTTACAAGATAAGTACGACAACGAGCAAGCACCAATCCAACTTATCAATGCCAGTATCAGTGGCGAAACCACCGGTGGCGCACTGCGTCGTTTAGACGCCCTACTTAATGAGTTTCAACCGAGCCATGTACTTATAGAGCTTGGTGGTAACGACGGCCTGCGTGGCTTTCCAATTAAACGCCTAAAAGAAAACCTAGCCAGTTTAGTGAGCAAGAGCAAACAAGCTGATGCCAAAGTAGCGATTATGGAAGTACACATCCCGCCTAACTATGGGCCACGTTATACCGGGTTATTTACCGCTAGTTTTGCAGAAATTGCCGGTGCCACAAACAGCCATTTAATGCCGTTTTTTGTGCTTGATATCGCATCAGATAAAAGCCTAATGCAAAACGACAACATACACCCTAACAAAACTGCTCAACCTATACTACGAGATGTGATGTATAAATCGATCAATGAGTGGATAAATAACTAAACATCCTCATAAAATGATTTATTTCACTCAGTACGTGCAATAAATGTTCAAACAAACAAAAGCTTATTGATTTTTGAAAAAATATACGTACTATTGCTTGCAACGTCGGTATGTAGCGCAGCTTGGTAGCGCACTGTCATGGGGTGGCAGGGGTCGAGAGTTCGAATCTCTCCATACCGACCAATTAATTCCTCTTTATTTCAACTCGTTATAAATTAAACTCTCTTCTTTATCGCACAATTAAATTAGTATTTTTAAATATATGTCGCACATTTATCGCACGATACTTGCCTTAAATTATTTTATAATTTTAAGGTATAAAGGGGGGGTATATAGGAAGACAGCTAATGGCACCTTCGAGAAACTCTATCTTCCCCTTAATTCCCTAAATTAGATGCGAAAGATTTACTCAATTACCTATAGCAAACTAACAACACATGTAAGAGCTTAGTAACTATTATTTTGTTGTAGTAATAAATGAGTGGTATGCTTAGTTATCAGTTATTAAGTAGGTGTTTTTAATATGACTCAAGATAGTACAAAAGCTAAATATAGTGCAGGTAAAAATGCACTTGAAAATTTTAACACTTTAGCGAGCTATGCTATATCAGGTGCTCGAAAAGCCAAGCGTCGAGTACATAGAGAGGGCTTAACAGTAACTGTAATTAAGGACGGCTATATCGTTGAAGTAACCCCAGATGGTAGCGAAAAAGTCTTGAAAGGAGTTAATTCTGTTGATAAATTCAAGCCTCTAGGTGTAACTAATTAATGCCCAGAATAAGGTTAATTGCTGGACCAAATGGCTCAGGAAAAACAACTCTATTTACTACACTTCAAGAGCATAATGATGTTCACTTTGGACAGTATATTAATCCTGATGATGTTGCCCTGACACTAAAAGATTACTCAGTGAATGGGAGTTTAATAGATCCCAAAAACACTGCAAAAATGTCTCAAAAAATTTGTACAGGTCTTCGGGAAAGATATTTAGATTTAGGCCTTTCTCTAACTTACGAATCCGTAATGAGTCATGAATCACACCTTGAATATATTAAAAGAGCTAAAGCTAAAGGCTATAAAACATACCTATATTACGTGTGTATAAACGACCCTGAAGTAAATATTGCTCGTGTCAAAGAGCGAGTTGGTTCTGGCGGACATGGCGTACCAGATGAAAAAGTTATTGGTAGATATAAACGAAGCTTAGAAAATCTTTACGAAATGACTATGCTTTGTGAAAGAGTCTATTATTTCGATAATTCATATGAACAAGAATTATTTGCTGAAAAATCGGAAAATGCTCTACTAAAAATAAAAGTTGATAAATATAATAAGTTGAAGCCTTTGTGGTTTCAGAAAAACATTCTGGAAAAGTGGGATAAATCTAAAATTAGGTATTAATCGTTACAACAATGTTTTCTCAAAGTACTCTTCTTATAAGAATACAGCTAAATCCTTTTGTCTAAAGTTTTAATTCTTGAGTGTTGCCCTACTACCAATACCTCTTTATAGTCCTTAAGCTAAGCTTAGCTCTTTCAGCAACCTCTTTTTGAGTTGGTTTGTTGCCCGTTTCTTTGGTTATTTTTTTAATAGCTTTTTTAACAAGCTGCTGCGA
Organism: Pseudoalteromonas ostreae; assembly: GCF_018069805.1. Lineage (GTDB taxonomy): Bacteria > Pseudomonadota > Gammaproteobacteria > Enterobacterales > Alteromonadaceae > Pseudoalteromonas > Pseudoalteromonas ostreae. Next base: position 13,737 of record NZ_JAGPYN010000011.1, read on the forward strand.
ATTACTTCGCTTTTTAATCGCAGTGTCTGTAGCTGCTTTTTTCTGCCTCTCCTTAATTTCATCGCTTGATAACTTCACTTTTGACTGAATATTTAAATATTCAGTAAGCGTCTAGCAAAGTGCACCTGCCAGTAATTCGTCAAACCGATTAAGCTATTTCTGAATTTCAATTAGGAGATAGCCATGAGAAAAACACGTAGCCTTGAGCAGTGGCGTAACATTATCGAAGAACAACAAGCCAGCGATTTAACTATTACTGAGTTTTGCCAGCAACATGCCTTATCTAAAACAAGCTTTTATGCAGCACGAAGTAAGCTTAATGCTTCATTCGGTAGTTTTGTTCGTGCAAAAGTCACTAAACACGTCGCCCCCACTGAACAGCAACTGCCGATCATGCTTACTATCGGCAGCGTGAAAATTAGCTTCCCACCCACAATGCCTGTCGCTTATTTGAGTCAATTGTTGCGTGAGCTTGCCTTATGAAAATGTTTGTTGAACCCGCGACTTCAAAAAGCAACTGAAGTTATTATTTATATAAAACTTAAATAGAGCACCCATAATGATCCGCTAGAACATAGGAATAAATCATTAGAATAAGCATTTAAATAACATGATCTTTCGCTAGATTTGCCGTTCGTTAATTGTTCGACTATTACTATATTATGGGAACCAAATTTACTTGCGGGATACTTGATGGACCTTAAAAAAGTAAATAAAAAATCTAATTCACCAAGTTCAAATGTAAATATGGATGAAGCATTTTTAACTCAACTAGTTAATTGTTTACCCATGGGGGCAATGGTAGTCAATACTGATGCCCAGATCCTTTTTGCTAATAACCAACTATCTGAAATACTAGGCTATGAGGATTCAGAACTGATAGGGATGAACATAGATAGTTTACTTCCAGCGCAATTTAAAGCGAACCATACGCACTTGATGAGTCAGTTTTTTGTTAACCCTCGAAAACGCTTAATGGGTGAAGGCCGTGAGTTATTTGCGAGTCAAAAAAATGGTAAGCAAATCCCAATTGAAATAGGTTTAAACCCAATACACGGACAACAAGAGTTAGTTTTAGCCACACTGGTTGATATATCGCAAAGGCTACGCGCTAACAATATGTTTCAACGCTCTATTCAGGCTGCACCACATGGTGTATTAGTAGTTGACCAAGCTGGTATTATACAAGCGGTGAATCAATCGTTATGTAAATCTTTTGGCTACAGTGAAGTAGAACTACTCGATAAAAAAATGGAAATGCTTCTGCCCCAGCGCTACCAAGGTCATCACTCGGCACTTCGTCATTCATTTCATCTTGAGCCCAGTGTAAGAAGTATGGGAGTAGGCAGAGATTTAACCGCCTTACACAAAGACGGTAAAGAATTCCCCGTTGAAGTGGGCTTGAGCCCTTTTATAAACACCAATGATGAAGATATGGTATTTGTGTCGCTGTTAGATATAACAGAACGAAAACGAATGGAAACAGAGCTAAAGGAAAATAATACAAGTCTGAAGGAGTTCACCTATGTGGCATCTCATGATTTACGCTCTCCATTACGAGGCATTTCAAACTTAATTGAATGGATCAAAGAAGATTTAGGCACTACCACGGCTGAAGTAGAATACAACTTAACGCGTATTAATGAGCGTATTCAAAAAATGGAGACGTTAATTGATAATTTATTGGCCTATGCAAGAGCTGGTAAAGCAGCCCCAGATACTCAAGTAATCGATATGCATAAATTAATTTCTAACGTTACTGAGTTGTTAAATTTACCTGCTGGAATGAAGCTACATAAAGACATTCAATTAGATACCATCGTCACTGCATGGACTCCGCTAGAAACCGTTGTTCGCAACTTATTAAGCAATGCCATCAAACATCACAACTGTGAAGAAGGAACTATAGAAATTAGTTGTGTAGCAGAAAATACGCTTTGCCATATCACTGTTACTGATGATGGGCCCGGTATACCACCAGAGGCTTACGAACGTATTTTTAGTTTGTTTCAAACAACCTCTGACAATAAATTGAGTTCAGGTATTGGGCTGTCTATTAGTCGGCGTCTTGCACAAGCTCATGGAGGGCGCATTTCAGTTAGCTCAAATGAACCGCAAAAAGGGTCCACATTCCATGTTTGGTGGCCGCGCTTTGCAAGGAAAGAGAATTTATGATCAAAAATCTATCTATACTGCTTGTTGAGGACGACGATGTTGCCGCAGAAGCTGTCACAAGAAGCCTAAAAAAAGTGGATCCTAAAATTAAAATAATTTGGAAACAAAACGGAAAACTTGCGCTAGATGCGTTACTAGAAAAAGCACAACAAAAAGAAATATCAGAGCCTTACTTAGTATTGCTTGACTTGAATATGCCAGTGATGAATGGGTTTGAATTTTTAGAGCACATTCGTAATGACAAAAAATTAAACGATACCGTTGTCTTTATACTAACAACCTCCAATGAGGATAACGATCGTACTCGTGCGTATCATAACAACGTAGCAGGTTATATGGTTAAGCATGCAATTGGCCCGCAATTTGCTAAATTAGCAACACTTATGGACGCTTATATACATGCCGTTGAGCTTGAATAAGTCTACTTAGCTAGAGATGGATATGGTAACTTCAATAGATCATTTTGAAACATGCGACAATATTAACCTACTCATTGTTGATGACGATGCGGTTGATAGGGAACAAATACGTCGTATGATATCTCGCTCTAATATACAGGCGAAAATTTCAGAAGCATCTTCTATAGAAAGTTCAATGTCTTACCTTGAAAATAGGGAATTTGATTGTGTCATAGTTGATTACCGATTAGGTATCGGCTCGGGGCTTACTCTACTGGATAATATTAGAAAGTCTATTAATAACCATTGTGCTGTGATTATGATCACGGGCTTAGGAGATGAAAAAATAGCAGCAGAAGCTATGCGGCTTGGAGCAAGCGATTATTTACTTAAAAATCAATTAAAAAGCGCTCAGTTGATTCACTCTATATCTAGCTCCATTCAACGCGCAAGCTTAGAAAAAAAACTTCATCACATGGCACACTACGATAGCCTAACAGGCTTAGCAAGCCGCCCTATTTTAATTGATCAACTTCAACAGGCCATTACATCTCAGCAAAAGCTCGCCGTTGCCTATTTAGATTTAGATAACTTTAAACCCATTAATGATAAATACGGTCATGAAACCGGTGATTTCGTGTTGAAAACCATTGCCCAAAGGCTACAAAGCACATTACGTAAAGAAGACACACTAGCGCGTATCGGCGGAGATGAGTTTATCCTTTTATTAAGAGGAGCAACGCACACGATACAAAAATATGAGACGCTTTTACAAGACGTACTGGTTGAGGTAAACGACCCAATAAAATTAGCAGAGTTTTCGTGCTCTGTTCAGATTTCAGCCAGCATCGGCGTTGCACTTCCTAATGATGATAGCTTAACCTGCGATGACATTTTACGCAGAGCGGATCAAACCATGTATCAAGCTAAAAGATCAGGTACAAACCGGATTCTGTTTTTTGATCCAGAAGAAGAAAGCCTAAGGCATGCAAAACATGATTTATTATTGGCTGCTGAGAAAGGCATTGCTCGTAAAGAGTTTATTCTACATTATCAACCAAAGGTAAACTTGATGGATCATCAGTTGATTGGCGTTGAAGCCTTAATACGCTGGAATCACCCTACTTTGGGTTTACTTTACCCTGGTCACTTTTCAGAGGCATTAGAGCACCCACACATTGGTATATTGATTGGTGAATGGGTACTCGCTGAGGCCCTAAAACAACATAAAATTTGGACAAAAAATCATCTTACCATGAATGTAAATATATCTCCGGCTCATTTGCTTAGTGAGGGCTTTGTTGAAAATCTGAGAGAGTTACTCATCAGCACTAATAGTATAAAGCCAAAAACACTCGAATTAGAAATTTTAGAGAGCACCACAATTGGAAACGTTGACCAAGCAGTAGAAGTGCTCAATGGCTGTCGAAATTTAGGTGTAAGTATTGCGTTAGACGATTTTGGTACAGGTTACGCTTCTTTGAGTTACTTAAAAAAATTACCTTTAGATACATTAAAAATAGATCAAAGCTTTGTTAAAAAACTCCTATCAGACCATGAAGACAAGTCCATCGTTACGTGTATCGTGGCGCTAAGTAAAGCATTTGGGTATAACCTAATAGCAGAAGGTATCGAGTCGCAAGAGCTCGAAAAAGTACTTATAGATATGGGTTGCTACCATGGCCAAGGCTATTATATTGCCAAACCAATGTCTGCAGAGAACATGAACTTATGGATAAAAAATATGACATCCACTAAGCACTGACCCTAAACACTACTCCTGTATTTACGTATTTATTACTCCAGTAAAATAACAACTCACTATAGCTTGCGCTCGCTATTTTGGTCATTTTGAGAAACTATTTACTAATTTAACTAACTATAAAAGTTGCTGGTTGTGATTAAATAACGCTATAAAACCGCGACTGGCATTACGTCTTAGTAAACCCACAGTTTATTTGGGTTGCCAGTGGTATACATAAATAGGCGTTTGGTAAAAACCTTTAAGCTTGATCACTATAGTTGGTTTAAATGAAGGCAAAGCGAGGGTGTTACTCATAATACAAGTAAAGCCCGCAAATAGATTAAAAGAAGAGCAAACGTATCTGCAATCTTACCCCGCTCGCCGGTGTGAAGCGAACACAACAGCGCTAGCGCAACAAGCAGAAAAATAGGAGTGGATCACTTTTCGGTTGTTGTTGAAAAAAAGCTCTGCTGAGTACAATTTAGACTTCTCTAAACGTCGAGCTGATGCAGTCATTAAAGTGTTAATTGCTGACTATGGTATCGCTAAAACAAGATTAATGCCTCAAGGTGTTGGCCCCTATTCTCCCGCAGCCACTAACAAAAACGAATTAGGTCGAGAGCTGAATCGACGTGTTGAGTTAGTCGAAAGGTTATCTAATTCAAAATAATTACATATCGCGAGAAATGCATATTAACGCCATTGCCTTAATATGCATATTTATCACCAATTAGGTAGGAAGTTCTATTGCAAAGTGGTCACTAGGCTCGCATTGTAGACTAAGCCTTTATCTATAGTGGCTTTAAAACTGCAAAATGCGCCATTCACTAAACATAAATTGGGTGCGATATGTCCGATATCAGCATCGATGATCACTGGGAATAAACAATTACCTAACGCAAGCTCAAGGGCTTGGTAATAATCAATGTCTTGCTCTGGAGAGCTAAGCAAAGCACTACGCCCCAGAAAAATACCGTTAATATCAGCAAACACACCATTTAACCGCCACGCCATTAAAGTACGAGCCACTGCTGTAGGTGAAAGCTCTGCATTTTCTAAATAAAGTAGTAAACCTTCTGGCGCATATGTTTGCTTAAAGTTATGCAGATCAAGATATGGAGAAGCCAGTAACACGTTAAGTGAGTCTAAACAGCCACCAAATAACCGCCCAGTCAGCTCTACTTGCCTTGAGTCTTGATAGTTTAGGCAGCGCCATTGACTCGGCTGAGTATAATCAAATAATGCATCTGGCCCTTTTGCGTAATCAATCACTTTATTCTGATAATACTTGGCAGGCACCTGTTCGAAATAGCCATTTTTCTCAATCGCCAGAACATCAAAAACTTGTAAACAGTAATTGTCTTTCTCGTTGGGATGTAATTGCATTAGATTTGCAGCATGAAGTGTTACCCACCCACATCGCACTGTAAGCATACAGGCAAACGTGCTCACATCTGAAAAACCTACTAACCACTTTGGCTTGGCAGACTTAACCGCATTAAAATCAATATACTGAAGTATTTCCATGGCAAGCTCACCACCCCACGGCGGCATAATTGCGGCAATGCTGTCATCAAGTAAGAATGCCATTAGCTCATCAGCGCGTTGTTTTGCTGGGCTACTTTGTTGTCTTAAACATTTACCTTCGACTACTTGGTAGCCACGGCGTGTTAAGCCCGAAAGTACACGTTCCAGACGTGGGTGAAAGATGCTCTCAACACCGGATGAAAATGCGCAAATGGCAATTTTATCGCCGTTTTTTAATGCGTCAGGAAAAGTAATTGCTGTCATCAACATCTGCAAATTATCAATACGTTAGCTTAACGTACCCAATTTATTAAGAAATGTCGAGATTGTTTATAACATAAAAAAACCGATGCAAGCATCGGTTTTTAAAAACGTGAAAATGAGTAAAGTAATTAAATGTACTCAACCTCAATGATTTCGTATTCCACGTCGCCTTTTGGGGTTTTTATGATCACAGCATCATCTGCTTGTTTACCAATTAAACCACGGGCAATCGGTGAATTAACCGAAATACGGTTATCTTTAATACTTGCTTCATCATCACCAACAATTTGGTATTTAACTTCAGCATCAGTCTCAACATTAACGATTGTTACTGTGGTACCAAAAATAACTTTACCCGTATTTGGTAGTTTAGTCACATCAATAATTTGTACATTTGAAAGCTTACCTTCAATTTCTTGAATACGGCCTTCACAAAAACCCTGTTGCTCACGCGCTGCGTGATATTCAGCGTTTTCTTTTAAGTCACCATGTTCACGTGCAACTGCAATATCAGATACAATTTTTGGACGGGTAACTGTTTTTAATTCGTTAAGTTCTTTACGCATTAAATCTGCGCCACGAACTGTCATCGGAATTGTTTGCATACTTTTCTCACTTAATCCCAAGGCCGATAAACGGCCTTGGCACATTTCCTTAGTTCAATCGCAGGTGTAGTTCTTGAACTGACGTCACTTTGCTGCGGTCGTCTGCTTGGTTAGCAGTACAGTTAGCAAATGCCGCATTCAAGGTCGTTGTATAGTTAGTTTTGTGTTGCAATGCACCACGACGTAACACCTTCGAATCTTCGATCGCTTGGCGACCTTCGGTAGTATTAACGATATAGCTATACTCGCCATTTTTGATTCTATCAAGAATGTGCGGGCGACCTTCAAATACTTTGTTTACACGACGTACTGCAATACCAGCATCTTCAAGTGCAGCGGCTGTGCCACCTGTTGCATCTAGTTCAAAACCTAGGTCTGTCATGGTTTTAGCTAGTTCAACAATACGTGGCTTATCGCTATTACGCACAGATAGTAACGCGCGGCCACCGCGTGGTAAAGTGTTGCTTGCACCTAATTGTGCTTTTGCAAAGGCTTCGGCAAATGTTTCACCCACACCCATTACTTCACCAGTAGAGCGCATTTCAGGGCCACGGATAGGATCCACACCTTGGAACTTAGCAAATGGCAATACCACTTCTTTTACGCTGTAGTAAGGTGGTATCACTTCTTTAGTAATGCCTTGGCTTGCTAAAGATTGACCCGCCATACAACGTGCCGCTACTTTTGCAAGTGCCACACCGGTCGCTTTTGATACGAACGGTACCGTACGCGCTGCACGTGGGTTTACTTCGATTAGGTACACTTTGCCATCTTTAACAGCAAACTGTGTATTCATCAAACCAACAACACCAAGCTCCAGTGCCATGTCCGTTACTTGCTTGCGCATTACGTCTTGCACTTCTTGTGATAACGAATGGGCTGGTAATGAACAAGCTGAGTCACCTGAGTGAACACCTGCTTGTTCAATGTGTTCCATGATGCCACCGATGATCACGTGCTCGCCGTCGCAAATTGCGTCAACGTCAACTTCAATCGCGTTATCTAAGAAACGGTCAAGTAGTACTGGTGCTTCATTTGATGCAGATACGGCTTCGGTCATGTAACGACGTAAGTCTTGCTCGTCATACACGATTTCCATTGCACGACCACCTAGTACATACGAAGGCCGTACAACCAGTGGGAAACCAATTTCAGCTGATTTTAAAAGCGCTTCTTCAGTTGAAGTAACAGTGGCATTTTCCGGCTGAAGCAGGTTTAAACGCTCAACAAGTTGTTGGAAACGCTCACGGTCTTCTGCACGGTCAATCGCATCTGGTGAAGTACCAATTACTGGCACGCCGTTAGCTTCAAGTTCACGGGCAAGTTTAAGTGGTGTTTGACCACCGTATTGCACGATTACACCAACAGGCTTTTCTACACGTACGATTTCAAGTACGTCTTCAAGGGTAATTGGTTCAAAGTATAAACGGTCTGACGTATCATAGTCGGTAGAAACCGTTTCAGGGTTACAGTTAACCATGATAGTTTCGTAGCCGTCTTCACGTAGTGCAAGGGCTGCGTGAACACAACAGTAATCAAATTCAATACCTTGGCCGATACGGTTAGGACCGCCACCAATAACCATGATTTTATCACGATCAGATGGGGCAGCTTCACACTCTTCATCGTACGTTGAGTACATGTATGCAGTATCAGAGCTAAACTCTGCGGCGCATGTATCAACGCGCTTGTATACTGGCACGATGTTTAATAAATGACGCTTTTTACGAATTTCAGCTTCAGACACACCGGCTATTTCAGCGATACGAGGGTCAGCAAACCCTTTACGTTTTAACTTACGAAGGAAATCAGCGCTTAAGCCAGCCATGCCCACTTCGGCAATTTTAGCTTCGTCTTTTAAGATGTCTTCAATCTGTACTAAGTACCAACGGTCAACTTTGGTTAACTGAAACACTTCTTCAACGCTCATGCCGTGACGCATTGCATCAGCAATATACCAAATACGCTCAGCGCCTGGCTCACGTAATTCACGGATGATTTTCTCTTTCGCTTTCGGATCGTCAAGTGCCACGATTGGGTTGAAACCCGTTGCGCCAACTTCCAGACCACGTAATGCTTTTTGTAACGACTCTTGTTGGTTACGACCAATCGCCATTACTTCGCCTACAGATTTCATTTGCGTGGTTAAACGGTCGTTTGCACCAGCAAATTTTTCAAAGTTAAAGCGAGGAATTTTTGTTACTACATAGTCGATTGATGGCTCGAACGACGCAGGTGTTTTACCACCGGTGATGTCGTTTTGTAGTTCATCAAGTGTGTAGCCTACCGCTAGCTTAGCCGCGATTTTAGCAATCGGGAAACCGGTTGCTTTTGAAGCAAGTGCTGATGAACGTGATACACGTGGGTTCATCTCGATAATAACCATACGGCCGTCATCAGGATTAACACCAAACTGTACGTTTGAGCCACCTGTTTCAACACCAATTTCACGCAGTACTGCCATAGAGGCATTACGCATTAATTGGTATTCTTTGTCAGTTAATGTTTGCGCAGGAGCAACGGTGATTGAATCGCCAGTATGAACACCCATTGGGTCAAAGTTTTCAATTGCACAAACGATAATGCAGTTGTCGTTTTTGTCACGCACAACTTCCATTTCGTACTCTTTCCAACCGATCAATGATTCATCAATCAATAGCTCGCTGGTTGGAGAAAGGTCTAAACCGCGTTCACAAATTTCTTCAAACTCTTCTAAGTTATACGCCACACCGCCGCCGGTGCCGCCCATAGTGAAAGAAGGTCGAATAATACACGGTAAACCAATGCGTTTGATGATGTCTTTTGCTTCATCCATTGAATGAGCAATTTCAGCACGCGGACATTCAAGGCCGATGTTACGCATAGCAACATCAAAACGCTCACGGTTTTCTGCTTTGTCGATTGCATCAGCAGTTGCGCCAATAAGCTCAACACCATGCTTTGCCAATACACCGTGCTTATCTAAATCAAGCGCACAGTTTAATGCGGTTTGACCACCCATTGTAGGCAGTACAGCATCTGGCTTTTCTTTTTCAATGATTTTTTCTACTACTTCCCAATGAATTGGCTCGATGTAGGTCGCATCAGCCATATCAGGATCGGTCATAATTGTTGCAGGATTTGAGTTAACTAAAATAACTCGATAGCCTTCTTCTCTAAGTGCTTTACACGCTTGAGCACCAGAGTAGTCAAATTCACAGGCTTGGCCGATTACGATCGGGCCTGCGCCTAGGATAAGAATGCTTTTTATGTCGGTACGTTTTGGCATTGTTACTCCGGTTTAATTAGTTGTTACGCGCTTGCATCAAATCGATGAAGTGGTCAAATAATGGGGCTGCATCGTGTGGACCTGGGCTTGCTTCAGGGTGACCTTGGAAGCTAAAAGCAGGTTTGTCGGTGCGGTGAATACCTTGTAATGTGCCGTCAAATAACGATTTATGCGTAGCACGAAGGTTATCTGGTAACGTTGTTTCATCGGCAGCAAAACCATGGTTTTGCGCAGTGATCATTACTACGTTACGGTCTAAATCTTTCACTGGGTGGTTACCACCGTGATGACCAAACTTCATTTTCACTGTTTTTGCACCCGAGGCAAGGGCTAACAATTGGTGACCTAAACAGATACCAAAAATAGGAATTTCAGTTTCTAAAAAGGCTTTAATTGCTTCAATAGCGTAAGTACACGGTTCAGGATCGCCCGGGCCATTCGATAAGAAGATACCATCTGGGTTAAGTGCTAACACGTCAGCTGCCGAGGTTTGTGCAGGTACAACGGTTAATTTACAACCACGGTCTACAAGCATACGTAGAATATTACGCTTTACACCGAAATCATAAGCAACAACGTGAAACTTTTCATCGGCTGCGTTTAGAGTTTTGAACCCTGCGCCTAATGTCCAGCTTGATTCACGCCACTCGAAATTTTCCTTGGTTGAGACTACTTTCGCTAAATCCATACCTTTTAAGCCTGGGAAGGCTTGCGCAGCTGCGAGCGCTTGGTTTTCATCTAATTCGTCACCAGCAATAATACAGCCGTTTTGAGCGCCTTTATCGCGCAAAATACGGGTAAGCTTGCGGGTGTCAATGTCTGCAATACCTAAGATATTACGTTCTTTTAAGTAATCATCTAACGATTGCTCGTTACGGAAATTACTTGCTAGCAGTGGCAAATCACGGATCACTAGGCCTTTAGCCCAAATGTGACTCGCTTCTTCGTCTTCGCTGTTAGTACCCGTATTACCTATGTGTGGGTACGTCAAAGTTACGATTTGTTCCGCGTATGAAGGGTCAGTCAGAATTTCCTGATAACCAGTCATTGATGTATTGAATACTACTTCACCGACAGACATGCCGTCAGCGCCGATTGCAGTACCGCGAAACACTGTGCCGTCTTCTAGAACTAACAGAGCGGATTTAGTCAAGTTAACCTCCTAACAGTAAAAAACGGGCGTAAAGTCATTTGCTTTACTACCCGTTTATAGCGATTGGAAACACGCAATTATGAATTTTTGGCAAATTAGCGCTATTTTATAGTAATTTGCCTTTTAGGTCTAACCCTATTTCAATAATCCGTAAAAATAAGCCCTATAAGCTATAAAAGCCACCAAACACCCAAAAAAGTAACTAAACTACTTCAAGTCAAGCACATCTTGCATGTTATAAAGTCCTGCATGCTTATTTTTCAACCAGCCTGCAGCTCTTACTGCGCCTAATGCAAAGGTCATTCGAGAACTTGCTTTATGAGTTAATTCAAGCCTTTCGCCAGAAGTTGCGAAATATGCGGTATGTTCACCAACTATATCTCCGCCTCTGAGCACCGAATAACCAATTTCATTTTGCGCTTTTTCTGTTTCTACTCGGCTGCGATCAAATACCGCAACCTCATCATGCACCCACCCTTTTGCATCGGCAATTGCCTCACCAATGGCAAGTGCAGTGCCTGATGGCGCATCGATTTTATGGCGATGATGCGCTTCAAAAATTTCGATATCTAAATCATCACCAAACTTAGTAGCTGCAGTTTGCACTAAATTCAACAGCAAATTTACCCCTACGCTGTAATTTCTCGCAAACACAATTGGAATGTGCTTGGCAGCCGTTTGTAACGCCAGCATATCGTCGTCATTTAAACCGGTGGTGCCAATCACAATCGGAATATTTTGTGCAACGGCTGTTTTTAAATGCTCACGCATACCCGCTGGGAGCGTAAAATCAATCAGTACGTCGATATTGTCAACATGGCGTTCGTCACTAAAATTTATTGTCGCAGGTGCTGCGCTATTTAATTGATTAACTGCAATATTTAATAAAGGTGAATTGCTACGTACATAGGCTGCACTAAGCTCAGTGTGATTATTTTTGTGAGTGGCTTCAATTAATGCCAGCCCCATTCTTCCGTTTGCGCCAAATACGCCGATTCGATTCATATTATAACCTATGCATTTTTTGAGTTGGCTAGATTTTATCTAAAACTCGTGTAATAGTCAGGTAAGCCTTTTAAAAAATAATAATAGCAGATACCCATAGACTTTAGCCATCTATACATTTAAACTTCTTTCTTTGCGCCGATTTGGTCTTTGGCTTGCGGGCGCTGTTGAAGTACTTATCATTGTGGTAAGTATGACAACTAAATTCAGCTAAAAGAGGGATCTTTTGGCTGTGTTAGTTGTGCAAGAAGTTATCTAACGAGGAATATGATGCAGCCATCATTTAATAAAACAACAGCAAAACTATCTTTGCTCCCCCTATTAACCTTTGTGGCCTTATTTTTAGGTGCGGGTTTATACCTACAATCACAAGGGGTAGATTACGCTTTTTATCAACTTCCAGCCCCTGTTGCTATTTTACCGGCGATTATGCTGGCGTTTATATTAAATAAAAACACTATTAACCACAGTGTAGAAACCTTTATAAAAGGTGCCGGTCACAACAACATCATTACCATGTGCTTAATTTATTTACTTGCTGGGGCATTTTCTGCCGTCGCAGGTGCAACAGGCGGTGTTGATGCGGTTGTTAATGCCGGTTTATCTCTTATTCCACCAGCTTTATTGTTACCGGGTTTATTTTTAATTGCTGCAGTTGTATCAACTGCCATGGGTACGTCAATGGGTACTATCGGTGCAATCGGCCCGATTGCTTATGCGGTATCAATTAAAACCGGTATTGATCCTGCGTTGATGGCCGGTACGATTGTGTCTGGTGCCATGTTTGGTGACAACTTATCAATTATTTCTGATACCACTATTGCCGCAACGCGTACCCAAGGCTGTGAGATGAAAGATAAATTCCGTGAGAATTTAAAAATTGCCTTGCCAGCAGCGCTCCTGACTATCGCTTTACTATTCTTTTTAACGCCTGCGGCTCAAGCAGTAGAAACTAAAGATTACGATATTCTATTAGTACTGCCTTATGCATTTATTTTAGTGTTGGCGGTGATGGGTTTTAATGTATTTGTGGTGCTGTTCAGTGGTATTATATTTGCGGCACTGATGGGCTTTACTGGCAGTTATGAAGGTGCCAGCTTTGTAAAAGATATTTACAAAGGCTTTACGAATATGCAAGAAATCTTCTTGCTATCGATGTTTATTGGTGGCTTGTCTGAGTTTATTCGTATTAGTGGCGGCTTGGACTACATTGCACAAAAGATTCAAGCGATCACTAAAGTGATTGCCAAGTGGCACCGAAAAGTGGCTGATCAACTGGGTATTGCGGCATTAGTAATGACCAGTAACTTGTGTATCGCCAATAATACCGTGTCTATCATAGTGGCTGGGCCTATTGCTAAAAAGCTGGCTGATGACGGTGAGATCAGCAGTAAACGCTCTGCCAGCTTATTAGATATTTTCGCCTGTGTCACTCAAGGTTCATTGCCATATGGCGCGCAAGCACTGCTGCTAGGCGCTACATTTAAAATTAGCCCGTGGCAAGTGTCTACTTCATCATATTACTGTTTTATATTAGCGTTTACTGCGATTGCAGTGATCTGCTTACGTCGTAATAAAGCATAATTTTTTAAGCAGATACGCCAACTTTCAGTGTATCTGCTATAATCTCGTTTTTGGATTAATTAACTAACCTTTAAATTCGAGATAAGACATTGAAAAAAACCGTCGCCTTCGCTGCCATTTGTTTGGCAAGCACCTCTAGCCAAGCGGCTAACTGGAGCAACACTGCGTTACACCTTAACAATGGTGATTTTAAAAACCCCTTCACAGGACAAGAATCAAACACCACTATCGCATCACTGCAACATGCATCAGCTTATAATTATGGGGATAACTTCTTCTTTATTGATTATATTAATGACGCCACTGATGACGGTTATCAAGATAAAGACTTCTACGGCGAATGGTATTCAACTTTTAGCCTGTCGAAAATTTCAGGCAAGGATATGTCTTATGGGGCAATTGCTGATATCGGCCTCACAGCAGGTTTTAACGCTGCCGGTGACTCTAAGGTATTAAAATACTTACCCGGTGTAAAAGTAAACTGGCAAGCGCCTGGCTTTACCTTTCTATCAACGTTAGTGACGGCCTATATTGATGATAACGATGGCGTTGCGCGTGGTGGTGCACCTATTGAAACAAACAGCTGGATGCTAGATGTTGCATGGGGTTACCCGTTTTCAATTGGTTCGCAAAAATTTAATGTAACTGGCCATGTTGAATATATTGCTGAGCGCGAAAATGAATTTGGTGAAGATGTTAAGGCGTGGATCTTAGCACAACCTATCATTACTTGGGACTTGGGTAATGCCATTAGCATGAAAGAAAACACCTTACTACTTGGCCTTGAATGGCAATATTGGCACAACAAGTTAGGCACAGACACCACAGAGTCTGTGCCGCAATTTCACGTTGAGTGGACGTTTTAGCGAGTTAGCGAGTTAGCGAGTTAGCGAGTTAGCGAGTTAGCGAGTTAGCGAGTTAGCGAGTTAGCGAGAATAATAAAGCGCGATATCAATTGTATTGCGCTTTTTTATTACTTACCATCAACATTGATCACGTTAGCTTTATTTCATAAACACCTAAACGTTGCTGCTTATTAGCAAGAAAGTGTGATGTCTCTTGGTGATAACATTTGAACTTCGCACCAGCGCCTTGCACCACTTTAATGCTCGCTAGGTTTTCCTCTAAACAACAAAACTCAATCACTTTTGCGTGACTATTATTTTTTATATAAGGCACTATTTTAGTAAGCACTTGATTCATGGCTCTTTGCCCGCGTGCAAAATCAGCTAACCAATAACCGCATTCAGCGCCTTTACTGTCAGGGTCAATGTGTTTAATACCAAATACACCGCTTAAGCGATCCTCTATATATACCGCAAACCACTGAGAACCTGCTTTACCGCTGTGTAGTCGTTCATATATATAACGTTTAGTTGAATTAACATCTATTACGTCATCCACCCAAGGTAAAAATTGACTCAGATTTTCCCGACTATCGGCGATAACTTGGTAAAGTTCAACTGCGTGACTAATATCTAATGGCTTTAAAGTTATTGAATCTGAAATCACCAGTTCCATTTAGTCAGCCTCAACTACTTTTGCTAAACGCATATGTAGCAGCGGAAACGGATTTCCTTGACCATCTAATTCAGAGCGCCCTATTTGCTCAAACCCTCTACTTAAATAAAAACCATGGGCTTTAGGATTTTGCTCGTTAACATCAACATGAGTTGCTGCTAAATTATCAATCGCGTAATTAATTAATAACGTGCCAACCCCCTTCGCAAAGAAAGTCGGCTCAACAAACAGCATTTCAATATTGCCGCCAGCAACGCCAATAAACCCAATTATTTTTCCACTGTTGTCTTTACAACAAAAAAGACTAACAGCATCAAAATAATGTGCCAAAATCAATGGTTTCAGTTCATCTATGTGTTGTTGGGTTAAAAAGTCATGGGTATGAGAAACGGAAGCTTCCCAGATCTCAATTAAAGAGGCGTAATCTTTTTTCTCGGCGGATTTAATAAGCATTGTTAGTTCCTTTGAATATTAAAATAACCATCATCAGTTTTGTAAAGTATTACAACGAGGTGAAGCAAACAAACGGTGCTAAAAAAGCAGCTAAAAGCAGCAAAACCACTGCTTTTATAGTGCTAACTTTTGCTATATAACCATGCGTTAAATAAAACGCTTAATAATAAAATCAACTTTGACACGTTTAGCTTGCCCCAGTAGTTTTTTAACCGCTGGCGGGTAGTTATCCATAGCTTCTAAATCTTCTGCGCCATTTAAACGACGACAGTGCTGTAATATCTCAGCTCTTTCATTGTCGATTGCTGGCATGAGAGTTTGCTCAGGATCTTCTAATAAAATGCCATTTTCTATATCTAACCCCCAGGCTCGAGGGTTTAAATTATGGCCACTCAATAAATGGTATTTACGATCAGCACAAATACCTTTCAAATGAAATGAGTTACTTTCATGCCGCCACAAATACACATTTAAATTACCGTTGATAATATGGCGCTTTTGCGATTTTAAAAATTTATGCAAAATCGTTTCATACAAGTATGGCAAAGCACCTATTTTACTAAAGGGTTCACTTGGTGGCAGGTAAAAGTCATTGGCTGTTTTATCACCTACAACTATCGTTACTTGCTTGCCTTGCTTTAATAAGCGGCGCAATGAACGCATTAACGGTGCAGGAAAATTAAAGTATGGGGTATACAGTACTAACTCTTGTTCGGTGGCATCAAATAACGATTTAATCACCCGATTGAGCTCGTTATTACGTCGTCCCAGTCCTAAAAATAGTCGCACGCCAAGTGCTTGCTCATTTTGCTCCACACTGTGAGCATAGTTAGCTTGCTTTAATGAACGCATCAATTGTTTTTGTGCGATTTTAATATCATTAAACTTCGTTAGTGGCCGCGTATCAATGCGTGGGACTGCCTCTGAGCTCAATAGCGCTTGCTCAATAAAGTTAACGATAGAATCGCATAGCGCAGCCTGCTTGATTAAAAAGTAGCGATCTAGTCGATAACGGTCTTGATACTGTAAATACACATTATTTAAACTCGCACCGCTATAAAGCAGCGTATCATCAATTACAAAGCCTTTTAAATGCAGCACACCAAAGAGTTCTTTGGCTTTTACTGGCACACCAAATATTTGTATATTGGATTGATACTTTTCTTTGTATTCACAATATAAGCTAGCGTTTCCGTCTGACTTTGCAGCACCAATTAAACCGCGTTGGGCACGATGAAAATCAACCAACACTTTTACATCTAATGCAGGATTTGCTAATGAAGCCTGATGTAACGCTGCTAACACTTCACGCCCTGCTTCATCATCTTGCAGATAAAGTGCCGTAATATAAATACGTGTTTTTGCCTGCGCAATCAGTGTTAATAAATGCGTGCGATATTCTTGTGCATTGGTTAAGACGTTAACGTCTTTTGAAGTCAACCCGTACGCGGATTTTTCCTGCCAAAATAACATAGTTGCCTATTCACTTAGGTTACCCTTTTTGAGGGTCACAAATCAAAATTAGTTAAAACATATCAAAAAAACACAGTTTGGTCATGAATTAACGTCGTTTGCTAAGTTAATACTGAATTAATAGCTCATATATCATACAAATCGTACACTTATCATGATTCTAGTACACAATATTTGACAGCTTTGTGATTTAGAAAAAAAAATAATCGCCGCTTTTATTTACTTCCCTCTTGTTTCTCTTAAAATCGAGCGCATTAATACGCTATTAAACGTTTAGGATATAAAAACATGAGTGAAGTAAAACATTGTAAGTTGCTAATTTTAGGATCTGGACCTGCGGGTTACACTGCAGCAGTTTACGCAGCACGCGCAAATTTAAACCCGGTATTGATCACCGGTATGCAACAAGGCGGTCAACTTACAACAACGACTGAAGTTGAAAACTGGCCGGGCGATGCTCACGGTTTAACAGGTCCTGCGTTAATGGATCGTATGAAAGAGCATGCCGAGCGTTTTGAAACTGAAATTGTCTTTGACCACATTCATACTGTTGATGTAACTAAACGTCCGTTTACATTAACGGGTGATCAAGGTACTTACACGTGTGATGCGCTGATCATTGCAACGGGTGCATCTGCTAAGTACTTGGGTCTAGAGTCTGAAACTAACTTCCAAGGCCGTGGTGTGTCAGCCTGTGCAACCTGTGATGGTTTTTTCTATAAAGGTCAAAAAGTTGCGGTTGTTGGTGGTGGTAATACTGCGGTTGAAGAAGCGCTTTATTTATCGAACATTGCTGATGAAGTGCATGTAATTCACCGTCGTGATAGCTTCCGCAGTGAAAAAATCTTAGCCGATCGCCTAGCTGAAAAAGCAGCAAACGGTAATGTTGTAATGCACTACAACCGTACGCTTGATGAAGTACTGGGTGACCAAATGGGTGTTACCGGTGTTCGTATTAAGGATGCAAACTCAGAAGCCACTGAAGAAATTGATTTAGCGGGCGTATTTATTGCCATTGGTCATAAACCAAATACTGATATGTTTGTTGGCCAACTTGAAATGAAAGACGGCTACTTAGTGGTTGAGTCAGGGCTAAACGGTAACGCAACCCAAACTAGCGTACCGGGTGTATTTGCGGCAGGTGATGTGTCTGATCATATCTACCGTCAAGCTATTACCTCTGCGGGTACTGGCTGTATGGCAGCACTTGATGCTGAGCGTTTCTTAGATAACCTGTAATTTATATACTTATAGTAAGGGCTGAATTTTCAGCCCTTTTTTTGGGCCAAAAATTATAAAGGCTCATCCAACACCGAAAAGTACTCATTGCAGTCGCACCAACATTCACCATACTTATACTCGAAATCAATCATATTTATACAATTAATGGCTTAGGTGCGATAGGATCTAAGTTCGAGCAATGAATATCGTCAAAGTATAGTAAGTAAAACTAGCTATAATTATAGTTAGGCAGAAAAGCTTTATTCATTTAGGCATTACTAGAGACTGTAAAATCAGTTAAAATGCTTAACTTCATATCAAGTAAAATACCGAGAGTTTTCTATGAGTTTGTATACAAAATATATGGAAGAAATCCAAACCCGTAAAACGGAGCTTGGATTAAACCCACAACCAATCGATAGCGCTGAACTAGTATCAGAAATCATTAATCAAATTAAAGATACTAATAACGAGCACCGTAAAGATTCACTGCATTTCTTTATCTTTAATACATTACCAGGAACAACCAGTGCTGCGGGCGTTAAAGCACAGTTTCTAAAAGAAATTATTTTGGGTGAAGAGCACGTTGCAGAGATCACTCCAGAGTTTGCATTTGAACTGCTTTCACACATGAAAGGCGGGCCGTCAATTGAAATGCTAATTGATTTAGCATTTGGTGATGACGCAGCAATCGCAGCACAAGCTGCTGAAGTACTTAAGACTCAGGTATTCTTGTATGATGCAGATATGGCGCGCATAAAAGCGGCCTACGAAGCAGGTAATACAATTGCTAAAGAATTACTAGAGAGTTTCTCAAAAGCTGAGTTCTTTACAAAATTACCTGACATCGAAGAAAAAATCGAAGTAGTAACTTACATCGCTGGTGAAGGCGACATCTCAACTGATTTACTGTCTCCAGGTAACCAAGCACACTCACGTGCTGACCGTGAATTACACGGTAAGTGCATGATCACTGAAGAAGCACAACAAGAAATTGTTGCTCTTCAAAAGAAACACCCTAACGCTAAAGTAATGCTTATTGCTGAAAAAGGCACCATGGGCGTTGGTTCATCACGTATGTCTGGTGTGAATAACGTAGCACTTTGGGCTGGTAAACAAGCAAGCCCATACGTTCCTTTCATCAACATTGCACCTGTTGTTGCAGGTACTAACGGCATTGCACCAATCTTCTTAACAACAGTTGATGTAACTGGCGGTATTGGTCTTGACCTTAAAAACTGGGTTAAGAAAGTAGATGCAAACGGCAATACAGTAACTGATGCAAATGGTGACGCTGTGCTTGAAGAAGCCTACTCTGTTGCTACTGGTACTGTGTTAACAATCAATACTAAAGAGAAGAAGCTTTATAACGGCGATAAAGAACTTGTTGATATTTCATCAGCATTCACACCGCAAAAAGTTGAATTTATGAGAGCCGGTGGTTCTTACGCGGTTGTATTCGGTAAAAAACTACAAACGTTTGCTGCTGAAACTCTTGGCATTGAAACGCCGCTTGTTTATGCACCTTCAAAAGAAATTTCACACGAAGGCCAAGGCTTAACAGCGGTTGAAAAAATCTTTAACCGTAACGCGGTAGGTGTACTATCAGATACGCCACTTCACGCAGGCTCAAATGTTCGTGTTAAAGTGAACATCGTTGGTTCGCAAGATACAACCGGTCCAATGACAGCGCAAGAATTAGAAGCCATGGCTGCTTCAACGATTTCACCTCTTGTTGATGGTGCCTATCAGTCTGGTTGTCATACAGCATCAGTATGGGATAGCAAAGCACAAGCAAACATTCCTAAACTAATGGCGTTTATGAATAAGTTTGGTTTGATCACTGCACGTGACCCGAAAGGCGTTTACCATGCAATGACTGACGTTATTCACAAAGTATTGAACGACATTACCATTGATGATCGCGCTATCATCATTGGTGGTGACTCGCATACACGTATGTCTAAAGGCGTTGCCTTTGGTGCCGATTCAGGTACTGTTGCTGTTGCACTTGCAACCGGTGAATCTGCGATGCCGATTCCTGATTCAGTTAAAGTAACGTTTAAAGGCAAAATGGCTAAGCATATGGATTTCCGCGATGTTGTACATGCAACGCAAGCGCAAATGCTTAAGCAATTTGGCGGCGAAAACGTGTTCCAAGGTCGTATCATTGAAGTTCATATTGGTACCTTAATGGCTGACCAAGCGTTTACCTTCACTGACTGGACTGCAGAAATGAAAGCGAAAGCGTCAATCTGTATTTCAAATGATGAAACGTTAATTAAGTCAATTGAACTTGCTAAGTCACGTATCCAAATCATGATCAACAAAGGTATGGAAAACGAAGCACAAACGCTACAAGGTCTAATCGACTTAGCCGACAAGCGTATTGCAGGTATTCAATCTGGTGAAGAGCCAGCACTTTCTCCAGACGACAACGCTAAATACCACGCAGAAGTTGTGGTTGATTTGGACCAAATCGTTGAGCCAATGATTGCCGATCCAGACGTAAATAACGATGATGTTTCTAAGCGTTATACTCACGATGTGATCCGCCCTGTTTCTTTTTACAACGACAAGCCTGTTGATTTAGGTTTTGTTGGTTCGTGTATGGTTCACAAAGGCGATATGAAAATTATTGCTCACATGCTACGTAACCTTGAGAAGAAAAACGGTTCTATCTCATTCAACGCGCCATTAGTTGTTGCGCCACCAACATACAACATTGTTGATGAGCTTAAAGCTGAAGGCGATTGGGATATTCTTGCTAAATACGCAGGTTTTGAATTTGACGATGCAAAACCAAAAACGGCTGCACGTACTAAGTATGAAAATATCTTATACCTAGAGCGCCCAGGTTGTAACTTATGTATGGGTAACCAAGAAAAAGCAGAACCAGGTGATACGGTTATCGCAACATCAACACGTTTATTCCAAGGCCGTGTAGTAGCCGATACATCTGAGAAGAAAGGTGAATCACTTCTAGGTTCTACGCCAGTTGTAGTTCTATCTTCTGTTCTTGGTCGTTTCCCGACTATGGAAGAGTATAAGTCTGCGGTTGAAGGTATTGACCTTACATCGTTTACACCTGTTGAAGAAGCAATGACAACTAAGTTCAACGCAGGTGAAGCTGTACCAGTAAAAGTGGTTAGCTAATTCGATTAGTTCATGGTTCAATTAAGCGCGTTTTTTAACGCGCTTTTTTATGCCTACAATTTGCCTATCATAAACACCCCTTAGAATGTAAGCTCTATACAACGCTATGGATAACACAATAATTTTTGGTTTGTGAATTTAAAGCAACAGGTTACACTTTATCTTGATCATTCAGTTATTCAATCGGTGTTATGACTAAACAACTTTATCAACTCTCTAAAAACCACTTTGCTTTTCCTGATCCCACCCACGCATTAGATGATCCAGATGGTTTACTTGCTATAGGCGGTTGCTTATCCATAACGCGCTTAAAAAACGCGTATGGGCAAGGGATTTTCCCTTGGTTTAGTGAATACGAACCAATTATGTGGTGGTCACCCAGTGAGCGAGGTATTATCGAGCTAGATGAATTTCATATTAGCCGAAGCTTACGCAAGCATCTGAAAAAAAATCCGGTTAAAGTGACTATTAATACCGAATTTACTCAGGTAATTAAGGCCTGTCGCCAACAACGCTTAGAAACAGATGGCACCTGGATCACAAAAAAAATGCTTAACGCTTATAAAGATGCACATAAAGCAGGCTTAGCGCATAGTTTAGAAGTTTGGTCAAATGACAAACTTGTCGGTGGCTTATACGGTATTATGCAGCACGGTGTATTTTGCGGCGAATCAATGTTCCATCATCAAGCTAATTGTTCAAAATTAGCCATGTGGGCATTGGTCAACTGGTTGAAACGTCACCATGCTCATTTTATTGACTGTCAGCTTGAGAATCCTTATTTAGTCACCTTAGGTGAAAAAGTGCTACCACGCTCAGAATTTTTAACTAAACTGAAACAAGCAGCGATATTTAAAATGCCAACTACAATGTGGCAACCTCAGGAGCTTATAGCAATTTATGACTGAACACTTACCTGCTCGTTTAGGATTAAGCCAACAATTTGATTGTAGCTATCTTGACGATCGCCAAGAGCAATTATTAGTTATTTTGGATCCAAGTTGTTATACCCCTGGCAAGTTTGAAGAGTTACTGGGATTAGGTTTTCGCCGCAGTGGCGACCAAATTTACCGCCCACACTGCCCAGCTTGCAGCGCATGTAAGTCTGTTCGTGTATTAGCTCAGGCATTTTTACCAACAAAATCGCAAAAACGTAAACTTAATAAAGCAAAAAATACCTTTAGCGTGAAATACTCAGATGAACAGCGCCCTGAATACTTTGCGTTATACAGTAAATACATTACCGAGCGCCATCAAGGTGGTTCTATGTTCCCACCCGAGCAAAGTCAATTCGACAGCTTTATATTTTGTCACTGGTTACCCATTATTTTTATTGAATTATGGGATCAAGATAAACTGGTTGCAGTGGCGGTAACTGATTGTATGCATAAGACTGTTTCTGCTATTTATACATTTTTTGATCCTGATTATGATCACTTCAGTGTTGGCACAGTTATGATTTTAGAGCAGCTTAAATTCGCCAAACAATACGATAAAGAGTTTCTCTATTTAGGCTATCAAATTGATGAATGTGCAAAAATGCGTTACAAAACCCAATTTTTACCTGCTCAAAATAGAGTTGCTGAGCAGTGGCTGCCTATTTAATTTGCAAAAATGCCTACAGTGGCTTTACTTATTGGTGTATTTTCGGCAGAATCTGCATCGTTTAACTATTAAAGAGGTGTTACGCTAAACATGGCGAAAGAAGACGTAATCGAAATGCAAGGGACGGTCCTTGATACTTTACCAAATACAATGTTCCGAGTTGAGCTTGAAAATGGTCACGTAGTTGTGGCTCATATTTCAGGTAAAATGCGTAAAAACTATATCCGCATTTTAACCGGCGATAAAGTTACTGTAGAAATGACCCCATACGATTTATCAAAAGGTCGCATCGTATTCCGTGCTCGCTAAGTTAGTGCGTTAACGAAATATCAAGTTTTTAGCTAAGTTGTCTGAGTAACTTAGTTACTTTCTACACTAGCTTGAAGCGTTTATTAAATGTAATTGAAGGCCGTTGCTGAGCATTACATTTAATAAACAAAAAGCCCAGCAATTGCTGGGCTTTTTGTTGTCTATTTAACAATTACGGTTATGCAGGTGTTAAATTCGTTTCATAATCAAAACGTAATTTTTTATCTTTGATAAACACTTTCACTGTACCACCATCAATAAGTTCACCAAATAAAATCTCGTTTGCCAACGGCTTTTTCAATTGCTCTTGGATCACACGGCCCATTGGTCGTGCACCCATTGCTTTATCGTAACCTTTGTCTGCTAACCATTCACGAGCCTTATTAGTCAGCTCCAAGTTAACCGATTTTTTATCTAACTGTGCTTGTAGTTCAACAATAAATTTATCAACCACCAGTAGCGTAACATCGCGATCAAGATGATTAAACCAAATAATGTTATCAAGGCGGTTTCTAAATTCTGGCGAAAATACTTTATTAATTTCACTCATTGCATCATGAGAATGATCTTGATCAGTAAAGCCAATCGACTTACGAACGGTCTCTTGTACGCCAGCGTTGGTGGTCATCACCACCACAACGTTTCTAAAGTCCGCTTTACGACCGTTATTATCGGTCAGCGTTCCGTGATCCATTACCTGCAATAAAATATTGTAGATATCTGAATGAGCTTTCTCTATCTCATCCAGTAATACAACCGAATGTGGATTTTTAATCACCGCCTCAGTTAACAAGCCTCCTTGTTCAAAACCAACATAACCAGGAGGCGCACCAATTAAACGACTCACCGCGTGACGCTCTACGTACTCAGACATATCAAAGCGGATAAACTCAACACCCATACATTTTGCAAGTTGTTTAGTCACCTCAGTTTTACCTACACCCGTTGGCCCTGCAAACAAGAACGAACCCACTGGTTTATCTTCATTTGATAAACCTGAACGTGATAAGCGAATGGCCGAGGTTAGTGCATCGATTGATTGATCTTGGCCAAATACCAACATCTTCAAATTACGATCAAGATTTTTAAGGGTCTCTTTATCGCTTGATGACACACTTTGCTGTGGAATACGCGCCATTTTCGCCACTATCAATTCGATATCTGCCACACCAATGGTTTTTTTGCGCTTAGAGATAGGTTGTAATCGTTGACTAGCACCCGCTTCGTCAATTACATCAATAGCTTTATCAGGCAAATGGCGTTCGTTAATGTACTTAGCGCTCAACTCTGCCGCCGCTTTTAACGCTTTTTGCGTATAACGAATACCATGATGCTCCTCGTAACGCTCTTTTAAGCCATTAAGAATTTTAGTGGTATCAGCGACACTTGGTTCAAGTACATCAATTTTTTGAAAACGACGCACTAAAGCACGGTCTTTTTCAAAGATATTTTTGTACTCGTTATAAGTAGTTGAGCCCATACAGCGTAACTTACCGCTCGAAAGCAGTGGTTTAAGTAGATTAGAGGCGTCCATAACGCCGCCAGAGGCTGCGCCGGCACCAATTATGGTATGTATCTCATCAATAAACAAAATAGCACCAGGCTTCGCCTGAAGCTCTTTTAATAATGCTTTAAAACGCTTTTCAAAATCACCACGGTATTTAGTGCCTGCAAGTAATGCCCCCATATCTAACGAGTACACCACAGCATCAGCAATCACGTCAGGTACTTGTTCATGCACGATGCGATACGCTAAGCCTTCAGCAATAGCGGTTTTACCCACCCCAGCTTCGCCCACTAATAACGGATTATTCTTTTTACGACGACACAGTACTTGCACTGTGCGTTCTACTTCACTATCACGTCCCACCAATGGGTCGATATTCCCTTCACGGGCGAGTACATTCAAATTAGACGTGAAGTTTTCTAATTTACTTGGCTCTTCGCCTTGAACTGCTTGCACTTCTTCATGGATGTCATCAGCATCTTCGCCACCCATGTCATCGTCTGCTTTAGTGATACCATGAGATATAAAGTTCACAATATCTAGTCGCGAAATATCAGCTTTTTTCAACAAGTACACTGCTTGGCTTTCTTGTTCAGAAAAAATAGCCACCAGCACATTCACGCCTGTTACTTCGTTTTTACCTGATGATTGCACATGAAATACCGCGCGTTGTAATACGCGCTGAAAACCAAGTGTTGGCTGGGTTTCACGTTCTTCTTCTAAATCTGGAATGACTGGAGTGGTCTCATTAATAAACTCTGATAGCTCAACTTTTAATGCTGGCATATCAATCCCGCAGGCGTGCAGCGCTTCTCCAGCCGATGGATTGTCAAGCAGGGCAAGTAATAGGTGCTCTACAGTCATAAATTCATGGCGACGTGTACGCGCTTCGCGAAACGCCGCGTTTAAAGTTAGTTCTAAATCTTTGTTTAGCATTAGCAACCCCTTACTGAGATAATATTTATATACCGTTGTGATGGGTATTTTGATCACCCTACCTTGGTATTATTCCTGCTCACAACTACATAGCAGTGGATGCTCGTTATCTCTTGCATAACGGTTAACTTGTTCAACTTTGGTATACGCTACGTCTGCGGTATAAACCCCGCAAATTGCGCGACCATTTTGATGAACCTGCAGCATCACATCTGTTGCTCTATCGCTATCCATGTTAAAAAACGTCGTTAGTACTTCTATCACAAAGTCCATTGGCGTGTAATCATCATTATTTAAAATGACTTTATATCTTCGCGGTGGTTGCAGTTTTTGCTTCTCACTATCGCGAACCGTATCTAAAACATCTGAATCTTTCATGCCACTCATAATTAAATATAGTCTTGTCTTTGGTACTCAAGCAAACTTGAATAAAAAATAAATTAAATGTAAAAAAAATAGTTTAAAACACTTGACTGATCGGCGAAATAAACTACAGTCAATTGTAGATTGATTAAACCTTAGTCAGTCTATCAAACTATACGGTTTAGAATAACTAAATTAGTCAACTTATAGAAGGATGTAGAAGTATGGCTTGTGGTAAAGTCAAATGGTTCAATAACGCCAAAGGTTTTGGTTTCATCGTAGAAGACGGCTGCGAGAATGACATATTCGCCCATTACTCAACGATTGTAATGGACGGTTATAAAACCCTTAAAGCTGGTCAAGATGTAACATTCGAATTGCAGCAAGGTCCAAAAGGCATGCATGCGACTAATATAGCGCCTAACGAAGAGTTAGTGTAGTTGTTTAGACGTTCGACTAAAGCGAGCGACCTGTAAAGATCCTCGCTTAATTCCTCTAAATTTATTTAATCCCAACTAAATTGTACATTCAGATTCAAAGCTGGCATTTAATCTATTAAAAATTAAACGTGCAGAATGAACAAAAACTGTCCTTCCTCTTGAAATTCTTTTTTAATACCCCCATGTTATATTAGCCCTTTGTTGCCAAGCTTGTTACACTCTTAGGTGCTTAAAAGCAGCCTCAAAAGGCCCTTTAAACACTAATAATTAGGCTAATGGCTAATTTACTTAGTTTATAAATAACATAAAATTAAATACAGTTCGTCAGGTGTGATTATTTAATCAACAGTATTAACACCTAACTGACTGATCATTGTCACGTCGTGAACGCATGATGGCGATGATATTTCTTTGCATTGTTGAATATGGCTCTTACGCCTACTATCTAGGAATGATGATGACATCAAAAATTATCTACACTAAAACAGACGAAGCTCCGGCACTAGCAACATACTCTTTGCTGCCGATCATCCAAGCATACACTAATGCCGCTGGCGTTGAAGTTGAAACTCGTGATATCTCTTTAGCGGGCCGTGTTATTGCTAACTTCCCTGAGTATTTAACTGAAGAACAACGCATTGGTGATGCGCTTGCTGAATTAGGTGAGCTGGCTAAAACACCGGAAGCAAACATCATTAAATTACCAAATATTAGTGCATCAGTTCCACAATTGCGTGCTGTGATCAAAGAGCTACAAGCAAAAGGTTACGCACTGCCAGACTACCCTGCTGAACCTAAAACAGATGAAGAAAAAGCAATTCAAGCAACTTACGACAAAATCAAAGGTAGTGCTGTAAACCCAGTATTACGTGAAGGTAACTCTGACCGTCGTGCGCCTGGTTCGGTAAAAGAATATGCACGCAACAACCCACATTCAATGGGCGCGTGGAGCAAAGATTCTGCTTCAAACGTGGCAAGTATGAGCGAAGGCGATTTCTTTGGCTCTGAGCAATCAGTGACCCTTGATGCTGCAACTGATGTGCGCATTGAACATGTAGCTAGCACTGGCGATGTATCTGTACTTAAAACAAGTACTCCACTACTTGCAGGTGAAGTAATTGACGCATCTTCAATCAGTGTTAAAAAGTTACAAGCTTTCTTAGCGGCTGAAATCGACGCGGCAAAAGAAAAAGGCATTCTGTTTTCACTACATATGAAAGCAACCATGATGAAAGTATCTGATCCAATCATCTTTGGTCATGCTGTTAAAGTATTCTATCAAGACGTTTTTGCTAAGCACGGTGAACTATTCGCTGAGTTAGGTGTTGATGTTAATAATGGTCTTGGTGATGTTTACGCTAAGATTCAAACGTTAGATGACGCTAAACGCGCCGAAGTTGAAGCAGATATCCAAGCGGTTTATGCAACACGCCCTGCAATTGCAATGGTTGATTCAGACCGTGGTATTACTAACTTACATGTACCAAGTGATGTGATTATCGATGCGTCTATGCCAGCTGCAATTCGTTCAAGTGGCCAAATGTGGAACAGTGAAGGTAAATTACAAGATACCAGCTTTGTCATTCCTGATCGTTGTTACTCTGGTGTTTATCAAGCAACAATTGATTTCTGTAAAGAACACGGTGCGTTTGATCCGACCACTATGGGTAGCGTTCCTAACGTTGGCCTAATGGCACAAAAAGCTGAAGAATATGGTTCACACGACAAAACCTTTGAAGCACCAGCAAACGGTGTGATCCGTGTTGTTGATAGTGCTGACAACGTATTGCTACAACACACTGTTGAGCAAGGTGATGTTTGGCGCATGTGCCAAGTTAAAGATGCACCAATCCAAGATTGGGTTAAATTAGCTGTAAACCGTGCACGTGCGACTGGTAACCCTGCAATTTTCTGGCTTGACGAAAACCGTGCTCACGATGCACAGTTAATCAAAAAAGTGAATGCGTATTTACCAGATCACGATACAGCGGGTCTTGATATCCAAATTTTAGCACCGCTTGAAGCAACATTGTTCTCACTTGCGCGCATTAAAGAAGGTAAAGACACTATTTCAGTAACGGGTAACGTATTACGTGATTACCTAACTGACTTATTCCCAATTCTTGAGCTTGGTACAAGTGCGAAAATGCTTTCAATTGTGCCACTAATGAATGGCGGTGGTCTATTTGAAACAGGTGCGGGTGGTTCTGCTCCTAAGCACGTTCAACAGTTTGAAAAAGAAAACCACTTACGTTGGGATTCTTTAGGTGAGTTCTTAGCACTTGCTGCGTCACTTGAACACCTAAGTACAACAACGGGTAATAACAAGGCACAAGTACTTGCGGATACGCTTGATAAAGCAACGGGTACATTCTTAGCTGAAAACAAGTCGCCTTCACGTAAAGTAAAAGAAATTGATAACCGTGGTTCTCATTTCTTCTTATCTTTATTCTGGGCTCAAGAACTTGCTAAGCAAAATGAAGATAGCGAGCTTAAAGCGCAATTTACACAAATTGCTAGCGACCTTGAAACCAACAAAGAGCAAATTGTTAGCGAGCTAAACGATGCACAGGGTCCTGCAATGAACATTGGCGGATACTTCCAGCCAAATGACGATGCAGCCTTCAAAGCAATGCGTCCGAGCACAACATTTAACGAGATTTTATCTAAACTAGTATAAATCAGTTAAATGAATGAAAAGGCGCTCATAGAGCGCCTTTTTTGTGCCTAAGAAAAAGGCCGCTAATGCGGCCTTTTAAATTCAACTTTAAAAGTTTATTTTGTGTACGCGCGTGGCATGTTCGACTCTGTTGTATAGCGCTCACGCAGTTTATCTTGGCGAGATTCAGTACTAACCTCAACCCCATTAATAAACATTTTATTCACGTGACTGCTCAGCTCAAACGGGTCGTTACTCCACATAACAACATCAGCGGCTTTTCCTACTTCTAGGCTACCGGCATTAATACCAAATACATCAGCCACATTCGAAGTCATGGCCTTTAACGCGCCTTGTTGGCTCATACCGTAAGACACTGCGTTACCGGCATCGTAGCGAAGCTGGTAAACATTGTGACTGGCATCGCCACCCACAGTTAATAGCACTTTAACACCGGCTTTTTCTAATATGCCGGCATTATTTAAGCTTGCATGCAATGAATCGAAGCTGCCTGGTAAATTATCCATTGCACTAATGATCACAGGAATGCCTGCTTTAGCGATGCGATCTTTAACTACAACGGCATCTTGAGCGCCATTAAGGACAATGTTTACGCCAAACTGCTGTTTCACTTTTATTAGTTCAACAATATCAGCCGAACGCGACACACTAATTAGTAATGGCATATCGCCTTTTAGTACTTTAGCCATTATGGTGTCTTCAGCACTTGGCTTAGCGTCGTCTTTTTTGGCTTCTTTACTTGCTTTAGTTTGATGCTCATCTAACTTATTGATAAGTGTTTGCAAGGTAAATGCACGAGAGCCTTTGCTGCGTTCACCCAAATGAACCACTAATGCTGCTTGCTTTTTATTTACGCTTTCGAAGCTACCACTTAAATCAACAACACTTGCAAGGCCTGCAAATATGCCGTCACCAACGTAAGGGGTGATCAAATCGCGAGTAATACCGCCTTTACGTGCATAAGGAATTAAGCTTGAACGAGGATTAAATGCCAAGCTTGCATCAAAATCGATACCCGCTTTGTCTTCTCCTGCATCGCGAGAACCGGCAACCGCACCTACTTCAACTAAGCCAAGCTGGTTTACACTGGCGATAAAACCTGGGGTCACTATTTGACCTTGAGCATCAATAACTTTGTCAACTTTAAAATCGTTAGGGTTAATGGCAGTGATTTTGCCATCATTCATAACTATGCTAGCTCCTTCTAATACACCTTGATCTGAAGATGTATGCAAAGTTGCATTAATAATTGCCAGTGACTCTGCGCTCACGGTACCCGATACTAATAGCCCTGCAGCAACCAGAGAAAGCGAAAACGAACGTGATAATTTTTTCATTCTGGGTGCTCCTTATTGTTGACCTAACATAAAATCACTTTGTGCTTGGAATGCGCTATCGTTTCTATCGTAAACTTTTGCACCATCAACAAACACTTGCTCTGCTTTTGCATAAACACTAAACGGGCTTTGATTCCAAATAACCACATCAGCTTGTTTGCCTGCTTCAAGTGAGCCTGTTTTATCTTCAATACCTAACGATTTAGCGGCGTTAGCTGTGATCCACTTAATTGCATGCTGTTCAGAGATATTAAACCCATTGTCGTTGGCGCGGTACATTACTTTGCCTGCTTCTTGGTTTAAGCGCTGGATAGTGAGATCAGAGTCTGAATGCACAACAGCACAAGAATTTTTAACCGCATCAACAATCGCTACGTTCTCTTGAACCATGTCGTAAGCTTCCATTTTAAAGCCCCACCAATCAGGCCAAAGCGCAGCGCATGAGCCATTTTCAGCGAGTAAATCAGCAATTTTGTATGCTTCAATACCGTGATGGAAAGTACCTGCGTGATAACCAAACTCTTTTGACAGGTCGATCATCATTGCCATTTCTTCTGCTTTGTAACAATGATTGTGGATCCTAACTTCGCCCTCTAATACGCCACGCAATGTATCGTATTTAATATCACGATGCGGTACTTCTGGGTTTTTGCCTGCTGCATAATCTGTATCGTATTTATCCCACGCACGTTTATATTCAACGGCGCCTATCCAAGCCTCGCGATAACCAGCCATATTACCCATTCGTGTTGATGGTAATACTCCTTTACGCCCGTAAACACGCTTAGGGTTTTCACCACAGGCCATTTTTAAACCATACGGTGCGTCAGGGAACTTCATACCTTGCATAGTATGCGCTGGTACATTTTTTAGAGTTACACCACGACCACCAAATAAATTGGCTGAGCCGGGTAAAATTTGTAATGCGGTAATACCGCCTTCACGCGCACGGTTAAAGCCTGGATCTTGTGGCCAAACCGAATGTTCAACCCATACTTCAGCTGTGTTCGGGCTGGTCATTTCATTGCCATCTTGGTGAGATTCAACTGACGGGCTTGGGTAAGCTCCTAAGTGTGAATGCACATCAATTAAGCCTGGGGTTACCCATTTACCTTGTGCATCTATGGTGAGATCTGCTTGTGCAGTAAGGTCTTTACCAACTTGTTGCACTTTACCGTCGACGAGTAATACATCAGCTTCTTCTAAACGCTCGCCAGTGCCTGTTAAAACAGTTGCGTTGGTGATTAAAGTTGTCGTTGATTTAAGTGCTTTGTAGGTACTTGGGTATGGATTTTTATTAATGGTTACTTTTTCGTCTTGTGGGCTGTTGTCTTGGCAGCCGGCAATCGCCACACCAAGTGCAACAACCAACAATGAAGGAGCAAATTTTTGCATCATGTTAGTCTCTGTTGTTGTTTTTTTGTTACTTTATATAAACACACAACATAAAGCTAAAAAATCAGCTAGAGCTGCATTTATATAAGATGAATGTTATTTCTTAATATAATTGTTATACAGTTGCTCAAGTGCAGCTTCCGTTGTCAAACTTGGATCTTTACTAATAAAATGCTTAACAGTTCGAGTAACAAAGTCTGAATTTTGTTTATGCAATTTTGAAAAATCCTTAATTAGGCAGTCGCCATCTTTAGCGGCTGTCACTTTATCATGACGATGACGATACTGACTCAAGGCTTTATTAAAATCACCTTGGTAGTCTTCTACTAAAATTTTATAAAAATCACTTTTTTGTACGTTTAATTCGCTAATACAATAATTTAAAGCTTCTTTAAAATCAGTAAAAATGGCGCCTTCAACATCAAACTCAGCCGTTTTTTCGCGAACTGTTACTTTCGCTTCTTCTGTTGCATAATTAAAACCACTAAATGCTAAACGTTCAGCGGCCTCAGCACCTAATCTCATTCCCGCTTTAATGCTATGTGCAAACTCATCACTCATATCGCTAAGTTCATTCTCATGCCACATATTATAAACCCGCAGTGGTTTAGCATATTTAGCACCGAGTTTGTTTTTTAACTTAGTAAAGCGTTCATCAATGGTCATTAAGCGCTCGTTATGCAATATTGCATAACATTCATAGCACGCTGGAATACTAATAAACTCAGCTTCTTCACCTAAATCAATAATGCTTTGTAGCATATGCAATGGCGGGCAATGATCGCGCTCAGTCGCTTCACAGCCACAATAAAAGCAACGGTTAAAATTATGCTGTTCACAGGCGTATGCTTGCTGATAATAACTCGCCAATGTTTTACTCACAGAGTCTCCTAATAGACAGGTATTTTGATAATCAAGACGATCATAACAGGGTTGAAGAATATGTCAGCAATACAGTGCTACAAAGTGCAATGACTCTAAAGTAAATAGAATGTAAAGCCTATGAGGTAGATTAAAAAACAACCAAAAACAATAAAAGAAGTGAAAAATAATTTGTTTGAAATATGTCAAAAAACACACATTAAGTCATTTATTATCAAATAGTTAGTTATTATCAAACACATCCACACACAGTGTTACATCTTGTCGATTTTCATTTACAGCTTTATTTAAAAATAAAGCTAATATTTAACTCGTCAACTAGCAGACATATCAAACCACTGGAGAATGATGATGAATACTTTAACAACTACACTTTGTACAACGTTACTTTTAAGCTCAGCAGCACTTACTACAGCCAATACTGAAGCAGCACAATTTGTTGCAGCTGATAATAGCCCTGGCACTCAAGTTTGTATGGCTGTGAGCTCCAATAAACGTTTGCAGCTTTACGCAACAATGAAAGACTTACGTATTAGCAAAACAACCGTAACCAATAAACTACGTTGTAACGACATGAGCATCGCAAAATTTGCAGGGGCTTACGGCCTCAATAAAACGGCAAAATACTTAGGAATTGAAACGGCTACTGGTACGTCAATTCAAGACTTAGCAAAATTAGAACAACAAACAATTATGGTTATTGCAGGTTCTAAATAGCATGCTTAAATACTATTAATTTAAGCTGGCGACTCGTTGGCCAGCTTAAAAACTAATTTATATGATTGCAGCAATCAGACCAAACAAACCACCAAATACTCCGCCCCACACAACTAGCCAGCCCAAATGCTCTCTGATCATGGTTTGCATAATATCCTTCACCATTTTTGGGGTCAGTTCATTTAAGCGATCATCGACTAGGCCTGACACAGTCGTAAATAATGAATCACTTGCCAGGCTGGTTTTTGTAAGCTTACTATTGACCAGAGTCTTAAATTCATCGGTTTGACTCATAACAATCAATGAATCACGCATTTTTTCTATAAAAGATTCACGCATTGGCTCTACAGCAGCACTGCCACCAATCATGGCTAGCATACTGCCAAATTGAGAGTGTTCTATAACATCTAAAAGCGTGTCAAATGCTGGGTTTAAGTCAACTTCACTGATCACTGGTTGCAAATCAATATCGATGGCTTTATTGCCAAGTAGTTGTGATATTTTTTGCTCTGAAAAAAACTCGGTTAAAATAAGGTTTTTTATCGCCACTTTCAACCCTGCAAACTTCAACTGGATAACCCCAGATCCATATAATAAAGGTACTTTCTCAAATAACATATGCACTGCGAGTAAATTAGTCACTGCACCTGAGAGTGCAAATAAGCCGATTGACAGTACAATTGCTTGGTCAAATAGAAAACCTGTCACCACTAAAATCCCGGCAATTACATTGGTAATAAGGCTTTTATTCATTATTCTCTCCACTTGGTTGTTCCATAAAGCTAAGCACGCGCTTATAAAACATTAATTTTACTCTCAAGAGTTTGTTTATTTAACTACTTTTTGCCATAGTTTAGTTATCTGTATAAAAGGTAAACAATGCTATGTGGAATACGGTTAACGAACAGATCAGCCAAGCTATGCATTTTGACTTTAAGCACACCAGTAAGCGCCAACTGCAAAGTCCAAGCAGCGATAAACTATTTCAAATAAGCGATGGTATTCATCAATATTTTGTTAAAATCGCGCATCGTGGTGACTTAGAACGATTTGAAAACGAAGCCCACAATTTACAGCTGCTCACCCAAGAGAGCTTGTTTATGGTGCCAGATTGTATCACTACTGGCGCAAGTATTGAGTTTTCATTTATTGTCTTAGAATGGCTTGAATTGGATCAGCAACCTCATACCAACTGGCATGTTATGGGCAGCCACCTTGCAAGCTTACATCTGAAACATCGCCAAGCCATGTTTGGTTTTGACCACGATAACTTTATTGGCCCAACAACTCAGCCCAATCACTGGCATAAAAAATGGAATATATTTTTTGCCGAAGAGCGAATTGGCTGGCAGCTACAATTACTGCATGAAAAAGGCATTGAGTTAGTAGATAAAGATTACTTTGTAGCATTTGTAAAAGATATGTTACACAGTCATATCGTACAGCCATCGTTGTTACATGGCGATTTTTGGCGTGGCAATATGGGGTTTATTCATAGTGTGCCCAGCCTCTTTGATCCCAGCTGCTATTATGGTGATCGGGAAGTTGATATTGCCATGAGTGAACTATTTGCTCCGCTTCCTGATGCCTTTTACATTGCCTATAATAAACACTACCCGCTAACCCAAGACTATGAACAACGTAAATTAATTTACCAGCTTTACCCTATTTTAAATCATGCAAATATCTTTGCAGGCCACTATCTTACTGAAGCAAAACAACAAATAGAACGACTGCTGAAATAAGCAGGTTTTTATTGTCAAATAGATGTCATAAATGAATAAAGCAGACTATATTTAGGTATCGCCTAATATTGAACAACCCCAGCAATGACAGGCGCTGGCGTTCAATTATGGGGTGCATAACCATTTATCAGCTGCGATAAATAATCAGCTTTTATTGCTCTGCTTTGTAAGGTTGAATCATTTATGAAAAACCAACTTTCACAACGGATCTGCTGCCCACATTGTGGCCATCATATTCATATTACCCTTGATGCTAGTGATGGCGATCAAGATTACTTCGAAGATTGCGCAGCATGCTGTAACCCTATCCATTTTAATATGCATATTGACTATGCAAATAGTAAGGTAGAGTTACATATTGATAGCGATGACGAACAAATATTTTAGCCTAGCATTTATATTTGACTACGAAGCCTGCTGTCGTAAGTAATTTTCGACCGTATTGATGATGGTATAAGTTTGTTGATCAACTTCGATATTTAGCACATCACCAATTGCAGCCTTACCAATATTGGTAATAGCTAACGTCTCTGGGATCAAATGCAGCCAAAAGCCCTGCTCATCGGTTTCACCGACCGTGAGACTAGCGCCATTGACTGATACAAACCCTTTATACATCACATACTTTTGCCATTTACTTGGTAAGCACAATTGTATTTTACAATTATCTTGTGTATGAATAATATTTTCAATCTGGGCGGTGCAGTGAATGTGACCAGATACAATATGCCCACCTAACTCAGTACCAAACGTTATCGATCGCTCATAGTTAACGGTACTGCCAACAATAAGCTTTCCTAAATTAGTTAACTGTAATGTTTCGTCAATTACATCATAGTGAACCTGAGCAAGCGGTTGATCAGAGATATTTTCTACTTTAACAACCGTTAAACAGCAACCATTAATAGCAATACTGGCGCCTAACTCAAGTTTTGTAACATATTGCTTTGCTACAGCGAGCACTAAACGCATCACACCTTGCTGCTGGTTAGTCGAAATCACTGTCGCTTGTGTTTGCACAATTCCTGTAAACATAAATCAATTCACCTTTTATTACCTAAAGTAGATACTATTCATATTATTTCACGCTTTAGTTTACTCGATCCACGTTATTATTATTACTGTAACCAATAACATTGACTCATCGCTATAATTTTTGATTCTGTGCTTTATCGATTACACTATCAGCCTCTTCAGTTTACGTAGTAAATGATATGACTTTTTGTAGTTGGGAAGCCAAACGGTTAGTTTCTCTGGCAATCCCCGTTTTTTTAGCACAAGTAACCTTAGTTTTAATGTCAGTGGTCGACACCATCATGGCAGGACAAGTGAGTCCTACCGATTTAGCAGCACTCTCAATTGCAACAGGTGTTTGGAACCCTGCGATGCTTGCCCTGCAAGGTATATTATTAGCCCTGACCGGTATTATTGCGCAGTTTTCTGGCGCTAACGATAAAACCGGCATAAGCCATTATTTTCAACAAGGCTTATATCTGGCGGGCGTGTTAAGCGTATTTGGTTTATCGATCGCCTACTTTGCTGACGTTATCATTTTAAAGCTTGATACCAGCCCCACTATTGCCAATATGGCTTATGACTATATTCACTTTGTGAAATGGGGGATGATTGGCTTTCTCGTGTTCAGTGTTTATCGCAATATCACCGAAGGCATGGGTATGACTAAGCCAGCTTTTTATATCAGCTTAATTGGCCTTGCGGTTAATATCCCTGCAAATTACATCTTCATTTATGGCAAGTTAGGAATGCCTGCACTCGGCGGTGCTGGATGTGGAATTGCCACAGCTTTGGTTTTTAGTGCAATGGCTATCGCACAAGTGATTTACTGCCAATTGAGTAAAAAAGTGGATGCAAAAACCCTATTAGCAAACTTTAAAGCACCGCAACTTAGTACTATGTGGACCATCACTAAAGTCGGCATACCGATTTCTCTAGCCACTTTTTTTGAAGTCACTTTGTTTGCCTGTATCCCATTATTTATTGCCCATTTAGGTGCAGTTGCGGTTGCCGGTCATCAAATAGCAGCCAGTGTAACAACGCTGTTATTTATGATGCCATTGAGTTTATCTATCGCGATAAGTATCAGGGTTGGCAATTTATATGGCCAAAATCACTTTGAACAACTTAAAAAAGTAATCTCTACAAGTTATATTCTTGCCATGATCATTGCAATATTACTTGCGGCTATCACCTTCTTTGGTCGTGACATAATCAGCCAATTTTATACAGATGATGCTCGTGTTATTGCCTTAGCAACATCCATTATGATCTTAGCCTGTATTTATCAACTTCCTGATGCTTTACAAGTAGCTGCAAACGGTATATTAAGGGGTTTAAAACACACAGCACCGATTTCGTATATAACCTTTATATCTTACTGGTTGATTGGTTTTTCACTGGGCTTTGTTTTATCACGCACCGATTTGATGGTGCCAGCTATGGGTCCGCATGGTTTTTGGGTAGGTATCATAGTCGGCTTAAGTGTGGCCGCAGTGTTATTAATGCTCACTGTCGCAAATAGATTCAAACATGAACCACTTAAAAGCGCTTAAAAAATCGCACAAACTAGGTAACCAAACGTCGCGATTTGGTTACCTTTGTAGTTTACTGTGCTGTTTGCTGCTAGTTTGTGCATGCACAGATAAACCCGCTGATGTGTATTTAGAATATCAGCAGCGCCTCGCGAATGCGTTGGACAAGCCAACTCCCGATACAGCAAAGCTTAGCAATGTTGCGCTATCAGCTGTTAGCAACAACAAGTCAACAAATGCACAACAGTTGAGCATATTGCAACTGGCACAACTTTCACACTGTAAACTCAATACCCTTATTGCTGAACATAATAGTCAACTAGGAAAACTCGCCTCTCCTGCTAGCCAGTTAATATACCAGCTTCAATTTATTCAATTTGCACCACAGTGCTTAGATAGTCTAGAACCTGATTCAAAAAGTTATCAAGCCATAAGTAACGAATTACATAATAAAAAACAACAGTTATTAGATCAGTTCAAGCAGCTACTTTATAAAGACCCAGAATTAAAACGCACATGGCAGCTAACCGGCCATACACTTGATACAAACTTAGCCGGCCTTGTAGAAACCGAACTTGCGCTGCAAAGCCTAGTGAATTTAAAACAGCAAATAATACAGCAGCAATATGCACAAATAGACTCTCAAGCGCTCTATCCGCTACTGGCGCAATTGCGCCAGTTTAACTTCAATCAAGCTTTAATAAGCGCAGTACGCCAACAAACACAGCTAAATAATAGTACTAGTAACTTTTTAGCGAATATTGAGCTAAGCACACTATGCAACCCGCTAAAAAATAAACGCCAAGCACAGATCCTCAGCAACGTATTCAAGAAATATTACTTGCAGCAGTTACAACCCTATCAGGCTCAACTATCAGGTGCGTTAGAGCGCCTAATGCCGTTGTATCAAGCATTATGGCAAGATTCCAGCCCAACACAACCGCAACTAACGGCATTACTAAGCCCAGCACAGCCAAGTAATATACTCACAGCATTTAAAGACTCCTCCAAAACACACGTTATTTGGTGGCAAAAATTTTATAAAACGTGTGAAATCAGCCCAATATGAATAAAAAAACGGCAAACGAACTAAAAAAAGCGTTTCTCGCTTGATTCACTTCAGCGCACGCTATATATTAGCGACCGTTGTTAAGCAATTAGCACAACTTAAATTTATGATACGACCGTAGCTCAGTTGGTTAGAGCACTACCTTGACATGGTAGGGGTCGGTGGTTCGAATCCACTCGGTCGTACCAAATTTAAGAGAAAAATTAAGTAAAGGTATAACGAAGGAAAAAGCACTACCTACTCTTGATCACCCGGTCCTGAGGCCAGTAGTTCGAATCCACTCGGTCGTACCAACGTTTAAACATTCCAAATATAATTGTACGACTGTAGCTCAGTTGGTTAGAGCACTACCTTGACATGGTAGGGGTCGGTGGTTCGAATCCACTCAGTCGTACCAATCTTAATCACTAATATCCTCAATTCGTAAACCTTAGCTCAGTTGATTAGCACACTACCTACTCTTAATCACCCGGTCCAAAGGTCAATGGTTCGAATCCACTCAGTCGTACCAATCTTAATCACTAATATCCTCAATTCGTAAACCTTAGCTCAGTTGATTAGCGCACTACCTACTCTTAATCACCCGGTCCAAAGGTCAACAGTCTATACGTGCCAAGACACGCGGAAAATTCTAAAAACGCTTAACCTAGATGATGTACAAAAAAGCACATTCCAAGCCATCACCCAGAATACCGAACTAGACAAGCAAATAGATGCAAAATAAATTCTGAGAATTTCACCTTAAACCTATTTATTTAGCTTAAGCTTTCAAAAAATTGGCATGTTATTACAGCCATCAAACGAAACAAATTGGGGGGATTCTCTTATCGCCTTTTTAAGTTGTTAAATGCATATATGCAACTAAGCTTTAGTAATAATTACAAAACTTATCAAATAAATGAAAAAATACTTAGTCTCTGTATTGTTATTTTGCGGGTTCACGCAGGCAACTATGACCCCTGTTAGTTACCAAGTGGGTGAGCAAACAATCATTGCGCCAGCAGTACGATA
Organism: Pseudoalteromonas ostreae; assembly: GCF_018069805.1. Lineage (GTDB taxonomy): Bacteria > Pseudomonadota > Gammaproteobacteria > Enterobacterales > Alteromonadaceae > Pseudoalteromonas > Pseudoalteromonas ostreae. The sequence goes on from NZ_JAGPYN010000011.1 coordinate 53,829, forward strand.
TGAATATGGTTATGCCTATAACATTGGTGGCAAAAAGCTTTTAAAACTAGTCACGTTAAATTGGGCTCCTTATATCGATGAATCATTGTGCAACAATGGCTGGCTGTTTCAATTAACCGTTAAACTGTTGCTGCAAAAAGGCTATGGTGTGCATATTGAATTTTTTCCATGGGCGAGAGCGGTTAGAGCAGCCGAGTTAGGAAAAGCGGATATTTTATTTCCTGAGTATTTTATTGATGATGCCGTTATGTCAGATAATAGGCCGAGTAAAACACGCAATGATTTACTGGCTTTATCCTCAGCAGTTCCTGGTGGTAATTTGTCACTGATCGCACTCAGAGGTAATAACTCAAACTATAACGGCAATGTAGAGTCAATAAAAGATCAAATTATTGGTGTGGTCCGATCATATAAAAATACCCCTGAACTCGATAAGCTGACTGATTCAAAAAAAATTAATACCATTATTGCCAATAATGAGTATCAGCTAATTCATTTACTAATGAGCCTGAGAGTCAACCTAATTGTAGCCGATTATGATGTGTTAATTGCCAGTATTGAAAAATCTGTCTCTTCAGCAAAAGAAAAGCAACAAATGAAAAACTCTTTGGTTCCATTATCCCCTGCTCTCGCTTACAAACCATTGTATTACATGGTAAGTAAAGCAAATCCACAGTGGCAGGAAATTTTAGCCGATCTCAATAACGAGATAAGTAAAATGAATGAGCAAGGAACACTTTTAAGCTATATTGAAGAAAAAAAGCAACAGTGTAGCCGCTAATAGTAAAGCGCTTAAATATTAGCAATTAAGCGCCTTTATATTATTAAAACAACGACTCAAATGTCCCATCAGGGAATAAGATGCCCGGTATGCCTCTTACTGCGGTTACATCTGCAATTTGGGTGTCGCCAAAATACAATCCACCACTGTAATTACGGCCTTTTTGTTTAACGTCTAACCAGCGCCCTTGAGCGCCGTGGATCACTGCATTAATATTATTGCCTACCGTACGCAGGTTAATTCCAAGTGCCCTATTCTTTACCCGTAAGGCAATGTCTGCATGAGTTATATCAGCTAAACGATTCAAACGACCAACATAAGCAAACTGAAAATCCGGTGCGCCATTTAATGGCGTTATCAATTGCACAGCAAATGCAAGATTCTGTGTAGCTTCATTTATAAATGGCGTTGCTTCGATTGCTTGTAAGTTAAACTGTGTCGTTTGATTTTCACTAACAAGCTGACCTTTAAAGTCAACACCAGATATCACTGTCACAAGCTCTTCAAAGGGAGTAACGAAGCGATCGACGTTGAGCTTTATGTCACCTGTTAACACACCGTTATCGGCGTTTTCTAATGATACCCTTGTCTCTATATTCAGCTGCCCGGTTGTTTCGCTTTGATCATTTGCAAATGGATCGTCAGTACCATCAAATGACAGCAATAAATCACTCACATCGGCGTTTAGCAGGGTATCTTGGCCTATTACTTTCGCACTCATAATACCGGAGACTTTATTACCCAACAGCCCACTTATTTGCCATTGTGGAATATTTAAATCTAGTTGTACGTCATGATCATCATACTGGCCACTAATAGCCCAAGAATTAGGGGATTGTTGGTAGTTTATTGTCAAACCCTGTAAATTATAAACTCCCGCCTCGGTATTATTTAATGGCGAAAAATTATAGAGCACGTCATAAAGCACATTCCCTAAAACGATAATGGTTTGTTGCGAATCTTCGCCTAATACTGTTTCAAATTCAGTCAGCTTTTGTTTGAGCTCATCACTGTACGTTTGCTCTTGTAAGCGTGCCACACCGATTATATTACGTACATCTTCGAGTAACTCGCGAGAGTGTAGTTGCTCTTCATCTCGTTCTAGTGGCGCTATATTGCTAGCATTACCAATCATAACCAGCTTTTGTTTGACCTCACTAGCGACAGGTTGAAGCAATTGATTACCACCTTCATTAAGTAAATTCTCTGACACATAACGATCTGCAAACGTACGATAAAGTGGCAAACTTGCTAACTGGGCCTGTTGTTCTACCACCGTATTATTGGCTGTATTTAAGCTCGCCTCGATATCCGCAGCTCTTTTTAAGATCACACCAAAGGTCAATGCGTTAGTTAATAATTCGGCTTCAAGATTATCATTCAACTGACTGTGTGTAAGGTGATAAAAAGGTGTCGCACTTAAACTCTCTAAAGTAATATCTAAATTCTCATCGCTGATAACTGAGCTGACTGGCGATAAATAGACTTTGTTTTCGCCTGGGGAAGCAAAAAAGTCAGCCCGATAACTCAGCGTCATGTCCATCACTTCTTGATAATCAATACGACGGTTGGCATTTCCATCATTCGGATTGTTTCTAGCTGTGCGACCACAACCTGCAAAACTTGGACATGTTAACGTCGTTGCATTTGAGGTAAATTCAACATGATGAAAGTTTAAAGTTGTGACTGATAAAGTCACCTCGTTAATATCTGCAACGTCAATAGTTTCTATAGAGCCAGTGTTATCATTAATGAGCGTTAATGTACCCGTACTAGATTGCCAAGGAGCAATATAAAAGCCTACTGTGGAAGACGTTTCCAGCATAGTCGGTAAAGTGTCTGTCGCGCCATTCTCCGATGAGCCACCACAACCAACTAATGACATAAGTAAACTAACTGATATAAGTTTTTTAAACATCACAAGTCCTTAAAACGCTAACTTCAGGTACCAATTTACATTGGCATAATACGCTTTATCAATATCTAGATTATCGCTCTGTATATTAAAACCAAAATAATCGTTCTCGATACCAAGTAAAAAAGCTTCACTTTTTATTTCATAGCCCCCAATTACGGCCCAATGATCCCAAAAGTGCATGCGTGCTTTTAATTGGGAAAACGTATCTTGATCAAATTGTTTAACCATCAGCTCCGTAGAAAACAAATCGTTAATGCGATAATCTGCATAAACTTTGATACGTACCGGCATATCAAATTTATGCGTGACTTCGTTGCCATACTCAGACGTTGCTAAGCGCACTGTTGGCTCAGTGACAATATCCCCATCATCGTTTTCAGTAAACGGGACCTCTGTTGTATAACCATTTGCAAAACCGCTTTTTTCATACTCAGTTTTATACAGTAAGTCTTGTGCAAGTAGCCCAACGCTTAAATCATGGTTTATTTTCCAATTAACTGCTAAATCAACGCTGTACCCTAAGCCAGATGGGTTCTCATCTGGAGTAAATCGCTTAAATAAAATATCTTTCGAAAAATAAGAGTCGACTGTTAATGCGCCTTGGATCTCATCACTATAGACTGTGCCTTCGACTGTCAGATCTTGAAAATGCGTACTAGCAAAAACCGTTAATTTAGGCGTGATGGTTAAGGCCTCAAATTCTAAAAATTTGAAATCATAAGAAACAAACAATCCATTGGTGGTTGATTGCTTACCGTCTAGGTAATAAACATAATTTCTATCTTCAAAAGGCAGGTCATTTTTTTCAGTATGCAAATAACGCGCGGTATCCGCATCAAAGCTTAAAACATAATCAAAGCGGCTTTGATAACCGACTTTAAAATTTCCATAGCCAACACCAAACTCAAAAACATTATAAGTAAAGGCGCTATCACCGGATGTTAATGGAGCATCAAAGTCATCAATAAAGGCTGTGACAGGTTGTGCTTCTGTATACACTTCTGAATCGAGTGTGGTGAAAATTTGGAACGGCTCTGTTGCATGACTAATAGGGGTAATTAAAAATGCAGAAAATCCTAACGTGAGAAGTTTTTTTTTCATACTTATTTCACTTGTTATTATTTAAGAGGGAGAACAGCTCTCCCTCTTATTTTTACATTACTTCGATGAATCTAAAAAACTAATATCAGTATAGTCGATAACCTCACCATCGATATACTCAACAGAAATACCATTGGTAATTTCTGTCACAGTACCGAACTTCATCATAGTGCCTGCAACGTTAGCATCAACACTCCCCATGACCTCGTCACCTTCTTCAACCATTAACGATAATGCGTAGCCAATACTATTATGCAACTGTAGTTCAACAGCATAATTGTCATTTTCATTTGCCCAATCAACAGATAACATCGCAGTGAAATCAATGTCACCTGTAACACCTGATGCGGTGATCATGCCAAGCTCTGTTACATCGGCACCAGATATACTTAATGTACCAATAAATCCTGCATCACCATCAACTATTTCAACGCGGCTCCAACCATCTACTGATAACACTTTACCATCAACAGCCGTATCACTTGAAACTTCTTCTTCAAAGTTAATAACTAAACAAGAATCGGATAGATCTTTAGCAATTGTGCCATTATTAGCATCGATGCAATACTGTAAAGCATCCCCCATATCATCAAGTCTTTCAATATGAACCATTGCACCGTCAACAGTTTCAATCATACCGCCAAACGCGAATACGATTGCTTTATTATTGATTGACCCATTCACGTTGACCTGCTCGCCTGTTTCACTGTTAACAAGATCAAGCCCTAATGCGTCTTTATCAAAGCTGTACGTCCAGTTAGGATATCGAGTAGAAACAACATCTGTAGCGTCATCCCCTAAATCCCAAGCTTCTGTCAACACATCATAAATAACTTCAGCAGTATCAAATAATGCCCGACCGCCCGACTTAGTAACCAAAGTTACATTTCGAACACTCTCAGTGCCTGCTTTAACATCAACTAATACCGTAAATGTTGTAATTGCTGTTTGAGCATCTGACTCCAATGAAGTTGCGCTAGTTAAAGCAGTATCGCCTTCATTTCTAACACTTGTGGCTAATGTAGCACTGAGTTTCGCCGCTGCAGATAAGTTTGCAGCAATATCTTTATCGCTTGTTTCAGAGGCAATATCCATTAATGCTGCAGCAGCAACTTCAGCTTGTACTACCGCATTAGCGAGTTCAGCTGCTTTTTCGCGAGTCTCTGTAGCCACGCTAATTGCTGTTTGTGCGGATAATAAAGCAAGCTCTGCATTAGCTTTATTATCAATCGTTGCAGCAGCAACTGTGATCATCGCTATTGCTAAATCACTTTGCGCAATCATGGCGGCAGAATCAGCAGCATCTAGGTTATTGCTTGCGATAGTCGCATTGCTTTTTGCAACGTTGAGATCTAAACCTAATTCTTTCACAGCCCCATCAGAGCGACTGACTTCAGCATCAATACCAAAAATCAAGGTTGTAACTGCTTCAAGCTGAGTGGCAACAGCACTGCTTAATACATTTGCTCTGTCTGCTAGCTGTTTATATTGCTCACCTAAACTTGCGGCGGTAGTTGCAATCCCTTGTGTTAATGCAAGCGCTGCAGAAAGCTCGACCTGCAACTGGCTATATTCAGCTTTATTCCCTGATAATGTAAACACATCTGCACTGTAAGCCAAAACCTGCTCGGTTGTTTCTAAACCAGCATCACCTAACGTTTTCACTTTTGTCAATTCAGCAACACCCACAGCGATTGAGTCGGTAGATGTAGCTAACGCAGCTGTTGTGGCAGTAACTTGTAATTCTAACTCTGCTGCGACTTTAGCCATTAGATCATCACCAGCATCACAGTTATCTTCACAGCCAATCTTCTCTAGTGCTTTTTTAACTTCTTTTGCAGTTTCTTTTAAATCTTTATCTAAGCCTTTTTCCTTTGCTTTTGCTTGCACATCCTCAACCGCTTTAGTGGTTTTGTTTTTGAATTTTGCAATTTCATCAGCATCGGTAATGCCTAAGTTCTCAGCAACTTTAGCAAATGCTTCATCAATACCTTCACCTGTAACTACTGCAGCAAAAATAAGGCTGGTATTCTCAACTGCTTTTTGTAGCTCAGCTGCAATCTTCTGGACAATTTCATTGTCACTGTTGCTTACTTTGCCTTCTTTAACAGCTGCAGATAGACTTGCAATCAGCTCTTTTAATGAGCCATTGGCACCCGCCCCCGCAACAGACTGCAATGAAACAGCCGTTTGAACTAATGCCAAAGTACCTGCATCCAGTGAATCCCCTTCGCCAATATCACTAAAATCAACTGCGCCACCAAGAGAAATATCACCAAGTAAAGAAGCAGCTTTAATTGCTGTATCAGGCCCTAATACTTGAATTAATGTTTTTAAACTTGCCGCTGCAACTGCTTCATCTGAGACTGCTGAACCATCTTTAGCAGCGTCTAACAACATTTTTGCTGCAATACTCGTATATAAAGTCACATTAGCAAAGTACTGCTGCACACCAGTACCATTACCTTCCGCGAAATTAATACCACGAGCACTGGCAGGTGCTACCGAAGCTTTAATAAATTTAACAACTTGTAGTTCAAGATCATCTTTGTACCACTCGCCAAAATCAATAGCTATATCGCCATTGTTTATCATTCCAGCCTCTTCAGATGCTGCCGGCACTTCATCGTAGCTGCCACAGCCGGTAAATGAATCACATTTAACCATGCTGTCATCTTCTTTCGACGTACTCACCGTAATATAAAGCGGACCCGAAAAGCCGTCTTCAAGGTAAATATTATAGGCACCAGTGGTTGACGTCATTGTCTCAGCTGGATTAGCAGCCGTAACCAATGCCAATGCTTTGGCATCAGCATCTGCTTGAGAAGTCGTCGATTCTGCAGTATAGCTTGCATCAGACGCAGCCTCTAAACGGTACGCAACGAGGACAGATCCACCCGCCTCATTGATAGTAGATACTGTCACTACGGCATTTTTTAACGAACCTTTTACCGCTTTCCCCGATACTTGAGTATTAAAATTAGTGCTGACTTCGCCTTTATATACTGTAACTGGATCAGGCTTGTTATTATTATTATCTGAACCGCAACCTGTGAGGCCGAGAGTCAATGCAACCGAGGCTGCAATTGGGGTAAATTTAATTATTCTTTTCGCCATGAAAATCTCCTAGAGTGCTTGTTAGCAAATAGCATTACTGAAATCGTAGCCTATATTAATATCAATAGTCATTTAAGTTAAAATTATGTATCAACGCAACTCTTTGGGTTACCTTTTTATTACATGCTATCAACTTATCATCAATATATGACAATTTATGGAAAAATGTAATTTTAATTACACCTGTAAATAACCACTAACAGACTAAAGGTTTTTTATATCTAGTGAGAAAGTTAAGTAAAAATAAAGGCTTAATTATTTTTTAATTGATTAGGGAACAGATAGGAGATTAAATATTAGCCGAAAGATACAAATTAACGCAAATTCGTTTACATTTATTCACATAAATAAGAGAGGAAAAGTGACTTAGCAGTCACTTTTCATTTTATTACACTAATTAATTCGCCTCAGGTGCTCGGACAACGCCTTCCATTAGCACACGAGCACTGCGACTCATACTGGCCTTGGTAACCTGCCATTTACCGTTTTGAAGTATCGCTTGCGCGCCTACTGTTAATGTACCTGACGGATGGCCAAAATTAACTTCGTTCAACTGACCGCCACCAGCTGCAATATTAACGAGCGATCCTTCTATTGCAGCTGCTGTGCCAATTGCAACAGCGGCAGTACCCATCATCGCATGATGAAGTTTCCCCATCGACATGGCACGTACCAGTAGGTTGATATTATCATTGTGAATTTCTTTACCGCTTGAAGCTAGGTATGACATTGGTTTATTAATAAATGCAACTTTTGGTGTATGTTGACGCGCTACCGCCTCACTAATATGAGCGATCAAGCCCATTTTTACTGCCCCATGCGCTCTAATAGACTCAAGCTTAGCTAATGCTTGTTCGTCATTATTTATATCATCTTGAAGTTCAGTGCCGGTATAGCCGATATCTGCTGCATTAACAAAAATAGTAGGGATACCCGCGTTGATCATAGTGGCTCTAAGTACACCAAACTCAGGTACTTCAAGGTCATCAACCACATTACCTGTTGGAAATAGCGCACCATCGCCATCCGCTGGATCAATAAACTCTAATTTCACCTCAGCGGCGGGAAATGTCACCCCGTCGAGTTCAAAGTCACCCGTTTCTTGTACTTCACCGTTGATCATTGGTACATGCACTAAAATGCTTTTTTTAATATTAACTTGCCAAACTCGCACTACAGCCACACCGTTTTCTGGAATACGAGCAGCATCAACAAGACCATTACTAATTGCAAATGCGCCAACTGCAGAAGTTAAATTACCGCAGTTCCCGCTCCAATCAACAAACGCTTTATCAATAGCAACTTGGCCAAATAAGTAATCAACATCGTGATGAGCTTGCTCACTTTTACTTAAAATAACGGTTTTACTGGTACTAGAAGTAGCCCCCCCCATACCATCGGTTTGCTTGCCATATGGATCTGGACTACCAATCACTCGTAGCAATAAATTATCTCGCACAGAACCTGCGACTTGTGCTGCCTCTGGTAAATCGCTGAGATTAAAGAATACCCCTTTACTAGTGCCACCGCGCATGTAGGTGGCAGGTACTTTAATTTGTGGTTTAAATGTCATGACTGTTTTCCTTATACACTTTGCGTGGCTTCTAAAAAGTCTTGAGCAAAGCGTTGTAATACGCCACCTGCAGCATAAATGGATAGCTCTTCTTGAGTATCAATACGGCACTTTGTTGGCACATTTAATACTTCACCATCAGTGCGGGTAATCGTTAAATTAACGCTCGCACCTGGTGTTAATTCACCCGTTACATCGTAACTTTCACTGCCATCTAGCTTAAGCGTTTTACGGGTGGTGCCCGCTTTAAATTCCAGCGGTAATACACCCATACCAATTAAGTTAGTACGGTGTATACGCTCAAAACCTTCTGCAACAATAACTTCAACGCCAGCTAACCGCACACCTTTGGCAGCCCAATCACGAGAAGAGCCTTGGCCATAGTCAGCTCCTGCAACAATAATTAATGGTTGTTTGCGCTGCATATAGGTTTCGATTGCTTCCCACATCCGAGTAACTGTGCTCTCAGGCTCAATGCGGGCATATGAGCCTTGTTTAACTTCGCCATTTTCAATCACCATTTCATTAAGTAATTTAGGATTAGCAAAAGTTGCACGTTGTGCAGTTAAATGGTCGCCACGGTGCGTTGCATACGAGTTAAAGTCTTCTTCTGGCACACCCATATGTGTTAAGTACTCACCTGCTGCACTACTGGCCATAATTGCATTTGACGGTGATAAATGGTCAGTTGTGATGTTATCGCCAAGTACCGCTAATGCGCGCATGCCTTTCATGGTTCGCTCACCAGCGAGTGCGCCTTCCCAATATGGCGGGCGGCGAATATAAGTACTTTGTGGGCGCCAATCGTAAAGTGGGTCGTTATCTTCACCGTAATCAACGGTTAAATTAAACATCGGCTCGTAAACCTTCTTATACTGCTCAGGTTTTACGCTTTGTTTAATCACTGCGTCAATCTCTTCATCTGATGGCCAAATATCTTTTAAGGTTACGTCATTGCCCTGCTGGTCTTGTCCGAGTACGTCTTTTTCAATATCAAAACGAATAGTTCCTGCAATGGCATAGGCAACTACTAATGGCGGAGACGCTAAAAATGCTTGCTTAGCGTATGGGTGAATACGGCCATCAAAATTACGATTACCAGAGAGCACAGCCGTGGCGTATAGGTCGCGATCAATCACTTCTTGTTGAATAACGGGATCAAGCGCGCCACTCATACCGTTGCACGTAGTGCACGCAAAGCCAACAATACCAAAACCAAGTTGCTCTAATTCTGATAGTAATTTGGCATCTTCAAGATACGATTGCACCGTTTTTGAACCCGGTGCTAATGAGGTTTTAACCCATGGCTTGCGAGTTAAGCCCTTCGCATTTGCATTACGCGCAATAAGACCAGCTGCAATGACATTACGTGGATTACTGGTATTCGTACAACTAGTGATAGCAGCAATAATACAGGCACCGTCCGGCATTAAACCGTCTTCATTTTCAACAACCCCAGAGATCCCCTGCGCTGCCAAATCATTGGTTGAAACACGGCGATGCGGATTTGACGGTCCAGCAATATTGCGGCCAACGCTTGATAGATCAAATTTTAATACCCGATCGTACTGCGCTGTTTTTAGGCTGTCGCTCCACAGACCGGTAGTTTTTGCGTAGTTTTCAACTAAGGCAATTTGCTCTTCTTCACGTCCTGTTAGGCGTAAGTAATCAATGGTCATCTGGTCGATATAAAACATCGCTGCGGTGGCACCAAATTCTGGTGTCATATTTGAGATAGTCGCGCGATCGCCTAATGTCAATGCATCTGCGCCTTCACCATAAAACTCTAAATAGCTTGATACGACACGCTGGCCACGTAAAAACTCAGTGATCGCAAGCACGATATCCGTTGCTGTAATACCCGGTTGACGTTTGCCACTGAGTTCAACACCAATAATATCAGGCAAACGCATATAAGAAGCGCGGCCAAGCATCACGCTTTCGGCTTCAAGGCCGCCAACACCAACTGCAATGACACCTAACGCATCAACATGCGGTGTGTGGCTATCAGTACCGACTAAGGTATCAGGAAAAGCAATCCCATCGCGGCTTTGGATCACCGGCGACATTTTCTCAAGGTTGATTTGATGCATAATGCCGTTACCCGGTGGGATCACATCAATATTTTTAAACGCAGTTTTGGTCCAATTAATAAAGTGGAAACGGTCATCGTTGCGTCTATCTTCAATAGCGCGGTTTTTTTCAAAAGCATCAGGATCAAACCCTGCGTATTCAACGGCTAATGAGTGATCAACAATCAGCTGTGTTGGTACTACTGGGTTAACTTTAGCTGGATCGCCGCCTTTGGCTGCAATGGCATCACGCAAGCCAGCTAAATCAACCAGCGCTGTTTGTCCCAAAATATCGTGACAGACTACGCGCGCGGGATACCAAGGGAAATCTAAATCTTGTTTGCGTTCGATAAGCTGCGACAGTGCTGCGGTTAGCATTTGCGGCTCACAGCGGCGTACTAAATTCTCTGCTAAAACACGTGATGTATAGGGCAAGGCTGCGTACGCACCAGCCTTAATTTCATCAATTGCAGCTTGGGTGTCAAAATAATCGACATTAGAGTTAGGTAAGGGTTTTCTGTATTTAGTATTGTTTATGATAGTCATTACAAGACTCGCTAATTTGGTGACGGTGGTCGCACACGTATAGCGTGTTTAAGGGATGTATGAAAAAAGAGGCCTTAAAAACTATGCGCTAGTGGCAATGTGCAAAAAATAAAAGGTGAGCGTATTTTCGCCCACCTTTAATAGTCTTAACGTGATTCGATTGGCGTATAGCTACGCGCTTCTGGCCCAGTGTAATCTGCACTTGGGCGAATAATACGGTTATTAGCGCGTTGCTCTTTTACGTGTGCGGTCCAGCCTGTAACACGGCTCATAACAAAAATAGGGGTGAATAACTTAGTTGGAATGCCCATAAAGTGATACGCCGATGCATGGAAAAAGTCTGCGTTACAAAATAACTTCTTCTCACGCCACATAATTTCTTCGCAGCGCACTGATACTGGATAAAGTACCTCGTCACCTAGCTCTGCAGCGAGTTTTTCAGACCACTTTTTAATGATCACATTACGTGGATCTGATTCGCGATAGATTGCGTGACCAAAGCCCATAATTTTATCTTTACGCTCCAGCATGCCCATGATTTCTTGCTCTGCATGGTCTGCATCTTTAAAGCCTTCAATCATATCCATTGCTGCTTCATTCGCGCCGCCATGTAATGGGCCACGTAACGTACCAATGGCACCTGTTACACAAGAGTGAATGTCAGATAATGTCGATGCACAAACGCGACCAGTAAAGGTTGAGGCATTAAATTCATGCTCTGCATATAAAATCAACGATACATTCATCACTTGAGCAAATAACTCTGATGGCGCTTTATCATGTAGTAGCGTTAAGAAATGCGCGCCAACTGAGTCATCATCAGTTTGTGTTTCAATACGCACACCGTCGTGAGTAAAACGATACCAGTAACAAATAATGCTTGGGAATACCGCAACCATACGGTCAATTGCATCATTAGCCTGACTAAAATCATGCTCCATTTCAAGGTTACCTAGCATAGAGCAACCTGTACGCATAACATCCATTGGGTGCGCGTCTTTTGGAATGTTTTCAAGTACAGTTTTCAGTGCCGGTGGTAAACCACGTAAACTTTTTAGTTTAGCTTTGTATTCGCTAAGCTCTGCAGAGGTCGGTAATTCACCGCGCGAAAGCAGGAAAGATACTTCTTCAAACTGCGCTTTTTCAGCAAGCTCTGCAATGTCGTAACCACAATACGTTAAGCCTGAACCGGTTTGCCCTACTGTACAAAGTGCTGTTTGGCCTGCTACTTGTCCGCGAAGTCCTGCGCCGCCTAATGCTTTATCTACCATGATGTGTCTCCTGTTGAATTTATTATTATTTATCAGATTTTGCTGAAAAAAGGTTATCGAGTGTATTTTCATACGAGTGATAATCTAAAAAGTCATAAAGCTCAGCACGTGTTTGCATATTTTCAATTTGGCTCTGTTGAGACCCTTCATTTAAAATTGCTGAATAGACGTTAAGTGCCGCTTTATTCATTGCTCTGAACGCGCTGAGTGGGTAAAGCACCATTTCTACGCCTACATCACTTAGTTGCTCTTTAGTATAAATTGGCGTTTGGCCAAACTCAGTAATGTTGGCCAAAATAGGCACATTAATCGCTTTGGTAAAGGCTTGATAGTCGGCAAGATCGTGTACGGCTTCTGCAAAAATCGCATCGGCGCCGGCTTCAACACAGGCTGCTGCACGTTCAATCGCGGCATTTAAGCCTTCTTTTTGAAACGCATCAGTACGCGCCATAATGTAAAAGTCACTGTCAGTTTTAGCATCAACAGCCGCTTTAATACGGTCAACCATCTCGCTTTGCGAGACAATTTCTTTATTCGGGCGATGGCCGCACCGCTTTTGCGCTACTTGATCTTCAATATGAAACCCCGCCGCGCCGGCTTTGGTCATCTCTTTGACTGTGCGAGCAATATTAAATGCTCCACCCCAACCAGTATCAGCATCAACAAGTAATGGTAAATCGCTGGCACCTGTGATGCGGCGAATATCTTCCAAAACATTATCAAGACTGGTCATGCCCAAATCAGGCATACCAAATGAAGCATTCGCGACACCTGCACCTGAAAGGTAAATTGCTTGATGACCCATTTTTTCAGCCATCATCGCCGTGTAAGCGTTGATTGTGCCGACGACTTGTAATGGATGATTATTGGCAATCGCCTGCTTAAATTTTAATCCTGCTGACATTACATTCTCCTAACTTTGAACGGGGTTGCTTTATGACAACTTATATTTTTTAATGGTTTAATATGACGTTTTTACTGCTCTACGCGCTCATTTTGCGCGGCATGTAAATTAAACTTCGTTTGTATATTGGCTTGCGATGCACTGATATGGCGCTTCATCAATAACTCAGCTAATTCCCCATCATGGTTTTCAATGGCATTAATAATGGCTAAGTGCTCATCAAATGCTTTTGATACGCGTGGCCCAACCATGCCCATTTGCACACGATACATACGAATTAACTGATAAAGCCCGTTACTCAATAAGTGAATAAGGTGGTCATTTTTACTGCCTTTAATAATGCGATAATGAAAATCCAGATCGCCGGCTTCTTGATAGTAAGACTCCCCCTCTTTTACACGTTGTGTTTTCAAATGCTGATTAAGTAATTGCTTTAAACTTTGTACTTCATCGGGTGCCATATTGTCGGCAGCTAAACGACACGCTAAACCTTCAAGCGCACTGCGAACTTGATATACTTCAATTAAACGTTCAGCTGTAAGTGCCACAACACGACAACCCACATTCGCTTTACGTTCAACTAAATAACAACTTTCAAGGCGGTTAAGCGCTTCACGAAGCGTTGCACGGCTTACACCATAACGCTTTGCCAGTTCTGGCTCGGATATCTTGCTACCTTGAACAATACTGCCTTCGACAATTTCTCGACGCATATCGACAAATACCTGATCTGAAGCGGTAGTAATAGGTGTTTCACTAAAAGCATCTTGCGTCATTGTTCACCTTCCCAAGATTGTCGACAATTTATGGATACACTATGGTCTTTAGCTGTAAATGTGTCAACCCTAAATCAGTAAAAACTGCGTTTAAAAACGGCCATTGTCGACATAAGTATAATAAATAATGTTTAAAAACAGTTAAAACACACATTGAGGCACTAAGTGTCGACAGGTTCACATCCTTTAAAAGATTATTTAAGGCACTGCTCTGAGCCACTAATAATGGTAGAATACAACTTTTAAATTCTCTGTGAGTACTGCCTTGGACGCCAATACCTATATTCCCCAGCATTTTATAGATGACGTAAAAACCTATTTACCAGCACACCTAAAATTGGGTGACTTTCTCAATGCCTGTCGCAGACCGCTTCGTAAATCTGTACGTGTCAATACGCTTAAAATGTCGGTTGAGGATTTTCAGCAGTATGCCCTTGATAGAGGCTGGACATTAAGCCCAATCCCATGGTGTAGCGAAGGTTTTTGGTTAGAGCGCAGTGAACATGAAGAGCAAGCTCTGGCACTGGGTAACACGGATCTACATTTAAGTGGCGCTATGTATGTACAAGAAGCCAGTTCGATGCTGCCACCAATAGCACTCAAAGACGCATTAACTGATGCAACTCATGTGCTCGACATGGCATCCGCTCCAGGTTCTAAAACTTCACAATTAGCAGCATTAATGAATAATCACGGGGTATTGGTTGCCAATGAATTGTCGTCATCTCGTTTAAAAGTACTCAGCGCAACCTTAAAGCGCATGGGAGTTGGCAATTGTGCATTGTCGCATTTTGATGGGGCTATTTTTGGCGATTATATGTATGAATGCTTTGACAGTATTTTACTCGATGCCCCATGCTCTGGCGAAGGTACGGTTCGAAAAGATGCCGATGCCTTAAAGAATTGGTCGATTGAGTCAAACATTGATATTGCCAAAGTGCAAAAAAACTTAATAAAAAGCGCTTTCTATGCATTAAAACCAGGCGGTACATTAGTCTATTCAACCTGTACTCTAACTCCGCTTGAAAATCAGCAAGTGTGCGAATATCTTCTCACTGAGTTTGCAGAGCATCTTGAAATACAACCATTAGATAATTTGTTTGCCGGTGCAGAGCGAGCCACAACCAGCGAAGGCTATTTGCATGTCTGGCCGCAGACATTCGACAGCGAAGGCTTTTTTATTGCTAAGTTTAAAAAGCGTGCTAGCTGCGATAATCCAAATCAAAAAATAAAAAAAGGTGCATTCCCTTTTCAGCCGTTTGACAAAAAATCCAGCCAAGCATTTTACACTGAGCTAAAAAAACAATTTGATCTGACATCACTCAGCGGCTCACTAATGCAGCGCGATAAAGAACTGTGGCTATTCCCTGAGCAGTTTGCCGCCATTGAAAACAAAATAAAATACGCGCGACTTGGTATCCACCTGGGCATGATCCACAAAAATGGGGTGCGTCTTAACCACGAATTTGCCACCGTATTTGGTGGCCAATGCAAGGCTAATGTAATTGCACTAAGTAATGAGCAGGCCAACGACTACTTTCAAGGTAAAGATATTCGTTTAAGCGAACCTAGCAACGCACTTGGTGAAGTGATTTTAACCCTTTGTGGCTGTCCGATAGGGCTTGGAAAATGGCAAAAAAATAAAATTAAAAACTCCTTACCTCGAGATTTAGTACAAAACACTCAACTGATCAATTGGTGATAATAAGGTGTGGATAAGCTGGCAACAACCAATGTATAAATTTTAAGCTTTGCGTTTCATTTTAAGACAAACAGTTGTTTTATAAGTAGTATAAAAAAACATCATTTATTGGGCTTTTTTACATATGTTAACTACACTTAATATTACTTTCTACTTCTCCCTTAATGAACTTAGAAGGTGTTTTTAAAGTTAGCGCAGGCTCATTAGAGCCATCCCCTAAGCCCAGAACAATGCGGATTCGTTCTGGGCGTTTTTTTGTCTATAAATAAGCTATCATCTTGAAATTTATTCTGTCACTTAGGTAATCATTGCTTTATTACACATAACTTGTTTCTATATACTAAAAAAGTGTAAGGACTACCATGTTAAAAATATCTTCATTGATCATAACTATTTCAGTACTGTCATTCTCTGTTATTGCCAACCCTGAGTCACAAAAATACCTTGGTTTTAATTACCCGCATAAAGCGCAAAATGCTGTGAGTATCACGTTTGATGATGCCCGTCACAGCCAAGTCGATGTTGGCACCGCAATTTTGAACAGGCACCAAATCAAAGCAACTTTTTATGTTTCCCCTTTTAACGTTAAGCAGCGCCTAACTCAGTGGCAAGATGCGGTAAAATCGGGCCATGAAATTGCAAATCATACTAGTAGCCATGTCTGTACCGGTAACTTTGAATGGTTAAGGGCACAAGACTTATCACTTGAACACACGACACTCAAGTGGCTTGAAAATGATATTTTATCAGCGCAGCAATACCTAAAAGATCATTTAGGAGTGACCCCTCGCGCCTTTGCTTATCCGTGCGGCAATACATTTGTTGGCCGGGGCATTGATACCAAGAGCTACGTGCCTTTAATCGCTAAACATTTTGACAGCGGCCGAACTTGGTTAGATGAGTCAGCTAATAATCCTAATTTTACTGATTTTGCACAGCTAACAGGACTCAGGATCGACGGAATGAGTTTTGATGAAATCATTACTATGCTGGATCAATTACGGGAAAATAATGCTTGGTTGATTTTAGCAGGCCATGAAATTGGTAACGGAGATCAATATACCACTGACGCAAAAGTCCTCGAACAATTACTTGTTTATCTGAAAAACCCTAATAATGGCTACTGGTTAGATACGGTCACTAACGTGGGGGATTACGTTAAAGCACAACGTGAAAAGTAGATTAACTTCAAAACAGCTTAATTATCGTTTAAATCAAACTCTGTGGTGCGGCTATCAGTATGAATAAGTTGATAGCTAACCGACTTCCCAGCTTTGAGATCAATCAAACTAATGACTGAGCAATTAATTGCAATATTTTTTAAACATGTACGTGTTTCTAACTGTTTCAAAATAAGAACCAAATTGAAGCGATAAACACACTATTGGTAAGCGGTTTATCTCTTCAGCCATACTAAAAATATTATTAAATTTGTAACCATACTTAGAAGCTAACTTAAGCTCATTCACATAAAGGGCTTTGTAGATTGGTGGTAAATCACTCCAATGCATTAGAGCAATCTGAATTATACCTAAATGTACCTCTAACTTATAAGAACCGACTTTTTTTGCTTGCTGAATATAACTATACACACGATCAGTAGGGCCCTCTTGATAACTTACAACTTGCGCCAAACTTATCCATGTTTGCGCCCAGCTTTGTCTAAGTTCAATAGACTTTAACAACGCCTGCTCAGCTTGTTGGTAAGTTTGCTGAACATGTGCTGATTGCTTACTTGATGTGGGATCAACCCCAGCTAAACCTAGCATTTTTATATGGGCTAAAAAATGCCAATAATGAGGATGCTCAGGGTCCACATGAGTGGCTAACAAAATCGCATTTTCTGCTGCTTGAAGCGATGAACCAGACAAAGCGCCATCCGACTCTTGCACAATATTAAGCGCATTAAAGTACCACGCATTTGCCCGCATACTTTGCATACTCGTATAAGCAATTACAAGCACTACCATACCTAAAATAACAGCAGGAACTACCTTAAGCATGGTTAATTTAGTCATTAAATAAGCACTCTGTTAGTTGCTGTGGGTTAGTTACAAAAAGCGCAGTGGCCTGCTCTTCACCTATTAATTGCGTTACTGTGTTTTTAGCTTGCCTTAAAATAGGAGGGCGACGTTTTACTGAATGAGCATCAGAGGCAACATAGCTCACTAAACCATCTTTTAACATTTGCAAAGATATTACTTGAGCGCTTTCCCCCCACTCGCCTTCAATACTCGATGCTGTTAACTGAAAATCACAGCCTAATTGCTTTAAGTGTTGAATATAAAAAAGGTTTGACTGAATATCGCGATTGCGTTCTGGGTGCGGAATAATAACCCGTATATTTTGTTTGCCGAGCCACTGTATAAACTTATCGTAGCCTTGTGGCATATGCGAATGTGGTAACTCTAGTAACAAAACGTTTTTATCTGCTATTTTACCAATAAAAGGCAGTTTGTTAGCCATCACCATTGCCATTATCTCTACGTCTAAACGCACCTCAGCAGCAGCAGCTAACTTGACTTTAATCCCTTCATTTTTTGCATGAAGCTGTAGGTTTGCCAAATCATCATAAATATGAGAAATCGAATTATTAAATCGGCCTATATGTATATGTGGCGTTGCCACCATATGAGTAATCCCATCATTTTCAGCCAATTTTAAAAGCGCTAAAGATTCAGCTAAATCTTTAGCGCCATCATCAATACCCGGCAAAATATGCGTATGAATATCAATCATAAACTCACTTAGTTACGCTTGTGGTTTTTCAGGCTGCTGCGAGTAATCGTAATAATCATAGTAACCATGGCTATGTTCATCTTTAGATTTACTCATATCTACCTTATTTAGTACCACACCAGCAACATGAGCTTTTACTTCAAATAAACGCTCTAGGCCGGCTGTAATTGGTTTAATACGGGTTATATCTGATTTAACAACATAAACAACCGAATCAACCTTTTGCGCTATTACTAATGCATCACTAACAGCTTGTGTTGGTGGTGTATCAATAATAATATGATCGTATTGCGCTTTTAATTCAGTGAGTAACTCAGAAAAGCGTGGATTTGATAAAAGCTCAAGTGGATTAGACGGTATTTGACCGCTAGGCATAATTGTTACACCCGATTGGGCATCAATATGCACACAGTCGGCTAATTGATCTGTGCCAATCATTAAATTACTTAAACCAGGGTGAAATACGGGTATATCGAATCGTTTAGCCAACGTTGGCTTACGTAGATCAGCATCAATAAGTAATACTTTACCCATTTGTGCCAACGACATAGCTAAATTAGCAGACGTAGTTGTTTTACCCTCTCCTGGAGAAGTTGATGTAACAGCAATAACTTGGTGCGCACGATCAAGATGAGTTAGCAATAAACTAGTTCGGAAAGTGCGTACCGACTCTGCAAATCGACGGTATGTATCATCTAAATAAGCGTGAATTGGGAAAAAACTCTTTTTAGGGATAGCAACATGAGGCAACAAGCCTAACATACGCTGAGCAAGTTTGTTCTCTACATCGTTTTTGTTCTTAACTGTATCGTTTAAGGCATCAAAAACAAAGGTCATTATCATAGCAAAACCAAAGCTGGCGACAAAGGCTAAAATAACAATTAACTTTTTGTTAGGCTTACTTGCCTCATTTGGTGCATAGGCACGATCTGTAAAACGAGCGGCAGCTGAGCTAAAGTCACTGGTTACTTCAGTTTCTTTAGAGCGAGATAAAAAGGTATTAAAAATATTACGATTTGTTTCAACTTCACGCTTTAACTGGTTATATTGCGTTTCTTTACGGGTAATATCTTGATATTCAGCACGAATCTTAGCTAAATCGCCCTCAAGTGCATTCACTGTTCGCGCTGTTCTGTTAAGCTCTTTTTCAATGCCAGTAATTAAACCTTTTATTTGCTTATTTAGGTTAGTTTTAACTGTAGCGAGTTCTGCTTTAGCTGAGATCATTTTAGGATGTTTAGGGCCATAAACCTCGCCAAGCTCACTGACTTTACGTTCAACGAGTACCACTTCGCGTTTAACATCTTGTATTACGCGGTGCGAGGTGATTTCAGGCATACTACCAAGGAGCTCTATGTTATCGTTGCCATATTCGTTAATAACACGGTTAATACTTTCAAGGTTATTTTTAGTAGCGCGAGCATCTACCAATTTTTTCGAAGTTTGCTCAAGCTCTTGAGTAACCAACCCTGCAATACCTTCTATATCAACAAGTTTTTGCTCTTCTCGGTAGGCTTGTAAACGTACCTCAGAGCTATCAAGTTGTATGCGTAATTCAGATAAACGGGTATTTAACCAACTAGATGCCTGCTGAGTAATGCCCATTTTAGCGCGCATTTGGCTTTCAATATAAACTTCACCCACAGTATTAGCCACTAAAGCAGCCAATTTAGGATCGCTCGATTCAAAACTAACTTGTACTAATTGTGTTTTACGAATTGGAGACACCGTCAAACGGGATTTAAATGCTGCAAGCAAGCCTAACATTTCGCGCTCTGCTTGCTCTTGCTCAGTAATCACTGAGCTTTCTTTTTTATTTAAAAAGGGTAACAGCTGCTTAACCATGTCTTTTAATTCGCCTGCAAACGAAGGTGTAGCAAGAAAGTCAGCATGCTCTTTCAAATTTAGTTTAGTGATAACTTCACGGGCAACAGTGTTCGACTTAATGACTTCAAACTGGGTTGAATAGTACTCTTTTTTAGTAGAGTCTAAGCCATAAATTTCGTCAAAGCTCACTGCTTTTGTTTGCTCAGATTCAATTAATAGAGTGGCTGTAGCTACATACTTAGGTGTCAACGTTAGAGCAACCAATATGGTTAATAGTGCAATAACAACAGCAAAACCTAATATTTTCCATTTGCTAACCTTAATTACATTAAGATAAGCACCAAAGTCAATTAGTTCCTCGTTGTTGCTAGGCTTTTCAGATCGTGTATTCATTTTTTAATTACTGCCTTAAACTACTTAAAACAAGCGCTGTTCTATTTTTATGGTGTCACCTGCTGCAATTTGGCTGTTTAAACTACCTTTTTGTTGCTGCTGTTTGGTTTGCTCTTTAAAAATAAATATTTTATCAACCGAGGCGCGTTCGGTTAACCCTCCTGCTAATGCAATCGCTTGGTTTACCGTCATCGCGGGCTGATAGGGGTATGCACCTGGCTCTTTAACCTCACCATGAATATAAAAAGGTCGGTACTCTACTACTTGCGCATATACATTAGGGTTAACTAAATAGTTTGGCTGCAATCCTTCGCTTATTATTTGTTCAACTTGCGAAACACTTAAACCAACAAGTTTAACTTTACCTAAAAATGGGTAGTTAATCTCACCGCTATTGCCAAGTAATGAGGTTACATCTAAATCAGGCTGGCCAAATACTCTAATTTCTATTTTGTCACCCGCGCCTAAAATGTAGTTTTGCGAATCGTTCGCAAAACTACCAAAGCTTAGTAACAACATCAAACTTGCTACAATTCCAACCTTCATTCATTACCCTTTAACGCAAATGTAAAATTAAGACCCACAATTACACGGTCAAACTCAATATCCGCTTGTGTTGAGTTACGGTCTATAAAATCAACATAGCCTGTTATCATGCCAAAATTACTAGCTAAATAATTTAACCCTAGACGCGCATTTTTAACTTTGTCTTTGCGGTCAAAATTACCTGAGTATTCTTGGTCAACGTAATTAACACTTGCTACAGAACTTATGTATTCGCTCCAGTCATGCTGCCATGTTGCACCATAAACACTCTCTTTAATGTAATCGCCTTGTAATAATGGATCTTTAGCCGCACGGCTAGTAACTAATTGAACTGATGAGTAACTAAGCGGTTTCCAAACAACAGTCGCTTCCCAGCTTAATCCACTAAAGTTATTACGGAGGTTCGACTCGAAGTCTTTATTTTGATAACCCACTTTAAATGAACCAGTAGTAACGGCAGTGGCTTCCCACTCCATACCGAATAATACCTTTACATCGTCCGAGTCACGCGAAACACCATTCGAATCAATTACATCATAACGATAGTTCTCTTGTTTTACTTCTAAAAAGGTACGAGTCCCAGCTTGGGTATTATAATAACCAACGATGCCTAACATTGGCTTGTCGTAATTGCGATACTGCGATATGGCAGTAAAATTTTGGTAGTTTTTATTATAATAACCCACAGTTAAAGCAACCATTGCTTTAGAGCTTAGCGCACCATATTCATACCGAGCCGTTAGATTTTGTTGCTGATAGTCGATTAGATCATCAATAGCATTACCTTGACCTTCTGTTAAACCTGTTCCGCGTGGTTCGTATAGCCAGTCAGCATCACCTACTACATCTAAACGGTGTTGGCTAGTAAACTCTTTATGTACAACAGTACCAACATTTACTTGAGTAAAGTTATCGGTGGTATCTTGATTATGAAACGACGTGCTTGATGCTATATCAAACTTATAATTATCTGGGCCATCTTCAATAAGAGCTTCTAAACTAGGTGCTATATTCCAAATTAACCGAGACTGAGTAGTCGATGGTGTCATAAAAAAGTTATCGTTGCTGCTAACACCTAATTTCAACATAGGTGTAACCTCTGCACCGTCTTTAGTCATAACACTACCTGGTTGTAATTCTACAGCCAATGTTGGTGCTGATAACCCTAAAGTAACAAGTAAAGGTGCAATTGTATTAGTACGCATTTTCACTTTTAAATCCCTTAAAAATTGTCATAAAAATTATTTTCAAATCAAACAATAAAGACCAATGTTTAATATAATGTAAGTCATGCTCAACCCGTTTAGCCATTTTATCAAGTGTATCAGTTTCGCCACGCCAACCGTTAATTTGCGCCCAACCTGTTATACCTGGTTTAGTTTTATGTCTAAACATGTAAAACTCTACTTTTTTTCTGTATTCTTCATTATGAGCAACCGCATGAGGTCTTGGACCAACAATAGACATGTCACCTTTTAAAACATTTATAAATTGCGGTAGTTCGTCAAGGCTAGTACGACGCAAAAAACCACCTAACGGAGTAATTCTGACGTCATTTTTAGTTGCTTGAGTCACTACATCACTGTTTTCGGTAACAGTCATAGAACGGAATTTCCATACTTTTATTTTTTGACCATCTAAGCCATAACGGTCTTGCTTGAATATGATAGGTCCTTTAGAAGTCAGCTTTATTGCAACTGCAATCGTTAATAAAACGGGGGTAATTAAAGTAAGAATAATAGCTGAAACAACTATGTCTTCTGTACGTTTTATAAATTCGTGCGCGCCAATACAAGGAGCTTCAAATACGCTTAATGTGTCTACATCGCCTACATGTTCAATACGGGCATGTATTAAGTTCGATAATAAAAAATCAGGCACTACATGAACATCTACAGTGGTATCACCTAGCTGCAATAAAATATCAGCTATACGCTTTTGTGCTTTCATAGGTAATGCAATATAAAGTATATCTATTTCACCGTGGCGAGCAGCGTCAACGGCGCTTTGTATACTGCCTTCAACAGATTGTTGTTCTAACTGCTCAAATAAGCGTTCAGGGTTTCTGTCATCGTAAAAGCCTTTAAAATTAAAGCCTAACTCATCATGAGTAACAATTTCAGCATGTAAGTATGCTGCAGATTCTGTTGCACCAATAATGGCCACATTGCGCTGCGACAAGCCTAATTTACGGCGGCTACGTTTATACCAATAAACCCCTAAACGCCAAATGTATAGATATGCCACACTTAGCAAAAACCAAATAACAACACCAACACGAGAGAGCGATTCAGTAAACTTAAAAGCAAAAGATATCACTAATAAAAATGCGAAAGCGATAAGCACACTTCCCCATGCACACATAACCATTTTTCTAAACTTACCTGCCCGCCATGAGCGGTAAGTAGAGAATATTTCAGCACGGTACAAATAACTGAGCGCAACAGTCAGTGCAGAGGCTGCATAAATGGGGGTCAGTTTAAAGCTGTAAAATAAGGATGCGCACTGAAAAGCTAAAAACAGTGCAAATATATCAAATAGTCGGTAAAAATTGGCATCAGACGAACCTGAGGGTTTAAAAGTTCTTGGAGATGTCACTTTGCTTAATTCCTTATAGCTAGTTCAGAGTGAGTAGAGCCCCACAAAATGCAAGGGATAATATAGTATTAGCCAGCTTTATTCAATTACTGATTCCAGTAAAATAGTAATATTTTATACTAAAAACTTTCTTATAATTTCGTTGAATAATTAAAATTTATATAAAAAGACTATAACTAATTAAATAAACCTTTAAACCAACTCCAAATCCCAAAAGAATGCCCCTCAAAAATATCTATCCCCAATGCTGATTTCAACAAATATATAATTAATAAAGCAGTTGAAAAAACAACCAGCACAAAAAAACTAATAATTAGTGTTTGTGTTAATTTTGCAATTTTTTGCTCTTTAACACTAAGTTGTCGCCTATTTCGCCCTGCCAATAAAACATAGTAGTAACGGTATTTAAATATTTTAATTACCCCTCTGCAATCAACGGCATGATTGCCCCACTGCCTCGCGCCAATTGCTATTTTCAAATGCGCTAGCTGTTCATCGGTAAACGTATTTTGAATACTTTCAGGCATTCTTTCCATCAAACTTCTAACTGCAGGATCAGAACGTAACTCAGTCAAAATAAACCTTTTGAATCAAATTTTTTAATATACTTGCTATTCTAGCAATAAAAGCCAATTAAAAATCAATTGGCTTTTATTTAGAGTGCTATTTAATTCAGGTTAGCTGAACGGAAAGTATTCGTTTTTTCCCAACTATTCACTGGTTGTAAAGGTAATGAGCCATTTTGATTAATGTTTGAACCTGAATAAGAATGCTGGTTCCATATACGTGTAGCAGGTGACCACTTACAACTTCCTGACGTTTTAACAGAAATACCATTAGTACCGATAGCTCCATCAGGCAAAAAAAGCTTATTCGAAACAGATATGATTTCTCCAGAGCCATCACCATCTAAATCGACTATGATTGGATACTCCCAAATTGTACCTGACGATTGTGGCGACTTATAAATTAGCTTATTTTCAGAAGCACTAAATACGTTCAAACCCGTTTCATCTATGTTAACTATTTCATCTTTACCATCGCCATTGAAATCGTATGTTATTACGCCCGCACGTTTACTAGAAGGATCATGTATTTCAAAAGTATGGGTTAAAGCACCGAATTTATTAAGTACCTTAATAAATTCACCGCCTGCAACCACTATATCGGGCTCGCCATTTCCATTAACGTCGCCTATAGATGGAACCCCTCCCCCTAAGTCCTCTGATTGATATTCCCAAATGACTGAACCATCGTGCTCTAACAGTTTAACACTACCATCTAAGTCCGTTAGAACGATTTCAGGATATGCGTCATTATCAAAGTTACCAATTGCAGAAAAACCCTGTTGTGTATTTTTATTCCAAAGAACGTTTCCATCCTTAGTAAATAAAACACCATTTACCAATACTTCCTGCTGTCCACTAAGATCAGAATCAAAAGCAATTGAATCAATCATAGTAAAGTTGCCTTTGTTATAATTTAAAGGCTTTCCAAGTTTAACCATAGAGCCGTTAGCAAGATTTACAATGCGATTACCAATAATCAATTCCGCAAAACCATCACCATCTAAATCTGATATTGTAGAGTTTCCGTATGCGAATCCTTTTGGAATAGCTTTCAGTAACTCTCCAGTATTACTGTAGATTTTATAACTATGATCAGTTGAATCTCTAACTATAACTTCAACTAATCCATCGTTATTAACATCAGCAGCAGAAATAGAATAAGTGGATGTTGCTTTGATTGTTTTGTAATCAAAAGTTCCATCAAGATTCTCATTTTTCCACAACTCTTCACCATCAATGCCGCTAAAAGCTCGAACAACTCCTTGCGCGCGGTAATTAGCAAGATTAAAAGTTACAGCTAAAATATCTGTTACATCTTTATCATCAACAACACCATCACCATTATCATCATTAAGATTTACAGCGATAGGTGTTGAGATAATTTGATCATACTCAGGCAAGAATTCACTACCACTCCAGCTCCATTTTTCAACTATATTAATATCATTACAGACAGGTTCATGTATTTGAGGTAAATCACCAGTAAACTCTCTACCCAATAATGTCATTGAGCCATAAAAGCTTTGACCAACAATTGGCATTTTAGCTGTACCGTAAACTCCTCTAATATCTGCATAAGGAGCTAATATTACACCTAACCAATGATTGCCTTTAATATCTAGCTTTTCAGCATTTGCAAAGTTAAATACCGTCTTACTTGCATGATGGCGTAAATGCGAAAAACTTTTACCTTTAACCACTACGTTATCATCACCAGTAATATTAAAAATTACTGTTGCATCAGCAGGAATACCCCACACTTTAAATGTGTGTGCTTTAGCAAAGTCACGTGAATCTATATTAAATACTTGTCTATCAGAGCTTCCATCACCTTCTAAATATAGGCCGCCCCATTTACTGTTTACTGTGCCGGTTGTATCAAGCTGGCTTAATTCTGCGCTTAAATCTTTGTAATATTGTTCTTGTTCATCAAAATTAAATGGCATAGCCGACTCATCTTGATTAGAAAGTATTTTAGAACCCTGCTCCATCCCCCAGCGAACACTCCAGTGAATATTTGTAGCACCACCAGCTATCATGCTACCGACATATTGGCGGCCATATTTAAATTCGATGCTTGATTCACTAATTAAATAGTATGCATCTCGGTTATAAGGGCGGGAGTAACCGACGCTATAACCTTTCAAATCGATTTCACCAGCGGCTATTGCGCCATCTGCACGACCAAAGTTCGATTTAAAATCTTCAAAGACAAACGCTGAAAAATTATTTGCAATACCTAAGTCTGCGGCCAACGTTGTAGAGCTAGCTAAAGTTAGTGCGATCACTGTGCTTAACTTTTTTAATTTTATTAATGAGTTACTCATTACTTTCCTCGTAAATAATGTGCATCAGTGGCACTAAATTAAAGACTGTTTGTTCAATGAAGGTTCTAGTTCATTAAGTAATTACTGAGCATTGTATATACAAATCTAACTAAAAGAAATAAAAACCACTACAAAAGTACCAAAAATATACATTATTAAAAAAACAAAAACAAAAATCAACAACTTACACAACAAAATTACATTAAAAAACTTTAGAACACACCCAAAATAACCTTCAAATGTTATTTAATTGTTAATACAATGTTTATTGTGGTTCATTGTAATTATAAAAGTAATTAAATAACAAAACTGTCATTCCAAAGCGTTATAACTTGGTTGTTAATTTAATTTAGGGAGGTATTCAGGGAGCTAAATATTAAAGTGAAAGCATTTATTTTAGATTGAAGTGTATTTCATTAATCTCAGCAATAGTTTCAATATATCGCTGAGATTGATGCCGTCCATTTAACTCAGTTCCTGCGAAGGCCATTTTATGTAGTCGTTTTGACAGTGATCACACACTTTTGATTTCCTAGTTATTTAATCAAAATAGTGTCAATAACCGATAATATATTTACTTCTATCATCAAGCAACTTTTTCACGAGTAGCGCTAAAAGCATGCTTATGAGAATAAATGTTAACGATAAAGCAATAAAATATAGCCACTGAAACAAGGTTGTCTCTGGAAAAGGAAACTTTAGATTTCTGTAAATAAAAATCAAATACGGATGTATAAAAAATACAGCAAAGCTTGTTTCTGCAAGGTAATTGAAAAATAAAGTCTCTTTTGAGTGCTTTTCTAATAATAAGAAGAAGAAGAATGAAAGAAATACCTTCTGCAAATACATGTAATCAATACCTGTTAATTCAAAGAATGCTTTATGATAGCTTCCTACGCTGCCAGAGTATGTTTGAATGAGAGTGAACATAATTGATAATAAAAAAAACAACCAAAGTTTATTACCCTGAAATAAGTCAATCAAAGACTCTCTGTACTGTGAGGCTAAAGCCCCTATGAGGTAGACAGGGAAAAAAAACACAACAGAGTGAATGTGATTTATATTGTCAACTGGTCTATGAGCAAAAATAGACAAACAAGAAAGAGCTAAAATTACTATCACTTTAAATTTAAGGTTTTTTTTGAGCACAAAAACAACTAGTGGTGATAATAAAAACAAAAATAATGCAAACGGTATGTACCAATAAGCGGTCATAAATCGACCAGTTACTTCATACTTGAGAAAAGGCACAATAAATTTTGATATAGCATCTTCAGCTTTAGGTAGGAAATACCCTTCTGAAATGGGATTTGATACATACATATATAAAAATATTGGTAGTAATGACAAAAAAATATATGGCCAAATTAACCTTGAAACTCTAGATATATAAAACTTTGAAAAATTAAACTTCTTTAAAAACACAACTTCAAATAAAAACCCAGAAATAAAAACAAATAAAATAGTCCCACCAGATAGAAAGTTACGAATAAAAACCTCCCAAAAACTATCTAAAACAACTCCTGAGACATCGAAGGAATGACCGAAAACAATAAATATTATTGCTATTGCACGAAAATTATTAATTGAATTATAAAACAAAAGTACAGTCCCTTAAATAGGTTCGATTTCAATGTTAGATACTTTACCTGAAAAGCCAAATTTACCCGCAGAGAACCTTAAACGCCCGAACTCTGGTATACAAATTGGGACCCTGCTATAAAAAACTCCAGTATCATTTATGCTCTTGTGAAAGTCACCAATATTAATATATGCAGTTCCCTCACCAATTTCGATCTCATATTCAAGCAAATATATTGGGTATTGTAACTTAGTTTTAATAAAGTAATCCCCTGTAACCGACAGCTCATCCATTTCGAAATTATCGATCGTTACATTATTTGGCCATATGTTTTCGCCTAAGTCTTCAACTCTATATTGATCAAAATTTGTTTCCGATAAAATAGGCTTCAAAGAAATAGAGTGCATAGAACCTGTAAACATAGTTTGTGTACTTACTATAGAAACCATATCTTGTGTCGGTTCACACACAATTGCCACAAAAGAGTTTTTACCTTTTTTTGTAATTGGTATAGTTGAATCTCCAATATTAAGAATTGGATATCCTGATTCAATTTCAACATCAAAGCTTACGCGATACAGTGCATAGTCCAGACTTTCATCATTGTAGCTCCCCCCTATTATTGTAAATGGTGCTGACATGTTCGAAACAATATCTCCATCATTCCATATACTGTTACCACTTGGATTTACAGAAGAGGACATACCTAGAGTTTGTGGAGTTATTTCAATTGAAAATTGGACTAGCCAATTATGCAGCCGCAGTTGATCTATTGAGGAAATTAACTCAGAGGTATCTCTAATATTAGTAACTGGGGTTTTCTGATTTGCAGTATTATATCTGTCATCTAATGTAAAACCACTATCTATTTTTCCACCAACCTCTATTAAGGTATTAAACTCAAGCATTAATGAATTACCTTGTACTGTAACTTGAGGAATAAATTCTATATTGTCTGGAGATATGTACTTAAGGCCAAAACCAGGAGCTTCAGGTAAAGTCTGAGTATCAATAGTCAAATTACCCTCAGGAACATGCAGAGTCAAAAAAGCCTTATTACCGTCAATTTTTAAAGATTCTGGTTGCAATGGCTTCCACTTCTTATTTAACACAAATGAAGAAAAAATAGCTTTAGCAAAATATTCACCTTGTAAAATATATCCTTTTGCATTTAAGTGAGTTCTATCGTCGGCTTTGTTAAAGTAGTTCCTATTTAGAAAATATTTTGGCATTACAAGAGAGAACGAATCATTATCTTTTACAAATTGCCACAGCGCAACTGCCATCTCGTGTCCATAACTTACGCCCGTTTGATCTATAAATAAAATTGGACTGCGAGTTATAGAAGAGGTTGCTTGTATTTTGTTTTTATATGCGTTGTATAATTTACCTAGTTTCTGTTTATACTCTTGTAAGTTAGAGTTTGCATTAGATTCACCATGTATCCAAGTAATAAAAGGAACATTAAAATTCTCATTATTTTGAGCGGCTAATTTTTCGCCGGCTCTTAACATGGTTAGTCCATTTTCAAATGGTTCAGTCCCATATTCCAAGTTACTAATTTTTTGCCCTCCGCGAGCATGAGGGGCATATATAAACTTAGGAAAAGGTTTTTTTTCAACTTCATATAGGTATTCCAGCATGTTAAACATTGAGTATGCATGTGTTTGCCTGGTTATATCCTTTAGAGGCTCTAAAAAGCTGACATCATTTGCTACTAATTTTTGGTTGTATTGTGGCGCCGAAGTTCTAACCCCGTTAAACAAAAACACTTTCTCAGGATTAACTGCATTTGGAAAAATGATTGGATTCAAGTTTTGGTCTGTATGCCCTATACTCAAGGACTGACCAGAAGATAACACTAAGTTGTAGTCTTCAATAGCTCCTAGACTATTAAATGAACTTAAAAGAAGTAAAAATAAAATTAGATAATGTTTCATTTTTCTTTACTTAAAACCATATAAATAACAGGGATTATAGAATAACCAGCAACACCGGATAAAAATGAGGCCTCAAATAAAGAGGTAATAACAATATAGACAGCCATCGAGTTACCCAATCTATTTTTGCATTTTATAACGAGATTATAGCCAAGAATTGCAGTTATACATAACATGCCCCCTAGCCCAAGACTAAAAAAGGCTTGCAAAATTAAGTTATGAGCATGAGCAGGTGTATAACCAATAATATCTTCTAATGTAGGTAAAGCCAAAGATGTTACGCCAATCCCATAACCAGTAAAAGGCCGGTCAAGCGCCATATCAAATACAGCAGGCCAGATATACGTCCTACCTGTAAAGGTTAACACTTCTTCAGGATCACCATGGCGAGATACATGCTCAAGGAAGCCGTAAAAATCAAATGCAGCATATATTATCAATAACGAGGTAAAAATTACCCCTGATAAAATCACAAAAAGAATAAACTTATTTCTTCTATATAAAAATAAAGATGAGAAAACAAATGATATAAAAGCAGTCTTACTATCGCTCAATAACAAAGCAATTAAAGACAGTGCAAATGCAATAATAAAACAAGACTTTGAAATAACTGACTTATTAAAAGAGTGCAACAGAAACAGGCAATATACGGCGCAAAATCCCCCCATTGCATTTGATGTTGAGAAGACGCCGCTCATGCGAGGACTTACAAATAAAACATCATTCAACCAATAGATATGCCTTCCCAAATCAGGTAACACCAGATAGTAAATGTATGAAAAGCATATAACTATAAAAAATGATAAAAAAATTGAATAAAGTAAAAAGTCATCTCCAAACCTACTTTTTACATATTTAAAATAAAAGTAGAAGGCCGCATATGAAAGAACGACAACAAAGCTACGAAAAGGAAGCATTGAAAAAGGAAGCATCAAAATTGCTAAGAGGATAAAAGCAACAAATAGCAACTCATGATTGTTAGACACCCTAAAACCGAATTTATAAAAATATATAAATGCGATTAAAATCCCCCCCCCCCATGCTATCAGCCGTAAAATGATTTGAAAATCAACACTATCACTTCCATATTCGCGTATTCTAAAAACAAATAAAGAAAAAATGATAAACATTGAAAAAAGAAATAAGTTAAAGAGTTTTATTCTATTCATTTGCGGCTCCTTTTATAACAATCACACAATAAGCCATCACCAAAAACAGCCAACCCATAAAAATAGAAAATGATGGTGGAAGCGCTAAATGAAGAAACAAATTTAAGAATAAAAGAGATGAAACACCAAAGCCTGATAACAAATATAGTGAATTCATTTTCTTATACATATTTTTTTTCACTAGTAGCATTTCAACACTTCTAGAGCAGGATAAACAAATTAGAATACCAGCCCAGAATAATAAATCACTAAGCTGTGGTACAGCCTGCTGAGCATACACAATGGGGAATAGATAAACAGCTATTGAAAGGCAAACGGAAGAAGCAAATAAAGAAATTACCATATACTTTTTGAATAAGTTCTTTGTAAATATATGTACATTATTTTTTAAACTAGCCAGTTTTCTTTGATCTATAGCCTCCAGCGACTTGATCAATATTTGAACAGGCTGAAATACAGAACGAGCTATAAATAAGACCGAAGAAATAGTCGATGGATAAAAAGCCGATACTAACAAAAATGGAGAATGTACGAGTAATAATTGAGAGATAGATTGAACATTTCTATTTAATAGGTTTCTCGTGTCACGAAACCAAAAAAAAATATCTACCTTCGGCTCATCCGCTTCCGCTTTCTTAAATACGATGTAAAGAACAATTGCAATTAACTCTAAAACAAACAAACAGAAATAAGTATTTGTTAAAAGCTTTATAGATAAACCATCAAGCAATAACGAAGCTGCAAAAGTAGACACCAAGACAACGGATATCAAAGTTGGCAGAAAGAACAGCTTACTCATCATCAATAGGTATCTAAATGATTCATGTATAAATAAAAAAGCGAACAAAGTTGGAGCTAATAGCCACTGCTCTTGATATGGAAATACAAAACAAGTACAAATAACAATCAACACCAAAAACTGCACTAAGAGGATCAATGAACAACTTAAAAACTCAATTATCCTCACCTTACTACACTTATCCTCTTTTAAATTGAAAGGGATAAGCACAATTGTTCTTTGGAAAGATAGGAAAATCAAGGAGAGAGTCATAGCAACGCCAAACATTACTACTGACTCATTCCCCTCATATTTAAGTAAAAGAAAAGTTATTAAAAAATTAGCACCCGAAGATAACAGCGAGTCTATTAATAAAGATAATTTATACTTCATCATCTATCATTTTTTTTATATATTCACCAAGGTTCTCTGTATCTTTCTCTTTTGCTGTAGTAAAGAAGTCATTCGTCTCACTTAGCGGCTCGATTTCCTCTAAAATCTGTTTCAAGTCATCAATATTACGACAAACTCTCATTAAGCTACTTGAGGATGTCAACGGTTCGAATCTTGAAATAGTATCGAGCTGATGATCATTTCGATGCTCACCAAATTTAGCCAATCTAGGCACTACAATTAGCTTTTTATTTAATTCCAAGCACTGAATAATAGTACCCATACCAGCGTGAGCAATTACAATATCACACCAATCAAGCTTCGTTTTGTACTCATTAGAGCTCAAAAAATCAATCACTTGGATACCATCATAATCACGCGAGTCTTCACCAACCTGAGCAAAAACATCCAAGTTAAGAGATTTATTGATATCGCTAATGGCTTCTATCAATCGTTTAAAAGGTAATTGCGCACCTACAGTTACAAGAACTTTCATTATATAACTCGACCTTTGTATTGAACATTCTCACCGACTAAATCAGGCCATTGAGTTAATGTTTTATGTGCAATTTTTTTTGCAATTCTTCCCGATGCTGATAACTGTTTTGTATTAGCAATACTATCCACCCACATGGTTTTTCTAAGTAACAGTCGCCCAATTACAATAGAAATTAACCCTGGCATTGCGCCTGTGGTAATTATCCATTTAGGTTTATGTTTTAAAATGAGTTTCAACATTTGAAAAGCGATTATCGGAGAACGGATTAATGTGTCTCTTGACACATCCTCAATTAAGCTTTCATTCTCAAAAGAAGGTGTATCATTTGCGTTTACTTTCGTTCGCACATATAAAATGTCATTAGAATCAAAGTTGGCTTGTTTCATGATTCTGCTTAATTGCACATAATGACCACCCGTTGATGCAATTGCTATGAGCTTCTTACTCATTAATTAATATCCCTAAAGCTTTCGTTTTAATGTTTGTACGAATTGCAACGGCAGGGTTTCCTGCAACAATTGTCCCTGAGCTAACATCCTTTGTAACGACTGCACCCGCAGCAACAATACATGAATTACCTAAGGTCACACCTGGCATTATGATTGAGTTACCACCAATGAAACAATTTTCGCCAATTCTCACATCTTTATGAATATCTCTGCACATATCATGCGTTAAAATTACTGAACCAAATGCAATATAAGTCCCCGCTCCAATATGAACACCTTGTGGGTTTGTCTTATCTAACTTTGCTTTCAATGAAATTCTAACGCTTTTATGTATATTCATTTTATAAAAGTGGATATACCAAAGCGTGATAATGGATAGTATAAAATGTCGTACATAGACATGTATGAATCTTTTCATATTCGTGTACTCTCGTCCCTTTCCCATTTAATAGTCTTTAATTTTTTGATTTGCAACTTAGCGCGAAGAGTGGCTATAGAAATGACCATTGCATAAATTAAAAACTGAAATAAAGCTTGCTCTTTGATAGCAATTTTAAACAAAGAAGCAAAACTATTCCCCCCAGTGGTGGGTGACGTAAACTTCTTCTTTAATTCCATATTACCTAACTTACTTCTCGTTTTTATTTTAATAAGTGACCAAATAGTCCTTGGACTCATTACTACTGAATAACAAGAAGGGATCGTAGTCAAGTTAGCTGTACCTAAAGTCCCCTTAACATAACCATCATCAGCAATAACTTGCGGAAACTCTCCTAAGATATCACGGGCATTTGGGGAAATAAGGTACGCACCAGAGTTGACCATTCCAATGCGATAAGCAGGAGTTAGTTTCAAAAAGCTGTAGTACTTATTGGTTAAGAAACTACCATCTTGAATAATTCTGGTGTTTGGCGATGCAAATAAATAATCTTCAGATTCAATAAACTTAAGAATATTTCTAACACTTTCTGCGTTTATAATAACATCTGCATCTTGAACAAGTACATGTCCAAACTTAGCAATTTCAAGCCCCTTATTTATAGCTAAGACTTTTGAACCAGTTTCAAGCTCTACAACTTTAAAGGAAGGATATTTAGCTCTAACAAATTCGGCTGTATTATCCGTACAGCCATTTGGCAAGACAATTACCTCAACCTCCAAACTCGAAAAATTCGTTAATTCGGATAAAGTTTTTTCAATACATTTCTCTTCGTTATATGCAGGTATTATAACTGTCAACATCCTAAGACCCTTTACTATAAAATATTACGACCAATGGAATAATAACTGAAGCCTTTATTTTTTAGTCTGCGAGGTTCAAACAGATTACGTCCATCAAAGATAACTGGGGTCGTTAGTAATGACTTCATTAAAGAAAAATCTGGCGCTTTAAAGTTTTGCCACTCAGTACAAATTATCAGAGCATCTGCATTATTGAGTGCTGATTCTTTTGTACCCATAAAGTTTAAGTCATTTCTAGCACCATATATACGCTGTGTCTCTTCCATTGCTTCAGGATCATAAGCTTGCACTTTGGCTCCCGCTTTCCAAAGTTGTTCCATAAGAACTCGACTAGGGGCTTCTCTCATATCATCTGTGTTAGGTTTAAAACTTAATCCCCACAACGCAAAAGTCTTACCTTTAATTGCATCTGGATTTTTTTCTAATCCATAATGATTCGTAATGTATTCAAATAACTTATGCTTTTGAGCATAATTTACGGCTTCGACTGCTTTGAGTATTTTTGATTCGTAGCCTATGCCGTCAGTTGTACGAACAAGTGCTTGCACATCTTTAGGGAAACATGAACCTCCATAACCACAACCTGGGTATATAAACTGATAACCAATTCGTGGGTCTGAGCCTATGCCATGGCGAACATGCTCTATGTCGGCCCCGACTCTCTCAGCAATATTAGCCATTTCGTTCATAAAACTAATTTTTGTAGCTAGCATACAGTTAGCTGCATACTTAGTAAGCTCTGCACTTTTAATATCCATCACAATAATCTTTTCGTGATTTCGATTAAATGGCGCATAAAGCTCGCGCATTTGCTCTTCTGCATCAGCTGAATCTGTACCAATAATTATACGATCAGGACGTTTACAATCATTAACCGCAGCCCCTTCCTTTAAAAACTCAGGATTTGATACCACAGAAAAGGTTAAATCACTTTTCCGTTCATTAAGCGTTGACTGTATTGTTGCTTTAACTTTATCTGCAGTTCCAACAGGTACTGTTGACTTATCAATAATAACTTTTGGCTTTTGCATATACGTAGCAATAGTTTCTGCTACTTTTAATACGTACTTTAAATCTGCTGAGCCGTCTTCATCTGGCGGCGTTCCTACTGCAATAAATTGTAGTTCACCAAACTCAACACCAAACTGGGCATCTGTTGTAAATGTTAAACGCCCTTCAGCAAAATTTTTCTCCACTAAAGGCGTCAGCCCAGGCTCGTAAATTGGGATTATGCCTTTTTTGAGGTTTTCTATGCGGGTTTCATCAATATCAACGCAGCACACATCATGACCAGCATCCGCAAAAACTGTGGCTTGAACCAATCCCACATATCCAATTCCGTAAAAAGTTACTTTCATTTTATCTCTCTGATTATTTGATGAGTTCTTTCACACGTTTTGTAAATTCTTCACCAAGTAAATTTGATTGCATTGCATACTCTACGTTTGCAAGCATGTAGCCTAGTTTTGAGCCGCAGTCGTGTGATTTGCCTTTTAGGTGATACGCTTCAATTGTCTCAAGATGACGTAACTGCAGTAATGCATCAGTTAATTGAATTTCACCGCCAGCACCTGGAGGGGTAAACTCTAATAAACCCCAAATAGCAGGTGATACAACGTAGCGCCCTGTTATTGCTAAATTACTTGGTGCGCCGTCATTGTCCGGCTTTTCAACCATGTTAGTAATGACAGCATTTTCACCTGGTTGTATTTTTTTACCTGCAAGATCGACCACACCATAATTATGCACTTGCTCGTGAGGTACAGGCTCAACCATAATTTGATTGTGTTGAGTGCGCTCAAATTGTGCGATCATTTGTGCTAAATTATCAACCCTAAGGTCTGACTTGTATTGGTCAATAATTACATCAGGTAATAAAATAGCGAATGGGTTATCGCCAATAATTGGGCGAGTTTCAAGGATAGCGTGCCCTAAGCCTAACGGCGCCGATTGACGGACCGAAATAATGCTAACTTCTCTTGGGATTATTGAACGAACCTCTTCTAACAAACTTCGCTTTACGCGAGCTTCTAATGTGGCTTCTAGCTCAAAACTAATATCAAAATGGTTTTCTATGGCATTTTTTGAGGCATGAGTAACCAGTATAATTTCTTTAATACCGGCTTTAACCGCTTCGTTAACAACATATTGAATGAGGGGTTTGTCGACGAGAGGAAGCATTTCCTTTGGCGTTGCTTTGGTAGCAGGCAACATACGCGTCCCTAAACCTGCCACAGGAAGGACTGCTTTTAATACTTTCACTTCAACTCCTTTTAACGTTACTTTTTTTGGTTGTTCCGTAATTACTTTCCGATATTCTCGCCAAATTCAGCGGAGTTTTTGAAGTACTACAATCCATATGGGCGGGCATTATACACAACACATGCAATCGCTCAATATAAAAAGCAGTCTTTTTGATTGTTTTATGTTGCGTAATTGCTAACCCGCTAAACTGTGCTTTTTTTATAACCTATCATTTTAGTTTCAATGAGAATATAATTACCGCGTTAACTTTTTATGGATGGGCTTTGTGCGCGTAGGATTTTGCATCATTATATTAGTGTCTTTTTTTGCTTGTGCACAAGACATGCTTTTGCATTTGCGTAATAGCGATATAATAAGCCGTGCTAAACAATTTTATGGTGATGCTGGCCATCAACGAATAAAAACATGGCTAAATTTTATTGACGACTCAGCAGGTAAAAGTGAGTGGCAAAAAATTCATTTAGTTAATGATTTTTTTAATAAGCACATAAAGTACAAAACCGATGAGGACCTTTGGCAAAAAACAGATTACTGGGCCACGCCACTAGAAAGCTTAGGCGTAGGTATGGGTGACTGCGAGGACTATGTTATTGCAAAATATTTTACATTAATTGCCTTAGGTATCCCAGAAGATAAAATTCGGTTTATGTATGTGCGCCAGCGTACGGTTAATCAGCCACATATGGTACTTATATATTTTGAACAACCCAATCAGATACCGCTTGTGCTCGATAATTTTAATACAAAACTAGTGCCTGCAAGCAATCGCGGTGATTTAAAGCCAATATATAGTTTTAACGGCCAAGGTTTGTGGTTGGCAAAATCTAGAGGTTTGGGAAATAAAGTTAAAAATAGTCGTGGTGTCTCTGCTTGGAATACTATGCTTGAGCGAATTGAACAAGGTGAGCTTGCGCCCGCCAACGGTAACAATAAAGGAACTGGTAGTTATGTCTCGAATTTTTAAATATGGATTGAGTTTAAAGACCCAAGTATATAGCTTGATCATTTTAATTTCGGTAATTTCGTTTTGTGTACGTGTAATTATCGACGTAGATACAACCCGAAATTATCTGCAAACGCAAATGGCCAGCCATGCGCAGGACACTGCCACCAGTTTAGGGCTTTCTATATCACCCTATCTAGAAGACGATAGCCTAATGATTGCAGAGACAATGACAACTGCTATTTTTGACTCAGGTTATTATAGTGAAATTAAATTTACCGATGTACACAACAATGTGGTGTTTGAGTTACACAACCCAAAACGCGTTGAATCGGTCCCTAATTGGTTTATTAATGCTATTGAACTTAGTGCACCTACTATGCATTCTGAAATAAACAACGGCTGGATAATTGCTGGTACACTCGATGTAACCAGCCATACAGGACAATCTTATTTAACTTTGTGGCAGCACACATTACGCAGCTTATATAGCTCGTTTTTATTGTTAGCAACCTCTTTGGTTATTGCGTTTTTAATATTACGCGCGGTCTTTAGGCCGTTAAAAGTTGTAGAAAATCAAGCTACGTTAGTAACTCGTAAACGCTTTACTTTAAATAAAGAAATACCGGTAGCTCGTGAACTACGCACCGTTACTCAAGCCATAAATAATATGGTTATAAACTTACAAAGTACCTTTGACTCACTAACTAAACAAACTCAAGCACTCACCGAAGAAGTATATATAGATTCATTAACTGGGCTCGGTAACCGCAAGTCGTTTGAAAACCACTTTAATTCTGTTGTTAATAATATTTCAGACGATGCGCCAATTACCGCTATGATGCTTACCCTGCCTTCATTGAATAATATAAACCAAATTGTGAGCTATCAAGATGGCGATCAGTATGTGCTTGATGCGACAAAGTTACTAAGACACCTTGCTGGCGAATTACCAAACTCAACAGTATTCAAACTTAACGGGGGGACGTTTGTGCTACTGGCCCCATATGACGTTTTATTCTTAAATAAAGCACGCCTTGAACTTCTTGAAAAATTAAGCCAAAAAGAAAACAGCTTACATATAAATGGTTACGCCAATTTAGCATTGGTTGGTGTTGAACAAGGCACAAGTGTAGGTGAGGTCCTATCGCTACTTGATACAGGCTGTACAATAGGCAAAGACACCACCCTAAGCAGTAATGATAAAGAATCGCTATTTAGCGTTAATCAATGGCGTACACTGATTAAGTCGATTATAAATGCTGGTGAAGTCAGCTTTTCAATACAGCCAGTAAAGCAAGCCAATACAACGAAGTCTCAATGTTACTTTGAAGTATTTGCGCACTTCATTCATGATGGCGAGAAAGTAAATAACGGTCACTTATTCGCAATGGCCGAAAAGTTAAACTTAACCGAAGAACTCGATAAAAAGATTATCCGTAGTTTTGTGGATATAAAAGAGCAATACCCAAATGAGGTATTTGCACTAAACATTAGCAAAGCATCTTTATATTCGACTGACTTTATAGAGTGGCTTACTCTTTATTCGTACACTAAACCCGTTATAAAAACTAACTTGCTGTTTGAGCTTCACGAAATAAGTTTGCTATATAATGTACATGTGGCGTCGTTACATATAGATGCAATTAAAGAGCTGGGTATTAATGTCTGTATTGAACACTTTGGCACTAGCTTGACGTCGTTTAGGTACTTACAAGGCCTTGATATTGAATACGTTAAAATTGATGGTAGCTATATTCAAGATTTAGTAACCAATCCGCAAAGCCAATTTTATATTCAAACGGTTAACAATATTTGCCATGGTTTTGGCATTAAAGTTTTAGCCTGTTTAATTGAAAAAACAGAGACTTTAGAAATTCTTGAATACTTAGGGTGTGATGGTGTTCAAGGCAATTTGATACAAGCACCATCAAAAATTATTAAGTCTAATACAAATGGCGTAAATAAAGAGTTTACTTTTTGCATCGATGCGCTAATATTTTGCAATTAGTACTCAATCAAGGGATGAGAAATGAAAAAATTACTTTTAGCTGGCTTAGTCGCTAGCGCAACTGCTCTTACTGCTTTTCCAAGCTATGCACAAACGGACAATGTTACTGTGGCTCAAGAGGAGAGCATAAATGGCATTATTGACATTCTTAACAACGTGACGACTGATACTTCATCTGAGCAATTACGCAAAGACTTAGTAGAAGAAATTAAACGTATTTGTGAAAATGAAGGAAAAGTTAAGCTAGACGAAAAACTACTTAATGGTGCATGTGGCGCTGCAGACATTGATGCAATGATCACAGCTGTTGTTGCTAATTTTAGCGCAGACAACCCGTTAATCCCTGACTTTTTAGCTGCACTTTCAGATACTGATATCGACTCTGATACAATCACTCTTGCTGCAATTACTGCAGGTATTGATCCTACAATAGCTTCTGAAGCAACAGCTGCAGGCTCTGGTGCAGGCCCAGCTACTCCAGTAGTCGTTACCTTACCAACACTACCAATACCTTCTGGTGCTGGCGGTACTGGTGGTGATACTGGTATTTCTGAAGTCGCTAACTAGTTTCTAGTTAATAGTATATACAAACGCAGCACATAGCTGCGTTTTTACTTTTGAGTTTATTTTGAATCCTTTTATATTTTTTTGTATTTGCCTGATCCTATTTTTACTTCCCCTTCCCTTAGGTAGTTACAGACCTTGGGCAATTTTAGCCATTGGTATTTTCACTAGCTTTACTTTTATTGCTCACCTTACGCACAGTGTTTTAAATAATAACCAGTCACTATTTCCGCCCCGTTATACGTGGCCTATATTCGTTGCTTTAAGCATGGTTATTTTAGTATGTAGCGTACAGCTGTTTAGCGTTAGTGTTGACCCCTTTCAAACCAAACAAATGTTATTAAAAACGAGCTTTTTACTAATGTTGAGCTGGTTAATATTTAATTACTGTAATAGCGCAGAGCGAATTAAGAAGCTAATTTACGCTGTAATTTGTGCAGGTGTATTTCAGGCTTTATATGCTAGTTACTTAAACTTATCGCCCGATATTGTGAGTCCTTTATTTGGATACGGACATACTGACCGTGCAATTGGCACCTTTACCTACCCTAACTTTTTAGCTAACTACTTAGCTTTATGTTTATGTTTAGGCATAGGTGTATTAATCAGCGAATTAAAGCGCACAAATAATGGCTATCAGCCCACTTTTAAACAAACACTGCGCGCCTGGGTTGAAGTATTGTTAAGCTCTAAAATAATTTTACGTATTTCATTAATTATTATTATTGTGGCGCTTATATTAACTCGCAGTCGTATGGGTAACTCGGCGTTTTTTATTGCTCTGATAATAGTGAGCTTACTAGCGCTATTTTTTTATAAGCAAAAACCTAAAGCATTTAAACTACTTATTGTGAGCTTTTTTATAATTGATTTGATCATCATTGGTGCCATTTTTGATGTAGAAAAAGTAAAGCAACGTATTAGCGAAACCAGTTTACAATCGGAAACTCGCGATGAAGTCGTCCGAGACTCAATTCCGCTTATTCTAGATAACTCTATACTGGGCTCTGGCGGAGGTACTTTTTATACCGCGTTTCCAGCGTATCAATCTGAGCCCTACTCTGGGTATTACGATAACGCGCATAATGATTACGTTCAATTTGCGGTTGAGCTGGGTATTCCGGTTACGGTGTTATTAGGATTGCTGATACTTTATTGTTTGTGGTTGTGTTTTAATACCATGCGAACTCGTAAAACAGCACTTTATCAAGGCGTAGCCTTTGGTTGTGCTACAGCTATTGTGGCAATGATGCTGCATTCTTCGGTTGATTATTCATTACAGGCTGGCGCAAATTCGATGTTATTTATAGTGGTATTATGTTTAGCTATATTAACTAATCAATTACCCGCCCCTAAACGGCTTAAAAAACACCGTAGTGAATATAGTTGATACCTTGATATATAAAACAAATACGACATAGTGACGCTGCACTTTTAGAGGCTGTGGTTTAGTTTGTATCAGCAATTTTATATCACGTGAGAGTAGCAATAATTCATAACGCGGGGTAAACCCGCTGCTACGATTTCAAAATAATACCAACCTGATACTTATCCATCTAAAGCCTATTTTTAATTTATTGCTTTACTAAATCAAATTCGGTGGTGTGGCCATCGCCATGTATCAGCTTGTAACAAGCTAAATTTCCGGCCTCAAGAGTGATCAAGCTAATTGCTGAGTCACTCACTAAATATTTTTGGCTGTCGTCCTTTGTTTGGTGCTTATCAACCTCCATATGCCAACGTTTAGTGAAAAAGTTTAACGGGCTTTTAGGAGCATATAAAATCGAATCAAGCTTATCAAGAATATTAATTAACTTACGTGGAAACTCATTTTTTATGCCACTGGCTGTTAATTGCCAAATGCGGTTTGGATGCTTACCAAAACGTTTCTGTACTGAAAAACAGAATGAATAATGTACATCGCCCGATAAAATAAGCGTTTCTTTGGGGG
Source organism: Pseudoalteromonas ostreae (assembly GCF_018069805.1). Classification (GTDB taxonomy): domain Bacteria; phylum Pseudomonadota; class Gammaproteobacteria; order Enterobacterales; family Alteromonadaceae; genus Pseudoalteromonas; species Pseudoalteromonas ostreae. The sequence goes on from NZ_JAGPYN010000011.1 coordinate 96,375, forward strand.
TATCGTCACGGCGAAAAGTATCAAGTAACTTTTTGGCTGAGCCTTCATGAGCCATCCAGTTTTCAACATCGACCAGCAAGGGCTGAGCACACATATTAAATAGCGCTTGGATAGCTTCTATTGATTTCACCCCAAACACCGGCGCAGGCGACACTATGATCACTTGCTCATGGGTTAAGAGGCTGTTTTCAAGTTCAGTGAGGCGCTCCCAATCGAGCAAACCTGAGGGTTCATTAAAATTTTGTTCATTGCGCCAGCGGTGGGTACGTGTATCAAGCACCACTACTTTAGGCACAGTATTGAGCTCATAATGCCAATGATTAAAGTCCAATACTGTTTTATCAAACGCATTAAATTGCCATTGCTTTTGCTTGCTTAAACTAACTTTGAAATCATCGACTAACGCCGCAGTTTTAACCCCAGCATCATTACCAAAGCCTTGCATCAACCAGTAACTGATCAAACCATTATTAACAATACGTCGGCTAACTGGATGTTGATAAATAACCTGCTCCCAGCCTGCGGTTAAGTTCCAATCATCGGTGACATCATGATCATCAAACATCATCAGTGTCGATACATTGGCAAATAATCGCTGAACCTCGTATAGTCCTTGACTAAATTCGATTAACGCCTGTTTTTCATTTTCGAACAGTTGCTGACATTCCGCTGTTTTAGCTTGATAACTAATTGACGCTAAATCAATCAACGACCAAGCAACCGAGCTGAAATTTAGTAAATACAGCGCAATAAATTCTTCAAATGAGATTAAATGATTAGCTGCTTTTAAGCTGGAGAAATGCGGTTCGTCTTTTTTTAACCAATAGCCCACACCTATTTTATTACGCTGTTGCCATGGCACTTTAGGCAAAAATAAATGACGTTGATAAAGTTGCTCTGAGAGCTCCTCTGGCAATAGAATATCCAGTGGCAGCTCTTTGTAAATGCCCAATAACTCAATCAAACGATGGATTGCTATTAACATGGCTCCTGCCACATCATCGGCATACACCTGATCGCCCGACAGCAATAAAATATCAGCGCCGGCCTTACCATGAGTGCGCTGCTCAGCTTGCCACCGCTGTGCAGCAACTAGGCTATCTTGGGCTGGGTGATGTGGATTACGGCATGAGCCATGAAATATTTGCTCGAGAGTTTGTGGGATCACAAACTCTGGAGTTGCCTTGCCATCATAACAAAAATGACTGAGATCAACTTGCTGTTTATCGTTATATAAGCGATAGCTAAGCAGTTCATCAGTAGGTAAGTTTTCATTAATCGATTTTAATACAATAAAATGCAAAAACAGCTGACTACCAAGCACAATACTGTGATGTTCACTATAGGTATCAACGTTATCTAGCTCAATGCGGTATTGTGAAGGGATGCTGGTAGCAAATTGAAAGCACACCCCATTGGCGTCAGCACGGCGCACCATTGGCCCCATTAGTAGCTCTGGGAGTGCGGCTGTGCTCATACGCTACTTAACCTTTATCTACTAAATTAAATAGCGAATAAAAATTCGCCGTAGTGGCCTCGGCAAGCTCTTTATAACTAACACCTTTTAATTCTGCGATATAATACGCAACATCTTGTACATAGGCTGGTTGATTGGTTTTACCACGATACGGTACTGGTGCGAGATAAGGCGAGTCTGTTTCGATTAATAATCGATCAAGGGGGATTTGTTTAACCACATCTTTAAGTTCAACTGCATTTTTAAAGGTCACAATGCCTGAAATAGAGATATAAAAACCCATATCAATGGCTTTTTTAGCCATATCCCAATCTTCGGTGAAACAGTGCAGTACCCCACCGCAATCTTCTGCTTTGTGCTCACGCATTAAACTAATGGTGTCGACACGGGCATCACGGGTATGAATAATAAGTGGCTTTTGTAATTCATTAGCCACCTCAATATGGCCCACAAAGCTTGCTTGTTGCACGGCATGGGTGTCTTTCGAATAATAATAATCAAGCCCTGTTTCGCCAATTGCAACTACTTTATCCTGGCTTGCTAAATCAATTAAGCGTTGTTTATCAAGCGCATCTTTTTGATCAAGCGGATGAACACCGCACGACGCTGATACGTCACGGTAACCCTTAATTTTTTCCAGCATACTCGGAAATTGATCAAGTGTGACACTGACACATAAAAAGTGTTCGACTTGCTTGGCTCGTGCACTATCAAGTACTTGATCTAAGTTTAAATCGAGTTTATCAAAATCGAGTCGGTCTAAATGGCAATGAGAATCTACAATCACGTTACTGCTTTCTACATGGTATAAGTTGGATTACCAGAGTTTAACATAGTCCCTAGTAGTTTTTCGATCTTCAAATTGAGGTTAGTTTTATCATCGATAAAACTAATGCCAATCCCAGGTGGGTTAGAGCTTTGTGCACCTTGTGGTGTGATCCAAGTGACTTTCCCGGTTATTACATCATCTTCAAGGGCATCTGGTAACGTCACTTTTAGTGCCAATGAATGACCTAGTTCATAACGCATATTAGTGCGCACAAATAGTCCACCATTTTTTAGATACGGCATATAGCAGCGGTATAATTCATCTAGATCATCTAAATCGACTAATAATTCTTGCACAATCAATCCTACTTATAGCTTTTACGTAAACGATACGCTAAACAAGACACTGCCAACGGCAAGTTCAACCCTAATATTTGTGTACTGTTTTGCACAAATTCGGCTAATGCATTTTGTGCACTCTGGTATGAATCAAAATCCATTCCAGCAATGAGTTGTTGTTTTAATTGCTCGCTTAAAAATAAACAAAAGACGCGAACACGCTCTGTATCTTTACTGATAATATCAACTAACGCACTGAAATTATGGCCTTGTTTTAGCTCAGTTGCAAACTTATACAATTGATCGATTACCTGCAGTTGCTCATCTTGTTGCCAACGGGCAATCAATAATGGCTGCTGAGTAAACATCTTTAACCATGGATATGCAGGAACATGCAGTTGGGCAATCCAGTCCATAGCAACATTGGCATCATTCACTTTTACTTGTGTAAGCGCGCAACGACTTAAAATAGTGGCCGGTAATTGCGTTGTAGCACTCGTTGTTAGTAACAAAAATCGCTGCGGGCTGGGCTCTTCTAACGTTTTAAGTAAGGCATTGGCCGCCGCTATGGTCATTTTATGGCAATCATTGATCACCACCACTTTATTGGCATTTTGCGCCGCTGATTGATGCATAAAATCGCTGACACTGCGAATATCATCCACACCAATGCTTTGTCCATCTGCTTGCACAGTATATTTATCAGGGTGAGTAACGGCTTGATTTAAATGGCAGCTTTTGCAATGTCCACACGCAACTAAATTTTGCGGTGCGCTACACAGTAATGCATTGGCAAGTTGTTCAACTAGGGCGCGTTTACCGACACCTTGTTGACCATTAAATAATAGCCCATGGTGAAAGCGCCCAGCATTAAAACTAGCGCTTAGTTGCTGCTGCACATCATTAAGCCAAGGATAAATCATGTTAAGGATTACTTTTTACAAATTGCTCAAGCACCGCGATGATGTCATGATGGACTAACTCCATACTCTGTCCAGCATTGACTGTTTTAATGCGCTCATCGTTATTGGCAAGTTCTAAATAGCGCGCTCTGGTGCGTTCAAAAAAACTCAATGCTTGTTGCTCTATACGATCCAGCTCACCGCGTCCTTTCGCACGAGCAAGGCCCACCGCAGGTTCAATGTCCAAATAAATGGTGAGATCTGGTTTTAAACCTTTTAATACAATATTGGCGAGAGAATCTAACGTAGTAGCGGCAATTTCACGTCCACCGCCTTGGTAAGCCTGCGATGATAGATCGTGTCGATCGCCTAATACCCATTGTCCTTTAGCAAGAGCTGGACGAATAACATTATGCAGCAGTTGCGAACGGGCTGCATACATCAGCAGTAATTCTGTTTCGCTGGCAATCTGTTCGACATGGTTATCTTTTACAATAGTGCGCAGTGCTTCAGCGATGGGTGTGCCGCCGGGCTCGCGTACATTAATAAAATCAACTTTGTGCTGCTCTAAAAATTGTTGGCAAATTGCTATAGCTGTCGATTTACCGGCCCCTTCTAAGCCTTCAATCACAATAAATTTTGCTGCTGTCATGATCTCTCTTTTTAGTTTGAAAAAGCATTGATCTGCTTTCTCGTTTTATATTTTTTACTCTGATTTGCTTAACTGTTTTTGATAACGTAAGTAATCTTGTACTGCTTTGTTATGTTCTTTTAAGGTTTTAGAAAATTGATGGCTACCATCGCCTTTGGCAACAAAATAAAGGTACTCAGACTCAGGTGGATTGACTGCTGCAAGTATTGCCGCTTTTGACGGCATAGCAATCGGTGTAGGCGGTAAGCCATTAATTTTATATGTATTATACGGAGTATGATTAGTTAAATCTTTACGTTTTATATCACCATCAAAGTCAGCGCCAATGCCATAAATCACGGTTGGATCAGTTTGCAAGCGCATTTTTGTATTTAGTCGATTAGTAAAGACAGAAGCTATTAATGGCCGTTCGCTGGCAAGGCCTGTTTCTTTTTCAATAATTGAGGCCATAATCAATGCTTCGTAGGCGGTTTTAAACGGTAAATCAGCAGCCCTGCTTTGCCAAGCCTCATCAAGTACATTTTGCATTATTTTATGCGCTCGTTTGAGCACTGAGCTTGTTGTATCATTCGCATGATAATAATAAGTATCAGGAAACAGCCATCCTTCTAAATGCTGTTCAGAGCCAACGATTTGCTGAGATAGCTCACTAAGGTTTAAATCTTGACGAAGATACTGGGCTTTACTTATTGCTGCTAACACGTCACGCAGTGACTGACCCTCAATAATTGTAAAACTAAAACTTACTTGCTTGCCTTGATTGATTTGCCGAATATTGTCAAGCACCGTGGTGTTCTTAAGTTGATATAATCCAGCTTTTAAATCCGTCAATGTCGGATCGAGCTTAGTGAGTATTTGATAACGGAAACAGCCTTCTAACCACTTTTTAGCCTGCCATTGTTGGCATAATTGATTAAACCCAGTGCCTTTTTTAACTTCAAATAGCGTACTCGCTGGAACAACTAATGTACTGTTGATAGTGCTTTGTAATTGTTGATAACCAATGCCTATGGCCAGCAATGCTAACAACACGATAGAGAAAATCACTCTTAACACGCAGACTCCTTGGCTAAAAAACCATGTAATAGTCTTAAACTAGTTGTTAAATCAAACTCAGTATCAGCAATAGCTAAAACAGGAACAATGGCCATTAAACTGTTACACAGATACACTGCATCCATTTGCAATAATTCAGACAATGTAATATCAATAAATTCAATTTCTAACTTATTACACAGTGATTGCAGATAAACCCCTTTGATACCGCAGTTTTGTAAATTTGGGCTGACAATGCGACCATTGTGAATGGCAAAAATATTCGCAGCAGAGGCTTCAATCACATTATTGTGGTAATCACAAACCAAAACATCATCACATGTTTGTGCGTCCATCGCGCGTTTGATCATGACTTGCTCTAAACGGTTTAAGGTTTTTAAACCCGCAAGTAATGGCTGTGAAGCAAGCTTTATAGGACTTACCGCAAGTTTCACCCCCTTCAGCGCTTGTTGATAATAATGCCCAGGAAACGCTAACTGCGATAACAAAATAGTGGTTTGCGGCAGCTCAGGCAATGCATAGCCTCGCCCGCCTTCACCCCGAGTGACAACGATTTTTAACACACCCAGAGACACGCTTTGAATATAACCGTTAACGGCTTGCGTTAGCGCGGCGATATCAAGCGCATCGAAACCTAAACGTGAAGCGCACTCTTCCAAGCGCGCACAATGTAACGGCCAGTGTTCAACCTCGCCATTGTGCACTTTTGCGGTAGTAAAAAAACCATCACCATAATTCAAGCCTCGGTCTTTAATACTCACTGTACTTGTAAGATCTGTAAAAATTATTGTTTGCATCGGTTTTTGTTTTTTTGCATATAAAAAAGCCCAGTAACAACTGGGCTCTTATTTTGTTTCGTTGTTAAAAAAGATTATACCTTTTTAAATACCAACGAGCCATTAGTACCACCAAAACCAAATGAATTACATAATGCGTAATCAAGTTTCGCATCACGAGCCGTGTGTGGAACGTAGTCCAGATCACAGCCTTCATCAGGGTTATCAAGGTTAATTGTCGGGGTTACTTTTTGATCTTGTAACGACAAAATAGTGATAATTGATTCAACAGAGCCTGCTGCACCGAGTAAATGACCCATCATAGATTTAGACGAACTCACCATCACATCTTTTGCTGCATTACCAAAAACTGACTTAACTGCTGAGGTTTCTGCTTTATCTCCGGCGTTGGTTGAAGTACCGTGCGCATTGATATAACCCACTTGATCTGCATTGATTTTTGCATCATTTAACGCATTTTCCATTGCCAAGGCTGCACCGGCACCATCTTCTGGTGGCGACGTCATGTGATAAGCGTCACCGCTCATACCAAAACCAACTAACTCAGAGTAAATTTTAGCACCACGGGCTTTCGCATGTTCATACTCTTCAAGTACGATCACACCTGCGCCATCAGCTAATACAAAACCATCACGGTCTTTATCCCACGGACGAGACGCGGCTTGGGGATCATCGTTTCGGGTCGATAACGCACGTGCAGCATTAAACCCCCCCATACCTATCGGTGTAGACGCTTTTTCAGCACCACCTGCAACCATCGCATCAGCGTCACCGTACGCAATCATACGCGCCGCATGGCCGATATTATGCAAACCTGTGGTACATGCTGTAACAATTGAAATATTTGGACCACGAAGACCGTGCATAATCGATAGATGACCTGAGATCATATTGATAATGGTCGACGGCACGTAAAAAGGAGAAAGCTTACGTGGGCCACTGTTTAATAGTTTGATGTGGTTCTCTTCTATCAGCGTTAAACCACCAATGCCTGAACCTACAGCAACACCAACGCGCGGTGCGTTTTGCTCTGTGATCTCAAGGCCAGAATCTTGTAGTGCCTGCACACCCGCTGCTATGCCATACTGGATAAACAAATCCATTTTCTTAGCATCTTTAGGTGACATATAGTTAGATGCATCAAAATCATTCAGCAAACCTGCGAATTTGGTGCCAAAACTTGAAGTATCGAAATGCGTGATAGTTTGAATACCACTTTTGCCATTTAACAAGCCTTGCCAGGTTGATTCAACATCGTTACCTAGCGGTGTCAACATTCCTAAGCCAGTTACGACTACTCGACGTTTAGCCACGGGTTGCCTCCAATAAGGGAATTATTATTTTAGGTGGGTGTGTACTAAATTAATTAGTATCATATTATGGATAGATTAAGGGCAGCGAATGCTGCCCTTAATGTGCGATCGATTACTCAGCGTGAGCTGTTACGTAATCGATTGCAGCTTGTACTGTAGTGATCTTTTCAGCTTCTTCGTCTGGGATCTCAGTGTCAAACTCTTCTTCAAGAGCCATTACTAATTCAACAGTATCAAGTGAATCGGCGCCTAAGTCATCAACGAAAGAAGCTTCGTGCTTTACTTCTTCTTCTTTAACACCTAGTTGCTCAATGATGATTTTCTTTACGCGTTCTTGGATGTCGCTCATTCTTCTTTCCTTTATTAAAAACGCCAATGCGTTATTTTCAGATTGCGGCGTAGTTTACGGCGCATAATTCTGTGATTCAAGGATTTGCTGATAATTTTTTATCTGGTCAAACCTCTTGACGGTTATTTGTGTCTTTTATCGCTTATTTTCAGTACGAATTCAAGTATGTTTAAAGCAAGTTAACAAAAAATTCAATATTTTTCGACAAACCGACTCAAAACAAAATAGGAACAAAGTCCCTTACACCATGTACATCGCACCATTTACATGCAGGGTTTCACCCGACACATACGCTGCCGCATCAGATGCTAAATAGCATACTGCGGCTGCAATCTCGTCAGGTTGACCTAAACGTCCAGCAGGAACATTAGCAAGCGTAGCTGCTTTTTGCTCATCTGTAAGCTCATCGGTCATATCTGTTTGGATAAAACCTGGTGCTACCACGTTCACAGTAATGCCACGAGATGCAACTTCACGCGCAAGTGACTTAGAAAAACCAATGACGCCTGCTTTAGCTGCTGCATAGTTAGCTTGGCCTGCGTTCCCCATTGTACCAACAACTGAACCAATATTGATAATACGGCCATTTTTCTTTTTCATCATCGGGCGTAAAACAGCCTTAGATAAACGGAAAATAGAGCTTAGGTTAGTGTTAATTATATCGTCCCATTCTGCGTCTTTCATACGCATAAGTAAATTATCACGGGTAATACCAGCATTATTTACTAATATATCAATATCGCCTAAATCTGCCTTTATCGCAGCAAGTGTTGCCTCAATCGATGCAGGATCTGTTACGTTAAGTGCATAACCTTTACCGTTATCACCTAAATATTCGCTGATATTTGTAGCACCTGACTCGCTGGTTGCAGTACCAGCTACTTTAGCACCTTGCGCCACAAGCGTGGTTGCAATTGCTTTACCAATACCACGACTTGCACCAGTAATAAGGACAATTTTGCCCTCTAAAGAAAATAAATTTGCCATTGTTTCCTACTCTTATTTTGCTGCATCGATGTTAGCTTGGTCATTTACCGAGCCACACACCATTGCTTTATCAATTCGTTTTGCAAGGCCCGTCAGCACTTTACCTGGGCCAAACTCATAGCTTTGTGTAATACCTTGTGCCACTAGCGCTTGTACCGTCTCAGTCCAACGTACTGGGCTATATAATTGACGAACCAAAGCATCTTTAATTGCATCTGCTGAATTTGCAGCAGTTACATCGACATTATTAATTACATCACACTTAGGTGTATTAAATGTTAAAGCGGCTAAATCAGCTGCTAACTTTTCTGCGGCTGGTTTCATTAACTCACAATGTGAAGGCACGCTTACTGATAATGGCAACGCACGCTTTGCACCCGCTTCTTTACATGCCTCTGAGGCTCTGTCTACGGCAGCTTTATGTCCTGCAATAACAACTTGACCCGGAGAATTATAGTTTACCGGTGCAACTACTTCGCCTTGAGCTGACGCTGCGCATGCAGCTTTAATTTCGTCATCGCCTAAACCAATGATTGCTGCCATAGAGCCAACACCTGCAGGCACGGCTTCTTGCATATATAAACCACGGTTTTCTACCAGTTTTACTGCTTGCGCTAAGCTTAGTACATCGGCACAAACCAGCGCTGAATACTCGCCTAAACTGTGACCTGCCATTGTGACATCTGTATCTGGATTTGCAGTAAGCCATTGGCGGTAAATAGCCACTGATGCTGTTAATAATGCAGGTTGCGTACGATGGGTTTGATTGAGTTCTTGTTCTGGACCATTAAGTACTAACGCTGCCAAATCATAACCAAGTGCTTCTGATGCTTCTGCAAACGTTGCTTTAACAACGTCAGATTGATCTAAAAGCTCATTTAACATACCCACGGTTTGTGAGCCTTGACCTGGAAAAACAAGTGCAATTTTTTGTGCCATATTTTGCTCTTTTAATTAAACAAATAAATAAATGTTTAAGTACACACCTGACAAAATAATTAATCGTCGGTTGCGACTTTTTTAGTTGAATGTGTTTGATCGAAGATAGCGGCTATTTTTTCTGGAAGTTGGCGTTCGACTTCTCTAACTGCTTCATCGATTGCAGCATGAAATGCTTTAGCTGAGGCATTTCCATGGCTTTTTACGACAATACCGCGTAATCCTACCAGAGAAGCGCCGTTATACTGGTCGGGGTTCACCCGTTTATAGAGTTTTTTTATCACTGGCTGTAACATAAACGCCAAACATTTATAGAAAAAATGCTTCTGCAAAGCTTTGGTAAGCTTAAACATGATAAGTTTAGCAATGCCTTCGCAGGTCTTTAACGCCACATTCCCGACAAACCCTTCGCAGACGATCACATCAGACTTACCAGTAAAAATATCGCTGCCTTCACTGTAACCAATATAATTGAGATGATCACATTGCTGCATCAGTTGCGCAGCTTGTTTGATATCTTCATGGCCCTTAATGTCTTCTGAGCCAATATTTAATAAACTGACTTTCGGATTATCACAGCCTAACGCTTGTCCGGCCACCACCGAGCCCATAATACCAAACTGATATAAAGTTTGCGCATCACAATGCACGTTCGCACCTAAATCAAGTAAGTAAACCGGATTTTTTCGCTCAGTTGGCACAGCCGAGATCAATGCAGGACGTTTTACGCCTGGCAACATTTTCAGCACATAGTGAGCCATAAATAATAATGCACCGGTATTTCCGGCACTCACGCACGCTTGTGCCTCACCTGATTTAACTAAATCAAGGGCAACGCGCATCGAGGAATCTTTTTTAGATCGCACAGCAGAAGACGGTTCACAGCTATTGGTGACTACTTGACTACAATGACGAATTATTAAGCGAGAATGAGATAGAGAATCGAGAGACTCGAGTTCTTTAGATATTACTTGTTCGTTGCCACATAAGATCAATCTTAGGTCGGCATTGGCATTTACCGCGTTAACGGCTGCGGGGATAGATGAACGGGGGCCATAATCGCCCCCCATCATATCTAACGCAATGGTTAGATTGGTCAGCATAAAAGCAATCTCTTATTTAGAAATTACTTGAACGCCTTTGTAGTAACCATCTGCAGTCACATGGTGACGACGATGAGTCTCACCAGATGTTTGGTCTACAGTTAAAGTTGGACCACTGATCGCATCGTGTGAACGGCGCATGCCGCGTCTTGCACGAGACTTTTTGCTCTTTTGTACAGCCATAGTCTTCTCCTAAGAATCTTTCTTAAGTTGTTTCAAAATATCAAATGGATTTGGTTTATCATCTTCCGCTTTTAATACACCAAAGCTGGCAGGCTTTGCTGAATAACTGCATGAAGCTTCGTTGTGGGTAGCAACTAATGGCACTGCTAAAATTAGTTCGTCTTCGATTAAATCAAACACGTTAATTTCACCATTTTCATCAAGTGCTACTTCATCGTAGTCTTCTGGAAAATTATCTAACTCTGTATCCTCATCTACTGGAGAATAAACAAAGTCTTGAACCAAATCCAACCCTAAATCACCATTACAACGTTGACAAGTAACAGTTACGTGTGTGGACAGATTGCCTCTAATCACAGCGAAACCTTGCTCATCGTTTTTGCAATGAATTTTTACCGCTATTTCACCTACTTCTTCCTGCACAACTTCCCGTAAACGGACAAGTTTTTCAAGCGGGACAATGCCGTCGTACTTTAAACGGTGTTGCGCTGCTTTGCCTGGATGAAGAGTGATGGGAATTTTCACCTTTTGCATAGGGGCTGCATCATATAGATAGTTACTTGGTTAGTCAAAGTAAAAAACCTTTTTTAGGTGGTTTTTCGCGATTCATTTCTTTGTTTTGCCGACGGATCTGATTTATCCTAACTCAATCTGATTTTCATTAGGAAAACAATCCATGCAGCACTCGCTTATTTTAGCCTCAAGTTCACCCTTTCGTCAGTCTTTATTGAAAAAATTTAATTTACCTTTCAGTACTTTTTCACCGGACGTTGACGAAACGTCGCACCCTAAAGAAACACCACAAGCGCTTGTAGCGCGTCTCAGTGAGCTTAAAGCCCGTGCCGCTAACCAACATTTTAGCCAAGGTTTAGTTATCGGCTCTGATCAAGTCGCCGTGTTCGAGCAACAAATTTTGGGTAAACCGCATAATAAACAAAATGCCATCAAACAACTTAGTTTATTTAGCGGTAATACAGTGACATTTTTAACTGGTTTATGTGTTTATGACATTCAAAATAATAAAACAAAAACCCTTGTCGAGCCCTTTAACGTCACTTTTAGAACACTCACACAGGCACAAATAAGTGCCTATTGCGACGCAGAGCAACCGTATAACTGCGCTGGCAGTTTTAAAAGTGAAGGCCTTGGTATTTGTTTATTTGAAAAACTCAGCGGCGATGACCCTAACAGCTTAATTGGCTTACCACTTATCAAACTCAACCAGTTATTGGCTGAGTTTGGTTTGGATGTACTTAATCAACAAGCTCAACTGCGTTAATTAAAAGCTCATGTAACTGTTGATACGAGTCAACCGAGGCAATAGTGCAAATTCGCTAAGTTGCAGCGTGTTATGCACCCCATCGTTACACCTAAACGGTCAATATTGGCCGCTTTGCCCATGCTGTTAACGATTTTAGGTACTGAATCCATTACAGTGCCATCTTAATCGAATATTACTAATTATACGATTTCACGATTTAGCGGCGCGTAAGGTTTTAATACAATTAGTTAAGGCTTTATCTAGTGGTGCTTCCACACGCATAGTTGATTCGTTTTTAGGATGATAGAAACTCAAATCGTGTGCATGTAAAAATAATCGCCCCAACCCCACTTTACGCATCGCCGCATCAAATGCTTGGTTTCCGTATTTATCATCACACGCAATTGCATGACCTTTACATTGTGTATGCACACGAATTTGATGCGTACGACCAGTAACTGGTGATGCCTGCACCAGTGAGCATTCATTAAAACGTTCTAGCACTTTAAAGCGGGTATGAGATGGCTTACCTTCGGTGTTATTAACACGAACAACACGCTCACCCGATTGCAAAGTGTTCTTTAACAGCCCTTCGGTAACGTTTTTATCTTTTGAATCCCATTGCCCGTCAACCAATGCCCAGTAATTTTTTCCCATGGTTTTTTCGCGTAACTGTTCGTGTAAGCTGGTTAACACTGAACGACGTTTCGCAATCAGTAAACAGCCTGAGGTATCGCGGTCTAAACGGTGTACTAACTCTAAGCTACGCTCATCAGGGCGCAGTACGCGTAATGCTTCAATTAAGCCATAACTTAAGCCACTGCCGCCATGCACAGCCATACCTGATGGCTTATTAATGACCATTAGGTATTTATCTTCAAATAAAATAGCGTCTTCAAGTTTGGTGACTACATCAAGGTTTTTTGGCACAAACTCTTCACGTTCAGCCACTTTGATTGGCGGAATACGAACGATGTCATCAAGCTGTAATTTATACACAGGCTTGATGCGTTTTTTATTAACACGCACCTCACCTTTACGAAGAATTCGATATACAGCGCTTTTAGGCACCCCTTTTAAATGGGTAATAAGAAAGTTATCAATCCGTTGACCCAAATGGTCTTCGGTAATCGTGACGAAAGATACTTGTAAGCCGGTTTTTTCTGACATTGCCTAATCACTGATTTAAGTAAAATAATTTTAGTTGCTAACACAGTTATAATAATGGGATAATCACCGACGCAAATATATATTTGCAAATAACAACGGTGCTTTTTAACACATTAAAACATTCGTGATGCACATTCTGGGTAATTGATCATACAGATCCGAGATAAGTTTTCCAAAGCTTTTATACATACCCAGTTTACACGTGCGTTCAATTAACTCCGATGCGTGTAATATATCGCCAGTTAAGTTTGAGCATGAAGTGTTATTAAATGTTGATAAAAAAAGCAATTTGAACAGATAATTTGTCTGATCGTGACGGCGTACGATACGCCGTTCAGCAGATGTACTGTAAAACACCTAAGTTAATTTAATAAATGGTCGACTCTGGACAGAACTCGAATACGTCACTGTAAAAACAGCCGATAGTTTTGGCACCATAATAGAATTTAATAACGTGACAACACGTTATTGTCAGCCAGCACCATAAAGATACTTAAAATATGAATACAGTACCAAGCTCCCCCACAGATCCAGTCGTGAGACTGTACAAAAAGAAGCGATGGAGCAACTGAACAGGCGAAAAGTTTCGTCATGTCAGAGACATAACACAGTAGAGTAACAATATGAAACGTATGCTAATCAATGCGACGCAGCAAGAAGAAATGCGCGTAGCACTGGTTGATGGCCAGCGCCTGTATGATTTAGATATCGAAAGCCCGGGTCACGAACAAAAAAAAGCCAATATTTATAAAGGCAAAATCACACGTATCGAACCGTCATTAGAAGCCGCCTTTGTAGATTACGGCGCTGATCGTCACGGATTCCTTCCTTTAAAAGAAATAGCCCGTACTTACTTCCCACAAGGTTATACCTTCCACGGTCGCCCGAACATTCGTGACGTGATCAAAGAAGGTCAAGAAGTGATTGTCCAAGTTGATAAAGAAGAACGTGGCCAAAAAGGCGCGGCACTTACTACCTTTATCAGTGTTGCTGGTAGCTACCTAGTTTTAATGCCTAATAACCCTCGTGCTGGCGGCATCTCTCGTCGTATTGAAGGGGATGAGCGCACTGAACTTAAAGAAGCTTTAAGCCGTTTAGAACTGCCTAAAGGCATGGGTTTAATCGTGCGTACTGCCGGTGTTGGTAAATCATTTGAAGAACTAAACGACGATTTAAAAGCGCTGTTAGTCCACTGGGATGCCATTCAAAAAGCATCCGACAGTGGTAAAGCTCCGTTTTTGATTCACCAAGAAAGCAACGTAATTTTCCGTGCGATTCGTGATTATTTACGTCGCGATATCGGTGAAATCCTGATTGATAAAGCCCGTGTATTTGAAGAAGCTAAAGCGCACATTGAGCGTTTCCGCCCTGACTTCATGAGCCGTGTAAAACTTTATCAAGGTGAAGTACCACTTTTCACTCATTACCAAATCGAAAGCCAAATTGAGTCTGCGTTTCAACGTGAAGTACGTTTACCTTCTGGTGGTTCAATTGTTATTGACCCAACTGAAGCACTTACTTCTATCGATATCAACTCATCTAAAGCCACTAAAGGCGGCGATATCGAAGAAACTGCGCTTAATACCAACTTAGAAGCAGCTGACGAAATTGCTCGCCAATTACGTTTACGCGACTTAGGTGGCTTAATCGTTATCGACTTCATTGATATGACACCACCGCGCCATCAACGTGAAGTAGAAAATCGCTTAAAAGACGCTGTTCGTCCAGATCGTGCCCGTGTACAAATTGGTAAAATTTCGCGTTTTGGTTTACTTGAAATGTCGCGTCAGCGCCTACGCCCTTCACTGGGTGAAGCAAGCCAAGGCCCATGCCCACGTTGTAGTGGCCAAGGCACAATTCGTTCAAACGAATCGATTGCATTGTCAATCCTACGTTTAATCGAAGAAGAAGCGATTAAAGACAATACTTCACAAGTTAATGCCCAAGTGCCTGTTGCAGTGGCCTCATACTTGTTAAATGAGCAACGCCGTAGCGTACACCGTATTGAAAAACGTCACAGCTGTGATGTGGTGATCATTCCTAATAAACATATGGACACACCACACTACGAAGTGATGCGTTTGCGTAAAGATGAAACCATTGAAGCGGCAAGCTACGAGCAAATTACAGCGCCAGAGCCTGAAGTGTATGAAACATCAAAAACACCAACAGTTGCAGTACGTGAAGAGCCAGTGCTAAAAGGCGTTGTAATGCCTTCAACACCCGCACCACAACAAGCTCAAGCAACACCAGCACCACAAAGTGCTGCAGCACAACCGCAAGTAAGTTTGTTCACTGCTATTGGTAATTGGTTTAAGGCTTTATTTGCAACACCTGCTGAGCAGACTGAAAGCAAACAACAGCAACAAAAACCAGCGAGTGAATCTCGCAATAATCAACGTCGTAATAACGAGGGTGATACGCGTCGTCGTAATAACCAACGTCGTCGTAATAATAATTCACGCACTAAACCACAAAACGAGCGTACCGAGCGCGTAGCTGAAGAAACACCAGCAGCTACGACAGCAAATAACGAGCAACAGGAAAGAAACGAAAATCGCAATAAGCGTCGTCGTAATCCTAACTCTCGTAAACGCAACGACACGCGTAACGATGACAGCAAAGTTGTAGCAGAGAAAACCGAAGCAAAAGCTGACGTTAAAGACACTGCAGCAGCTAAAGATGTCGCTGTTGAAGCAACTGAGCAAAAGCCTAAAGTACGTCGTCAACGCCGTAACTTACGTAAAAAAGTTCGCCTGCAAGATGAAAACGCCCAACAAGCAGTTGCAACAAACAATGACGCTGAACAGCAAGCTACTCCAGTTGTTGAGGAAAAACCAGCAAAGCCAGTTGTAGCAAAACAGGAAGAAGTGAAAGCCCCTGTTGAGACTACTTCAGTTGAAGCTGCAGCTGCTGAAACAACGGTTACTGAAGCATCTGAGCAAAAAGCTGAGCAGACAGCACCAAGCGAGCAAGAAGCAGTAACATCGGATGAAGAGCAAGGCCAAACGCGAACTCGTTCACGTCGTTCTCCACGTCATTTACGTGCTGCTGGACAACGCCGTCGTCGCCCTGAGGGTGAAGAAGCTACGCCAACGCAAGGTACACAACCGCCAGCATTTATTCCAGTTGCTGATCAAGCCGCTGCTGAATATGAAGCTGAATTAAAAGCCAAGCAAAATAAGCAAGTTGAAGAAAAACCTGCTGCTGAAGCAACTGAAGAAGTGGTTGAACAAACGCCAGTTGCTGCTGAACCTGCTCCAGAAGTGGTTGAACAAGCACCTGTTGCTGCTGAACCAACTGAAGAAGTCATTGAACAAGCGCCAATTACTACTGAACCAGCTGAAGAAGTGGTTGAACAAGCGCCTGTTGCTGCAGAACCAACTGAAGAAGTGGTTGAACAAGCACCTGTTGCTGCTGAACCAGCTGAAGAAGTGGTTGAACAAGCACCTGTTGCTGCAGAACCTGCTCCAGACGTGGTTGAACAAGCGCCTGTTGTCGCTGAACCTACTCCAGACGTAGTTGAACAAGCACCTGTTGCAGCAGAACCAACTGAAGAAGTGGTTGAACAAGCACCAGTTGCTGCTGAACCTACTCCAGACGTGGTTGAACAAGCACCAGTTGCTGCAGAACCAACTGAAGAAGTGATTGAACAAGCACCAGTTGCTGCAGAACCTGCTCCAGACGTGGTTGAACAAGCACCAGTTGCTGCAGAACCTGCTCCAGACGTGGTTGAACAAGCACCTGTTGTCGCTGAACCTACTCCAGACGTAGTTGAAGACACGCCTGTTGTCGCTGAACCTACTCCAGACGTAGTTGAAGAAGCACCAGTTGTCGCTGAACCTACTCCAGAAGTAGTTGAAGAAGCTGCACCAGTGGCAGAGCCTAAGCCTGCTACACAACCTGTGACGCATACGAAGACAGTGATCATCGCAGGTAAAGCAAGTGCACCAATGGCACAACCTACACCAGTTGCAGATAGTGAAGTTGCTCATACACCTAAAGCAATGGCACACGACCAACGTGAAGTTATTGCTGATAGTGGCTTACGTGCTGGTTCAATCAGACCTGCAGGTCGTGCAAGCGCTGAAATGACTAAAACCATGAGTGTTGATTAACACTCTGGCTTTAGCCAAAAATAAAAAGCCGCGTTAATTCTCATTAACGCGGCTTTTTTAATAGTAGTCAAAGGCTTAATTTATTTTACCCAGCTTATTTATCAACAATTTTTAAGGAGCTATTGTTCAGGTTGAATTAGTTTTCCGGAGGGAAAAATTTCCAAATTTTAAACCCAAGAATATTTTTGCACCATTCTTCAAAAAGGTAGCTTGATTCTCCTGTGGTGAATTTTAATGGTAGTGGGTAAGTACGAATATTCTTATTAATAATCAAATCAGTGAATTCAACAAAGAAGTTATCTTTTGAATCTGTATAAAGTTTAAGTGCATCAAATTTTCTTTTAATGCATGTTTCTTTCAATTGACCCTTCTCGATTATAGTGCAAACATCGATAAAAAATGTGACTTCACACTCCCCTTGCCACATTAGTTTAGGTGATTGTCTATAGCAACGTTGTGTAAACGAATACTTAGTTTCACCTGTTACCGAAAAAACCATTGTGAAATGACTTGAAGCTGTCCGTCAATTTCATACTCAGGCATTAACAACTCAAAAACTCGAATATCTTTTAGTTCTTTGCAAAAACCTCTGAAGTACAAATTACCATCATGATTCGCTAGTAACTGCTTCATTGTTGCTTTTCGGTTTATACAGTGCTGCACCCCATTATGATTACACACTTCGATAAAACTAATTGAATGTTTTAACTCACACACAACAAACAACCCCTCAGTGAAGGAAGTATAATCATGCGGAAACATATATTGTTTTTTCTTTCTCCAAAACATCTAGCTGTGTCCTTAAGCTAATCATTTTAATTTTATAAATTTTGATCTATAGAAAACCAACAATCACAAGTAAGCAAAAAAAAAGCGCGGTGTAAACACCACGCTTTCAACTAACTCAAATCTGCTTAAACTTACCACTTATAGCTTAAGTTTAAACTGATGGCTTAGTCTTCACTTTCCATAAATCGTTGCAATTGATCTTTAAGGTTCGGCGGTATGCCTTTAATAACTAACGTATCAGTGGCCTCGTTGTACATTACCCGTTCGCCTAAGTGTTTACGTTCAAAGCTGATGCTCACGCCGCCACCAAGTCCGGAGAATTTAACCATGCTGGTGACGGTTTTTTTATCGACCGGGAATGATTCTTCTAGGTCATAGCTTTGCTCTTTGCAAAAGCTTTCAAATGGGTTGTCGTCACCTTTGGTGAGCGTTGCTGATAATTCGCCAACGTTGGCATCTTCGCCGGTGGTGACGCAGTCATTACAGTAATCAAACACTTGTTTACGTAAGTCGTCTTTTTCAGATTTATCAAATTGTTGCTCTGATAAATAATCTTCCACAGCATTAAGCATCACTTGGCTTTGCTGTTTTGGATCGATACCTTCTTCACAACCTAAAAAGTCTAAGAAGAAATCAGCAACTTTGCGCCCTGCTCGGCCTTTAATAAAGGAGATATAACGATTGTCTTCTGCTTGAGTGTCCCACGCAGTTAAATCAATGCGTGCGGCTAGTTGCATGCGGGAAATATCTAAATGGCGTGACGAGGCTAAATCAAGCTCAGAGGTAATTGAGTAATGCTCTTTGATGTTGATCATTGCAATCAGCATATAATCAGTTGCTACATATTGATAATGACAAAATACTAAATAGCCAGTTTCGTTAAACGCATACTTATCAAGTTCCTCTTTAAGTACTGCTGAAGCTTGCTCTGTCATGTGCCAAAAGCCAAGCTCGCTATTGCGGTAACTTTGCATGGCTGATGCAACTACAGAGTTTTTATCGCCACTAAAAGCACAGTACCCTTTACCGGGTTTACCGTTGTATGCGTGATGAAGTTGCTCGATGAATACAGCGACTTTATCATTCACTGCCATTTCGTCATTGCGCAAATGAATTTGCGTATCGTCGTCTTTTTTGTCTACATAATGAACGACTAACTTTTTAACATCTATTGCCATCTTTGTTTTTCACGCCTCTGGTGTTAAAATGTGAGAATATAACTCTTTTATTGAACCAACTGATGCCAATCTTATCAAAATATTCTAATGATGAAGTAGAACAAATCGTCGATCAGCTCATTGATGTGTTAACTAAGCACAATGCGCCGGTTGATTTAAGTCTTATGTGTTTAGGAAATTCTATCACGCATATCTTAAAAGAGCATGTACCAACAGGGAAAAGACAAGCGGTTGCAGACAATTTTGCTAAAGCACTTGCGCAATCGGTTAAATAGACTTTATGAATTTATCGCAGCACAATCAATTTTCGTCTAAAGCGAGTCAATTATTAAGTTGGGGGCATTTGTTTACTTTTGCCAATATCGGCTTAGTGTTACTTATAAGTTTAAGTTACTTATTTGCTGACTCTCCCCCAACCAGCTTTATGGGTATGCTTTATATGCTAGTAACGTGGCTTAGTCACACTAGCTTTATTACCTTTATTGCCTTTGTGCTGACGGTATTTCCGCTAAGTTTAATATTTCCTTATCCGCGTCATATCCGCGGTATGGCAGCAATACTTGCCACCTGTGGTGCATCACTATTGACGCTTGATGCCTATGTGTATTTTAATTTAGGCTACCATTTAAGTAGCTCTGCGCTACCTGAGATTATTACCTTATTATGGTATCGCTTAACTAGTTCTCCAGCATTGACAACCCTACTGGCTGGCGGAATTGTGATGCTTATTTTTGCGTTCCAATTATTAGCAAGTAACTATACATGGCACCATTTAGCCCGCTTAAAACAGTATAAATTTGCTCGTTACGCCAGCTCATTGTTATTGGTTTGTTTTGCGATGAGTCACAGTATTCATATTTGGGCTGATGCAAATTTGAAGTTTGATATCACAAAGCAAGATAATGTCTTACCCTTGTCTTACCCAACGACCGCAAAAAGTTTACTCGCAAAAAATGATTTACTTGATCTTGAAAGTTACGAGCAAGCACATAACGTAAAGGTTAATACACTAAATGTAGATTACACAGCTCCCACACCACTGGCTCGCTGTGAAAACTATACTGCGACGACAGTCGATATTTTAGTGTTTAGCTCTGCATCTGCGTTAACAAGTTTTGCAAAACAGTACCAATTTTTAAATAAAACCGAGCAGTTTTTGCAGCCCGTTCATCATCAAGATGTACTATTTAGCTTGCTATACGGTTTACCTGCTTACTACAAGTCAGCCTTAATGGCTGAGCAAACATTGCCAGTGTGGCAAAGTAATCGCCGTAGCCTAAGTGTCAGTGGCTTTGATGATTTTAACTATATCAATAGTACAACTGCGGGGAATGCAGCAATTCGTATCATTAACGCCGATGAAAACACCGCGCTTCGCGAAGGAGTAAACCAAGTATTTGCATTTAGTTTAGCCGATGTTGATCATGGTATTGTAAGTGCTTCATCGCTATATAGCACAGATAGAGAAGTAACCCGTATTGAAGGCTTGATCCAGCCAAGCGATTTAATTGCCACAAGCGTTGGTCAATATTTGAACTGCGCTGAACTCGCAAAACAAAGCATGCTAGGTGTTAATCTGTATAACAAAAAAGGCGATATGGGCGTTAATTATTCACAAGGCGTATTTATTGCCTATAAGAAAGACCGCATTACATTAATTGATTCTGATGGTAATTATAAAAATATCTCTGCTGCACAAGGCTTTTCAATAGAGCAAGGTTTAGATATTCCGTTTTTAGCGCAAAGCATTAAAAAGCTCAAAACCTTTACCGAATAACTGCCACTGGCGATTTACCCTAGTTAGGTTATAGTTTTATATTTAATTATGCCCTAACTAGGGAAGGCTAGCGTAATGAAACCGTGTATCCTTTTCGTTATTTTTATTAATTTGCTCTTCGTTGCTGATCCGGCGGCCTCTGCCGATCAATATTATAAGTGCGTAACCGACAAAGGCACTACTTTTAGCCAATTTCCCTGTGGCAGGCAGGCAACCCAACATAAAATAGCGGTGTCGCCTAACGTTATCTCAGCCAATATAAATCATGTTAAAGTGCTTAATTCCCTTGAGCGTGAGCAAATCATTCGCAATCTCAACGCTGAGATCCGCAGCGTTAAATATAAGCTCGCCATTTTGAGTCGTGACCGTGATCGCGCTGAATACGAGCAACTGCAACGGCTAAATCGTTTAATGAGCGATGACGATAAAAAAAAGCTTAGCAAAGAGATAAAAAAGCAGCTAAAAGTGATCAATAAAACGTTTGCCAAAAACACTAAAAAAACGAATAAACACCTCTCCTCACTAGAAAAAAAACTGAAACGCTATGAATAAGCTATTGGGTTTTACCTGTATTTAGCATACTCTTAACAAGTGTAGAGCATATACTCTACAGGTCATTTTGGAGTACCCGTTTATGCAACCACAAAACATCGCCGAGCTAATTCTAAATGGTTTTAAAAAGCATTATAAATTATTTCAGCAGATCACCGCACAAGCACCTTTGGCATTTGCAAATAAAAATTGGACAAAGATGCACGATATTAGTCGCTTGCGGATAAGCTATTATGATGAACGGGTCAACGAAACCACCCAGCAGCTACAAAATCAGCAATTAGCCAATCAACTTGATGAATCACTCTGGCTGCAAACAAAACAAATCTACCAACACTTTTTAACGTTTCATCCGCAAGCCGAGTTAGCCGAAACATTTTATAACTCGGTATTTTGCCGCTTATTTCATCGTCGTTATTTTAATAATAATTTTATTTTTGTAAAAGCCACCTTGGCAGATGCACCCGCTTTACCGATTGAAGCTGAATACCGTAGTTATTTTCCGGTCGTAGATGGATTAAAGCCAACCATCCGAAAAATAATTAATCAATTTGATTTTAAAGCCGACTTTGTTAATTTAGAGCGCGATATACGACTTTTAGTAAAAGCGTTTTATAAACAAGCGCCCGACACCCATCACCGCGCATGGCAAATGCGTTTTGATATTTTGCAAACGCCTTTTTATCGCAATAAAGCCGCGTATATTGTTGGTCGTGTAGTTTCGCAAAGTGGCGTACAACCCTTTATTATTGCCGTATTGCATCATCAAGATGAAGGTCTTTATTTAGATGCGCTACTGACTAACTCATCGCAAATGCGAGTTATTTTTGGCTTTGCCCGCGCTTATTTTATGGTTGAAACCCACGCCCCTTCGGCATTAGTTCGGTTTTTAAACCAACTGATGCCCAATAAAACGATTGCGGAACTCTACAACGCTATTGGTTTTCATAAACAAGGCAAAACGGAATTCTACCGTGAGTTTTTAACCCATTTACAACGCTCTACTGATGATTTTATCGTAGCCCCTGGCACACCAGGCATGGTGATGATGGTATTTACCCTACCTTCATTTGATTATGTATTTAAAATAATTAAAGACAAATTTGGTGAAAGCAAACCATTTGGTCGCGATACCGTACTCAAACGCTACCAATTAGTTAAAAGCCATGACCGCGTTGGTCGTATGGCCGATACCATAGAGTATTCTAACGTCGTATTCCCTGTTGCGCGTTTTACCGCTACATTGCTTGCACAGCTTAAACAAACTATTGATTCATCAATGATCATCGAAGGCGATTTACTGATCATCAAACATATGTATATTGAGCGACGCATGACGCCTCTAAATTTATATTTAGAAAAAGCCAATACTGAAGATGCCGCTGTTGCCATTGCAGAGTACGGTCAAGCACTCAAGGAAATGATCGCCGTTAATATTTTCCCAGGCGATATGTTGCTTAAAAACTTTGGGGTCAGTAAACACAAACGCATTATTTTTTATGATTATGATGAAGTGCAATACTTAACAGATATGAACTTTAGGGCACTGCCTAAAGCAAAAAGTTATGATGACTACTTAACTAATGAGCAAAGTTACTCTGTGGCACCACAAGATGTATTTCCAGAGCAGTTATGCACTTTTGTAATGCCAAACCCGCACTACAAAGCTGTTTTCAGCCAAACACATCCAGAACTATTAGACGTCGCATTTTGGCAGCAAGCGCAACGAAATATAAAAGCAGGGGTCGTTAGCCATATCTACCCTTATCCAGCTACGCAGCGTTTTATCCATCAATGGTAGACGAAAGGACACACTATGAATATCAGTAAAATAGATTTAAACTTACTCGTTTATCTCGACACCTTATTACGCGAATGTAATGTTACTCGCGCCGCAAATCAGCTGAGCATTACACAGCCGGCCATGAGTAATGGTTTAAAACGTTTACGTAACTTGTTTAACGATCCAATTTTGGTGCGCACCAGCGATGGTATGGTGCCAACTGAACGAGCTATTGAATTGCAGCCAGTGATCCGTGGCATCTTAATGACATTAGAAGAAACGCTTGCACCAAACCGTGAATTTGAAGCCAGCCAAAGCAAACGGGTATTTAGGATTATGGCCAGTGATTATGCTGCCAGCACCTTAGCACCTAGACTCCTGAGTAAATTACACGATGAAGCGCCGGATACCACTCTTGATATTCTCACTCCAAGTGATGTTACTTTTCATGATGTAGAAAACGGTAAAGTCGATATGGCAATAAACCGTTTCGAAAACCTGCCACAATCGTTTCATCACAAACGTATTTGGAAAGATAGCTTTTGTTGTTTAGTAAAAGCTGACAACCCGATCATTGAAAATTTTAGCCTCGATAGTTATTTAAAAGCTCGACATATTTGGGTGAGTAAGACAGGTTTTGGTGTCGGGGTTGGGATGGATCCTAAAGACGTACAAAAACTTGGCTGGGTAGATGAAGCCCTCGCCCATTTTGGTAAACACCGAAATATTGCCACATTTACCCGTAATTACCACGTTGCAATACATCTAGCGAAAGAGAAGAACCTGATTGCGACACTCCCTTCAAAAGCCGCGAATATTTATTTAGATGATCCAGGTTTAAAAATTTTGGAACCTCCCTTCCCTATACCACCATTTGAGTTAGATATGATTTGGAGCCCATTACTTCACAGAGACGCCAGTCATATTTGGTTACGCCAAAAAGTAGCCGAAGTGGCAGATGAATTAAAGTAACACTCTTACAAAAGCCCTGTAAAATTTGCTTATTGGTATTTTCAAATAAGCAAACACAAATTTAAAAAGTTTTAATAATCATGATGTTAAAATAATTTAAAAAATGGAATAACGATTGCTTTAAGTTACTTGAACTTTTATATTCATTTAACTTAAAGAGGTCACTATTATGAATACCCATCAAGAAAACGAAGTAAATCATATCACTGACATTATCCAAGTAATGAACAGCGGCATCGACTTTTATGAAAAGGCGCAGGAAAAAGTACAAGATCCAGCCATTGGCGCGTTATTTCAGCGTATGATAGACGCACGTAAAGTCAGCGTTGAAAATCTACAGCCTTACGCTATTAATGAGCAAGGTGAACGAGAAGACGGTTCATCTTTTGCTGTTGAAGCACGTCGTGCATATACCGCACTGCTCACTAAATTTAGCTCAGATAAAGATGAAATATATGCTAAAGAGCTTGAAGAAGTGGAAGATAAAACACTTGAAGAAATTAAAACTGCCATGAAAAAACCACAACCGCATGATTGTGAAACCGCCCTCGCTAAAGTATTACTGACCATGCAAAGTTGTCATACCGAAATGAGCCGTATGCAAAAGCATTAATCAAAGAGCATGGTAACTATCCTATCGCGCTCATATCGTACTAAAAGCAAAAAAAGGGCCTAACCGGCCCTTCAAAACTAAATAACGCAGGAGAAGTTATTTTAGAATCGGTATTCCGCACCTACATAATAGTAAGCACCGTTAAAGCCAAATGGCGCAGAGCGACGTGAATAATCAAAGACCCCTGTAGAACTAACAATTGTATTACCCGATGCATCCACTATAGTGCCTGCGCGTGAGTTACCTATAGAGTTCTTATCTGGGTATACGTCAAATAAATTGTTTGCTCCAATATTCAGTGACAAGTTATCTGTAACAAAATAGTTCACTTTTACATCTGTAAGGATTTCAGCACCGTAAGTTTGGCGCCCACCGTCTTCAACTGTGTACTCTCCATAACGATTCAGCGATAAATTGACTGTCCAATCTTCAAGGCGATATAACGCACTTAAGTTAACTCTATCTTGAGGTTGCCATTCTTCGATGATTGAGGTTTCTTGTGCTGAAAACACATCTTCCACAGGAATTGTCTCAAGGCCACTGCCTTGTGGGGTAAATAAATCCACCACTTCGGTTTCTGTAAAGTTAGCTGCCAATGTAAAGTCAAGGGTGCCACCTAACCCTTCAGTATTCCAGGTTGCAACAAAATCAATACCTTGTGTTTCAGTGTCAGCACCATTTAAGAAAAACTGCCCAGCACCTGCACCTGCGCTAATCAGTGCAGCATCTAAGGTGTCTGCTAAGCCTTTACCTAAACGATTACTGATCACAATGCGGTCATCAATATCAATTGAATAATAATCAACGGTCACATTGATGTTATCAGTCACGTTATACACAATCCCCATACTCAGGTTTTGTGATTTCTCTTCTTTAAGTTTTGGAATACCGATACTTTGTGCAAGCGTACTGTCGTTTCTAAATGTCCCGACTTCTTCAGCTACTAAAGTATCATTAGGACCAACCACAAATTGGGTGCTAATGTTATTAAAATATAACTGCTGCATCGAGGGCGCTCTAAAACCAGTACTCACAGCACCACGTAACGATACATTATCAGTAACAGACCAGTTACCAGCAAGCTTAAAGTTTACCGTGTCGCCAAAGCCTTTATAGTTATCATAACGCAGTGCGCCAGAAATAATGACATCATCAATAATGTAGGTCTCGGCATCAATATAAAAGGAAATAACATCGCGAGATTCATTCACCGATGACTCTGGTGCAGAGCCACCAAAACCTTGTGTGCCACCCGCTGCATTTTCGCTACCAATACCACCGCTCATACCGTCATAAATATTAACACCATTATTAGTATCGTAATCACGGTATGCGTATTCGCTGCCTTCTAAAATACGGTATTCATCGGTACGTAATTCTGCCCCCATCGCCAGTGAAAAATCATCAAAATCTTGTGTAAAATCAAGGTTAATCGTTTGCAGTGATAACTCCATCCCATACGCATACGCTTGACGAGGAATCGTGGCACGAATATCATCAGCACTTAAGCCTTGATCATAACGTAATAAATTAGCGTATGAACCATTGATAGTGTCACTAGTGGTGTAATCGATGCTGTTTTCACCATAGGTATATGACAGGTCAAGACTAGAACTATTATCAAACTCTTTTTTAAAGCCAAAGTTATACGAGATATCATCAATGGTGGTGTTGATCATTGGCAAGAAGCCCATCGGGATCACCGCATCACCATCTTGTAAAACTGGGTTGCCATCAGCATTGGCATTATGGCGGAAGAACGCAGCTGATTCGTTATCTCGGGTTGAATAAGTAATAAAGCCATAGAGCTCACCACCAGCAAGTTCATAACCAGTATTCACCGTTAAAGCAAATTGTTGCGAGTCTGCATCACCAATTCTAAACGTATCACGTGGCGCAGTAAGCTCACGGGGATCGCCCGCTAACAGCGTGCCATCAGAAAGTTCTGTACAACCATAAAATTGGCAAGAACCATGTAATCCAGCGCGATTAGTCGGCGCACGGTCGCGGTAATTAACAGTGGTATTTAAATAACCATCATCACCTAGCGCAAAACCTTGATTAAAATCAACCGTAACGGTTTCGCCATCACCTTCAGAATATTGACCATAATTAACTGCGGCTTTGCCGCCTTCATCAGCGTCTTTTAAAACAATGTTGATAACACCAGCAATCGCATCAGAACCATATTGCGCAGCCGCACCATCACGTAGCACTTCGATACGTTTGATCGCAGCAGCGGGGATTGCATTCATGTCTGTACCTGCAGTACCACGACCTACAGATGTATTAATATGGATAATGCTGGCTTGGTGACGACGTTTACCATTAATAAGTACTAATGTTTGATCTGGCCCTAAACCACGTAAAGTGGCAGGTCGTAGTGCATCAGTACCATCACTGATCGATGAACTTGAAAAGTTAAAAGATGGTGCGATGGCTTGTAGCATACGGCCGACTTCTGTTTGTCCGGTATTTTCCAGCGCTTCAGCACTCAAAATATCAACAGGTACGGGTAAGTCCTCGACTGAACGTCCTGCTACACGGCTACCAACGATGGCGATTTTTTCAATGTTTTCTTGAGCGGCTTGTTCTTGTGCATTAGCAACTTGGCTATTGGTTGCCATTAAAAGGGGTATAACAGCAGCACTGACCCCTGAAAGCTTTTTCATGTTGTTATCATTCCTATTGATTTGTTTGAGTTTTATACTCAGTAAACCATTTTGATCAACAACCGCATCGAGTTCAGTGTTTTTCAGCATTGTACTTAGCGCTTCTAACTGAGTGTAATAACCATACACTGATTGAGCTTGGTATTGTTTTACTAAATCAAACGAGAAAACCACGGTTTGTTCTGTTTGTTTGGCAAACTCTATCAATGCTTGATCAGCTCGCTGCGCTTTTATATCAAATTGTACCATCTGTGGATTCACAGCCTCCGCTTGAGCATTCAGACTCAATACTAAAGGTGCAAATACAATTAACCCACACATTGGATACGTTTGGTTACTGCGTAACTTATACAAACAGTTGAGAAAGAATAATCCGCTATGTAACCCTACTTTTTTGTTAATTGTTTTTTTACTTTTTATATTTACCATTGTAACTTCTGACACTTTAAATCAAAGAGCAAGCATAAAGCTTAGCTACGATCACCGTGTTTTAGGCTTACGATATGTTCACCTAAACGTTCATGCTCAATGGCTAAATTAATGCGCAAGCTATCAAGTAAGCCGATGATATCACCGGCTTTAAACACTCCTGCCACTTTTAAAGAAGCTAAAGCAGGATCTGCAAGTTCAAAACGCGTTGCAGTATAACGACTCACTTCTTGCAAAGCTTCGCTTAATGGTTCGCCATTAAAAATTAGCATCCCTTGTTGCCATGCTAAATCGCGTTGTACATCGTCTTGTGTTAAACGCGTAATGGGTTTGGTAATACTTTCTTTGATTAATGCTTTTTCACCAGAGATAACAATACTAGCATTAATATCTTTAACCTTTACTGTATCGTTACTGGCATTTTGCAATTGTACAAAATCATCCGCATTTACAGCAACCGAAGGATCCGTGATCATCACTTTACCTTCGGTCACGACCAGCTCAAGATCTGATGCTGCGTTACGCTGCACATTAAAAACCGTACCCAGCGCGGTGAATGACTTATCGCCCGCCATCACCGTAAATGGACGTGAGGCATCTTTAGCAACATTAAAACGTCCTTCACCACGACTTAAAATGAGTTGCCGACGATTTCTTGTATACGCTACTTCTAATAAGCTATTGGTATTTAATTGCACAATCGTACTATCTGGTAGTACAAATGTTGCTTGCTCACCCACTTTAGTACGGTAAATTTTACTGTACTTGGCTTGCTCTTGAGGTGTTGATGGCCAATGTTTAATACCTACAAATAAAAAACTGGCTACTAATAATGCAGTAAAGACACTTGCCGCAATCGAAAAATTAATTTCTCTACGGGCAGGTTTATTGACACTATTTTTATTTGGAAACAGACTGCTGAGCTCATTTAATACGCTCAGTTCATCCCATAATTGAGCTAACTCAAATACCGCATCTTGATGAGCTTTATTTTGTTGCACCCAGTGCTGAAATTGCAGACGCTCTTGCTTTGATAAGCCCCTATCCATAGCACTGATCCAACGACTGGCATCAGCTTGGATAACATCTTTAGACGAAAATTGATGAATATTACTCATTTTCCCACCCTCCTGGTAGGTTCAATAGTAGCACTGCTGTGCTCACCTAACTGCTCATGTTGCTGCATGTAGCGCATAGATTGTAACAAACCTTTGGCAATATGTTTTTCAACCGTGCTTTCACTTAACTTCATTTGCGCTGCGATTTCTTTTTGGCTCATGCCATATACTTTCTTTAAAATAAAACATTTTCGCACTGGCTGACTTAGTTGCTCAGTAGCACGGCAAAATAATAAAAACCGCTCTTTTGAGGTCACTTCATCCTCAAGCTGCATAGATCTCAACGACTGCTGATAATCATCAGAGGTATCTAATGAATCACAATGCTGATTATCCCATTTTGCTATGTGATTGAGCGCTAAATGTTTGGCTGTCTTTAGCATATAGCTGCGCGTATATTTAATATCTTGCTTTAAATCAGCTTGGTAACTTTTAACAAAGGTTTCTTGTACGATATCTTCCACGTCATCTGGCTGTACTATACGCGAAACAAAACGCCGCAACTGTGAAGACAGTTCAATAAATGTTGTAGATAATGTCGGCTTGCGCGTCATTATTAACTTTACCCTTGTTGTGATTATTACGTCTAGGGTACGAGTTTTAGCGCCAATTACAAAGCAATTTGTTAATTTTGTGGTTATTAAAGCTGTTTCGCTAACAAATCACTTTCAACATTTTATAATTAAGTTGTTAAACTTTAAAAACCAGCGGGGCTGCGATTTAATTCATTTCACCCTAATATGCCCTACGCGATTTAAAAAACCATGAAAAAATAAACACCAGTGTATACCCGTAAATATTTAAGGTATACACTCGCATTCAACTAAGCTATATGGATTAAGCACCGTGTAAGACAGTAGGTGATAAGATCAACAGTATGTCATACTATTAGCTTATAAAATGTTATATATTATTCATATCATACTTAACAATTGGAACTGTGGAGTAACCATGCGTCTGTCTTTCGCACCATCAAAATTACCTTTATTCTTATTTACCTCGGCTTCGCTGTTTCTACAAGGTTGTAGTGAAGCACCTAAAACCGAACATGAAACAATGCACCCTGCGGCTGTTATAACAACTATAGCAACCCATGAAAATGCCCCATTCACTATTGAACTACCAGCAACCCTATCAGGTTCTAAAGAAGTTCAAGTACGTGCCAGAGTAACGGGGATCTTAGAATCTCGTAACTTCGATGAAGGCCAGACAGTTAAACAAGGTCAGTCACTTTTCACTATTGATCTAGCCCCCTATCAATTGGCGGTTGAAAGTGCGCAAGCTGCTCTTAATGGTGCAAAAGCATCTTTAGTACAAGCCGAACGTGAGGTGAAGCGATTAGCCAAACTACGTGCTGAGAAATCAGTTTCACAACGGGATTACGATAACGCCAGTTCCACCCAAGATATCGCTAACACCACGTTAGAAGCCGCGAAAGTTGCGTTAAAAGAAGCCCAGCTCAATTTAGAATATGCGCAAATAAAAGCGCCTGTCGCCGGGGTGATGGGCCGTGAATTTGTGTCGGTAGGTACTTTTGTATCAGGTCCCGATCTATTATTAACGCAAATTACCCAACTTGATCCTATTCGTTTACGATTTGGTATTTCTGAGCGTGAACAATTACAAATGCGTCAAGATGTCGCAAATGGCTCATTAACGCTACCAGAAAAAGGTCAGTGGCACACGAGCATTAAATTACAAGACGGTTCACTCTCCAATAAAAGCGGCAAAGTTAACTTCTCTGATGTACGTATAAACCCAAATACCGGCACCAGCGAACTACAAGCAATTATCCCCAACACTGATTTTGAACTTCGCCCAGGTCAATTTGTGCGAGTGATGTTAAGTGGTGCGGTACGCAAAAATGCATTTGTAATACCGCAACGTGCGGTACTTGATAATGGCACAGGTAAATTTGTATATGTTGTCGCTAAAAATGAACAAGGCGGCACGATTGCGCGCCCAGCCCCCGTTGAAGTGGGTGAGTGGATCCAAAAGCCAGATAATCAAGGTGATAAAAACTTTTGGTTGATTAAATCCGGCATACAGCAAGGCGATGAGGTGATCATTGATGGTATGGCAAAGATTTTCTTCCCAGGCATGCCAGTGACCGTTAGCAATGCAACAAACAACGTAAGCGCAGAATAGGCGCAGGGAGTTTTATGTTTTCTCGTTATTTTATCGACAGACCTATTTTTGCGTTTGTGATCTCAATTGTTATTGTACTGGCGGGTCTGGCTGCTATGCGCAGCTTGCCGATCGCCCAATACCCTGAAATTGCCCCACCCGTTGTGCAAGTAACAGCAGCCTACCCGGGGGCATCGGCTGAAGTACTCGAACAAACCGTAGCCGCGCCGATTGAAAATGCGATTACTGGTGTTGAAGGCATGATGTATATGTCTTCAACCTCGACAAGCTCTGGTGCAACAACTATTGAAATAACTTTTGAAATTGGCACCGATATTGACCAAGCAGCAGTTAACGTCAATAACCGTGTAAAGCAAGTTGAAGCTCGTTTACCTGAAGAAACACGGCGCCAAGGTGTGGTGGTACAGAAAGGCTCATCGAGCTTTTTGCAAGTCCATGCGTTTTATTCACCGGACGGCACTCGCGATAGCTTATGGACTTCAAACTATGTCACACTGAATATTTTAGACCGAATTAAACGTGTTCCTGGCACAACGAGTGTACAAATTTTTGGTGCGAAAGATTACGCCATGCGTATTTGGCTGCGCCCTGATGTAATGAGTCAGCTTGGTGTTACGGTTGAGGAAGTCGCAGGGGCAGTACGCAGCCAAAACTCTCAATATGCAGCCGGTTCGATTGGTGCAACCCCCACTTCACAATCAGCGCAAGAGCTGGTTTACAGTGTTACCTCTCAAGGGCGTTTATCAGAGCCTGAACAATTTGAAGAAATTATTATTCGTTCAAATCTTGATGGCAGTAGTTTACGTTTAAAAGACATTGCCCGTGTTGAATTGGGTGCAAAAGATTATAACTTCAGAGGCACTATCAACGGCAAAGAAGCCGTACTATTAGGTATTTTCCTACAACCCGGTGCCAATGCCCTAGATGTAGCAGCAGAAGTAAATGGTGTATTAGCAGAATTAACTCAGCAATTCCCCACAGGACTTGCTCACTTAAATTCGTACGATACCACCCGTTTTGTTGAAGTCTCGATCCGCGAAGTAGTTAAAACACTGCTTGAAGCAATGGTACTGGTTTTCTTAGTGGTGTTCTTATTTTTACAAAATTGGCGCGCCACACTGATCCCAACACTTGCCGTACCAGTGTCATTACTTGGTACGTTTGCTGGTATGTATATGCTCGGTTATTCTATCAACTCATTGACTTTATTTGGCATGGTACTGTCTATTGGTATCGTGGTGGATGATGCCATAGTGGTACTTGAAAACGTAGAGCGTATCATGCACGAAGAGCATGTGAGCGCCCATGAAGCCGCAATAAAAGCGATGAAAGAAGTATCTGGACCTGTTGTTGCTATTGTTCTAGTACTTTGCTCAGTGTTTGTGCCAATTGCATTTCTAGGTGGCTTAACTGGCGAACTATTCCGTCAGTTTGCGATCACCATTTCAATTGCTGTGAGCTTATCTGGCATAGTTGCACTAACAATGACCCCTGCTTTATGTGTGCTTATTTTAAAACAAGAGCATAAACAAACCGCAAGCTTCTTTTTATGGTTCAACCGTGTATTTACTAAAATAACCAGTAAGTATGTGGGTGCTGTTGGTTTTATGGTGCGCCGTGGCGCATTAGGTTTATTGCTGATGATTGGTATGGTGTCAATTACCATTGGCCTTTGGAAAAGCACTCCTGGTTCATTAGTGCCTGATGAAGACCAAGGCTACTATATTTCAGCTATTTTCTTACCTGATGGCTCATCCCTTGAGCGTACAGAAAAAGTAGTGGCTGAAGTTATTAGCGCCGTACAATCTAATCCTGCCAATGAAAATGTGGTGGCATTTACAGGCTTTGATTTTATTGGCGGCGGTTATAAAAACAGTGCAGCCACCTTATTCGTCACCCAAAAACATTGGGATGAACGAGAGATTGATACTAAAAGTTTGGTTAATGAGCTGTTTATGAAAACTGCGCATATCAACGAAGCACTTGTTTTAGCGTTTAACCCCCCTGCTATTTTTGGTTTAGGGAGCACTGGCGGATTTGAATTTTATATTCAAAACAAAGGCGCAGGTGGCCCAGAAAAACTGCAACAAGCCATGGGCTTAATGATGGCTGAAGCACAAAAAAGCCCTATTTTAAGTGGCCTACAAACGTTGTGGCGACCAAATGCACCGCAACTTAAAGTTGATGTAGATCGTGAACAAGCCCGCGCGATGGGCATTGAAATTGACGATGCCTTTACAGCCCTTGCCGGCACACTGGGTACATATTATGTGAACGACTTCAATAAGTTTGGCCGAGCTTGGCAAGTACTTATGTCAGCAGAAGCTGAATTTAGAATGAAGCCTGATGACATTGGACGAATTTATGTAAAAAATAGTCAAGGTGCTATGGTTCCTATGTCTGCGTTTACTAATATTGAATATAGCCGCGGACCAGAAAATCTAAATCGTTATAATAACTTGCCTGCGGTAAAACTGCTCGGTAATGCTGCACCCGGTTACAGCTCTGGCCAAGCAATTGCTGAAGTTGAACGTATTGCAAAAGCAGTATTACCACCGGATATGACCTACGACTGGACCGGCTCTGCGTATCAAGAAAAGCGCAGCTCAGGTACCACAGGAATTGCTTTAGGCCTTGCGGTGATCATGGTTTTCTTAATCCTTGCGGCACTGTATGAGCGTTGGTCATTGCCACTCTCGGTGATGCTAGCATTGCCATTTGGAACCTTTGGCGCATTGGTATCAATCTGGTTAGTAGGCATGACTAACGATGTGTACTTCCAAATCGGCTTAGTGACCTTACTTGGTTTAGCCAGTAAAAATGCCATTTTGATTGTTGAATATGCATTGATGAAACATCAACAAGGTTGGAGCGCAAGCGCTGCAGCACTTGAAGCTGCCCGCCTTCGATTTAGACCCATCATCATGACTTCGATGGCCTTTATTTTAGGTGTAGTGCCATTAGTATTGAGCTCAGGCGCCGGTGCAGGTGCACGTCATAGCGTTGGTACTGGCGTTATGGGCGGCATGATGGCAGCAACCTTCCTTGCCGTGTTCTTTGTACCACTGTTCTTTTATTGGTTAACTGAGCGCAAACTTACTGAAAAACGCTCGCGAGCAGATTTATCCGATGAAATTGCAAGCCACCACAAGCGTGAACATGTCGACACCCAAGAGGGTAATTTATGATTTAAGCTCAGCTACAAAAATATAAGGGCAAACAGTGGTTTGCCCTTTTTTATGGTAATTTGATAACTAGCAATTTTATACTGTCGGCGCTACTATTAAACTATTGCGTCGAGGAGCCTTATGATGAATAGTGAAAAATTAACCGAGTTTGAGCAGTACTTTCAGATTGATGAAAGTAATCGAGTAAATTTATTTGCTGTTGACGATAGCAAAGTGCCTACTACCTTAGCGCAACTAGAAGCAGATATCCCACCGTTATTTAAATTGGCCAATGAGGTTAGTGAATTAGAGCAAAGCTCGTTAAGACCATTGCGTAGCCTTGGTGATTTGGCACAAGAGCTTGCCGTATTTTTACAAGCACAATCGCGTAAAATCGACTTGATCATGAGCCATATATTGGCCTCAGAGCAGCCCGAAGATAACGCCATTTATTGTGATAGCTACGGCGGTGGCGGTGTCAAACTAACCGATACAAAAGTCTACTCTATTGGCCAAGCATTTCGCACTAAATTATTTTTACAGCATGAAGCCTCTGCTATTTATTGTTACACCGAGGTAGTTGCGGTTAATAAGATTGACGATGAACACTACCAATACACCCTACTTTTTAAAGCCGTCCGCGATACTGATCAAGAACTTGTGGTACGTGCTAGTTTACATGCACAAACCAGACAACTGAAAAAGCGTCAGCTGCTGCAACATGAAAGCGACAACTTTGATAACCAAGACACAACAGAGCCAACAAAACCAGAATAATATAGCTACTAGCAACCCTCATTTTGAAGTGGCTTGGCTATAGTTGAAATGCTAAACTAATAGCACCTTTGTTTGTTTATTAAATTCATGAACTTTAGACTTTTACCCGAATGGGCTGAGCAAGACGCCGTTATGCTCACTTGGCCACACCAAGCCACTGATTGGTGCGACAATTTAACCGCTGTAGAGCCTGTATACGTGCAATTATGTCAGCATATTTGTAATGCAGAGCAATTAGTGATCATCGCTCATGATGAAGCCTTAAAAACACACATTAGCCAATTATTGCGCAACAACGCTGTTGATTTGAGCCGCGTGCATTTTGTTGTTACTCCCTGTAACGATACGTGGGCACGTGATCATGGCCCATTAACCTGCGCCGCAGTTGCTGATAATAGCCAACTAAAAATTGTTGATTTTATCTTTAATGGCTGGGGTAATAAATTTACCAGTGAATTAGATAATAAAATTAATGCGGTACTGGTTAAACAACTTGCCGATACGCGCAATCAATACCAAGCGCTTGATTTGGTTCTTGAAGGTGGCGGTGTAGAGATTGATCAACACGGTGTACTATTGACCACCAGTGAATGTTTGCTTAATCCAAATCGTAATCCAGACCTAACCCAACAAGACATTGAACAGTGCTTGCGTGAACAACTTGGCGCCACCGACTTTTTATGGGTTGATCATGGCTATTTAGCTGGTGACGATACCGACAGTCATATCGACACTTTAGTGCGTTTTGCGCCCAATGATACCTTAGTGTATGTAAAGTGTGATGATAAAAATGACCAACACTTCAGCGCTCTTGATGCCATGGAAAAGCAGTTGCAAGGTTTTAAAACAACAACAGGTAAACCTTATACCTTAATTGATTTACCATGGCCAAAAGCCGTATTTAATGATGATGGCGACAGGTTACCTGCCACCTACGCAAATTATTTAATCATTAATGGAGCTGTACTTGTGCCTATTTATGCTGATGCCAATGACGAATTAGCCTTAGCACAAATTCAAACGGCCTACCCTGAGCATCAAATAATAGGCGTAAACTGCTTACCAATTATTCATCAATTTGGTAGTTTACACTGCATTACTATGCAATTACCCCGTGGATTTTTAGCTGGAGCATCATTATGAGCAGCCCTGCAAATTTAACCGTTGCCTTAGTGCAGCAAAGTAACAGTGATAATGCCGCACAAAACATGGCAAAATCAATTGCCGGTATTCGCGATGCCGCAAGCCAAGGCGCACAACTGGTGGTGTTACAAGAATTACATCGCAGTCTGTACTTTTGTCAAACCGAAGATGTTGATGTATTTGATTTGGCAGAGACTATTCCTGGCCCAAGTAGCGACACTTTAGCTGAGCTTGCAAAAGAATTAAGCATTGTTATTGTTGCCTCTTTATTTGAAAAACGTGCCACAGGGCTTTATCACAATACTGCGGTAGTGCTTGAAAAAGACGGCACAATTGCGGGTAAATACCGTAAAATGCATATCCCTGACGATCCAGGCTTTTACGAAAAGTTTTATTTCACTCCGGGTGATTTAGGTTTTGAACCAATTCAAACTTCTGTCGGCAAACTTGGTGTCTTAGTGTGTTGGGATCAATGGTTTCCAGAGGCTGCGCGTTTAATGGCAATGGCCGGTGCTGAACTATTAATTTACCCAACCGCAATTGGCTGGGATCCACGTGATGACGAAGGCGAGAAAACACGTCAAAAAGATGCGTGGGTAATATCGCAACGCGCACATGCGGTTGCCAATGGCGTACCCGTGATTAGTTGTAATCGTGTCGGTCATGAAAGTGATCCAAGTGGTCAAAGTGAAGGTATTCAATTTTGGGGTAACTCGTTTATAGCGGGTCCTCAAGGTGAACTGCTAGCAGAAGCCAACAACACTGATGAGCAACTGTTACTTGTTGAACTTGATCAAAAGCGTTCTGAAAATGTAAGACGCATTTGGCCGTACCTACGCGACCGTCGTATAGATCATTACCACGATTTAACCAAAATATATCGCGATTAAGAATAAATTAGCGCCTCAGTTGAGGCGCATTAAAGGAGTAGTAAATGGCGTTTGCGCAATGGGCAGCCTTGCCTTGGGTAAAATCTCAAAAAGATAAAATTCAATGGGGGCAACTCACTGGCAGTGGTTTAAGTATTGCCATTGCACAAGGGGTTAAACAACAAGCTGGCTTAGTGCTTATTGTTACCCCTGATACACCCAGTGCATTGCGCCTTGAAACAGAGTTGGAGTGCTTGCTACCCGAGCATCCAGTAATGATATTCCCTGATTGGGAAACGTTGCCTTACGATCATTTCTCACCCCATCAAGATATAATTTCATCGCGCTTAGCCACCTTAAATACTTTAAAGAAAGAACAACAAAGTGTATTAATTGTGCCTGTGTCTACCTTGATGCTACGTACCGCCCCTGCTTCGTTTATTTATGGTTCAACCATTAATTTTAAAGTCGGTGATATTCTCGATACCCACAAACTTCGCAGTAACTTAGAGCAAGCAGGCTATTTGCATGTGCAACAAGTCATGGAGCATGGTGAATACGCCATTCGTGGCTCGATTGTTGATTTATATCCAATGGGCAGTCCGCATCCATTTAGACTCGATTTTCTTGATGACGAACTTGATACCATTCGTTTATTTGATGTTGAAAGCCAACGCTCGGATGAAAAAGTCGATAAAATTGAATTACTACCTGCTCATGAGTTCCCTACCAACGAAGCCGATATTGAACGATTTAGAATAAACTACCGTGAAAAATTTGGTGCCAGCTCATCGCAAGATTCCGTGTATATGCAAGTGACCAAAGGCAATTGGCCTGCTGGTATCGAATATTATATGCCGCTGTTTTTTGAGCAATTAGCCACTATCTTTGATTACCTGCCAGATACTGCAACAGTGATGCAACTGGGAGATTTAGAAGATGCTGCGGAGCATTTTTGGCATGATATTAATGTGCGTTATGAAAACCGTCGAGTCGATCCACTGCGCCCGTTACTTGAGCCAGTTGCACTTTATCAACCCATTAATGAACTGTTTGAAAATTTAGGCAACTTTGCTCGCATTCGGTTATCGCAAGCAAAACTCGCGACAAAAGCAGGCAATAAAAATCTAGTCACCAGCGAGTTACCCGCAATACGCATTGATCATAAACTACATGAATCCTATCAAGCATTTATAAATTATGTAGCAGCGCAAAAGAAACAAAAAGGCCGTATCTTACTGTCAGTAGAATCCGATGGTCGCCGTGAATCTCTGCTCGCTATACTTAAACCCAGCGGCTTAAAGTTTAAAGAGTTTTCATCATTCGATGAATTTGTAAATAGCAGTAGCGATGTTGGCTTAATTGTCAGCCCACTAGAACAAAGTGTAGTACTTGGTACAAAGCCCGCATTATCCATAGTTACTGAACAAGAATTACTTGGCATTAAAGTATCGCAGCGTCGCCGTCGTAAACATAAATACGAAGCTAGCCAAGATGCGCTCATCCGTAACTTAGCTGAACTTAAAGTTGGCCAACCGATTGTGCATTTGGATCACGGTGTAGGTCGCTATCAAGGCTTGCAAACGATTGATGCGGCAGGTCTGATCACTGAGTTTGTAACCATTACCTATGCTAATGAAGCAAAATTGTATGTGCCAGTGTCAGCCCTGCATATGCTCAGTCGTTATTCTGGTGGCGAAGAAGCCAGTGCACCGCTACATAAACTGGGATCTGATGCGTGGGAAAAAGCGAAAAAACGCGCGGCTGAAAAGGTACGTGATGTGGCCGCTGAATTACTCGATATTTACGCCCAACGTCAAGCAAAACCGGGGAATGCATTTGCCCTTGATGGTGCTGCTTATCGGGTATTTAGTGATGGGTTTCCATTTGAAGAAACTGACGATCAGCGTAACGCTATCGAAGCTGTGCTAGGTGATATGCAAAGTAAACAAGCCATGGACCGACTGGTCTGTGGTGATGTTGGCTTTGGTAAAACTGAAGTTGCGATGCGCGCCGCTTTTGTTGCTGTAAACGACAATAAACAAGTAGCCGTTTTAGTACCAACTACCTTACTTGCACAACAACACTTTGAAAACTTTAAAGACCGCTTTGCCGATTTACCCATCGAAGTCGGTGTACTGTCTCGCTTTAATTCACCCAAAGAGCAAAAAGACACCCTAGAAAAAATGGCCAAAGGCACCTTAGATATTGTTATTGGTACACATAAGCTGATCCAAGCCGATATTATATTTAAAGATCTTGGCTTACTGATTGTTGATGAAGAACACCGCTTTGGGGTTCGTCAAAAAGAAAAAATCAAATCCTTACGTGCAGATGTCGATATATTAACCCTTACCGCCACACCTATCCCACGTACTTTAAATATGGCCATGAGTGGTATGCGCGACTTATCAATCATCGCGACCCCTCCTGCTAAACGTTTAGCGGTGAAGACCTTTGTTCGTCAGCGCGATGCAGATTTGATCAGAGAGGCGGTATTACGTGAAATAAAACGCGGTGGCCAAGTATACTTTTTACATAATAACGTTGAAACTATTGACCGCGTGGCAGAAGAAATTAGTGAGTGGGTACCTGAGGCAAGCGTTGCTTCTGCCCATGGCCAAATGCGCGAACGCGATTTAGAGCAACTAATGAGCGAATTTTACCACCAGAAATACAACGTACTCGTATGTACTACCATCATTGAAACGGGAATTGATATCCCTACAGCCAACACAATTATTATGGATAGAGCCGATAAACTAGGCTTAGCGCAGTTACATCAGTTACGGGGCCGTGTTGGACGAAGCCACCACCAAGCTTATGCTTATTTATTAACCGGCAATCCTAAAGGGCTGTCGAAAGATGCCGTTAAACGCCTTGAAGCCATCGAGTCACTGGAAGATCTAGGTGCCGGCTTTGCACTCGCAACCCACGATTTAGAGATCCGTGGTGCTGGTGAGTTGCTTGGTGATGATCAATCAGGACAAATGCAGAGCATCGGCTTTAGCTTATATATGGAAATGCTTGAGCAAGCTGTGAAATCTCTTCGTGAAGGCAAAGAGCCTACCCTTGATAACTTGCTACAACAACAAAGTGAAGTGGACTTAAAGTTAGCCGCATTACTCCCTGAAGATTATATTCACGATGTAAATGCGCGACTAGGTATTTACAAACGGGTTGCCAGCTGCGCTAACCTAGATGATATGGACGAATTACAAGTTGAGCTAATTGATCGCTTCGGTCTGCTGCCTGATGCAACTAAAAACCTATTTAGTTTGCAACAACTGAAACTCAAAGCCAGCGAATTAGGCATCAAAAAAATTGAAGCAAATCCAAAAGGTGGCTATTTTGAGTTTAATCAACATACTAAGGTTAACCCTAGCTTCATTATAGGTTTGATACAAAGTGCACCTAAGGTGTATAAAATGGATGGTGCAAATAAGTTGCGCTTTGCGATCAATGAGGCGAATGCCCGCGAACGCTTAAGAATGGTCACTGCAATGATTGCAGATTTCGAAAAAAAGGTTAGCCATTAATGTTGCTTAAAAAATCTCTTATCCTACTGTGTTGTGTATTTAGTAGCACAGCATTTGCAGAACGTTGGTTTGAAGTAGAAGTACTGATATTCAAACAGCGCCCTGCCCCTTATTTGCAAGAGGATTTTAGCTTAGACAAAGAGCCAATTAAGGCTAAGCGCAGCGTTGATTTACTGACACCACTTTATACGGCGCAAGCTAAACAGGAGTGTATCAACGGCGACACTCGCTTTAATTCGCAGTCATTAACCGATTCTGTGATTGGTGCCAGTCGCTCTAATTTATGTGATGACAGTATTGACTACCTACACAGTTACTCAGCACTTCCACTTAGCCCAATAGCGCCTGCTAAAGATGATATGGAGCAAACCTACTTACTTGCTCCCGCACAGCTACAATTTATATCACAACAGCAAGAGCTGGTGCGAAAAGGACTCAAGCCTATACTTCATACAGGATGGCGCTTTGAAGGTGCGAGCCAATCTCGCTCTGAAAGCATTAAACTGTTTGGCGGTAAATTATTGCACGCACCAATAATTGCGCAAACACCACAATATACTACTAATAACTTTATTAGTTTAGTCAGCGCCAATCAGCGCATCGCACCCGCAATTGAGAAAAATGCAGATCAATGGGAATTAGATGGTACTTTTAATATTTACTTGCGCCATTATTTATTTATTAATGCCAGCTTTGATGTAAGTGAAGTCCAAGCCACAGGTGAAATCCAACACGCTAGGTTTTCACAATTCAAACGGGTTATAAGTGGCGACATTCATTATTTTGACCATCCTAAAATGGGCATGATTGTACAAATTAGAAAATTTAACCACTAAATAAAGGAAGATGACCGAATGAAAAAACTTTTAATCATTGCAGCAGCGCTTGGTCTTGCGGCCTGTTCAAAAGTAAGTTTAGAAAATTACGAAAAAATTGAAATTGGCATGGACAAAACCGAAGTTGAAGCAATCTTAGGCAGCGCTGATAATTGTGTTGAAAAAACCCTGCACACAAATTGTACATGGGGCGATGACAGTAAAAATATTGAAATCACCTTAGTGTCAAACAAAGTCTCTTTATATAGTAAAACTGGTTTAGAAAAATAAACCATTGCAGTAGGTAGTAACGATGTTGCCACCTACTGATAGTTATTTACCAATAAACAAGATAATGACTGGTTGGGCCATTCTGGAAATCAGAAAGCGCATATAATTCCCTCTCAAACTGTGTAAAAAAGCGAGATAATACCTGATAGATAAAAATCGCCGGTAATATTTATTCCATTTCGCTATAAATAAGCTCAATACTAACAATTTTACTTCTATTTAAAGTGATCTTATAACGCTGATACTTTATCTCTTCGTCATTCTGATATGAAAGCACTACATTTAGCTGATAGCGTCGCTCTACACTTTGTTTAGATATTTTATTATTATCAAGATGATACAGTTTACCTTCGCCTTTTTTTAAGTTCCGCACAAACGCCGCTAAACTAAATTGTAAGGTCTGTTGCAAGCTATCATAACCAGGTAAGAACTCTTTTGCATTAACCCGAATTTCACTGGCAAAGTGCAGCCATTGCGCTGCTTGTTTATTTTGTTGACGTCGTTTTGAAAATATTTTTCGTACATCCTCTGGAATATGTTTAAAGCGTGTATATTCAAGCCAGATGTATTGTGTAGCTATTTTATCTTTGGTTACACTATTTCGAAATTGAAACCGCCATTTTGGCCGACCTTTCACAATAGCTCGCCAAATAACTCGTGTTATATCTTCTTTAAAAATTTCCCGCATCCCGTAAATAGCGCCTAAAATGATCACTAATGTCGCAGTCACTTCGGTAAACGAGATCCGCGCATTCAGTACTACAACCATAACAAACGCCATTATAATTGCTGTGACGGTTCCTTTAACCAATCGTTTTAAATAACTATTGAGGTAACGAGTATTACGATTTAACACCACACCATGCTCAATCAAACGCTGTAAAAGACGCATTTTATTGGTGATCCGGTTTGCATCCTGAAGGGTTGATTCCGAGTTATATTGCAGTCCCTGACGGTAATCTTGCTCAGCTTTACAAAAATTCATCAGATCAGTGCGCTCTTTTGCATAATCACTACTGCGCGGCCCTTCATCAAGCAGTTTCAAAAATGACTGCTCTATGTGCCAACTTAAATAGTTATCTGCGTTAGTATAAAACGAAATCAGTTTTTCATCGTCTGGGGTGTAACGTCTTAATTTTTTTAGTAGGCTTTGGCTTTGTTCAGATAATTCAATAGCGCGCTGATAAAACTCATCAACTTCTTCAATCTTCAATGTATCTTTGATATCAGTATCAATCGCCAAGCGGACTTGGTAACAATACAAATTGAGGTTTTGCCGATAATCTTGTTGTTCGCCTTTATTTTTACTAACAAAGCGACTACGTACTAAAGGTAAATGGATATTATTGGCGTTATACGCTAAATACGACTTGAAGTGGTTATTAAAATACGATTCTTCTGTTAACGTTTGCGGATTGATGCCCATTTCATTGGGGATAGAAAAATACATGTCGATACGCTGCTCAGCACGAGGGCTCAGCTCTGGTTCGATAATAAAGGATAAATTTTCATCCTGCCTTAACAATCAACTCTCCAAATTAATTTTGCTCACTATATTTTACTGCCTTTTTTCATTTGTTCAATAAAAAAAGACCTAGTAAAAACTAGGCCTTAGATAAAATCAAAGTTACTTACTGATTAAAGTTTAACATTCACACCAGCAAAGAAACGACGACCTAATACATCATATGTGAACGGATCAGTATTTGAGCTGTAGTTACCTGAGTAATAAGGTGGTTGTTTATCAAATAAGTTATTTACTCCAGCAGAAATACTTACGATATCATTTATCATATATGAGCCACTTATATCGTGATATACAATAGATGGAGTCGTTGGTGCAATACATTCACCTGGTTCATCACGACATGTAAAGCTATCCATTCCGGCAATATAACGTGCTTCATATGTAGCATCCCAGCTATCACTGCTTGCTGTAAGGTGGAAGTTTGACTTAAGATCTGCATAACCACCGCTACCATTTGTAACGTAGCCTTGGTAATCAATCACAGCACCTGTGTCTACTACATACTCGTCTAAATATGTTGTATCTAAGCCTGCTTTCCAAGCTACACCTAATGCATCAAATGAATACGCTAAGTTTAAATCAATACCAGATGTTTTTTCTGAACCGATATTACGCAATTGGTTATTAAATACTATACGACCATCTGTACGTATAAATGCACCGGTATTTTCACACAGTGTAGTACCTGTACCGCTAGGATTAATACATTGATCAACAACGAATTGACTGGTGTAAGTGCTGATCGCATTTTCAATTTCAATATCGTAGTAATCTACCGTCATTGAAAAGCCGCTAATCCACTCAGGCTCATACACGATACCAAATGTGAATGTATCGGCTTCTTCTGGAGTTAGAGCTGTATTACCACCAACAGTAACTTCTGCTTGATCGTCTGCACCAGGGTAAGTTACACCATCATAAGATATTGCTTTACCTGAATACAATTCATCAACAGTAGGAGCACGGAAAGCCGTTGAACGCACAGCACGCATCATTAGCTCGTCTGTTACTCTCCAAGTTAAACCTAACTTCCAAGTATTATCTGAACCAAATGTGCTGTAATCAAAAGCACGAATTGCCGCACTTAGTTCAACACTTTGCGCTAGAGGTGCATCTGCTAATAATGGAATTGCAAATTCCACATAAGCTTCATCAACATCAAAGCCGCCACTTGTTGGATCGATACGAGGATCGTT
This sequence comes from Pseudoalteromonas ostreae, assembly GCF_018069805.1. Classification (GTDB taxonomy): domain Bacteria; phylum Pseudomonadota; class Gammaproteobacteria; order Enterobacterales; family Alteromonadaceae; genus Pseudoalteromonas; species Pseudoalteromonas ostreae. The sequence goes on from NZ_JAGPYN010000011.1 coordinate 141,145, forward strand.
ACCTAGACCTTGCGCAGCAATTGAATCAGGATCTTGCCATGCTTTTTCTTGACGATGCTCTACACCAGCGGCAAATGCAGCATAACCTGCAGGTAGTTCAAACATCTCACCAGACAGTGAACCAGCAACGATAAATAACTGGCTGCCACCTGATTCTTGTTCTTTGTAAATATAAGGATTTACATTTGCTTGAGCCCAATCAGCTTCATTCAAAGGATTAAATGTGCCATCAACTACGGCCGCTTTTAACGCTGAAACATTGTGTAGATTGCTGGTTTTACTTACTGAATCGTTACGGCCAAAGTTTGCAGAAAGATCCCAAGAGTAATCGTTAATTACACCTTCAGCACCAACAACTATGCGCACGGTATCTACAGTTTGGGTGTAGTTACGAGTACCACTTTCGCTCATACGGCGACGATAGCTAATTTCGTCACCTTTAGCGTAGTTTGTTGGCGTTGTAACATACTTACCATTTGCATCTTTTACAAACGCATTATTAACAACTTGACGTTTATCATACGTTTGGCCTAATAGGCTATTGCCCATAGTGCTTGGATCGTAGTTAAATGCAAAGTTAATTGGTTGTGGAGCTAGCTGCTGCTCTGACCAACGTTTAGTATAAGTGAATTCACTGAAAAAACTTGTATCGTCAGAAAGTTCATACGTACCAAGACCCGTAATATTTAAACGATTCATTGGTGTATATAAATAGCTACTTTTTGAGTAGTTGTATGCATCAGCTGCTGTTGTGTAGCGATGTAAAGTACCGCCTAGTCCACTTAAGCCACTGTCGTTAGCAACACCCGTTTTTTCTAATTCACCATCTTTATTTAAGATATTAGCCGTTACATTACTTTGAATGTGTCCACCTTCGCTAAATGAAGAACCACCACAATATAGGCCATTTGCGCCTTCTAGTAGTGGGCAGCTTGAGAAGTCACGGTCACTTTGGCTTGCTTGGCCACGATTAGTGTACTGAGCACCAAAAACAATGTTACCTTTATCAAAAGAAGTACCAACTGTAAAATCAATTGAATTTTCAGTTGCATCATGCTTTGAAGTCATTGCAGTGTTTACATTTAAATCTAAACCTTCAAAGTCATTTTTAAGGATTATGTTTACAACACCTGCCACAGCATCAGTACCGTAAACAGCAGAAGCACCATCTTTAAGTACTTCAATTTGCTTGATCATTGATACTGGAATAGTGTTTAAATCAACGGTAGACGCTGCACCAGTCCCTGAGTTGATCATACGACGACCATTAACAAGCACTAAAGTACGTTGAGATCCTAAACCGCGAAGGTTAATCGATGCGTTACCGCCAGATCCATTATTAACACCAGGGTTTGTCATTGCGCCGCCTGTAGCGGTCATCTTTTGTAATACGCTATCAATGCTTGTTGCACCCATTGCTTTAATATCATCGGCGCCAATTAATGTAACTGGGCTAGCGGTTTCCATATCTGAACGCTTAATGCGAGAACCCGTTACTTGAATTTTTTCGATAGTTTGCGCCGCATTTTCAGCTGCTGCTACTTGCATTGTTGAAAACATAGGAATAGCTGTGACAACAGCTAAGCCAATCATAGATTTTTTCATGTGAAACCCTACTTGTTGGAGAAATACCTTGCTCAGGTAGCGCTCGTTTTATTTGAGAATATCGAGTCAGCGATGGCAACTTAGGCGGATTTAACTGAACGAAATCTGAATGAGAGGTCAATAATTACCTTTTCAATTATTGATAATCCTGCAATAGGTACGTTAGTTAATGAATGTTTCATTGTTAATCAGTTAATACATATTCAATTCAATATATTACATTTAACATGAAACACTTTAAACACCTATGAAATCAAACCAACTAACTTTGTAATTATATGTAATTACTGTACAAAAATACCCAAATCAGAAAAATTAACAAGTTAATCACATGGTTTTATTAAAACTGCAAAACTGACCAACAACTGCTAACCATAGTTATGCAATAATTTTGCGCATTTAAGCTCTATACAGCTTTTTTAATGGCAATATAATGCTGTTGCTCTTTGTTCAGTGCAGCCTAATGTAAAAATAAGGTGGTTTTATGCGCACTCTGTAAATTTAACTGAAAATATAACAAAGCAAGCTAATAAAAGGTGGCAAAAATGGTGTTTCGATAGGTAGTATGATCGATAAAGGAGGTCGCAACTAAATAACCTGAGCTTGGGTCGTTAACCTCTTAATTAACACTCAGGTTTAATATAAATTAAACAGATATCAATAAGTCGCATCAAAGTAATAATATACATGCTTAAGTTGGCCTTGTTGATTTTTAACTTCCAGTGTCAATTTCCAGGTCATATTACGCTCAGAACAAATGCCAACCATACTTTGAGCAACATAAATATCATTACGCGGCTCAAACAACACCGGAATATAACCCATATACATAGTGATACCTTCAAGCTTAGCGCTGTGTACTAACATTGTACTTGGTAACGATAAGTTTATTTCAAAAGGTGTCTCTGGTGTTATTTGTTGCTCACTCAACCAAATTTTCACCTGATTATCATACTCGCATAACTGATTTGGCTGACAACTTGCACCTTGGATTTGCTCTTCTATACTTAGCGGTTGTGGGCCACATGCCATTAACATGTTTAATGCACTTAAAAACACTACTAAAAGCTTAATTGGCATAGTATTCCTTAGAGAAATTAAAGGCCGATACTAATCAGCGTACCGTTAAAATACAACCACTGAACTAAATTCTTACGTAAATGTACAAAAGTGTGTCAAAAAATAGCCAACTGCATGAGAAAAATTGATTGATGTCATAATTTTATGCAATTGACCTATCTTTTTTAGGTCAAAAAATTTATCATTTCCCTGCAAAAATAAGGGTTTCTCGAGTTTGTTTTCTGAAGCAGTCAAGGTATTGAGGGTTTTTGATAACATACTTGAGAAAAATAGTAGGCCCCACTTAATAAAGTGGGTAATTCATTTCTAAACGCATTTATTGCAGCGGAAGCCAGATAATGAGCCAAACAGTAGCATCACAAACTGAGTACAACTATAAGGTTGTACGCCAATTCACTATTATGACAGTGATTTGGGGCATCGTTGGCATGAGTATTGGGGTTCTGATTGCTGCCCAATTAGCTTGGCCAGCACTTAACTTTGATATACCATGGTTAACATACTCTCGACTTCGTCCGTTACACACGAACGCAGTTATTTTCGCATTTGGTACAAGTGCACTATTCGCGACATCATATTATGTTGTGCAACGTACTTGTCAAACGCGCCTTCTCTCCGATAAATTAGCAGCCTTTACTTTTTGGGGCTGGCAATTAGTTATTGTCCTCGCTGTTATCACATTACCATTAGGTATGACCAGTACTAAAGAATACGCAGAGCTTGAGTGGCCAATTGATATCTTAATTGCCATTGTTTGGGTAACTTATGCGGTTGTGTTCATGGGCACTATAGCTAAACGTAAAGTGTCACACATCTATGTAGCTAACTGGTTCTATGCCGGCTTTATCATTACCGTTGCAGTATTGCATGTTGTTAACAGTATGGCTGTACCTGTATCCCTAACTAAATCATATTCAATTTACGCAGGTGCTGTAGATGCCATGGTTCAATGGTGGTACGGTCATAACGCTGTAGGTTTCTTATTAACGGCTGGTTTCTTAGGCATGATGTATTACTTCGTACCTAAACAAGCGGGTCGTCCTGTATATTCATACCGCTTATCAGTGGTTCACTTTTGGGCATTGATTTCACTGTATATTTGGGCTGGTCCTCACCACTTACACTACACCGCGCTTCCTGATTGGACGCAAAGTTTAGGTATGGTGATGTCAATCATCTTATTTGTTCCATCTTGGGGTGGTATGATTAACGGTATCATGACGTTATCTGGCGCATGGCATAAATTACGTACCGATCCGGTACTGCGTTTTCTAGTTGTATCATTGTCTTTCTATGGTATGTCTACCTTTGAAGGTCCGATGATGGCAATTAAATCTGTGAATGCTCTTTCTCATTACACTGATTGGACTATAGGTCACGTTCACTCTGGTGCATTAGGTTGGGTTGCAATGATTTCTATCGGTGCGATTTACCATCTTATCCCTGCGTTGTTTTCGCAAGGCCGTATGTACAGCGTGAAACTCGTTAATACACACTTCTGGCTACATACTGTTGGTGTTGTACTTTACATTGTAGCAATGTGGATTTCAGGTGTTATGCAAGGTCTAATGTGGCGCGCAGTAAATGCTGACGGTACATTAATGTATACCTTTGTACAATCACTGCAAGCATCACATCCTTTCTATGTTATGCGCTTCTTAGGCGGTGTGTTCATCGTAGTAGGCATGCTGGTTATGGCTTATAACGTTTATCGTACTATTTCTGCGAAGAATGATTCGTTGAAATTAGATGCGCAAGCACAGTTAGCATAACGGAGTGAGATGATGAGCAATAATAATTCACAAAACAAACATGAAATAGTCGAAAAAAATATCGGCCTTATGGCTATCTTGACTGTTTTTGCTATCAGCTTCGGCGCATTAGTAGAAATCACTCCACTGATGTTCCAAGACGATACAACTAAGCCTGTTGAGGGTTTACGCCCTCTTAATGCGCTTGAAATTGAAGGCCATGACATCTATGTACGTGAAGGTTGTCATACCTGTCATACACAAATGATCCGTCCTTTCCGTGACGAAGTTGAACGTTACGGTCACTACTCAGTAGCAGGTGAGTCAGTATGGGATCATCCTTTTTTATGGGGTTCTAAGCGTACCGGTCCTGACCTTGCTAGAATTGGCAAGCGTTACTCAGATGACTGGCATTATGCTCACTTGGTAGATCCGCGTGCAGTGGTTCCTGAGTCAAACATGCCAGGTTTCCCTTGGTTAGCAGAGGATCGAGTTGATACTAGCCTTACTCTGAAAAAGCTTAAAATTTTTCGTGATACATTTGCTATTAACCCAGAAAACCCGGCACATCCAGGTTTAGGGTATGGTAGCGATGAAGAACTAATCGCTGATGTTGCCAAGGTTGATGCAATGAATAACGGTAAAGGTGCAACAGAAATGCAAGCCCTTATCGCTTATTTGCAACAACTTGGCACACACTTGAAGTAATAAATTATGGATTACGGAACATACAGAGGCATTTTAACTCTGGTAATTTTAGTACTATTTATTGTCATTGTTGTGTGGGCATATAGCAGGCGTAGTAAAACACGTTTTAAAGACGCTGCTAATGCCATCTTTGAAGATGAAAAAACACACAAGGATACAATCTCTAACGAGGAAAAGGGGTCTGAGAAATGACTAGCTTTTGGAGTATATGGGTTATTGTATTAACCCTATCGTGTCTTTTCATTTTGTTTGGTTTGCTCGTATGGAACTTAAAAAACTATACAGGCGTTAAAGAAGGTGAAAGCTGCGGACACGAATTTGATGGTATTGAAGAACTAAATAACCCGCTACCTAAGTGGTGGACTTACATGTTCTTTGCAACATTCGCATGGTCAGTTTATTACTTAGCAGCATACCCAGGTTTGGGTAATTGGGAAGGTTTAGGTAAGTGGACAAGCTCTAATCAAGGTATTACCTCTTTAGCAGAGTCTAAAATGGCTGTTGAAGAGGCACAGGCTGAAGGTCGCTTTGTTAAACTTGATGCTGAATACCGCGCGGCAGATGAACGCTTTGGTCCGATCTTTGAAGCATTTGCTCAGCAAGACATTGAAACACTTGCTACAGATGAAAAAGCGCTTGAGATTGGTCAACGTTTGTTTGCCCAAAATTGTTCTCAGTGTCATGGCTCTGATGCCCGGGGTGGCCAAGGCTTCCCTAACTTAACTGATAAAGATTGGTTGTACGGCGGTACGCCAGATAAAATCAAAGAAACGATTTTACATGGCCGTATTGCTGCTATGCCACCGTGGGGGGCTGCACTAGGTGAGCAAGGCATTAAAGAAATGACCGCTCATGTACTCAGCTTATCGGGTCGTACAGTTAACCAAAAAGACGCTGCCGCTGGCGCAGCTAAGTTTGCAATGTGTGCCGCGTGTCATGGGGCTGACGGTAAAGGTTCAGTTGCACATAACTTACCATTTGGTGCACCTAACTTAACTGATAACACCTGGCTATATGGTGGTTCTCAACGAGCTGTTGAAGAAACACTTAACAACGGTCGTGCTGGTGTTATGCCTGCATGGAAAGACATTTTAGGTGAAGATAAAATCCATCTACTAACCGCATACGTTTATAGTTTATCGCAAGATAAATAACTAAAACGTTAATAAAATGTTTATATTTTAATGTATTAATTCAATAGATTAATGCAGATCAAAAAAGCCTCCATCTGGAGGCTTTTTTTTAGTCTTTTCAATTTAAATCCTATAAAATGCCCTTATCGTAAACTAATTAAGTGTATTTATGACCCCTACTCCTTGGTATAAAAATTTCTGGCCGTGGTTTTTAATCTTTTTTCCGTTAGTTGCCATCATTGGCTGTATCTCCCTCTTTATAACTGCTATCGGTAATGGCCCTGATATGGTGGTTGATGATTACTATAAAAAAGGTAAAGCAATTAACTTAGAGTTGAGCAAATTCGATAAAGCCAAAGCGCTGTATTTACATGGTGAATTGCTAATCGAAGCTGATAAAGTCAGCTTTAAATTTAATAAAGGGGACACTAGTAATATCCACTCATTAAAACTATCGTTTTATCACCGTACAATTAAGGCTCATGATTTTAATATTCACTTAACCCCTAATGCGAATGGTGAATTTACAGCAATCGTCGAACCATACAGTGATGGCACTTATACTGTCTTTATTGAACCAACAAACGGTAGTTGGAAGTTAAAAGAAAACATCACTTTGCCGACTGAGCAAAGTATTGCTATAAGTCCTGAATATAAGTAGCCACCTCATCATGTCTAATAACTGCTTTCATTGCCTTGAAAGTGTACCACCTGGGTTTAGCGCCACCGTTGTTATAGACGATAGCGCTAAACCTATGTGTTGCATTGGCTGTCAAACCGTTGCTGAGACAATCGTCTCCCAAGGTATGACAGATTACTATAAATTCAGAACTGTTACTGCGGGTAAAGTAGAGCAACTGGTGCCTGAGCAACTTGAACTTATCAAAAGTTATGACAACGAAGATATTCAAGATGAATTTATAGCCTTGAATGGGGACATCAGTGAAGTACTATTGACTGTTGAGGGTATTACCTGCGCAGCATGTGCCTGGTTAATTGAAAAGCAATTACTTAATATGCCAGCGGTTAAACTCGTTGATGTAAATACCTCAACTAATCGTGCAATGATCCAATGGCGTAAAGAAGCATTGCCGCTAAGTGAAATAATCAAGTCATTATTAGAAATTGGTTATAAAGCCTACCCATTCCAAGCAGATCTAGAAGCAAGTCAAAAACAATTACTAGCCAAAGCCTACATACGCAGACTCGGTGTAGCTGGTTTAATGACCATGCAAGTAATGATGTTCGCATTCGCAATGTACTTTGGCATGTTTTCAGGCATGGAAGAAAGCTTTGAACAGTATTTTCGATGGATCAGCTTGATCCTCGCTTCACCGGTTATTTTATACAGTGCCATGCCTTTTTTAACCAATGCAATTAATGGCTTAAAAGCCAAGCAATTAAACATGGATATCCCAGTGTCTCTGGCCATATTTGGCGCATATGGCGCAAGTAGTTATGCCACCTTGATGGCTGTCGGCGAAGTGTACTTTGAATCAATTTGCATGTTTACCTTCTTATTATTGCTAGGTAAATATTTAGAGTTCCGAGCTCGCCTCAAAGCCAGTGAGTTTACTGCTAACTTACAAAAGTTATTACCACTTACAGCCCGTACTTTGGATGAAAACGGCCACGAACATATTATTGCCGCTAAAAAGTTAAAACTCAACGATCGAGTACTCATTAAAGCAGGAGAAACTATTCCTGCTGATGGAATTATTTTCGCAGGCAGTACCACAGTTGATGAATCGATGATGACAGGTGAGCATTTACCAGTTAATAAGTACATTGATCATCACGTCTTTGCTGGCACCGTTAATCATGATGGTGCAATTGAAATTCTTATCAACAAAATTGGCCAAAATACACTTTTAAACCAAATTATAAAACTGCAACACAGCGCACTTGCTACCCGACCTAAACTTGTCGAGATCACTGACAAAGTGGCACAATGGTTTGTTGCTTGCTTGCTAATATTTGCCTCTATCACCGCTATTAGTTGGTATCAAATTGACCCTGAGCATGCGTTTTGGATCACCATTGCGGTTCTTGTTGCAACCTGTCCATGTGCACTGAGTTTAGCAATTCCAACCGCCTTAACTTGCGCAGTGGCAACTCTGACACGCAAAGGAGTACTTATCAAGCAATCTCATGTGCTGGAAACACTGCCACAATTAACCCGTTTTGCATTTGATAAAACAGGTACTTTAACGCAAGGTCGTTTTAGTCTAGATGCCGTAGATGTATTAGTAGATTCTTTATCTAAAAACCGTATTTTGGCTCTTGCTGCACAACTCGAAAGTTATTCTGAGCACCCTATTGCAACTGCATTTAATGAATTTACACCGGCGCAGCGCGATTTAACTAATATCAAAATTCATCCAGGCCTTGGCATCACAGGTGAAGATGATAATTATCACTATGCAATAGGCAAAAGTGGTTGGTTTGACAGTAAGAAAACAAACGCTCAAGCAACTTTTTACATTGATCAACAACCCGTAGCCAATTTTTATTTTGTTGATGAAGTAAAAAGTAATGCAACATTGTTAATCAGCTCTTTGCAACAACAAGGCTTAACCTGCCATATGCTAACTGGCGATGCCTCAAATGCAGGACAACAAATTGCTAGAAAACTCAAACTTGATAGCTTTAAACTAGGGTGTCTACCTGAAGATAAACAAAATGAAGTGAAACTATGGTCCAGTCAGGGTGAAATTGTTGCTATGGTTGGTGATGGTGTTAACGACAGCCCTGTATTTAACAGCGCTCACTTATCTATTGCAATGGAAACTGGCGCGGATATTTCCAAAAATACCGCCGATGTGGTATTACTCAATAGCGATTTAGCCGCAATCGATCATTTATTAAAAATATCGAAAAAAACACGCCGAATAATAAAGCAAAATTTAGCGCTTTCGTTGCTTTATAATGGCTCTATCTTGCCGCTTGCAGCATTAGGCTTAGTTGCACCTTGGATGGCTGTGATTGGGATGTCTGCCAGCTCGATCATTGTGATAAGCAACTCACTGAGGTTATTAAAGTTATGAGTGTCATTTATATTCTTGTTCCAATTGCGATCTTATTTGTGCTGATTGCAATCGGGGTGTTTTTTTGGGCCGTGCGCGGCGAACAATTTTCAGATTTGAACAAACAAGGTCATAGTATTTTGTTTGAAGACGATAAAGAACAGCACAAAAAAAGTAATGATTGATCCCTTATTTTTCAGCGCTTTTATCATGGGCCTGATTGGCAGCGGACATTGCATTGCAATGTGTGGCGGTATTGCCAGCTCTTTACAATTAGCCACAGATAAAAACCGGCCATTGCAGTACTCCATTGCGTATAACATCGGTCGTGCCGCCAGTTATATGCTCGCTGGGGCACTCGTTGCAGGGATCAGCAGCCATGTAGCCACCCAAAGTCATTGGTTCACGTTAACTTTAGCGTTTTTAAGTGGCCTATTTATGATTTTGGTTGGCTTGTATATCATGCGTTTAGGCGCAAGCTTACAATGGCTGGAATCGCTAGGAAAAACCTTGCTGTGGCAACACTTGGTAAAACTAAACCGTTTTATAATGCCAATCAACTCATTACCTAAAGCCATGGCTTATGGCGCATTGTGGGGGTGGTTACCGTGTGGTTTAGTTTATTCAGCGCTAACTTGGGCGATGACCAGCAACACAGCCCTTGATGGCGCTCTAGTCATGCTATTTTTCGCTCTTGGTACGTTTCCCGCGATGTTAAGTATCGGCATGGGCGCACAAGTATTGCATAAAGTATTAAACCACCCATGGGCACGAATAGCGCTGGGCAGTGTACTTATTTGGTATGGAATTTATTTACTTATCATTGCAACTGACAAGCTGCTGCATTAATCTTAACGAATTAGTGTGACAACATTTAATGGACTGAACTAATGGATTTATATCAAAACAAAGTCAAAAACAATTGCACAATCAGCTGCAATGACTGCAGTATTAATCAACTGTGCTTACCTTTTAGCCTTAATGGGCAAGAAATGGATAAACTTGATGAAATCATTGAGCGTAAAAAACCATTGCACAAAGGGGATTTTCTTTTTGAGTCAGGTGCCCCGCTAGAGGCTATTTTTGCAGTGCGTTCTGGCTCATTTAAATCTTATACCCTTTCCGAGCAAGGGGACGAACAAATTACTGGCTTTCACCTAGCAGGAGATTTAATTGGCTTTGACGCAATAAATAAAATGGCACACCAAAGCTTTTCTCAGGCGCTTGAAACCTCGATGGTATGCGAAATTCCATTTGATACACTCGATGAACTTTCAGGTAAATTACCCAAGTTACGTCAGCAGATTATGCGCCTGATGAGCAGTGAAATTAACTACGACCAAGAAATGTTTTTGTCACTGAATAAAAAATCAGCCGAAGAGCGCTTAGCTAGTTTTATCTACAACTTATCAAAACGCTTTGGTGAACGCGGGTTTTCTCGTAAAGAGTTTCGCTTTACCATGACTCGGGGTGAAATTGGTAATTACCTTGGTTTAACCGTTGAAACGATTAGTCGTTTACTGAGTCGTTTTCAAAAAGCTGCTTTAATCAAAGTAGAAGGTAAATTTATCACTATTCTAGATAATGATGGGTTATCCGCAGCTGCAGCAATCCACCCAAAATAAACTTGATCTAGCGCAACAAGTTGTTAGCTGTTACTTTAACTACTCACGTTATACGTTACACTCTAACTATACAGTAGTTAAAGGAGCAGCTTATGAACAGCATCAAACAAATACTCGCCATTATTGATCCAACCACTGAGTCTCAGCATGGTTTATCTCGCTCTATTGAATTAGCCAAAAAGTCCGGTGCCAGCATCACCGCTTTTATGAGCATTTATGATTTTTCCTATGAGATGACGACCATGCTTTCTGGCGATGAGCGCGAGGCAATGCGTAATGCCGTCGTTAAAGACCGTCAGTTATGGCTGGATGAAATTTTGCAGCTCTATCCAGACATCGATATTAAAAGCCAAGTGGTTTGGCATAATCGCACTTATGAAGCGATCATTAATACAGTTATTGACCAACAGTTTGATCTGGTTGTAAAAGGGACTCATCAGCACGATACACTTAAGTCAGTTATTTTTACTCCAACCGATTGGCATTTAATTCGTAAATGCCCAGCCCCCGTATTATTGGTAAAAGAGCACGCGTGGCCTTCGCAGGGCAATATTTTAGCTGCTGTCAACGCCGTTAGCGAAAATCAACAGCACCTTGATTTAAATCATCGTATTATTCAAGATGCGCAGTTTTTATGTGAACTGGCTAATGCAAGCCTAAATATCGTTAACGCCTATCCTGCTACACCGATTAATATTGCGATTGAAATTCCTGAATTTAACCCCAGTATTTATAATGAGTCAGTAAAAAAACACCACATAGAATCAACCCATGAGTTAGCAGCTAGTCATAAAATCGCCCAGCAAAACTGTGTTATAGAAGAAGGTTTACCAGAGGACGTGATCCCTGATGTAGCAAAGCGCCTTAATAGTGAATTAGTGGTGATTGGTACGGTTGGCCGCACTGGATTAAGTGCAGCCTTAGTGGGTAACACCGCAGAGCATGTCATTGACAGCCTTGATTGTGACGTATTAGCCTTAAAACCCGATGGCTATGTGAGTCCGTTGGCAAAAGATTAAATAAATTTTGTTGATTGAAACTTTAGGCATATAATACGCCCCTTTATTTTACCCATAGTTCTAAAGGGGGCGTAATGTCGCATTCTGTTCAAGCCAAAGCTCAACATAGCTTATCTAAGTTACAAAAACGCTTACGTCGTCAAACCGGTCAAGCGGTGATGGACTTCAACATGATTGAAGAAGGCGACCGTATCATGGTGTGCCTCTCTGGCGGCAAAGACAGTTACACCCTACTCGACATGCTGCAGCATTTGCAGCGTGTTGCACCTATTAAATTTGATTTGTTTGTTGTTAACCTTGATCAAAAGCAACCGGGCTTCCCTGAACATGTATTGCCAGCATATTTAGACACACAGAATATTGAATATAAAATTGTTGAAGAAGATACCTACAGTATAGTGACCGATATTATTCCTGAGGGTAAAACAACCTGTTCGCTATGCTCACGCTTACGTCGCGGCATTTTATACCGTACCGCAAATGAAATGGGGGCCACTAAAATCGCCTTAGGTCATCATCGCGACGATATGATCGAAACCCTATTCTTAAATATGTTTTATGGTGGCAAACTGAAAAGCATGCCGACTAAATTAATGAGCGATAACGGTGAGCACATGGTAATTCGTCCATTAGCCTACTGTAAAGAAACAGATATTGAACAATATGCTGTCAGCCAAGCATACCCTATCATTCCATGTAATCTGTGTGGCTCACAAGAAAATCTGCAACGCAAACATACCAAAGCGATGCTTGCACAGTGGGATATTGAGCACCCTGGTCGTATTGAGAGTATTTTTACCGCAATGCAAAATGTTGTACCTTCGCACCTAGCAGATAATGAGTTATTTGATTTCACCAACTTAAAAACCGGTGAAGTAATTGATGGCGGCGATATTGCGCTTGATAAACCAGACATACCAAAACAACCTGTACTTAACGATGATGAAACAGCTGATGTTGTGACAATTAATTTAAGTTAACAAATTAACTTAAAGAATAAAATGCCGCGTATATCGCGGCATTTTTGTTTTTCGTTGATAAAGTCAGTTACGGCATATCCATCAACGCTTGGCTTTGCTCATCGACCTTAACTTGATAGTTTTCATGCCTTAAACCAAGTAACTGTGGTAACGTTGCAGCAATACAAATTGACGATAATGTTCCCACAACAATTCCTACAAATAGTGCGATAGAAAACCCCTGTAATGGCGCACCTGCCAATAACCACACACTCGCCACTGTGGCAAGAGTAGTGCCTGAGGTGATCAAAGTACGGGGCAAAGTGCTCTTAATTGATTCATTGATCACCGTATTCACGCTAGCTTGTTGTGTTGTGGAATCTAAGCGCAGTAGCTCGCGTACCCTGTCTCCGACAATAATTGAATCATTTAATGAATAACCAATGATTGCCAGTAAACTCGCTAACACGGTTAAGTTAAAATCAAGCTGTAACCATGCAAATAAACCAACTACCACCACCACGTCATGCATTAAAGCCACAACCGATCCCAACGCTAAACGCCACTCAAAGCGTAGTGCTAAATAAATCATCACAGCAACCATTGCCGCAAATAATGCCAAACAGCCTTGTTCAAATAATTCATCGCCAACTTGTGAGCCTAAGTAAGAAGATGACAACACTTCAGCACCTAAAGTCTCATCTTGCGTAAGCGTTGCTAACCAAGGCGATGTACTGGCTTGCTCTGCCTCTCTTAACTGAAAGTGCTGGCTAGATTGAGCGTTTAAGGTAAAGTTATCATGGTGATAATAACTAATTTTTTTCGCCAGCTCAGCCTCACTAATTGGCACTGCAGTGGTAAACTCCGTTAAATAGCCACCAGTAAAATCAAGACCTAAATTGAGTCCTTTTGTAGCAACCCCTATTAGAGAGAGCAGCACTAGTAAGATAGATAAAACCATCCCCGATAAACGTAAGCGGGTTGTGGTGCTCATTTTTTCATTTGAATTACTCATGCGCGAGCTCCTCGCTTATTTGCCAATTTTAAATACAAAGTCTGACTCAACGCCTTAGAGACATACACCCCGGTAAATACGCTAGTTATTAGCCCTAACGCCAGCGTAATTGCAAAGCCTTTGATTGGCCCATAGCCAATACTATATAAAATAATTGCCGTGATCATAGTGGTAATATTAGCATCAAAAATTGTCGAAAATGCTTGTTGATAGCCCTGCTCTATCGCTTGGTATGGTGCTCGGCCTTTACGGCGCTCTTCTTTGATCCGCTCGAAAATAATAACATTAGTATCAACAGCCATACCGATTGTCAGTACCAGCCCGGCTATGCCCGGTAAAGTTAGCACCACGCCAGGCAGCAGTGACATTAATCCTACTAAAGCTGTTAAATTCAATAATAAGGCAATATTTGCCACCAGCCCTAAACGGCGATACCACAGCGCCATAAAGGCTAATGTAATACCCATTCCCAACATTAAGGCCGCGAGCCCATTATGTATGTTATCTGCCCCCAAGCTTGGCCCAATGGTTTGTTCTTGTACGATTGTCACTGGCGCAGTTAATGAACCTGCACGTAATAGCAATGCTAAATCCTGCGCCGCTTGTGGGCTTTGCATATTAGTAATACTAAATTGGCTACTCAAATGTTGAGCTATATTGGCAACATTAATCACTTCACTTTTTTTAACTACTTCACCTTTGGCATTTTTATAATATTCAGAATACACCGTTGCCATTGGTTTACCGATATTACGTTTTGAAAATGCCGACATCGCCTCGCCACCTTGGCTATCAAGGCTAAGCTGCACTAGCGGCTTGCCCCATTCATCGCGCCCTGCATGGGCATTATTGATGTGCTGTCCTGAAAAAATAGCAATTGGGTCTAAATTGATCGAGCCACCATTTTGCAGGTTAAAGTTTTTTCCACCGATTTCTTTAAGCTGATAAAAATCAAGCGACGCTGTTGCACCTATAATACGTTTTGCTTCACTTGGATCTTGTACACCGGGTAACTCAATACGAATACGTTGTTTACCTTGGCGCTGGGTAACTGCTTCAGTAATGCCTAATTCTTCAATACGGCCTCTTAAAGTGGTTAAGGTTTGACTCATTACTTCTTTATCAAACGCATTACTACCTTGTTCACTAAAACTAAATGTCACCGTTGTTAAATTACCCTGTGAATGCGCAGTTGCCATTAAACGCTCAAAACGCTTTAGTACATTCGCCTGTACTGCGGCTAAGTCACTTTTAGCAGCTGGCAACGCGTGTAATTCAAAACCATGGGCATTTTTTTGTACACGAACACCTCTGGCTTTTTCATCACGAATAATTGTTTTAGTTTGTTCATACGCACTATCAAGTTGCTCTTGTTGCGCTTTCACTAAATCAACATCTAATACAAATAACACACCACCATTAAGATCAAGACCTAATTTTATAGGTGCTAATCCTAAGCTTTGTAACCAGTCGGGAGTTGTTTGATGCGTAACTATTTTTGCATTCAACTGCGTAAATTCACTTTTTAACACTTGTTGCGCTGCGGCACTTTTGGTTGGCTCTTGTAGTAACACATTTAATGAAGGGCTGTTTTTCGCCACTTGAATTGATTGCTCAACCAGAAACCCATGTTGATTTAAAAAATTAATAACAGATTTTTGCGAAGGAGTATTCGCTAGTAACTGCTGTGAATGTTGCTGGCTCTGCGTTGTACTCAGATGCAGCCACGATTTTGCTGGATATAAATTTGGTAAGGCACTGATAGCTAATAATACCAGCGCCAAAAACATCGCCATATAGCTTATTTTAAAACGCTGTAGCTGCGGTTTTTTTGATGAATTTTTTAACATATTGCTTCCTTTAAACCAATGCAAGCATCGGTTTCTCGCCTCATAGGCGCAGTAATTTATTTGCTTTAGTTGAATGACTAAAACATCGAAAAAATTAGTAGGAAGAGTTAACTGAAGTAAGTAAGTACTGCACGGTATTGTAAGTTGGCGTCTTTCCAACCACTAATCCGTGATTTTTTACCTTCGTAGGCTACAAACCAAGGTAATGTTATTGGCGGTTCAAGGGGTTGTAAGTAAAGTTGGCGCGCAAGGCTAGGTACAAAAAACTCAAATATTGCCACATAACTTGGCTCAACTTGGCTTTGATACAGAAATAACGATGAATTACTCGCTGAAAAGCGTGGCTGTAAAGACTCAAACCCCGCGCCTTCTGTTTGTTGATCAGCCGCCGCAATTGGTATCTTCTTGGTAAAAGGGGTGCTATCTGATACTGAAGTATCAAATACCTTAACCTCTAAAACACTCAAATCAGATAACATCGCCGACTGAAAAAAAGCGGTAGGCTGGCTCACATTAGTCTCAGCGTTGCTCACAGCATTAGCCTGCACACTAAAAAGTGCAGTAAACAGCAGTAATACAGTAAGGACTAAGCGAAAACGGATCATTTTATTATCTAAATAGTAAGCTGGTATTATAAATGGGGAGTAATTGCCCTATTTCAATAGCTAATTTGCAATTGAACAAAAAAAACCGCAAGTAAAACTACTTACGGCCAAAAATCACAGTCGATAATTAAGCGACTTCAAGTGAGGACATGTCAATGACATAACGATGAGACAAGTCACCTTCTTTTAAGCGTTCAAAAGCCTGATTAATATCTGCCATGTTGATCATCTCTACTTCCGGTAAAATATTATGCAGCGCACAGAAATTAAGAATTTCTTGAGTTTGTGCAATACCACCAATCAAAGAGCCAGCCACGCGGCGACGCCCCAATAATAATGGCACCGAGTTTGATTCAGCCATCTCACCCACTTGTCCGACTAATACTTGAGTACCATCAATATCTAATAGGGGCATATAAGGGGTAAAGTCATGCTTAACTGGAATAGTATTAATGATCACATCAAACTGATTAGCGTATGCTTTCATGGCTTGTTCGTCTTTAGATACCAGTAAACCTTCAGCACCATATTCCAACGCTTGCTGTTTTTTATCATCTGATCGACTAATAGCTGTCACATGGGCACCCATTGCCGCTGCGATTTTAATTGCCATATGGCCTAACCCACCTAAGCCAATAACGCCAACTCGGCTTCCAGGCCCGACATTAAAAGTACGTAGCGGCGAATAAGTGGTAATACCCGCGCATAAAATTGGCGCACACTTAGCAAGATCAAGTGATTCTGGAACGTTTAAAACAAACTCTTCGCGCACTACAATGTGTTTGGCGTAACCACCTTTGGTTGATTCACCAGTGATACGATCTTTTCCTGAATAAGTTCCGACCATGCCTTCGCGACAAAATTGCTCTTCGCCTTTGTGGCATTGGTCACACTCAAGGCAGCTATCAACCATACAACCAACTGCTACATTATCGCCAACTTTGTATTTAGTCACTTTGCTGCCAACCTCAGTGACACGACCGACAATCTCATGTCCTGGTAAAATTGGGTAACTGGTGCCACCCCAATCATTATTTACGGTATGTAGATCTGAATGGCACACCCCGCAATATAAGATTTCAATCGCGACATCTTCATCGCGTAAATCGCGTCTTTCAAAATGAAATGGCTCTAATGGCGTATTAGCTTGATGTGCTGCGTATCCAATAGTTTTCATCTGCTTTCCCTTCTATGTTAAAAACTGAGTTTAATTAACCACTCTAAAACATTGTCTTAAGCTGCCTAAACTGTACTATGTGCTGTTAGTAGTATAGCCCTAGATACAAACTGTTAAAGTTTATACTCTAGGCTACTAGAAAAAGTTTAATGCAGACTTAATAGAGTTAGAGAGAATATGCGCGGAATGGGTAAACAAGAAGCAATAAAACATCATGATGCGATGAATTTAAAGCAAAGCATTGTCACCTTGTGGCCTTACTTGGTTGCTTTTAAAGGCCGTGTAACACTTGCAACACTGGCATTGATCGCCGCAAAGGGTGCCACTTTATTGATGCCATGGGCGCTAAAAGAAATAATCGACAGTGTTGATCCAAGTTTACAAAATATAGTCATAGTACCCATAGCTTTACTGTTACTGTATGGCGGACTACGTTTTGCGAGTGTGTTTTTTGGTGAAGTACGTGATGCGTTGTTTGGTCGTGTAACTGAACATGCTATGCGCCATATTGGCCTCAAAGTATTTAATCACCTACACAGCCTTGAGTTGTCGTTTCATCTTGATAGGCAAACTGGCGGCATTAGCCGTGATATAGAGCGTGGCACCAGTGGCTTAAGCTTTTTAATGCGCTTTTTAATGTTCAATATTGTGCCAACTTTATTTGAAATAGCCGTAGTTGCGATTATTTTTGCAACTTTATTTTCGCCCTGGTTTGCCGTAGTTACCCTGCTTGCAGTGGCTTTATATATTACCTTCACGGTTGTTGTAACACAGTGGCGCAACCGCTTTATTCGCGAAGCAAACCAAGCCGACAATAATAGTAACAGCCGTGCTATTGACAGCTTACTTAATTACGAAACCGTAAAATATTTTAATAATGAAAAGCATGAAGCACAAACATATGATGGCTTTTTAGCAAGCTGGGAGCAAGCCCGGCTTAAAAACCGCTTATCGTTGCTTGCCCTTAATTCAGGTCAAGCCTTGATCATAGCAGCAGCGATCACCGCTTTAATGTGGCTTGCTAGTATTGAAGTGGTTAAAGGCACACTCTCTATTGGTGAGTTGGTAATGATCAACGCCTATATGATCCAATTATTTTTACCGCTCAATTTTTTAGGCTTTGTCTATCGAGAAATTCGCCGCGCCTTAACCGACCTTGAAAATATGCTCGGACTATTAACCCGTAAACCACTCATTTCAGATAAAGCCAATGCGCAACAGCTTAATATACAACACGCTGATATAGAATTTAAAAACGTTAACTTTGGCTACCATCCATCAAGGCCTATCATTAAGCAGCTTAGTTTTGCTATTAAAGCAGGCAGCAAAGTCGCGGTGGTGGGCGCCAGCGGTGCAGGAAAAAGCACCCTAGCCCGTTTACTGTATCGCTTTTATGATATTGACAGCGGTGAAATACATATTGATGGTCAACAACTTACTAGCGTCACACTCAACAGCTTGCGTCAAGCGATTGCCATTGTGCCACAAGATACTGTGTTATTTAATACCAGCATTCGCGACAACATTGCTTATGGCCGTCCAGATGCTACAGCACAAGAGGTTGATAACGCTATTAATATGGCGCATTTACGCAGCTTTATTGATAGTTTAGATAAAGGTGATCAAACCCTCGTTGGTGAACGAGGTTTAAAAGTTTCAGGCGGTGAAAAACAACGCATTGCCATAGCCAGAGCCATTTTAAAACGCTCCCCTATTATCATTTTTGACGAAGCAACATCAGCACTAGACTCTCATTCCGAGCAAGCAATATTAAAAGCCATGTCTGCACTGGCTTCTAATCATACCAGTTTAGTAATTGCCCATCGCTTATCAACAATAACAGATGCAGACACGATTATTGTGCTCAAAGAAGGCCAGCTGATCGAGCAAGGCAAACATGATGAGTTACTTACCCTCAATGGTGAATACGCGCGCATGTGGGAACTTCAACAAAAAACAGCATAAACATGGAGACTCATCTTCGGCGTGGGATACACACTGTATGCCGCGTTGCTTGTTGTTTTTACCTAATCAAGAAGATGTTACTGTATGGAAAGATTACTTAACCTACCATGCGCTAAGCTCTATGCAGAGCTCCTGTCTGAAGATGTATTCAATACTAACTTCGCATTTTACGGAAAAGAGCTAAATGGCCAGCAAGAGCCAATCCCCGGTAACTTCGTTAATGGTCGTAATAGTTTAGGTGAAAACATCAGTGACGTCGGTGGTTTATCTATGGCTTATCGCGCTTACAAACTCAGCCTAAACGGTAAAGAAGCCCCTATTATTGATGGCCTTACGGGCGATCAACGGTTCTTTCTCGCTTGGGCACAAGTATGGAAAGAAAAACGCACTCAGCAAAGCATGTTAAACCAGCTTCGTGGTGGCACCCATGTCCTAGTCGTTTTAGAGCACAAGCACCACGTAACCACGATGCATGGTACAAAGCATTCAATGTACAACCGGGTGATGCCTTGTATTTACCAGAAGATCAACGCGTACGTATTTGCTAATAACCCGATACATTTCGATTGAAAATATAACCCGCAACTGCGGGTTATATTTTTTTGTGCTGCTTGCTCACTCAAAGCAACTTTAATTCCCACTGAATTCTGTATTTCCAAGCGAGTTGGGTATAGAATACGGCACTACAAAATTTATACTTTTAAAAACATATTTAAGGCGAAACGCAGATGGGAAGAGCTTACCAAAACAAAAAAGATTCAATGGCTAAGACTGCGGGTGCTAAAACTAAAGTTTACTCAAAGTACGGTAAAGAAATTTATATTTGCGCAAAAAATGGTGGTATTGATCCCGATGGCAACCTATCGCTACGTCGTTTAATTGAACGCGCTAAAAAAGATCAAGTACCAGCACACGTAATTGACCGCGCAATTGATAAAGCCAAAGGCGGCGGCGGTGAAGACTACTCAGCAACTCGTTACGAAGGCTATGGCCCTGGTAACTGCATGATCATTGTTGATTGCTTAACTGACAACAACAAACGTACCTTTGCTGATGTACGTGTATGTTTTACTAAAGCAAACGCTAAAATTGGTGCACAAAACTCGGTATCTCACTTATTTGATCATTTGGCTATTTTTGTATTTGATGGCGATGATGACGAAGCCGTGCTTGAAGCACTAATGATGGCTGACGTTGATGTTACTGACGTAGAAGTTGAAGCCGGCAAAGTCACTGTTTTTGCTCCGCATACTGAGTACAACAACACCCGTACCGCACTTGAAGAAATGGGCGTTACTGAGTTTGATGAAGATTTGATCTCATTTGTGCCACAAGTTGAAGCACCCATTGCAGGCGAAGACGTAGAAGTAATGGAACGCTTTTTAGCCATGCTTGAAGATTGTGACGACGTACAAAACGTGTACCACAACGCACAATTTTAATTTTATTGACTAAAATTATCACTAAGGCCAACTAGATTGGCCTCTTTTATTTGCTAATAGTTAAACTACCTAAATAAATGGGCTTGTATTTTGAATACCCTTGAACAGCTTCATAGTGGTAAATTAGCTGGCACTAAACGCTTACAGCTGGTTGAAGAGCTAACCACATTCCCAGACGAAATTTTTACCCTTGCAGATACCCTTGAAGTACTCGACTTATCAAATAATAACTTATCTGATTTGCCCGACAAATTTGCTAGTTTAACTAAATTAAAGCGGGTGTTTTTATCATTCAATCAGTTCCAGCATATTCCTGCCGTATTGGCAAAATGTCCCTCCCTTATTATGATTGCATTTAAAGGCAATAAAATCAGTGAATTTGCCGAGCATAGTTTGCCGCTTTCGACACAATGGTTAATTTTAACTGACAACCATATTGAACAATTGCCAGACTCTTTTGGTGAACTTACGCAACTGCGTAAACTTGCCCTTGCTGGCAATCGACTAACGACTTTGCCACACAGTATGCAGCAGTGCCAAGCGCTTGAACTCGTGCGTTTATCTGCGAATAACTTAACTGATGTTAATGACTGGCTGTTTGAATTACCAAAACTCAGCTGGCTGGCTTTTGCAGGCAATGACTTTAATAAAGCACAAAGTTTACAACAAGTTCAATTAGCAGCCGTACAACTAAACGAGTTTTCACTTGTAGAAAAAATTGGTGAAGGTGCGTCAGGGATTATTCACTTAGCACAGTGGCAGCACAATAATGTGGCGTTAAAACTGTTTAAAGGCGCGATCACCAGTGATGGCTATCCACTTGATGAAGTAAACTGTTGCTTGCAAGCGGGCGAACATAAAAACCTAATAAACGTTCTCGCCTATATCGATAACCCAGAGCAACTTGGTCTGGTTATGGAGCTTATCAGCAAGGACTATCAAAACCTCGGCTTACCGCCGTCACTTGATACTTGCACCCGCGATACCTTTTTTGAGCATACACAGTTTACTGCTCACGCCATTAAACACATTGCTAAGCAAATGGTCAGCACCCTTACCCACTTACATATCAATAACGTAAGTCATGGCGATGTATATGCGCATAACACCATGATAAACGATGAATACACAGTATTGTTTGGTGACTTTGGCGCAGCAACTAACTTAGACTCTCTGACCGACTATCAGCGCCAACAAATGCAGCGTATTGAAGTCAGAGCGATTGGCTGCTTAATTGATGATTTACTGAGCGTGTGTACTGAAGTTACGAGCGATGCAACACAGTTAATAACACTTGCTCAACAATGTATGAACGCAGATATGAGCCGACGACCAACTCTTAAAGCACTAATAGAAAAACTATAACTTTTATGCGCGACTCTACCTCTGAGCCGCGCTTTCCGCCTAGCTATAAAATAAACGCCCTCAGAACTCAGTTGGTTAATAAAATAGCGTTAATCTAGCGTTATTGTAATGATTTTATTGGCTATTTCGCTATACACCACAAGGTGTTTTTCTGAAACAGCCTCAAAATGAAAGTCTTTCATTAAATAACCTTCCCATGACACATCATCTTTGATCAAATACTCTTTATCAGCTGATAGAGCCCACAGTTGGCCTATCGATTGATTAGATGACGCATCACCTACATAAACCAATAAATAGCCGTGTTCACTCACAATTGGGGTGATTTTTTTAGTATTACTTCGTGCATAACTGGCAATTGTGCGCCACGTTTCATTATAAACTCTGATCGGTTGAGTGGTATTTAGCCGTGTTTGCAACTGCAATTCTGACTGCTCTATATCCGCCTTACGTAAATATTTAAGCACGGCATATTTTATCGATGCAGTCTCGACAAAATCACCCGCAAGTAAAGTATCTAAGTCGCCGCCAATCCAATCAGGAGTTGTTTGCCTTAACGCGGTTAAATCGAATGCAGTACTTGTCTCTACTTGTTCTCGTGTGAATTTAAACTGTTCAATGCCACTGTCTTGGTTTGTAAATAAGAACTGGTTATTAGCATTTTGCCAAATAGTAGCATTGCGTACATTATTCAATGAAAACACAGCGTCATCGCGCGCACTTGGTATGACGTCCATTACATTTATAAGCAACTGCTCATCAGTACCAAAACCTAGACCAAAAGTGATGTCATCATATTCAAAAAATGGTGTATGACTAAATGTACTGATCTGCTTACTCAATACAGTTCTCCCTCGGATCTGAGCATTTATGATCTGTATATACGATTTTGATGAAACCTCATTATTATCTTCAAGCGCTAGATAAAGGTCTTGATTATTTGCAATAAATTCACTTTTCAAAACCCCATCGTTGATTAGGTTAGATACTGCTTTCCATTTACCACTTTGCCAACTATAAACACCATCAGTGAAAGACGTTAACGCAAATAGTTTACCGCCTGAAATAGCTAAACTTGAAGCGTTAATATCATGGACTTTATAATTACCTAATTGGCCATTATCAAAAGAAGCAGAGTGTAATTTGTATTGCGTAGAGGCACCTTCAGTAATAAACCAAACTTGCTCATCAAACCATAAATATTCAGATTCAATTAACCGCTCTTTGTCGGGATTATCAAACAATAATTGCTTTTCTTGTTCACTAAACACCAAATACAATTTACGTTTTTCATATACCACAGTATAAGGACGGCAAGCGACTTTAAAGTTAAGAGCAGATGAATCATCGATCTCACAAATCTGTGGCCCGCCAAGCGCTGTAATTTCAGGCTCAGTCATTGTAAATGGCGGAACTGAAAGCACAGAGTCTTTTAACTGAATGTTTTGCTCGCCATAGCGAATAGTTACAGGGTATGAATAAGGGGATGTTTGTTCAAAAGTCGCCTGAGAAGATACACATTGGATAGCAAGACTATAATTCAACGTTGTTGCATTACTCAACTGTGTATCACACGAAATACTTTTAGGTATGGCTAGTAAGGTCGGTTGTAAAAATGTCTCCGCTGTTGCGCTAAGTTCAATAGCCTTGTCTACAGTAAGCTTTGCTTTATTATCCATCCATAACACTTCAAGTCCTGCGGCAACACTATTGGCTGTTATTTTAAGCGTAAACGTTTGCTCTGTAACAGCTGTATCTTGACTGTCGTTAGAAGAACCACCGCATCCGCTTGCGGCCAAAATAGATAAGCTCATTAAAAGTAATTTCAATTGCAAAATAGAATCCTTGTGTTCGATTAGTTTAAAAAAAGCTAACAATGATAATATATTATTCCTGCTTTAACCAATTATCACTGGTAGTACCTTTTTTAGCAATCTATTTTTGATCGTTATCTGTCCATGCCAATACTCGATAAAATTTTTAGCCAACCAAACTTAATCTACACATTCGCCTAATCAAACACCAGCAGTCACCAACAACACAATAAAAAAGCAAGCAATGTAACCGCTGATATTTCCTTCACCGATTTGCAGGTGATCAGTGCGAAATACGCGACGGGGTAAATGACTTAGCATTGAATTATCCTTGTTCAATTTTTCGCTAGAATATTCGTTACTAAATGCTAAAACCCTAAGATTATTTTCCCTTACAAATTAATTACTACCATTCGGATATTTTGTACAAAAAAGTAGAGTAGTTGTTTTAAATTTGATTTTGGCTGTTGACCTAACATGCATTATTAAGTACCCTTTTTTCATATTATATTTTTAAAGGAATAAAAATGTCATCATCATTTTCTATTAGTAATCTTCCATACGATTTACCAAACAACTTAAATGAGCAACTCAGAATACTGTCAAATATAGTTAAAATACCTTCTCCTTAGTCAAAGATGGTGGTCAAAATGAAGTTGAAGCTATATGTGGTGCAATTCTATATAGACACTTAGATCGCCATCAAAAAATAGAAGCAATGACTTTAATTAGATCCGTACCAAATGGGGCGTTAAAAGCGAAGCTAATATCATTAGCTGTTGAGCCTACATTCGTTAATAAGGATTGGGGCATATGGTCTTTTACAACGGAAGAACTTATAGCTGATCAGTATTTTCATAGTCAAGTTGATAACTTTGCATCATATATTGGTATTGGCGCCTCGGCTTTAAGTGGAAAGGGTTTATTAGTAAAGCTTTGGAGTAATAGAAAAGTGACCAAAGCTGGAGTCGTTACTCTCGTCATTTGGGGTACTGTATTATTTAATAAATCAGAGCTATCAAAAGTAAATAATGAAATTCAACGTCGAAGCTCAATTAGAACAATAAACATTCAACCTTAATCATGAAAACTTTTACTGTTCACATACTACTAACGTTTTGTATAACCATATTGATGCTTCTAGCGTGGAATTTTACAATGAATAATCTCCAAGAAGACATTGTATTTTTTAGTTCGTTAGTGGTTATTTTTATTTACT
>NZ_JAGPYN010000012.1 GCF_018069805.1 Pseudoalteromonas ostreae
ATATTGCTTTAAAGAAAATAAGCCACACCTTAATTTAACTGACGTAGAGCTTAACGCATTAGTTATCGCTTAAGCAGATCTCAGGTTAATTAAAAACCAAAGCGCGAGGTAAACTCCCGCCTACAATTTTAAAGCTGCGCTTTTCGCGTCAGCAAGCTTAACGCCTACGGTAGTAAAAGGTGTTAGGCTTTAGGGAAGTGACTAGTGGCTAGGGTTAATTCGTAGCCTGTTTTTCAACTTGCCAGTTTTACGCTATAAACTAGTCAATTAAAATTTACTTATGGGTTTTAATTTAATTACAAGCCACCATAAGTTAAATACATTTTACTTATGGTCTTGTTGATTAATTATTTAGTCTAAAAGTAAAGTATCGTTGACTTTTTCTTAAGGTATTCTAGAATTGGTTGTATAAGTAAACTATAGTTGACCATAAATGAGCGATTCCTCCGTCAAAAAAACACTCGGAAGAGTTGTTAAGCGTACTGAAATGCCTGAGCTTTCTAAGCCATTTTCACCCATGCAGCTGGCTAAAGCCATTACTGCAAAGCGAACTGGTATGAAGCTGACATTAGTGGATGTATCACAAGCGCTTGCTATTTCTAAGCCTACGCTAATAAAAATAGAAAAAGGTGATGTAACTGTGCAACTGCATAATATACTAAAAGTTATGGAGTATTTAGGGTTGTCGTTCAGCCTTGTCAGTGATGATATAGCTCATAGCAATGAAGAGGTGAGCGATGAACAATGGTACTAACACCAATCGTTTAGATGTGTTTATCGGTCAATCGCAAAAGAAGGCTATAACTACAACGTTTGGCAATTAGTGGCTGTTGGCTGTCTTGCCTTTATGGGAGTGTTTGGCTGTTATCGCTGGTTTAAAGATTAAGCGCAAAACAAGTCGCGATATAAAATCGCTGCAACGAAGGTCGATTATTTAAATCTCAGCGGTAGTGCATTTTACAGCTTTTCTCTGTTAGCCCGCCAACTTAACTCTTTCTAACTCATCTAATGAGGCGAATGATAGTTGCAATGCCAGTATCTGATTAAAGTGTAAAAGGTCGCTCTAAGTATACGCCGGGTTAGGTTAGGCTTATTGTCACATAAAGCATGATCTACGGGTTAACTCGCTACTGTAACTTGACTTGGGGAAGATAATCACCTTGCTCTAAACCTTTAAAGTAAGCTTGGTAACGGCCGTTTTGCTTAAACTGTAATAAGTACTGATTAAAGGTGTTAAGCAGTTTTTCACTTTCGCTGCTATTTTTTGGAAATAGTAAGAAGCTTTTATTAATTAACAGGGGTTTGGGGTGATGGTTAATAACATTAACAAGCTCGGGGAGTTGATGTTTGAGGGTAAAGTAGCCAACACTTTGCTCTTCAGCAAAGGCGTCGATGCGCCCTAGTGCTAAACGGCGGAAGTTTTGCTCGGTATTACCTACCCGCGACATTTCAAAAGAGCCTTCGGCAAGGGCTTTATCAAACTCTGAGCCATAACTATAGCCAAGCCCACCACCGAGTAATAGGCCTTTTAAATCTGCAATATTTTGCCAATCAAAATGGCGTTGCTTTTGATAAAAAAACACAAATTTTTCACTGAGTACCGGTTCGCTATATAAGTAAGCCGTTGCTCTTTCGTCACTGAACATCCATACCGCAGTAGCGGCATATTTGTTATTTTCGGTATCGTGATATGCCCGTGACCAAGGTAAAAATGTAAAGTTAACGGTAATCCCTGCTTCTGCAAATATATCGCGAATTAAATGCGCTACTACACCTTGGTAGGGCAGCGAGTCACTAAGAAAAGGCGGCCATTCACCTGCGCTAAGTTGAATTGTCGTTGAGTCAATATTTTGCGCTGCTGGCACCGCTTTACTGGCGTTACTTACACACAACAGGAGTAACAGACTGACGGTGCATATGTTGCGTAATCGTTTAGCTGTTCGCATTGTGTAATTTAGTATTTATGAACATGGTAAAAAATCTGTGTTGGTTATAAATTATTCATTTATGATACTACAGTAGCGATCACGCAAAAGCGAATTAGTTAATAAACATGTGTGCGGCTTATAAGAGTTGTCTGATGAGTGAAACCTGATTGTGGTGTAAGGTAAAGCAACGTAAACCTCGCTGACAACGACGCTTTAATTGCTGAGTGTAAACGTAAATTACAAGCGATTGTGGCACCCACTTTAGCTGAAGCGGGCTGTATTCGCTTTGAGTTATACACGGGTGATAATAAAACATGCTTATTTTTGGTTGAGCGGTTTGTATCGCAACAAGCATTTGATGAGTATTATCAACAAGCTTATACAAAACAGGTTTTTACATTTTATGAGAGTGCATTAGCGAAAGCTGTGGAAATAAATAACTTAACTGAAACCTAAATATAGTGGCTTTATGTCGCTGAAAGGTTGATTTGGGCATTCGTTTTGGGGGGCAATATCCAGAGTTACACAGTTAGAATTCCCCTCCATTTTGAATATAACTGCCACTATAAATATTATTTAGTGGGCCCTAAGGAGCATTTTAATTGGCCAAAGGTAATCGCTTTTCAAGCTTGGTTATTATCTAGATTTGAGCAAGATGATGACGCACTTAAATAATGTTTAAAGTAACGTTGAGATTGACTAACTAACTTTCTCAATTTCTACTTCATAACTTCATAACTTTCTTTAACTGGCTATCTAACACATTTAAATTAAAAGGTTTTACAATAAAGCCAGACACTTTCGCGGCGATAATTTCTTTGATTGCTGTGGAGCTGTCTTCGCAGGTGATCATTAACACCGGAATTTCGGCTAACTCTTGGTCATCACGAATACGATTGAGTAAAGTTTTGCCATCCATTTTTGGCATATGCAAGTCGGTGATAACTAAATCATAGCCTTGGTTTTGTAATAAAGTTAATGCTTGTATTCCATCTGTCGCTTCAACAATATTGTGATAATTTAGTTTTCTTAACATATTTATTAATACATGGCGCATCAAAGGCATATCGTCAACGACGAGGATTTTCATAAAGTTAAATTGTCCATAATACTCAAATTACCTTAAGGTTAGTTAACAAAGTCTTACTCTGCCACAAAACACTGGGCAACTAGCTGACTAAGTCGTGCTATTTTTATATTGCTAAGTTGGCGGTAATCAAAGTATGGACACACAATCAACTTGTTTACTTTATCGATAGCAAATTCTTCATCTAACCACAGTAATTGGCACTGTAGGTGTCCTTGCTGAAGCAGCGCTTTAGCATAGGTGCGTCCGGCAATAATATGCAAGGTATTATTGTTATTTAAAACCGGAGGGCTAAAAAGTAAGGCAGTTTGGCTATTAAGCTGCAGCAGTTGTTCATCACGATAGTGTTGCCAACTCGGGGCGAGTTTGGCGAATTGGTAATGCTCGCTAGGCAGTGCAAATAACACTTTAGCATATACATTAAATACTTTACGCCAGCCATTACCACAGGCTTGGTTGATGCAGGCAATTTGTCCATCCACACATGACGTCACTGTTCTTAGGTTGGTGTACTGTGGCATCGGTGGTACATTTGCTATATACACAGCGACTGTAAAAGCTGGGTCACCAAAGCCTATATTACTTGCAGCCTTACTCATTTATTTTTAGCTAGAATGCGGTCTAGATTATTAGCAAAGTTTTGACGATCACTTTGGCTAAGTGGTGGCGGTCCGCCGTTCATTTCAACGCCACTTGAACGCATAGTATCCATAAAATCGCGCACATTTAGTAACGAGCGAATATTTTCACTGGTATACAGTTCGCCGCGAGGATTTAGCGCTTGGCCGCCATTATCGATTACTTCTGATGCTAGCGGAATATCACCGGTGATCACTAAATCATTGGCTGCAATACGTTTGACGATTTCGTCATCAGCCACATCAAATCCTGATGAGACCTGCAACCGGCTAATGTATTTTGAAGGCGGAATACGCATTGCATGATTAGCGACTAAAATTGTTTCAGTTTGCGTACGCTCTGCGGCACGAAATAAAATTTCTTTGATCACCACTGGACAGGCGTCAGCATCAACCCATATCTTCATTGTTAGCTTCTAATAGTTAGTAAAAAAATGATCCTAACCTAAGGCTTTTAGAACAACTAGTATTTTTTAGCTTTTAATAATTAATACCCCTTGTTAGTTAATGCAACTATGAAAATGTAATTCATTAGCCAAGGTGATGTCCCTAAAGTATCATTTATATGTAAGAAAATGGAAACAACTTCTGGTCATACTTATTCTTGAAATTTCTAACAATAATCAGGCTCGGTTAAAACTTTTAACAGGCCAATTTCAAGGAGTAAGTAATGAGGCGTGTAGCATTATCTTTAATTGCTGGAGCCGTCACTCTAGCACTAACAGCGTGTAACGGAGACGACGGAAAACAGGGCGAGATCGGTTCACAAGGCCCTGTTGGTGAAGCAGGTGTAGATGGCAGTAAGGGTGTGAATGGTTCTGATGGAACTAACGGCAGCGATGGCACAAATGGTGTTGATGGCAAAAATGGTGGCAGTGGCTTAACACGATTAGCAACTGTGCCAGCTGGTGCTGAAGTAACAGGCATTTTCTTAAGTGATGGCGGTGACTTATTTTTTAACGTTCAACATCCGTCAGATACAAATACGGCAAAAGATTCTGTTAATGATAAAATTATCGATCGAGGAACTGTTGGCGTATTACGTGGGGTAAACTTTAATAATTTACCGCGTAATATTATCAATTCACCAGTACCTGAAAGTGAGTTTGAACGCCAAACTGTGATCGCAGCGCTTGGTGAATATCAAATTCTTGGTCAAACCGGTGATACTTATACTGAGTTAGGTGACAGTGGTTTGGCAGGTGGTTTAGGTGTGCACTACGGTATTAACAATAATCAAAAAATCATCGAAAATAATAATCCAGATTTTAATGGTTATATTGCTGCAGGCGAAAACGAAGGCTATCTATTTACTAACTGGGAATCATACCCAGGTGGCGTAAGCCGATTAAAAATGTCAAAAAGTGCTGAAGGTGCTTGGTCTGTGACCGATGCTATGATGATCAACTTTGATGCAGTGAAGGGTACAGCTGCTAACTGTTTTGGATCCATTTCTCCGTGGGGCACCCCGCTAACTTCAGAAGAGTGGATCGTTAATTCAACAGTTAACTCAACCACAGATGCATCATGGAATGACCCCAGTGATACAGGTACAGATGGGATGGAAGCACTCGTTGCTCCTGATTTCCCAAATCCTTACCGCTATGGCTATATCGCGGAAATTCAAAAACCAATGACCGATGCGCCAGAAGTGGTAAAGCATTACACCATTGGTCGTTATGAGCATGAAAACTCAGTGGTTATGCCAGATCGTCGTACAGTGTATTCATCACAAGATGATACCGGTGGGGTATTATTTAAATTTATTGCCGACCAACCAGAAGATTTATCTGCAGGTACTTTATATGGCGCAAAATTGACTCAAGATGCCGGCTTAAACGAGCCTACTGTAACTGGTTTTGATGTGCAGTGGGTTGAGCTTGCCAGTGGTAGTAATGTTGATATTGAAACCTGGATTGCACAATATGATGGCATTAATACCAGCGATTATGTTGCTGGTAAAACAAGTTATTTGTCACTGGCTGATGTACAAGCATGGGCAGATGGTAAAGCTACATACCCTAGCGAGGCTGAAGGTGGTAGCCCTGTTACAGCAGGCAAACCGATGGATAACCGCGCAGCATTTTTAGAGTCTCGCCAAGCGGCTAAAATGAAGGGGGCAACCGCTGAATGGCGCAAGCTTGAAGGTATTAGCATCAATCATGATCGCGTACTCGAAGCGATCACAGGGCAAGATGTTATTGCAAATGAAGTTGTCACAAAAGCGTATATGTATATCGGTATTTCAGATCTCGATAAGACTATGGTTGATGATGAAGGGGATATTCAACTATCACGCCGAGTAAAAGACTGCGGTGGTGTATACCGCGCGCACATTGATTCAAGTTACAGCTTAACTCGTATTGAACCGGTGATTATGGGCGGTACATATCGTTCAAGCTTGACGGGCGCAGAGCGTTGTGATGTTGAACAACTTTCACAACCAGACAACGTGATTGTAATGCGTGATGGCCGTATCATTATTGGTGAAGATGGCTTCCAAGAAAACAACACATTGTGGATGTACGATCCACAGTCTAAGTAATTTAAGCGTTAGATAAAGCGTTTTTAGGTGGGTAAACCCTGCGTTTACCCATTTTTTGAAAAAAATAGAGTCATAAAAATGAAGTATTTATCCCCCTTTATATTACTGAACGTTGTTTTACTCTCTGGGTGTTTTGATAACGAGACGCCGATGGGCGACGTTGCGTATGTTCAACACTCTTCATCATCTGCCACAAAATATTCAGCGCCTTATCAAGAGGGCGATGATATTCCTGCACTTGCGTATATGCAACATGATGAAGAATATAATCCTGAATCGGTTATTCCACCGCAGTGTTATACCAAAACCGAGGGCAAAAATAACCCTTGCTATGCTTGTCATCAAACCGATAAGCAAGATAAAAACCGCCCAAATACAATGAATGATGGTCATTTACAAGGTGTGTACGAGTTTTCAGATCTTGGACTTAAAAACCATTGGAAGAATCTTTTTATTGATAGAAGCAATTTAATTGTGGGAATTTCTGACGATCAAATAAATAGTTGGGTAAATCAAGATAATTACAGTAATTTTATCAAAAAACTCAAAGCTAACCCTGATTGGCAAGGTGAAATAGCGGAAGTTAAAAATTTAGCTTACCCTGATCAAGCATTTAATGAGAAAGGTTTTGCTAAAGATGGTAGTCATTGGGTTGCCTTTAACTATAAACCTTTTCCAAGTACTTTTTGGCCAACCAACGGTTCAACCGATGATGTAATGATCCGCCTTGGTAAAGTATTTCGTGAACGTGACGGCATTTATAATCAGGATGTTTATATTGCTAACTTAAGTCTGGTTGAAATGGCGATAAAAGATTTAGCACAAATAAGTACACCAGATATTTCAGAGCAGCGTATTGGCCAGGATCTAAATAACGATGGCAGGCTATCAGCATTGGTAAGTAATATAACTAAGCAGCCCACTTATGTAGGGGATGCAAAAGGCATAGAGTTAAGTTATCAGTTATATCCACAAGATACTGAGTTTTTACATACGGTACGTTACATAGGTGTTGATGAGGCTGGTCAAGTCTACAATGCACCCCGCATGAAAGAAGTACGCTATATGAAAAAGCATCGCTTTAAATCTAAGCAACTGCTGGCCTCCTCGTATTATAAAGAGGCGAAAGAAAAGCACTTTGAAAACTTGCCACAAACTCGTTATCTAGGCGATAAAGGCATAAATAATATGTTTGGTTGGACTATAAACGGTTATATCGAAGATGCTCAAGGTGAGCTGAGGCCTCAACATAAACAAGAGCTGGCATTTTGTAATGGCTGTCATAAAACGGTGGGATCAACTTATGATCAAAGCTTTTCATTTCCGCGTAAAGTACAAGGGCGTGATGGCTGGGGTTATATTGATTTAAAAGCCATGACCGATGTACCAACTAAAGGTGAGCAGCAAGGGGAGTTTTTAACTTATTTTGAACGTGTTGGTGGCGGGGATGAATTTCGTCAAAATCAAGAAATGCTCATGCGTTGGTTTAATCAAGATGGCACTGTGAACAAGCAAAGAGTGAAACAGGCGAAAAATTTATATGAGTTAATTACGCCTTCTAAAGAACGCGCAACTAAGCTTAATAAAGCCTACTTTACGATCATGAAAGAGCAGAGCTACTTATTTGGCCGCGATGCCACATTACTAAAAGCTAAAAATGTACTGCAAACAGTTGACGACTCACAAGCACCACTTGAAGAACAAAACCGTTATGTGTGGGACATGCAATTAGATTGGTCTACTGCTACACAGTAATAGGTTTGATATTTTTTATATTAAAAAGTAATTACTAGGTAATAAATATGACACATTAGGGGGATATCATATTCCACATAGCTTGATTGGCAATAGCTTCAATCAAGCTATTTGTGACATGAGTATCCCCCTACTATTTATAACCAAATCATTTGGATAGAGGCAAACTAAGTTAGTTTGCCTTTTTTTTTGTTCAGATCATATTTTTACTAACTAAGCTTAAAAAACAGTTAAAAATAGTCCGCTGAGCATTACAACGGTGATATTTAAAGCACTCATTATTTTTACCCAAGATGCTTTGAAACTGTAAAAAATCATTAATATTAAGACACTTAGCGCCATATAACCACAAAATAGTAAAGCACCGTAGCCGTTATTTTGTACAACACTCAGCGCTAAGCTTAGTAAAATACTGATCCAAGCAGCAATCAAAAACTGTTTACTTAGTTTGTCGCTAGGGCGGGTTTTAAATACATCACGGTAATGATTAAATTTAGCCAAAGCAAAACAATTAAAGGCCAGTAAACATAGGTTCAATTGCAGTAATTCATGCATTATGATTGCTCCTGTAACTTAGTTTTTGCTGAACGGCGTGTCCGTTGTTGCGGTGTTTTAGCCGGAGTGTGAGTTGGTATTTTTTTGGCCTGAACTACAAATAAGGCTGCAAATACTAAACACATTAAATCAAAACTAAATAATGCCCACTGGCCGTTTAGTAAGTAGCTGATTAGATTGCCATTGGTGGTAAGAGCATTAATAACAGGCACGCTGATACAGGCGATAGCGTTTATCCACGCGAGTAAAATCCACTGCGGCCTTGCGCGTTTAAATAGCGCAAACAAAGCAACGGCTAGCCAAGTCATAAAGAATGCAAGTATTTCTTTATCTGCGCGCTCAGGGGTTGTCATAGGCAGTAACCGGTTGGCAATAAAAAATGCGCAGGTTGCAAGTGGTAAGCCCATTAATGTGGCAAGGTTTAACCCTTCTACCAACTTTAAGCCAATTGTAGCGGGTTGGTCTTTTTTCATGCGTTCGCGAATACGCTTAGCCCACATAATACAGCCAGTTGCTATCATTACACAGCCAGCTACGCCGCATAAAAAGTATAACCAGCGTAATAATGGGTTAGCTAAACGGCCTGTGTGTAGGGCTGTTAGCGAGTCATAGAACACCTCAGTATTGGTTAACTGGGCAGCAGTTTTAGCTATTAAGCTGCCATCTACACCGTTAAATAATAAGGTGGGTGTTTGGTCGCGAACTAGGCTACCGGTATCTGCACGGACTGTAATTGTGGCTGAGGCTTTATTTGGATCACGAATTGAAATTTGTGTTAAGTCAGCATCAGGCCAGTTAGTATAAACTTGATCTAAAATAGTATCGATGGCTATTAATGGAGCGCTATCAGGGCTAGTTTTGGTGCGTACATTAGTGGGTGACACATCGTTAAATAAACCACGAATGCCATCTTCGTATGCGGTCAATGCGGGATAGGGGAATAACATAAATATTAGCGTAATTAGGCCTGTATAGGTGATCATAATATGAAAAGGTAACGCCAATACTGACGATACATTATGACCATCTAACCAACTGCGGCTGCCTTTGTTGGCACGAAAGCTAAACATATCTTTAAAAATACGTTTGTGGATCACCACCCCAGATATCAGCGCTACCAACATAAATAAGCTCGCAAAGCAGACAATCCAACGAGCTGTGCGTACATCAATATAATGTAGGTCAAAATGCAGTCGATAAAAAAAGTTACCCCCTCTGGTGTCTCTTGTTTGTGCTATTTCGTCACCGGTTTGTGGGTTGATATTGTGCTCTTGCCAACCACCAAAACGCTTCCCTTCAGGACGAGGCTTTTCATAAGCATAGTTAAGCTGCGGTTTTCGCTCTGTGGGCAAGTAAATTCCCCAACGCGTAGACTCTGGGCCTGCATTTTGTAGGTAATTAATACCACTGATGATTTGGCTGCGCTGTTGCGCTACACGCTGTTCTGGCGCTTGTACATTGTGCAGTGCTGGTTGATTCCAAAGCGTTATTTCGTCCCGAAAAAAACTCACTGTACCGGCAAAAAATATTAAATAGAGTAGCCAGCATACTAATAACCCAACCCAGGTATGCATCCAGGTCATGGAGCGGAAAAAACTCTCTTTCATAGCCAACCTTTAAGTAATGATAAGATCAGAGCACACCCTGAAGTAGTTAGTAAAATAGTGATCCATATTTTATTGAGTGATTTAACTGCAAACACCCAAATAAACACGCAGCTGTACACTAAAATAGTCAGGGTGATACTAAGTAATACGGCATCTGACTTTTTCAATGGTAAAATAATACTCAGTAACGCAGTAAACACGGCAGTAAAGACATAACCACCAACAATGGCAGCAAAAAAGCGCGAGATAACAGCAAAACGATATGTATGAGCTTGATAAGCCTGGTTTAATTTAGATCTTATAGAGAGTATTTGGCTGTTTTTGACAGATTGAGCATGCATGATGATCCCTCAAAGTCCCAAGTGGGGGCGAATAAAGAGGCTATTATATATTATAGATATGGAAAAGATAGTGATTCGTATTTTCTTTGTTGTTTGTTGCGATGAGAGCTTGGCAATACTCAGCACATTTACTTAGTTAAATAATGATCTATTGCTATCCTTTACTGTTTTAATTGGAAAAGTTCGCAAATTTTTCAGCTGCTTGTATGCTTAGTTATTGGTAGGCTATAAGCAGTTAGTTTAATTTATAGGGATCACTATGTTAGCACATAAAAAACTTAATTATGTTGAATTCGCCGCCGTTGATTTAATTGCCACAAAGACATTTTTTAGTACGGTTTTTGATTGGCAATTTATTGATTATGGCCCTGAATATACGTCATTTAATGCTGAGACAGCAGGACTCGATGGCGGTTTTTATCAAGCACCACTTAGCTCATTAACGCAACATGGTGCAGCTTTGTTAGTATTTTATAGCGAGGATATTGCGCAAACACAGGCTAAAGTAGAGCAATATGGCGGGAGTATTATAAAACCAATTTTTGATTTTCCAGGGGGCTGCCGATTCCATTTTACCGAGCCCAGTGGCAATGAATTTGCAGTGTGGTCAGAACATAATTGAACGAAAAAATAGATCATAATTTTACTAACTCAAGGAAATGAATTGAATGACAGATTTGAGTTGCGAAGAAATTAAAGCATTTGTACCAGCAAAAGATTTTGCGCTTAGTTGTGCGTTTTATCAGCATATGGGCTTTCAAATCGCGTGGCAAATGATTGATTTTATTATTTATGATCCAAGTGGTGTGCTGTGGCGAATAGGGCAAAGTAGTGATGATGGCTAGCACCTTGTTAAAGCAAGTTAGTCAATGCGTGATCTGTGAGCCTGAGCTGGCGCTTGGCGCGCGTCCGGTGCTGCAATTTAATCCCAGTGCGCGTATTTTAATTGCAGGGCAAGCGCCGGGGCTTAAAGTACACCAAAGTGGCATTCCATTTGATGATGCCAGTGGCAAGCGGCTGCGCGAGTGGTTAGGGCTTAAGCCATGCGATTTTTATGATGCAACTAAGGTTGCTATTTTGCCGATGGGCTTTTGTTACCCAGGTAAAGGTAAGTCAGGCGATTTAGCGCCGCGTAAAGAATGCGCACCTGCATGGCGTTCGCAGCTTTTAGCGGCACTGTCCAATATTAAGTTAACCATAGTGCTGGGTAAATATGCCCAAGCGTACCATTTACCACACACAAAACATTTACCCCTCACTGAGTTAGTAAAATCATGGCGTGAGTATTGGCCAGAAGTTTTGCCATTGCCGCACCCGAGTCCGCGTAATAATATTTGGCTAACTAAAAACCCTTGGTTTGAGCGTGATGTGGTGCCACAGTTGGCGCAAACTATTCAAGCAATTTTGCAATGTGAGGATGATTAGTTTGATGATCAATACCCAATTTGAGCAGCATGGTTTTTTTCATGTAAAAGGTTTTTACACTGAACGTGAACTTGTGCATGAGCGAGAAGTGATCAATTGTTTTCATCATCAATGGATTGCTGATAATCAACAGTTTTATCAAACCAAGGCGGTTAATAGCGCTTACTTAACTGCAAACACCTATTTAGATGAAGCCCAGCGATTGGTGTTGTTTAAGTTTATTGCCAGCCATAAGTTAATGGCCCAAGTTGATTCGATACTTGAACCTGCGGCTTTTATGAATACTCAGTTGTTTTTTAATCCGGTTAACCCTGAGCAAGAAAATTATTGGCACCGTGATATGCAGTACCATTTAAGCCTAGCGGAGCAGCAAGCTGCGTTATTGGGTCCTGAAGTAATACATTGTCGGATTGCGCTCGAAGACGAGCCGGGCATTGAGTTAGTCCCAGGTACTCATCGGCGTTGGGATACACCAGATGAGCTGGCAACTAGGATGGCCATTGAACACAACAACACCAGTGATGATTTAGCCACCGGCCATGTGATAGAAATGCATGCGGGGGATTTATTAATTTTCTCGGCAAATATGATCCACCGTGGTTTATACGGTAAAGACCGTTTAGCACTGGATATTCTTTTTGGTGAGCCACAGCCCCATGTACTGCATTTTGTTCAGGATATCTGTCTGCCTACTCCAGCGATGCTTTCGACATTAGAAGATGCCAGTGCCTTTGCGGTTACTTTGGCACACCAAGAATAACCGCGCTACATAGACCTTGCATAAAACCACATAGGCCTTGCCTAAAACCACATGGGCTGCTGTTATATCTCGAAAGATAAACAGGTCTGAGCTACATTTCGCTGTTACTTAATAGCGCCAGTAGTTGATCTTTAGACATTTGCCCAGCATCACCACTGCCGGCGAGTACTTTAT
Source organism: Pseudoalteromonas ostreae (assembly GCF_018069805.1). GTDB lineage: Bacteria > Pseudomonadota > Gammaproteobacteria > Enterobacterales > Alteromonadaceae > Pseudoalteromonas > Pseudoalteromonas ostreae. The sequence goes on from NZ_JAGPYN010000012.1 coordinate 12,816, forward strand.
CTGCGAGTGCTTGTTTATGTTCGTGCAATTGCAGGATTTTTTCTTCAATGGTATTTTGTGCTATCAGCCGGTACACAGTAACGGGGCGTGTTTGCCCTAGGCGATGCGCGCGATCGGATGCTTGTTGTTCAACCGCAGGATTCCACCACGGATCGAGATGCAGTACATAATCAGCCGCGGTTAAATTAAGCCCCGTGCCGCCTGCTTTTAAGCTGATCAAAAACAGTGGTGCATGACCTGCTTGAAATTTATCAACTTGTTGTTTGCGTTTGTTAGTGCTCATGCTGCCGTCAAGATAACAATAATCGATGCCGCGTTTTTGTAAGCGTTTTTCAACCAGTTTTAACACATCGACAAATTGGCTGAAGATCAGCGCTTGGTGGTTGTTTTCTAGTAATTCTTCAATAATCGCTTCTGCAGTGTCGAGTTTACTCGATGGCAACTTACTATTTTCCAGTAACAACTGCGGGGCAATACAAGCGCGGCGTAATTTAGTTAATGACGCCAAGATAGCAATGTATTGGCTGTCTTCCTGATTTGCTTGTTCAAGTGCGTTTAAACGAGTTGCTTCGTACAGTGCTTGCTCTTTTTCACTTAATGCGAAGGTTAAGTTTATTTCGGTTTTTTCTGGTAACTCGGTCAATACCGTTTGTTTGGTTCGACGCAGAATAAATGGAGCAATGAGGGTTTTTAGAGTATCGGCTTGTTGTTGATTTTTATCGGCGTTACCAAAGCGCTTTTTAAATACTGGCAGGGTATGTAAAAAGCCTGGCATTAAAAAGTTAAACAAGCTCCACAGTTCACCTAAATGGTTTTCGATTGGCGTGCCTGACAGGCCAATTTTAAATTGACCATTGAGTGCAAATGCGGCTTTAGCTCTTAAACTCAAGGGGTTTTTAATTGCTTGTGCTTCGTCAAAGACAATATTAGCAAAAGAAAATTGCGCCAGTTGTTCACCAATTAGTGGCAGTAAACCATAACTGACGATCACTAAATCGTGTTTACCAGCCGTTGCCAGAATATCAGCGCATGCAGTGGCGTTTTCAATGATTTTTACATGCAAAGCCGGCGCGAATCGCTCGGTTTCAACTTGCCAGTTATGACACACAGATTTTGGCGCAACCACTACACTGGCACCTAAACTACTGCGCATTTGTAACACGGTTAAGGTTTGTAAGGTTTTACCTAGCCCCATGTCATCGGCTAAACAAGCATTGAGTCCCCAGTTGGCCAGTTGCATTAGCCATTTAACCCCGACTACTTGATAGTCTCGTAAAATATGGACTAAATGTGCAGGTAAGGTAGGGTCGATAGTTTGCTCAAATTTAGCTAAACGCGTTTTCCAGCTGTCACCAAATGTGACATCACCTAAGTCGGCAATGCTTTGGTGTAAAGGCAATGCACGCGCGTTGGCAATCCGTAGTTCATCACTTGAGTTGTGCTTATCAATATTTTGCATCCCTTCTAAGCGATTTAATAAGTTAGTTAAACGCTGATCCAATAATAATGAATTGCCTTCCGAAAACTCTAAAATGCTGCCGCGGCGCGGGGCTTTAAGCAGGGTTTGTAATTCGTATATTTGGCCGCTAGGGAGTGAGATTTTACCACTGACGCTTAACCAATCGTTATCATCATTTAAGTTAAGAGAAAGGTGCTGGCTTTTGGCAACTTTCATGCCTTGGCTCGTTTCGTCCCAACTTAATACCAGAGACTGTGCTTTTTGCGCAGCTTCAAGTAACTCAATTGCTTGGCTAATATCTTCAGGTAAATAAAATTGCTGTTGAATTTGATTATGTTGCGGTGATTGCCGATCAGCAAATAATCCGGCCATATTTTTCAGTAATTTTCTAAACGCTTTTTGCTCTGCTTTTAAATCACGTTTAATAACAATGCTGTCGGTTTGATCATCATCAGTATGTGCGAGTGTCAAAGCACCAATGCCGGGTTCAACCCAAGGGCCGTCTACGCCATTTGGCATGGCATAAAAGTTAATGTTGATACCTAATTGGGTAAGAGCGATCACTGCGGCAAATTCACACAAGCCTTGGCGTACGTTGTTGATATGAGCAAACTCGGTACGCTGGCTGCTAATATGATGCTCGTTAGCCAGTACTTGTAATGCGGCATTTAGTTGTGGCAGTTTTTCTTCGGTTAAATTATTGGGTTGTTGGTCAAATAATTGCAGTAATTTGAGCTGTTTGTCATCAATGGCGAATACTTGGTAACAATTTGCGTGACTGTGGATAAGTAAAAAGTCACAGTCCGGATCGCTGATACTCGGTTGCATTACCAGGCGATAGCAATCATTGCTGTCTTGTGCAATTTCAATGACAAACTCGCCTTTGATCAGCGTAAGTGGCTGTCCATTGTGATCTTCAAGCCCTTTAAACCCTATTAGTGCTTGTAATACCGCGGCCGTTGCATGTATTTCGTGATAACCAAATCCGGCATGGTTATTTAGCACTTGTACTAAGTTATGATCGGCGCTGGTTAATGCATCTTGATACTGGTTATAAGCAAGTTCTTGGGCGTTTACTTTACGACCTTTGGTCCATTCGCCTTTGGCATTGAGTTGCTGTACTTTGGCTTGTATGAGCGGTAAATCTAAATGGGTTAAATCCAGTTGCCATACAATTCGTTGCTGCGCAGTGGGCGTATCAATTTGGCTAATATCATTAAGCCAACGCTGCCATTGTGGGACGCGGGTAAAGTGCTGTAATAAACCAGTATTGGGTAATGGTGTGTCATCGCTAAGCCAATTAACTAAGTGCTGGCATTGCTCAGCTAACCAGTGTTGATGCGCACTAATTGCGCTATTGAGCTGTTCTAACAGTTCAGTATCACCCCTTAGATGATTTACCTGTTCGTCTGTGGCGTTTTTAATAATTGCCAGTAATAAGCAAAATAATGGCGCTAATGCATTCGGGTTACCAAGTAGATGACTTAAGCTGTTGCTTAAACGATGGTTTTGATAGTTAGCTAAATCCTCTTCCAGCAAATAATCAATCGCTTGGCTTGGGTGGCTTAATTCCCCAAGATTTTTTTGATACCATTTTCGACAGGTATTTAGTTGTTTAATATCTGCAGCGGTTGCACTGATAAATAGGCATACAGTGTAAAGTAATCCGGTGATCTCGGTCGGATAGATGCCTTTGCCAAAGTTTTTTCTAAACGCTGTTAAAGCGCTTTTATACTGTATCAAAGCAATATCAATAAACTCACCCTTGATGGCATTGGTATTTGCTTCATAAAAAGTGGCTAAAACACGGTCTCTTTTATCATCTAGCAATTCAGCAAAATTATCTTCTTGTAATAATATGGCTAAATTTTCATTCAGATAAATGCGTTTTCTCAGCTCTGTTGTTGGGAGCGCTTTGGCAATCAGAGTCGGCCATGCATGCTCACTGGTGAGGTTGAAAAATTGACCGCGGATAAAGTTATCTAAGCAAAGCTGTTGCCATTGCTCAGGAAGGCATTGCCACAGTTGCTCGCTGTATGGTGATTGCGCGAGCAAATTAACAAAAGCGCTATCAAGCTCAAGTGATAAATCACTAGGGAGCGGTTTTTTTCCGCTTTTTGCGCGGTCAAGATCATTAAATAGCAGGTGCAGAAAGTGCACGGCTTGATCGTGGTAATAATAGCTTTTTGTAGCTTCGGTTAAAAAAGCATGCAATAAAACTGGCTGATGTTTTATCGCATTAATAGCTACATAAGCAACTGCGCTAACTGATATACGAAAGTTTGGTCCGTAGGGGAGCTTCCAAATTAAATCTTTAGATTCGAGTTGTTTAGTGTATTTAGCGACTTCAGCTTGAGAAAACGAATAGCCATTTTTAATGTGACTATAAAGACGTTTAGTGAGCTGCTGGACAGAGTTCTCATAGCCATGCGATGAGCCACTTATGATCAGTGCAAGTAATACACACAGTTGTTTTTGGTCGTTATCAGTTGTGGCGGGCGAAAAAGTACTTAATGGCATAAAATCAATAATTAAAGTCGCTAACGGTTGCAGCCAGTATAAGTTTCAGCTGGGGGAGTTACAACTATAAAAAAGCGACCCTAAGGTCGCTTTTTTATAAAAACCTATTGCACTCTGGCAAATAGTTTTTGTAGTTGCGGCATATATTCTTTAATTAGTTTTAAATTACTTTCGCTAACAACCGGCGCATCTGTATTAGCAGCATTAGCTGAGTTACCAAGTGTGCCCATCATTGAACTAGCGCTGTTATTTTTCGAGCCGCCCATACTTTGCAAACCGCCCATTAACTGATTTACTTTATCTTTGTTTTCTGGCGATAAATTACCTTTGATGTTTTCAAGGTAAGCCATCGAGACTTCAGAACCCACAGTAATTAGTTGTTCAGGCGTGAAACCATATTTATTGGTAAGGGCTGCAAACTCTTTGTATAAATCATTATTTTTGATTGTACCAAGGGCGCCTAATGCCATTGCCGTCGAGCCCCCTTCAGAGCCACCTAACATACTACCCAAATCCATGCTTTTTAATGAATCTTGATTTTGTGACCAATCAACAACCGCGGGTAATGCTTGCATATAACCTTGTAAATCTTTTTCTGTGATATCTGCCGCAAGGCTTGAAAAACTCATTGCTAACAAACTAAGAGATAAAATTATTTTTTTCATGTTGAGCACCTTTTTTATTCAATTGTTAGTTGCATTAAAGACTATTAATTAGATAACCGCTATAAATTAAAGAGGGTTTTAGTCTGTTAACATCAGATGATATACTACATTTTTGCCTGATGTAGCTGAACCACATGTTAATTATTTCAAATACCGTAACAATCGATGAATGGGAAGTCGAGCTGTCAGCTATTCGTTCACAAGGAGCGGGTGGTCAAAATGTTAATAAAGTGGCCAGTGCGATCCACCTTCGCTTTGATATTAATCGCTCAAAGTTACCAGAGTTTTATAAAGAGCGGTTGTTGGCGTTAAATGATAGTCGTATCACTAAAGAAGGTGTGATTGTTCTCAAAGCGCAAAGTCATCGAACTCAAGAGCTAAACAGGGAAGATGCGTTAAAGCGACTAAAACAGCTTATTTTATCAGCCACTAAGGTCGAACGTGCTCGTCGTGCTACAAAGCCTACACGTAATTCACAGCGCAGACGCATGGATAAGAAAACCAAACATGGTAATACCAAAGCGCTGCGCGGCAGTGTTAAAGTTTAATTTATAAGTTTGGTTTAAGCACCTCAAATAACGCGTTAATATGATCGTCTCTATCATTTAGCGCAGCTATATAACGGTATTTTTCACCGCCAGCTTGTTCAAAAATCTCTCGGTTTTCACCTTCTAATTCTTCAAGTGTTTCAAGGCAATCAGCGCTAAATGCAGGGCTGATAATAGCCACGTCTTTAATCCCTTCTGCGGGAAAACTTTCTAATGTGGCGTCTGTGTATGGTTTTAACCACTCAGCTTTACCAAAACGGCTCTGAAAGGTGCTGATAACTAACTCTTTATCGAGCCCCAGCTTTTCGACCACTAAGCGAGTTGTTTGCAGGCATAAGCAATAATACGGGTCGCCGCGTTCTAAAAACAGTTTCGGCATACCATGATATGAAAACACTAATTTTTGTGGTATGCCATTAGTTTGTAAGTCTTCACTAATACTATTAGCTAGGGATTCTATGTATGTGGTGTTTTTATGATAACCATTAATAAAATGCAGCTCTGGCACCCAGCGCCATTTGCGCAATACTTTAGCCACGGCATCAAATGTTGAGCCTGTGGTTGGGCTTGAATATTGTGGGTAAAGTGGCAACACAACAATGCGGGTTAAGCCTTTATCTCTAAGCTCTTCAAGGCCGGCTTCGATTGATGGATTACCGTAGCGCATCGCCATAACCACTTCGGTATTGGTATAGCCATGCTGTTTTAATAAGGCATTTAATTTAAGGCTTTGCTGGCGTGTAATATGGGTCAGTGGCGAGCCATTTTCAGTCCAGATACTTTCGTACAATTTTGCTGAGCGCTTCGGACGAATACGTAAAATAATGCCATGGAGGATAATCATCCATAGTAAGCGAGGGATCTCGACAATACGTGGATCAGATAAAAATTCTTTTAGGTAAATTCGAAGTGCTTTAGCGGTTGGCGCATCTGGGCTGCCTAAGTTGGTGAGTAAAATCCCTGTTTTTTGATTAAAACGCTGATCATGAGGGTTATCGGTAACGGCTGAAAATCGCGACACGCAATGCTCCTAAAGCAAAATAGACGGTTATGGAATATAGGCTATTAATATTAATAGCCTATTGTAACGAATGAAAGGGTAAATAGGATCACTGATTTACAATGATTTGATCATGATCCTAAATGGAGTCGGTTTTTTAGCTTCTAGTTGCTGTAACTTTTCAATGGATTTAGCACTAAATATATGCCCCTTTGGTAGCAACATTATACCCGTGTGACTATGCAGTGCATGGCTAAGTACCATATTGATGGCTAGCTCTTTGGCCGTTATTATTTTCATCGAGCCTACTTTTGCTTGCTGCTTAATGCATTTAACTCGGCAAGCCTCCAAAGCTTGCACTAATTTAGGATGGTAAAAGTTACCGCTGTACATTTTTACTGTTTCGAATGCATGTTGGTGCTTTTCTTCATCTTTTAAATTACTTTGTTCAAATGCATCCCAATAGTCACGTGCCAGCGCGAGTATCATTGCACTAAGAGGAATATCATTACCTTTTAATCCTTTAGGAAGGCCATTCCCGTTATAGCGTTCGTACTGGTGATAAATGGCATCAGACACTTCATGCAGATGAGTCGCAGGCATTAACATCAATTGTGCGGTACTTGGATGCGTATAATAACTTTTGCGTTGCTGTTCATTAAGCGCATGCACGGGTTTTTCATAAAGTGCGGGATCCATTGCTAACAGCCCTATTTGAGCTAAGTAACCAGCCATTGCCGCCATTTCGATATTTTTTGGTGGTAGCTGCAACTGTTTTGCTATTTGCGTACAGGTATTGGCAATGTTCTGCGCTTTGGTGCCATCTAAATATGGATTGGCATTAATGAAGTTATAGAGCAATTCAACGGTTGAACTATGTTCGTGTTTTTCATGGGCGTTGGCAATTTCGAGTTTTTTAAGTACTTGTTTTATTTGTTTGGTTCTTTTTTCAACGCGCTGTTCAAGGGAGCTATTAAGTTCTTTGAGGACTTCATTATGGCGATTAATTTGTTGTTGGAGTTTCAGGTTTTGTTTTTTAAGTTGATATTTTTCAATGCTATCGGTGATGCAACGTAGTAATAAGTCATTTTGCCATGGCTTTTGGATATAGCTATGGATCTTGCCTTGATTCACCGCAGCTAAGGTGATTTCTATATCGGCATAACCGGTAAGTAAAATACGTTGAGTATCAGGTGCTAATTTTTGCGCTTGTTGAAAAAACTCAGCGCCATTCATTTTTGGCATCCGCATATCGCTAATAATTACATCAAATTCATACTGTTTGATTAATTTTAGTGCATCTATGGGCGAGTCACTGGTAAGTACCGTAAGTTGCTGCGTTTTGAATAGCCTTGATAAAGAACGTAGCACAATCTCATCATCGTCAACGCATAAGACTTGCATGGTTGGTAGGTCTGCTGATTGACTCACGATTGTACCTATGGATAAACAATATTATTAACCATAGCTTGTCTGCTATGGTTTTTCTAATTAAACCGTGTCATTAGCATTAGGTGTGCTAATTTTAATGACACGATAATCGTTTTTAATTGCTGGTTAATTAAGATGGATACGATAGATGAAGACTACAAGCAAGCTTATTTTCGTGAACGTGCCGCACGTATAAAGGCGGAGCAGCTGATTGAAGATAAAAGTCGTGTATTATATGCACTAAATGAAGAGTTAATAAAAAAAGTAGCTGATCTTGAGTATCAACAACAGTTATTTATTCAAGCAGAAAAAATGGCCACTTTAGGTACTTTATGTGCCGGGGTTGCCCATGAAATTAATAATCCCTTAGCTTATGCAATGAGCAATGTAGAAAGTTTGCAACAGGGCATGGATGGCTTTCGTGAGTTACTTGATTTAAATCAGCAATATTTAGCCAAGAGGATTAGTGAAACAAATTTTCAACAACAGTTAGCATCACTTAGTGAGCAGCAATCATTTGCTGAACTGCAGCAAGATATTCATCAACTAGTGGCAGATAGTGCTGAAGGTTTACGGCGTATTAATCAAATCGTGGGCAATTTGCTTAATTTTGCGCGACCAACAACTAACAAGAAACAATTGGTTGATATGACAGATGCCGTAAAAAATGCACTTAAATTGCTTAAAAATCAATTAAAAGGTTGTCAGCTAACCACCGCTATTGCGGCATTGCCGCTAAGTTATTGTGATTTGGCAACTATCAATCAAATAATGGTTAACATACTTATTAATGCAAAACATAGCTGTGAAGCGTTAATTGATAGACAAGCACATATTCATGTGCAAGTTGATAGTGACGAGCAACAAATAATTATTAGTGTTAATGACAATGGTTGTGGCATGAGTGAGCAAGTGCTTGCAAAAGTTTTTGATCCATTTTTTACTACTAAACCAGTTGGCAGAGGGACCGGTATGGGCATGCCATTAGTGTACACTATGGTTAATGATCATCAGGGTAAAATTGAAATTGAGAGCACTGTAAATGTAGGTACATGTGTGCGATGTATATTTCCAGTATTGAGTGAACGACCTTAACTCTAGCAAAAACCATTTAACCGTAGTTAGGTTAAGTAATAATTTGCTTTTAAATTAGCCAATTGTTGGTTAGTGTAGGAATGAATTTTATAACAACTTGAGGGTGAATAATGCTTAATGAAAAAAGTACATTGGTTCTTAGGGATTATCTAAGTCAGCACCCTGAACTAAAAGTGGTGAGCACTGACAGTGTGATTGGTTTTATCAGTGGTTTATTGGCGTGCTCGGAGTTTTATGGTGAGTCAGAAATTGCCAATTATATTGCTGATAAAAATGACCCTATTTATACCCGATTAATGACAAGCTCAGCGGAGCATGATGCAATGATCACTCTGCTGGATAATGTGACCGAAGCTCAGGTCGCGCAGCAGCATATACTGGTAAGTATTTACCCTCATGGTAAAGATGCTAAAGCGCCGAGTGAGCAACTACAGCAATGGTGTGTAGGTTATTTAGCTGCTTATATGGTGAATCAAGAAGTCTGGCAGCATGACTTTAACTTTTTACTCAGTGCCGATAAACAGGTAGTTGAAAATCAGGCGGATGGACAGTTATTTATTGATAACTTTGAAGCGACGCTTAATTTACTCGCCACTTTTGCGATGTGGCCAGACTCGCTTAAAGAGCATCCAGAACCGGCGATACTTAGTGAAGGCTTTACGCTACTTTATAGCGGGTTAGATGAAAGTCTTACTGGCATTGCATCCATGGCATTGATGCTAGAAGACGAGAAACTGGCTTTGTGGGAAGAAGAAGGCTAGTAAACTGAGTTTTAACAACCAGCATGATTTGAATAATCATGCTTTTTTTTGTTCGAAATTCAATCAAAAACATAAAATAATAGAAAATTAAGCTAATTTTTGCATATATCGACCATTTTCGCAGTTAAATATGTTTCTTTTTAGGTGTGTATGTTGCTAGGATGTTTGCCAAGGCGTGATTTTGTAAATCATGCTTGATCATACTAATTATAACTTTTATTAATCTACCTGTTTACTACTGCAATTGAGTAAATAGGTGAAGAGTCAACAGGGTCGAATAACACACATGACAACACTTCGTTTAAATACATTGGCTATTGCCGTAGGACTTGCATTTAGCGCCTCTTCAGTTATTGCTGAAGAAGCAACAGTTCAAGCAGATAAAAACATAGAACAAATTTCCGTTTTAGGTTCGCGGGTCTCTAACCGCACAGCAACGGAATCTTCGTCACCCATTGATTTGATTGACGCTGATGATTTAAATAAAGGCGGTTTTACTGAGCTGGGTCAAAGCTTACAAGCTACAGCACCATCGTTTAACTTTTCGCGTACTCAAGTATCAGACGGCTCTGATTTATTCCGTCCTGCAACATTACGTGGCTTACAGCCAGATCAAACACTGGTTTTAGTCAATGGTAAACGCCGCCATAACCAATCTATTTTTGGTCTAGTGGGTACTATTGGTGCAGGTGCTGCGGGTACTGATATGAATGCGATCCCGCTATCAGCCCTTAAAGGGGTTGAAGTATTGCGCGATGGTGCAGCGGCGCAGTACGGTTCAGATGCGATTGCTGGGGTCATTAACTTATCATTGAATAACTCAACGGGTATAACAACGGGTTATGTGCAATACGGCGAAACGGCAGAAGGTGATGGAGAAACAATTTCTGCAGGTTTAAATCGCGGTTTTGATTTGGGCACTGAAGGCGGTTTTATTAATTTATCACTTGAGTATCGTGATGCTGAAGGTACTAACCGCGCAGAGCGTGATACCGGTGGTTCGCTTGATGTAGAGCCTGGTACGTTATCTGAGAATGTTCGTTGGAGCCAAGGTAATGCTGAAAGTGAGTTTACTTCCGTATTTTACAATATGGCATTGCCTATGGGTGAGGGCGAGCTTTACTCATTTGGTGGTTACTCTGAGCGCACAGCACTGGGTAACGGCTTTTATCGTAACTTTAATGAAGCAGCTAAAAATGTTACTCAAGTATACAGTGATGGTTTTTTACCGCGCATTTATAACGAAGCACAGGATATTTCAATTGCGCTAGGTTTTAAAGGTGATATTAATCCAGATTGGAACTACGATGTATCGGCAGTGTATGGTGAAAACCAATATGACTTTACATCACGCAATACATTAAACGCTTCCTATGCGGCGGAGTATTTATTTAATAACCCAACGGCAAGTGATGCTGATATAGCAGCAAATACAGGCCCTAGTGGTGGTTATTCGGGTGGTTTTAGGTTCGATCAAACAACAGTTAACCTAGACGTAAATGGTATTGTTGACATTGGTCGCAATGAACCTATTTATCTGTCATTTGGTGGCGAATATCGAAAAGAAAATTACGAAATAGTACCAGGTATTGCAGCATCATACGCCTGTGGTTTAGCTAATAATAATACTTTGTACCCTTCAGTAAACAATCCTAATTTTGTTGCTGAGTGCGGTTTTCAAGCTTATAACGGTTTAAGGCCAGAAGCATCAAACAAGCAAGGTCGTGACAGTTATGCATTTTATGTGGATGCAGAAACCATGCTCACTGATGACTGGAATATCAGTGGTGCACTTCGCTATGAAGACTTCTCTGACGCTGGAGATGATTTAATTGGTAAGTTAGCTACGCGTTATGAATTTAACGATGACTTCGCAGTTCGTGGCGCGTTATCAACTGGTTTTAGAGCGCCATCACTTCAGCAAAGCGCATACACTGCGTTTACCACAAATTTGAATGATGTTGGTGAACTTGAGCAATCATTTATTGCTAAAGCAGGTTCAGATCTTCCTGTTGCTTTAGGTGTTGAAAGTTTAGAATTAGAAAGCTCCAGAAATACTAGTTTTGGTTTTGTTTATGATGTAAGCAGTGAGTTGTCATTAACAGTAGACTTTTATCATATAACAATAAAAGATCGAATCACTTTGGGTAACTTTATTAAAGCTGAAGATCTTGCATTTAACCCTACTGCTGTTGCTGCTCTTCAGGCAACAGGATCTGACCAAGCTGCTTATTTTTCAAACTCAGTCGATACAACAACAGAAGGTGTCGATATTATTGCGTCATACCGCACCGATTTATACGACGGTAATTTCTCTGCAACGTTTGCCGGTAATTTAAACGAAACCAAAATTGACCGTATCAATGCAGCACCTGGTATTCCTGAAAATCTAGCACTTGATGATATTCAAAGTAGCTTTTTAACTGATGGGCAGCCGGGTGAACGTGCAACGTTAACCTTTGATTATGAGCGTGATGCATACAGCTCAATGATCCGCTTTAATTACTTTGGGGAAACTGATGTGAAGTACTTTGGCAATGACCATATTGAATTTGCAACAGATGGTTCATTTAAAGCAACCAGTACGGTAGAACCAGCCGTATTAGTGGATTTAAATGTAAGTTACCAAATTAACGATATCTTTACGTTATCTGTAGGTGCTGACAACGTATTTGACGAAACACCAGATGAGTTAGGTGATGACGAAGTATTAAACGCTATTTCAAATGGGGCATTTAAATACCCGTTACGTGCCGTACCATACGGTTTTGATGGCCGTAGTTACTATGCAAAAGTAAGCTTTAGTTTTTAATTTTTTAGGCTAAGTTAAACCAGCAAAGGCGCTGTTATAAACGGCGCTTTTTTTATGGCAAAAATAGATTAAAAAGAGCATTAAAAATGATTGCATGCTTGAAAATTAAGCATACAATCGCCATCAATAACACGGTGGGATGGTATCCCTCGTTATACTTTAAACTTACTTAATAGGAAATAATATGGCTAAAAAATCGAAAGAAAAAACGGTTAGCAAATCCGCAGTAGACACTGGGCGCGGCGTGATAAAGCACAACGCATTGGCAGCGCTGGTTACCTCTAAAGTATTTAAACCGCAAGTGGTTAAAGCTAAAAAAGGCAAAGGCGCTTATCAGCGCAACAACAAACATGTAGGACGAGAGTCCTATTTAATCGCAGCCTAATGATGTAGCGATCAAATAGAGCTTTTATTCTAAATGCTGTTTTTACAAAAAACAGCAAACACGCGCATTTTTATAAAACCTCGCTTAGATAATTTTTTTCTAGGCGAGGTTTTTTGGTTATATAGCTATCTATTATTGTTGTTTTATCCACTTTCACTCTCATTTACGCTTTCGTAAAGGTTGCTAGAGCCCACTAGGTACTTGTAAATAAACCTTAACCAGAAGTTAACCTTATGTTCATTTTTTGTGTGCTAATTTACCGACTATTTAGACTAGGTGGCTTTTTTTAGTGTTAAATGACTATTAAAAATATTTTTAATAGTCCTTTTTAACTGTTTTGCAGGCTGTTTTATATACATTGCATATCCAAATTAAGTTGACGTATGGGTAAACTGTGGTAGTTTTTAAAATGAATTGTAAATTTGATGTTATTTTTAACCTTGGGTGGAGGAGCTATGAGCTCACAAATGGCAATAAAAAATGCATTTAAGCTAAGTGCTGTATCACTTAGTTTTATAGGCTTGAGTGCCCATGCAGCAGTTGACTGTAGTGTATTAACACAATGGCAAACGGGGCAAACTCACAGTGGTGGCAGCCAAGTACACGCACAAGATAATGCGTATGAGGCAAAATGGTGGACACAGTCAAATCCAGTTGAAAATGCTGGTGACTGGCAAGATTGGAAACTTTTGGGTTTGTGTGACAGCGCTGTCACAGAGAATCAGGCGCCAAATATTACAGTATTAACCCCAGTAAACAATTCTCAATTCGTTGATAAAGACAGCGTTGTCATAGCTGCGCAAGCAACCGATGATGATGGCTCTGTAACAAAAGTTGAGTTTTTTGTTGATGATGCATTAATCGCAACTGATAGTAGCGCACCGTTTAGTACTAATTGGCCTGCGGTTGTCGGCACTCATCAAGTGAGTGCTGTGGCAACTGATGACGACGGCGCGCAATCTACGCAAGTGATCAATACGATCAGTGTTACTGATATTGTGGATCCGGTTAATCAAGCACCGGTGGCAACAATTAGTTTTAGCAGTTTACCAACAGAGTTAACGGTTGGTTCGCAAGTGGTGTTTGCGCTTGCCGGTACTGATAGTGATGGTCAAGTAACGGCGCTTAACTTTGCTGTTAATGGTGCTGATGTGCATCAAGCAAGCACGGCATCAAGCAGTTATGCTTGGCAAGCAACAGCGCTTGGTCAAGTAACCTTTACGTTAACGGTAACCGATAATGAAGGCGCCGCAGCCCAAGTCACAAAGGTGCTTACTGTTGTTGAAGAAAATACCGGTGGCACTGATTGTCATCCGCAGGGGTTATATCAAACACCGGGTGTCAATACGCCGTACTGCACTGTGTATGATGCAGATGGTCGTGAGATCATGGGGGTAGATCATCCGCGTCGTGTGATTGGTTACTTTACCAGTTGGCGCAATGGCGAAAATGGCCAACCGAGCTATTTAGTCAATGATATTCCATGGGATAAAATAACTCATATCAACTATGCGTTTGCTCATGTTGATGTCAATAATAAAGTATCGATTGGCGATCCAAATGCAGCAGGTAACCCAGCTACAAATATGGAATGGCCAGAAGTGGTAGGTGCCGAAATGGACCCAAGCTTCTCGTATAAAGGTCACTTCAATCTTTTAAACAAATTCAAAAAACAACACCCACACGTAAAAACATTAGTATCTGTTGGAGGTTGGGCTGAAACGGGTGGCTTTTTTGATGAAACAGGCCGTGTTGAAAGTGGCGGCTTTTATACCATGACTACTAATGCCGATGGTTCAGTTAATCAAGCGGGCATTGATGCCTTTGCAAAAAGCTCAGTCGAATTCATTGAAAAATATGGTTTTGATGGTGTTGATATTGATTATGAATACCCATCATCAATGAAAGACTCAGGCCATCCTGATGATTTTCCTATTTCAAATGCACGCCGCAGTGGTTTAAATGCATCTTACCAAGTACTAATGAAAAAGCTGCGCGAAGAGTTAGACCGTGCTGGTGAAAAAGCGGGTAAACATTACTTATTAACGATTGCATCGCCTTCTTCAGGCTATTTACTGCGTGGTATGGAAACATTTCAAACGGTTAAATACCTCGATTATGTCAATATCATGTCTTATGATCTTCACGGTGCATGGAACTCTCATGTTGGCCACAACGCAGCCTTATTTGATACCGGCCTTGACTCCGAGCTTGCGCAGTGGAATGTATATAGCACTAAAGAGTTTGAAGGGATTGGTTATTTAAATACTGATTGGGCGGTTCGCTATTTTCGCGGCGCAGTATCGGCAGGGCGTATCAATATTGGTATTCCTTACTACACCCGTGGTTTTAAAGATGTTAGTGGTGGTACTAATGGGTTGTGGGGGCAATCTGCTTTACCTAACCAAGCGGACTGTGCAAAAGGTACTGGTGTTGGCGAAAAGAACAAGTGTGGTAATGGCGCATTAGGCATTGATAATCTTTGGCATGATAAGAACGATGCAGGTCAAGAAATGCCTGCAGGCTCTAACCCTTTGTGGCATGCTAAAAATCTTGAAAATGGTATTGCTGGTTCGTACTTAGGTGTGTATGGCTTAACGCCAGAGACTGATGCTGATGATCAATTAACGGGTACTTATACACGTCATTATGACAGCGTTGCTGTTGCACCTTGGTTATGGAACGCAGAGAAAAAAGTATTCCTATCTATTGAAGATGAGCAGTCTATGGCAACTAAAGTTGATTACGTAATCAACAATGGCCTTGGCGGTATCATGTTTTGGGAACTTGCTGGTGATTATGATTTTGATTCAGCAAAAGGCGAGTACTTCATGGGCTCTACCTTAACAGCTTTGGCTTATGACAAGTTTAACCAAAGTGGCGTGGCGTATGACACTCACCCAGGCAATCCAAACTTTGTACTACCAACCGAAGCGGTAGATGTAACGTTTGCAGCCAAAGACTTTCCAATTGGTGATGATAACTACCCAATTAGCCCAACATTTGCGTTCACTAATAACTCAAACATTGATCTAAGCGGTGCGAAAATCTCGTTTGATGTGCCGGTATCAACATCGGCTATTTTTAAATCTAACTGGAATGCACAAGAAAAATTGGGTATGGCAGTTGAAGTAAATGGCTCAAATGCAGCAGGTAACAACATTGGTGGTTATGAAAATGAATTCCACCGTTTTTCAATCACTCTTAACAATGAATGGGGCGGTCAACCGAAAGATTTCAGTGGTGGTAAAACAGTTAATGCGCAGGTGATGTATTACATGCCAATTACCGGTCCTAGTAACTTTACTATAGAAAAAGACGGCAAAGTTTACGCGTTCAAATTTGAGTACCCGCAGTTGCCCGATGGTACTACCGGTGGCGGTGATACAACGGATCCAGGTGATGGTGATACATCTGGTATGTGTGAAGGTGTGGCTGTGAGCTTAATTCCAGTATATCCAAACTTCCCTCAAAAAGATTGGGCTGGCAATCCAAGCCATGCCGCAGGCGGTGACTTAATGGTTCATAACAATGCGGTTTATAAAGCAAAGTGGTGGACAAGTTCTGAGCCAGGATCAACGGCTGACTGGACTAAAAGTTGTAGTCTGTAAGTAATAATAGGGGCTAGTTCATTAGCCCCAAAATTTTAGCTTTTTTAAGGATAAAACAATGAGACTTATTAATTATAAAACATTATCACTTTCGGCAGTGGCAGGCAGTGTATTACTAACAATTATGTCTGCGCAAGTGAACGCCCATGGCTATATGGATAGCCCAAAAGCGCGTCAAGCTTTTTGTAAAGCCGACGGAGGGTATTGGTGGCCTGAAGATGGCAGTAGCATTCCAAACCTTGCTTGTCGCGCCGCATTTTTAGAGTCGGGTACTGTGCAATTTGTACAAGATATTGAGTTTTCAGCTAATACACCAGATTACTTAAATCAAGCAGCGGTAGAGGCTAAGGTGCCAAATGGGTCGTTATGTGCTGGTGGCGACAACGCAAAGCGTGGTATGGATCTACCTTCTGCGCATTGGCAACGCAGTGATGTGGTGCCCAATGCCAATGATGAAATTCAAATTC
Source organism: Pseudoalteromonas ostreae (assembly GCF_018069805.1). GTDB lineage: Bacteria > Pseudomonadota > Gammaproteobacteria > Enterobacterales > Alteromonadaceae > Pseudoalteromonas > Pseudoalteromonas ostreae. The sequence continues at coordinate 29,570 of NZ_JAGPYN010000012.1, forward strand.
GTTACTTAGCAGCAACGCCGCATAACCCCAGTTTTTGGCAGTTTTATTTAACCAAGCCAAGTTTTAATGCGACAACTGATGTATTGACATGGGCTGATTTAGAGCTAGTTCAACAACATGGCAATATTGACGTTATTAAAGATACCGATGGAAAGCGTTATTACGAAATGAATGTTGCTATTCCACAAGGGCGTAGCGGCGATGCTATTTTGTATAGCCGTTGGCAACGTAACGATGCAGCGGGTGAAGGCTTTTACAATTGTAGCGATATTACCATTGTGACCGACGTAGGCCCAACGGATCCAAGTGTTTGGACAAGCGTGGGTTATTTTGTTCGTCAAGGACAAGATGCAATTGCTGGTGACACTGTGTGGGCACGTTTGTTTGATGAAAATGGCCAAGAAGTGATTAACCAGCAGTTAAAAATCACCGCTGAAAACCAAGTGAATTGGCAACAAACACTCGCTGCGCAGCTGAACTTAGATTATGCCCACTTAATACAAATTGGCGTGCAAAATCAAGCTGGTGACGTGGTTTATAACAGTACAGATGTGCTGACTAATCAAGTATATAGCAGTAATGAAAATTACACTTATACCTTAAGTGTGCAGAGCGCTCCAGCTAACACTGCACCAATTGTACATACGCCAGATGATGTAGTCATGGAAGAAAATACTACGACAGCAGTGCATTTACATGCTTTTGATGATGAACAAACGCAATTGACTTACAACTGGTCAGTGCCAGCGCCGCTGAGTTTTACTGGTGGTGATGCAAACGTGGTGATTAGTGCGCCAGAAGTATCGGCAAGCACCGATTATACCGTGTCAGTGTCGGTTTCAGATGGTCAATTAAGTACTCAAACTAGTTTTAAAGTCACCGTAAATGACAGTGTTATTACTGATCCTGATGTTGCTGCTTGGAATAGTAGTGCTGTTTATCAAGCTGGGGACAAAGTCAGTTTTCAAGGTGTTGTTTATACAGCGAAATGGTGGAACCAAGGTCAGCAACCTGATAGCTCTAATGCATGGCAAAGCGATTCACAACCGGATAGGAACAGTGATTGGAATGCAAGTAAAGCCTATCAAAGTGGTGCTGAAGTAACGTATCAAGGACAGCGCTATAGCGCTAAGTGGTGGACTCAAGGTGATACACCTGGACAAGCCAATGTATGGACCAAACTTTAATAAAAACCTAAGTTTTGTAGTTCAAACTTATTAGATAATTAAATTAATAATGGATAAGAGAGAAATATGAATATTAAAAAATTAACCGCAGCCATGGTGGTTGCTTTATTCGCAGGTGCTGTATCAGCGGCACCATCTACACCAAGCATCAATTGGGAACCGCAACAATATTCTTTTGTTGAAGTGAACTTAGAAGGTAATGGGTCATATAAGCAACTGGTTACTCGTGTTGATCAAGTCGCTATCAACATTCAATGGAGTGCATGGAGTGGTGATGGCGGTGACAGCTATAAAGTTTACTTTGATGATATGTTGGTAAACGAAGGCACACTTACAGCAGGCACTAAAACAGGAACTATTTCATTTCCTTATGACAAAGCCGGTCGTCACACTTTATATGTAGAGCTATGTGAAGGTGGCACTACCTGCGCACGCAGTGCTGGTAAGCCAATCGTGATTGCCGATACCGACGGCGGGCACTTAGCGCCATTACCCATGGATGTTGACTCTAATAACCGTGATATTGGTATTAAACAAGGATTAGTTACAGGTGCTTACTTTGTTGAGTGGGGTATTTACGGTCGTGATTACGACGTGACGAATGTGCCAGCACAAAACTTAAGTCACATTTTATATGGCTTTATTCCAATTTGTGGTGAAAATGCATCATTAACTGGCGGCCCTAAGCGCGCACTTGAAACAGCCTGTGCTGACTCTGCTGATTATGAAGTGGTTATTCACGATCCGTGGGCGGCTGTGCAAAAAGCGTTACCAGGAGTGGACGCGACCGATCCAATCCGCGGTACGTATGCACAGTTAATGGCCCTTAAACAGCGTTACCCAGATTTGAAAGTTTTACCATCAGTGGGTGGCTGGACATTATCAGACCCATTCGGTGGCTTTACAAATAAAGCTAACCGTGACATTTTTGTAGCATCAATGGAGGAGTTTTTAAGAACCTGGAAGTTTTACGATGGCGTTGATATTGACTGGGAATTTCCTGGTGGTGACGGCCCTAACCCTGATATTGGCGATCCGATAAATGATGGTCCAGCCTATGTGGCATTAATGCAAGAACTGCGCGCTATGCTTGATAAGCTTGAAGCTGAAACTGGCCGTACTTACGAGCTTACGTCAGCAATTGGTGCAGGTTACGATAAAATTGAAGATGTTGACTATCAAGCGGCTAGTCAATATATGGATTATATCTTCGCGATGACGTATGACTTCTACGGCGCATGGAGCAATGTAACAGGCCACCAAACTGCGCTTTATTGTGGTGAGCATATGAGTGTCGGGCAATGTAATGGTACGGGAGTTGATGAAAATGGCGAGCCACGTAAAGGTCCTGCATATACAACTGATAACGCCGTCCAATTATTACTAGCGCAAAATGTACCATCGAAGAAAATCGTTGTTGGTACGGCCATGTATGGCCGTGGTTGGGAAGGCGTATATCCTCAAAATACTACAATAGATGGTAATCCGATGACCGCACCTGGCAATGGCAAATTAACAGGCTCTACTGCACAAGGCGTGTGGGAAGATGGCGTTATTGATTATAAAGGCATTAAAACACATATGATTGGTGCCGCAGGCACAGGTGTAAATGGCTTTGAAGTTGGCTACGATGACCAAGCGCAAGCGGCGTACGTGTGGAACCGCTCTACCGGTAAACTAATCACTTATGATAGCCGTGAATCAGTACTTGCTAAAGGTAACTATGTTAATCAATACAACCTAGGTGGTTTATTTGCATGGGAAATTGATGCCGATAATGGCGATATTCTCAATGCAATGCACGATGGCTTAGGTGGAGTTGTTACACCGCCAAGTAATAAAAAACCTGTGTTATCAGTATCTAGCACTGTAGCCATTAACGCTGGCGAAAGTGTTTCTGTTAGTGCCTCAGCAACAGATGCCGATAATGATCCATTGACGTTTAGTTGGACTGCATCACCTGAATTAACGGTATCTGGTAGTGCAACAAATACATTGGCAATTACTGCGCCTAACGTAACCCAAGATAGCCAGTTTACGGCAACCGTCAGTGTGACTGATGGCAAAGCAACAGTAAGCCAAAATGTTGTAGTTAATGTAATCGCGCCAACAACAGGTGACAACACTGCACCGACAGTTGATGCAATTGCTGATATTACAGTTGAAGAAGGCGCTTCTACAGCGGTAACTGTTGTTGCCTCTGATGCGCAAAATGACGCACTGACTTATACATGGAATGTCCCTGCAGGCCTTACATTAGTAGGCAGTGGTGCCAATATTAACCTTACGGCGGGCGCAGTCGATACGGATACTAACTTGACAGTATCTGTGTCCGTAAGTGATGGCCAAGTTGCTACCACTCAAAGCTTTACTGTAACGGTGACTAACACCGATACCACGCCTCCTACAGGTGATACGTGGGATGCGAGTAAGGTATATGTTGGTGGTGATACTGTTGTTTATAACGGCGTTACATACAAAGCTAAATGGTGGACTCAAGGTAATCGTCCTGACTTAGGTGGCGTTTGGGAAGCAACAACTCCACCAGTAGATGATACAGGTTCATTAGTTTGGCAATCTGCAGCTGTTTATAATAGCGGCGATGAAGTAAAGCACCAAGGCAATAAATACCAAGCGAAGTGGTGGACTCAAGGAAATGAGCCAGGCGTAGCAGACGTATGGAAATTACTTTAATTAGTCATTACCCAAGCCGGTAATAAATTAAAGTGTAATTCACTCACCTAAAGCAGCCTCGGGCTGCTTTTTTTGTTTTTTGAGTCAGATACACCATACTGTACAAAACGTTTATAATTTTACTAGGCTGTTGTTATTAAATTCATCTACTTATTTTTTATATTATTGAGTCCAATTAGTAGCAGCTGCGAAAAAACTTTGCTAGTAGGGGTAATATTACCTTGGCCACCGTTTGTCTTTGATGGTGATCAGGCTCTTACTGGAATAGATGTGGAGATCAGCCGTTTGGTGTTAACGCATGCTGGATTCTGTAGTAAGTTTGTGCCTCTTCCATCCTCAAAGCGCGGCTTGGTCGAACTTGAAAAAGGCCGCGTAGATCTATTAACTGCTGCGAGTTTCAATCAACAACGTGCCCAATATAGTCACTTTTCAACCCCGTATAGACGTGAGAAAATACGACTATTCTGGTATGAAGATGCTAACTACCTAACACACGATTTAGCCAGCCTGTTGGCGCAACAAAAAACCATCGCCGTAAATAATGGTGGTTATTATGGTAAAGAATTTGAGCAGCTAAGCAAAGTTACAAACTATAAAGATTTACTTGTAAGAGTACCTTTGCTCAAGCATCGGCTATACATGTTAAAAGCTAAACGCGTCGATTTTATGATTGATGATGAGATATCTGGGTTATACCTCATAAGCCAAGAAAAAATCCCCGCTATTACACTGCATCCTTATGTTATTCATGATAATCCAATCCATTTTATGCTCAGCAAAAAAACGGTCACAATTAATAATGTGCACTCGATCAATGCTGCGATCATTGATATGCAATCGAATATCAAGCAAATAATTGCCAGCTATACCGACTAATTTACTGCACCTAAGCGCAATTGATGCTACTAAAGTTGCGCACGTTTTACTGTGTCTGAAGGGTTTTCGCCAAATAGTTGTTTATAGTCTTTAGCAAACTGGCCCGGATGCCAAAAACCCCAATTGGCGGCAATCATTGAAATAGGTTTATTTTGTTGCGGTTCACTGAGTTCACGGCGTATTTGGTTAAGCCGGGTCATGCGTAAAAAACGCAGCGGATTGATGCCTAAAATACTTTCAAAGCTGTATTGTAAAGTCCGTCGACAAACGTAGGTAAACTCACATAATTGGGTGATAGTTACTATGTTGTCTGGGTGATCGTGAATAAATTCTTTCGCTCTATCAACAACGTTTTTACGGTGTTTATAACTTGGGGTGACTTTTTGCTGGGGGAGTTGTGATTGCAGTAAGTGCAGCACTAAATTTAATAAAATATCGTGTTGTAAAGTCGCACTTGCTCCACCGCCATTAGCATAAATGACTTGTTCAATGCATTCTCGAGCACGTTGCAGTGCTTGTGGTGATGTTGTAATTCGCGGTGATCCATGCTCACAAATGCCCTGTAGCGACAACCCTTGTCGCTGAGCAATTTGATGAAGCGTATCTTGATTGATCACCATGCCATAGATATTAAACTGCTCAGGGGTGATCAGCTCAAAGTTGCAATCACTTGGGCGGCACATTAATTGATTATCAGCGATGCTAAGGCCGTTAATTTTACTGTTTTGTGCGTTTACCGGAATACCAAGCCATAACGCATTTGGCCACACTTTACACTGTTGTCGTAATCCGCATTGAGTATACTCTTTAAATACTTGTAAACCATCAAAAGCTACTTCATCAATACAGCCATAAAAGCGGCCATCACTGACTTGGTCATATTTTTGTTGCCAGTTTGTTAGGTTTTCTGCCTGCTGGTCCACATCGGTCGTAGCTAAAGTGCACTTACTTGGTGCGTTAGTCGGTAAATTATGTTGCATAGTTGCGTATTACACCCCAGGCTAATTATTACAAGCAAACAGTAGTTATCCGATTTTAAATTTTAACTATTTGATTTTTATTGTTTAAATTACATTTGCCAAAACTTGATAGTTGCTTGGTACGCTATAAGCTACCTTAAAAGAATCGTTGCACTGTTTATTGTTTTTTTATTGCTTTTAATTGTAGTGGAAGCAATAGCTGTGACTATCCTTTTTAACACACATTTTGTCAGCAAGGTAAGTTTATGAGTCAATCGTATCGATACACGTTAGGAAGTAAAACCTACCAATTTAACAATCTCGCACAGTTAATGGCTAAAGCGACCCCGCAGCGCTCTGGTGATAGTTTGGCAGGTGTTATTGCCAGTTCTGCCGAAGAGCGAGCCGTGGCACAAATGACGCTGGCAGAAGTCCCTTTAAAAACATTTTTGAACGATGCCTTGATCCCATACGAAGACGATGAAATTACTCGGCTAATAATAGATGAACATGACACTAACGCATTTGCAGCAATCGCACATTTAACGGTAGGTGATTTTCGTAATTGGCTGCTGAGTGATCACGCAACAAGCCATGTTTTAGCGACAATCAGAGCGGGTATTACCCCCGAAATGGCTGCTGCTGTTAGTAAAATAATGCGTAATCAAGATCTGATCTTAGTTGCCAAAAAGTGCCATGTCACGACTGCATTTAGAAATACCATTGGCTTACCTGGCCACTTATCAACACGCTTACAGCCTAATCATCCAACAGATAATGTAAATGGCATTGCCGCGAGTATTTTAGATGGGCTGCTGTATGGCAGTGGCGATGCCGTAATTGGTATTAACCCCGCGACTGATAATGTTGCACAAGCGATTAAATTAATGCGGTTAATGGATGATGTGATTGAAAAATACCAGATCCCGACTCAAAGCTGTGTTCTTACGCATGTAACTAACACCATTGAATGTATTGAGGCCGGTGCGCCGGTTGACTTAGTGTTTCAGTCTATAGGGGGGACTGAGGCGACTAACTCAAGTTTTGGTTTTAATTTAAATACACTTGCTGAGGCGCAAGATGCAGCACAAAGTTTAAAGCGCGGAACAGCAGGCAATAATGTGATGTATTTTGAAACGGGGCAAGGCAGCTCGCTATCAGCAAATGCCCACCATGGGCTTGATCAACAAACGTGTGAAACCCGTGCTTATGCCGTAGCGCGAAAATTCAAACCGTTACTGGTCAATACCGTAGTGGGTTTTATTGGCCCTGAATATCTATTTGATGGCAAAGAAATTACTCGAGCAGGGCTTGAAGACCATTTTTGTGCCAAATTACTGGGTGTGCCTATGGGCTGTGATGTGTGCTACACCAACCATGCTGAGGCAGATCAAAATGATATGGACAACTTACTGACCTTACTCGGTGTAGCGGGGTGTTCGTTTGTAATGGGGATCCCCGGATCTGACGATATTATGCTTAACTATCAAACCACCTCATTTCATGATGCTCTGTATGCAAGGCGGGTATTAGGTTTGCGTCCAGCACCTGAATTCGAACTTTGGCTGGCAAAAATGAACATTATGACAGATACCCAGCAGCATATTTTGTCTGACACGTTACCGTCACAATTTGCGCGTTCTTTGAAAGCTTTAAGTGGTGGACAGCCATGAAAAACTCATCTCCCAAAACGGCACAGGAAATACAGCAACAACATCAAGATAATGGCAAAGTGGTGCATAACCCATGGCGGCAACTACGCAGCTTTACCGATGCACGCATTGGTTTAGGGCGCGCTGGGATCAGTCTGCCGACGGCTGAAATGTTGGCGTTTCAACTCTCCCATGCGCAAGCACGAGATGCGGTTAATTTTCCATTGGATTTGGCTGCATTATGTGAACAGCTAGAGGATTTTTGCGCGTCACCACTGCATTTACATAGCCAAGCCGTGGATCGCAATCATTATTTACAACGCCCTGATTTAGGTCGAAAGCTGGATCAAGCATCACGCGATCAGCTAAGCAATTATATGAGGAAAGCGGCTGTGGCCGCTGAGTTACACCATGATATCGCAATCGTTATTGTGGATGGTTTATCGTCTTTAGCTGTGCAAAAAAATGCTCATCCTTTTCTTGTTCAGTTGCTGACAATACTGCGTGAACAACCCGAGCCATGGCGCTTAGCACCGATCAGCTTAGTGGAGCAAGGTCGAGTGGCGATAGGCGACGACATAGGCGAGCTCCTTAATGCCAAGGTGGTGCTGGTATTAATTGGTGAGCGGCCAGGGCTGAGTTCTCCAGATAGTTTAGGGTTGTATTTAACTTGGCAGCCAAAAACAGGGTTGAATGATGCTTGTCGTAATTGTATCTCTAATATTCGCCCAGCGGGTCTGTCATATCAGGACGCAGCACAACGTACTTTATATCTTTTACAAGAGGCGAAGCGTTTAAACCTGTCGGGGGTGGGGCTAAAAGATCGCAGCCAAGATGATGTGATAGAACATCAAACGCAAACAACAAACTTTTTACTATCAGAATAACCAACAATAAAACATAACGTAATTACAACATAATATAGCAGGAGAAGATAATGTCAGATAATAAAGAGTACCTTGCAAAAAGACAGTTAAAACGAGGTTCAGCAGGTTGGATTTTACTGGCGGGATTAGGTATATCGTATGTGATATCGGGGGATTTTGCGGGTTGGAACTTTGGTATTGCAGAAGCTGGTTGGGGCGGCTTTGCAGTGGCTGCTGTGTTAATGGCGGTGATGTATTTAACCTTGGTTTTGTCATTGGCAGAAATGTCGGCGGCCATTCCAGCATCGGGTGGTGGTTATAGCTTTGCGCGTCAGGCAATGGGCCCTGCTGGTGGTTATCTGACCGGCTTGGCGGTGTTAATCGAGTATGCGTTAGCACCCGCTGCGATTGTTATTTTTATTGGCTCGGCAGTCGAAGCGCTACTGGGTTTTAATGGCCCTTGGGTGTATGCGCTGTTCTATATTGTGTTTATCAGTATTCATTTAGCGGGAGTGGGTGAAGCATTAAAAGTGATGATGGTGATAAGTGGCTTAGCGGTTTTTGCCATTATTGCCACTGCGATCGCATTATTTACACATTTTGATGCGTCACGATTATTTGATATTGCCATCACCGATGCTGCGGGAGCCACCGAATTTTTACCCTTTGGCTGGTATGGGGTGTGGGCTGCACTGCCGTTTGCAATGTGGTTATTTTTAGCCGTTGAAGGCGTACCATTAGCGGCAGAAGAAGCCAAAGATCCAGCTAAAGACGTGCCAAAAGGAATTATAGGCGCAATGTTGTTTTTATTGTTTACTGCTGTGTTAGTTGTTGTATTGATCCCTGGTGCTGGTGGTGCCAGCGCTATGGGCGCTAGTGCCGTTCCGTTAGTTGATGCGCTAAATGTAACAGGTAATGCAAGCTTAGCAACACTCGTTAATATATTAGGTTTAGCGGGTTTAGTGGCGTCGTTTTTCTCGATTATCTATGGGTATAGTCGGTTAGTGTTTGCGCTCTCTAGAGCTGGCTACTTTCCAAAAAGTTTGTCGGTTACAACTTCACGAAAAGTGCCTGCACGTGCCTTAATTGTGCCGGGTATTTTTGGCTTCTTAGCATCACTCAGTGGTGAAGGGGATTTAATGCTGGCGATGGCCGTGGTCGGCGCTACGGTTTCGTATGCATTGATGGCATTGAGCCATATTTTACTGCGTATTAAACAGCCTGAACTCGCACGACCTTATAAAACGCCTGGTGGCATGATAACCTCAGCAATTGCGCTGGTCTTATCTTTGGTGGCTTTAACAGGGGTGTACGCGTTTGATCCTCGTGCATTCTTGTTTACTGTGGTGTTATTTGTGATCGGAGCGATTTATTACTTTGCATACAGTAGTAAGCACTTAGTCGCACACAGTGCCGATGAAGAGTTTGCTATGTTGGCTGAAGCTGAAGCCGCTTTAAGTGCAAAATAGTGATAGTTTAATGCTATTAATAGGCCGTTTGCACGGCCTATTAATAATGTAATTAACCAAGGCGAGTCACGTTTATTTTTATACGCCCTGCATTAGCGCCATAAAAACGCACTAAATCATTTGCAAAAGGCGTAAACTCCCCTGAGTGAGTCATTTTAAACTCACCCCCATCGGCAATCTCAAAAGCATCATTATCGCTATGGGCAATAGCACCAATTAAGGCAAACCAGTTTGCATGTGGTAAACGACGAAAGGGTTCGAGCAATGCCATGGGGATCTCTTTTACACCCAACTGTAGGTTATCTCGGTGCCAACCTTGTGGCCCACATTTTACGCCATCGTCATACCAAAATTGTTCTGGATAAGGGCTAAAGCGATAAGTTGCTCCTTGTTCAAGCATTAGTCCTGTTGCATTGTATTGCTCTGCGGCATAAATCAACACATCTTGGCTTTGACCAATCTGCAACACCGACATGTTTTGATTTCTTAAAGCAATATGGGCAGATAAACCTTTAAAATTCAATGTACTTTGATCTGCATACAACAGTTGATAACTGAGGTTTTTTAAAGATTCAGGGCGATAACTGGTTAATTGGTTGATACGTGTTGCAACACTGTGGTGGACAATGGGTAACAGCTCACTTTGTTCGTCATTAACCAGTACAGTGCATTCACGGTCAATGAGTTTAAACAAAGGATTAAACCAAAAATAATTCTGTTGATGGCTTAATGCAAAAGGGTCCGGGGTGATGGTCATATCATCTTGGGCGATAAAGCTATTTTGATCAGCAGGAAATAACGATGAATAATCGATTTCTTGACTAGTTAAAAAGGATAAAGCCACAGGTAGTTGAAGTAACCACTCCATTGCAAAGCGTAAGCAAATATCCGCGAGCCCATCTCGATAGTAGCCGCCACCGATATCGGAATGCGCGCCTGCAAACCATATTTCATGTACATTGTTTTGATGATTTATAAGAGTAGGCTCAAAAGCTCGACGCTTTTCATCCAGTGCCACACAATGCAGAGCCTGCTTTATGTTGGTCGCTAAAGTATGGTTTTCAAAAATAACATGTTCAGCACCTCGGGTGGCCTTGGTGACTTTGGATAAACCAATGGATGCCACAGTATCAAATACGCATAAATAAACATTATTAGCTATGAGCGGCTCTAAGCACTTTGCAAAACGTCGTGCTAGCGCTGCGCCACGACTAAAGCCGGTGAGTAACAGTGTATCGCCAGCTTTGTAGTAGCGTTCAAAATCATTTATAGCATGATTTAAAATACTGGCAACATCATCATCGCGTGGTGCGAAAGATTGATTGAGAAATCGCTTTAAACGACTTCCTTGGGTTCCAATACCTTGGTAATAGAAGCTGAGTTGATTAGTAAAAGGAGTAACGGGCTCGTTATTTAATTGGCCACCCATTAATAAATGAAGTTTGAGAATATTCGAAATGCTTGCATCTTCCTTAAAGTGCGCAGAGCTGAATTGCTCAGCATCACGTGGCTCACTACCTGTGCCATCAAAGTTGAAAATCAGCGTTTTCGCGGTCATAGCATCATTCCTTATGTGGTTTTTTATAACTTACAGGTAAATTATTTAAATTTGAAGACAATCCAAGTAAATATGCAATAAGGTTTTTTTGCTATCTATTAAGCGTACAAAGTACTGCTGCGCCTTTTTATTCAATAACACAACCTTTAGTAGCAGCTCATAATGAATGACTATATTTGTAGTATTACCTTGAGGAGCTAGTATTTCATAAAGAACGTGATGCCTGAGGTATTTATGGTTATTGAGTGTGTAAGTGAAGCGGCGGCTCCACTTACTCTCATTAGTTGCTTAATGTAATTTCATCTTTGGTCTAACGACCCGGAGCACTTTTTCGCTGATCCATAATGCAAAGGTTTTGGCGCTGCCGTGGATGGCGCGTTGATGCATGCGATAGAGCGAAATATACATAAAGCGGGCTATCTTGCCTTCAATAAAAAAGCTATTACTAGTGAGGTTGCCCATTAAGCTCCCCACGGTACTGTAGCGTGACAAATTGACGAGCGAACCATGATCGCTGTATTCAAAGCCAGTTAACGGCTGTTGGCGTAGTGTCGCAATTAGGTTTTTTTCAACACATTGTGCCATTTGATGGGCTGATTGCGCACGAGGCGGTACTAATTTGCCATTTTTTTGTGTAAACGCGCAACAGTCACCTAATACAAAAATGGTGTCATCGCTATTACTTTGCAAATAGTCGTTCACCATGATTTGGTTATTACGAGTTAGTTCAAAAATCCCGAGATCTTTTATAAAATCGGGGGCTTTTACACCCGCTGCCCATACCATAATGTCGGCATCGAGGTGTTCATCATCTTTAGTGATGAATCCTTGATTTGTTGCCTGCTTTACTTGGGTGTTTTCTCGAACGTTAACACCAAGCTTTAGTAGCTCTCTTTTCGCTGAGTTTGCTATACGCTCTGGTAGGGCGGGTAAAATACGCGGGCCTGCTTCGATTAAGTGAATGTGTAAGCGCTTTGCCGACATATTTGTCAAACCATAAAGTTTTAATAACTCAGAAACATGATACAGCTCAGCTGAGAGTTCAACGCCTGTGGCACCACCACCAACAATAGCAACATTTAGCGTATGTTGTGGGTCGTTGTCTTGGTGTAACCGAGTAAAGTTATCAAGTAGCGCGTGTTGAAAGCGTTCCGCTTGTTGGTTTGAATCAAGATAAAAGCAATGGTCTTTAATTCCGGGTGTATTGAAGTCGTTACTGACGCTGCCGACGGCAATCACCAAATAGTCATAATGAACGGTGCGTTGTGGTAAAATTTGATGGCCAAGTTCGTCATTAAAGGCACTGAGTGTGATGGTTTTATTGGTGTTATCAAGGTCGCAGAAAGTACCCAGTTGAAAGTTATAATGATGTTTTGCTGCGTGTGCTGAGTAAACTACGCCATCTAAATCGGCATCTATAGAACCTGTTGCCACTTCGTGCAGCAAAGGCTTCCAAATATGGGTGCGATTTTTATCAATTAGTAGAATATCTGCGTGTTTTTTCTTGCCTAGTTTATGCCCTAATTGCGTTGCGAGCTCTAAGCCGCCGGCACCGCCACCGATGATCACGATTTTAGGATGTGTGGTTATCATTTCATTGCCCTCAAAAGAATTATACCTAAATGCTCTTATGATGATGAAACGTATAGAACATTTAGGTATTGAGCTGAACAAAAATGTTCAAAATACCTTTTCAAGCAACGCATTTATAATGCGCCTTTTTCCACAATTTGTCAGTAAAATTTAATAGGAACAAATAGATAAGCCAAGAAAATAAAGCAAAAAAACGTTACCATGGCAAACATTGCATTTTCAAACTATGATTTCCTTTATTAGGGAATATGAATAAAGGGAAATATTATGAGCGGATCGATACTTTCTTCACTTGAGCAACACTTTGGGTTTAGTCAATTTCGCCAAGGTCAACAGCAAACCATAGAGCAACTGCTAAATAACCAATCATCATTGGCAATTTTCCCCACTGGATCTGGTAAGTCATTGTGTTATCAGTTAACTGCATTGCACTTGCCGAATTTAACCTTAGTGGTTTCGCCATTATTGGCATTAATGAAAGATCAAATCAGCTTTTTAAATAACAAAGGAATTTATGCCGCAAGCCTTGATTCGAGTCAAACCGCTGAGCAAAGCCACACTGTAATGAGCGATGTGCGTGCCGGTAAAGTGAAAATTTTAATGGTGTCGGTAGAACGTTTTAAGAATGAGCGGTTTCGTGAATTTATTAACCAAGTGGCTATTTCAATGCTGGTGGTTGACGAAGCTCACTGTATTTCCGAGTGGGGCCATAATTTTAGGCCTGATTATTTAAAACTGCCGCGCTATCGTGATGAGCTCAATATTCCCTTGGTATTATTATTAACGGCCACCGCCACTAAAAAAGTAAAGCGTGATATGAGTGAGCGTTTTGCAATAGCGCCAGAATGCATTGTACAAACTGGGTTTTATCGGGCTAATTTAGACTTATCGATACTCAGCGTGAAAAGCGCTGATAAAGCAAGTACATTGGCTAATATTGTGCGCGAGCAAACCGGCCCTGGGATTGTTTATGTGACCTTGCAACATAGTGCAGAGCAAGTCGCTGAAGCGCTTAGTCGCCAAGGCTTACACGCTGTGGCTTATCATGCTGGGCTTGAAGATACCTTGCGTTATGGTATCCAAGATGATTTTATGGCGGGTAAAATTAATGTCGTAGTGGCCACGATTGCGTTTGGTATGGGGGTTGATAAATCAGATATCCGTTTTGTTATTCATTATGATTTACCAAAGTCGATTGAAAACTACAGCCAAGAGATTGGTCGTGCAGGGAGAGATGGACAACCATCGCAGTGTTTTACATTGGCTAATTTAGATGGCTTAAACACGGTTGAAAACTTTGTTTATGGCGATACCCCAGAGCTTAGTGGTATTGAGCATGTGCTCAACGATATCCGCCAACACCAAAGCGATCACTCAAAACAAAGTCAGCAATGGGAAATGCAAGAATACAGCCTTTCAAGTGATAGTAATATTCGCCAATTAGCGCTTAAAACCTTGTTAGTACAATTGGAAATGCAAGGTGCAATAACACCACTTTATGCTTATTACGCCGACTTTAAATATAAGTTTTTGGTTGATAAAGCCGCTTTACTTGGTCACTTTGATGCTGATAGACAAGCATTTTTACAGTTAATATTTGGCCATACCCAGTTTAAAAAAATCTGGGGCACACTAAATTTTGACACGCTTACCCAAGCCGCTCAGGTGGATCGCAAACGCGTTGTTGCAGCGCTTGATTATTTAGCCGAGAAGAATTTAATTGCACTTGAAACAAAGCGAATCACCCAAGTCTATCAAGTACATAATGAGGTGATCAATAACCCTGAGCTGGCTAAGCAGTTACACGATTACTTTGTTGATAAAGAGCAAGCGGAGATCAAACGTATTGCGGCACTTATTCGCTTTTTTGAGCTAAAAAGCTGTTTGAGCTATAACCTTGCTCGTTATTTTGACGACCATCAAGCGCCACAGCAATGCGGGCATTGCTCAGTATGTAGAGGCCAAGCTGTAACACTTGAGTATTCATTAGAGCATCGCTTTGTTGACGATGCTGTAATTTATCAAAAAGTTGATGAGTTACTTAGTCACCTGGCCAGTAAAGGTATGCATAATATAGGTATTGAAACCCAATGCCGCTTTTTAGCGGGCATGAGCGTGCCGTTATTTGCGCGTAACAAAGTGCGTCAACTCAGTGGTTTTGGTTTGTGCGAACAGCAACGCTACAGTGAAATAAAAACGAAATTACTGGCGCGTTAAATTCACTCAGGTATGCTAGGGGCTTATTCTTAAAAGTAAGCCTTTATGCCCCAGATTGTTCACCCCGATGAAACCGTCATTGCAGTAAAAAATATTACATCAGCTCCTGAGCCTGTTACTTGTGCTAATTGCCAAGCATGCTGTTGTCAGTTAGAAGTGCGTATTGTGACCGACACCGGTGTGCCATTTCATTATATTGAGTATGATAAATGGGGCAGCGAAGTGATGAAACGCGCCGACGATGGCTGGTGCCAAGCGCTCGACCGCAATACCTTAATGTGCTCTATTTATGAAAACCGCCCACTGGTTTGCCGCGAATTTGAGATGGCGTCCGGGGAGTGTATAACTGAGCGTGAATTGGCGGGCATTTAGTTTTTAACTGGTGTAGTTGTTATTATCGCCTAGTAAAATATTCGAGCTCGGGTTAAAAATAGCTGATCCCGAGCTCAGGTTTATTAGCCAATCGATAATTGTGCGCTTGGATACCTTAGTTTCCTACTGCGAGGACTCGCTAAAAAGTAGGCAATGGTTAAGGGGCCAATCCTTCCCATAAACATTAAAAACATAATGATAAATTCGCCCTGCGGAGAAAGAGAAGCAGTTAAACCTCGAGACAATCCTACAGTGCCAAGTGCAGACACAGCCTCAAAGGCGACATCTAAAAAAGGCGCATCTTCAACAATCAGTAACGTAAAAATAGCCAGCCATGCTATACCCGCTGAAACAAGGGTTAAAGCCAGTGCTTTATAAACTGATTCTTTGTCGATTTCTCGGCGTAACACGGTAACGCCTTTATCGCGGCGTAAGTAGCTGTAAGTCGCTAAAATCAACACCACAAAAGTCACTACTTTTATACCACTTGCGGTACTGAGTGAGCCTCCACCAATAAACATTAACATCATTATTAATGCGGTACTGGCATTTCTCAGCTCTTCTATAGCAATGGTATTAAATCCAGCTGTACGCGGTGTTACGGCTTGAAACCAAGCAGCTAACCATTTACCGACTTCTGACAAGGGTTGCAGTGTTTTTGGATTGTCATATTCAATAACGTAAATCAGCACCAGCGCGACAATATTGATGATAACCGTGCTGATCAGCATTAACTTACTATAGGTGCTAAGGGCTGCCCAACGTTTTGATTTATACACATCCATAAGAACCGTAAAACCTAGGCCACCGATAATAAACAAACCAGTAATAGTGAAATTGATCACGGGATCGTCAACATACTGCATCAGGCTATCGGGGCTAAGCGCAAACCCCGCATTATTAAATGCACTGATGGTATAAAACAACGCATGGAAAAAGCTGGTTTGTAAGCCCAGTTCAGGGAGCCAGTACAGCGTTAAAATAACAACACCGAGTGACTCAACAATGATGGCAAAAAGCAACACTGATTTTGCCGTACTCAAAAGTTTTGATGTATCTGTTTGATTAAAAGCGGCTTTAGTCACTGTTTTTTGAATAAAGCCAACTTTGTTACCCAGTGCCAGCAAGGTTACCACTGCAAATGTCATCAAACCCAAACCACCAAGTTGAATTAATAGCGCGATCACCCCTTGTCCAAAAGGCGTAAATGCGGACCCGGTGTCTACCACAACTAATCCAGTGACGGTTACCGCCGATGTTGCAGTAAAGGCACTTTGTATCCACGAAATAGGTTCATTGGTGGCAAAAGGCAGCTTTAATGCTAAAGCCCCAAGTGCGATTAATATCAAAAAGCTGCAGCACAAAATAAGCGGCGGTGCAGCATTGATTTTTTTATTGCCGCTAGGGCTGTGCTCGATAGCAGTTTTTAGTGGGTGCCATAAAACCATGGTTATAACAGCCTTGGCGCAAGATAGTTTAATTGTACACGGTTACCAGATAACAGCAGCGTGTCGTATTCGAGCAATTCAAAGTCATCTGTTAATTTTACAAATGTTTGTTTGCCTCGTTTAACCAGTAGCGGGTCAATTGACGCTTTGATTTCTTTTAGTAAATGGCCTAATTGTGTTTGATGTAAATGCGCTTTGATACTCACTTCTACCACGTATAAACCATTACCTAAGGAAATATAATCATTCACTATTGGGTAGTTTAGCGCTTGTGCAACGCGCACTCCCATTTCTTCTTCTGGGTGAATAATACGCGTGACCCCCAACTTTGATATAATCGTATGATGCGCTTTGGTGCTGGCTTTAACCCATATTTGTTTAACCGCTAAATTTTTTAGTGCTAAGGTACACAATATGCTGGACTGCATATCTTCACCAATCGCGACTAACACCGTTTCACTATTTGCTAAATCGAGCTCTTTTAGCGCCGCTTCATCCGTTGAATCGCATACCACTGTCTCTGATAAGTGCTCAACATATTTTTCGGCGAGTTTTGGGTTGCTATCAACGCCAGTCACTGTGTGTCCTAAATGGATCAACTCCAAGCTTGCTGCAATGCCAAAGCGGCCTAAACCAATAACTGTAAAATGTGCCATATTATTCCTTCGTTATTTTTTCCAAAAACTATGAGTAAAAAGTGCAAAAACAGTAAAATATTCTAACCGACCCACGATCATAGCGACCGAGAGTATCCAAATACCGGTGTCTGAAACAGGTTGAAAGTTAGCGCTAATTTCACTAAACCCAGGGCCAAGTACATTGACGCATGCAGCTCCCGCAGTAAATGCGTTCCAAAAATCCAGACCCGTTGCCATAAGCAACATTATAAACAGTAAGCTTGAATCAGCAGCAAAGGTCATAAATGCCATAATTGCATGGCGTACATCTGCTTTAACGGGCGAGCCTTGATATTTAAGTGTAAATATCGCTCTTGGGTGAAGTGGCTGTTTAATATTGCTGTGGTTAAATCCGTTTTTCGTAAATTGATCAGTAGCACTAAAGCAACGCAGATCATTGTTGCAGCAGGAATAAGAAAAGCCCCAATAACCCGATCTTTAAAAATAAATAATGAAAGGGCGGCAAATACCAATTGTACAACCCCCATCCAAATAATTGGAAAGGCGAGTAGTCTTAAGGTGATTTTCCAATTTATCATCAATACGCCTTATCAAATACCGACACTAGGTAAGCAGCAATTACTAAAGTGGCGCTAAATATACGGTAAGAAATAGTAAAGTCAGCGTTGCAAAGCAAAGCTTTATAAAGATTTAATATCTAGAGCAAAAAACTTTATAAAAACTTTATAGTCCCTGCCTAGTAATCACAGTAAGCTAAGAGGGAGTCTATGAAGAGCGATAAAATGAAGATAAAACAATACCTCAGTGCAATTGCTGCGAGTGTACTAATGCCAATACTGATTGTGTTGGCTATTTTTCCGGTGCGAGATTGGTTTACCACCACAGATATTGTGATGCTGCAATTATTGTGGGTTACTTTGGTGGCGCTGCGCAGTAATCGTCGCGTAGCGGCAATTACCACTTTAGTCAGTGTGGCCTGCACAGACTGGTTTTTTGTTACCCCGTATTTCACTTTTCATATTGAAAATATTGAGTATATGGTGACCTTTGCGGTCATGCTGATCGTGGGATTGGTGATAAGCCAATTAGCAGGTCAACTTACAAGAAAAATTAGTGATATTAAACGCCATGCCAGTAACACCAGTTGTTTGTATGAGCTTGCCAAAGGTTTAAATGGCCTCGATGAAATTGATCGTCAGCGCGGCTATTTTCAAACGGCGATTGAGCAACATTTACAGATTCAACTTGATTGGCTGCAACTTATACCAGCTCAGCAAGGGCTACCAATAAATTACTTTGCGATCGGTGAAGTTGATAGTCGTTGGGGCGGTTTTACTGCATCGCAGCAACTTGATGAGGAACAAAGTGCATTTTTAAACACTGCAATCTCAGTGTTATATCAGGCTCATGAGAACACGCAGTTACGCCAGCAATCGGCTGCTATTTCTGTGCAAGCAGAACTTGAGAGAGCTAAAAATGCTTTATTGCGCAGTTTGTCGCATGATTTACGAACCCCACTTGCAACGATCATGGGCGCATCGAGCATGCTCGCGGATGAAAAAATTGTACTCACCGAGGCAATGGCCGCAGAGCAAGCGCGTAATATTTATGAGCAAAGTAAAATTCTTAACGAACATTTTGATAAAGTGATGGAGCTTAGTCGGGTCAATAAAATGGGCGAAGACTTGCAATGGCAAGCCATTAGCTTGCAAACCTTGATCAGCGAAGCTCAAGCGCGTCGTCAGCAGCTGTTATTTGATTTTCAGCTCGTTACACAAATAAGTGAACAAGACAGCTGCGAAGGGGATATCACCTTGCTTGAAATTGCTTTAGCGAATATGTTTGAAAATGCCAGCCGCTATGGTGATGGTCACGCGGATCTCAGCTTCAATAGTCAGCAACATACGCAGCAAGTTGACTATCAATTGTGTATTACTAATCAATTGGCAACATTACCGCCAACAAGCACTGATCAAGGTGTTGGTTTAGGCAGTGTCATTTGTGATGTGGTGGCTAAATTTCACCATGGAAGTTTTACTTTAGATATTAATGAGCAACAACAAAGTGCTACTGCCTGCTTAGTATGGAGTAAGTTAAATGATTAATATTTTAGCTTTAGAAGATTCACCACCACTGCAGAGCTTTTTAAAAACGTTATTAGCTGCCAGTGGTTATCAAGTGAATGTTAGAGCAAAAGGGCTGGATGGTTTTGCATTGCTGAGTGAGCAAAGTTTCGACTTAGTTCTGCTTGATTTAGGCTTACAAGATATGGATGGCCAAGATTGGCTACTAGAACTTAGGCAGTGGAGCCAGTTGCCAGTGCTGGTACTCTCAGCACGCGATGGTGAAGTTGAAAAAGTCACCGCCCTTGATAATGGCGCTAATGATTATCTCACCAAGCCTTTTAGTGCTAATGAATTACTGGCGCGAATTCGCGTGTTATTACGTACTAATACGCAAACGAGTTTAGCTTTAACCTGCGGCAACATTACCATTGATCCACATAAACACACTGTTACACTCGCGCAGCAAGAAGTTAAACTTACCAAAAAAGAATATGCAATTTTACTGTTAATGCTACAAAACAAAGATAAAGTGCTCACTCACAATGCGATATTAAGTCATGTATGGGGAGAGCAGTATATTAACCGCCCTGAATATGTGCGTGTGCATATGGCTCAGCTAAGGCAAAAACTCGAAATAAACCCCGCCAGTCCAAAGCATTTACTTACAGAGCCGGCGGTAGGCTACAGGTTAGTTGATTAACAAAG
This sequence comes from Pseudoalteromonas ostreae, assembly GCF_018069805.1. Classification (GTDB taxonomy): domain Bacteria; phylum Pseudomonadota; class Gammaproteobacteria; order Enterobacterales; family Alteromonadaceae; genus Pseudoalteromonas; species Pseudoalteromonas ostreae. The sequence continues at coordinate 49,870 of NZ_JAGPYN010000012.1, forward strand.
GGTGTAAAGGGGCTTTACACCCCTTTTAAGCTTGCACTGGTAAGGGCTTAAGCGTATTTTGCTTCTAGCTCATCTGCTGTATGGTACTTTTCATGGCTTTTTAATTGCTCTAAGTAGCGGGCAATTTCAGGGAAGTGGCTAATAGCGCCAGTTTCGGCTACTTTTTCAACCACAAACGACAGCATAAAGTCGGCGCCAGTTAACTGCTCGCCTACTAGGTAGTTTTTTCCCGTTAGTTTTAGGTTGATATAACTTAAAATTTTGCCAATTTCGTGATCAGCGTAGTCGGCAATAAAATTAGTTTTACAGCCATCTTTGGTAATAAATAACTTCAACAAAAATGGCACCATGGCAGAGCTTTCAGCAAAATGTAGCCATTGCTGGTAGTCAATATAGTCTTTACTATCACGACTAGGCGCAAACTTGCCGTTACCATACTCAGTGATTAAATAATCAGTAATGGCGCCTGATTCAGCAATAATTTGACCGTTGTCTTCAATCACTGGGGATTTGCCTAGTGGATGAATCGTTTTAAGCTCATCAGGAGCTAAAAAGGTTTCACTGTTGCGTTGATAAGCCACAATTTCGTAGTCAACGTCTAGCTCTTCGAGTAACCAAATAATACGTTTAGAGCGGGATTTATTTAAATGATGTAACTTGATCATAGTATTCCTTGTAAGCGCAGTAATAACTGCGCTTGAAAAATAAAGTTTATAGTGGCTGGTTAACTTGTATTACAGTTTTGCCAAAGTTTTTGCCATCCAGCATATCGTTAAAAGCAGACACTGTATTATCAAGCCCGGTTACTAAATGTTCACGGTAATGAATTTTTCCTTCGCTAAGCCATTTTTTCATATCAGTGGCAAATTCATCATAACGATGGGCATAATCATCAAAAATTATAAAACCTTGCATACGAATGCGCTTAGAGAGAATTTGCCCCATCAGAGCACCCATGCGATCGGGCCCTTGTGGTAACTCAGTCGCATTATATTGAGACACTAAGCCACATAATGGTACGCGCGCAGCGGTGTTTAATAATGGTAATACGGCATCGAAGACTTTTCCGCCCACATTTTCATAATAAACATCAATACCTGCATCACAGGCTTTAGCTAATTGCGAGGAAAAGTCATCAGCTCGGTGATCAATACAGGCATCAAAGCCAAGCTTTTCAATGGCGTATAGGCACTTTTCACTACCGCCTGCCACACCGACTACTTTGCAACCTTTGAGTTTTGCAATTTGCCCAACAGTGGCACCAACAGGGCCCGTTGCTGCGGCTACCACCACTGTTTCACCTGCTTTTGGTGCGCCGATATCTAGTAGCCCCATGTAAGCAGTAAAACCAGGCATACCCATAATTCCCAGTGCATACGATGGGTTACTTGGCTCTTTACCTAATGGCATTAAGCCTTCGCCATTTGAAATCGCATATTCCTGCCAGCCTGTATAGGCTAGTACCCAATCGCCTTTTGCAAACTTGTCGTTATTTGATTGCTCAATTTGACATACGGTTGCACCCACCATTACATCGCCAATCTCAACAGGGTCAGCATATGATTTGGCATCACTCATACGACCGCGCATGTATGGGTCGAGTGATAAATAAATAGTGCGTAGTAATACTTCACCTTGTTGTAATTCAGGCATTTGTTCGCTTTTAAGTGCAAAGTTATCAATCGTTGGCGCGCCATGCGGGCGAGATTTAAGAGTAAATTGCTTGTTTGAGATAGCTTGCATAATTGTTTTCCGTATCGAGTTAAGAAAATGCTGCATAACAACTGTAAATCTAAATGCTCAGTCGTTATGGTATTTGCAGCGAGTTAAATGCTTAAGTAATGAACTTAGGGCTGTGCTTAGTAAATTCAACACTTAGCATAGATTAGTTTATCGCTATACGGAGAATCACTTTTGCAGCAATGCAACAGTGACACTATTTACTGCCATTTGGGAACAAGTGTTCTTTCTGTTCCAAAGTTGGAATGGTTTCTTACAAGGCTGGAATGCAGAGCCATATTTAGCAAGGGCTACAGAGGAGGTACTCTCGTTCCCTATTTGGGTCTTTCTGATAGGGTTTAGAATCAGCGTGTTGAGCTACCAATAGTTTGATACATGAAACCCATAAACACTGAGTCAATACTATATCTTTTTTGCAATTAATACAGCATCGGGAGCGATCTACATTTATGCGGGATGTTGTGAATGAATTAATTAGACCCTTAAAGTTTATAGGGCAGGTTTGAGGGAGATATAGTCATTAAAAAGTTAAATTTATTCCTGTTTTGATGAGTCGAATCCTAATTTTGTCTGATAACATTATTAACTAAACGCCGTTTAGGTGTGTTATAAACCACCTAAATAGTGTTGAATAAGCCATTAACTTTAAAGGTATCCAATGAGATTTATATTAATCGTTTTATTTTTTTTAAATTCTACTCAAGCTCTTGCGCAGTATGACCGTTTGAGTCTAAGTTCTGAATTCCTAGGAAAAGACGTTACCGTTCAGATATCATTACCAGACACTTATCGACATTCTGATAACTTTTCATACCCTGTACTGGTTGTATTAGATGGCGCCACTCAATTCAATCACGCGGCAGCTAGCGCGCATTTTTACAGCACTTATGCAGCAGTACCGGAAATGATTGTTGTAGGTGTAAGTCTAAAAAATAGATTAGCATTTTTTACTCATACTGAGCCTGAAGCATTTGTCGGTCGAGCCGGTAAAGCTGACTTACTCACGCGTTTCCTACAAGAAGAGTTATTAAACCAACTTAATAAGCAATATAGAGTTGCGCCTTATTATATTATCGCAGGCCACTCACTTTCTGGTTTATATACCAGTTACCTTGCAGTTAAAGGTAATACTAAATTTAATGCTGCGATATCGATTAGCCCAAGTCTTTGGTGGGATGAAGCTACAATAGTTGCAGACTTTGAAAAGAAGCACTCAACCAGTGGAGCAAAAACTTTTCGGTGGTTTCTAAGTATGGCAAGTGAGCCGAACGAAATGCCCGAAGCTTTTGATCGCATGTTATTGGCATTGGAAAAAAAATCAAAATCAGGGCTTTATTATTATTACGCAAGGTTCCCCAATGAAACACACGACACCACTCCCGTAGTAGGAATGGCAAAAGGGTTACAAGCTATTTTTTCTGATTGGAATGCGGTACCTGAGATTGATATCATGCCTCTGTCGAACCTAATAAAGTTTTATGAGGATAAAGCTAAAGAGTTCGGTTATGCATTTCCTTTATCGGCACATCAGTATAATGTTTATGGGCTCAAAGCTACGTATGAAGGTAAGCTAGGATGGGGCGTTGAAATTTTGGAAAAAGGTACTGAGACTTTTCCTAATTCTGAGATATTGTGGGATAGTTTAGCAACAGCTTACAGTTTGAATAAGAATTTACCCGATGCGTTAATTGCATCTGAGCGTGCGCTGGAACTGGCTGTCGCCAATAATTCAATTTTTATCGCTGAGATCAAGGCGCAAAATATGGACTTGAAGCTAAGCAAAAAATAGATGGTCATTAAGTAGCCTGTAAAGTAATACAGCTAACAATCAATAAAGCGCTGGTTGTGACTTTAGTAATTCATTGTAAGCAATAAAATGATCTCAGTTATTTGGTGTGTAACGTTTATAATTGCACCTTAATAGTCTATTTGCTATTTTACTCGCCAATAAAAGGAAATTTTAAGGATTTAAGGATGATTCAACTACAGCGCTACCCAATGCCAGATCGACCAAGTAACCCCAGTCCTTTGGAAATGGCTATTTATAATTATGAATTACTAGCCAAAAAACACTACGACGATAAGCGCCGTAAATCTGCTGCGTCTAAGGAAAAGCTGCAAAGAGATTACGACCACTTACAAAAAGAACGCAAGCGTTTAGAGCACTTGCTTATTGCGCAACAAAGCTTAGAGTCTTACCGCGCAGAAAACGAAGGTACTTCTGTTAAAGAGCTAGCAGAAGAAGAGCATCATCCGACGGAAAAACTTGCTAAGTTTTTACGAGCGGCAGGCGAGCCAAAACCGACTTCATATCATGAAGCGCATCATATTGTGTGTGGTAAGGGACGTTATAGACAGCGCCTTACATATGCTACGCGTTTAAGAATGCACTCGTTTGGTATTGGTATTAATGATCCAACGAATGGGGTGTGGCTAAGAAACTTTGAAAAAAATAAGTCAGATGATTGGGCTACGCCTGACACTGTTTCTCACAGAAGGCTGCATCGCCATAATTATGAAGTGTGGGAATTATGAAGTGTGGGTGTCTACTAGTTTAAGAACCAAAGTAAATAAGCTCGATTTCATAAATGCATTACGTGGCGTGAAAATAAAAATTAAAAATCATATGATGCCAGCCAGCGTTATGATGCGTAAAAATGCTAATTGGGATGGCAAATCATGAAGTTGTTCTCGTTAAAGCCTGTTACTAATTCTTACGACATGGTTGAGTGGGACATACTTTCATTCGCTGAAAAAATACAACCAATGTTGCCATCTAATCAAGATGCTTGCATGTTTCTACTTGATATCCATATGAATAATGACTCTTTATTAGAGTATTGGCCTAAAGGTTATGAGTTGTCTTTTTTACCTGGTTATCTAAAAGATAACTACGATATAAGTATCATGGATGGGTTTATCGCTCTTCGGATGAATGCTTATGAAGCTTTAAAAGATTTATTAGCGCCTTTAGGTGAGTTTATTGAAACAAAAGCTGATGGTGAACCTATTGTAATCTTTAACTTGCGTACATTTGGACTAGAAGATGAAGCCAAATGTGAACGCGAATATTTAGATGGTTATCCTTTAGATTATATCAAGATTGCTTTCATAAATGATGATGTAAAAAATAAGCCTGTTTTTAAGAGTAAATTTACAGGTGGTTCTTGTTTGTATTGTACTGATAAGTTTAAATCTGCTGTAGAAGACAATGGATTAACGGGTGTTTATATTGACGAAGATCTCGATAATATTTTTTCTAATTAAGTTAATTTAGATAAAGAAAATATTATTTAGGCAGCGTTATATAAAACGAAAATAAAATCTACCTTTTAAAAAATAGCTATTATATTTTAGTAATTTCAATATCCACATGGTTGTGGGTCTTTTAATTCCTGAAATAAATCGGATGCTATATGCCAATAAACTTTAACAGCTTTTCTGTTGGTTGTTTTTACCAATTTCTCTTACATAAAAATTTAACAACAAATTTTTAGTAGTCCACATCTCAGTTTGAAAAGAGTGTTTTGATTTTATCTGACAGTCCCTAATGAGCGAAAAACAGATCGTCGTTGTTTTGATTTTCTTCAGCTTGTTTACCAGTTTCTCGTATAGTCAGGAAATCGAGCCGTTAGGTCGTTTTCATCCTAAAGTAATTTAAACTTTAAAGGCAGAAAGCTATTTGTAGTAAGAAGTTATCCATTATGATAAAAACTACTGTAAGTAGAAACTCGATATGGTTCACAGCAGAAAAACGACCCAGTCGCTTGTTGTCGTTTGGCGAAGATAATTACCCGATCTTAACTATCTTCACCAGTAATAATTTAAATTAGGAATAATAATAAAATGAAAGCGATGATCTGTGGATTAAGCTGTGCTGCAGTTTTGCTAAGTACCGCCTGTTTAGCAACGAATACAGTAACTAATACAACAGCTAATAGCAGTCGTGACTTTGTTGCAGATAATACCTTTACGCAAGGCATAGAAGGGCCGGTATTTTATAAGCAACATTTATATGCGGTTAACTTTGCTGAACAAGGCACGATTGGTAAGGTTGATAGCAATGGCAAAGCCAGCTTATTTTTAAAGCTGCCAAATGACAGCGTTGGTAATGGTTTGCAATTTGATAGCCAAGGCAATTTATACATAGCTGATTATGTTAATCATAATATTTTAAAAGTGCCTGCTAATAGTCAAAACGTTGAGGTTTTTGCTCATAATAAAACCATGAATCAACCTAATGACATTGCTATAACTAAACGCGGTGATTTATTTGCTAGCGACCCAAATTGGGCAAACAGTACCGGCAAATTGTGGCGTATAAATGCTGATGGCAGCACTGAGTTACTAGAGGATGATATGGGCACTACCAATGGTGTGGCGGTCAATAATGACAACAACAAGCTCTACGTGAATGAGAGTGTGCAGCGGGTTATTTGGCAATACGATCTTGATAGTGAGCTAAACATCAGCAATAAGCAGCCGCTGATCACATTTGACGACCATGGTATGGACGGCATGCGTGTTGATAACCAAGGCAACTTATTTGTGGCGCGCTATGGCGCAGGTGTTATTTTAAAAATTAGCCCCGCAGGTAAGATATTGCAAACCTATACTTTAACAGGGCAGCATCCAACCAATGTGGCATTTAATGATGGGCAAAAAAAGCTGTTTGTCACCATGCAAAAACGCGGTGCGATAGAGGTTATTGATTTATAATGATTCGTGGGAATAGACCCACGGATGCCGCTTTATCTACGGGCTTCGATCTTCTAAGTATTCACTTACTAACTTGTTTGCAACGAGGAGTGCTTTATTGCCCAGTAAAGGCCAGCTTTGCATCAACCCTTCATGTATTAGTAGTAACTCATCCTCATAGCCTTTGAGATTTAGGGCTTGGGCTAAGTTAGTGGCTACCTCAAATTTATGTCGAGCTAATAGCCGTGATAATGCTTCACTGTTTGGATAGGCGGCCACTGCATTGTGGAACAAACAGCCGCTAGGTGCATATTCGCTCATCCAGAATTCTATTTGGTTAAATATATGCTCAGCTTTAGGGCTATCACTATCATTTAACGAATTGAAAATAGTGTTTAAATACCGAGTGTGACGGTACTCAAGCGCAGTGATTATCATTGCTTCTTTTGAAGGACAGTATTTATACAGGGTTCTTAGGCTTACCCCTGTGGCTTCTTTTAACGCATCAACACCTTGTTTTGCAAAGCCATGTTGGGCGAAAGCAGTTTCTAAAGCGCTGGCTATCTTTTCTTGGGTCTTGTTCATAGTTGACATGGTAAAACGATCACTCTACCATTGCAAGTAGAGTGATCGTTTTACTTTTGAGGTGAGTGTGTTTGATAAGTTAAAATCAATACCGGTTTTAGAAATAGGCTTGGTTATAGCGTGGAGTTCTGGCTTTATCGGAGGGACGCTAGCGTCTAATACAGGCTCAATTTTTACCGTTTTGTTTTGGCGGTTTTTAATTACGTCAGTCATCTTACTGCCCTTTTCAATAAGGGTTTTAGCAAAGCTAAATAAACGGGAGTTACTACAGCAATGTGTTATTGGCGGCTTTGCTATGTTTGGCTATTTAGCAACAATTATCGCAGCAATTGATATGGGCGTTTCTCCAGGAACCGCAGCGTTAATAGCGTCTTTACAGCCTATAGTCACCGCGGCACTTGCTGGTATTGTGTTGTCTGAGAGAGTTGTTTTAAAGCAATGGGTAGGTCTTTGCTTAGGGTTTATTGGTGTAGCAGTCACTGTGGTAGGAGGAATAAACGATTCGCCTTTATTTGCATACGCTTTAGCTTTGCTTAGTATGATATGCATTGTAGTTGCAACCTTTGTAGCAAAAGCGAAGCCGAGTAAAGTGACTATATTGCCATCGCTCACCATACAATGTTTAATTACCAGTGTATTGTTTATGCCGCTTGCCTATTTTAATGGCGGCTTAGTACCTGAAATTAGCCTGAATTTTGTTTATGCTGTGGTGTGGTTTATACTATTTTCTACCTTAGGCGCTTACGGGCTTTATTGGCAGATCTTATCAAAAAGTTCTGCAACACGGGTGTCGAGTTTAATTTATTTAACCCCACCCGTTACAACGCTCTGGGCGTGGGTAATGTTTGGTGAAGCAATCACGATACCTGCTATATTAGGTTTAGCTATCAGTGCAGTGGGTGTTTACTTAACCTTGATAAAGACAAAAAATCAGAGCATCGCAACAACACAACCGTGCAGATTAACCAAGTAATATGAGCAATAAAAAGCGCACCGGGCAGGGGGCGCTTGGGGTATCCTGTGCAGCATGTGCAACTGGATCAGAACTCAGGCGAATAACGCACTGCAACACCTACGGTACGACCAATCACACTGTAATCACTCACTGTGTTAAAGTGGTTTGCGCCAATTTCAGGGGTTGGTGGTGCTTTATCAAACAGGTTATCGATACCAAAGTTAACCGCGATAGTGTCGGTTGCTTGCCACGATGCAGCAAAGTCTATGTAATCTTGAGCATCGATTGTTTCAGTTCTATCTACAGCATATTCTACTTCACCAATTCTACGCCAGCCTAATTGGAAATTCATGGTATCTAGCTGCCAATCAAAGGTAGCGCGGTGTTTATAATCGGCTTGTAAGATACTCGCAAAATCGCCTGAACACGTGCTACCGTAAGTGCCTTTACAATCAACGTCGGCCACTGTGCTATTATTTTGGCGTGTTTGCTTGGTTACAAAGTTACCTTGGTATGAGAGCCTAAAGCGACCGCCTAACGCCATTGGTGCATCAAATACATAGTTAGCAGCGACATCAATACCTTCTTGCTCAATCGCTGCAAGGTTAAAATCATTTGCGATCGCGGTGCTAATAAAGCCCGTGTTTGGATCGCGAAGCACAGCACCACATAATGGGTTGTTTGGATTTGGATCGTCGATATAGCAGCTTTGTAATGCAGCAGCAGGTTGAATTTGACTTACTGCATCGGTGACACGAATGCTGTAATAATCTACAGATACATCAAAGCCATCGATATAACTGGGAGTATAAACTAACCCTAAAGTATCTGATTCAGCTTGTTCTGGTTTTATATCTGGGTTACCGCCGTAAGTATAAGCGGCAGAGCTGCTATCAAATTCACTACCAACTGCAGGTGCGCCAAATGCGGCACATTGCGCTGCGTCCCCCGTACCTAGCAAACATGGATCGCCATTAAAGCGACCGGCATAGTGTAATAAAAATTGGTCACTGCTTTGGTCAAATAAAGCAAATGATAACTCCGTGATCGGACTTGCGAATTCGCCTAAGTTTGGTGCTCTAAATGCAGTGAGCTTATTAGCACGGATACGGATATCATCGTTAATTGCCCAGTTTATGCCAAGCTTATAAGTGTCTTCGGCTTCGGTGTTTGAATAATCAGAAATACGATACGCGCCTTCAAAACTAAGCTCTTTAGCAAACGGCATATCAACTAAAATTGGTACTAAAAGTTCCGCATAAAACTCACTACTGTCAAAGTTGGCGTCCATATCAAACGCGCTAACTGACGCAAAGCTAGTGCCATTTCTAAATGCATCCCCTGGAGTTTGCTTGCCCGTTTCTTTGCGGTATTCATAACCAATTGCAAAATCAACATAACCGGCGGGTAATTCAAATAAGGCACTTGAATCGCCAGAGAGAGTTGCAGCAAATACACTTTGAGTACGTTCACGGGTGGTATATAACAGTGGATCGCTAAATTCATTTGGATCTAAATTAGGATCAAAAATATCGCTGCTATTGGCAATATTGCCAAAGCGACTATTGCCACTGTTATCATTTTTATAGCCATTGTTGTAAATTGTAGCGACTTCGTCAGTTTGACCATACTGACCATAAATATCGTAACGTAAATAATCGTTAATATCGCCTTTTAAACCCAGTTGAAATTGTAATGAATCACGCATGGCTTCAGTATGCTGAACGCCAAGGCCTAAATTACGTTCAACATTGACTAGCGCATTTCCATCAGCATCAAAGGTGAGTTGTTGGCGTAGTTCATCAGGAATATATTGGTTATCTTGTGTGAGGGTTACTTGTTCATTAACAAAAATAGGTGTTTGACCGCTAGCGCCGGCGCCATTAACGGTTACTTTTGAATACATAGCGCGGCCGTAAATGATTGCGCTGTCATTGGCATCCACATCAAATAATAACCCAGCAGAAAATCTATCCATTGGCTGAGTTAAATAACGGTCGCCGGTAAAGTCACTGGTTTGACGGTCGCTCACGACTTGCCCTACATCATTAATTGCTAAACTGTTGCCGCTGGCAACATCGGTGTAAAACCCGCCGCTATTAATCATAGTTGCACCATTCTCTAAGGCATAATCACGTTCACCAGCAAGTAACTCTTTACGTTCAGAATAACCAAGGTAGCCAGTAATATGGCCACTACCATCAGCTATATCGCCACCAAAAATGGCTTCAAAATTAAGTTTTTCATTGCCACCATCAGCTGTTTCATAACTACTTGAAAACTCAGCGCCGGTAAAGTCATCATCAAGCACAAAGTTAACCACGCCAGCTACTGCATCGGCACCATAAACAGCAGCCGCACCGCCAGTTAAAACATCAACACGTTTGATCAAACCTGCAGGAATTGTATTGACGTCAACTGAGTTACGAAAACTAAATGGCACAGCGCGCGTACCGTCAATTAATACCAAAGTTCGGTTTTGACCAAGACCACGTAAATCAATAGTCGATGAGCCAAATGAGTCACCTACCGTCGCACCTGTACTATTAGCTCCCGCTGCGGCTTGTGGTAATTTTGCGGTAATATCTTCTACATTAACTGCGCGATCTAGGTGTATTTGTGCTTTATCAACACTTACTACTGGACTGCTTGAAACTAATTCTGTGCGCTGAATACGCGAGCCAGTAACCGTAATTACTTCAGGTTTTTTTTGCTGTACTTGTTGCTGTTCGGCGGCCAATAAAGCAGGGCTAGTAGAGGCAATAACTGCCAGTGCAATTGGTGATAGCAGGTGGAGTGGGCGCATTGAGTTAGATTTGCAGTGTTTCATAGTCTGTTCCCGTGGTTATGTATTTTTTGCTATTATGAATTTTATCGTTGTCGGTACACTCAGTGTGTTGGTAAGTTTTAAAGCATTTTTAACGTATTTGCAATAATTATTCTTTAAATGTTTAAAGTTAAGGTATAAAGTATTCTTTAGTTTGAAGTGAATGTACATTCATTAGTATTTTGATTTTTAAGGGTGAAAAGAATGCATCAGCATATATTACAACTGTATAACAGCGCTAAAAAACAACAAAGATTAATAATTGGTCTGATGAGTGGGACTTCATTAGATGGGTTAGATGTTGCATTGTGCAAAGTCTCAGGGCATGGCATGGACACCCAAATTGATGTGTTAGCCTTTGACACCGTTGATTATGATGATGATTATAAACAGAAAATAAAAACAGTATTTGCCAGGCGCGAATGTGATTTGGAGTTAGTTACTTTACTTCACCCTTGGGTGGGGCAATTACATGGCAAGATGGTATTGCAGTGTTTAGCTAAATGGAAAGTTGATGCAGCTGATATTGATGTGATTGCAAGTCACGGGCAAACTATTTATCACTGCCCTAAAAGTCAGCATAACCAGAGCGATTTTAATCATGGCACTTTGCAAATAGGTGATAGCGACCATTTAGCGGTTACGACAGGTATTACTACGATTGGCGATTTTAGACAAAAGCACATTGCAGCGGGCGGAGAAGGCGCACCACTTGCGGTATATGGCGACTATTTATTTTTTAGCAGCTTAATTGAAAATCGTATATTACTGAATATGGGTGGCATTGCTAACCTGACATTTTTACCACAATCTGCTGATGCGAGCGCTGTATTTAGCTCTGATATTGGCCCAAGTAATACCATTATGGACGCTTATATACAATGTTATTTTGCGCCGCTTCATTATGACAAAGATAGTTTAATTGCCAACCGAGGCCAGATAAATCAGCCGTTGTTGGATGAGTTATGCCAAGATGAATTTTTTAATTTAGACTTTCCTAAGACGACAGGCCCTGAAGTTTTCAATTTGGCTTATTTACACCAAGCACAAACGACAACCAACACCCTACAGCTAAGCCACGAAGATGTGATGGCAACACTAAATCGATTTTCGGCGATGATGATTGCACAGGCTATTAATCAATGCAGTGAAAAATTAGCCGATGTTACAGTTTATGCCAGTGGTGGGGGAATACATAATCCACTGTTGATGAAGCATATTTTATCTTTGTGTCCACAGTTACATGAGATTAAAAATACCCATGCTCTAGGTATCGACCCAGATGCGAAAGAAGCAGTTTTGTTTGCGATTTTAGCGAACGAGTGTTTAGCGGGTGGCCAGCAACGTTTTGGTAATCAAGCGCAGGGCATACCCACCATTACTATGGGTAAAGTCAGCTTTGCGGATTAAAATAATGATAAAAATGAACTACTAAAGCTTGCCATATATTGGCGCATAGAATGACTTTTAGACGCCAGAGCCGGCTCGTATTGTGGTATATAACCTGCGCCATACTGCTTGATTGCGACATCAAATTCAGCACTGTCTTTGAGGGTTGCATGTAAGCCATGTAACATTAATTGCAGCACATATTCGTCGCTTTCATCACTGAGAGTTATTTTTTCAAGTGTCAGCTTTACCGCACCTTCTTCTATATCGCTCAGACGCAGTGTGTATTGCATAAAGTAACGCGCATCACGCGCTGCTATATGTGTTGCACTTAACGAAATAGTGTCGCCTTCATGCGCATCTTCTGGTAATACACAAAGCAGTGTAATTTCATGCTGCGCGTTTGCATTTAGATGCAGCGTATCGTACTCCATAGTATGTGCCATGGCAGCTGATAGCGGATCTTCAAAAGATTGCAGTGCAAAGTTCAAGCGCACTAAAGGAGTGGTCATTGAGGTCAGTCGTCTTTTCTAGGTTAATTAAATCGAATGGAAATTATCCTATAGTTTAATTGCAGATTTATGACTAATTGAGCGTATTTTCATCATTTTAAGTATTTACTTAATAGCAGCAAGAATGGCTGATTTACAAACGGGTAATAGCACTCGCAATAAACTGTGATTTGGGTATAGTCAACTTAATATAAATAGCCGAGAATTATCATGTTTAAACGAATAGCGCTCTTTTTATCAGTATGTTTAGTGCCGCTACTGTCTTTTGCTGTAGATAATAAGCCGTTTGTAGGGCAGATAAGTGCGGCTGATTTACTTAACGATTATCAGCAATTTTCCAGTGAATATAATAACTTTGTGTCAACTGTTGCCGATACACAAGCCATGCAAACACTCAAAGGTAAAGATATTTTGGTGTTATTTGGCACTTGGTGTCACGATAGTCAGCGTGAAGTACCACGGTTACTTAAATTACTTGATAGCTCCAAGGTGGCATTGGCCAGCTTAAAGTTGGTCGCTGTCGGTTATGATAAACGCGATCCTGAAGGGATTGCAGCACGCTACCAATTAAAGTATTCACCAACGATTATAGTATTAACAGCAGGCGAAGAGCTTGGGCGGTTAGTTGAAAAACCAAAGGCGTCTATTGCCAGCGATTTAAGTCAATTTAATTAACAGGATTAGCTAGTTAGGATTTGATTGTTTTTCTCTGACTTATTAGTAACGTGCTGATTAAAATAAGCTATTAGTAAAATAAACATAACCAGTAACTCATGTTGCAACAGGTAATTACCCTAATCGATGAGGTAAATAGTCAGGATCCTAATCAAGAATACTATGCAGGTAAAGTGTGGCTTATATTGCTACAAAGTTAAACTTTAATGCTGTTTTGATGAAGGACTAGGCTTGTACTAAGCAGATCAAAGTACCTTCAATGGCTCTTACGTAGGCATAATATTGAGTTCCTCTACAGCTAGGGGGGCAAAGAGGCTCTGCGCCAGCAAGCACTGCTTTATCGTAACTTTCACTGAGATTAGTACAGCTAAAGCGCAGCTCAAAACCTAGCGCTGGTTGCTTTGGGTGAGCGCGGATATAACCTTGTTTAAAATGGGCTTGAGCAGACGGGTGATTCGCAAAAGCAATTTTTACATCGCCTGTGGCAAGCTCTCCATATTCGGCATCATCGCTGAGGGCATGAGTGCCAAAACCAAACGCCTGATAATAAAAATCCAGGGTTTCTTCAACGTTATCAACATAGATAACTTGATTGATTAATTCCATTGATGACTCTATTTAAGTTTACATCTTTTAAATAAAGCACAGTTTCCTAAGATTTGCGACACAAGGTAAAGCTAAACACTTAAATTGGTTTATAAAAAAACCTTGTAAGGACGTGCCCAACAAGGTTCAATTTTTACAGCTTACAGCTTACAGCTTACAGCTTACAGCTTACAGCTTACAGCTTACAGCTTACAGCTTACAGCTTACAGCTTACAGCTTACAGCTCTATCATTTATTGCGGTTTTCTTTACTAAATGCGCGGATCTTACGTTTTTGCGAAAGCGTCACTTTATTAGTACGTCCTGCAAATGGGTTATCACCTTCTCTAAATTCGATTTTGATAGGCGTGCCCATAATTTTTAATGCTTTACGGTAGTAGTTCATTAGGTAGCGTTTATAGCTATCTGGTAAATCATGTACTTGGTTACCGTGAATTACGATACGTGGTGGGTTATAACCACCCGCATGCGCGTATTTAAGCTTAACACGGCGACCACGAACCAGTGGCGGCTGGTGATCAGCTTGTGCCATGTCCATGATGCGGCGCAGCATAGCAGTGCTAATACGCTTAGTTGCTGATTCATAAGCTTCGTCAATTGACTCAAACAAATGACCAACACCTGTACCATGTAAAGCTGAGATAAAGTGTAAGCGAGCAAAGTCGATAAAGCCTAAGCGACGGTCAAGCTCCGATTTGATACGATCTTTCACGTAATCATCAAGGCCATCCCATTTATTCACGGCAATAACCAGTGAGCGGCCAGAATTTAAGGCAAAACCAAGTAAACTTAAATCTTGATCCGAAATGCCAGCGCGGGCATCTACAACCAATAGCACCACGTTACAATCTTCGATTGCTTGGAGGGTTTTGATCACTGAGAATTTCTCAACCACATCGCTGACTTTTTTGCGTTTACGTACACCAGCGGTGTCGATCAGCACGTATTCTTTTTCGTTACGAGTCATTGGAATATAAATAGAATCGCGGGTTGTGCCCGGCATATCATAAACAATAACGCGTTCTTCACCTAATATACGGTTAGTCAGTGTTGACTTACCTACGTTAGGACGACCGATAATAGCAAGTTTTACTGGCTTATCTGCAAATGCTTCATGGGCTGTAGGATCTTCATCATCTTCAGAATATAAATCGATTAACTCGTCGTCATCGCCTTTGCCATCATCATTTTGCGCACTCAGCTCTGCAAGTAAAGGCTGTAAGGTGTGTTCAAGTAATAAGGTAATACCACGGCCATGAGCGGCTGCAATATGGTGTACTTCGCCCAGTGACAATTGATAAAACTCAGCACAGTTTGAGTCAGCATCAATACCATCAGTTTTATTGGCAACAACAAAGCTTTTCTTTTCTTGTTTACGTAAATGGTTGGCAATAGCTTGATCAGCTACTGTCATACCTACGCGTGCATCAACTAAGAATAATACGATGTCGGCTTCTTCAATCGCCAGTAGCGATTGATCAGCCATTTCGATTTCGATGCCTTCTTCAGAGCCATCAATACCGCCCGTGTCTACCACGATAAATTCATAGCCATCGTAATTAGCTTGGCCATATTTTCGATCTCGCGTTAAGCCTGGAAAATCGGCAACGAGTGCATCACGCGTACGTGTTAAACGGTTAAATAATGTGGATTTGCCCACATTGGGTCGCCCAACTAGAGCGATCACGGGAAGCATAAACTACCTCTTAAAAAAACAACAAAAGGCTTCGCATAGCGAAGCCTTAAAAAAAATAAATTAACTATTAATAACTTATAGTTATTTAGCAAATTAGTCCGGTATTTTTACCGCACTAACTTCACCATCTCGGGTGTATAAAATCAGTTTGTCGTCAGCAACAATTGGCTCAATAAAAAAGCCTGAACTGTCGAAGTCTTCACGCGATACAAGTTCGCCTGATTCTTTATTTAGCCAATGTAGATTACCTTCTTGGTCACCCATGGCTAAGTAATTTCCTGCTACCGCAGGCCCTGTTAAGTACCAACCACGAAGGGCTGGCTGACTCCAGCGTTCAATGCCAGAGGTTTTATCTAATCCATAAACAACACCATTACTATCTACTACGTAAATAGTTTGGGTATCCATGGCAAGGTCACGGTAACTGCTGTATTCGCGTTTCCAGACAACATTACCAGAGCGAATATCTACAGCTGCTAAGTTACCATTATAGGCAATTGCATACGCATAAGGACCACTGATCAGAGGTTGTGTATCAACATCGACTAAACGTTCGAATTCTGATGCGCCTTTTGGTGTAGCAATTTCAGCACTCCACGCAGAGTAACCACTGTCAGAGATCAGTACGCTTAACTTGCCTGTTTCAAGGCCAACTAATACACCACCGTTAGCAACGGTCGGAGAGCTTTGCCCACGTAGTGTTAATGCGGGTACTTCTTGCTCATGGCTCCAACGCTCTTCACCAGTATCAGGGTGAAGGGCTAATAATTTACCTGAGCCTAGGTTAACATATATAAGGCCATCACCGGCAGCTGGTTTTGCTAACACTTCACCGGGTACTTTTTTACGCCAAACAACTTCACCCGTTTCACGGTCAAGGGCAACTAAATAGCCATGTTCAGAGCCGATAAAAATTTTACCATAAGCCTGTAAAATACCGCCTGATAATTTTGCACTAATGTCGCTTTGCCATGGCCAAAAGGTCAAATTTTCGCGAACATCGGTCTCCCAAAGAGTATTTCCGTTTTCAAGCGATAGCGCTTCGACTTTACCTGCACGGTTAGCTACAAAAACGCGGTCTTTGTAAACAGCAGGTGTTAAGCGAGAAAAGTAATGCCCAACACCGTCACCAATGCTTTCTTGCCAAATTACTTTGGTTTCAAACTGATTAACGATTTCAGGTAACACCAGTTCGTCTTCGTCATCGCTTGATGAACAACCGACTAAGGTTGCCATACATAGCGCTATGGTTGCCGCTGTTAATTTTTTCATGGTAACCCCTTACGCCGTTGGGCTAGTTACTGCTAAGTCATCAAGTTTGATTTGCAATAATGGGTTATTCTCAATACCACCCGCATCGGCAGCAGTCTGATAAGCGGTGCGAGCTTGATTTGCATCGCCTTGAGCTGTGTAGATATCACCTTTTAGCTCAGCGACTGTTGCAGTGAATGAATCTGCAAGTTTAGCGTTAAGCGTTGTTAAAGCTTGGTCGTATTGCTGCTGTGCTATTTGCACGCGAGCTAAACGGGTGGTCGCCGTTGCTTTTAAATCTGCATTGGTAACATTAGTCATTATCCAGCTGAGCTTTTCACTGGCTACATCAAGTTGACCTTTTTCTACGGCTTCTTTAGCAGCAACAAAGGCTGCAAGTGCGCTGTAGTTAGTATCTTTGTGCTCTGCGATAAATGTATCTGCAGAACCTAATACTTCACCACCTTCAACCAGCTGTGTATATGCATCAGAGGCACTTTCAGCAGTTGTAATTTGATTTTGGTTATATGCTTTCCAGCCATACAGACCACCTAATCCTAGCACTACACCTAGCGCCAGTGATACACCATTTTCACGAAAAAAACGTTTGATCGCTTCAGCTTGTTGTTCTTCTGTTGAATAAATATCCATTACTACCTCGTCTTTTTTAGCTGTTTATTAGCTCAGCTAAAAGCGTTTTAATTTGTTCTAATTCTAAGGTGACCTGTTCTTTACGTTCACGTAAATACTTAACTGTCACTACGCCTTGTTCTAATTCATCTTCGCCGATAATCAGTGCAACGAGTGCATCGCTTTTATCTGCGCGTTTAAGTTGTTTCTTAAAGTTACCGCCACCGGCATGTACCATGATACGTAAACCAGGTACTTCAGCACGTAATTTAGCTGCAATAATAGGGGCTTGAATGCTGGCTTTGTCACCCATCGCTGCCAAATATACATCAGCATTGCGACGAATGTCACCAACACACTCTAATGCTTGTAACATTAACACTAAACGTTCCAGACCCATAGCAAAGCCCACAGCTGGCGTTGCTTTGCCACCTAATTGCTCAACTAAGCCATCATAGCGGCCACCTGCACATACAGTACCTTGTGAGCCGAGGCTATCTGTAACCCACTCAAAAACAGTGCGGTTATAGTAATCAAGGCCACGGACTAACTTTTCATTAACCGTGTATATGACGCCTGCGGCGTCTAAACGTTCACATAAATTTTCAAAATGTTCTTTTGATTCAGCATCTAAGTGTTCAGACAGTTTTGGTGCATCAACTAAAACCGCTTGTACATCAGGGTTTTTGCTATCTAGCACGCGCAGTGGGTTGCTGTACATACGACGTTTTGAGTCTTCGTCTAGTGCATCAATATGTTGCTCAAGATAAGCTACAAGTGCATCGCGGTATTGCCCGCGAGCTTCGTTTGAACCTAAAGAATTAAGCTCTAAACGAACATGTTCGCTGATGCCAAATTGTTGCCATAATTGCGCCGTCAGTAAAATCACTTCAGCGTCAATATCAGCGCTGGCAATACCGAAGGTTTCTAAACCAAATTGGTGAAACTGACGATAGCGACCTTTTTGCGGACGTTCATGACGAAACATTGGGCCCATATACCAAAGGCGTTGCTCTTGGTTATACAGTAAGCCGTTTTGATTACCAGCACGTACACATACAGCTGTACCTTCAGGACGAAGTGTTAAGCTGTCGCCATTATTATCGGCAAAGGTGTACATTTCTTTTTCAACGATATCGGTGACTTCACCTATTGAGCGTTTAAAAAGATCGGTTGATTCTACAATTGGAAAACGAATTTCTTGATAACCGAACGATGCTACTGTCTCGCGTAAGATGTTTTCTACTTTCTGCCAAACTTGGGTATCGCCCGGCAGACAATCGTTCATTCCACGTATTGCCTGAATTTGTTTTGCCACTGCTAAATCCTAAAAACTGTTTTTTTGCGTAATAAAAGATGACTACACAACAAGAATGCTAAAAATTGACCCGTCATTATAGCTGGCATGCGAGCGGCAAACCACCCAGTTTGCCGACTATATTGTATTTATTCGACGATTTTAATGTCGATAGGGGTCTGTTTTTCTTTTTGTGCGATAAAGCCGCGTACATAGCCTTCGAGTTGATCAACAATATTGTTGTTATCAATGCGGGCTTTTTGACGTTCACCATTAATATAAAGGCCAGAGCGGCGATTTGCACCAGCTAAGCCAATATCACTGACTAACGCTTCGCCAGGACCATTTACCACACAACCAATAACCGATACTGATACTGGTTCGATGATATCTTCCAAACGCTCTTCAAGTTGGTTCATGGTACTAACCACATCAAACTCTTGACGTGAACAGCTCGGACAGGCAATAAAATTAATCCCACGTGAGCGAATACGCAGTGATTTTAAAATATCAAAACCGACTTTGATCTCTTGCACTGGATCAGCCGCCAACGATACTCGCAGCGTATCGCCGATACCTTCGGCAAGTAACATACCTAAGCCTACGGCTGATTTCACTGAGCCTGAACGCATGCCACCTGCTTCTGTGATCCCTAAGTGCAGAGGTTGGTCGATTTCTTTAGCAAGTAAACGATAGGCACCCACAGCTAAAAACACATCAGAGGCTTTTACTGATATTTTAAATTGATCAAAATCTAAACGGCGCAAGATATTCACATGACGCATGGCTGATTCAAGTAATGCTTCAGGCGTTGGTTCGCCGTACTTTTCTTGTAAGTCACGCTCTAATGAGCCGCCATTAACACCAATACGAATTGGAATGTTATGCTCACGGGCAGCATCGACTACCGCGCGAATACGCTCTTCACTGCCAATGTTGCCAGGGTTAATACGTAAACAATCAACACCATACTTTGCTACTTGCAAAGCAATACGATAATCAAAGTGAATATCTGCAACCAGTGGAATGGTGACTTGCTCTTTTATGCTCCTAAATGCTTCGGCGGCGTCCATAGTCGGCACGGAAACACGTACTATATCGGCGCCAGCATCTTGAATAGCTTGAATTTGCGCAACGGTTGCATCAACATCCATGGTATCGGTATTGGTCATTGATTGCACGGCAATAGGGGCACCATCACCTATCGGTACGTTACCCACATTGATGCGGGTTGATTTTCTGCGTTTAATGGGAGATTCTGAAAACATAGTGACTACTCTGTTAACGGTAAATTAAATTTGGCTAAACGATTTTTTGGAAAACTGGAAATATCAATTTTTTCACCGTTAAGCGTGATATCAACAGCTTGATGCTTACCAAGCACGATAGAAAAAGGCAGATGACCTGATACTGTCATATTATAACCCGCTTTTTTAACACCGAACGCCACTTTATCGCCTTTGCCGTCATGAATTTCAACCCAACTTTCTTCATTGAAATGCATAACTATGGTGCCAAGGCCATCATTTTGTGGCTCGCTAGAGGTTTCGCTCGGGGCAACGTCTAGTTCGGTGGTATCGGCTTGTTGCTCCATCATTTGCGACGCAGTGGGGTCATCAATCGCTTCATCAGGGCCAGCTTGTTCTAGCTGGCTGATTGACGCTGCGTTAGGCTCTGCCTGTGCGACTGCTGTTGTGTTTTTGGTAAAGTTACTTAAAGATTGCGTTACAACTTGTTCGTCAAGAGGGGTTGAGTTTTGCCACCACCATAATGCGGATGAACCAATAACAATTGCCAGAATAACGTAACTTACCAGCATCAAGCGACTATCATGAGCTTCTTTTTCTGTTCGTCTAGAAAAGCTTTGCATGTTGGTTTTTTTAACGGTTTCCTGCGGTTCAGGGAACAGTGCTAAAACGGCCGCAGTATCTAAATTAAAGGCGCGACAATAACTTTTTGCATAACCTTTAACAAAGGTAGCAGGGCCGATTAAGTGGTGTTCGTCATTCTCAAGACGTTGTAATTGCAACACCGATAATTTTAAATTTTTTGCCAACTCTTCTAAGCTGACATTCGCTTGCTCGCGGCTACTTTTTAAAGTTTGGCCAAGAGTGAGCGTTGTTGATTCTGTATTTTCATCATTCATAATGAGTATGATTCAGGGTCCACTAGTAACAGTCTATGCCCAGGTTTAAGTGCAACATCCGGGCTTAATTTATTCCATCGCATTAACTGATCAATTAACAAGCGACGCTTGGTGGCAATACTATACAAAGTATCACCGACGTTAATTTCGTAATAAATGTTGGGATCGTTGAGAAAAACTTTCGTCCCATTGACCACCCGATCAGATTCTTTCAGACCATTCCATTGGAGTAATTTCTGTAGTTTAACATTGTATCGTACTGAAATGCTAAATAGGTTTTCACCATCTTGCAAAACATGATAAGGCGTAGTTAACTGTGGGATCCGCGAATTTAGCAACGGTGCGTGAGTATTTTGTTGCGGATCTTGAAAACGGATCTCAGCTGCAGAGCTATGTCCTGATTCTGCGAAGACGGCGGCGTTGCGTTTTGGCTGGTAAAAAACCACCTTTTCGTCATCCGTTAATTCATCACTAAATTGTGCTTGGCTTGGGGTTGAAGCTTGGCTGCTATTTGCAATTGCTTGGCTATCCGTTGGTGCTCCAAAAGAAACAATTTTCACATCATCTTGTGTTTTGCTCGGTGTTTTTGCGACCACCAGAGCAGACATTACAGCGGAGGGATCATTATTGTTTTCAGGGGGGATGATCTGTACAGCGGTAGTATCAATGCTTGCTTGCACCGGTGTTGTTATTGCTGTGGTAGTACTTAAAGCCGCCAAAATACCTCTTGTATCGACAAGTGCCGATGCTTGCCTTTGTTGAGTACTTTGCGCTGGCGTACTAGTTGTTGGCGCTTTTTTCTTTTTTACAATGCGTATTTTGGGTGCAGAGATAACCTCTCCTGCAGGGCTATTTGCTTGTAGCTCATCTAATTTTGCTTGGCGATATTGTGAGCGCAGTATTTCAAACTCACTACGTTTTATTTTTTGCTCGCGAATGATCCCCGCTTCACTTGAGGTTGGGTAGGTTTGCAATATCATTGCCGCAGTGGTTTCGGCTTTTTCAATATGGCCCATGCGCTGCTCAACTAAATAGCTTAATAGCAATGAGCGAGACGATACTTGACCACTATTCTCATAACGCTCGAGTATTTCTTTTGCTCTATGTAAATCACTTTTTGCGTAATACAAAGCGGCTAAGCTGATCAGTGATGAGGCACGCATTGAACTGTGATTAATGGCCGATTTGAAATATTTTTCAGCGTTATCAAAATCATCAAACTCAATGGCGCACAGAGCTAAATTTTCATAACTTTCTGCTACTCGTATATAGCTGGGGATCTCAATGGCTTTTAGCAGTTGTTCTGTAGCGCGGTCGTACTCATCAATACCGCATAAAAACACCCCATAGTTATTGCGCGTGTTTGGATCGTTAGGAGCAATTTTTATGGCTTTTTGATAGGCTTTGTCTGCCAGTACGTTTTCGCCGACCTGTTGATAGTAATATGCAAACGAGTAGTGGACTTCAGGAAGATTTGGAGAGAAAGATGCGGCGCGTTCGAGGTTATACTTTGCTTGCGAGCTGTTTCCTGTACTTAAATACTCTAGTGCTAAGGCAATACGGGTACGTGCTGCGCCGGTATTATTGATTTTATTTTCAACAACGGGTTTGTCATTGCCATCATAACTATTTTCAGTTATACATCCTGTTAAAACCAGTGCACTGATAGTTATAGCAAGTAAAGATCGCATTACTTCGTCTCTTTATTATTGTCCATGCAGCTATATTACCGAAAAGCCCTTATGTTGCATCCTTTATTTAAAAAATAAATTGGCACAAAGGGCTTTATATGGTTAAAAAAATTAGACTTACTGAATATTTACTGCAATCGCATTATCTGCACGCATTTTCTTTTTCGCTAAACGCTTAGTACGGTCAACAACATCACCTGCTAATTGCCCGCAGGCTGCGTCAATATCATCACCACGGGTACGGCGTACAATACAGGTAATGCCAGCAGCTTGTAATACTTTAGAAAAACGGTCGATGCGGCTGTTGCTTGAGCGTGTGTATTCGTTACCTGGGAATGGGTTAAACGGAATAAGGTTTACCTTAGAAGGAGTACCTTTTAATGTTTTAACAAGTTCATGTGCTTGATCGGTGCTGTCGTTAACGCCATTAAGCATCACGTATTCAATTGTTACGTCTTTATTTGCTTTAGAACCATCAATATAACGACGACACGCCGCTAAAAATTCTTCGATCGGGTATTTTTTATTAATAGGTACTAAAATATCACGTAACGCGTTATCAGGGGCGTGCAGAGAAATCGCCAGTGCTACATCTATTTTTTCTTTTAATAAATCAAGCGCAGGCACCACACCAGAGGTACTTAAGGTAACGCGGCGTTTTGATAAACCAAAACCCCAATCGTCCATCATCAGTTCCATCGCAGGCACAACGTTTTTAAGGTTAAGCAAAGGTTCGCCCATACCCATCATTACCACGTTGGTGACAGGGCGTTTTTCACTATTGCCGTCAAGGCCTATGTCTTTTGCTACGCGCCAAACTTGACCGATGATTTCAGATACTTTTAAGTTACGGTTAAAACCCTGTTGTGCGGTTGAGCAAAAAGTACATTCAAGCGCACAGCCAACTTGAGAAGATACACACAAGGTGGCACGTTCTTTTTCTGGGATCCATACCGCTTCAACCTCTTGGCCGCCCTCAAGCACTAATGCGTACTTAATTGTACCGTCACTTGCTTGCTGACGAACTGAAATTTCAGGCGCGATAATCTCACACTCCGCTTTAAGTTTCTCTTTCAGCTTTTTATTAACGTTGCTCATTTCGTCAAAGTTATCAACGCCAAAATGATAAATCCATTTCATCACCTGATCGCCACGAAATGGCTTTTCACCGAACGATACAAACAACTCACGCATTGCATCTCGGTTTAAATCTAATAAATTAATCTTTTTTTGCTCAGTGGTCATGAAACAACCTTAATCAGTGACGGTGGTGATAAAAATTTACGGGGATGAATTGTACACAATTCGACCAGTTTAGTCATTAGCTAAACAGCTGTTTAATTGCTTAGCTAATGACTAAAAAAGGGCCCGAAAGCCCTTTTCTTACTTTGCATCACAGGGTTAGCTGTGAAACTCGAATTAACGAGTACGTGGGCAAAGTTCTTCGTCAGCGAAGAAATACGCGATTTCGCGAGCAGCAGATTCAACAGCGTCAGAGCCGTGAACAGCATTTTCGTCGATGCTATCAGCGTAGTCAGCACGTAAAGTACCCGCTAGTGCTTCTGCAGGGTTAGTAGCACCCATGATTTCACGGTTTTTAAGAACAGCGTTTTCGCCTTCAAGAACGGTAACCATTACTGGGCCAGACGTCATGAAAGATACTAAAGCACCAAAGAAAGGACGCTCGCTGTGCTCTGCGTAGAAACCTTCCGCTTTCTCTTGTGAAAGGTGAACCATTTTAGCTGCAACGATTTTAAGGCCAGCAGTTTCGAAACGGTTGTAGATAGCGCCAATGTGGTTTTTAGCAACTGCATCAGGTTTTACGATTGAAAAAGTACGCTCTAAAGCCATCTTTATGCTCCAATAATTTTTAAGTAAAAGTGTGAATATTAACGGGCGCGAATTATACGCGTTTTAGTCGGCAATGCCTAGTTTTATTAAAAACTAGCTTGATGACAATTGTGCGATTTTTAAATAACCGTGGACCGAGTATAGAAAATAGGGCTTTTATTAACAGGAAAATTGTTATTGCGCCGGTAAATGTTCTATAAGTTTTAGTTGCAATTAGGAAATTTAATCTTTTATGAACTATCATTCTAAACGTCAGGTGCAAGTGTTTATATTAAGATTAGTTTAGGTAATGGTAAACAATAATCACTAGCAAGCTCTGAGTTATTACTTGCTAAATTACTCTAAGGTGCAACCAAAAGCAGCATCTGTTTATTTAAAAGCAATAAATTTATTTGCAATAATTTATTTAAAAAATCACTAAACGTGGGTACTTGGTTTACACTTTAGTTCAGACTACAGAATAAAGTTTGTTAGTGTTGTATTTTGGTTTTATCTTATCCACTTGATTAATAGCAGGTTTGTATGTTTTTTAATAAATCTTTAAACTCTCAAATAACTGAATTAAAAAGTAAGCTTTTCAGGCTAATACAGGTTAAAAAAAGCTTAGATGAAGAAATGCTGGTATTAACGATGGATAAAACTGGACTGATTACTTCGCAAAATAAAAATTTTGTAAATGAATTAGGGTATTCAGATCAGCAGCTGTTAGGTAAAAAATTACTGAGTTTTGTACCAGATAACGCTAAACAGACTGCACACTTTAATAGTTTGAAGAATGCACTTGCACAGCGTGAACATTGGGTAGGTGCATTACAGTTTTTGCAAGCAAGCAAAGAGCAAGCCTGGCTAAGAAGTATTTTACAGCCGATCACTGATGAGCAAGGTAACTTAGTTGAATTTACTCTGCACTCCACTGTATTAACCCGCACAATTGAAACCTCCCGTGAGCATCAAGATTTAGTTAAAGCACTGCACCGAGCCATGGCAGTTATCGAATTTGATACTAATGGTATTGTATTAACAGCAAATAAAAATTTCTTGGCGGGAATGGGTTATTCTCTCAATGAGGTTGTTGGTCAACATCATCGTATTTTTTGTGAGCCAGAAGAGGCAAATTCACAAGAATATAAGGAATTTTGGCAGCAGCTTAAAAAAGGCGAATACGTTTCAAGTCGATTTAAGCGGATAGATAATTATGGGCGAATGGTTTGGCTTGAAGCATCTTATAACCCTATTTTTAACGAACAAAATGAACTGTATAAAGTGGTTAAATTTGCCACTGTTATTACAGAACAAGTTGAACGAGAGCTCGCAATAGCAGAAGCTGCCGATATTGCGTTTAGCACCTCAACTGAAACAGACCACTTTGCCGACCAAGGAGCGGCGGTGATCCAACAAACAGTGAAAGTAATGAACGAGCTTGCAGGGCAAATGTCGCAAGCAGGAGATGAGATCTCAGCATTGGATAAACAATCACAGTTAATAGCGAGTATAGTACAAAGTATTAGCAGCATTGCTGATCAAACTAATTTGCTAGCATTGAATGCCGCGATTGAAGCTGCAAGAGCGGGAGAGCAAGGGCGTGGTTTTGCAGTGGTCGCTGATGAAGTTCGCCAATTAGCATCTCGAACCAGTAAAGCAACAGAAGAAATTGTTGAAGTTGTGCAAAAAAATCAAACCTTAACGCAATCTAGTGTGAAAGCAATTAAGCAAGGTGAAGGTAAAGCACAAGAAGGACTAGAGCTTTCAAACGAGTCTGGCATTGTGATGAGCAATATTAAAAAAGGTGCGCAACAAGTAGTTGATGCTGTGAGTCAATTTGCTAATCAATTAAAGTGAGTTTTATGATTTCGATCAAAACATCCCTATTTAACAACCCCTATACTGCCGCGCTTAATTAGTTAACCTGAGTTCAGGTTATTCATGCAACTGGTTTGACCCCAGTTTTATGTAGGAGTGCGCATGTCACCAATTTTAACCCCGAATTCTTTTATCCCAGAGCTACTTTCGCCTGCGGGCAGTTTAAAAAATATGCGTTTTGCATTCGCCTATGGTGCAGATGCAGTGTATGCCGGGCAACCTCGTTATAGCTTACGGGTACGTAATAATGAATTCGATCTGCAAACGTTAAAAATAGGCATTGATGAAGCGCACACACTGAATAAAAAGTTTTATGTGGTATCGAATATTGCCCCGCACAACGCCAAAGTGAAATCGTATTTACGCGATATTGAGCCGGTAATCGCTATGGGGCCAGATGCGCTGATCATGTCAGATCCAGGCTTAATCATGTTAGTGCGTGAAAAGTGGCCTGATATGGCTATTCATTTATCAGTGCAAGCCAATGCGGTAAACTTCGCAAGCGTTAAATTTTGGGCCAAGCAGGGCATTGAACGAGTAATATTATCGCGCGAGTTATCGCTTGAAGAAATCGCTGAAATTCGTCAGTTATGCCCAGAAACTGAGTTAGAGGTTTTTGTACATGGCGCATTATGTATGGCCTATTCAGGGCGTTGTTTACTCTCGGGTTATATTAATAAACGCGATCCAAATCAAGGTACGTGCACCAATGCATGTCGTTGGGAATATGATGTAAAACAGGGCATTGAAAACGAAACCGGTGAAATGGTACATAAATATGATCCTAAGCAGACTATTCCTACGCTAGGTGCTGGTGCGCCAAGTAACGATATTGTTATGCTTGAAGAGCAAGGCCGTCCCGGTGAATACATGCCAGCGTTTGAAGACGAACACGGCACTTATATCATGAACTCTAAAGATTTACGCGCCGTGCAATACGTAGAGCAGCTTACAAAAATGGGCGTGCACAGCCTAAAAATAGAAGGCCGCACTAAATCGTTTTATTATGTTGCTCGCACAGCACAGGTTTATCGCAAAGCAATCGACGATGCCGCAGCAGGAAAACCATTCGACGCTGATTTATTTAAAACATTAGAAAACCTAGCCCACAGGGGTTATACCGAAGGCTTTTTAAAGCGCCATGCTCATCAAGATTATCAGAACTACCAATACGGCCATTCGGTATCGACTAAGCAACAGTTTGTTGGTGAAGTACTTGGTCGTAGTGACAGTGGTTTGGTTGAGATTGATGTTAAAAACAAATTCTGTGTTGGGCATTCATTAGAGCTGATGACTCCAAAAGGTAATATCAGCTTTGTGCTTGAATGTATGGAAAGCAAAAAAGGCGAAAGTATTACCGATGCCAAAGGCTCAGGTCATATAGTAAAAATTCCACTGCCTGACAATATCGATTTAGAACACGCCATATTAATGCGTAATCTGGATGAAAACCAAGACACCTGCAATCCATTTAAGCAAGCTGTTTAACGAGTAAATCATGGCATTACTAATAAACAGCAAATGCATTAACTGTGACATGTGTGACCCAGAGTGCCCAAATGAAGCGATTTATATGGGCGCTAAAATTTACCAAATAGACCCTGCCAAATGCACCGAATGCGTAGGCCACTACGACAAACCGACTTGCGTGAGCGTATGCCCCATTGATTGTATAAAGCCTGATCCGAATCACCGTGAAAGTATAGATGAACTAGCCGAAAAATATGTGAGATTGGCGGGTTAGTTTAGTATTTCTGTGTTATTAAATTTGCATGCCGTTTAAGGTGATAGACACAGTATCTTGTTTTAGTTTTTGTGCTGACTACTGTTTCATAGGTAATTCATACCTACTACTTAAATATTAAGCGCAACTATAAGTCTGACGGTGAAGGTTTGCGCTTGGCTCTAAGAACCAAAAATATACTGGTCCATCAAACCAACCATTTTACCTATTTCAGGTTTAGTGATTGTATCATTAGCGCCTAATTCAAGTGCCTTTTCTCGGTTATCTTCACTCATAATTGATGAAAACATGACAATAGGGGTATTGTTAAAAAATGTATTTTCTCGCAAACGCTTCACTAAATGCATACCATCCATGCGTGGCATTTCAACATCAGTAACAACCGCATTTACGATTTCATCAATTGAAGAGTTTTCTTCTTTAATAATACGTTGCATATCGTTCAGTTTCTCAAACGCTTCCCCTCCATCTTTACAAGTAATGACGTTGTATCCAGATGAGGATAAGGTTTCTTGGATCATACTGCGAATAAACGCAGAATCATCAACGACCATGACTGTTTTAGCATTACGTTTGCTGATCATTTTTTCATTCAAATCCACCGTTCGATCAAGCTTCACATCATACTTTTCCATACTAAGTTCAGGGTTAATATCGGCAATGATTTTTTCAAAATCTAAAATCATGAGCAGTTTGTTTTCCTTACGGACCACAGCAACAACACAGTCTTGCTCACCAGCTTCTAAAAATTGACTGGGTGATTCAACATCATTCCATGATATACGATGTATCCGGCTGACATTGTCAATCAAAAAGCCATTGGTCATCCTATTAAAGTCAGTAACGATCACGTATTTATTATCAAGTGTTGTCAATGTTGGTACACCTAACCAACCGGCAAGATCAACGAGGGGGGTGAGTATGTCTCGAGAAGAAAAGACTCCAATCATATGCGGTTGAGCATTAGGGTAGTCGGTAGTCTCTGGAACTCGTATTACCTCTCTTACTTTGGCAACATTAATTCCATAATAACAAGTTTTGGTTTTATCATTAGGTAAAGACTTTTCTAAATGGAATTCAATGATTTCCAGCTCATTAGTGCCACTTTCTAGTAAGATTTTGTTATTTTTATTGCTCATAGTTATTCACATTTCTCTAGCAAATCAGAAGTTTCTTTGTTTAGTATATACGCTAGTGCGGAGGATGATCATATTTTTAGGGGACTTATTTAATTCGGGATGTTCAGGTCGTACATTTCCTTTTTATGGCTATTAAGTACGCCCTTTTTAAACTACCTCGCTCAAATCGAAGACTCTATTGCAAGCCCCACTAAACATGGGGATTACCGTTTTGTGACTAGTAAATCATTAAAGCGGGTGTCAACTTAATTTATTAATTAACACTCAAAAAATAACGTTCTTTGCGGTATGATAACTCAATAATTTGCATTGATATTCTTGTCTGAGAGAGTTATGGAAGCCGCATCTAAAAAAACCATCACAAAGCAAGTTGTTAAAAAACAACAAAAAACACACAAGTTGGGTTATGGTGAAAAAAGCGATGTTGAAGAAAGTGATGGTAAATAAGGTTATGACCAATAATCAAACACAGCCGCCTACTCAAAACGAAGGCTTATTATTAAATATTCGTCATATTGTTGAGCAAGCGCGAGGGCAAATCAAACAAACAGTTAATACCGCTATGCTGCAAGCTTATTGGCAAATAGGGCGTTTAATTGTAGAAGATGAGCAGCAAGGAGAAGCACGCGCAGCCTATGGTAAAGCAATATTAAAACGGTTATCACAGCAGCTTAGTGCAGATTATGGTAAAGGATTTGATATTACCAACCTGCGTAATATGCGCCGCTTTTATCTGGCCTTTGAAAAACGAGACGCATTGCGTCTCGAATTGAGTTGGACGCATTATCGCGTACTCATACGCGTTGATAATGCAAGTGCTCGTGATTGGTATAGGGATGAAGCTGTTTTACAAAACTGGTCGGCACGCGCCTTAGAGCGTCAAATTGGCACGTTATATTATGAGCGCTTATTGTCTAGCAAAAACAAAGCGCCAGTAGAACAAGAGGCGCAGGAAAAAACAGCACCTTTAGCACAAACTACTGAAGATTATTTACGTGACCCCTACATTCTTGATTTTTTAAACCTGCAAGATAAAAGCTATCAAGAAAGTGACCTTGAACAAGGCATTATTAATAATCTACAGCAATTTTTATTAGAGTTAGGCAAAGGTTTTGCCTTTGTTGAACGCCAAAAGCGCATTCGTTTTGATGATGAAGACTTTTATATCGACTTGGTGTTTTATAACTTTAAGCTGAAATGTTTTCTGCTCATAGACCTAAAAATAGGTAAATTGAAACATCAAGATGTCGGGCAGATGGATACTTACATTCGCTTGTACGATGACTTACACGCAAGTTGCGATGATAACCCCACTATTGGCCTTGTATTATGTAGTGAAAAAAGTGAAGCCGTAGTGAAATACTCGGTATTGAGCGATCAAAAACAACTCTTCGCCGCAAAATATTTAGCCCATTTACCCACAGAAGAAGAGCTGCGCGTTGAACTACAAAAAGAACGCGAACGAGTACAAGCACAACTAAACAATGTCAGCAACGCAGCAGGGGATCACCTTACATAAGCTCAATGCATTTAGACTTTAAGAATTCTAAAAATACTTTTACCTTTTCTAGCGGGTATTTCCTGCCTGCATAAAATGCGTATAACACCAGATCTTCTGGTTCATGGTCGAGTTTAATATTGATCAATGAGCCGTTGTCTATATCTTCTTGGCATGCATGAGTGGGTAAAATGGCATAGCCGAGTCCTTTTAGTGCAGCGGCTTTGGCCATGTTGCCACTGTTTACTTTAAAATTAGATTTTACTTGCACTGCTTGTTGTTGTTTAAAACGCCAAGGCATACCTAGCAGTACTGATAAGCTAGTAATACAAGGAACTTTACTTAACTCTTCTAGCGAGCGAGGCGGTGGCGCATTGTTGATCAGTTGTGGCGCGCCAACAATGCAACTGGGCCAGCGCAGCAGTTCTTTAGCAACCCAACCTGAATCGTCTAATGGTCCACGGCCAAAGCGTAGCACCAAATCAAATCCCTCTAACAAACCTTCGGTTGGATTTAGTTGCGTATCGCAACTTAGTTGTATTTGTGGATGCACAGAGCAAAACTCTGCGCTTATTTCGGCTAAAAAAGGCAGATCAGGCATGATGATTTTAAGGTGTCCGGCAAGAGAATCACCATACACAGACACCTCTTCTAGAGAGTCATTCATTGCTTTTATCAGTGGGGTGATAGATTGATAAAGTTGTTTACCTGCAGCCGTTGCAATCATTTTTCGGGTGGTGCGTTGCAATAATCTTAAATTAAGTTGCTTCTCTAATAACGCGACATGGCGGCTAACATTAGATGTAGGCAATTGCAGTTGTTCGGCTGCGAGTTTAAAGCTCAGTTGTTCATAGACGCACTGAAAGCTGAGTAACCACTGAAGTTCGATTTTATCAATCATTAATTAACTCAAAATATGGGATTAATAACGCAATTATTACTAATTTATCTTAAAAAATGGCTTTGTGATAATGGTTATTCAGTTAATTATTGAGGTAAAGAATATGAACAGCAAGCGAATTGCCATTGTGGGTGCGGGCATCGGGGGAATAGCGCTGGCCATTCTTGCAGCACGAAAAGGTTATCAGGTGAACATATTTGAGCGCGATAGTGAGATTTCCTCTATTGGTGCCGGGGTAACGTTATGGCCTAATGCAATGTTTGTGTTACAGCAAATGGGCTTGGATAAACAGATCCAAGCGCTGGGCGGTATGCCTTTGTTTATGCGTCTGTGTGATCAGCATGGCACTGTGCAAAGTGAATTTGATATTGCAAAAGTAAATACACTCAGTGGTTTTTCTAGTATCAGTATATTGCGCCGTGACCTTATGAGTATGCTGGGTGGCACATTAGCTGATTTAGGGGTAAACATACATTTTAACTGCGCAATAACCGCATCAGAGATTGCTCAGCTAAAACAAGATTATGATTTAGTTGTGGGTGCTGATGGGCGGATGAACTCTGTGGTAAGGCAATTCTTATATGCTGAAAAAATCACGCCTCAGTATCAGGGATTTATTAATATTATTGCTATTAGCCAGTTAAAACTGGGCAGTTTAGATAACGTGATCCATGATTTTCGGGGCCGTGGCGAGCGTTTTGGTATTGTGCCTGTTAAAGCAGACCTTTGTTATTGGGCTGCGGGGTGGAGTACAAATATTGATAAAGTGCGGCCGCTATCTGCTTGGTATGAAGAAATGCACCAACGCTTTTTAACTTGGCCAGATGCGGTACAGCAGGTGCTTAAGTCTTATGATAAAAACTCACTCAAACGAATATTTGTGCATGATATTGACCGTTTGCCATATTGGCATCAAGGTAATGTACTGATTATGGGAGATGCGGCTCATGCTCCTTTACCAACTTCGGGGCAGGGGGCATGTCAGGCGCTTGAAGATGCTTGGCATCTTGTGCGGGTGTTAGAAAAGTATGATGATTTAGAGCACGCCTTAACGGCTTTTTATCAACAACGCATAGATAAAACCTCAGCCTCTCAATTTGTTGGTCGCCAAGTCGCGCAGAAAATTTTCACTACAGCAGCTGACACTAATGAGACACCAGCGCTAGGTATCTCTGCCCAGCAGTTAGTAACGTTATGGATGCAAGGCTTGAGTAATTAACTCATCGAGCTGTGTTATTTGGTGCGAGCAAGATTATTTATGAGGTGATTATTTGTTCGCTTATTCAGCTACCTGCAAGTTATGGTTAACAATCCATTAAGTTTGGCTGTGTACAATTGCCGCCTTTACAATTGTTAACCAGTAATGGACTCGTATATTTAATGTCAACCTCAACGTGTTACTCTCCTTTAGCAGCATCGCTGCGTTTTTCTGTTCTTAGTTTATCGGTTTTTAGTGCTATAAATGTGGCTGCTGCCGAGCAGTTAGTAAATATGCAAGCTGAAAAAGATATGGAAGTGATTGAGGTGCGAGGTATTCGCTCTAGCATGGCTGAAAACTTAGCGGTGAAGCGTTTATCGAGTTCTGTAGTGGATGCAATTACCGCTGAAGACATTGGTAAATTCCCGGACAAAAACGTGGCAGATTCATTAGCACGAGTGCCAGGTGTAGTGATTGACCGTGAAGGAGGTGAAGGATCAACGGTAAGTATTCGTGGTTTATCGTCTGATCTTACTTACACGCAGTTAAATGGTAATTTTATTGCCTCCTCACCAGGAGAGCCATCTCGTTCATTTGATTATGCTTTACTCCCATCAGCAATGATCGCAAGCGTTGAAGTGTTTAAGTCCCCAGAGGCGCGCCTTGATGAAGGAGGCGTAGGTGGTACGGTGTTAATGCATAGTCGTAAACCACTGGGTATGGAGGCCAATTCGGGGGTTTTTAATGTTGAAAGTACTTATGCCGATGTAACAGAAGAGTATGAGCCACAGTTTACTGGCTTATATTCATGGAAAAACAACAGTGATAGTTTTGGCTTTTTGCTTGGCTATACGCGCCAAGAGCGCACTAACCGAACGCTCTCTGGTGGTACAGATGCCAATGTTTGGCGTTACAATGGCGCGCAGCCCAGTGATGTGAATGGCAATGCGGTTGATAATAATAATGGCTGGGGTGCGGTGACTGATGCCAACGGGCAAAATTATGAGAATATGTGGTTTCCGCAAGTGGTGCGCAGCTCAGTAGTAAATGAAAAGCGTGAACGTGAAGGGGTGCAGTTTTCGACTCAGTGGCGGCCAACGAATCGCATTGAGTTAGGGTTTAATTACTTTGGTTTTAGTTTAAAGCAGCAACGCAGCGACTCGGTTGTTGATATGCCGGAATGGGCGTTAAATCCTGACTTTTTAACAGGTATTACACTTGATGAAACTGGTAAAATTGTAACGGGAATGGGTTATAACGCCGCTGCTAGCGGGATTGAAAAAGATATGCAATTGCCTTGGCTTCGCGGCAATTATGTGGATGAAGAGTCAACCTCAGATACCTTTGATTTTAATTTAACCTACGAAGGTGATAACTTTAAAGCGCGTTTTGTGGCAGGTAAAACCAAAGCTAAAGGCGGGCCAAAAGAGAGCTGGGAAGCCGCTTACAAAAGCTCAAATGCGGGCGAGGATCAAAGTACGATAGAAAATGCCGCGCAAAGTGCGACATGGTCACTGAGTAATGATCGTGTTTCCATGCAAATTGATCCTAACACGCTCGATAACTTACTTGCTGGCGTTGGCGGTGGGCGCGATGCAGGCTCATCAAATTCAAGTTTTATACGCAGTACTTTGGAAGAAAACTACTACCAAGGCGATGTTGATTTTTATGTTGATTGGGGCATATTTACCACCATTCGCACAGGCGCAAAATACCGTGATGCAACGCTTCACCGTGAAACCGGCAATAACTTTTTCCTCGACCCAAATTTTGATATTGCCGCAGGAGAGGCCAGTGAAGGTGGGATCACCAAGTTTGATAGCTACCAATGGAATGACGGCATGCCAGCAGCGCAAGATGTATTTAATCGTACAGGAGAGAGCAATCTGACCGGCGGCTTTAATATCAATTTAATGCCAACGATTAATTGGGATAAATATCGCGATTATATTTATAGCAACTATGTGCCGTATACTCGAATTGAAGATAACTTTGTCTATGATATTGCCGAGCAGATCAGTGCGTTTTATTTACAAGGGGATTTTGAATACAGTGATATACGCGGTAATTTAGGCGTACGGGTTGTAAAAACGAAAACAACCACAGCCTCTACCGATTTATATACATTTAAGTTAGATGAAACTAACGACGAAACGGGCGAGCAAATCACCGGTGGTGATCGTTTAGTTGAGCAATATCAGTTGATCACACAAAAAACAACAGACACCCATGTATTACCCAGTTTAAATATTGCATGGGATGTCAGTGATGATGTGGTGATCCGTGGTGCGCTTGCTAAAGTGATGTCGCGCCCTGATTATGGTGATTTAGGCAGGCAACAAGATATTACTTTTGTATCTGATGAATGGGCTGATGACCGAGCTGCGTTTAACGAGCAACCAGGGTTTAGCGGCAGCGGCGGTAATAAAAACTTAAAAGCGTTTGAATCGGTACAAGCCGATTTATCTTTTGAGTATTACTATGCGCCAGGCTCTGCATTAGGTGTGGCGCTATTTCATAAAAAAGTCGATAACTTTGTGGTACCGCTGGTAATTGATTCGCAGCGTGAATTTGCAGGCCAGCCAGGTATTATTGATGCTGGAACGATCACTATTTCACCTTACAGCACAGTAGGTAATGGTAGTGATGCAGTATCAAAAGGAGTAGAGGTGTTTATTCAACACGCCTTTGAAAGTGGCTTTGGTATTTACGCAAACTACACGTATAACAACACCAACCAAGCGGATGTGACAGTTGCAGGTGAAAAGTTAGCTGAGTCACCATTAATAGGCAGTGCTGACTATCAATATAACACCTCTGTTTATTATGAAGGGGAACACTTTAATATTCGCGCGTCATACAACAAACGAGGTGAAGCGGTGCTCGGTATTAACAGTGGTTTAAATGTCTACCAAGACCCATACCAGCAAGTAGATGTAAACGCAGCATATAACGTTACCGATAACTTAAGCTTTACCGCAGCGGTCATTAATTTAATGCAATCAGAATCCGTTACACGCTTAGGTAAAGATACCGATGCTCGTTTGTTGAATAGCAGTTATTCAGGACGTCGCTATTACGCCGGGATTAATTACAGCTTTTAAAAGCAGGAATGAGTGATGACTGCAACAAAATTAATTGAGTGATGGCTTAATTGATGCATCGGTATATTGGCTTTTGCGCACACTGGTACGCAATTTTTCTTGTTCTAAAACTTGTGTCGCGTCGATATCATTTAAAAGTATCGCATCTTCGCGGCTTAAGTTGCCATCGGCCACCAGCGATAAATAGCGCGAACAACAGACACGTAAAAATGAAGTGAAATTACCAATGTCGTGATCAGCATCAAGAGATTCAAGGTACAGCTTAGTGATCATTTGATTAACGGTCATTTGATCACGAAATGCCACTTCTTCTAAAATATCCCAAAAAAACTCTTCTAAACGAATCGACGTAACTACACCGTCAATCCGCAGTGATTTGGTCCGGCAGGTCCATAATCGACTGTCGGCATTAATAAAAAGTTGGCACATGATTAACCTCTTAATGCTGCTGAACTGCGATTATAGCAAGGCTACAAACTGTTTTAACATGGCTGGGTGTGCAGGCCATGCTGGTGCTGTTACTAGTTTGCCATCGGTAATAGCGCCATCCATTGGTAATTCAACGTACTCGGCACCCGCCATTTTCACTTCAGGTTGGCAAGTAGGGTAAGCGGATACTTTTTTACCTTCAATAACTCCTGCCGCTGTGAGTAATTGCGGGCCGTGACAAATAGAGGCAATGGGTTTATCCGCCGTAGCAAAATGCTGAATTATTTCGATTACTTTCGCGTTTAAGCGTAAATACTCAGGGGCACGGCCACCGGGTAAATACAGGGCATCGTAATCAGCGGCATTAATATTGGCAAATGTCGCGTTTAGCGCAAAGTTATGACCGCGCTTTTCAGTATAGGTTTGGTCGCCTTCAAAATCATGAATTGAGGTGGCGATAGTATCACCTGCTTTTTTATCAGGGCATACAGCATCAACTTGATGACCCATCGCCAATAATGCTTGAAAAGGCACCATGTTTTCATAGTCTTCTACAAAGTCACCGGTGATCATAAGTACTTTAGCCATGTTCTGCTCCAGATATTAATTGTGCGTAAACGTATCAGAGTGGAGATTAAGTGCACTCTAATGCAATGAGCTCCTAGTAAAACATACACTAACCAGTAACGGGTAATATTCTAATACTACACAGTCATTTTATAGGATATCCTGTTGCCATCGCTGCGCTAAAAAATCAATAAACGCTCTGACCACATTTTGTTGATAATGACGAGATAAATACACTGCCCATAAATGCTGGCCAGGTGATGAAAAAAATGGATTCACTTTAACCAGTTTACTCTGCTCTAAATAGCGATTTGCCAAGTCACACGGCAAATTTGCGATACCCATTCCTTTGATTGCTGCTTTTAGTAGCACAGACATATCATTAGCATAAATACTGCCTTTTACGGTGACTTTTTCATCCTCTTTCTCACTAATAATATGCCATGATGAACTACCGCTATGTACTAAACAATTGTGTTGCAATAAATCTTGCGGTTTAGTGATTGGACTGTTGTTCGCCAAATAAGTTGGGGAGGCGCAAATAGCCGTATTGATATACATAAGCTTACGCGCAATTAATTGCTCATCAGGCTCATGAGTATAGCGCAGTGCTATATCTACTCGCTCATCAACCAGTTGTGATAACCGATCTGAGAGTACTAGCTGAAAGTGGGTCTTTGGGTGTATAGCAACAAACTCTTCAATAGCATCAAATAACAGGTTTTGGCCAAGTCCAATAGGTGCTGCGACTCTAATGGTGCCAACTAGCTCGTTATTATGGTTATGTGCTCTACTTTGTAAATCCAATACGGTGCTGAGTATTTGCTTACAGTAGGCAAGCGCTTCTTCGCCCTGATTGGTTAAGCTGACTTTACGGGTGGTGCGGTGAAATAACCGCAAGCTCAGCCACTGCTCAATGTCTTGTACGTGGCGGGTGACTTGTAAGCGGCTGAGCTCTAAGTGAGCAGCTGCTTTTGTAAAGCTGCCACTGCGGGCGACTTCAACAAAGCTTTGGATTGCAGTTATCTTATCCATTAGTATCCTGAAATGAACCAATGTGTATCTATTAGGTTTATTTGTCATCAATTAATGAGCAAGTAAACTGATTACATCAACTCAGATGATTAATACTTTTTTAAGGATACAGACATGAATATTACTATTTTAGGCGCAACAGGTTGGATTGGTAGCCACATCATGGCGCAGGCAAAAGCTAATGGTCACAATGTGACGGCGGTTGTTCGTGATGCGGATAAAATAACGGATGGTACGGCAGTAAAAGAGTTTGATTTGCAATCTGAACATGACATTTTAGAGGTATTAACTGGCGCCGATGTAGTGATTGCCTCTATTGGTGGCCGTGCTGCTGGTGATCATGAACTCGTTCCCCGCACAGCAGAGCGCTTATTAGCGGCACTTTCAGGAAGTAACACGCGACTACTGTGGGTTGGTGGTGCAGGTAGTTTAGAAGCTGCACCTGGTGTTACATTAGTGTCATCTTCGGACTTTCCTGCTGAATATAAAGATGAAGCGTTGGCGCAAGGTGAGGCTCTTAGTGTATTTAAAGCAACAAACACAACCGCACAATGGACGTTTGTAAGTCCTGCCGCGGTTATTTACCCCAGCGAGAGTGAAGGTCCGTATCGCATTGGGGGCGATGCGTTTTTTACTAATGAGCAAGGTGAAAGCAAAATATCAGTGACTGATTACGCGATTGCTATGCTGGATGAAGTGCAAAATGCCGCGTATATTAATCAACGTATGAGCGTCGCTTATTAAGAATTTTTCGCAGGGCTTACTTTTAGCAACTATTTATTACTTTCACTTTTACAATGATCTCATGTCTAGACTATATTTGAACTGGTAACTGATTAATTATTTTAATTTTAGTGCAATCTTACAATCAGTTTTAGCATGCAACGATTGCCTTTACTATTGATAAGTGATGCATTGTATTGATGATTAGCTATTCTGATATGGCCGAGCGTAAACTTATTATTAGGTTATTCGCCGCAATAGGTACGGTAACAACGCTTTGTATGGCAATAATCGCTTTGTTTAATAATCAATCTACTTTGGTTTACCCTCTATTAGGCTCATCGGCTTTATTTGCCTCCTCTTTTTTTCTTGGCGATAGAGTTGAGATTTCCTCTTTAATTGTTCTGTATACTTTATATGCTTTAATGATTTATTTAGTACTTACAGGTGGGAGCCATGGTACTGGGCCTATTTGGGTTTTTATTGTATCTCCGGTAACTTTCTTTGTGCGCGGTTTTAAACGGGGAATTATAGATTTAATTATTTTTGTGCTCTGCGTAACTGGCGCCTTTTATTTATCGAACTACTTTAAATTTTACAGCGGTTACTCGGTTTATTTTCCAATTCGTATTATTGCTTCTTTTATAATTGTTGCGTTATTGAGTGGCTTTTATGAATATTTTCGGCAAATGTATAGCCACCGTTTGATTGAACTTGTACAAAAAAATGAATATTTAGCGACTCGCGACCCTTTAACAAATCTGCCCAATCGACGTTATGCTATGGCGGAACTCGAGCAATTTGATGCACAGCAGCAAACTGGGAGTATTATCATTGCGGATGTAGATAATTTTAAGGATATTAATGATCAATATGGTCACTCAGTTGGCGATGAAGTACTAAAGCACCTTGCTGATTTATTTGTTGCTCAGTTAAGTGAAAATGATATGGTGGTGCGCTGGGGCGGTGAAGAGTTTTTATTTTTTCTACGTCATAAAAATAAACAACAAGCGACACAATTTGCCGACGATATTCATCATGCTTTATCACAAAATCGTTTAGATATTGGTGTAAACCAGCTGGCTGTTACAGTGAGCATAGGGATCAGTAAACTAACTACGGATGTGCCGATTGATAAAGCGATGCACAAAGCGGATGAGTTGCTTTATCAAGCAAAAAAGCAAGGCAAAAATCAAACGTGTGTTTAGCGCTTATTGGGAACGCTATGAATACATTATATGTAACCGGAGCCGGTGTGAGTGCCGCCAGCGGTATTCCTAGCTTTCGAGATGAAGATGGGTTTTGGACTATTGATAGTAAAAACTATATCGCCATTCATGGCCGGCTTGATCAAATGACTTTGTTTCATCATCAAGGCGATGATGTGAAAGCGCATACGACACCGTGGGATAATGTAGACGAAAGCCGCTTACATGAGTCACTGCTTGAGCTGTTTAACATCGAAAACCAGCAGCCAGTGGTGGATCAATCTTTAAAGCCTTTTGTGTTGTTATTTGATGAATACTACACTGAACTTTATCGTATTAGCCAAGCACAACAGCGGATGTTATGTATAGTAATGTGAGTTATCATAAAATGATCGCATATAGACTATATTCAACGTCACTAAACATAGCAACACTGAAGAGATTTAAATGAAAGATTTAACAGCAATAACCAATTTATCAATATTATTAGTAGAGCCTTCGGATGTTCAGCAAAAGCTTATTATAAAGTCACTTACTCAATGCGGTGTGTCACAAATTGAAACTGCCACTTCTCAAGCGCAAACGTTAGCAATGCTAGAGAATTATCAGCCGGATTTGGTTATTAGCAGCATGTATTTTTCTGACGGTAGCGCTGACTCTTTATTGCAAAAAATCAGAGTAACCCCTGGTATTGAACATCAAGCTTTTATGCTGGTATCAACAGAGCGCAATAAAACCTATCTTGAACAGTTAAGGCAGTCTGGGGTATTAGCTATTTTACCAAAGCCATTTAGCGCTGAGGCAATTACGCGTGCGTTAAAGGCAACCTTAGATATCATTACTGAAGAAGAAGTTGAGTTAGAGCATTTTGATGTAACGCTATTGCGTGTACTTGTGGTTGATGACAGTCGTTTTGCACGTAAGCATATTATTAGGGTCTTGGCTGGAATGGGAATACCGACGCCTGTAGAAGCCGAAAATGGCAAACAAGCGGTTGAACACCTTAACACCCAATCATTTGATTTAATTGTTACTGATTACAATATGCCAGAAATGGATGGTAAAGAGCTAACGGAGACCGTAAGAAGCTCGAATGCTTACTCGCATA
Source organism: Pseudoalteromonas ostreae (assembly GCF_018069805.1). Lineage (GTDB taxonomy): Bacteria > Pseudomonadota > Gammaproteobacteria > Enterobacterales > Alteromonadaceae > Pseudoalteromonas > Pseudoalteromonas ostreae. Next base: position 90,932 of record NZ_JAGPYN010000012.1, read on the forward strand.
TTCCTATTTTGATGGTGAGTTCTGAGGCAAATGATACTCATTTAGCTAATATTGCTCAAGCTGGTGTAGACGCCATATGTGACAAGCCATTTGAACCAGCCACAGTAAGAGAGTTGTTATTTAAAATAATGTCTTAGACATTAGTTAGAGCGGATAGGGTCTTAACATACAGGCCGGTGCCTCTTAGCTTTACAGTGCTGATTGTTACACTACTTTTTAATATGGCAGAAAAGCGCTTACGGTATGTAAGCATGGTGTGCACACGCTTTCTATTTATAATCGAGCGAATTACTGCCCAGCAAATTGATTTTATTTACCCTAATTCATTATTGTGAAACGGATCCACCGCACACACTAACGTTGAAATGGATACACAGAACCTAGTTGAAGATGTTGAGTCAACTCATCCAGTGCTTGCCAGCTTTCACGTAACAAGTTTGGATCTGCAAAATCATCATTACTAAGTTTGTCACGATAGTACTTATTCGCCCAATCACATAGTTGTTGGTACTTACTATCGTTTAAAATAACCGCAGGATTGACTGCCGCGAGTTCTTGTTGATTTAGCGCTACACGTAATCGTAAGCAAGCAGGGCCACCACCATTTTGCATGCTTTGTTTTAAATCAAAAAATTGCACTTTATCAATTGGATTGTCTGCAAGGATCATTTCTTCAATATAACTGTTAACTGCCTGATTGTTTTTACATTCTTGTGGAGCAACTAGTAACATTTTGCCATTGTTTAAACTAACCAGTTGGCTATTAAATAAATAGCTAGTTACAGCATCTTGCACGCTTACTTTGGCTGTTGGCACCTCAATAATATGCAGTGTTTTGTCGCCAATATATGCATCTTTTATTTGTTGTAGGGCGAGAGGCTGATTTAAGAAAGCTTGCTCGTGACAGAGTAATACATTGGCGTTACCCACCGCGATTACGTCATTATGGAACACCCCTTGATCAATCACCTCGGGGTTTTGTTGAATCATTAATTGGCTAGATGGTTTTAGCTGATGTAGTCGGCATATTGCTTGGGATGCTTCAAGTGTCTGCCTTGCAGGAAATTTAACTGGCTTAGGCAGTGCGCTGTTAAATGCGCTGGCACCATATACAAACAGCTCCAAACCTTGAACACCATGCTCGTCGCCTAAGCGAGTATGGTTAGCCGCGCCCTCATCACCAAAAAAACCTTGATCTGGCAAATGGGTATGATGACTAAAGTAGCCTTCGTTATTAAACATGGCTTTAAGTAATCGTGTTGTTGTTTGAGGCTCAAGGGAGCGATGAAATTTGTTATTCAAATTAGCAGCAGTAAAGTGAACTTTGCCATCAAGTGTGTCGGCTGATGGTGATACAGTGCCGGCATTGGCAGTCCACATTGATGATGCTGAATAACATGCGCGAACTAAAACAGGATCAGCTTTAAACGCTTTACTGATCACTTGTTCCGCAGTGCCTGTAAAGCCTAAACGACGCAGTACATTTATATCAGGGCGGGCATGTGGGGCAAATACACCTTGAGTAAGACCCAAGTCATGCATAGCTTTCATTTTTGCTAAGCCTTGCAGTACCGCCTCTTTTGGATTGGAATAACTTGCCGCATTATTTAATGAAGCTACGTTACCGTATGATAATCCCGCGTAGTTATGAGTCGGGCCTACAAGGCCATCAAAATTAACTTCTACAGCTGCCATAGTTATCCTACAATTTTACTAATTTGGGTGTATTTAAACTATACAGAAAATAATCTGTAGTAGGTTAATTAAAATTAGCTAACTCTAGCTCCACTGTTTGCAAGTTGTGTTGCAAACGTTTTTGCGCCGCGAGTAAATACGTTTTCTGTTGCGATATTCTTGCTTGTTGTTGACGCAGTGCTTTATAGATCACTCGTTTTGGTAAATCATAGTGCTCAGCGGCTTGGCTAATCGTTAATTGATGCACCGACAACTTTTTAAGCGCTTCATCTAAGTGCGGGTAGTTACTTAACATATTCACGCTCCTTTTCTGCGGTGGTGTGTGGATCATTGGCATGGTGTACATGCCAAATGCTTATATCTAAGCGCCATAATAAATACAACATATGATAAATGTTAGTCATAGCCCGCTCCCAATAGACGAGGTAAATGAAGGTAAAACTCATCATTAATGAGTTACTTTTATCTATAAGGAAGATCTATGCCAGCCTGCATAATTATTTTTAGTTATAATAAATCAATAGCTTAAGGTTTTTTCGTTGCTGTATGATTGAGTATAAGCACTAATGTAGTGAAAAATAATGATGGCTTTGCACTTTTGTGATGCATGTTTACTAGTTTTATGGGGTGCCTGTTGTGAATATCGCGAGGAGCATAGCAATATGATTCCCGTTAGCAGAAGGAGGGAGTAGGCGGATTTATTGACATTCAAGGTAAAAAATTAGAAAAACTGCATGCTGAAATGATTTTGAAAATGCAATTGGGTAAAGCATTTCAGCCTAAAGGTGTGAAAGTCGTTTTGATGTTATTAATTCAGGCTGATTTAGTGAAAGAGCCTTTGCGTACTATCGCTGATGTTTCAGAGGTTGTACTTGGCACAGTAAAACAGGTTATCGATGATTTAATATATCAAGGGTTCGTTGTTAAAAATGGACAAAACACATCGCTTAATGTAGTCAGTAAGTTACCACGCGGACTGGTTGAACTTTATCGGTTAATAAACGGTCAAGCAGATGCGTTGGCGACTTCTTATTTAGTGATTGGAGCTACCACAAGAGATATTATTTTGCATCATGGTTTTGGTGCTGTAATCGAGCGAGGTACACGAGATGTTGATTTTGCTATACAAGTAAAAAGTTGGCAGCAGTTTGAGCTGCTTAAGACTAAATTGTTTGCGAATGGTTTTAAAGCTCATGAAATGAAAGGCGCACCAATTAATAATATCGCTTTAATGATGAAGAATGGGAGAGCACGTTTGAATAGCACGAAGCGCTCAGCTAAATTTTCACAACAGGTAGTTCCTAGTGAATTGTCAGGTCTAATACACATAAATAATGACGCAGTGTTTGCATTAGTTATATGCTTACCTTTTAAATATATCGATTAATTTATTGGCGTTGTCTAAGTGGACCTGACATTGCTCAATTGATAGAAGCTGTTGATCTAATGATTTATTTTTATCTATATTTGCAAATGAATCAATATAATCAACTTGCGCATTAAAAAAGCTATGGCTAAGAACTGAATCTTTTTCTAACTCTAATTCTATGTAACTATTTAGCTTTCTATCTGTATTATTATATTCTTGTAACTTCTCTGAACTAACTTCAGTATTGAGCCGCTCACAAAGTATCAAGCCTGATGACGTTTTACCAGCAAGCTCAAAGTCAGAGTTTAAAAATGCAATTAGTAATAGGCTATAGATCACTTTTAACTTCCTTGGATAAAATATAGAAATATGAAACAATAAACTCAGCTAGAATAGCTAGAAATAGAATAAATAGTAGTAAAAAATCTGGCACTGAAAAAAGAGCAATTACTGGTAAAACTATACCTAACCCTAGCGCTGCACCGCAGTGGATTGTGTATAAGATAAATAGTTTATTTATTCCGTTTTTAGAGGCGATGCTTGTAGGCTTAGTAAATTTAATTTTTCCATAATAGATTAATATAACTAAGCCTAATATAATGAGCCCTATCATTTTGGCTCAATCATCCCTCTAAGATATAGTTCATTTAAAGCTTTCTCTTCATCAACTAAGGCCATTGTACGAACCCCACTTGCTAACACGGTGACTAAGGCTGCAAACATCCCAAGCTTCGCTGCTGCTGTTGTTTTAACTTTAGCTTGGCCGGCTAACTCGGCTGTTAATTTACTGTTTGAAATTGAATTGAATGCTGCTTTCCCCCCCGCTTTCATTCCACTTTTAGAAATCTCTAGTAGAATTCCACCTATTATTGGTGCTGATCCTACAAAAGTTCTCATATCTAAACCAATAAAACTTAAAGCAGAGGAAACACCATTACTACTTTCATAATGTGCTTTTAATTCAACATCACTTAATGACCATTTAAATTTGTATTTATCAGCTACGATTTGTGGAGGAATTTCAAAAAGAGCACCATGGAGCCTAGGGTTAACTCTACGAACTTTTCGGATTTCGGCCATCACTTGTTGGCGCGCAATATGATCAAGTTGCTTATAAACTACAATACCTGTCAAAATATAATATATATTATCAATCTGACGTAATTCTTTTTCATGCGTTCTTAAGCCTATTAGCTTTATGTAAAACCCTAAAGGATCAGATTGTGATAATTTAGTTGCGTAACTCCGTTCGCTCATACTTCTTCCTTAATTTTATAGTTTGCAGGAAATCATCATATTTGATTAATATACTTTATTCCAAAGTCTACTGTTGGTACCTAAAAAAATACCTGTACAAGCAAAAATAACAGATAACTTTTCAGAATTAAAGTATTTTTTAAATCTTATAGTTAGGACATTCGAGATTGTAATATACAGCGCTTTAAAACCCTTCAAGTACCAACTTACCGCGTGATTGATGAGACTCTAATATTGCGTGCGCTTTGAGTAGGTTTTCTATATTAATTTTTCCTAAATGTTGGCCTAAGGTAGTTTTAATGGTGCCGTTATCAACTAGCTCTGCTAATTCAGTAAGTAACTGATGTTGTGCTATCATATCGTCAGTTTGGAACATTGAACGGGTGTACATAAACTCCCAATGCAGTGAGATACTCTTGCGCTTGAGCGCTAAAATATCAAAGCTGGCTGGGTCGTCTATTAAAGCTAATTTACCTTGTGGTTTAATCACTTTAATAATTTCATCAAGATGTTGCTCGGTATGAGTGAGACTAACGACATAATCAAATTCAGCAAGGTTATGCTCTGTTCGTTGTGCATCTAAGCTTTGTGAGTGATCAAGCACTTGATCAACACCTAGCCCATTTAACCAGCTAACACTATCTACGCGTGATGCTGTGCCTATCACCGTTAAGTTGGTTAGCTGTTTAGCCAACTGCACTAAAATTGAGCCAACACCGCCTGCGGCACCAATAACTAGTAATGAAGCTGGTTTTGCATTGTTAGAACGTGATATTTGCAAACGATCAAACAGTAATTCCCAGGCTGTAATACTGGTTAGCGGTAACGCAGCAGCTTGGGCGTCGTTCAAGGTAGTAGGCGCACGGCCAACAATACGTTCATCAACTAGTTGAAATTCAGCATTACTGCCTGAGCGCGTTAAATCACCGGCATAATAAACCCGGTCGCCCAGATTAAATAAACTTACTTTATCACCAACAGCTTTTACGATCCCAACAGCGTCCCAACCAATGACTTTGTGACCTTGTTCAGGGCTAACATTTGCGCGGATCTTCGCATCGACAGGGTTAACTGAAATTGCTTTTACTTCGACCAATAAATCGTGACCGGATGCTGTTGGAATAGGTAACTCGATGGCTTCGAAAGAATGATTGCTAAGTGTTTTGGTTGCTGTTTGGTATCCAATGGCTTTCATGAGTTGCTCCGTTAAATTGTTTTGCTGCACCCACTATAACGCAGTTTTATAATAGAAAAAGAGTGGGGTATGTATGCACGAATCTCTCTCAAAATTTTTGATAATTAACTTAAGTCAGTATTGAGTTTATCAAGTAAAGTAATTAGTTGTGTGGCTTCTTGCTGCGTAATAGATGGAAAACGGCAACGAATTTGCTCAGGGATGTTCGCTGCTTGTTGTTGCAGCTGTATGCCATGTTTGTGTAACTTTACGACTCGCTTACGTTTATCTGTTTCATTTTTAACCACGGCTAATAAGCTTTTATCGGTCATTTTTTTCAAAATTTGCGTCATGGCGCCGCCATCAATTGCGGTTTTTTCCAGCAGCTGTGCAATACTGATCTCATCTTCTTCCCAGAGCGCCATCATCACCACATACTGTGGATAGGTCAGTTCAAGTTCGTTGAGAGCATCTCGATAGGCGCGTACTACAGAATTGGATGCCATATACAGACGATGACAAAGTTGATTCTCTAATTTTAGTTGTGGATATTTCATAATGACTCTCAAATAGTGATGTTGCATTTTAGTTTGTGTGCAAAGTATTTGCAATATTCAATAAATTGGCCTACTATTTTGCATGCAAAGTAAGTTTAGCCCCAACCTTAAATAAGGAAACATCATGAAAGAATTACTGCAAGTCGCGTACACAGCTAAAGCAACTGCAACGGGGGGCCGCGAGGGCACGGCAAGATCCAACGATGGCCGTTTAGATGTGGCACTTTCAACACCTAAAGGTTTAGGCGGCGATGATGGCCAAGGCACTAACCCTGAGCAGTTGTTTGCAGCGGGTTATGCAGCCTGTTTTATTGGCGCATTAAAATTAGTGGCAGGCCAAGCTAAAGTAAAACTCCCAGCAGATACCCGCATTGATTCAGAAGTATCGATTGGTCCTATCGAAGGTGGTTTTGGTATTGCGGTAAAATTAGCTGTTTTTGTAGGTGATGTAGGTAAAGACACCGCAGAAGCGTTAGTTGCTAAAGCACATGAAGTTTGTCCATATTCAAATGCTACCCGTGGTAATGTCGCAATTGAATTATCGATTATCTAATTTATTGTAAATTTAGATAATTTATATTTAAAGGCGTATTTAAAATAAAATACGCCTTTTTTGTGATTACTTTTTATAACTATGATCTTTTTAGAGGCTATTTATAACAAATAACCGCAATTGTGATAATCCGAATTTAACTTTCAACCTGCAATTAATACAGTTTTTTTTCAATGAAATAGATTAACCTATGAATAATTGAACTAGAATATAAACGTAGTTTTAATTAAAGGATAAGTGGAATGCGGCAATTAGCGTTGGCGAAAAAGTTACTATGGCTTACTTTAAGTAGTATTTTTATCACCGTTGTAGTGCTATCAAGTGTGCTTTGGTGGCAATTATCAAGCAGTAATCAAGTGTTATCAGCACAAGCTGAAAAATTGATAGTTACTGAGGTTGAAGAAAAGCTCACCAGCAATGCTGCAGTGTACGGTGAAAAAATCGCAGGGTTTATCAACGAAGCTTATCGAGTGCCTTTTTCACTCGCTGCAATACTTGCTAATGAATCAGCGAAAGATACTTTAACGCGTGACTCAGTAGTACAGCTTAATCGCTCTATTATAGAAGGTAATTCGATACTTTCTTCAATCTACTCGCAATTTGAAGCTAATGGTTTTGATGGTAACGATCAACAGTATAAACATGGCTATGATCATTCAGTCGCAGGACAAGGCTCCTTAGAGGTTTACTTTACTCGTAGTCGTGAAGGTATAATTGAACAACAAGTTGTTGAAGATGCAACAGAAAAGTATGTTACGACCTTAAACGAATTTGGTCAACGTGAAGCTGAGTGGTACTTGTGTGCTAAAGACACTACAAAACCGTGTATTATGGAACCCTACCTGTACGAAATATCCCCCGGTAATTCAGAAATGATGACCTCTTTGACGGTGCCAATACTTCGTAACGGGAAGTTTATTGGCCTCAGTGGTGTTGATATTACACTGCCAGTTTTTCAAACCATGACCGAGCAGTTATCAAAAGAATTATATAATGGTCAGGCGCGAGTTACCTTATTAAGTTCGATGGATTTAATTGTGGGTAGCAGTCATTACAAAGATAAGCTTGGCCGTCCACTTAAAGAAGCCGCCTCTGCTTCGGTGTTAAAAAATTATACTAGTTTGAAAGAACTCACTGGAGTACAAAAGAGTGAAAATGAATACTTAGTTAATTACCCAATAAATATCAAACTTGCTGGCCGCAAGTGGACTTTATTAGTTGAAGTACCAGCAGAGCTGGCTCTACAAGGACCGCAACAGCTTAGCGCGAGTATGCAAGAAAATGCCAATACACTTGGTGGGCTAATTTTAATATCTGGCTTAGTGATTGCTGGCGCTGCCTTTATTATTATGACGTTAGTTGTTAAAAGCATTGTTGCACCCCTGCAACAAATTCAGCTACGGGTTGATAATTTAGCTAGCGCGGATGGAGATTTAACACAAACGTTAACCGTTGACACTCATGCAGAGTTAATTGCGCTCGCTGTTGGATTTAATGCATTTTTGGAAAAATTACGAGATTTAATTGCACAGCTTAAAGATGTATCAGGGCAGACGAAAGAGCAGGCGCAAATTGCCGCGCATGTAGCCGTTGATACTAAGCAAAATGTGCAAGCTCAGTTTCAAGAAATAGAAAGTGTCGTAACAGCAATGAATGAAATGAGTGCCACCGCACTTGAAGTTGCTCGGGCTTCGGAGCAATCAGCGCAACAAGCCGATGAAATCAATTCATTAGTGGTCAGCAGCGAAGCGAGTTTATCGTCTGCGGTATCACAAGTGAAAACGATGTCTGAAGAAATAAAACAAGCTAATCAAGCCGTAGCCAAGGTAGCAGCACGTAGTAACGATATTACACAAATTTTAGATGTGATCCGTACTATTTCAGAGCAAACTAATTTACTTGCACTTAATGCTGCGATTGAAGCCGCTCGCGCTGGTGAGCAAGGCCGTGGATTTGCTGTAGTCGCTGATGAAGTGCGTGCTTTGGCATCTAAAACTCGCGCGTCAACAGATGATATTAGTGGCTTAATTGATAATTTACAGCTTGAAGTGGGTAATGCTTCAACAGTGATTGAAAAAGGGGTTGTGCGAGCACAAACTGCGGTTGATGAAACCACCATTGCCTTTGATGCTTTGCACAGTGTGGTTATTAAGGTGGAAGAGATCACTAATCAGATCACCCAAATAGCGACGGCTGCTGAGGAGCAAAGCTCTGTAACCGAGGAAATTAATCGTAACTTAACGCTGATCTCCGATGCTGCATCACAACTTGCAGATCTATCAACTCAAGCCGGCGATGGTAGTCAAATGCTCAATCAGCTTGTTGCACAACAAGACGATGAATTAAACAAGCTAAAAACGTAGTGCTATTATAAGTTATTGATTTTTTAATTAACAAAGTAAATGTTTAACCGTTTTAATTTAGTTGAGCTAATTGGTTAAACATTTACTTGATAAGCATGAGTGTTAAAAAAGGGGGACGTTAGGACTATTCAAATACCTGCGTACCCACATAAGTTGAATTTGAAAATAACGAACATAATCAAATCATCGCGTTAGTAAATCGGCAAGCACCTTGAGCGCTGTTAGATAAACTCGATAATAAGACTTTTATTGCACAATTTTATAGCCTGTAAATTGACATATTTAAAGGCGTTAACTTAATTAATTAAATTTCTGCAGCTTTATCTAATTCAACAGTTAAAATAGTTCTCTTATCAACTACTACCCATTCGCGATATGTGGTGTAACCAGGTTTACTAACTTCAACATCGTATTTGCCTTCTTTTAACTCAATACCGTTTTCATATTTTGGTTTGATATTCATAATACGTACGCGTGCATCAGAGGGCTGAGTTGCGACAGTTAAGGAAATTACTTCAACAACTTCTTCGACAGGTGTTTGCGCTTGCGTTGTGGTTTCTTCAGATACTTGCTCTGTTTCATCAACCGTAGCAGTCGTTGAGCAACCACTTAGTAATAATATTGCAGCTAAGGTGCTTATCTTTTTCATAAAAACTCCGTATAAATTTAAAATGCTGAAAGCCCTTAAGGATTAAGTGGAAGTGAGACAGCCACCAAGTTATCCTTGACTCTTGTTATACTAATCACATCGAATTAGTGGTCTATTAGAGAGTTATTTAACTCGCTAGAATAATCATATTTTTAATAAAATTGCTATTAATGATAGTAGAAAACATAACAGCCTTGGCTGGTTTATAATATTAAACAGCTGCTATCAGTGACTACTATTTTATAGCAAACTGTCAAGCAAACGAGTTATCTCCTCACTTCGTTCAACTAGCTTTTCAGCTGTCTTGTACATTTTTTGTTTTAATAGACTATTTGCCATTGTGATATATCGTTTGGATAATTCTTCTTTAATAGCTACTAAAGGAGCAAAGTCTTCAGGTAACATCGTTGACTCAGCATTAACTAGTTCTTCAAAGGCTAACAAATCTTGATAATTATCGATCGTGGCTAATCTTTCAAAGTAATGATCAAATCTCGGTTGATAAAAAGTTATTGCATCTTTTGTTGGAAAAGTGGCTTGCTCACCTAAATTTAATTTGTTTTGATAAAGACTAAGCACGTCTATAGCTGACTTTCTTTTTAGTAACTCATCAAATTGCAACTCTGATTTTTGTTTAGCTGTGAAGATAGACTCTCCTACATCTAATAACACTTTTTGAGCAACAACATTATCATGTTCGATTGATTGCTCTAAGGCTGTTTTGAAGTTGTTGATGTGCACCTCATTTGGTTGGTACACATAACTACTATCAACATCTTTTAAATCATAAATCAATTTAATAATGTTGTTATTATCAAGTTCATCATAACGCGATTGCTCTAATAACAAATTGATTCTTGATGTTATATCAAAGACTATTGATTGACGCTCTCTTAAAATACTTTCTAATTGAGCGGTTAGCTTTTCAGAGTCTGGATAGTATTCCAAAGCATTAGAGTAAAGGTTAATTGTGCCATCAAAATCCTTAAATTTGCCAGACTGATTATTTAATTGATTAGCTTTGGCGTTAAAGTCTTGTAAAATGCTCTCTTGATTGACTCTTAATAGACCCTGTTTAAGCACATCATATTGAGGAGGTATTTCAGTAAGTTTATTCAATACCTCAAAGCCATGCCACGACATCCAAGTTTCAACTTGTTGGTTAATTGCATTGGCATTTTCAAGTTTTGCTTCTAACTGTTTTAGTTGGGTAGAATTTGAGGCATAAAATTGGCTAATAAAAACAGCAACGGCAATAACACATACACTCGCGGCAATAGCTGGTTTGAAATTACTTGTAAGTTTGGTTGATATAGCCTGTAATGATCCTAGTCGTTTTGTTGCATCAAGCGACATCGCGTTTTGTAAATTACCCCAAAGCCATAGTGGGCAATTACTAGGGCGTTTAGCTGTAGTCCCTTTTGGTAGTTTATCTGCTGCAACACGATCATATGGGTGTTTGCTGCTCAACAGCTCATATGCAATACATGCATATGAAAATATATCATCTTTTACAGATGCATCAGCTCCTTGAAGTTGTTCAGGGCTTGCATAGGTTGGTGTGTAACCGCCTACTGCTGCGACATTCTTACTATTGTTAAAAGCATATGCGTCTTCGATTGTTTTATGTTTAGCAATACCAAAGTCGAGAACTTTCAAACGCCCATTTGAATCAAAAATAATGTTAGAAGGTTTTAAATCATTATGAATAACGTTTCGTGAATGGGCATAAATCAGTGCATCGGCAAGTTGTTGCAGGATGATATTTGCTTTTTTAAAATGCATTCCCGAAGGTTTATTACGCTTTATTATTTGTTCTAATGTTTCGCCATCAACGAGTTCCATCGTCACATAATGCAAATCATTATCAGAACTGGCTGAAAATACTTTGACAATATTAGGATGCGAAAGTTGTTGAGTTTTAGTCGTTTCATCTTTAAGCAATGTTATAGCTTCTTCAGATTGACTAAACTCTTCGAGTAATACTTTGAGCGCAACGTGTACTTCTGGACTGGCAGGACTTTCTAGAAATAGATCCCTAGCTCTGAAAATGTAGCACATGCCTCCTTGACCAATGAGTTCCTCAACTAAATATCGTCCAGATATTTTTTTACCAATTAAATTGAGTTTACTTTTTGGTTGGGAAGAGCTAACACTAGAATCCAGCGAAGCGATTTGAGTTTTATCATTTGAGTTATTGATACCGCTCATTATAAATCCTTTTATTGTATATAGTTAAATAATTGCAAAGGTAGCTTTTTGTAATTTTTATCAATATTCCCTTTGATTAGCTCGCTATTTTTACAAAAATTAGCGCTATAAGCAATGCCTCTATTGCAGTACTTTTGGTAATTAGATGTTATTTTGAATTTCATATGCATTAAAAACAGAGTAGTAGGGAGGTTTTATTGATTTCAAATAGGGGCATACACACTTAAAATTGTTGGCTTTAAGAATTAAAATAAACAAAAAATAAGACTATATCATTAATGTTTTTTGCAGTATTGACTGACCCCTAAATAGTCCTATATATTAATTTCAATGTTGACAATAGTTTCTCTTCTAATTTATCCTAATGAAAATGTAGAATATGGGATTAACACGTCAAATGGAACTGATACTAAACATTACTAGTTATCATCGACTCTCGCCTGAAATTGAAGCATCTAAAATAGTAAAAGACTCACTTATATTCGGTCGTTCAGAAGCATGTGATTGGCATCTACCTGATCCTGAAAAAATCATTTCCAGTAAGCATGGTCGTATCGAGCGGGACGGTGATTCATTTACTGTGATTGATACTTCTACAAATGGTATTTATTCAAATTACAGTGTTTCAGCTATTGGTCAAGGTAATAAACAAAAGTTATCTGATAGTGATATTTTAACGGTAGGTGATTTTCAAATTGAAGTGAAAATCGCAGCAGCGAAGTCAGTTACTCCTGTTATCGATGAGTTTAGTTCAGTAACCACTGCAAAAGCAAACAACGCAGCTGCTCAATCTCAATATTTTGATTCTAATGGCAATAATTCAAATTCTGAGCATTTTTATAATGACTCAATTATGAATGAACCAATGCCAGAAGCTTCTATGACTCAAGCTGTAGATTCGCAATCGCAGAGTCATATCCCAGAAAATTGGGATGAGATCGCACATTTGCTGAACCCTGAAATGGTTAATATTAGCAATCAACATGCAATATCTAGTCATGCGACGGCTAATATAGCTGAGCCTAAAATCGAAGTTCCCGCAGCTGTAAATACACAGCCAGAAGTAGCAAAGGAAGCTCATGTCTTGGCTCCTACAGTACAACCTACGGTAGAAACCAAATCAATAGCAAATAGCGCAGGATTAACAGGAGCTTTTTTAAAAGGACTCGGCGTTAAACCAGAATTGCAAAATGCTTTAACGACTGAAAAGCTATGGTTTGAAATGGGCCAAGGGCTAAACCTTCTTTTGACAGAGTTGATGGAATCGTTACGCCAAAGAGCATTGGTGAAAAACCAATTACGTGTAAATCAAACTATGTTTCAAACCCAGCAGAATAACCCAATTAAGTTTTCGGCAAATATAGATGATGTTATTCAGAACTTATTCATAATCAATAGTGCAAGCTTTCTATCTTCTCGGGAATCGATTAAAGAAAGCTTCATCGACACTCGCAGACATGAACATGCTTTATTAGCAGGAGCTGATGGTGTATTGAAAGGAATATTAGAGCAGGTTTCACCTTCTCACATAAATCAGCAAGTGAATAATCACGCTAATATTTTGAAAATAATTCCTGGCCAATCTGAATCGAAAAGCTGGAAATTGTATCAAAATCTGCATGACGAGTTATCACGTGACGTTAATGCTAAAGGTGCGATGGCATTATCAGATGATTTCCTCAAAGCATACAATGATAAAATTCAAGAAACTTTTTAAAAAGGAAAGTAAATGATGCGTAACATTAAGCTCTACTTACTGAGTTTTAGTTTACTATTTTTGATCATGGGTTGTTCAACAATGAATAAGTTTGTCCCACCATCAACAGAATTAATCATTAATGTATCAGAAAACGTAAATCCTGATACTTCTGAGCGACCGTCTCCAGTTGTAATGAAAATTTTTGAGCTTAGTTCAAGAACTATATTTGATACGCAAGACTTTTTTAGTTTATATGAGTCGCCTGAAAAGTTATTAGGCCCTGATTTACTTAAAAAAGATGAGTTAGAATTACAACCAGGTTCAGTACAAAAGTATGAGATGAGTCTTAATCGTAATACTCGCTTTGTAGGAGTCGTGGTAGCGTATAGGAATATAGATCAAGCCAGATGGAGAGCGGTGATAGAAGTCGATCCTACTGGCTATGACGATATCGATGTAAATGTTGAATCAATTGCAACATACATGAGAGAGCATTAATAAGGATATAAAATGAGTGATACCACTCGTGTTGCTTGGACTGAAGGGATGTTCTTAAGGCCACAACACTTTCAACAATCAGATAAACATTTTTCACATTTAATCAAACAAGTGTGCAATGGTAATTTAGCTGATCCTTGGGGAGTTCTAGAGTTAGATATTGACACTGAGCTGTTAAATACTGGGCAGTTTGCAATTGACTTTTTGTCGGCAATTACTCCTGACTTACTGCCAATTGATATGCCAAGGTCAACGTCATTACCTGAGCCTCTGGTTGTTAACAAGGACACCTATAATGAAATTGTTTATTTGGCAATTCCAGCGCTTAAAGCCAGTGGTATTAATATCTCAGCGGCCGACGAAAACTTAGTTACGCGTTATAAGCTCACTGATTTAGCGGTAAATGATGATTCATTAGGCCCGCAATCACAAGAGACTATTCAGGTTGCAAAGATTTATAGCAAACTGGTGTTAGGGTCAGATGATCACGCTGGATTTATACTTTTACCTTTGGCTAAGATTACAGAAGTCAGTACTGAGGGTAGGATCAAGCTTGATAGTAAGTTTATTCCTGCCTCGTTGAAAGTTGCGCAATGTAAGCCTCTGCTAGGGTTAGTTAGAGAGATAGGCTCCATGATCAAACAGCGTTCAGAGAGTATTGCTGTGCGTTTATGTCAAGGTTATGCGGGCAGCACTTCGGTTGCTGATTTTATAATGCTGCAAACACTCAATAAATATGACGCGGTATTTGATAGTCTGTTAATGGTTAATAATTTACATCCTAATATTTTATATACTCGTTTAATTGAACTGTCGGGTGAACTGGCAACATTCAGTACTGCTAATAAACGAGTTCCTAAACTGCCTAAGTATGAGCATGACAATTTAGGGGCCGTATTTGGTGAAATCGTTAACTTCTTATATCAATCTTTAAGTCATGTGATTGAGCAAACCGCAACAGAAATTAAGCTTGAGCAAAGTAAATTTGGTATTTCCTTTGGTGCATTAAAAGATAAAACGATCCTTGATTCTGGGCAGTTTATTCTCGCTATTAAAGCGAGTGTGCCCCATGAGGAATTACGTCAAGTTTTACCTTCTCAGGTTAAAATCGGTAGCGTTGAAACTATTCGTGATCTAGTTAATAACCAGATACCAGGTATAACAATAAGCAGTTTACCTACAGCACCAAGGCAAATTCCGTACCATGCAGGTTTTCATTACTTTGAATTGAACAAGCATGGTCAGCATTGGGATAAGCTTCGCACAAGTGGTGGCATCGCTATTCACTTATCTGGTAGCTACCCAGAGTTACAATTAAGCCTTTGGGCTATACGAACTTAACTGTTAAAAGGAAGAGTTTCAATGGATGAAACCATTATCAAACCACGCCCTGGCAGACTAGGGCGTGACACATCAAATAACTCAAAAACAGCAACTGATCCTGAAAAGACAGTTATGTCTATTGAGCCTATATCAAATGCTGTTTCTAGTAATGCGAAAGTTTCTATTTTCAAAAACCCATTACTAGAAGCTGCTACCGATTGCTTTTCACTGGTTATATCGATCAACCAAGCTAAAGAAATGACTAATTTAGCCGCTTTGAAGCATCGCTGTGTTGAAGCGATTAAGCGTTTTGAGGTTGAAGTTAGAAACCAGGTGCTTCCCAAAGAAGTAATTGAAAATTCACGCTATTGTTTATGTGCAATTTTGGATGAATCAGTTTTAAACTCTAAGTGGAGTTCGATGGAATGGGCTGATGAGAGCTTGCTATCAACCTTCCATAAAGAAACCTTTGGTGGTGAGTATTTTTATACCTTATTAGATAATGCACTTGGGCAACCAGAGCAACATAAAGCATTTTTAGAATTACAGTATCACTGCTTAAATTTAGGTTTCAAGGGCAAATATCGGGTTGATAGTGTTGGCGATAATAAAGTTGAAGAATACCGTTCTCGTATTTATCACCTGTTAAATCAGCTAGATGGGCCTATTAGCAACAAGTTATCACCTACTTGGAAAGAAAGAGTTGCAGCAGGCGTTGAACTTAGAAGCCAAGTACCTCTTTGGGTTATTTTTTCAGTTTTAGGTTTAGCATTATTAATTGTGTATCTGTTTATCAATATGAAACTTAATGACCAGGTTGTATTGGTGAATGAGAAGCTGGCGGTGATCCATCCATTAGCGCAAACGCAGAGTGTTGATAAGAAAGATCAGCAACTACAAGTGTTAGAGCAACTTTTACAGACTGAGATTCAGATGGGGATTGTCTCTGTCGAGAAGAGCAATGATCGCATTCGGATCACTATCAATAGTGAAAGTTTGTTTAACCAAGGTGATTCAAAATTATTACCATCATTTCAGCCAATACTTGAAAAACTAGCACTGAGTTTAGAAGGTACAAAGGGGCGAATTTTAATTACAGGCCATACAGATGACACGCCTATTCGCACGGATAAATATCCCTCTAATTGGCATCTATCTTTAGCTAGAGCAACTCAAGTTGCTAATTCTATGGCTAAAAGCACTAACCTTAGCGGCCGCTTGTGGCCTGAAGGTAAAGGTGCTGCCGAACCAATCGCTAGCAATTCAGATTCAGCTTCTCGGTCATTGAACCGACGAATTGAAATTGATTTATTATTTTAATGGGGCTGGAATGAACTTTTTACAGAAACTCAAATATTTACTTACATCGCGTACAGCAATCCTAATTATTGGCTTTAGCGCACTGTCCTTACTCATTTGGTTTGGTGGCCCCTTGATTGCTATTGCTGGTTATGTACCACTGGCGAGTGTTGCCTCAAGATTATTTACCATTTTAGTGGTTATTCTTATTTTTGCGATCACGAAAATATACCGTTTGACTCGACAAAGTAAACGAGATGAAAAAATGGCTAATGAGTTAATCGATAGTGATGACTCAAACAGTAATGAAGTAAATGAAGAAATTACGACCTTAAAAACAAGAATGGGTGAAGCGATTGATTTACTTAAAGATGTAAAACTCTTTAAGGGAAAAAATATCTATCAATTACCTTGGTACATTATGATCGGACCACCGGGAGCTGGAAAAACAACGGTGATCAACAATTCAGGCTTGGACTATCCATTAAAAGATAAGCTTGGAGTTGATTTGATTCATGGCGTTGGTGGTACTCGAAATTGTGATTGGTGGTTTACTAACAAAGCGGTACTCATTGATACGGCAGGACGTTACACCACTCAAAGCAGTCATGCAAAACATGACTCGCGTGCCTGGGAAGGCTTTTTAGGTTTACTGCGCAAGTACCGCCCATTACGACCAATCAACGGTGTAATGATCAGTATGGGTATTTCTGAGTTAATGAGCCAAACTAAAACAGAGCGAAACCTCCATGCGCGCGCAATCAAGCAACGTCTACAAGAGTTACAAAATCAGCTAGGAATGACTTTTCCTGTCTATGTTATTTTCTCAAAAGTTGATTTAATCGAAGGTTTTAGAGAGTTTTTTGCCGAATTAAGTGAAGAAGAGTGTGAGCAAGTTTGGGGGGTTACTTTTGAACTTGATTTAGATAAAAACACCCAAGTTGATGCTTTTAATAAAGAGTTTCATACACTTATAGCTAAGTTAACTGAGCTGCTAAATCGCCGTTTGATTAATGAGCGCAATGAAGAAATCAGAGCGAAAATTTTCGAATTCCCAAGACAGCTTCGTGTATTGCAAGGTGTTGGTGATGCATTTTTGAAAGAAATTTTTACCCCTAATGCGTATGAAGAACTACCTATGTTTAGGGGGGTATACTTAACCAGTGCGACTCAAGAAGGAACACCGGCCAGCCTTTTAAGTGATGCAAATAACACCAGCGGCAGCTACATAAATCAATCTAAGAGCTTTTTCATCAAAAATGTATTAGAAAAAGTCATCTTTCCTGAGCAAAATTTAGCAAGTACCAACAAACACCATGATAAGCAAAACAAATGGTTACGTATAGCAAGTATCTCTTTGGCTTGTGCTTGTGTGGTTGGTTTTTCAGCATCATGGTATTTTAGTTATGCATGGAATAATAACCTAATCACGGTCACTGAAGATGCAATTGAGTCATATCAAGAAATAGATGCGGCATCCTTTGATCGCAGCAATGTACTGGTACTCAATGACAGGCTTAATTCACTACGAGCACTTCCTGCGCGTAGTGATGCTTTTAATAATGAGCAAGACTCGTCATCAGTTGGGTTTAATAAATTAAATGAAATTAAACAGTCGTCGAACGATGCCTACGACAGAGCATTACAAACGTTCTTGGCGCCTTTTATGCTTAATACCTTAACGAAGGAAATGGAAACTCACCCTGAGCACTTGAGTTATTTGTACGAAACATTGAAGTGTTATTTAATGTTGTTTCAACCCGAGTATTTTGAGCATGAAGATATAATCGTATGGTTTAATGCATACTTAGAGCGTAGCTTCTCAGGTGAGAAAAATACACAAACTCGACTTGATTTAATGGACCATATAGCGGCATTACTTGAAAAAGGTGTTGCCTATGAAGAAGTTGATAACCAAGCAGTTAAAATTGCACGTGCAGAGCTTACTAAATTACCTATTGCTGAGCGGGCATATCAAAGACTTCAAGCTGACTTTCTCGATAGTAGTATTCCACCATTTAGGCTGACGGATATTATTAGCTTTGAAAGTGCCCAAAAGTTTTCATTTCGCAATAACAGTGAGCTAACTCGTAGTATTCCTGGTTTATACACATTCAATGGCTTCCACGGCATTTTTAATATCGAAAAGAGTAAGATGCTAGGAAACCTAATGGCGAGTAGCTGGGTTTATGGAGAAGAAGCGTCTGGAACGTATGATATTTCTAAAGATGAAATAGAAAAGAAATTAGAGCAGCGTTATTTTCAGGATTATATCTATTATTGGCAGTCATTCCTAGATGACCTAAATTTAAACCAATATAGTTCTCCTGCTGAAGGGGTCAATATTACAGATGTGTTAGCAGGTTCAGAAGCCCCGATCAAAAACATCATTTTAGCGGTGCAGAAAAATGTTCAATTAACTCAATTACCAGTCTCTGAAAATCAAAAAGCTGCTGGGAAAGTTGCGGCTAATGCTGCTGAAATTGCGATGCAAACTAAAGCGAATAGAATCAAACGGTTCTTGCCTGACGAAGCGCCAAAATTTGATATCAAGCTACCAGGGTATCAAGTTGAAGAGGCATTTGAGGATGTACTTAAAATAGACGCTCAGCAGTTAGATAATATGCAAAAGAATCTCAGGGAGCTGAATGTTTATTTGACCAAACTTGATCGAGGCGATCAGTTAAAGTCTTCCATCAAAGATCAAATCAGCGGTAAAAGTAAGCCTAGCTTTATCCGCCAATTAGAGTTTCAAAGCCGTGATTTACCTTATCCTTTTAATAGCTGGCTGTTAGATATTAGCCGAGATACCAGTAACATTACTAAAAATAGCGCCAATAGACACTTAAATGAGATTTGGAAAAGCAAAGTATTACGAGAATACAATGCAGCCATTGTTGGACGCTACCCGTTTTCACCTAATGCAGATAAAGAAGTGAATTTAAAAGACTTTACTCGATTTTTTGGACCTAGCGGTACGATTGATAGTTTCTTTAATAGCTATGTTGCACCTAGTGTTGACATGAACTCACGACCATGGAAGTTTG
Organism: Pseudoalteromonas ostreae; assembly: GCF_018069805.1. Lineage (GTDB taxonomy): Bacteria > Pseudomonadota > Gammaproteobacteria > Enterobacterales > Alteromonadaceae > Pseudoalteromonas > Pseudoalteromonas ostreae. The sequence continues at coordinate 110,626 of NZ_JAGPYN010000012.1, forward strand.
AAAAAGACATTGGTATCAGCCGAGATACTTTGGCAATGTTTGAACTTGCGAATCAAATACAGCTCGCATTTTTTGATGGTGGTAGCAGCACACCAAGGATTGAGTTCGGCTTGAAACCTTTAGAATTAGATCAAACAATCTCGAGTTTTATGCTTGAGATTGATGGTCAATCAATGACCTATAGACACGGGCCATTAAAAGTGAGTAATTTTGTTTGGCCTGGAGCCACAGGACAAAGTAAAACACGCGTTGTATTTACTCCACCGAGTGGCGGACGCTCAATAAATACCACTTACCAAGGTGAATGGTCGTTATATCGTATGCTTGATGAACTAAGCGCCAAACGAAGTAAAACACGGAAAGATCTGAAACTACACTTTGCGCTTATGGGTAATAACGCAAAAGTAGAGCTATTACCGAAGTCAATTAGGCATCCATTTTGGAATAAGAGTATAGAGAAGTTTTCATGTCCGACCCGATTATAAATATTGGCTATTTGGGTAAAGTCCCTAGTTTAGGTGACTTTGTTCAAGATAGTGTATCCAAAGAGTTCTCAGAACATTGGGAAAAATGGCTACAAGCTGCTATTGCTGTAAGCAAAGAGCAGCTTGGGGAGCTGTGGCAAGATAATTATTTAACTGGCCCGGTTTGGCATTTTGCTTTGTCAGCGAATATTGTTGGTGATAAGGGAGTCATGGGGACTTTAATGCCAAGTATGGATGCGGTGGGGCGTCATTATCCATTTACCGTAGCCAGCACACTAGAGTATGCACCTATTGATGTTTTAAACTCTGGCGTTTTTTCATTAGCTTATGAAGATGTTGTGTTGAAAGTACTTGATAACTCAGTTGATCTTTTCTCTTGGAGGAAAGAAGTTGCGAAAACCTTGAATGCAGTTCAGGGCACTCGTAAAGCACTGAGTTATTTTAATACCGCAGATAAAAACAAAACAGGCGAGGCATTTGAGTTTTCAGGTGATGAACTGACAGAGACGGTTTTACAAGATGTAATGCATGCTGCTTTGTGTAAGAAATATGGTGATTATAGTGTTTGGTGGACTCATGGCTCGTGCAATATAAAACCTATGATGCTGGTAACGGCTGGACTCCCAGCAATTAATCAAGTTGCAGCAATGTTAGATGGCAGATGGAAGCACTGGGAATGGAATTATACACAGGTAAAAAAGACTGATGAGTAACTTGAGTAGCAGTTATGCGATTACCCATCGCGGGGTTGTAAGGCAGCTAAATGAAGATGCCCATGTCGAAATAAACAGTCATAGTCTTTGGGTTGTTGCTGATGGTATGGGGGGCCATGAAGCGGGAGAAGTGGCAAGTCAGCTCGTCGTCGATACCATTAAAGGAACAGTTGAAGAATTGACCTTTGAAGAGCTAAATGTGTCGCATATTGTCGTTGCTATTGAGAATGCGAACCGCCAATTAAATGAATACAGTGCACAATATTTAGGGAGCAAAACTGCAGGTAGTACAGTGACCGTTTTGTTTATTAAAAATGAGCAGTATTATGTGCTTTGGGTGGGTGACAGTCGAGCTTATTTGCTGCGCAATGGTCAGCTGCAACAAGTTTCAAAGGATCATAGCCAAATCAACGATCTGATCGATGAAGGGGTTATTTCTGTTGAAGAAGCTAAGGACCATCCATTATCTAATGTCATAACTCGTGCTGTGGGTGTTACACAAGACGTTAACGTTGATATGGTACAAAATGAAGTGAAATCAGGCGATATTTTTCTATTGTGCTCAGATGGATTAACTGGCGAATTATCTGATAATGATATTCGCCGTTCATTAGAGCCAACGAGTATAATCGACTCTGGTATGGCACTTATGCATTCATCTCTTGTTCGTGGTGCGAAAGATAATGTAACTTGTATTTTGGTTAAATACGATAAAGAGCTTAGTAATTATAAATCTCATTCATTTAATGTTCAGGATGAGGCTACAATCCCATTATTTACAAAGTAAATATTTAGATTTATTTTTAATGGCTATATACTAAAAAAAATAAATTAGTTTATAGACTTAGACATAATAAATAGGTTTGCTGTTCTATTTATGGGGGCAAGCTAAAGAGTAACTATGCTTGTAATTTTAAATAAAAAATGTAATATGGTATCCGCTTTACTTTGTTTGGTTTTTATGGACAATTATTAGGACAATGGAATGTTTGTTTTTGAAGAATATGTTTCCCCTATTTCAGACACTGAGGTTGCAGGTATTGACCCGCGCTCAGATGTCACTCCTGCGTCTACTTATTTTGCATTAAAAGATTTACGAAACCAATTACGTGCGGCAGAAAGAAATGCCCTTGTTGATGAAGAAGGCATTGCAACTTTAGCTAGAGACTGGTTGCCGTTGCTAGAGCAATCCAGTAAAGCCTTAAAAACAGAAAGCAAAGATATTGACTATTTAGCATGGTTTATTGAAGCATTGTGTCGCGTACATGGCTTCAAAGGATTAGCATTTGGCTTTCAAGTTGCCCATACCTTACTCGATAATTATTTTGAATATTTATTTCCGGCTCTTGACGCCGATGATGAAATTTCCGACAAAGTATCTGCGCTAGTTGGTTTAAATGGTGTCGCAGGTGAAGGCACCTTAATCATACCGATTAAAAGTATAGCGCTGACAGAAAGTGTAAGTCTCGATTCATTTTCTTTTTGGGAATATCAACAAGGCTATGACATATCTAGGTTGAGTGAAGAGAAAAGAGACAAAAAGTTAACGCAGGGTGCTGTCGACTTTGAGCTCATCGAAAAAAGCGCAGCAGAAACGAGCACTGAATTTTTTGTTAACTTGAGAAATGATATAACGACTGCAATTGAGCAATTTGCAATATTAAGTGACGTACTAGATCGCGTTACAGCTCAGCCACAACCGACTTCTAATATTAAACAAGCATTGGAAGAGAGTTTAGCCGCTGTGAATCACATTGCAGCTGATAAACTCGCAGCCGCCCAAAAAGCGCAAGACTTAGCACAACAAGTACAAGAAGTGGTGTTAGAGGATGGTGAGATTACTTGCACACAAGTGAGTAAGGTACACAATCTAGAAATTAATTCTAGAGAAAATGCCATTGAGAAACTGAAAGAGATAGCCTCTTATTTTCGAAAAACAGAACCACACTCACCTATGTCTTACACCATAGAGCAGGTAATTCGATGGAGCGAATTGTCGCTACCTGAATTATTAAATGAATTAATTACAGATAGTGATGCTAGGACTGGATACTTTAAGTTGTCTGGCATTAAGATCAGCGAAACTGAAACATAAGTAAAAGGAGTTCTCAATGAGTATCCACGATAAATTAAAGCGAGTACGTAAGCCTCGAGTGCACATCACTTATGATGTGGAAACCGAAGGTCTTGCGGTAAAGAAAGAATTACCGTTTGTAGTCGGAGTTATGGGTGACTTTTCAGGTGATAATACTGATGCAATAAAACCACTAAAAGATAGACGATTTATTCAAATAGATCGCGAAAACTTTAATGATGTTTTAAAGCGTATGAGCCCATCTTTAAAATTAAAAGTAGATAATACGCTTAATGATGATGGTACTCAATTTGAAGTTAACTTGAACTTTAAATCGATTGATGACTTTGAGCCTGCAGCCGTTGTAAATCAAGTGGAGCCGCTGCGTAAATTAATGGAAACGCGTAATAAATTACGCGATCTCATGACTAAAATTGATCGCTCAGAAGAACTTGAAAATGTTCTTGAAGAAGTTTTAAGTAACACAGCAAGTTTAGATTCAATTGCTAAGGAACTAAAATTAGAGGAGACTGAAAAATGAGTACAGAACAATTAAGTACTGAGTTAGAGTCAACTTCAGAAGTAACTTCTTCGTTATTAGAACAAGCTATTGGTGCTACCAAGCAAACAGATGCGAGCCGTGCACAAGAGTTACTGAGAACTTTAACTGAAGAAGCAATGAAAGGAACAGTTCAATGGAATAAAAACATGACTGTGACATTCAATGAAGCAATTCAGCTAATTGATCAAAAAATATCAAAGCAACTGAGTTTGGTAATGCACAGCGAGGAGTTTCAGAAACTTGAAGGTTCATGGCGTGGTCTACACCACTTGGTAATGAACTCTGAAACGAGTTCAACGTTGAAAATTCGCGTGCTTAATATGAAGAAAAAAGAACTTCATAAAGACTTAAGTAAAGCAGTTGAATTTGATCAAAGCCAAACGTTTAAGAAGATTTATGAAGCTGAATTCGGCACGCCTGGCGGCGAACCATATGGCACGATTGTCGGCGATTTTGAGTTTACAAATCATCCTGAAGATGTTGAAACTTTAAGTTTAATGTCTAATGTTGCTGCTGCTGGTTTTTGCCCATTCATTTCTGCGTCGTCTCCTTCGTTATTCGGGTTTGATAACTGGGAAGAGCTTACTAAACCTCGTGACCTAGAAAAAGTATTCGAATCATTAGAGTACACCAAGTGGCGTTCATTTAGAGATAGTGATGATTCACGCTTTGTATCTCTTACTATGCCTCGCTTCTTATCTCGCTTGCCATATGGTGCAGCTTCTAAACCAGTTGAAGAGTTCAACTTTGAAGAGTTTGATGTTGAACATAAAGACGGCCGCTCTTTAAGCGCTGATAATAATGACTACTGTTGGAGTAATGCTGCGTATGCAATGGCTACAAATATGGCTAAAGCATTCTCTCAATATGGTTTTTGTACAGCAATTCGCGGTGCTGAAGGTGGTGGTAAAGTTGAAGGCTTACCTACGCATATTTTCACCAGCGATGATGGCGACCCTGATCTTAAATGTCCTACCGAAATTGGTATTACCGATCGACGTGAAGCTGAGCTTAGTAAGCTAGGTTTCTTACCGCTTTGTCATTACAAAAATACTGATTATGCGGTTTTCTTTGGTGGTCAAAGTTGTCAAAAACCACAGCTTTATTCGACCCCAGATGCTACAGCCAATGCTGCTATATCTGCACGTTTACCTTACCTTATGGCAACCTCGCGTTTTGCACATTACCTAAAAGTAATGGCGCGGGACAAAATCGGTAGTTTTATGGAAGCTGAGGATGTTGAATCTTGGTTAAATCGCTGGATTTTATCATATGTGAATGCAACCGAGGGTGGTGGTCAAGACATCAGAGCACGTTATCCGTTAGCGGATGCTAAAGTATCTGTTAAAGAAATATCAGGTCAACCAGGTGTTTATAATGCAGTTGCGTGGTTACGACCTTGGCTACAAATGGAAGAATTAACCTCTTCTTTACGTTTAGTAGCTAAAATTCCTGAGATCGGTTAATTATCCGATCTCTAGCGTTAAGGATAATGCTGTAAAATGAATTATGAAGAGTTTTCATTTATAAATCAAGATGTTACTTTTTTTCAAAAGTCGCATTCTCGTATAAGTGATAATGATGCCTTACTTGAGCGTTTTTTGAATGAAAAAAACTTAGATAAGGCCTTGTTGTTATGGCTTGAAGGCTCTTCTGATTCACCAATTACATGGAGTAAAGAATCCCTTAGTCCTTATTTACAAAAAGTTATCGTTGAACTCGATCAGCTCATATCACACCAGTTAAATTTAATTATTCATCAACCACGTTTTCAAAAATTGGAAGCTAGTTGGCGTAACCTATGGTGGTTGCTGTTACAGACAGAGCAGTACGACAAAGAAAATAAAGTAAAAATAAAAGTATTGAACTGTGATTGGGCAACGCTTTCAAAAGACGTCAATAAAGCAATCGATTTTGACCAAAGCTTATTTTTTCAGTTGTTGTATCAGAGTGAATTTGATAGTGCCGGTGGTGAACCATTTGGAGTTGTAATAGGTGATTACGAAATCAGTAATATGTTTTCACAAGGGTCTATTTACAACGATATTGATACCATTAAAGAAATATCACGTACCGCTGCAGCGGCTTTTGCGCCTTTTATTTGCTCAGCTTCTGCAAATTTATTTGGTGCAGATAATTTTTCAGATTTAGGTTATCACTCAGATTTGTTTAATCAATTTGACCAACCTGAGTATATTAAATGGCAAAGCTTTAGAGCCATGGAAGAAGCGCGATTTGTAGGGCTTACCTTGCCCCATGTTTTAGTGAGGCCTCCTTACAAGAATGATGGTAAGCGTCATCAAGATTTTTATTTTAAAGAGCAAATTAATGACCCTGAAACGGATATGCTGTGGGGAAATGCTGCCTACCAATTTGTTTCAACAATTATTCGAGCTTACTGTGAAAGTGGCTGGTTCGGACATATTCGGGGCATGGAACCTGGTAAAGTATCAAAGGGATTAGTAACAGGGTTAGCTCAAGATAATTTTGCTAATGATATTTATCAAAAAGAATCAAAGCCGCCACTTGATTTACTAGTAACAAGTAAGTTTGAAAAGCAATTTTCGGAACTTGGGTTTATTCCAACGTCGTCCGTAACTAACACAGAACATATTGTTTTTTATAGTAATGCATCAGTTCAAAAAACAAAAAATTATGAATCTAGTGCAGCGAACATAAATGCGCGTTTGTCATCTATGTTGCAATATATTTTGTGCGTGTCTCGATTTGCTCATTATTTGAAGTTATTAGCAAGGGACCGAGTTGGTTCATATAACACAGCACAAGCATGTGAGCGCGATTTACAGGCATGGATAAATAATTATACAACGGCGTCAGACTCCGCGTCTGAATATGTGAGAAGTAAGTATCCACTTAGTAATGCAAAAATAAAAGTAAGTGAGAATAAGGCAAATCCTGGTCACTATTTTTCAGTTTTGCAGTTACAGCCCCATTTTCAATTAGATCAGATGGTCTCCAGTATTAAATTAATAACAGAGCTCAGTCCCCATCATAAAATAAAGGAATAGTCATGAAAAAAATACATAGCCTCATACGCGAGGGAAAACTTGCTGAAGCTTTAGCTTTTTGCGCAACTGAGCTGCAAGATGAACCGTTAAACTTTGATATAAGAAGTATTTACTCTGAGTTACTTTGTATCAATGGTGAACTTGAAAAAGCCGACAAGCAAATTGATTTTATGGTGCAAAAGAATCCTGAGTTTGCTGTGGGAGCCGTAAATTTAAGGCATTTAATTCGTGCACAACAATCTAGAATCGATTTCTACCAAGGAAACGGTATCCCTAAGCTATTTCATGATGCAGATGAACTCGATACATTGTTCTTAAAAATGCATGTGGCTTTGCAAGAAGGTGAAATCGAGCAAGCGGCTGGGTTTGCAAAAGAAATGGAAGAATTAAGAAGTTCACAAGATGACGGCTCTGCAGCGCGTGATTTAGATGATACCTTAAGTCCATATTTAGAGTTATTAGGTACTAATGGTGAATTTTACCTTGCAAACTTTAACGAAATTGATTCATTAAAAATAGAGCCGGTAGAATCTTTACTTGAAAGTATTTGGTTAAGAGTTGAAGTAACCATTAATGGTGGCCCATCTGGAACAGCCCACATCCCACTTATCTATACTAATTCAGAGTCAGATCTTGAGAAGCTTGGTCAGGTTTCTGATTGGATAGAGCTTAAAGCTGAGTTTATGATCGGCAAAGGGATGAAAATGGTTTTTGTTAATGATGAGGCAATCACCATACCGAACTTACGAATAAACTCGCTAGAAACAGTGTAATTTAAAGTTAAATCATAATGATAGAGCATAAGCAACAGTTGCAAGCATCGATCCTTGATCGATTGATTGACGATGAGCCAAACTTTCAAGATGCGCCCTCTCGTACCGAAGGGATCACGATTAGTGAGCTTCGTAAAAATGTGCGCAGAGATATTGAAGCTTTGCTAAATGCCCGTATTCAATGGCATACCTGGCCTACTCAATATAACGAATTAGCGACGTCATGTTTATCTTATGGTTTGCCTGACTTTTCAAGTATGTCTGTGAGTTCTCATGAAGGCCGGGCACTGTTATGCGAGACAGTCAGAAATACAATTTTAAAGTTTGAACCTCGATTCTTAGAAGTCGAAGTATTTACAGATGAAGATGTGCCAATAAACAGGGTGCTTCATTTAAGGATCAATGCACTTTTGTACGCTGATCCTGAGCCTGAATTTATTAGCTTTGATTCAGAAGTAGAGCCTATAAACCTTGGCATGAAAATTATTGAGGCGTCATTATGAACGATGAGTTATTAAAATATTACAATCGTGAATTAGCATTTGTGCGTCACTTAGGTAAAGATTTCTCTGAAAAATACCCTAAAGTTGCAGGCCGCTTAAAGTTGAGTGAGGATCATATTGAAGATCCTCACGTCTCGCGATTAATAGAGTCTTTTGCTTTTCTAACTGCTAACATTAGGCAAAAGTTAGACGATAGTTTCCCTGAATTAACGGACGCTTTATTAGGGCAAATGTTGCCTGATTACCAAGCACCAATTCCGTCAATGTCAGTTGTTAAGTTAGAAGCTGAAAACTTATCTACAGCGGGTGTTGTTATTCCGAGGGCCAGTGAAGTTGAAACCAACGTCGAATCTATGAAGCAGTGCAAGTTTCAAACATGTTATGAAACTTACTTATGGCCGGTTGAAATTACCCATGCTCAATTTGATAACAGTCCATTTGTTGCACCTAAACCTCGTTGGCATGAGCGTGCTAAATCAATTTTCAAGCTTGAATTAACAGGTGAATATAAAGGTGTATCACTCGCTGAAACAGGGCTTGAAAAACTGAGAGTGTTTATCAATGGGCAATGGCATCACACGCTAAAAGTATATGAATTACTTTTTAAACACGCTATTGGCATAGCCATAGATAATGGTGAAGAAGGGATTAAGTATTTATCAAAAAACCAATTAAAAGCTGTTGGCTTTGAGTCGCATGAAGCGGTTGTTCCTTACTCACAGCGCTCATCTGGTGGTTATCGTTTACTTGTTGAAAATTTTACGTTTCCTGAAAAGTTTCGCTTCTTTGAAATTGATGGCATAGGAGCTGCGTTACCAAAGCAATCAAATCGATGTGAAATTTATATTTACCTCGATACCGAGTCAAGTGAGCTTGAAAAACAAGTCGATAACAACATGTTTTTACTAGGCTGCACACCAATAATTAATTTGTTTGAGCAAGAGCTTGAACCGATTCGGCCACAAATAAGCGAATATGAATACCAATTAACGCCTCGTTATATGGATTCAGAAATCTCTGAGGTAATAGCCATTTCTGAAGTCATTGCGTTTGACCACAAAGGTAATAAACAGGTGGTATCACCTTTTTATGGGCAAACTCATCCAAAGTATCAAGGTCATAATGATTTATTTTGGCATATTCGCAGAGAAACTGCTTCTTGGGCTGGAGGCTACGTAGAGTCTGGTACTGAGACTTTTATGTCACTTGTTGATGCTACATTTGAAAACAGTGCATTGGAATATGGTGAAGGTAATTCTGTTTTAACGGTAAGAGCGAAATGTAGTAACAGGAACTTGCCCGCTAGCATGCCATTTGGCGATGACGAATTGGGTTTACTAATGCCAGAGCGCGGCGATGTAATTAAAAAAATTCGTTGTCTCACTCCTTTTACTCATGCGGTTCGACCTATTTTAGCTGATGCAACAAGATGGCAATTAGTAAATCATTTAACGTTGGATACATTCAGTGGTGAAGATGCTTGTAATCGATTAAAAGAAATTTTAAGGCTCTATGACTTTAGGGCGACGCCGCAAAGTAAAGGCATGATTGATAATATCTATCGGTTAAAAATAGCGCCTTCAACAGCAAGAGTTGTGCAACAAGGACGCGTGAGTTTTGCCACTGGCAGTGAAATAGAAATAACATTTGCTAATGATGATTTCTCTGGAAGTGGTATGTTTTTCTTTGCTGCGATTTTAGACCATTTCTTTGCACAATTTGCTGCAATTAATAGCTACACACGCCTTAGTCTTAGATTAAAAGAGCAGGAACAGATTTATTATCAATGGCCTGCACGAGTGGGAGATAATCCACTTTTATGATCAAGCATTTAATTTCTCAAGCCTCACAAATTGATTTTTATAAAGCAGTTTTTATCGTTGAAAAGCAGCTTAAAAAGCGTGCTTTAGAGTACCGGCATGTGGGTTATGATAGTAGCCCTAAATTGGAGTTGATCAAATTTACGGCAACGCAAAAATTTGGTTATCCAGGTAATGCAATTACCAAACTTGAAGAAATTGGCTTTGAAGATGGCTTACATAAAGTGCATATGCAAGTCTCGTTTATGGGTTTAACTGGTTGTTCTGGCGCATTACCTCAGTTTTATAGTGAGTTGGTAATGCAGCGTTTACGCTATAAAGATACTACGATGCGTGATTTTTATGACATGTTTAATCACCGCTTAGTCTCTTTGTATTACCGTGCATGGAAAAAATATAAGCCGTCGCTTAATCATACCAACAGTGCTCGAAATAAAGATCCCTATACACAAATTTTAGGCTTGTTGAGTGGTGGTTATAATGAGCATCAACTTTATTTTGCTGGTTTGTATAGTCGAAAAATTAGAAACGCATTTGATTTAAAAAACATTTTATCATCGTATTTAGATTGCCAAGTCACCATTAAGCAAATGGTTGGTCAATGGCACAATTTAGATGCGCAAGAGCAAACGTGTTTAGCGAGTCAAGCGCTATATGAGGGCCGACATGCTCGCTTAGGCATAGATACAATGCTAGGCAAAAAAGTGTGGGATGCATCGTCAAACATTGAAGTAAATATTGCCACAGATGATCCAGACAAGGCCAAATTATTATTACCTAATGGAACGCTATTCAAACTAGCTAACGAAATTATTAAAGATTATGTGGGTAATGCCATTAATTTTCGTTTAGTTATTGAATCGCACTTTACAAGCTTAGGTTCCGCAACGCTAGCGCAGAGTAATTGCAAGCTTGGAGCAAATAGTTTTTTAGCTGTACAGCATGACAAATTAAAATCAAACCCTATTAAGTTATCGTTTAAGGGATAATTAAAATTAAAAGGAACAGAGTATGTCTTCGATGACACTAAATAAATTAGTTGAAAAACTGAGTCCCGATTGCAGAAAAAGCCTTGAAGCGGCTGTTGCAATTTGTAATAGCCGCAGCCATTTCACAGTTGAACTTGAGCATTGGTTATTAGCGATGGTAGAGCAACAGCTTGATGATGTTAGGCTTATTTTTGGTTCATTTGATATTGATATTGATCAAGTGAAACAGGATTTAAATCAGTCGCTTGAATCTTTCAAAACAGGAAGTCAGTCTTCGCCTAGTTTATCAGTGCATGTAACTAGTTTATTAAGACAATCATGGTTAAGCACCAGTATTGAGTTTACCGATCAGCAAATTCGCAGTGCATACGTTATTTATACACTAACGAAAGACGACACTTTATCTAGTTTAGTTACTCGCTGTAGTAAGTTATTTAATAAAATTGACCCTGGGCAGCTACTACACGCCTGGCCTGAAATTGTGGCGCAATCACAAGAGCGAAATCAGGCAGCACAAAATGCGACAGCTGCGCAAGCAAGTACTAATTCTAAAACGCCAAATCTTGAGCAATTTACCGTTGATCTCACAGCACAAGCACGTGCAGGTAAAATAGACCCGATTTTGGGCCGTGATTTTGAAATTAGACAAATGATCGACATTTTAACCCGCCGCCGTCAAAACAACCCGATTTTAACCGGTGAAGCTGGGGTTGGTAAAACAGCTGTTGTGGAAGGTTTAGCACTTAGAATTGCGCAAAAAGATGTACCAGCTGTGCTACAAAATGTAAGAATTCATAGCTTAGACTTAGCACTATTACAAGCCGGTGCTGGTATGAAAGGTGAGTTTGAGAATCGCTTAAAATCATTAATCAACGAAGTTAAGAACTCAGCTGATCCCGTTATCTTATTTATCGATGAAGCACATACAATGATCGGTAGTGGTGGACAAGCAGGCCAAAACGACGCTGCTAACTTATTAAAACCAGCACTAGCACGTGGTGAATTACGTACAATTGCTGCAACCACCTGGGCGGAATATAAAAAGTTTTTTGAAAAAGATGCCGCACTGACCCGCCGTTTTCAGGTTGTTAAAGTAGAAGAGCCAACCCCAGAAAAAGCAGTTGCGATGTTACGAGGTTTAGTGCCTGTGATGGAGCGTCATCATAAAGTATTTATTTCCGAGCAGGCGCTGGAAAGTGCTGTTCATCTTTCGCATCGATATATCACCGCACGACAACTACCAGATAAAGCCGTTGCACTTTTGGATACGGCTTGCGCGCGCGTTGCGATGAGCCAAGCATCTACACCTAACACGATAGAACAGTTAGTAAATCGTCTTAGTGTGATTGAAACGCAAATTAAAATGTTAAATCGTGAGCAAAAAACGGGCTTAGATCATTCACAGCAGTTAGATGATTTAAAAGCCGAGCTTATTAGTATTGACCAGCAATTACAGCCGCTCAATGAACAATTTAAACTCGAGAAAGAAATTGTTTCAGAGTTAAATCAGGCGCTTGAACTAGTTAACACACAAGAGCAAGAAGCCTCTCAAGAAATACTTGAGTCACTTAAACTCAGTAAAGAAAAGCTCGCCACGTTTGAGCAAAATATGGTGCACTGGCAGGTAAGTGAAGAGCTCATTGCACAGGTTATTTCTGACTGGACGGGTATCCCAGTTGGTAAAATGCATGAAGATGAAATTCACGGTATTTTAAACTTAGCGTCACACATGAAACAGCGTGTGGTTGGTCAAGATCATGCTCTTGATTTAATTGCTAAAGTTGTACAAACCTCTCGGGCACAGCTTGCCGATGAAAGTCGTCCTAATGGTATATTTATGCTCGCCGGTCCAAGTGGGGTAGGTAAAACTGAGACCGCTTTATCACTGGCACAGGAAGTATATGGCAGTGAAGAAAATGTCACTGTTATCAATATGTCTGAATTTAAAGAAGAGCATAAAGTTTCATTATTATTAGGCTCGCCTCCTGGATATGTTGGCTATGGTGAGGGGGGGATTTTAACGGAAGCCGTGAGAAGAAAACCATACAGTGTGGTGCTGTTAGACGAAATGGAAAAAGCGCATCCGGGTGTGCAAGATATCTTCTATCAAGTATTTGATAAAGGCACCATCAAAGATGGCGAAGGCCGTGATATTGATTTTAAGAACACCATTATCATTATGACCTCAAATGTGGGCACAGATACCACCATGAGCCTATTTGAAGACGAAGAAAGTAAGCCAAGCATAAAAGGATTATCAAAGGCTCTACAAGATGATTTACTTACTGCTTTCAAACCTGCATTTTTAGGCCGTATTAATGTAATTCCTTATATTCCATTAAGTGATGAGATCCTAACTGAAATTGCAGCGATTCAATTGGCTAAAATAATCAAGCGAGTAGATAAGAATTATAATGCTGAGTTGTCTTATAATGACGATGTTATTGATTATATTGTTGCAAACTGCCAAAATGCAGGATCAGGCGCTAGAAATATTCATACAATATTACAAAATAAAGTGTTACCAATGCTTTCAGAAGTCCTACTTTTCAGTATGATAGAAAATAACGAAATACATAATATATTACTGAAAGTTAAAGATAATGAATTTGAGCTTAATATTAATTAAAAATAATTTAATAAATAATTGCTAATAGGGTTGTTTATTAAATTTTATGGCATTATAATTTTGGTGCCTTAAATCACTATATGGAATTTTGAGACATTGTCTTCATCTAAGGAAAGGATTTTTAGGGCCTTTTCATTACAGTATTAGAGATAATGATTTCAAAGGAATTTTGGGAAACCAAAGAAACGAATCCAGGCTAAATGGATAACATTGTTTAATAAAAAGGAGCATTATCAAATGCAAGCAAATACATATTTAAAGTACGGTTCAATCAAAGGCGAAACTACAGCAGAGTCTTTTAAAGATTTAATCACAGTATTATCTTTAGATTGGAACGTAAGTCGTGAAATTAGTGCTGCGACTGGTACAGCAATGGACCGTGAGTCTAGCTCTACCCGTCTTGGTGACGTTACAATTACTAAACTTCAAGATAAAGCATCTCCGGATCTTTTCAAAGAAGCAACAATTGGTAAAGGTCTTCCTGCTATTTTCCATATCACTAAGCAAGGTGATAAAGTTGAAGAAATCATGAAAATCGAACTTACAGATGCAATGATTTCTAGCTATTCAGTATCAGTACAAAACGATCGTCCGATCGAAACAATCACTATCAGCTACACTGAAATGATGATGACTGTTACTCCTACTGATGACAAAAATAACATTACTGCTCCACTTGTATATGGTTACAGCGGTGTTAAAGGTCAACAAATGTAATATTTGTTGTCTAATAATGGCTCTGAGCTTTGCTCAGAGCTTTTTTTGATCTTTAGGATGGGAAAAGCAAGGAATGCAAAAAGCTACACAAGATAAAAACGTAATTCAAATAAGCACCCCTGCTGGTAAAGATACCCTTTATTTAACTCGTTTTGTTGCCCAAGAGGCAATGTCTGACTTATTTGTAATGTCAGCTAACATGTACACAGTTGGCAAGCAAATAGCGCATGAAGACTTAGTCGGTAAACCCGTATCTATTAAAGTAAGAAATGCAGATGGTGGTGGTGAGCGTTATTATCACGGTATTGTTAGTCATCTTGTGTCGAACGGCAGCCGTACAGCTGATGTTGACGAACAAAAAAATTATATCGATTATCAGGCTACGATTGTTCCATTTGCAGCTTCAATGCGAAATCGTAAGAACAGCCGTATCTATCAAAAGAAAACAGTTCAAGATATTTTTGCTGATTTATTTGGTCAGCATAATGTCGCCTTTTCAGATAAAACCAGCAAAACTTACCCAAAATACGAATACTGTGTTCAGTATCAAGAATCTGATTTTGATTTTATTCAGCGCTTACTGCAGCAAGAAGGCATTTTTTATTTTTTCGAGCATAGTAATAGTGCACACACACTTGTTTTAGCTGATGATATTACTGCTTATGAAGTCTGTGATGAAAGTAAAGTTGTGTATTCAACAGGCCACTTAAGCGCATCGCATATTTCACGTTGGCAAGGAGGCTTAAGCCTTGCGCCTGGTAGTTTTAAGCGTGTTGGTTATGATTTTAAACAACCATCGAGATACCCCGATGGTGAGCAAGCTAATCCAGAGTTACCAACCCAATCAGTCTCTGAAGTGTTCGAATATACAGGTGAAGCAGAGTGTCACCCTCGGGCTGCAAATTTAGCTTCAGTGCAATTAGAGTCGCTACAACGCGATATGAAACTCTCAAGTGGCCGCAGCGATTGTCGCTCTTTTACTGTTGGTAAATTATTTAGTTTTAAAAAGCACGAAGATCCGAGATTAGAAGGTAAAACATTCGTTATTACCTCGATGATGACATCAATCACAGTGCCAAATCAGTCCGGTGCACTGCAGGCAAGTGCAGAAGAAGTGTATTCAAACCATTTTGAATGTGTACCAAAAGAAATTCCATACAGAGCACAAGTTAATAAGAAAAAGCCTGTAATAAATGGGGTGCAGACTGCAATTGTTACTGGCGATAGCGCTGATGAAATCATGATTGACCAGTATGGTCGTGTGAAAGTGCAATTTGATTGGGACCGTGAAGGTAAAAAAGATTCCAAAAGTTCATGTTGGATCCGTGTTGCCCAAAACTGGGCTGGCAAGAAGTGGGGCGCATTTTTCTTCCCCCGTGTAGGGCAAGAAGTGTTGGTTGATTTTATAAATGGCGACCCTGATCAGCCAATAATAAGTGGCGCTATTTATAATGCGGATTTAATGCCTCCTTATGCGCTACCTGCTGAGAAAACACAAAGTGGTATTAAAACACGTTCAACCAAAGAAGGCGGTGCCGATAACTTTAACGAACTGCGTTTTGAAGACAAAAAGGGCAGTGAGCTTGTTTATATACAGGCGGAAAAAGATAAACAGCTGTACGTTAAAAACGACCAAAATGACAAAACGGATAACGATCATAATGTTGAAATTGGTAATGACAATAAGGTGCTTATTGGTAATGACCGAACAGTAGACGTTGGCAATAACGATACCTTAAATGTAAAAACTAATCGTGTTAGTGATATTGGTGATAACGATACACTCAAAGTTGGCAAAACATTAAATATTGAAGCGGGCGATGAAATTGTTATAAAAACCGGTTCTGCGCAAATAAAGATGAGCAGCAGCGGTAATATTACAATCGAAGGCACCAATATAGATATTAAAGGCAGTAATATCAAAGTTGATGGCAGTGCTATTACATTGTCTGCTGGCATGATTAAGTTAAATTAGTGAAAATATGGAAATAATCCACGGCTTTAAATCAGGAGTTAGAAGCGGAATAAGCAATAATGGGCATGTTGTATATTGCCGCTATGGTCTGCCTCATTTAATTTGTTTACCAATAAATAGACCAGATGATCCATTGCTTAACCCTGCGTTAAGTCATTTAAAAGCATTAAATGGTTATTACGCAAAGCAGTTTTTTGTTAATTTACATCCAGCTTTAAATGGTGCTGATATAGTATCTGTTTTATATCAGTATGTAATGCAAAGTTCGGTTGCACTTGCTGATTATAATCAAGCTGAGTTAATAGAGTTGTTATCTATTTTAACTTCACAAAGTAAACTGTTAATTATTCCTTTATTTGAATGATACAGTCCTGTAAATGTGAATAATGCTGTTGTATAAGTATTAATAAGACAAGGAGTCATAATGGGTAAGCCCGCCGCTACAATTGGTCACATGCACGTTTGTCCTAAAACTACAGGAACAGTTCCTCATGTTGGGGGTCCTGTGGTTGCTGGCTCTGGCAACGTCTTAATTGGTGGTATGCCAGCTGCGCGTAAAGGCGATATGTTGGTATGTATTGGCCCTCCGGATAGTATTAAATCAGGATCAGGAAGCGTTAAAATTAATGGCAAGCCAGCAGCTAGAATGGGCGATGATAGCTCACATGGTGGAAAAATTGTTATTGGTAATCCTACTGTATTGATCGGTGGCTGATTTTGTTATCTATCTATTTAAGTGATCATCAAGCGCAGCTTATGAAAATTAGCAATGCACAGCGCTGCCCGTTTACTTCTGTAGGTTATGTTAAAACACAACAACAGCGGCTATTAGAGTCATGTTGGCTAACAGCTAAAAAAAAGCAAGTTGTGCAACGATTTACTCAGCCAAATTTAGAGCAACTCGTTTCGTTATTGAATGACAATATAAGCCCAGATCTAATCTCACAAGCATGTATCGAGATCATGGCTAATTTACCACAAAATATTAACCTAGCTTTTATTAATAATTTGCTTAAAGAGCCTAGCTTACAAAGTGTTGCAAAGTTAGTTGTACGTAAGGTGTTATTACAGCAGCATAGCTCTAATTTAATCGCATTAATTGATTTACAAACCTTATATTTTGCTTTTTCGGTAAGTAAAAATCCAGCAGTTCAAGCTCTTGTTGAAAGTGAGTTGACGGTCTTTGTAGATAGTCAAGCGGATTTAAAAGACATAGTCACTGGTTTTAATTTTTTGTGCCAAAGTGAGCTTGTTAACTCCCCGTTAATGTCACTTTTTTTATTGTCTTTATCTTGGGAGCAGGTGAATGCGATTGGCAACTATGCGAGTCGTAATTTGGCTACAGAAGGTGTACTGCAAGTATTGTTACAAAGTGGCTTTGTTAAATTACTGCCACTTGTTAATGCATCACTCAATAAAATAGAAAACCCGAGTAGTTTAATTGCCCTAATGAGAAGAATGTTAGGTGATAAGCTTGAGCTGCTCGTTGATTTTGAAACGCAAATAAGAGCGTGCCAAGGGGATCAACAAGCATGTGCTGATTTTAAACAGCAGTTGCAGCTCAATTGGCCAAAATATGAGGAACAGTTTGCGTCTTTGCGGTTAATTGCGGGTAATGCCATGACCGCCAAGCTCAATGCAATCGAAATATCAGCAATGGATTGTTATAGCCAAGCGGTGTTTAATTTACATCGTTACTATCAACATTTAGCTGCTAAAAAGTTAACTGCAGGAGTTTCGGCATGAAAGCTTTTAGCATAGCGATTGAGTCGTTCTCGAGTTTGCATACACACGATATTGATGAGTTGATCTACGGTGAAACTACGCCGGTTACTGAGCATCTCGGTTGGCAATCTTGGGATGCGTGTTTGTATGATTGCATAATAAAATCTAAAGAATTATTTGCAAAGGTTGAAGACCCACAAGCGCCATTAGTTTGGTTATTACCAGCGCTTGCTTATCAAGATGAGCTTAAGCAACTTTTAGCAAATAGTTTAAAGCAGCTTTATCCTGCCCATGTAAGCCACACATTATTTTATGGTGCAGCTGGTGCAAGTACATTAATAGCATTAGCGCAAAAAAATGCTTGGCAAAAAGTAAACGTAATAGCATTAGATGCAACGTTTAAAGCAAACAAGCAAGGGGAGTTTAGCTATCAAGGCGTGGCTGGAATACTGGCTGTGGTTACTGCTAAAAACACAGGATGGCAGCAAACAAGTCACCATTTAGCGCCTTCAATTGATTTTGCTAAACATGATCAGTTACCAGGCATGCTGGAAAAAATAGCACAAACTGCGCAACCCACTATCGAGCTAATTTTTGCACCAGGAAATGGCATCGAACCTGAAAGTGACGTGTGGTTAAACAGTTTGCAGTTACTTGATCATGTAATAAATGAACATACACATTATGAATTACCTAACTATAAATTAGGAAAAATGGGTGCCTTAGAAGGAATTGTCAATTTATATCAATTGACCACAAGCCCCGCAATTGTTGAACGCTATACGCATGCGTTGGTGATTTCACAAGAGCAAGCAAAATATCAAGCCACGGCATCATACTTATGGATAAGTGAGGAAGTACACAACAATGCAAAGTAATATCGTTGTTTTACAAGGAACAAGTTACCCTGTTTGTTTTGTTGCTGGTAAAGGTTCAGCACCACCGGGTTACTTTAGTGTTGTTGCTAATACCCAAGATAGCGCAAAAACGCAAATAGCCCAAATTGGCAGTACACTGAGTGCTGATGTAGCAAAGCGACTTGATCTTATAAACCTGTTAAACAGTGCGGGTGTAAACTGCCCACGCAGCGTATCCGCGCGAGAAGCCGCAAGCGTACTAAGTAAAGCGTTGATTGCAGGTACTGTGAGTTGTTACCACCAAAAAGCTAAAACCGCAATTCAGGTTAGTGATAACACCAATAGCGGCACTGCTAAAAAGCCTGCCAAAAAAGGAACCACTAAAGCCTCAGGTAAAAGTGCCTCTCAAGCGCCGGCTAAAAATAGTGGTGGTGCAAGTAATAATACCCCAAGTGAAGAACCCATCACCCAACAAGCGTGTCGCTCTGATCCGGTTTCTATGCTCTCAGGTGAAGAAATACTGCCGCTTATTGATTTCACCTTAGCAGGCAGTAAACAATTAATTTGGCGACGGTTATATCGCTCATCGCATTCAGATGCATGTAGTGTAATGGGGAATGGTTGGCGCCACGACTTTATGGTCAATTTAACGGAGCACTATTTACCGCCACCTAAAGTAGGCCCAAAACAAAAAGGTACTTACTGGTTAGAATACCAAGATGAACACGGCGCTAAACACCGTTTTGAAAAGGTAAAGCCAGGCCAATCCAGCTACCAATTAAGCAGTAATTTAGCGCTGCATTACCAAGCCAATGGTAAGCACGTACTGGTCACGCCAGATGATCAGCATTTAACCTTTAAAGCGGGTGAAAACGCTTGGTTGCTGGAAAAAATAATCAACGAAAAAGGCCAAAGCATTCAGTTTTACTATGATGCAAAAGAGCGTCTTAACCGTATTGAAGTAAACAAAGCGCGTGGTTGTATACTTAGTTATAACCAGCAAGGCTTATTAAGCAAAATAGCGCCTTACTTCACAAATAAAGACAACAAACAGCAATTGCTATCACCACTATTAGCAAGCTATGAATATGATGAAAACAACAACCTTGTACAAGCCACTAATCAACAAAACGAGACTGAACGCTACGCCTATAACGCGGCTAACTTATTAACTAAGCGTACCCGCGCCAGTGGTTTTAGCCATCATTTTGAATGGGACAGTTACTCATCGAGTGCTAAATGTATAAAACAATGGGGCGATAACAACACCTATACGTATCAGTTTGAATATAACCCAGAGATAGGTGAAACAACCTGTATAGACTCGCGTGGCCATAAAGAACACTTTGTACATAACGCGCAAGGTAAGTTAGTTAAGCACACCGACCCGAATGGTAATGTGTGGCAATACGGCTATAACGCACAAGGCCAAAAAATAACGGAAATAAAGCCAGACAGCAGTAAAATAAAATACAGCTATACCCCTTACGGCCAGTTAGAATCAATAACGCAGCCAGATGGCAGTGTTACCAAATTTGCTTACAACCAATTGGGTCAGCGTGTATTAACCACTTTACCTGATGGGCAAACAATAGCGCGCAAGTACAGCATTGCAGGCCTATTGCAAAGCGAAACATTTGCTGACGGCCGCACTGCACTTTATAGCCACGACAAATTAGGGCAATTAACTCAACATGTGGATGTAACAGGGCAAATAACCAAGTTTGTGTGGAACGAGCAAGGCGAGCTATTAGCCAAGCACCATAACGATGAGCTTATTCGTTATAGTTACGACAGTTTAGGCCGTGTAAATGCCACCATTAATAACGCAGGGCTGCTGACTCAATATAAATACAATGAGCACGGCCAGCTTGCGCAAACCATTGCCTTTGACGAAAAAGATCCTGCACACAAACAGCATCAACATTTTAGTTACGATGATGCAGGGCGGTTAATTAGCTCGCAAAACAGTAAGGGTGATACCACCGAGCAACACTTTGAAGGGCTAAGCCAGCCACATTGTGTTATTCAGCCCGATGGCAGCGCACTGCATTTAACGTACGACAAAGAGCGCAACCTAACCGCTATCGAACGCAGTGACGGCCATGTATACCGCATAAGCTATGACGCTAACGAAAACCCAACGCAAGTAACAGGATTCGATGGCACGCTACAGCAATATAAATACGATGCTTGCAACCGCTTAACCTCGGTTACACAAAGTGATAAACGCCATGTAAAAATAGAGCGTGATAAATTAGGCCGCGTGACTGCGCAGCATGCCAGTTTGGCAACCGATACTCACATCGTTAATAACGCCAATTACTACAGCTATAACCTGCAAGGTAAAATTACCCGTGCGCATAACGCACAATCAACCTTAAAGCAGCAGTTTGATAAAGGTGGGCGGTTACTGCGTGCTGAGCAAGTGCATAATCAGCAACAAGCGCATACCTTAAAATACAGTTACGACGACTACGGCAGAAGGCAATCACTGACCTTGCCAGATTCAAGTATGCTTAAATATAGCTACAATAAATTTGGTCAGCTAAGTGCTATTCATTTACAGCAAGCAAACAGCAAAGAGGTTGAGCTTGCAAAGCCGCTCGTAACATTAAACTACGACAGCCAAGGTAATATTCAAACGCAAAAGTTTGGTAATGACATAACCCTTACCCAACAATTTGATGTATTTAACCGCCTAACACAACAGCAGTTAACCCATCCTGCACAAGCACTATTTGATACCTGTACGTACAATTACGACAGCGTAAACCAACTGATTGCGCGTAAAGAGCAAGGCGTTAGTAGTCATAACATTAATTTTGAGTACAACAGCCTTGGCCAGTTAATTCAACAAAATCTAGCAAGTTCCGAGAACACAAAAACTACCCAATACCAGTGGGATAGTTTTGGTAACCCAGTTAGCCAGTCAAGAATTCAAAATAACGAATTAGCCGAGCAGCAAACGACGCAGCACAATGATAATAGCGATGCCATCAATAAGCTTGAAAGCAACCAGTCAGCTAACACAAATAATGTGCTTCACAGTGAGTATAACGATTCAAATGCAGCAACCGCAGCCAGCAGTGAGCTAATCGAAGACGATGGAGTTATTAAAGGCATCACTGATGCAGACCGTTTAACCCACTTTGGCAACAGCGACTTTCATTATGATGAATTTGGTAACCAAATACGCGAAACCGGTAAAGGCATAAAAACCCGCCGTGAGTACAACGCGTTTAATCAGCTAAGTTGCTTTAATAACAACGGTACGCTTACTCAATACGACTACGACCCACTCGGGCGTCGTATTGCCAAGCACACCGAGCAGGGCAAAATTGACTACATTTGGGATAACGACCAGCTAATTGGCGAATACCAACACGGTGAATATACCTGGTATATCAACCTACCAAATCAATTTCACCCAGTCGCGTTGATTAAAAAAGGTGAAGTGTACTACTACCACCTAGACCAACTGAATACCCCACGCTTTGTAACCAACAACAAAGCAGAAGTCGTGTGGGAAAACCAAGCCGATGCGTATGGTTATGAAGAGCTAAAAGCCGATGCTGACTTTAATAAAGAAAGTAGCTTCACTCAGCCAATCCGCTTTCAAGGGCAGTATTTAGATGAAGAGAGCTGCCTGCATTACAACCGTTATCGTTACTACAGTCCCAAACAACAACGCTTTATAAACCAAGACCCGATTGGCCTAGTGGGTGGGATTAACCACTACCAATATGCACCAAACCCGGTTAACTGGGTGGATCCGATGGGGTTGTTGTGTAAAGAAGGGCAGGCAAAAGTCAAGGCTGCACTTGATGCTAATTCAGCTATACCATCTAAATTAAGAGAGAAGCTGATTGAACTTTCAGAATTAGAGAACTCTCCTTTTACAGCCGATGAAGTTATTTGTAGTATAAATAATACTTCTATCCCTTATTTAGATATGCTTACGACGGATGTAAACAATCAAGGGATACCTATTTCTTATCTGGACGAAGTCGCAAATGCAACAAATAGAACAAGAACGGAAATAGAAAGCCTTTATGATAAGCTTGAGAATGAAACAGGGGTAGATTACAAGACACATATAGAAAAGTATGTAAGTAATAATGAGCATGGAATTAATTTGAAAGATGCTTACTTAATAATGGGTTATACGACAAACTTTTTTATGAAGGGCAGACTAGCGCCTAAGATGCTAAGTGGTGCTAAACTAACTGAAGCTGAAGAAGCTTTGGTATGCAGCCTAAATTTAGCATTGGACAAACTACCTTCTGAAGCTGGAATATTCTATCGGGGACTTGGTAAGTCACCTCTTCCAGATTGGTTTGATGATAAATATAAAAGGGGCTCTGTTTTGACTGAAACATTTTTCGCTTCTGTTAGTGAAGAGTTAAGTCCTGAATATGAAGGGGGAAAAGTAATGATTTTTAAAGCAAATAATGTAAAAGACGTCTCTCCACTTGCAATGGACGTCCATTTTGCTGATAAAATAGGGCAATCACCAGCTAAATCAGAGCATCTGATACAGTCCGGCCATAAACTACTTGTTGATTCGAACATTGATGGTGTTGTTAAATTAACTCAACTTTAAGGATGCAATTATGGTGGATATAAATAACTTTAATTTGGATATCTATAATTTACATAAAGAAGATTTTTTATCCAGCAATGAAGAAGTAATAATAAGGTTTTTCTTAGTAGAAAATAATAGTTTAATTCTCGTTCAATTTATTTCAGACAATAATCTCAATTCTGTTTTCTTTAATGTTTGTGATTTGCAAAGGATACCAAAAGAAGTTCGCTATAGAGAGTATCACGGCAAAGAGATGAGAGAAGCGATTGAAGAATATGCATTAATCGAAACAATTGAGGTTGATTTAGAAACGGGAGATGAGTCCATTGCTGGAAAGGTACTTAAAGAAAATAAAATTGTTTATGAGTGTTGTTATGGTCGATACTTAGATTCAATTGAGCCTACTTTATGGGAGCGCTTTAAAATATCAGAACAGAGTAAATTAGAATCTGAATTGAGGCTCGATAAGGAAGTTTCAAGGTTTAAACTAATGACTTTTCGTGAAAAAGTTGAGTATCTCCGAGGTAAATTTAGGCGTATTTATAAAACTCGATGGGAGTTAACTATCGTGCCTGAGGAATGCTTTTTAAATAAGCAAGAAATAGTGAAATATAGCACGGATGTTGATTTCCAAAATGCTTTAAGAGAAGTACTAGACTTAGAAAAAGAGCTAACTGGGAAATCTGTTTTTGAAATGTATTCGAATATTATGGCTCACGGTGGATAACTAATTAATGTTAGTAGAAATAGCAATAGCAGATGCCTATGGGGCTGGCTTCGAGTTCTCTTCAGAAAAAAAAGTTATGCTGTATAACGACTTGTTAAGCTATTCACGACATGATTTATATGGCTTCTCTGGTAAATACACCGATGATACTCAGATGACAATTGCTATCGTGGAGTTGATGTTAAACAACGAGGAATATACGAATGAAATTATTGCGGATAAGTTTATTGAATGCTTTAAGCGAGACCAACGTTTAGGATATTCAAAAGGCTTCTATCAACTTTTATCAAGTTCAGAGTCAGGCTTTGATCTAATTAATAAAATCAAACCTAATAGCGAAAGGAATGGCGCAGCTATGAGATCTGTGCCTATAGGTTTTTTTAAAGAAAAAGCTAAGCTTCTCGATTTTGCTAAAACGCAAGCTCAAGTTACACATAACACCCCTATAGCTATACGATCCAGTTGTGCAATTGCTTTAGCTTGTCACTTTGGTATCCATCATAAAGGTAAATTATCAAATTTAAAACAATTTTTAGAAGTTGAAGGATATGCAGGGTGGGATTTTGGTTGGAATAAAGAGGTTTCTATCAAAGCATTCGATACTGTTAGCGCTGTTTTTAGCTGTTTAATAAAGAATAGTAACATTAAAAGTTTACTTCAAAGCTGCGTTGCACTTCGAGGGGACACGGATAGTGTTGCTTCTATAGCTGTTGGGTTAGCTTGCTGCTTTAACGAATACGATAAAAACCTGCCTCAAAATTTGATAGCAGATTTAAATGAGTCAACTTATGGCATTCAATTCCTGAGTAGACTTGATAAAGAGTTAAAGAAAAAGTTTACTTGTGAAAAATAAAATAAGGAGAAAATAACTTAAACATCCACTTTAAATGTTGGGTGTTTATTTATTAATAACACGTTCTACTTAAGCAACATAATACTAAGGAATAAACTAGACACCGGAATAAACTAGACACCGGAATAAACTAGACACCCACCCTAATTTTTGCTGTTTGGCGAACTAAGTACTAGGCTTTGTTTAGTGCAAAAAAAAGCAGGGTGTCTTATGGCTATAGCAAGAAAGCGTCAAGTAAGTTTGGTAATAATCAAGACACCCACTTTAAATAGTGAGTATTAATTTGTTGATAATACGTTGTAATTAAAAATACAACTTTAAAGAAAAGGATGCTTCGATGGCAGCAATCAGAATAACTCAATCTGTTGGATTGGGCGGCGCTAACAGTTTAAACGATGTAAAAACTGTACAAACCGCGTTGAATAAATTACTAAAACTCATCCAGCCTACTCAAACTTTAATTGTCGATGGTCGCTTAAACCCTCGCCCAGAAAACTCAAAAACTATTACTGCTATTAAGTTATTCCAAAGCAAAGTATTAAACATGGTTCGTCCCGATGGAAAAATAGATCCTAATGGACGTACTCATCGAAAAATCAATGAAAAATTAGCAAGTCAGGCTGCAATTAGTAGTGTAACTACTGCACTAAAAATGCCTACCACAAATGCATTTTGGATGAAAACGGCTATCGCTGAGGTTGGTGAGGCTGAAGTTCCGGGCACAAAAGCAAATCCACAGATTTTGGAATACTTTAAAGCATCAAAATTTTGGGGTAGTGATGATAGCGGTGGTCAAAATGCATGGTGCGGTTCTTTTGTTGCTTGGGTTATGCAACAGAATAATATGGAGCCTGTTAAAAATGCTTTTAGAGCAAAAGAATGGGCGAGCTTTGGCAAGCCTCTTGATAAACCTGTTTTCGGTGCTATAGGCATTAAATCTCGAAAGGGGGGAGGCCATGTTGCTTTTGTCGTAGGTCAAAGTGCTGATGGAAATTACTTATACATGCTTGGAGGTAATCAAAGTAACAGTGTTAATGTTGCAAAGTATAAAAAAGAATTGTGGGATGATTTTGTAGTACCTGCTAATTTTGACCCTTCATCAGCAAGTTTACCGATTTATACTCAAAAAGCATCAGTTGCAGGGAGTGAAGCATGATAAAAAAAATACTTGTCATTCTTTTTGTTTTATTTGCTTCAACTCATATTGTTTATGCCAAAAGTGATGAACTTTTGGAGTTGAAAGGCTTTAAATACGCAATTAAAAATGTGCATTATTTGGCTAAAGTCAAAATCACAAATGTTGAAATTTTTCGTGAGGAGGATGAATCTGAAAAGCACGTTTACTCAGCTGAAGTGCTAGCAACATACAAAGGTAAATCTCATAAAAGGCTAAGCTATGAGATGTTTGTGGAGCAAGGTGAAGATATTGTTTTTAACTCTGCATCAATTTATGTAGCACTTTGTTTAGATGAAAATGGAACATATTATTGGCCAGGCACTGGTTCTGAATTTAAACCTTCGTTAGTTATTGATAAATGGCTAACTGAAAATAAAAGTAATGTGGAAAAAGTAAGTACTAACGTAGGTTGGTGCGAATAGCACTGTGTAGTAATGATTAAATTTAAATAAACTAATATGGAAATGTAATGAATAAAATAAACACGGATGTAAATTATAGAACAATGGCTGGTAATGCTCGTTTGGTTATTATTGCTGAATCTAGCCACAATCCTGCTTCTTATAAATATGAAGCAATACGAGCACTAAAACAGCTAAAGGCTGCTGGATTCACACACTTTGCAATGGAAATGCTTCCTTTAAAAATAAAAGAAAAAATAGAGTTTTATCAACGAACTGGTAAAGGATTCGATGCTATCAAGCAACACTTTAAAAAAGAGTGGAATTGGAATAGTGCAACGAGCACAGGTTACGCAGAATTAGTTAAAGCTGCCAACACCCTAGGTATGAAAATTATTCCGTTGGATATGCCAATAGAGATGATGGATGAAATTGATAGTAGCTGTGACTGGGATAAAGCAGAAACAGGTTCTTGTTCAGACTCTCATATTAAACGAAATGAAATGTGGGCTGATATTTTACAAAATAGTTTGAAGTTAAATAAAACAACTCGAATTGTTGCATTTATGCACCGTTGGCATGCTTTTAAAGCAGGTGATTATCACCTTGGGTTAGATCAATTAATGCTTAATATGCAAATTCATAATATTCGTCTTATAGATTATATTGGTGGAATTACTTGTTCAGACACGAATATTTGTAAAGGGCAATCAGATGAAGATAAATCATTAAAAGAAACATATTTTTATCGTAAAGGAGCCTTTAAAGTTTCGCCTGTACTTTCTTTTACTGTTCATATCCCTCAAAGAAGGATATCACCTGCTGGTACTTTGACATGGTAAAAGTATTTTTTTCGATTTTTCTGTTTATTTCATTTAATGTCAACTCTGGTGGGCCTCGATGGGATGATTCAATCGACATCAATGATCCAGATATAGCTGTAAAAGTTGTTGTACAACAGTGCCATAAAAGTTTAATTAATGCGCCTGAGCTGCTTGAAGAGTGGTGTGAGAAAGCCATAGAGATGGGCTACTGGAGAGGCTTAATACCTTTAAGTTTACATACAGGTGATGGGACTCGCTTAGTAAATGAAGCAACACAGCGTGTTAAAAACAATGAACCAAGGGCATATTTTACACTTGCTTCCTTATACCGTGATGGACAATTTGTAGAGAAAGATCTTAATAAGGCAATTTCAATATACTCTGCGCTTTTAGCATTAAATGTTGAGACAGTAGATGCTCTGGTGAACAGTGCTCACCTTGAGTTAGCAAAACTATACTATACGCAAAAAAACTGGCTTGCAGTAACTGAACATGCTCAGTATGTTATTGACAACTCAGCACTGGAACTTGATAAAAAACAAGCTGTTAATTTATTAGAGTCAGCTAAAGAAAAAGCGTTAACTAAAAAGTAAGTTATTTAGTGAATATAGATAAATTAAAGGAGCTATAAACGCCAAACGTAAGGCGCTATAGAAATAACTATGGAACAACAACACCAACAAACACTGACCAACCTTGTATACGATATTTACGAGGATCCAACCAAAATTGACGAGCATCAAGAGCTTATTCAGCCTTTACTTAGCGATTTAATTGCAACTGCCCCTGTTGGCTTTGAGGGCATGGCGACGATGATTAATACTCACATATCGAACGGGTTTAAGTTTAAAAATCCCAAGATACAAAAGTTTGAGCTTGAGTCGGGCTTATTAAAGCTTAAAACCTACTTTCAAAAGATAAATTGTTAACCGTTTTAATTATTTAAACTCTGAGATTGGCAGAGAGCACGAATAAACTAGACACCTATTCTAATTTTGCAGTTTAGTAAACAAAGTACTACCACTTTATATAGCGTTTCGTTCGGCGTGCATTTTGTATGGTGATGAGCACTCTACAGGTCAACCCTCAATTATCACAGAGGCTGAGTTGAAGATAAGTTGCTTAAGCTCGAAAGGTGTTTTGTATTGATGTATGTGTTTACGCAGTTTTGAGTAACCACACTCAACACGCAGAGATAACTATAAGATTAAAGTTGTAATGAAATATGTAAGTCGATACGCTTATTTAAGCGAGCTAATGTAGAGGGAATGATTTGTTTTTTAGTGATAAGCAAAAAAATAAAGTGGAATTTTATGCACTTGTATATGTAATCTCGTTTTTATTGCCATTTCCTGCTTCGCTATATTCTGTTGCATTATCTCAATTAGGTGGTATAGCACTTTGGCTGATTGGCTCAATAACATATATGATTGTTTACCTGCGAGTCGTGTCAGAATTACCAAAAGAAGATAGGTATTTTGTTACATGGGGTCAAGCAAGCTATTTTCCTCAAGTGCTTTTTAAAGTAGCCCCTGTATTAATATTTATACTTCTATGCTTATTGGGAAGTTTATAGTGTTTAAAAACGATGAGGTGTTTTTATTATTCCCCCCATTGAAGCTTTTACGTAAGTTCTTATTAGTAACAGTTCTCTTACTTATGGGAACTGTTTATACAGGAATGACATTGTTAACACAGTACTTTGATATAAGTCCTGAGTGGCTGTTGGGCATTTTGTTTTCCGTTGGAATTATGTTTTGCTTTTTTAACTTTAAAGTTAGCCAAGGCTCTTTTCTATGTGCAAAGATATTGAAATACTATGCTCTATTTTTAGCTTTGATTTGCTTACCATCATTTATAATTTTAGAGGGAAGTAGTTATCATATAGCTACAGTTACTAATATAGCCTTTATGCTGCTGTCTTTTTATCTAATTAAAGGAAATAAATACCAAGGCTTAATTAAATATCAATATAACTTTTTTAAAGATATAAAAGATGCTCGGGCCGCTGTTCAAAAAGAGATGGCTAAAGGAAGCAGAAAGAGAAAGTAAAGCTATTGCTAATATTTAACTATCTTCTTTATTTAAAATTGATAGAACTATAAAAGCCAAAAAGGAAACTAATGGGCTAGGCTTTGTATTATTAATAAAAGATGAAATTATTTTGATAAGTGGATGCTAGAGACACTCAATCACGTAAAAACTAATATTAAAAAGGATTTTAAAATGTCATCAATCAGAATAACTCAATCTGTTGGATTGGGCGGGCATAATAGCTTAAATGATGTAAAAACTGTACAAACGGCGTTGAATAAATTACTAAAACTTATCCCACCTACACAAGCTTTAGTTGTAGATGGTCGGTTAAACCCTCGCCTTGAAAACTCTAAAACCGTAGCCGCTATAAAGTTATTTCAAAGTAAAGTATTAAACATGGTTCGCCCTGATGGGAAAATAAATCCGAATGATGCTACTTTTCGCAAAATTAATGAAAAGCTTATAGCCATGGTAGTTAAAAATAACTTTAAGCTACCAATTGCCTGTACAGATGTTCAAAAGTTATCAGAGTCGGATTATCAAGATATTGCCAAGGAGCTTGGTTGTAAAGTTGCAGCTATAAAAGCAGTCGCTGAAGTTGAGTCATCAGGTGACGCATTTTTCTCAAATGGCAAGCCGAAGATTCTGTTTGAAGCTCATATTTTCTCTCGTCTGACAAATCATATTTATGATACAAGTCATCCATCTATCTCTAGTAGAAGCTGGAACCGTAGTTTATATACTGGAGGATCTCAGGAATATGCAAGGCTCGAAAAAGCAATGGAATTGAACGTTGTTGAGGCCTTAAAAGCAGCTTCTTGGGGGCGTTTTCAAATCATGGGATTTAACTACAGTGCGTCTGGTTTTGCAAGTGTTGAACAGTTTGTGAAAGCAATGTTTAACTCTGAAAGAAAGCAGCTTGATGCGTTTGTTAGTTTTGTAAAGAGTAAAGGGTTAGATAAGTATTTATTGACATTAAATTGGGCTGCATTTGCTAAGGGTTATAATGGCGCGCAGTATACACAAAATAAGTATGATATTAAACTACAGAAGGCATTTGAAAAGTATGATAAAAAGTAACGTCGCAAAGTTTATTTTGGCTATTCCCTTGATCTTTATTGCGTCATGCAATGCAGCTCAAAGTAGTTCGCAAGTTATATTTAAATGTAATACTGATGAGCCTACACCCATTGAGCTGGTTGTTAGTAAAGTAGGTAATAAACTTCACTTAGATAAATTCACTATAAATGCTCCCACAGCTATTGATTTAATGGACCTTAAAACTGTAAAAAAATCGAGCTATCATCGCTCTTTAGTTACTGAGCATAGCTTGACTTTTAGTGATGATGGAATTGAAGTTATAGTGAGTGATTACTATAGCGAGGAGTTTGATGCAGTAACAAAGGAAAAAACAGTCACACTACAAATGAAAGACACAAAAAAATACTGGGTTTGTGACAGTACTGCTATGAGTAAATTAGCTTCTATTGAAGATTTTTAGCCAATTCAAATCGCGAGGACGAAATACCCCGCTCACGAAGTGAGTTCTGCGTAGCAGAAGGGCTTGCCCCGGGGATGTTTATTTAGTAGTTTTACTAAGTAAAAACTTTTCATTTTGAAAAATTATGAATACAGAGGCCCAAGCCACTATGTTTGGTTTAATAAAAAAATACAGTGTACACATGTGCTCTGAAGTTAAAGGGATTATTACTTTAAACGGTAATCCAGTTGAGGGTGCTTTAATAAATCGCACTCTAGAATTTGCACACAAAGTTGAAAAAGAAGATCAGGTAATAACAGCTCCTGATGGTTCATTTTATTTACCTGAAGTCGTTATTGAATCAAAAATACCCGGTGATATGTTCTCGCATGAGGTTACTTATCAAACTATTACGGCTGTATATGCTGATAAAAAATACAAGCTTTGGGGTTCAAAGCTAAGCGGAATAAGTGAGCCTAGTGAATACAAACAAAAGCTGAGCAGTTTAAATGCTGATTTAGATTCTACAGAAGTAAACTTTGTTTTTCCTAATCATGAAAATCCAAATTTGGAGTTTGATGGTTCAAGTATTTGTAGATGGGAACATGATTTTGAAATTTATGAGATAGAAGATAGCGAAGATTACTTTAAAGATTTTTAAATAGAAAAGGAATTTACATGAATATTTTATCGCCAAGTGTAGCGGCACAATTAGCTGAATTCGCATATGATAGTATTGCAGCAGTATCAAAGAGCTCATCAAATATAGAGCCGAGTAGAATAATAAGTAAGCACTTTGTATTTGATTCAAAAAAATCTGCTTTTACTGGAGTTTCAGGTACTGTAGCTGAGCACGTGCTAAATCATGCAACGGGTTTTGGCTTTTTTGGAATTGGTTCTAAAGAAGGCGCCCATAAAGGTGAAGTTGTACTAACTTTTCGCGGTACAGCAGGTATTGCTGATACTTTGACGGATTTACATTGTGGTTTAACTGTTGGGCCAAATTATAAAGCAGTTCATGCTGGGTTTAACCGTACTTTTGAGTCTATCAAGCCTCAGTTAAAAGCTATATTGAGTAAGGTAGGTGGTCGCCCGGTTCATTGTGTTGGCCATAGCCTTGGTGGGGCATTAGCAACGTTAGCTGCAAATTGGATTAAAGCGCAATATAAAGTGCCTGTAAAATTATACACTTTTGGTTCTCCAAGAGTTGGTCATAACCCTTTTGCTATTCAAAGTGAAACCAGCCTAAATGGAATTTATAGGGCAGTACACCGAAGTGACCCTGTGCCTATGGTTCCTGTTTGGCCATTTGTTCATGCAGGGAATGAGTACAGAATAAGCACATGCGTTTCACTTACAGGTGCAGCACATAAAATGGCAGGAAATGCGCCTGGGTATATTAATACCGCATCGCTTTATCCTGATTATAAGAGTATGGAAAAGGGCTCTTTATCTAACTTAACGATGACACGTCTAAAATACAACAATCGCCACCATGCTTCTTTTAATGCTCATTGGGCTGAAAAAATAACGAGTGCTTTGCTAACGTTACTAAGAGAAAGTGGCAAAATCACCAGTGTTCTTGCTCAAGGTGTGGTTGCTGGAACGCTAACTATTTATGATGCTTTAGCTCGTAGCCTGGTTGAAATATCTAAAATGTCATCTAAATATGCTGAAGATTGTCAGGGGTTATTAGGGCATATTCTTAACTTTGTTGGGAAGCCTGGCGTGATAGCTGTTGATTATACATACGCGCAAGCTAAGCGAATTTTGTATTGGATGTTAGAAAAACTAAATCAGGTAGTGATAGCAGCTGTAAAAGTATCTCCTTACATGGGTATTGGATACTAACATTGTTTTAAAGGCTCAGATAACTTCTGAGCCACTTAAATAATAAATAAGATGAGATATAAAGAATTGAAAGAAACCTATTTCAATTGGTGTAAATTTAAAAAATCTCTAATTATTGTTTCTACTCACATCTAAAGTAGCTGTATCACATAAATAAAAAACAAGGATAGGTAATGAATAAAATAAACACGGATGTAAATTACAGAACAATGGCCGGCAATGCGCGTTTAGTGATGCTGGGCGAATCGAGTCATAACCCTGCTATTTATAAATTTGAGGCGATAAAAGCACTCAAGGAACTTAAAAAAGTAGGTTTTACTTATTTTGCCATGGAAATGTTACCTCGCTCTATGCAAGATAAAGTTGAGCTTTATCAACGCACAGGTAGTGGCTTCAATTTTATTCAGCAATACTTTACTGAATACTGGGCTAGGGGTTATTTAGTACCTCAAGCTTATGGTGAATTAGTCAAAGCCGCTAGAGAAGTAGGTTTAAAAATTATCGCTCTGGATTTGACCTTAGAAGAAATGGATGCAATTGATGCTTCCTGTGGTTTTGATTATGCTGAAGCAAAAAAATGCTTTGATAGTCACACAGTAAGAAATTTGGTTTGGGCTCAAAATATAAATGCTATTTTAAATCAGTCGAATCAAAACCGTGTAGTTGCTTATATGCATCGCTGGCATGCAGTAAGGGCTGCTGGTTATCAGGAGGGGTTAGATACTCTTGTTAAGGTGGGTGGCGTATCAACAATCAGGTTTATAGATTTTATTGGTGGTACAGCCTGTTATTCGCAAAGGAGTTGCAAAGGTTACTCAGATGAAAAAGTAGAGCTTAAACGTCAATACTTTTATAGAGAAGGCTTTCCATTTAAAAGTGCAGTGAAAAGTTATCAAGTTCATTTACCAGAGAATGGCATTTAATCAAAGGGATATAGTTATGAACCAGATAATTGTGATTATCTTGTGCTTTACAGTGGTGCTATGCCCCCGATCTTTTGCCGGAACTTTTTTCCCAAAGCATGATATTAATGATCCAAATTTACCTAAAAATACTGTGATGCTACAATGCAAAAAAAGTTTGATGTATGCGCCTAGCCAGCTCGAAATGTGGTGTGAAAGAGCTTATGAAGTGGGGTACTGGCAGGCACTCGAAGTTATAGCTCTACATACAGGTGATGGAAGCCGCTATATCGCTGAAGCTCAAAAACATGCTGAAAATGGCGAACCTGATGGGATTTTAGCATTAGCTTTTGCATATGAGTCCGGACGTTTTGTTCCCCAGAATTTGCATAAATCGATTACTTTATACAATCAATACTTAAACGACAACAAAGGTATCGAAGAAGAAAAAATGAGAGTAGCAGCTACTCATGAAGATCTTTATTTGATATATACAGAATTAGGTAATTTTGAAAAGGCAGCTGAACATAAACGTTTTTTTGATGAAAATAATTATATTGAAAATAAAGACGCTATATTGAAAAAACAAATGAATGAAGCAGGCATACCTGTAGATTCAGAACAATAAATTACGATTGTAGTAATTTATAGATTTATCAATACGAAAAATTTAATTGAAATTAGCAAGGAGCTATAAACGCCGAAATATAGGCGCTATAGAACAACTATGGAACAACAACACCAACAAACACTGACCAACCTTGTATACGATATTTACGAGGATCCAACCAAAATTGAAGAGCATCAAGAGCTTATTCAACCATTATTAAGCGATTTAGTCGCAAGTGCGCCTGCGGGTTTTGAAGGCATGGCGACGATGATCAATACTCATATATCAAACGGGTTTAAGTTTAAAAACCCTAAAATACAAAAGTTTGAGCTTGAGTCGGGCTTATTAAAGCTTAAAACCTACTTTCAAAAGATAAATTGTTAACCGTTTTAATTATTTAAACTCTGAGATTGGCAGAGAGCATTGAAACAACTAATCAAGGATGATGAATGACTCTTATAAATATCTGCATTTGAATGCTGTTTTTGCAGCCATTATTTGTTTATTTAGCACTTTTTAAACAATCAAAACACAGCGTTGAGCCCAAAAGCTCGTTAGATAATGAAGATTCAATGTTTTTATTTATCGCCCCTGGCTTATCGGTTTTTTACCTTGACCAGTTTTGGGTAGCGCTGCTTTATTTAGGTAGTGTGTGCTTATTGGGTGTATTGCTAGCTAAAATTGTAGAAAGTAAAGCAAATAAGCGATTGACCAGAGACGATTCAATAGGGTTTATGGTCGCCAGTTTTATCTTTTTTGGAATGATAAAGTTAATTATTGTCGCGGTAGCGTATTTTTTTACCGATGACGCTTCAAACGCGATAACAGAAGACTTAAGCCCAGCTAAAGAGCCCTCATTGACGATTAGCCAAATGTTTAGTGTGGATTATTTATACAGCCAGTTTAAACCTACGGTTTATTTTTTAGCATTAATGGTCGTGACCTTAGTGCTCAAAATTATTGAGTACAAGTTTTCTCTGAAGGAGGCGCTTTCAGGCATACTTATTATGCTAAGTGCTATTTTAGTCGGTATTTCCCCACTATTTGGCGAAGCTTATATATTAGGCTTAATTGCTAACTTTTTTATCTTTTTTATAGTGTGTTCTACATGTATTGAAATAGACAAAATAGGGGATGCATCGGGTGGCGCTATTGCTATTTTGTATGGCTATATATTAATGATGGGACTTGGGTTTAGCATTATATGTAAGCTGGTTTATGAAGTGTTTTTTTAGTGAAAGATTTATTGCTTGTTTTTTACTCTAAATGCTTGCAGTGCGCTTTGTACCCAATTTGAATGAATTCTAGTTGAAATGGCAATTTCATTAACGCTGATAGTTAAGAGTTTAAAACGTCATTAAATAGCAATACGACACGTGTATTTTGAGTTTAATAGTTGGGAGCTTGTATATTTTTTTATCATGTTTTAAAGCTTATTTTTTAGTAATTGTATCTATTATCATTGTTTTTACTACAACACAGGCTTATGCAGATATGCTTGGTTTTTTTTATAAGCAGGATTTTGTTTTATCGGCTCCGGTGAAGGGGCAATTGTTTGATAAAGGGCAGCCTGTTGCAAATACGAAGGTTGTACGTGCGCTTACTTATGGTGATGAATATAAAGATGAAGCAATAACCGATAATAATGGTTTTTTTACTTTTACAGATAAATTTATAAAAACGAGTAAGCCTACTAATATGTTTGATAACGAATCACTGGTTCAGCATCTCTATTTAGAAAATGGCACGCTTGAGGGAGTTATTCTTTGGTACACAATAGTTTCTGTGTACGAGGGGAGTGATACCCTAAAAAACTTACTCGCTAACTTAGAGTGTGATATTGCCAAAGAGCCACAAACATACGACATACCGATAGAAGAAGCGCCAGAGCATTTTTTTACGATATATGGTGCATGTAAAATGTAATTTGTTATGACATGTTAGCACGAACACTAGATACAATAGCGAAAGCCTCAGCATCATTTGCAAGGCCGTAGAGTTAACCTAATCAATATGAATTTTGCGGATCTTATTGTTTCATTTAAAAATAACCTGTTTGTTACTGCGAGTGTAAATACGTTTTTCAGGTTTTGTCCATTCGCCCTTTTTTAAATAAGAAGTAGAGACGACAAACTGATTATCTTTAAAATCACTGCTTGATTTCACTTTGGTGATCCCTTCTTTAGAGCCAGTAACCGTTTCGTACGCAACAAACTGAGTTGGACTCAATACTTTCATGGTGCCCTGCGTATAAAAACCTGCCGTGGTGAAGTAGTAAAATACCAATAATTTTTTTTTGCTGTCCCAAAAAATCATTGATTCACCGCCGTATTCACCTTCATTGATCGAATGCGTAGTTCGAATGGCTTTACCATTGAGCGCACGTTCCCAGTGCCCAACATCTTGAATCTCTGTTTTATTATCAGCAATATAAAAGTTAGCTTGCCATGTGCCGAGGTAAGGTTGAAATACTTCAAGCTCTGGAGCTAAATCAGTCGATTCGGCGTGGATAGCGGCCGTAAAGATAAAGCAAAAGGTTAGTAAAAGTGTTTTTAG
The DNA here is from genome assembly GCF_018069805.1 of Pseudoalteromonas ostreae. Taxonomy (GTDB): domain Bacteria; phylum Pseudomonadota; class Gammaproteobacteria; order Enterobacterales; family Alteromonadaceae; genus Pseudoalteromonas; species Pseudoalteromonas ostreae. The sequence goes on from NZ_JAGPYN010000012.1 coordinate 147,483, forward strand.
GTATGACATAATTGCAGCCTATTTTAGTGTTGTTTTATTGTAGTATAGGTGAGAGTTCATTGATTAAAAAAACATTGTTGCTTTTTTCTGTTAGTTTTCTACTTGTACTAGTGGTTGGCGGCCTGCTTGGCTATTGGGCACATTTTGTTGCCAGTGTTTATTGCACTTTAAGCAGTATTACATTTGTAGTGTATAAATGGGATAAGCGTTTGGCGAAAGCGTCAACAGATCAGCCTATTAGGGTGCCGGAACGTAGTTTACATATTTTAGCATTAATGTGTGGTTGGCCGGGAGCACTGATCGCTCAGCAATGGTTAAGGCATAAATCACAAAAACGTGCATTTATTGCGGTACTTTGGCTTACTATCATTATAAATACTTCTGTATTAGGGGCTGCCTATTATTGGCAATTGCTTTAAATTGATGCACTATCAGGTAACCTAAAAATAACAAAAGTCTGATTTTATGTATTTTTTATATCGCTGCTATCATTTTATTTTAAAATGTATTGTTATTTTTATTGGTATTCCTGATCCGCGTTTGTATCAAGGTTATAGCGGGTTTAAGCAATGGCTTGTATTACTTAATCCTAATAAACCTGTGTTAGTTGTAACTGACAATACGCTAAAAAATTTAGGCGTTGTTGCTCCCATTTTAGCTTTGCTGGATGAGCAGGCAATCTCTTGGCAGCTGTTTAGTGACGTTGATGCTAATCCAACGATTAGCAATGTTGAAAACGGTTTAGCACTTTATCAGCAATACACATGCCATAGTATTATCGCCGTTGGTGGCGGCTCAGTAATTGACTGTGCCAAGTTAATTGGCGCACGTGCAGTAAGACCTAATAAATCAGTTAAGCAGCTAAAAGGCTTGTTTAAAGTACTGAAAAAACTGCCCCCGTTATGTGCCATTCCAACAACCGCAGGTACTGGCTCAGAAACGACCGTTGCTGCGGTGGTAAACGATCCGCAAATGCAAACAAAATATGCCGCTACTGACTTTGCTCTTGTACCAAGTGATGCAGTTTTAATTGCTGAGCTAACACAAACGGTGCCTGATTTTATTACCGCAGCTACAGGTATCGATGCACTCACGCATGCACTTGAGGCATACATAGGTACTAATGGCCTTGCTTTTAGTGATGACAAGTCATTGCGGGCAATCGAACTTATTTTACAAAATTTATTAACAGCGCATAAAAATGGTAATGACTTAGTTGCGCGGGAAAATATGTTACTCGCTTCATTTTATGCAGGACAAGCGTTTACCCGAACATCTGTAGGTTATGTGCATGCTATAGCGCATCAACTTGGCGCTCAATACGGTACGGCTCACGGTTTAGCAAATAGTGTGATATTGATGCATGTGCTGAAATTTTATGGTTCCAGTATAGATAAAAAGCTGGCGGCTATTGCTGATCATTGCCAATTAGCACAATCACACCAAAAACCAGCAGAAAAAGCAGCAATACTATTAAACACCTTAGAGCAGTTACTTATTGATCTAGCTATCCCTCGTCATTTAAAAGAGCTAAAAGTAGCTGATATACCTAAGCTTGCTGATGCTGCAATTGTAGAGGCTAACTGGGACTATCCAGTACCAAAATTTATGAATGTAGCTCAATGCCAAGCCATTATTCATAAAGTAGTGAGTAATACGTAATAAATGAAAACCTTCCCATCAGCACCGATAGGGAAGGTTTAAGCGCGTTAAATTAGCGTTTTAGCTGTGCTTCAGGTTGATTTAATAATTCAATCATAGGATTTTGTGCAGTGATTTTTGCTTTAAGAGCAAAGCCAATCATTAACCCTGCGATAAAGCCACCGATATGAGCGCCATAATCGATACCATCAGGTGCTGCAATCATGCCATAAATATTGATCCCTAACCAAATTACAAAAAACCACACCGCAGGTAATTTTTTTTGATAAATGATAAACATAAAAGTGAGGCTGGCGTGCCTAAACCACATTAGGTACATACCAAATAGCCCTGCAATTGCGCCGCTAGCCCCGACACTTGGGATAATTGAGCTGGGATCAACGATAAAGCTAGCAAAAGACGCCGTCAAACCGCATACCATATACCATATTAAAAACTTTTTATGACCTAATACGTCTTCGAGGTTATCGCCAATAATGTATAAAAAGTACATATTACCAATAAGGTGCATTACTGAGCCATGTAAAAAAACACAGGTAATCACGCTCCATAAATGTTCGCCTTGAGAGATCTTACTTGGATTCATTGCAAACAATTCTAGGGTGGCACTGAATGCGTAGGCATTGAAAAAATACAAGGCAAAAACAATAGCATTTAGGGCAATTAAACTGCGAGTAACCCACGGCGTTTGTTTTGGCTTTAGGTTATATTCAACGGGCATTTGCGTTAAAAATTGAAACAGATAAGTTTTCCAACTAACTTTTTGGTTTAGCTTGTCTAGGTTTACTTTGAGCTCTGGACTGTTTTCAACGCTTTCTAATTGATTTTTTTCAATCCAACTACCATCACAATGACGGCAAACATCAATTTCGGTATGAAAATCTTCGAGTAAATGAAAGCGCTCAAGGTTCTTATTGCAATCAGGACAGTCTAGCTTTGAAATACCTAATGATTCACCAAAATGAGTCTCGTATTTTTCACCAATAGGACCTTCGTTGATTTCGGCAATCATCCGGTTAACTTCGTTTTTTTCAAACCATAAGCCACCGCATTCGCGACAGATATCTATCTCTTCGCCTTGATAATGAGTAACATCTAACGGGTGATCTTTACAGTGAGGGCAGCGTTTAGTTGGCATTATCAGCGTCCTTTAATGAGCCGATAATAATATCGTTTTGTTGTAATTCTTGTTGTAAATTTAATGCACTAGTTTTTAGTTGAGGTAATGCTTCAGCCAATTTAGGTTTAGGCGCAGCTGCTCTATCTTCTGTGACGGGTTGTGTTGGGTCCAAGTGTTTATTCCTTCTGCGGTAGCTTCCTTTTTGAGCGCGCTAGGCTACTTGAATTTTTTTGTTTTAACAATCCGTTGCTAGTAATTTGTTAAATATTTTATGTAAAATATTTTGAATTAGAAGAAATACACAGAGGATGGATTTATTTTTATTGTTTAGAAGTATTACTTTGCCAGAATACAGTGGTTATTTTGTATTATAAAAACCAAAAGTTGGCTCATTTAAAGCTGACGAAAGCCCATGTATACCCCATTTTTCATATAACGACCTCAAACGCTTGATTAATTTGCTTTAAAGCGGCTTCTATGCGGGTTACGCCTAAATCAAATTCGGCCCGAGTTGCTGGCCCACCTAAAGTAAGACGAATACCATTTAGATTATCTGTTTTTAGGGCTGGAACGTCTCGAATAAAGGCATCGAGGGTCCTTACTATTACTTTATGCGCTTTTAATACACTGCAAAACTCAAACATATTCTGCGACTGGGCTAAGCGAATATACACATTTAAACTGGCAAACTGAGCATCTATCTCATAGGTTTCAAGCAGCTTTTTTATTTGTCCAATACGATAGCGTATTTCATCTGCAAGTTTGGTTTGATTATAAGCAAACTCGTTACTTTTAATGGCGCGCATTATTAACTCAAAATTCATTGAGGATACAGCCCAACATTGACTATGAAGTTGTTTTAAAATCGGTTGCTCCCAAAGTTGTGGAGGCAATAAGTAACCAGCTCGTAGTCCGCCTGCAAAATATTTTGAAAAGCTTGAAATATAAAACACCCGATCCGGTGCTTGCTGCCATAATGGTAATCGCCAATATTCAGGCAAACAGTAATTTACATCATCTTCAATGATGAAAAAATTATACCGACGACTCAATGCCAGCAGGGCGTTCAAATTGTCACTGCTATAGCGAATATTTGTGGGGTTTTGACAGTTTGGCGTAATATACACTGCTCTAATTGTGCGCAACTTACATAATGCTTCAATTTGCGTAAGATCAATCCCTTCGTTATGTATATTGACTTGCGCTAATGATAGTTTGAGTGAATGACAAGCATGATAAAAACCTGGGTAACACATAGATTCTGCGATAACTGTATCGCCACTATCACACAGAGTTGCTAGTGTTGTGAATATTCCTTGCTGAGCGCCTTGGGTAAATATCAGCGGATGATTTAAGCAATCAAAGCCTTTATCTACCAGCCATTGTTTAAAAAAGCGCTGATGTGAGGCAAGCCCGTTGAGTTTATACACCATCACATCAGTTAATGCACTTTGATCCTCTGATAGCGATTGCAGGGCATTCCTCATAACATGTTGCTGCCCCATCATTGGTTGCATGCTTGAGGCAAAGTCAGTGCTGCTCTCAAAATGACTTAACTCAACGACTTTACTTACAAAAGTGCCAGCTCCTAATTTTGCAGTAACCAGCCCTCGTTGCTCAAGTAATGCATAAGCACGAGTTACCGTGCCATGTGTAATCTTTAAGCTGTCAGCGAGCTGCCGTTGGGCTGGTAGTTTTTGCTCAAAAGCCAGTGTTTTGCTGTCAATAGCATGTTCAATTACAGCGGCTAATGCACGATACTTGGGTTGTGTGTCACATAGACGATTAAACAGAGTGCGATCAGCTTCGTAAATTGTATTCATAACAATAAAAGTATTGATGATTTTATATAAGTATGACAAGTAATAGCTATTAAACAACTACAATATTGTATCAATACAATTAATCATTATGAATACAGTTAATGTTTTTGAGCTTGCACCAGCTCTCATTTTATTTTGTTTTGCTGCCTCAATCACGCCTGGTCCTAATAATATTTTGCTTACTCACTCAGGCACACATTTTGGTGTGACTAAAACCCTACCGCACCTATTGGGTATTCGGGTTGGCATGACGATAATGCATTTAGCAATGCTACTAGGATTAGGGAAACTTTTTTTAATACAGCCAAAATTGCATTTTTTTTTACAGCTTTGTGCTAGTGGCTATATTTTATATTTAGCATACAAGGTGGCTAGTAGCTCTCAAGTAAAGGGCGTAAATGCTCAAGCAAGGCCCTTAAACTTTTTTCAAGGCATGTTTTTTCAGTTGATTAATCCTAAGTCATACGCGGTGTTAATGGCACTTTGTACTGCACTTACTTTACCTGGCAGTGCCTATTGGCCTTCTGCAATTTTGGGCGTGGTTATTTTTAACCTTGTTGCCGCTTGCTCAGGTTTGTTCTGGGTGAATTTTGGCAAATACATGCGACAATTTTTAAATAAGCCAAATACTTTTAAACGATTTAATTGGGCGATGTCGCTGTTTCTTGCGGCATCAATTCCTTTGGTTTTTCTTTCTGATGCAAATATTCAGTAGGGAAACAAAATGAAATTTACTCACCAATTGTCACCACAACAATTTACCCAAGCGTTTGAGTTTTTATCTGAGCGAAGTTATTGGAGTCAAGACATTAGTCGCGAACGGTTAGAAAAAGCGTTCGCACACTCGCTGTGCTTTGCATTAATTGAAAATAAACAACTATTGGCATTTGCACGAGTGGTGACTGACCAAGCCACTTTTGCAAATTTACTGGATGTATTTGTGTTAGAGCAATTTAGAGGTCAAGGGTTGGGTAAAAAGCTGATGGATCATGTAATGAACCATCCTGAATTGCAATCGTTACGCCGTTTTACACTGGCAACAAAAGACGCTCATTCACTTTATCAACAATTTGGTTTTCAAAGCCAAGCAAACCCCAATCTCGTAATGGAAAAGTGTTTAGTTGGCGGGTACTCAACATTATTACAGCGGCAAAATTAAGTATGAATTGAGCGTTTTAATGCGTGCAGTTAAATACTCTTATTATTTTTCAGCAGAACTCTTTATTCTCTATTTATAGCCGTTTTATTAAAAATGTGAGCACTTTAGAGAGCATCAATAAATAATACGGCCTATAAAAATAGGCCATATTATTATACTAATCGACTTAAATATTTAACCATTCTAGCGGGCTAACTAAAACGCTAACTGCGTTAGTCATTTTTTATGTAGAGCAACAGCTAGTGTCGAATTCATTGTGGCTTATACGTGCAGCTGTATCAATGACATACGCAGTTACGCCAGACCCATCAAAATCATAATAGTAATTTGAATTGAGAGGGAGATCTTGTTCAATGTAGTCAAAATTCGGATTGCTAAGCATTTGTTGAATTGTTTTATCTGACGCATTGACAACAACACCGTTTAAAATGCCGCCAAATTCCTGAGCCACATCGATGTTATATAGGTTACTTAAACTTGCTGATTGTGAGCTGGCAAAGTCTGCTATTACATCACTACTTTGAACATTCAAAACAGAGGGAGTTTTAAATACAACGATATATTTACCTTCAATCGCGCGGCTTGTGTCGACAGACATTAGTTCTGCTGCATGAGTTTGCACTGCTGCTAAACTGACTAATACAGCAAGACTTAGAGTACTTAGTTTACGCATTGTTTAATCCTTTTTGGATAGTTATTGTTTGAAACGCACTCCAAAAGATAGCTTTAATTAGCGATAAGTAAGCATTTTATTAGCTTTAGTTTAACCAGGTTGCAAACACGTACAATCAAGTGTAACTGTTTTGGTTTTTTGTAGCCTTATTATGAATCAAACACTTGCTTTTTAGTGCAATTATGTGAATTTAAGTGTTTTTAAAATTGAGCGTATTGTTATTTTTGGCAGGATTATTCTTGAGAGTTATTCAAAAGCACAGCCCCGCTTTGGGTATCGCCTAAGTAATCGTCCTTATTGTAAATCGGGCACTTTGTCATTGACAAGCAACCGCAGCCGATGCAGCCGTCGACTCTGTCGCGTAGGCGCTGCATAAAAGCAATACGTTCATCAAGTTGTGCTTGCCAGTTTTTTGATAATGCCGACCAATCTTCTTTAGTGGGGGTACGTTTATCAGGTAAAGTGGCGAGGGTTTGTTTGATTTCTTCAAGAGTAATGCCCATTGCTTGCGCTGCTTTGATGACCGCCACACGGCGCAGTACATCAGGCTTATAACGGCGTTGATTGCCGTTATTCCGCCAGCTGCGGATCAAGCCTTTGGTTTCGTAAAAGTGTAGCGCGGAGACTTTTACGCCGCTGCGTTTAGCTACAAAGCCCACAGTTAAATTAGCTTCAACAAGCTTTTTTTGTTGATCGGTCATAGCTTTCTTCTTTTTTAGAAAATTAATTTTGACGGTTGACCTCAATCATACTTGAGGTTTTATGCTCTTTGCAACCATAAAAAAGGAGAATTAAAATGCAAGAAAAATCAATGCATAACACCGCTATTATTTATTCAAGTGGCCGTAAAAACGGTAATACTACGGCGCAAGTTAATGCCTATAGTAAGCAACAAAGCGGCATTGTTTTTTGCTTAGATGATTATGTTATTTCACCTTATCGCTACGATAAGCAGTATCACAATGATGATTTTTATAATTTGTTTGAAGTGTTACTTCGCTACGAACATTGGGTGTTCGCATCCCCTGTGTACTGGTATAACACCACGCCACAAATGAAAGCATTTATGGATAGGATCACAGATTACATGGATGACGAGGCGTTAAAACCGAAGCTTAGAACTTTACGTCAAAAACAGTTTTCACTATTGTCTAATGCAGCATCACCTTCTGCACCTGATGCATTTTTGGATATGTTTAAACATACCTTCAATTATTTAGGAATGACTTTTAAAGCTCATTCACATGTACAGGCTGGTTAAATACGGGTAGGCTAAACAAAAAAGGATGATTTATGAAAACTTCACTTTTAGGCTTTGGCCTTCTTGCAACTAGCTTAACAACGATCGCTGCTGAGCCAACTCCTGTTATCAATGACTTTGGTTATTTTTACAATGTACCAGCTCATGTATCAGACTTAAGCCAAGCGCAGTTTAAAATTGCCTTTGATGTGGGGGATGGTGCAAAACATGGCGAGCAAAATAACCCTATAAATTCGTTAGCGCGTTTTATTAATATGCATGTTGCCCATGGTGTAAAGCCGGAAAACATCCAGCTAGCTCTCGTTGTACACGGTAGCGCGAGCGTTGATATGCTGGAAAACAGCGTTTATAAAAGCCGCTTTGATGTTGATAATAAAAACCAGTCTTTAATTAAACAGCTACTTTCTAATAACACGCAGGTATATGTGTGCGGGCAGTCGGCAATGCATATGAAGGTAGCAGCAGAGCAACTCATTCCTGGAGTGAAAATGGCGCTTTCAGCAATGACCGCCCACGCCCAGTTACAGCAAAAAGGCTATACGCTGAACCCATTTTAAACATGAATATTCTTTGTTTTGGCGACTCCAATACCTTTGGTATATCACCCGTTGATGGAAAGCGGCTGCCTGCGCATGAACGCTGGCCGGGCATATTGGCAGAGTTGTTGGGTACAGGGCACCTCGTTATTGAAGCGGGGCAGCCTAATCGTACCTTAGTGAATAACCCGCCATTTAGCGGCGATAAATCAGGCGTAAAGTATTTAAAACCTTACCTTGAAGTGCACACCGTTGATGTTGTTATTATTGCGCTTGGCACCAATGATTTAAAAGCCCGTTTTGCACTGTCTGCTATCGGTATTAGCAAAGCGCTTGAGGAGTTGATTTTAGCCATTAAAGCCTTTTATCATTGTAAAACAATACCAAAGATAATCATTATAAGCCCGCCCAAGATTCATGAAGTGGGAAGTTATAAAAGCATTTACGCAGGTGCAAGTAAAAAAGCTGAACAATTATCTATTGAGTTTAAAGGCGTCGCTGATCGCCACGCGTGTGTGTTTATCGATGGCTTTTCACTTATTGCTGCTTGTGAAAGTGAGGGGGTACATTGGCCGTATAAGGAGCATGTTTGCCTTGCAAAGCAGTTACTACCTATAGTTTAAAGTAGGGTGCGAGAGAGTTCTTTATATGATTTGCCAATTTTAACAACAGCCCCCGTAGTTAGTTCAACATACTCATGATTAACCGCAGTCACTTTGTTTTTGTTAATTAAATACGACTTATGAATTTGTATAAATGTACCTGCTAGCTGTTCATTCAGTTGCTTAAGTGTTGTTGTGGCAAGGATAAAAGAGTCAGCTTGATGTAACTTTACATAATTACCGTAAGCTTCAATATATTCAATAGTGTCTAACGCGAATTTTCGCTTTTCTCGGTCTACTTTAAGCGTTATATCTTTGGACTGGTGCTCTAGAGGTAGTGCACGTTGACACACTTTGCTGAGAGCTTGCTCTAGCCTTGACGCTGAAACGGGTTTGAGCAAGTAGTCTGTGACATTTAAATCAAACCCAGCTAGAGCATACTCTTGATAGGCACTATTAATAATTACTTGCGGCGGGTTAGCGAGCGCCTTTAATAACTCTAGCCCTGTTAACTCTGGCATATTAATGTCGAGAAACACTAAATCAATGCCTGGTTCGGCAAGCACACATAAGGCATCCTTAGCGCTATAGTATTGGCCTACCACATTTATATTGGAGTGTGCTGTTAAATGATGCAGTAGCACTTGATGCGCCAATGGCTCGTCATCAACAATGATGGCTTTTATCATTTTTACAGCTCCAAGGTCAGTATTGTCTGCCACATTGCATCCTGCTCACGGGTTATTAGTGAATGTTTATTAGGGTATAAAAGTTGTAGTCTTTTTTGTAAATTAACGAGCCCCATCCCTTGCTCTTTTTTTACTACTCGAGCGGGTATTGGGTTGGTGCAATAAAGCGTTAAGATATTGTTATTGATTGTTATTTCAATTGATACGTGTGTTTTGTCGCTTGCGGGTTCAACCCCATGTTTTATGGCATTTTCAACAATAATAATCAACAGCAGCGGTGTGATTGTGAGGTCGTCAAAATTGTATGGCCAAACAAGGTTAAACTTACACTTATTCGCACTTCTTATTTTTTGTAATTCAATAAAATTCTTAAGGTAGTCTAGCTCTTTTGCCAGTGGCATGGATGACTTTTGCCCTTCATACACTGTGTAGCGTAGTAAGTCTGCCAAATGCAGCACTAACTGTGGTGCTTGTTCTGATTTTGTCAGCGTAAGTGCATATAAGTTATTTAATGTATTAAATAAAAAATGAGGGTTAACTTGTTGTTGGAGTAATTTTAGTTCGGTTTGAGTTTGCTGTTTAGCGACTTCATTTAACTTGCTGTGTTGCTGTTGACGCTCAAAGGCTAAAATAATCGGGGTACTTATAACAAGAAAAAGCAGCATAAACTGATAATTAAACTTACTAAAAATATTTTGATCCCCACTTGGTGTGAGGTTAGCAACGCCGTGGGGTAAGTCATTAATGGGTAGCGATAGAACGGCAGCTATCAACAAAGGTGTTAATACCAGCATTACAATAACGCAAACGGCTACAAACAAAAATACGCCGTGAACAGCAAGCAAGTGGCGAATGAGAAAGTATCGGTTAAATAAATACAACCCGTAAACAATTGCAGTATAAACGCCTAGTTGCCAAAAATAAGTGATAAATTGACCAAACTGCGGGACGACTTTACTTGGGTCAAAAATTAAATCAAATGGTTGATTTAATAGTGGTTCTTCATGTGTATTAAGTACCCCAGCCATTAGAAAACACCAGCTCAAAAGAGTGAGTAACACTACATTATCCAATGATATTAATGAACTTAGCCGTTTGCTATTGAGTGAAGGCTGAGTGACAACACGTTGAGATATCAGCCATGTTAGGCTTGCTGCCGTACATAAGGCCCAGCCTTGTGGTGCTAAATAACCTCAGTTCTGCTTAAGCGATAACTAATGCGTTAAGCTCTACGTCAGTTAAATTAAGGTGTGGCTTATTTTCTTTCAAACAATAAGCCACCAATCCAGCCACTAAATTCAACATAAAGCCGTTCATACTCCGATGTCTCGAATGTTCAATGAAGGATATATTCTTGAGTTGGTCATTAATTGTTTCAATTATAAAGCGCTTTGAAAGCATCGCTCTATCCCATAATGACATTGCTTTTGCCTTCATATTTTTGCGAACCGTCGTGATCAGCTTTACCCCTTTATCGAGCAAATCCGCTTCTAAAGCCTTATTTAAATATCCTTT
>NZ_JAGPYN010000013.1 GCF_018069805.1 Pseudoalteromonas ostreae
ATTATAGAAGAAATGATCAGGGACCATGATGAAAAGAACTTTACTAGCAACGTCACTATTATTCGCCACGCATGCACAGGCTACGGTTCAGTGGCAAACTATTTATACAGAACACTTTAATGTTCATTACAGTCAAGATAACGCTGATTGGGCACGCTCTGCGGCCAATGAGCTTGAAATAGTGCGCAGCAAAGTGCTTGAGCAACAAAACCGTGCTTTAGATGAAGCGGTTGATGTGGTGGTGTTTGATCCACTCAATGCCGCTAATGGTTTTGCATTACCGGTTTCAAATAAGCCATTGATGGCGCTTTTGACTACACCACCGCAGTCAGATACAGTGATCTCAAATAATAGTGGTTGGCAGCAATTACTGGTACTGCACGAATATATTCATCTAGTGCATTTAGCACAACCTACCCGCAGTAAATGGCGTCAAGAGCTCAGGAATATCTGGGATTTATACGATATAACACACAGCGAGATGCCTCGCTGGGTGGCAGAGGGTTACGCAACATTACTTGAATCAAAAATGACTGGCCGCGGGCGATTATTTGATAATTACAGCGAAGCAATTCTAACTGAGTTTGCTCAACAAGGCGCATTACCCAGCTATGGCCAGTTAAACAGCAGCGATGGTGGCTATTTGGCCGGTTCTATGGCGTATTTAATGGGCGCTCGGTTTTTAGCTTGGTTAGAAAAAAACTATTCAGAGCAAACCCTTGATGCAGTTTGGACGCGCATGCAAGGGGTTAAGCAACGCGAATTTGATGCCGCATTCGAAGGGGTATTTGGTGGCTCTGCGAGTAAGCTGTATCGACGTTTTATTGCTGAGTATACCTATCAAGCAATGAGTAAAGAGAGAAGTGAACAGTCACTTACTAGTGAGCTTTGGTTGGCATTAGATCATTATGCTAGTGGTCCCACTTTATCACCAAATAGCGAGCAACTTGCGGTGGTGGAGCGTGATCAAGACGGTAAAACGCAGTTAAAACTCTACAGTACTGAGGATAATCTCAAAGCTGCAGAAGAGTTTAACCAAGAGCAACAAGAGCTACTCGCTGATGATCCTAAAGATGTTGCTGATAAACCACCTAAGGTGTTTAAGCGTAAGCAAAAGCAAGTCTTGAATCAAATCAACCGTGCGGGTATTCAAAACCCACAATGGCTAAATGACAACGTGTTGTATTTTTCAGCTTATAGCAGAGTTGATCACATCGATCATCAGCGTATATCAGATATATTTAGCTGGGATACGCAAACCGGTGAAGTTACCAAACTAACTGATTTAGCTGGCCTGCGGCGCTTTAGTATTGCAGATAATGGACGAACACTTTATGGAGAACAGGTTAAAGGGGGTTACTCAGAGTTAGTGCGAGTTGATTTACAAACCGGCCATGCTCAACCATTATTCGAAAAAAGCTTAGCAACGGTTTATGACTATCCAGTAATTAGCCCTGATCAGCAGCAACTCGCCTTTCTTAAAACTGAGTTTAATCATAATTGGCAATTGTATATACAAGATCTGGATAGCCAAAAATTAATTGCCGCCCCAATGCCTAAGGGATATCAATACTTATCACAACCAAGTTGGAGTGCGGATGGCAAGCAGCTTTATTTTGTTGCGGGCCTTACGGGGGCAACTGACATCTATCGTTATGATTTAACTACGCAACGTCTTTATAAACTAACTCAAGGTCAGCAAGTGGTAGCGAACCCTCTGCCATTCAAAACAGGCGAATTACTGTATTTTTCAATCAGTAGTGATGGCCCTGACATTATGCAGCTACAGGTAAATAATAACGAAGAAGAAATAACCGATTTTGCAACTAACAGTATTGCGCCATTATTGCTAGTTAATCAGCACACTTTACCGCAAGCAAAAGTGTATCAACAGCCTATAGGGGAGCAAACGAGCTATGATATATGGCAACAAAAAGCCACGTTTGCACTAGGTGAACAGTATCACTCTGCTTCAGCTGCTTTGCTGAGCGCGAGCATCAAAGGCAGTGATTTACTTAAACAGCTTGATTGGCAGTTAGGTTACAGCATTGATTTACATGACACTGCACTGCAAGGCATTTATGCCCAAGCACGCTACAGTGCGCTTGCAATCAAGTTTGACAGCCAGTTATTTTCTTATGATTTGAATGCTAGCAAGCAATATCAGCGTAGCTTGTTAAATGAACAGTCAGTACAAGGTGGCTACCTTGCTGCAAGTTTACCACTACGCTTTGGGGAGTTTAGAATTCAACCAGAGCTGGCCTATAACTACTCAGACATTGATGATGCAAATAGCAACCAAGAGCATAGCTCACAGTGGCTGGGAGTCGGCTTGAAGCAATCTTGGAGCTATGACAGACAAGATTATGCCATTGGCCAAGCGATTGATGTGCGTTGGTATAGTGGCGATAGCGACACGCAGAATTGGCAGGGCTATGATTTTGCTGCGCAGCTATTTGGTAAAGCGCTGGCAATCCCTATGTATGCTAATTATAGCCAGCAATATAGAGATGATAGTGAGTTGCGATTAGGTGGTTTTAGCTCTTCGTTGTTATCAAAAAATATTCGCAGTGACTTTGTTTTTGCACCTGAACTGCCCTTTTACAGCGCTATTGGCAAACGCTATCAAGGTTATGGTGGAGGTATTAGCTGGGCAGAAGGCATGCCATGGTTTTACTATCAACAGCATCAGATTGACCAACAGGTATACGGGCAAAGCTATGGTATGAAATGGCAAGGGTCGTTCACATTCGGCTTAGGTCCTGCCGGTTTAAATGACCTGAACTTTGATCTTGGTTTAGTTAGAGTCGAAGGTGACAGCTTTGATGATGAGCTGAGAGGCTGGCTCGGGTTTTATTACTCATTGTAAATTAATAGAGGCTTCAAGGAGCCTCTATTATCGCTTTGTCTACGTTAAGTATTAAATGTTGGGATTTGTTTTTTGCAGTCATCTAGAATGGCTTGAAAGTTAATGGTATTGCTATGTAAGTTTTTAGTGAGTATAAAATGCTGTTCTTCTGCGTGTTCGACTACTTCGTGATACCACACAGCCCAATTAAAGTAGCCGCCAGTGATCGCCAAAATTAGAATAATGGGTGAGCCAAGTACCCCTGTCATTTTATGAATATCGCTTAGTATAATTTGCAGCGTCGCCTTGAAGCGTACTGAAAATAAACGTTACCAAAATATTGATTGATATGAAATTTATACCAAGTGTCGGCATCGCGTTCGATTAAATAAACCCGATCAGCAGTATCGTCATTAAATATTTCCCAACGACCTACTACATAGCTAGGAAATTCATGCTCAGCAACCGCTATTAATTTATCAATGTTATTTCAATTCTATGCGATAAGGTGCTTTCTTGCTAACGGTAAAGTGTCAGTCTAAAAATGGAAACTGTAAGCTTAACTTGCCGCAGTAACAGTGAGTTTATTTTGTACAAATGGTTGCTTGTTTTTATAGGACCTTTACAATGCCGCGCCTTACATAAAGCATATAAAAACAGTGGTTTACATTGATTTATTGTTTTGTTTATAAGCTGCTAACTTATTAATCAATTACTAACGAGCGAGGTCTACTTTGGCGCATTACCTGCCTATTTTATCATCATTTATTTTAGTGTTTAGTTTTTTACCGCTACTCAATAAAGTCAGAAAAAACCGCAGTGTATCGGGTTTGTCATTATTAATGATGACCTTTGGGGTGGCGCAAAGTATTTACTTTATTGCATTTAATCTCTTTTTTGAACGTTACTACATGGTGCTACCATTTGTGGTGACCGGGTGTTTAAGTGGCTTAATCTTGTATTATTTTGCTCGATATAACGCCAAAACTAGAGAGCGAACTCAGTTAGCTGCGATGCTAGGTTTTTCACTGTTGCCGTTTTTATTGTTAGTAAACCCACAGCTAGAGACTGCTAACGTACTTACTTGGCTTACTTTTGTTGGCTTGGTCATGAGTTCGGTACGAGTCATGCCACAAACCTATAAAACTTTACGCAGTGGTGACATTAGCAACCTAAGTGCTCGTTATTTTAGTTTGCAGTTTATCGCAGGTGTGTGTGGGTTATTTGCAGAATTAGCGATGGCAGCACCAAGTATTTCGCATCTTTTAACGTTTGTGATGATCTTACTGACTAATGCCGCGCAACTTGGTTGTATTCAGTATTATAAAATGCGCCCTGTCGCAGCTTAACATTAGATAAATCTAATGCTCTTTTAGCTCAATTTGTGACAAGTTATTAGAAACTTAGCCTGATAAATTGAGCAAAATGTAACTCACAATCTATCAAATAGACGCTTTCACTAACGAGCTGATGTTAAACATTGGCACAGAAAATAATGTCTCCGAAACTGCGTTTACCTGCCGTCAAGCTGATGGCAGTTTTGCTATGACCTCCCCAAAGCAAGCCCCTGAGACTTGCCAGAAGTACCCAGTGAACCATTATCTGGCTTGTCTATACAACCCGTTAAGGTGTTGAAAAACAAACAAGCTTACTTTGCTATTTACAATAATGAGCAAGATGTTTTAAACCTTAAAACAGACTCTGCGTTGCTTAATGATGTGGTAGCAACAGCCCATGCTCAGTGTTAGCTAGCTGCGGTTGGTAATTATGTTTTGCACACTGTAATTGCACAACAACAAGATCTAACTCATTATTTTTTTCATTATAATTGTTCGATATCGAACACGTAGGTGTTCGGTTTTAAAAATAAAAAGGCCACACTTGAAGGGGCGGCCTTATTATTGCGTGGTTAGTTATGCTTCGAGCGCTTTATTGATTAGGCGATCGAGATACTTTTTATGTGCTTTTGTCGCTGTATCTGCACCCCATGGCGTGCTGCTGTCTGCAATTTGAGTTAATTGATAAAGCGCTGCGGTTTTTGCTAAGTTATCGTGCTTGCTTGGCTTACCTAGTCCCGCGATAGCAATTAGCTGATTGACATATTCAATTTGCAAGTTATGACTGATTGAATTAGCCGCTTTACTATCAATAAAAATACTCGCCGTTAAATCGTTCATAAACTGACTTAAGCTATATTCATTACCGTATAGTGCCGTGTCTGAGATGCGTTGCATAACAGCGGGGTGGAGTAATTGGGCTAATACTGATTTTTGCATCCCCAAAATCATTTTATGTGGTTTTGGATCTTCATTTTTGCCGTAATGATTAAAGCCGCGACGTTGTTGTTGCATGTAGTTATATAGAGGCTGCATGCTGGTAAGTACATCTGGGGCAAATACATTTTTCGCTAAAATTTGCATGGCTTGGGTTTGGCGCTCAAGTGGCACCGGTGTAAAAGGCTTAGCTGCATTTTCATCGCCCACGACGGCACGCTCTACATAAACCCCACCAATTTGACGAGATACCACGCCTGCTTGTGCACGGTATTGGCCAAATAGGCTGTTAGCAGAAGTAACAAGCTGTTGGTAAGACTCGCCTTTTACTGTAGCTTTATCTTTAAGTTCTGAAAAGAGCGTATTGATCAGTGCCATTCTATCTGCACCATAAGCTGCAGGGTTAGACGACAAGTCACCTATCATCACGCGAGGGTCTATATGGCGCCCTGGAGCACGCATGTCGTCGGCATCATTACCAAAGGCAAGCGCATGTTCGCTTGAGCGAGCAAGTATTTTATCAAGACGAGCTTGTTCTGCTGCTTCATCTTTAAGTGCTGCGCTGTAGCCGTAGTTTATTGCCCAATCATCATAAGGACCAGGCTTGGTTTGGAAAATATCACCCTGAGCCATACCAATAGGAGCAATATTAGCAGGGGCATAATCCATCACTGACCCTGTTACGATCCCTTGTGTTTTATTTTTGTCGTGAACGTCTTTTTCATTCCACAAAATGGATGATTTCATATTGTGGTTTAAACCTAGTGTGTGGCCAACTTCATGTAACACTAGTTGGGTTAAACCTTGACGTAATATTTCTTTTTCTTCAATGCTTGCACCGGTTGAAAGGCTGTTTGCTAGCATCATATTTTGTTGTATTTCATGTCCTAGCGAGCAGTTTAGTTCATCGGTATTAGCAGCACCATTGCTGTGGCTCATAGTGCCTTGTGTAAATAGCGTATCGTAAATCCAGCGATTTTTCATAAATACAAACTCAAGCATGATGTCTGAGCCTAAAATTTCACCGGTTAATGGGTTTGCTAGGGCTGGACCGTAGCCGCCAAATGGTGGCTTTGGTGATGAAGTCCAACGTAGCACGTTGTAGTTGATGTCGCCTGCGTCCCAATCGGCATCGTCAGGCTGGATCTTTACTTCAATAGCATTTTTAAAACCCGCTTTTTCAAATGAGCTATTCCATGCTAGGGTCGCTTTTGCAATAGTGTCGCGCCACTCAATAGGGGTGGTATTTTCGATCCACCAAGTAATTGGTTTTACAGGCTCAGATAATTCGGCACTTGGATCTTTCTTTTGTAAATCCCAACGTTTGATTACATCTTTATAAGGTGCCCAATCAGCAGAGGTCATTTGGTCAAACTGATTAGTAAAGTAACCAATTCGTGCATCATCAATACGCGGCTGGTAACTATTTTTTGGTAATGCTACAAATGAATGCTGTATTTTTACTGACACATTGCGAGGATCGCTGACTGCACTAGAGCCGCGAACACTTGGGTTGGCGTTCTCGAATACGTAATCTACAACAACGTCTAAGTTGTTAGGGTAAGGACGCTGTTTGATAATGCGCGATTTCTTATCGCTCAATTTGCCAACTTTAAAGCGCTTTTTGGCATTTTTATCGTCAGGGTTTGGCGAAGGAGATACTTTATGCAATGCTTCACTTAAAAATAGCTTATTTACATTAAAGGCTATTTTGCCTTGTTCTTGTTTTTCAATTTTTATGCTGGCAAGTACTGCTTCACTAATGTTTGCATCAGCTGCTTTGGCGATAGCGCTATTCTCATCAAATTGATAACGAGGCGTTTTACTGACGATATCAATACGATCAAAGTATTTTCTGAATTCGATGAGTTTAGTTTCACGGTATGCACCGCGAAAGTGCCCCGCGTCGGTAACGCCATCAACTGTGTGGGCAAAGTACACAAACGGGGTATCAAGTTGTGACTCATCAATTACCATGAGGTGTTCGCCGGTTTTTTCATCTTGGTAGAGGCTAAATATACCGGCAAATTCGGTTTTATCCTTGATTAATTCAGCAATGTTTTTTTCTTTTTTATCGTCTTTTTTATCTGCGGCCAAAGCGTGGCCGTTGGTCGCTAAAGCTAAACTTAATGCTAGCGTAAGGGTTGTTAACTTCATTTTATGCTCTTTGTTTTACTTGTTAAAAATCGTATTCAGTGTACCCAAATCGGCTTTGGATAAAACAAATCTAAGATAAAACTCCAAGAATAACCATTAACATATTGATTTATAGTTACTATTTTTTTGTATCAAAATATGACAAGTGATTTTGAAATAAGAGTTAAGCACTCTTGTGTGAAGGTTTGAATTTTTTGTAACAGTTCCTTACAAATGTCACGTTAATGTTTCATATAGCTCTGTTATTATGGCCCTAGTAGAAATTTAAGGGTATTGATTATGCGAACACGTATTTTGAAATGGACGCTTCCTTTTGTCGCTCTTAGCGTAGGAATTGCAGGTTTTGTTGGGATAAATGCAATTGCCCAAGAACCAGAAAAAAAAGAAGTTGTTGATACACGGCCGGTTGTTAAGGTTGAGCCTGTGGCTGCTAATAACCATCAGGTTATCATTAATAGCTATGGTGAGGTTAGGCCATTGGAGAGCACGTATTTATCAGCACAAGTGTCGGGTGAAGTGGTTAGTTGGCATCCTAATTTTGTGGCTGGTGGGGTTGTTGCTCGTGGCGCAACATTATTCACTATTGAAAAAGATAACTATCAAGCCGCTTTATTACAAGCTGAAGCTGAACTTGCACAAGCTCAAGCGCAACTCATCGAAGAGCAAGCGCAAGCGCAAGTTGCAGCAGATGAAGTAAAACGCTTCCCAGGTAAAGAGCGCACAGCCTTGTTTTTACGCGAACCGCAAGTCCTGAGCGCACAAGCATCTGTTAAATCAGCACAAGCACGATTAAAGCGTGCGCAACGTGATTTAGATAATTGCGAAGTAACAGCTCCTTATGATGCACTGATTGTGAGCCGCGATATTGGTGTAGGCCAGTATATTAATATGGGCACACAAATCGGCGAGTTAAATAACATTGAAACAGCCGAAGTGATTATTCCTATCGCGGGTTTTGATAGTGTATTTTTACCTGATCGAGTTAAAGGTATTAGAGCAACGGTAATTAAAACTGGTTTACACGGATTTACCCGTGAAGCTGTGGTGGATCGTGATTTAGGTATTATTGATAGCGCAACTCGTATGAGTAACTTAGTTGTTCGTATAGATGACCCATATGGATTGGTTAATAAGCAGCAGGCAATTAAATATGGCAGTTATGTACAAGTCAATTTTGCTGGCACTATGCTTAATAATATCTACCGTTTACCGCAAGAGCTGGTGAATAACCAAATGGTATGGATTGTTAATGATGATCAGCAACTTGAGCCACGTAAAGTGAAAGTGATCCGCGAAGAGGGAGAGTTCTTTTATATTAGCGATGGCTTAGAAGCTGATGATAAATTGGTTATTACCTTACCAGAGTATCCGCAAAAAGGCATGGCAGTGAAAATCGCTGGTGTGCAGGATGTTAAAAAAGTTGATGCACTCGATAGTGCAGCTACTGAAAAACTATAAAGGGTAGACTGCGTTATGAGTAACACTGAACTACCAAATACGCCAGACTCAACGGTTGAAAAGCAGACTGGTATTATTGCCTACTTTGCTAATAACTCTGTAGCGGCTAATTTAATGATGGTTTTCATTATAGTAATGGGGATCATTAGTTTTTTAACCATTCAACGACAAATGTTCCCGAACATTGAAATTAATTACATTACAATTGATGCGAATTACCCTGGCGCGTCACCGCAAGAGATGGAGGAAAGTATCCTCGTTAAGATTGAAGAGTCTTTAAAAGATATTACCGAAATTAAAAAAGGTGTATATCGCGCATTTCGTAACGGCGGCAGCGCCCAGCTAGAAATCAATACTGATGCAGAGCTCACCGATGTGCTGGATAAGATTAAACTGCGGGTCGATGGGATTGCGACTTTCCCCGCAGGCATGGAGCCGGTCACCATAAGTCAAATAGAGTTTCGCCAAGATGTAATAGGCATGACATTAGTTGCCGACCTACCACTGAATGAGCTCAAACCGATAGCTAACCGCATTGAAGATGAGCTATTACAGCTATCAAATGTATCACTGGTGGTCAATGATGTACCACTGGATGAAATTGCCATTGAGATTGAACCAGACACATTACGTCGTTACAACTTAACCTTAAGCGAAGTCGCTGATGCTGTGCGTCGTTATTCAGCCAACTTTTCAGCAGGACAATTAAAAACCGATGCTGGGGTTATTTCTGTACGAGTTGAAAATCAACTGTATTCAGGTGAGGAGTTTCGCCAAATACCGGTAAAAATTGGTAATAACGGCGCAAAAGTTTTACTGCAAGATATTGCGATTATTAAAGATCAGTTCACCGAAGGAGAGCGTTACTTTAAGTTTAATGGTGAGAATGCGGTTTATTTATCGGTAAAAGCGACGGAAGATCAAAGTATTATTCCGGTTGCGGATTCAGTTAAAGCGTTTATTGATCAAAAAAATAAAGACTTACCGCCGGGTGTACGCTTAGAGCCATTAATGGATATGACCTATTACTTAAATGCTCGCTTAGATATGATGGTAACCAACCTGATCCAAGGTGCAATTTTAGTCGCTATTATGCTTTCTTTGTTTTTACGTTTTAAGCTTGCGGTATGGGTAATGATTGGCTTGCCGGTGTGCTTTTTAGGCGCCATGATGATGATGCCGCTGTTTGGTGTAACCATTAATATCTTGTCATTATTTGCCTTTATTATGGTGTTAGGGATTGTGGTGGATGACGCCATTGTCATCGGAGAAAGCGCCTACACCGAAATAGAGAAAAAAGGCGGCGGAGTTGTTAATGTTGTCAACGGTGCTAAAAAAGTCGCAACCCCAGCAACCTTTGGGGTGTTAACCACAGTAGCGGTATTTGCGCCATTTACGTTATCGACAGGCCCTGAAAGTGCATTCTTTTTTGGGATTGCCGTTGTGGTTATGTTGTGTTTAATATTTAGCTTAATCGAATCAAAACTGATTTTACCGGCGCATATTGCCCATACTAACTTCCCGCCAATTAAACCAGATAGCTGGCGTGCGCGTTTTAACAAACGCTTTTTTGGCTTTGTAAATGGGCCATATAGGCGCTTTATTGTACGCTGTGTTGAATGGCGTTGGGCGGTATTTTTCTCGTTTGTTGCGTTGCTAATTATTACTTTTTCCTTAATTGCATCAAATCAAGTGCGTACTGGCTTTATGCCGAAGATCCCGCATGATTATCCGCAAATTAACCTAGAGATGAACGACAATGTTTCAGATATGCAAACTATTGAAGCAATTCGTGAAATTGAGGCAATGGTAATTGCCGTTGATAAAGACACTGAGCGCGAATATGGTCAAAAACTAATTAGAGATGTTTTAGTTTTTAATCAAGGCCGCACAGAAGCACAATTACTAGCGCCATTGGTTGAAGAAGATTTACGCCCTTATAATGCATTTGAGCTTTCTCGTCGTTGGCGTGAACAGATGCCTGTGATTGCTGGCGTTAAGTCGTTAACGATTTATGATGATGTAAATAGTCCAGATGGTGGTGATGGTGAGTTTGGTTACTTGCTTTATGGCTCAGATATCGACACATTAAATGATGCCGGACGTCGATTTATTCAATTATTGCAGCAGCAAGAAGGCTTATTTGATATTAGCTCCACCATCGACCCAGCAAGTAAAGAAGTGCAAATGAGCTTAAAACCAGTCGCGTATGATTTAGGCTTAGACTTAGCATCAATAGCAAACCAAGTTGGCGCCAGTTTTTACGGTGGTGAAGCGCAGCGTGTAATTCGCCGTGGTGAAGAAGTGCGGGTGATGGTGCGTTACCCGAAATTAACCCGTGAAGCGTTTTCATCGCTCAAGCATGCGGTTATCACCACACCGCAAGGTAAAGAAGTATTACTAGGCGATGTGGTTGAGCTGACTGAAAAACCGGGTATTAGCTATATTCGCCGCGAAGGTGGTTATCGTACCGTGTATGTTTATGGCAATATTGACGAAGAAGTGATTGAGCCAAACGAAGTCATTAATCAAGTTAAAGATAAATTATTGCCACAACTCAAAGAAGAGTTCCCAAGTGTTAAATCTGAGCTTGGTGGCGCTATTGAAGAGCAACAAGCACAAGCCAACCAGCAAAAAATGTTCTTTGTTGGTGGCATGATCCTAGTGTATATCTTATTAGCTGTACCACTGAAAAGTTACGCACAACCTTTGATTGTGATGTCGGTGATCCCATTTAGTTTGACGGGGGCAGTATGGGGGCATTATTGGTTTGGCTTAGATCTAACCTTAATGTCGGGCTTTGGTATCATTGCCGCAGCGGGCGTGGTTATTAATGATTCGCTGGTGATGACCGACTTTGTTAACCAAGCTCGCCGAGAAGGTATCGCGATTAAAGATGCGGTGATAGAGGCAGGTTGTGCCCGCTTTAGACCAATATTGCTGACATCAATCACGACCTTTGCGGGCGTATTGCCGATTATGTTTGAAACCAGCTTACAGGCAAAATTTGTAATACCTATGGCTGTAGCGCTTGGGTTTGCAGTAATGTTTGCAACCTTAATCACGTTAATATTAGTACCGTGTTTGTACATCATAATGAGCGATATAGGTAAGGTGTTTAAAGCTTTACTCACTATGATTGGACGCTTATTTAAACGTAGAAAAGTACAGCAATTAGATAGCTAGTTTAATTCGTTACTATACACTTTCAAAGCCAATATATGATGTATTGGCTTTTTGTTTTTATATACCTAAGTATTGGTTTTTATTGGCAGTTACATTCTTTAGTTTGATCTTTGAGCTATGGCACATTATACTCCCGCTGTTTTGGCAAACTAATCGAAAGGTTAGGACGCAAAGTTTTCGGTCTAAGGTTTTAGTAATAAAACTAAGATAGTGGGGCCGTTGCACTGGGTAATATTAGCCTCACTGTGTGTCATCAGCCCTACTATATAGTTAAAAAGTATTTCTTTTATCTAATTAATATTGGATAGTATCTATTAGATATTCTTAAGGTGGTGCTTTGTTTATGCATACGTCATTAGCCTGTGGAAATTGGATGCCAATAGGTTGTCTAAATCATCATACCCAATTATTTGTAGGTGATATGGTGACAGTGACTTTTTATGACACGCAAGGAGAGCTAGTCGATTTATCATTTAAATATGAAATTATCACCGAAGAACAAGGTGAGCCACATAATTGGCCACGTTATGTGGCTGAGTATATTAATACCCATATACCACTAGTTGAAGCTGGAAGAATGACTGAGCAAGGCTTGGTTGTTGCTTATCGTTCCAATCAGATCTATGCACTTGAAGGTTGCGGGATTATTCGTGCGGAATTAACGTTTCAATGTATAGCTAAATGTGATGATTACCAAGCTGTTAAGCCTGAATATGATTACATCTACCCTGAAAAGTGTGGTGTTTATAATGCAGGAGTAAAGGTATTACAGCCAAAAACAGGCTTAATTTATAAATGCAAGCCTTGGCCTTTTAGTCAGTTTTGCAATGTAAAAGAAGAAAAAAACCCATTATATGAGCCTGGCGTGGGACAAAGTTGGCATCTGGCCTGGCAGCAAGTTTCCCCTTAATGCTAGTTAGCATTTTTCGGCCCACACTTTGAGTGGGCTTTTTTATGTACTTTTGAAAATTATGTTAAACTCCAGCCATCGAAATTTTTTATTGGTTTTTCTGTGGCTCTATCAAACTTATCGTTGTCTTCACTTTTAAATGCTCCTGTTGCACGTAAACAGCCGCACACGTTAACAACACACCAAAAAATACGCATTGATGATTATTATTGGATGCGTGATGACGAACGTACAGAGCCAGCGATGCTGGCACATTTAGCTGCTGAAAATGATTATTGTGAGCAGCAGTTAGCGCCAATTAAGCCACTGAAAACCGCATTATTTGACGAGCTAAAAGAGCGTATAGTTAAAGATGACAATACTTTTCCCGTTAAAGATGGTCAGTACTGGTATCACTCTGAAGTTCGTGGTGATGATGAGTATTCTCGTCATTACCGTAGTCGTCAAATAGATGCGGTAGATAAGCAACTATTGTTAGATGTAAATATGCTGGCATCAGGCTATGAATTTTATGAGTTGGGCGAAGTGGCAATTAGTCCTAATGAACAATTGTTGGCTTACTCTGAAGATATTGATGGTCGCCGTATCTATACCGTAAAGTTTAAGATCATTGATAACGATGGTTTACTTGACGATGTATTAGAAAACACCGAAGGCCAAATCGTTTGGGCAAACGACAATAAAACCGTATTTTATGTTAAGAAAGATCTAAAAACCTTACTCGGTTACCAAGTTTATCGCCATGTTTTAGGTACTAGCCAAGCGCACGATGTACTGGTTTATGAAGAGCAAGATCGTAGTTTTTTTATGGGCTTAGGTAAAAGCCGTGATGAAAGCCTAATTATTATTGATTTAGCCACTACAGAAACGAACGATACTTGGGTGTTAGATGCTGATCAGCCACTCGGTGAATTTACCCAATTAATGCCACGCGAGGAAGGCCACGAGTTTGATGTTGATAAACTCGGCGACATGTATTATATCGTAACCAATTGGCAAGCCAAAAACTTTCGTTTAATGACTGCAACAGCGGCAACTATTGCAGATAGAAATCAGTGGTTTGAACATACGCCTCACAGAGAAGAGGTGTTGTTTGAAGGCGTTGAATTATTTAACGATTTTTTAGTGTTAACTGAGCGAGAGCAGGGACAAACCCGCTTTGTAGTGATCAATAAGCAACAGCAGCGTATGACCTTAGCGTTTGATGATCCTTGCTTTTATGCATCAGTGGCTATGAATCCTGAACCAAACTCTCAATCGGCTCGCATCTATTATTCAAGCTTGACCACACCAGGGTCACTTTATGAGGTTAACTTAAGTTCTGGCGATAAAACACTACTTAAACAACAGCAAGTGCTGGGTAGATTTGATGCTGAAAATTATGTCTCAGAACGATTAATGATCACCGCCCAAGATGGTGTGAAAGTACCTGTGTCACTGGTTTATCGTAAAGAGTTATTTAAAAAAGATGGTACTAACCCGTTATTTCAATACGGTTATGGAGCCTACGGCATAACCATCGATCCGAGTTTTTCGAGCACTTCACTAAGCTTACTCGACCGTGGTTTTGTGTATGCGATAGCGCATGTTCGTGGTAGTGAAATGCTGGGACGTGATTGGTATGAACAAGGTAAAAAGCAGTATAAACAAAATAGCTTTAACGACTTTATTGATGTAACCAAAGCATTAGTTGAACAAGGTTATGGTGCGAAAGATAAAGTGTTTGCTTCAGGCGGTAGTGCTGGTGGCTTACTAATGGGGGCGATTGTCAATCAAGCTCCTGAGCTTTATTTAGGTGTGGGCTGCCATGTGCCATTTTTAGATGTGCTAACCACTATGCTGGATGAATCAATTCCGCTCACCACCAATGAATACGATGAATGGGGCAATCCAAATGACCCAGCTTATTATGATGTGATTGCAAAGTATTCACCGTATGACAATATTGCTGCTCAGGCGTATCCGAATATATTAGTTACTACGGGGCTGTATGACTCGCAAGTGCAATATTGGGAGCCGATGAAATGGGTGGCTAAAATGCGTGAATATAAAACTGACGATAATATTTTGGTGTTTAAAACCGATATGGATGCTGGTCACGGCGGTGCATCAGGGCGTTTTAAAAGCTTGGAAGAAAAAGCATTAGAGATGGCCTTTTTTATCAGTTTGGCTGATTAAGTTTACTGTTTTATGTAATCGAGTTTAGTTGCTAAGGTAGCTATTGTTGAAGCGATTAGTAAGTTCATCGCTTTGATTTTAAACAATAAAAATGCCACTTTTAACAGTGGCGTTTTTGTTATCGGAGTCTTAATTTAAATATGCTTTAAGCATCCACACGAGCTTCTCTTGCTCAGTTATATAATCACTCATCAATGAAGCCGTACCTTCATCTTGTGCATCACTTGCTTGCTCTAAAATATCGCGCTGCATTTTAATTAAGGTACTGTAACCTGCGAGCAAGTTTTCTACGGCAGCTTCACCATCACTGATATTTTTTGCTTCTTTAATTTTGCTGATCTCTAAGTAGTCAGAAAATGCATGCAGTGGTGCGCCATCAAGCGTTAAAATACGCTCAGCTATTTCATCTACTTTTAATAGCAGTAGATTATAAATTTCTTCAAATTTAACGTGTAGTTCAAAAAAGTTGCGACCTTTAATATTCCAATGAAAACCACGGGCATTCATATATTGAATTTGATAACTACTTAGCAGGGTATTGAGTGACTTGACGATATCTTCACTTTTAGCGCTGTTAAGGCCGATTGCGTTTACCTGTGACATAACTTCTCCTTAATAAACTGATAAGATATTTTTGAATGACTGAGAGCAAGTATTAGCCATAATTAATGAACTGTAAAATGGTTAAAATTGATAACCTCAATAGATTTTACCTATTAGCCAACCTGCTGTAGTAATCAACTTGTTCGCACAATAGAGATGGGCTCCAATCTTTAAAAAACCACCCCAAAAATCAAAATAACCGCAAATCGTTTAATAAAAATACAATAAGATGATCTAAAACAAGCTTTTATAGCAAGCTATTACATGGCGAGTGGTTATTTGATTTAGGTCAAAATTTGCATTTTTAGTCGGCGCATAATCAACCTAGATTAATTACATGGAGAGATAACATGCAGGCTAAAACACAAAAAGAAAGTAAAATGGAATTAGTTGTTATTGGCATAGCGTTGATTGCATTTGTAGTTGGCTTAGTCGGCCATTTAGCAGGAGCAAGCTTTGCTAACTTTGATACCTTTGGTTATATCGCAGCGCCAACACCACTGATCTTAGCAATCATTGCATTTGTTGCCTATAAAGTGGCTGCTAGTGCAGAAGATTAAACCAGCAACTCAACAATATAATTCATCACTTGGCGTGAGTAGATCATACTGGTGTGACTTAAATGAAACACTTTATGTTCTGCCATGCCATTGAGCTTGGTTTCGTCAAGTAATACAGTACCATCTGATTGACTGCCTTTGGCAATTAGCGGCATGAGGCCGATCGGTAAGTCGCCAGCAATACTATAAAGCTTGGCATTAAATGGCCAATCACCATTTACGGTCAGTAAAAATTCCACACTGTTTTTTAAAAAAACATCAAAGCCTTTTTGCTGCATTCTGCGGGCTATATGGCTGCCTTTATGCGGTGTGCCTAAGGTGATGACTTTTTCAACGTTTTGGCTTTGCTCTGAATTTGCTGCTAAATAGGCTCGCGCCACCAGTCCGCCCATTGAGTGACACACGAGTGCTGTACTTTTATTATCAATAAAATTATCAATTTGTTTAAAAATAGCGGCGCGATCGGGAGACAATGTATTATAAGAGAGGTTGAGAATATCCAGCCCAGATTTTTCGAGCTGCGAGCATAAAGGGCGCATTACAAAGCCAGACATATACAATCCGTGTAATACCACAACGCGTTTAGTCGTCATACACCCTCAAAATCTATTGAACCTACAATTACATTAATTGTACAGGTTTTATTTCAATGTTAACTGAATCAGAGCTCACCCATACATCACCATCTTGAATGGTAATCGTCAGCGATATATTGCGATCAACCAGCGCTGCCAGTGCTTGAGTTGCAGCAAAATCTAAACTAAAAATGCTTAAATTTTTAAACTCATACAATTTAGGTTGATGCTTTTGCCACCAAATTGCTTGGTTGTTTTCACCATAAGTGTATAGCACCACTTTTTTAGCTTTATTACAGGCTTTTTTAACACGCTTTTCATCAGGTAAACCAAGCTCAACCCACAGCTCGATCTCATCGCTATAGCTTTTATGCCACAGCTCTGGTTCATCATCAGCCGATAGCCCCTTGGTAAATTCTAAACCATCACACGCATTAAGTGCATAGGCAAGCAAGCGGATCATCAAGCGTTGCTCGGTTTCTGAAGGGTGTTGTGCCAAGGTTAAATTAAAGTCTTGGTATACGTTGCGGTCCATATCGCTTAGCGATAACTGCGCTTTAATAATCGTCGATTTAAGAGCCATAACAGTTTATTTAAAAAAATTTTCGCCAGTATAGCGCATTAATACCCAAACCACCTCAAGATACAGAGCCCAGCGTTTCACTGGGGGTTAATACCAAGGCGTAACTTTGCAAAAGAGTAGTCACTGTTAAGTAGCCATAACGCAGAGAGCAAGTTGCTGTGAAACGTCCTAAGGATTGGTTTAAAAGCGATTGATACTGCGTTATTGATTTTAACAATAGAACCACTATTACTTGCAATCAATGCCTTGCCTAAATCAATTTTAATTCCAACTGAAACTCAGACCTTAAGGTGGTATGAGTATATCCTGAGCCAGTTAAAAATTACATACTCTGTAAGGTTATGAACTAATAACCAACCGGAGAAATTCCATGCGTTTAATCAAATTAAAAGAAGTTATACAAAAAACATCACTTGGTCGTTCAACAATTTATGAGTTTATAACTAAAGGCTCATTTCCAAAGCAAGTATCGTTAGGTGCCAAATCGGTAGCTTGGCTTGAGTCAGAAGTTGATGATTGGATAATGGAAAGAATTGGTGAAAGGGAAGTGTAAAGAAAATAAAACTATTTATAAACTGAAGCAGCAGATTGATTATATAGAATTTGTGGTAGTATTATTTGGATGAAAAGTAAGTCAGATAAAGCTCGTATTGGCTTTATCTGACTTACTAAAATATGCGG
This sequence comes from Pseudoalteromonas ostreae, assembly GCF_018069805.1. Classification (GTDB taxonomy): domain Bacteria; phylum Pseudomonadota; class Gammaproteobacteria; order Enterobacterales; family Alteromonadaceae; genus Pseudoalteromonas; species Pseudoalteromonas ostreae. Next base: position 18,013 of record NZ_JAGPYN010000013.1, read on the forward strand.
CTTAATATCAAATAACGTACTTTACGGGAATAAAGAAATGACAAGTAATCAACAACGTGCTGAGCTTAAACGACAAATATGGGCTATTGCTAATGATGTGCGAGGTTCAGTAGATGGTTGGGACTTCAAGCAGTACGTGTTGGGTACTTTGTTCTATCGTTTTATCAGTGAGAACTTTGTTGGTTACATCACAGGCGGTGATGAAAGTGTTAATTATGCTGCCATGGACGATGATGATGAAAACATTCTAGCTGCAAAAGATGATGCAGTCCGTACGAAAGGATATTTTATCCTTCCAAGCCAGTTGTTTAGCAATGTGGCGGCTAATGCGCATAAGAACGAAAATTTAAATACGGATTTGGCGGCTATTTTTGCTGCAATCGAAAACTCAGCCAATGGCTATGATTCAGAAAAAGACATAAAAGGCTTGTTTGCGGATTTTGATACCACCAGTAATCGCTTAGGTAATACGGTAGAAGCAAAAAACAAACGCCTAGCAGCTGTGTTAAAAGGCGTGGCTGGCTTAAATATCACTCAATTTGAAGACAACGAAAACGATCTGTTTGGTGATGCTTACGAGTTCCTTATTTCAAACTATGCTGCCAATGCGGGTAAATCAGGTGGCGAATTTTTTACGCCTCAGCACGTTTCAAAACTGATCGCGCAGCTCGCCATGCATGGCCAAACCAGTGTGAATAAAATCTATGATCCTGCGGCGGGTTCTGGTTCGTTGCTGCTACAAGCCAAAAAGCATTTTGATGCGCATATCATTGAAGATGGTTTTTTTGGTCAAGAGCTCAACCACACCACCTACAACTTGGCGCGTATGAACATGTTTTTACATAACATTAACTACGACAAGTTCAATATTCAATTGGGTGATACCTTAACCGAACCGCACTTTTTAGACGACAAGCCGTTTGATGCGATTGTCTCTAATCCACCTTATTCAGTGAAATGGATTGGTAGCGACGACCCAACCTTAATTAACGATGACCGCTTTGCGCCCGCTGGCGTATTAGCGCCTAAATCAAAAGCCGACTTTGCTTTTGTATTGCATGCGCTGAGTTACCTATCAAGCAAAGGTCGTGCTGCGATTGTTTGCTTTCCCGGTATTTTTTACCGCGGCGGTGCTGAGCAAAAAATTCGCCAATACTTGGTTGATAACAACTATGTTGAAACCGTGATTTCATTGGCACCAAATCTGTTCTTTGGCACCACCATTGCGGTAAATATCTTAGTGCTGTCTAAACACAAAACCGACACTACCACCCAGTTTATAGATGCCAGTGGCGAGGCTTACTTTAAAAAGGAAACCAATACCAACGTTATCACCAATCAGCACATCGAAGACATCATGAAAGTGTTTGCCAGCAAAGAGGACGTGGGTCACTTTGCCAAATCCGTTGATTTAGATGTCATTGCAGCCAATAGCTATAACCTTTCGGTAAGCAGTTATGTAGAAGCGAAAGACAACCGTGAGCTAGTGGACATTACAGAGCTTAATGCCGAACTTAAAACCACCGTTGCTAAAATTGATGCGCTTCGCTGTGATATTGACGCCATTGTGGCGGAAATTGAAGGTGAGGAGCTTGAGGCATGAGTCATTTGAGCTATTTAGAGAAACTCTTGGGTGGTGTTGAGCTTAAAGAATTAGCTTTAGGGGATGTAACACAATACGAACAGCCGACAAAATATCTCGTAAAAACGAAAAACTATGATGATTCGTTTGAGGTCCCTGTATTAACTGCGGGCAAGACTTTTATTTTAGGTTATACGGACGAAATAGACGGGATAAATCGAGCTTCAGAAAATCCTGTAATCATTTTTGATGACTTCACTACTGCTAATAAATGGGTTGATTTCGACTTTAAAGCTAAATCCTCAGCAATGAAAATGATTAAATCCAGTGATGAGTCGAAGTTCATGCTGAAGTACGTATATTATTGGATGAATACGCTACCGAGTGACTTGATTGAAGGTGATCATAAACGGCAATGGATTAGTAATTACTGTGCTAAAAAAATCCCCATCCCATGCCCAGATAACCAAGAAAAATCGCTGGCAATACAAGCTAAAATAGTGCGTATTCTGGACGCATTTACCGCTATGACCGCCGAGCTGACCGCCGAGCTGACCGCCGAGCTTAACATGCGGAAAAAACAATACAACTACTACCGCGACCAGTTGTTAAGTGCTGAAAATGAAGGAGTAGAATGGAAAACATTAGAGCATATTTGTACCTCTATATCTGCTGGCGGAGATGTACCTAAAAAAAGTTCTAAAGGTCAGACTGAGCCTACCGACGAATACCCATATCCAATTTATGCAAACGCTACAGGCGAAAAAGGATTATATGGTTTCACTGATGACTATAAAATTGACAGCGAAGCAGTAACCATCTCTGCGCGAGGCGCTAAAGTCGGATATCACACTGTTCGCGAAGCTAAGTTCACACCAATTATTCGTCTAATTGTTTTAATAGCCAACAAAGATATAATCAGTACAAGATATTTAAACTATGTTTTAGATATGACTCCCATTGGTGGTACTGAGGCTGGGATCCCGCAACTTACAGTTCCAATGGTCAAAAAGCTCACAGTTCCAATTCCTTTTCCAAATGACCCAAAAAAATCACTTATTGAGCAGGCTCGAATAGTTTCTATTTTGGATAAGTTCGACACCTTAACCACTTCGATCCAAGAAGGTCTCCCCCGCGAAATCGAGTTACGTCAAAAGCAATACGAATACTACCGCGACTTACTGTTGAACTTCCCCAAACCTATGGAGGAAACAGCGTAAATGAGCGGTCAAATGTACAACCTGATCATGGCAAGCGTGCCTAGCTTTTACTCGGGCGATCAAGGGGAATTCACGATTCCGAAAGACAGGTTTCTTGAATACACGGAAGCCTCTATCAAAGGGCAATTTCAATCATTAGATCAGGGTGCAATAAATAAGCTCAAGAATCTGCCAACCATGTTTGCGGTCGAGGATGAAGTCGCTGATTCAAGAATTGGGGAAATCACCGATATTAAAGTTAATTCTAATAATTTACGCATCAAGTATAGATTTGACAAAGACTACTACCCTTTAACCAGAGGCCTTCTAAAGGAGAAACAACAAAAATTAGATATCGATGATTTTGAATTTCACCGGGGGCATTGGGCCGTTAAGAAATGTGATATTTCTGAATTTTATGGGGAGTATTTAAAATCACTTGCAGGGATTGCCCATAAATTAAAGAATACTGATAAAAAAGTGCAGTTGATCTATGCCTTTAATGGCACGGGTAAAACGCGTTTGTCGCGTGAGTTTAAAAAGATCATAGCGCCGAAAGGCGATGGGCAAGATGCGATTGACGGTGTAGAGTCAACGCCACTCTCGCGCCACAAGATTTTATATTACAACGCGTTTACCGAAGACTTATTTTACTGGGATAACGATTTAGATGCTGATGCCCAGCCGAAGCTAAAAATCCAACCCAATACGTTTACCGATTGGATTCTTAAAGAAGTTAAAGATCAGGGGCAAGACCAAAATATTATTGATAACTTTCAGCGTTATACCAACGACAAGCTCACGCCCCAATTTAACCCAAAATATAAAAACGGAGAAAATGTAGTTCCAGCATTTTCCGAGATCACTTTTTCCTTTAAACGCGGAGATGATGAAAATTTGCCACCGCTAAAAATATCTAAAGGCGAAGAAAGCAACTTTATTTGGAGTATTTTTTATACCTTAATTAATCAGGTTATTGATGTGCTCGCTGTACCTGAGTTAGAGAATCGAGAAACCGACCAATTTAACCAATTGGAATATATCTATATTGACGACCCTGTAAGCTCATTAGACGAAAATCATTTAATTGAGCTTGCTGTCGATTTAGCACAATTAATTAAACGTACACCAGAACATACCGTAAAGTTTATTGTTTCTACTCATAATCCGCTGTTCTTTAATGTTTTGTACAATGAACTCAATGCCAACTCTTGTTATTTACTGGAAAAATTTGAAGATGGCAATTTTGAGCTTAAAGACAAAAAAGGCGGTGCTAATTCTAGTTTTTCCTATCATTTGTATTTAAAACAGTTAATTGAGCAGGCGATAAAAGATAACGAAGTTCAACGCTTTCATTTTAATTTATTACGTAATTTATATGAGAAAGCAGCGTCTTTTTTGGGCTATCAAAATTGGACAGATTTATTGCCTGAAGATAAAACTTTATATGCAAAGCGTGTCATGCATTTTTATAGTCATCGTTCATTATCAAGTGAAGAAGTTGCCGAGCCAACTGGACCAGAGAAACAAATTGTGAAGTTTTTACTTGATCATCTTTTAAATAACTATGGTTTTAAACTGCAAGGAAAAGCCAATGCCAAATCTTAGCCTACAAGATCAAACCTCTGAATTTTTACTTTACACTGCGCCTAATGGTGACATTAAAGTGGAAGTGCTACTTAGTGGTGAAACCATTTGGCTGACGCAAGAACGTATTGCAGAGCTGTTTGGCGTGCAGCGACCGGCGATTACCAAACATTTAAAAAATATTTTTGAAAGCGGTGAATTACAAGAGCAACTGGTATGTTCCATTTTGGAACATACCACTGCACATGGCGCGATAGCTGACAAAACCCAAACCAAAGCGGTGAAATACTACAACCTAGATGCGGTGATTTCAGTTGGTTATCGGGTTAATTCAGCGCAAGCCACCCAGTTTAGGATTTGGGCAACACAGTTGATTAAAGACTACATCATCAAAGGCTTTGCCATGGATGATGAACGCCTTAAAAATGGCCGTTTTTTTGGTAAAGATTATTTTAAAGAGTTGCTGGAACGAGTGCGCTCTATTCGCACCAGTGAGCGACGTATTTATCAGCAAATCACCGATATTTTTGCTGAATGCAGTATTGATTACGATGCAAAATCAGAAACTACGCGTTTATTTTACGCCCACGTGCAAGACAAGTTTCACTTTGCGATTACCGGCCATACTGCGGCTGAAATTATTGCACTTAAAGCCGATGCCAGTCAGCCATTAATGGGTATGTCAACTTATAAAAATGCACCTGAGGGGCGGATACTTAAATCAGATACGACCATCGCGAAAAACTACTTAGCAGAAGATGAAATTAAAAAGCTCGAACGCGCTGTGTCAGCATTTTTTGATTACATAGAAGGTATTATTGAACGCCGTAATGCTTTTACCATGGAAGCCTTCGCTGAAAGTGTGAATAAGTTTTTAGCCTTTAATGAGTACCAAGTGTTAGAAGGCTATGGCAATGTAACCCGCAAGGCGGCTGAGCAAAAAGCCCATGAAGCTTATGAGCAATTTAACAAACAACAAAAAATAGAATCTGACTTTGACCGCGAAGTTAAAAAGCTACTTAGGTATGGAAGTAAGAAAAAGGATGTAAACGAATGACGACTTATAAAACTGTGGCAGAATCCAATAATTTTATTGTTTTAGATAAATACACTAAAGACTGGCAAGTTAATGAAAACTTTCAGAGCGAAGGTGATTTAGAGCGTGAGCTGATTCAGGACCTAAGCAACCAGGGCTATGAGTATTTACCCGCGCTAACCACGCCAGATGCCATGCTGGCGAATGTGCGCAAACAGCTACAAGCCCTTAATAAGGTCGAGTTTCGTGACGCCGAATGGGCTCGCTTTTGTGAGCAATACCTGAATACACCCAGCGACAATATTCTCGACAAAACCCGCAAGGTGCATAGTGACTATATCTTCGATTTTGTTTTTGATGATGGCCATATAGAAAACATCTACCTGTTCGACAAGAAAGTTATTGCTCGCAACAAAGTACAGGTGATTAAGCAGTTTGAACAAACGGGAAGCCATGCTAACCGTTATGATGTGACGATTTTGGTTAATGGTTTGCCTTTGGTGCAAATCGAACTGAAAAAGCGTGGTGTGGCTATTCGAGAGGCATTTAACCAAATTCATAGGTACAGCAAAGAGAGTTTTAATGCCGATAACTCTTTGTACAAGTTCTTGCAGCTGTTTGTGATCTCTAATGGCACCGACACGCGCTATTTTGCCAATACCACGAAACGTGACAAAAACAGCTTCGACTTTACGATGAACTGGGCAAAATCTGACAATACGCTTATTAAGGATTTAAAAGACTTTACCGCCACTTTTTTCCAGAAAGAGACGTTGCTTGAAGTGATCTTGCGTTACTCGGTGTTTGATGTCAGCAATACTTTGCTGGTAATGCGCCCCTACCAGATTGCCGCCACCGAGCGCATTTTATGGAAAATAAAAAGTGCATTTAACAGCAGAGATTGGGCTAAGCCAGAAAGTGGCGGTTATATATGGCACACCACCGGATCAGGTAAAACACTCACCAGCTTTAAGGCTGCTCGTTTGGCTACCGATTTAGACTGTATAGATAAAGTCTTTTTTGTGGTGGACAGAAAAGATCTCGATTTTCAAACTATGAAAGAATATCAGCGATTTTCGCCTGATAGTGTGAACGGTTCAGACAGTACCGCAGGGCTAAAAAGCAACCTGGATAAAGACGATAACAAGATTGTTGTTACCACAATTCAAAAGCTCAATAACTTAATAAAAAGCGAAAGCGATTTAGCTATCTACAACAAGCAAGTCGTTTTTATTTTTGATGAGTGTCATCGAAGCCAATTCGGTGAAGCACAGAAAAACCTGAAGAATAAATTTAAAAAGTACTACCAGTTTGGCTTTACGGGTACACCAATTTTCCCTGAAAACGCTTTGGGTGCAGAAACCACGGGGGACGTGTTTGGCCAGCAGTTGCACACATATGTGATCACTGATGCTATTCGTGATGAGAAAGTACTCAAGTTCAAAGTGGACTATAATGATGTTCGCCCGCAATTTAAGAGCATTGAGACTGAACAAGACGATAAAAAACTCAGTGCTGCCGAGAATAAGAAAGCGTTTTTACATCCGATGCGGATTAGTGAAATCTCGCAGTATATTCTGAGCCATTTTAACCAGAAAACGCATCGAGCTTATTCTGGCGCGAAAGGGTTTAACGCCATGTTTGCGGTAAGTAGTGTTGATGCGGCGAAAGCTTACTATGAAAACTTCAAAACATTGCAGGCCGAGACTGAACATGGTCCTAGAAGTAAACCTTTGCGCATTGCGACTATCTTCTCATTTGCTGCCAATGAAGAGCAGGACGCCATTGGTGATATTTTAGATGAGAGCTTTGAAGTCAATGCCATGAATAGTAGCGCGAAAGAGTTTTTGAGCGCCGCGATCACTGATTATAACGCCATGTTTAAATCTAACTACGGCGTGGATAGTAATGGCTTTCAGAACTACTACCGTGACCTTGCCCAGCGAGTTAAGAATCAAGAAATAGACTTGCTCATCGTGGTGGGTATGTTTTTAACGGGCTTTGATGCGCCCACGCTTAACACCTTGTTTGTTGATAAGAATTTGCGTTATCACGGTTTGATGCAGGCGTTTTCTCGCACTAACCGCATTTATGATGCGACTAAGACCTTTGGCAATATTGTTACCTTCCGTGACTTGGAACAGGCGACAATTGATGCCATAACCCTGTTTGGTGACAAAAACACCAAAAATGTGGTGTTGGAGAAGAGCTACAAAGAATACATGGAAGGCTTCTACGATATTGTTAACAAACAAGCGCGTCGAGGTTTTGTTGATATTGTAAAAGAGCTGCAAGAACGTTTTCCAAACCCAGAAAATATTGAAAAAGAACAAGATAAAAAAGAGTTTGCCAAGCTGTTTGGTGAATACCTCAAAGCAGAAAATATTTTACAAAACTACGATGAGTTTGCTGGATTAAAAGCACTGCAAAGCTTAAATATCAGTGATGAACAAGCTGTTAAAGAGTTCAAGTCAAAGTACTATCTGGACGATGCAGACATCGAGGCAATGCAAACCATCGATATGCCGAGCGAACGTGCTATTCAAGATTATCGCTCTACTTACAATGATACCCGTGACTGGTTGCGACGCGATAAAGAAGGTCAGAACAAAGATAAATCAACGGTAGACTGGGACGATGTGGTCTTTGAAGTTGATTTGCTTAAATCTCAAGAAATTAACCTTGATTACATTCTTGAACTGATTTTTGATCACAATAAGAAGAACAAGAGTAAAGAAGGCTTGATTGAAGAAGTTCGTCGCATGATCCGCGGTAGCCTTGGCAATAGAGCGAAAGAGAGCTTAGTGGTTGATTTTATTAACCAGACAAACCTAGATGAGATCAATGACAAAGCCAGCATTATCGACGCTTTCTTCAAATTCGCCCAAGCGGAGCAGAAGCGCGAAGCCGATGCCATTATTGCCTCTGAAAAGCTCAATATCGATGCTGCCAAACGCTATATTGCGTCATCACTCAAACGTGAGTACGCGTCTGAAAATGGCACTGCACTTAATGAGGCGCTGCCCAAACTTAGCCCATTGAACCCACAGTACCGAACTCAGAAGCAAACGGTGTTTCAGAAAATCGCCGCTTTTGTTGAGAAGTTTAAAGGTGTGGGTGGGCAGGTTTAGGGGCGTAAATATATACAAACCGTGCAGCATAAACCTGAGGTCGTAGTTAGACCGCAGTGGTATTACTGAGGTTAAGATGATTACTTATCAAACTGGCAATATTTTACATGATCAAGCAGATGCTATTATCAACACACTTAATACTGTAGGGGTAATGGGTAAGGGGCTTGCTTTGCAATTTAAAAAGGCCTTTCCTGATAATTTTAAGATATACAAAAAAGCCTGTGATGATAAAAAGCTGGTAACAGGTGAAGTGTTAACCGTTGAGCTTAATTCTATTAATGCACCATTTTATATTATTAACTTTCCTACTAAAGCACACTGGAAAGGTAGTTCTAAACTTGAGTATATAGAGCGAGGGCTGAACAGCCTAAAAGCTGAAGTAAAGCGGTTAAGGCTTAAATCAGTCGCCTTACCAGCACTGGGAAGTGGCTTAGGGGGCTTAGATTGGCATGCTGTTGATTCACTCATACAACGTTCTTTAAATGAATTACCAGACGTTGAATGGCGTGTATACCCGCCACAAAATGCACCAAGTGCCCAGGCTATGCCTAATAAAACTAAAAGACCTGAAATGACGCTAGGCAGAGCCGCAGTGCTGGGCTTGATAGAACGTTATACCTCTACAGGGTTTGGTTATCGTTTATCGCTACTAGAAGTACAAAAGCTTGTGTATTTTTTAACTGCAGCGGGTGAGCCTTTAAACAAAGTGATATTCCAAAAACATCATTATGGCCCTTATGCTGATGTGCTGCGCCATGTGTTAGATAAAATGGAAGGTCACTTTATTACTGGTTATGCAGACGGTATAAATAAGCCTGATACGCCTATAGAGTTAAAAGATGATGCTGCTATTGAGGCGCTTAACTATTTGCAAGAATGTCCAGAGACAAAACAACGATTTGATAAAGTAGCGAGGCTAATAGAAGGCTTTGAGTCGCAAAACGGTATGGAGCTACTTTCAACAGTGCATTGGGTTGCCACTAATGAGTTAGAAGGTAACGACATTACTGATGATCTACTTATTAACTCAGTACATAGTTGGAATGCTCGAAAATCGGTAATGAAACCTGCCCGCATTCTTGCTGCTTGGAACAAGCTAAAACAAGAAGACTGGTTAAATTTAAAAGCACAAATTGCTTAAAATTACTTTAAAGGGAAGCTATATGCTTCCCTTTTTGCTGCACTTTTCTTATTCATAAATATAATGAATCGCATTTTCGATACTTTAGATCTTGTTTGATGAGTTTATTTTAAGAAGAATTAGAATGCTATTTTGTAGTAAACTCCCTCCATAAACGAAAAGTACAAAAGCATAGTTTTACTTTTAGTACCCACATTAGTACCCACATTAGTACCCATAGGCTGCGGCCTTTAATTAAAGGTCATATAAATCAAATGAGTAGAGCAGGAATACAGTGGTTCCCTGGGCATATGAATAAAGCCCGTAATGAAATTAAAGAAATAATGCCACAAATGGATGTGATCATTGAAGTGCTTGATGCGCGCATTCCTTACAGTAGTGAAAACCCGATGGTGGCGACGTTGCGTGAAGGTAAGCCGGTCATCAAAATTTTGAATAAAGCTGATTTAGCCGATCCTAAAATGACGCAAACGTGGAAGGATTACTTTGAGCAAGAAAATGGCGTTAAAGCGATTGCGTTTGGTAATGATAAAGCGGCTGAAGTTCATCGTATTAATGAACTGTGTAAAAAATTAGTACCACACAAAGTTGGTGCCGATAAGCAGATTAAAGCCATGATCATGGGTATTCCTAACGTGGGTAAATCTACGTTAATTAATGTGTTAGCGGGTCGTATTGTTGCGAAAACAGGCAACGAACCGGCGGTTACTAAAGCGCAGCAACGTATTAAGCTTGAAGACGGCATCATGCTTTACGACACACCGGGTATGTTATGGCCAAAAGTAGAAAATGAAAACTCAGGCTACCGTTTAGGTGCTACAGGTGCGATACGTGATACCGCACTTGAATATGAAGAAGTGGCAAGTTACACCGCTGAATATCTATTGCGGGCGTATCCTGAACTTTTAAAAGCGCGTTATAAAATTGATGAATTACCTGAAAATGATTGGGAGTTTGTTGAAATGGCGGGTAAAAAGCGTGGTTGTATTCGTGGTGGTAACCAAATTGATACTTATAAAATGTCTGAAATTCTAATTAATGAATTACGTGATGGTATTATTGGTCGCATTACCATGGAAACACCTGCCATGCGTGAAGAAGAAGAAGTGATGGTTGCAGGGCTTCGTGCTGCGGCTGAGGCTAAAAAAGCCGCTAAAGAAGAAGAGAAAAAACAACGTCGAGCACGAGCACGTAAAAACCGCCGTTAATTTTTAAAAGCGTAGGTTAAAGCCTAGTTCACTAAATTACTGACATAAAAAAAGCCCGTAAGGGCTTTTTTAGTTTCATATCTACCGTCACCGATATGAGCAATGTAGCAAGTAAAATAGTAGGGCGGTTACCTGTCACCAACATCAAGGGGCGTTGCGGTTAGTAACAGGTAACCTTAGCTGTTTACGTGCGCCACACGTGTTTCAGGGTAGAGAAACAAATTCAGTTTATTCCGTACAAGTCGTGATGCTTTATCGCCTTGTTGATATTGATTATCAGTTAGATCTGGCAAAGTGTCAATATCTATTTGGAAATAATTCTCATTAAGTTTTATTTGTTGTTTTTCTTTATTCTATTTAGGCGGCTATAGAGAAAGCAAATGTCTAACATGAATTTTAGACATAAAAAAAGCCCGTAAGGGCTTTTTAGTGTCATATCTACCGTCACCGATATGAGCAATGTAGCAAGTAAAATAGTAGGGCGGTTACCTGTCACCAACATCAAGGGGCGTTGCGGTTAGTAACAGGTAACCTTAGCTGTTTACGTGCGCCACACGTGTTTCAGGGTCGAGAAACAAATTCAGTTTATTCTGTACAAGTCGTGGTGCTCTATCGTCTTGTTGATATTGATTATCAGTTAGATTGTTTAATCTGTCAACACTCACTTGCAAATAATTCTCATTTAATTTATTAGGTTTATATTCCAAACAAAATAATTATGTATGGTTCAATTTAATTGTTTGTTAAGTATTGAACGGATAATAATTATTGGTAGAAAATGAAAGCTATTAATTTACAATGGTAAGGTAATCGTGACTTGTGTACCTTGGCCATTTGGATTGGCTAATAATTGTAACTGACCACCTTGATTACGAATGAGTTCGCGGCTTATAACTAAGCCTATGCCAGCTCCTTGTTCCTTAGTTGAATAAAAAGGCACAAATAGGTTATCAGGATTTGTAATTCCAGTGCCGCTATCGAGCAGCTCAATAACAACTTTATCTTTATGTTGTTGCCAGCTAAATGTAGGTGCACTACTACCTCCGGCTTCAAAGGCATTTTTAATTAGATTGATTAGTGCTTGTTCTAACTGGCCTAAATCTACATTGATGTGCTGAGGTTCAGTTGCTTGAATAACTAACTGTGGAAATAAGGCATGTAATCTCAGATTGATTTGTTCTGTGGTTACGGCTTGCTTATTAGCGGCAGGCAGCTGTGAAAAGGCACTGTAACTGGCTACAAAGTCGAGTAAATGCTGGGCGCGTTTTTCAATCACTTGTAGCATGTCGCTGGCTAAATCAGGTGCATTACTGATCTGTCCTTGCTGCTTCATGATCTGAAGAGACTGACTCATTGAGTAAATCGGTGTGAGGGAGTTTCTGACTTCATGATTAAGTACGCGTATTAATCGCTGCCATACTTGTTGCTCGTTGCTACGTAGTTGTTGCTCAATCGAAAATAATGTCAGTAATTCGTAGCTTCGCCCTGCACGCCAAAATGTTTGTGATGAGATATGAAAACGCTGCTCAAAACATGAATCATCATGTTGTTGCCACATGCCTTGGTTATATATGAGGCCGAGATTATTTGCTGTTAAACCTGCAACGTCAGGAGTGGTTAAACTATTTAAGAATGCTTGATTAGTGAAATAGACTAATCCGTGCGGGTCTAAAATAACAATGGGTAAATCAAGCATGCCAACAAACTCAAATACAAACTCTTCGGTTTGTATGTAATGACGTTTATTTTTAGCAATTTTATTACTGAGTTTATTAAAGTCGGCTTTTAAGCTTGTAATGCGCCCACCTTGGTATTTGGCTAAGTGCCAGCTATTGCTTTCGTTATTCGCAAGGGCATCAAGTTGTAAGCCAAATCGATCGAGTATATCGGTAACTAGCCGATAACTTTTTAGCGCCGCAAGTACCGTTAGAGTGATCAACGGCAATAATATACTGATGCTGGCAAACCAATCTAAATCCCAGCTGATCGTAAGCAAAATAGATAACGTCAGCAGGATAAAAACCATCAAATAAAGGTAGCGTTTAAGGTGCAGCTCAAGTGACTGGTTGGTTGGCATTTAACTGTCTACTTCTTTTAAATCAAGCTGATGCTTATCGATGCGCCTGTAAATAGCTGATTTACTTAATCCTAAAAATTCCCCAGCAGCAATAACATTGCCATTAAATTCAGCCAGTGCTTTTTGGATCATTTGTTTTTCTAGCTCCTCCAGCGGTAATAGCGGGAGTGATTGATTGGCTGCTGCGCTATGGCTGGTGCTTACTTCACTACTGGGTTGTGCAAGAATCAAATCATTGGCGTCAATATTGTCGTTATCGCTCATGATCACTGCGCGTTCAATGCAGTGGCTCAGTTCGCGTACATTGCCCGGCCAACTGTATTGCGTAAGCGCAGCGGTCGCGGCGGCAGAAAGTGACAAGCCTTCGCGCTGATATTTTTTACTGTGTGTTGCCAACAAGTGATTAGCCAGCTCAACAATATCTTCCGGGCGTTCGCGCAGGGGCGGAATGTGTAGTTCAATGGTGTTGAGTCGAAACAGCAAATCGCGGCGAAATTCGCCTTCTTCAATGGCTTTGGCAAGCTCTGCATTGGTTGCAGCAATAATACGAACATCGGCAATTTTGGTTTGACTGGAGCCGAGCACTTCAAATTCTTGGCTTTCGAGTACGCGCAGCATTTTACTTTGTAACTCCAGCGGCAAAGTGGCTATTTCATCTAAAAATAAGGTACCGCTATTGGCTATTTCAAAGCGGCCTAAGCGGTCTTCTTTGGCATCAGTAAAAGCGCCTTTTTTATGACCAAATAATTCACTTTCAAATAATGAAGGGGCAATAGCACCAATGTTTACGCTAACGAAGCGTTGCTCACTGCGGTTTGAATGTTGGTGTATGTAATGTGCTAAGAGGCTCTTGCCAGTGCCATTTTCGCCAGTAATTAAAATGCTGGCATTGGTTTGGGCTGCGCGTTTAGCTCGGGCTAATAACTGTTGCATAGTGGCTGACAGGGCAATGTAATTAGCATCGCTGGTGCTATGCAATGCTTTTAAACAAGCATTGTCGTGGTTGGTTTTTTGTTGTTTGAGCTGCTGTTGTACCACCGCCGTTAAGCGTAGGTTGTTCCATGGCTTTTCAACAAAATCGACCGCACCCAACTGCATGGCTTTTACAGCAACATCAACGCTTGCCCATGCGGTCATGACTACCACTGGGATATTAGCGCTCAGGGTCTGCAGTTGCTGTAAAAATCGCAGTCCTTCAGCGCCGGATGTGGTGTCGAGTTTAAAGTTCATATCAAGCAAAATAAGGCTTATAGCTGTGCTGCTGATTATTTCCAGCGCCTGCTCTGGGCCTTGTGCTTCAATGCATTGATAGCCAATTTGATTTAATGCCACGATGGCCGCCATGCGTACATCGGCTTGGTCGTCGATAACTAAAATTGTGTCCATTTTGTTCTTCTTGTTTCAAGCAAAAGCAAATTGCTTTACTTTTGCTTGGTTATCACATCATATTGCTTAGTCGTTACGAAGCGCAGCCATAGGTTTTGCTTTAATTAACAGTAATAATGGCCTAAAACACGCGAACATGGCAATAATTAAGGTAATTGCCCATGCCATTAATTGCAGCCGGACATCCATGATTAGCCATGATATTAGCTGTTCTTGAAGTATAAAATAACCAGCTAACACGGTTATTATTGCAAGGGCAAAGCCAATCAGCACAGGGATCACCGCCTCTTTGCTCATTAATTTAAATAAGCGTATCTTTTTAGCGCCGAGCGCCATGCGAATACCAAACTCATAACGGCGCAGACCTAGGTTATAGCTCAGCACGCCAAAGATACCTATTGCTGCTAATAATAGAGTAAATAATGCCAAGGTACTACACAGTGCAACAGTTAGGTGGCTCATATACAATAAATCATCGTACTCTTGTTGTAAGTCTCTAAATTGCCATAAGGTTAGGTGACTATTGGCTTTTCTTAATAAACTTAAAACGTGCTTGCTGGTAAGCGCAACACCTTGCTCTGTTTTAATAACAAACATATAGCTGCGAGGTTGTGCAGGCCACCAAATGTGCCGGCCAAATGATTCGTCATAGTATTTAGGGTGGTTAAAATCCTCCGTTATGCCGACGATTTCAAACATTTTATCTTCAAGGCCTCTGTAGCTTTTACCGATAATATTAGTGTATTCCTGATCGGGTAATAGCCATTTAGCGACACTGACAGAGACCAACAGCTCGTTAGTTTCACCACGTATAGCTTGTTCACTAAAAGTACGACCTGCGAGTATTTTTGTGCCGACTAAAGCAAAGTAATCAGGCCCGACCCACTGGCTTGGGAAGAAGATGGAGCTTTTACCTTCAACATTGGTCAAGCTAGTGGCATTTTGCCTTGGTGTCACAGGGCTATGGCCAAGTGCAACATCTTTAATGCCTTCGCTATTTTGTAATACTTTTTGATACTGCTTAACTTGTTCATAGCGCTCAGCTAATGTTGCATCATTATTAGTTTGAAATAACTGTGCAAAGTACAGGTTTTCAGTGTCGCTACCCAGTGGGCGATTAATGGTATCGAGCGCTTTGCTAACAATCATAATTGAAAAGCTAACTAATAAAGCGGCCACAAACATTTGTGTGCCAATCAATATACGCACAGTACGCCCAGACACTTGCGACACGCCGCCTTTGCCACTGTTTTGCATTTGGCTATTTAAGGTTTTGTAGTTAACTAAACGTGCAGTGATCACTGAGAATATGTACGCTAAAGCAATACACATAACTACCGCTATCAGCACCAAATTAAGGTCAACAGCCAAGCTGTTCACCAGTGGCAAGCGTCCTTCTGCAAGTACTTTGAATAACCGAATGCCCCAAATAGATAAAAACAGTGCAATGCTGACCGATATACTCATTAAAATGAGTGATTGCAGTAAAATGCTGCTAAATAAAGTTTTACGTTTTGCGCCCAGTACAGCTTGCAGCGCTAAGGTTTTATGCTGTGCTAACGCGCGTGAAAAAAACAAGGTGCTGACGTTTAGTACAGCGATGACCAATAGCCCCACCGCGCCTGCAAGCATCATTAAACTAAGTTGATCGTTATTGCCAAGCTCAACTTCACGATACGGTGTTACAACGGGCTTTACATCAGTAATGCCGCCATTATTGAGCCACTGGGATTTAATCGTATCAATTTGGGCTTTTAAGTCGGTTTTTACTTGCTCGTTAGTGACGCCAGGCTTTAATACTGCAATCAGTTTTAAGTTTCTAAACGTGTTGGTCCACGGGCTTTGCCAGTCATCATTATGGAAAAATCGACGGTCAGAACTGGTTGGATACCAAACTTCAACAGAGCCTGCTTTAATCATATATGGGGGGCTGAAATTAGCCGCTACAACACCTATTATTATATGCCCATTACCTTCATCTTCGCTGGCTGTTTTTAAGGATTTACCAATTATATCAGGGTCATTATTAAAGTGTTCTTTCCAGAACTTCTCTGAAATGACTACGCTATTATCAGCTTCCTCTAAAGTTCCACCCTTTTTAAAGCCATGTCCGAGTAGAAAGGGAGTATGTAGGAGCTCAAAATATTCACCGCCTACATACAGCACATCCTCTTTAGGTTGTCCGTCTAAGTTTGAAAAAACATGTTCAGCGGCATTTATCATAAAGGTGCGCTCAAAGCTTTGATTGTTTTTAAGCCAGTGCACCATCGACTGATAGCTTTGAAAGCCAACCGCATCGTAATCGTCATAGGTTAGGCTTTGCTCAACCACCACCATGCGGGTTTCGTCAAATACATCAAGGGGTTTTAAAAAGTAACTATTTACCAAGCTTAGCACTACAAATAACGTCGCGAGAGTGAGCGCCAAGGTGGCTACAACGGCGGTAACAAACCCCGGTGCGTTCATCAGTGATGCCCACGCCAAGCGCAGTTGACTACGTGTTTTAGTTAAACGGCTCATGTTAAATCACCTCGGCAGTATCAGCGGATACAGCGCTGGTATTTTCAGTGTGCGTATCTTGGCGTGCTTGCGAATACGAGATAATTTCGCCATCGAGTAGTTTTAGCTGAGTTTTTGCGCGTCCTGCGTAACGTAAATCATGGGTTACCATACAAATGGTAGTGCCTTTTTGATTCAGTGCGTCGAGCAAGTCCATCACTGCATCACCATTTTTAGAGTCAAGGTTACCGGTTGGCTCATCAACCAATAAAATACTGGGTTTACCGGCAAGGGCGCGGGCAATAGCAATACGTTGTTGTTGCCCACCAGAGAGCTGATTAGGTTTATGTTGGGCGCGGTGCCCCATTTCAACCTCATCAAGAGCATGCTTTACTGCGCTCTGAATATCAGCTTGGCTCATAGCAGGCTCACGATAGGTCAGCGGCAATGCTACGTTATCAAAAACTGACAGCTCATCTATTAAATTAAATGACTGAAAAATAAAGCCAATATGTAAATTACGTAGCTCTGCCTGTTGGTCCATGTCGAGGGTTTTGGTATCAACGTTTTTAATAAAATATTGTCCCTCGGTGGGGCTGTCGAGCAAGCCAAGTAAAGATAACAGCGTTGATTTACCACAGCCTGATGGGCCACTAATGCAAATATAATCGCCTTGATTTATTTCAAGGTCGATATTTTTGAGGGCGTAGGTTTCAACATTTTGGCTGCGATAAACCTTGGCGATATTTTTTAATGAGATAAGTGTATTAGTGTTCATAAACTTTCCTGTTCTATTTTTATAGTTGCCAAATGCTGCCATTTAGAGAGATCTGAAATGATCAGCTGTTCACCCACGTTAGCGCCGCTTAGCAGTTGAATTTTGTTATCACTGAGTGTACCAAATTCAATATGCGTGGGGTGTGCTAAATGGGTAGTCGGGTTAAGTTTAAAAAGCGTAGCGTCAGTATCGGCTTGCACTTTGGTGGGTAAGTTAACGGTGAGTGCATTGGGTATGACGTGGCTTATTACATACCCTTCAATACTTAAATCTGGGCGTGCGTTAGCTGGCAACGAACCTGTTAAATCAAGTTCAATCATCACGCGGCCATCACTGACGATAGGGTCAATACGGGTGACAGTTGCGATTACTTCGCCACTATTACCCGTGCTAAACGTGTTTACTCTTGCTGGCATATTTAAAGCTATTTTTTCTGCATCGCTTTGTTGCACACTAAGCTCAGCCTTGAGAGCGGTATCTGAGCCTACTATGGCGAGCCGTGTACCTGGTGTAAGATTTTGACCAAGCTCAACATTAAGCTCTTGCAGCATGCCGTCAATGCCAGCGGTGACCTGTAAGTCATCAAAGGCTTGCTGTTGTACTTGATAGTTCAATTCAAATTGGCTTAATAGCTCTTGTTGAATTTTACTGCGCTGATGGTGCATATCGGCTAATTGGATTAAGCGTTGCTTTTCAATATCAACACGTTGCTCTAGCTGCTTCACGGTTAATAAACTGCGCTTGTAATCAAGGCTTGAAACAATGCCTTGCTCGATTAATTTACTTTCGGCCTGTGCACGCAGCTGGGCACTTTCAAGCTCGCTTTTTAAAATAGTCAGGCTTGCTTGGCGCTCTAATAGCTGACTTTTTTGATTGATTATTTGTTCGTTAGCGCTGACTTTTTGTCTTGCCAATTCGAGCCGTGCGACTGATAAACGCTGCGCTTGTAGTGGATTTACCAGGGTTAAAATAACGGTGTCTTTATTGACGCGGGTGCCGGGGTATACATGAATAGCTTCGACCATGGCGCTATCGGTATTGGTTAAATAACGCTGATACTTTGATTTTAAACGGCCAAAGCCACGTATTTTTATTACAAAATCAGCTTGAGTTACGGTGGCTATTTGCAGTTGATTAGCCGCCAATGTGGTAGGTGCTAGCCATGAGTAAATCAGCCAAATAATAAGCGCTATGCTAATAAGTAAGGTACCAAATATGAGTTTTTTACGCTGACTCGGTTTGGTGCTGCGTTTTAAGGTGCTATCTATATCCATAGGTTATATTTCTTTATGTTTATAACTAATAAACACGGTAGCGAGGAGTATGCCAAAATTTAAATTATTGATTCTAATTGTTTTTATGTTTTTTGTTAATGCAGTTTTTCCCACTTCTGGGATGTATAAATCAAAAGTGGGATAATTTAAAAGCGAGTTTACTGATTAATTTTTGCTAATTTAGTCAGCTGCTTTTTTGCATGAGTATTATCAGGCTGGAGTTTAAGTACATGGTTATAATTGGCGATTGCTTGTTGGTGGTCACCGAGATACCAGTACGCTTCTGCTAAGCTATCAAAGGTATTGTAACTATGTGGATAAAGGTGCGTGTTAAGCTTAAAAACCGCTAACGCTTCATTGAGTTTGTCTTGGTTAATAAGCGAATAACCCCATAAGTTAATATTGTTTTCGGTAAATTGAATCTGCTCATCTTTACTTAATTGAGCGGCAGCTGTAATTGCATTTCCATAGCCTTGTACTTCAAGAACTTGCCATAAGCGTTTAATATTTTTGGGTAAACCAAAGCCATTCTCTTGTTTCATTTGCGGGATATAAAATCCGGCAATTTCATCTACAAATTGCGACGGCAGTGCGCCAATTAAGTTAGTTAGGATGACAATCGACATATTATCTTTAGGGTAAACAAAGATACCCGCTCTGTTACCACCTACCGCAGCTAATGCAGGATGCTCTTCTCGGCCCATAACTGGCCAGCCAAGACTATAGCCATTTAAACGCTGATTAAAGCCTTGAGTATGACCGTTTTTTAGGCGGGTCGGGGACCACATTTGCTGAATACTTTGTGCACTAATAAACTGATTTGTTTGTAATGCCACTAGCCAATTTGCTAATTCTGTTGCTGTTGAGGCCATGCCTGCGGCGGTTTGTAACAGTTCAGAGAAAATGGCTTCTCTGGAATTTATAAGTTCATTAGCTTGGCTTTCGTACCGTCTAGCCGAGTGCTTTACAACATTGTTGAGATTACTAAAGCCAGCTTCAAGTGTTCGGCTCATTTCAGTTTTCTGTAACTGATTTTTCGCTATGAATTGCTGAAATGGGATCCCCGCTAGCTTGTTAATTAACTGACCAATAATGGCGTAGTTTGTTTGGTTATATTTAAAGCGAGTGCCGGTTTCGAATTCTAATGGCTTAATTTGTACTTGTTGCCACGCATCATCGGGTCCTTGATCTGAGATTAAATTAGCAATTTCATCTTTTATTATGTCAGGTAAGCCTGAGGTATGGCTCATTAACTCTCTTGTTGTTATAGCGTGCCACTGAGTTGGCAGCTCTGGTAGGTAATTAGCAATAGGCGCATCGAGATCTAATTTCTTTTGCTCAACAAGCTGCATTAGAGCTACACCAACAAAGGCTTTTGTTGCAGAATTAATTGCAAATAGAGTATTGGCATCAACGGCAATATTATCTTCAATATTTGCAACTCCGTAGCTGGCAACTTTAATTATTTTGTTATTTCGAACAACAGCGAGTTGTAACCCCGGAATATTTCTTTTTTGCATTAACTCAACAACCCATTGGTCGAGCTCATCTGCATGTGCTGAAAAGGCGCAGAAAGCGGCCGATAGAAGGGTTATGGCTGGTAGGATTAATTTTTTTGCTAATTTTTTGCAAGCTGTGTACACGATGTTGTCCTTAGTGTTCATTTGTATCTATTTTTTGCTTAGATAGTTTTTGATGTGAGCACTAAAGCGAGGAGTATGCCAAAGTGTAAGGTATTGAAATTTATGTGTTTTGTGTTTTTTCGGACTTGGGAAATTCCCATTTATGGGAATTTCAAATTAAAAGTGGGAGTGTGGCTTATAGGGCTTAATAAATATACTTGGAATGGTCGTGGCTATTAGGTTTTTTAATTCTTTTTGTTCATTTAGTTTATTTGTTTTCTCAGGTACATAGCGCTATTTTTCTTTTAAACACACCCTCCCATTGCCCGCAAACTGATAAGTGATAAAAATGAGCCAATTTATAAATAACCTTAGCTTTCGAGTTAAATTTGCTATTCCTGTCGTCGTCGCCTTAGTTATTTTTTCGGTGTTGTCGGGTTACGTGTTGTATACGTTTAAAGAGCAAGCTCGACTTAACAGTTTTATAAGCTTAGAGGTGCGAACGGTGCTGGACGATCTTGAAGACGGCTATCGTGATCTCTTTCAGGTGAAAACGGCAGGTTTGAGCATGGTGCTAGGACAAGGCGACAAACAAAACTATATAGTACAGCTTGCAGAGTACCGAGATAATATAGTCCGTATCGACGCGCGCCTTTCTAGCCCATTAAAGCTGGTGAAGTCTGGCTACATTGATGCGATCAATGCACAGCGGGTTACGAATATCAAAGCCGATGTCGCTATTTGGTCTCGTTACTACCAAGCACTTTTTAGTGATCACCAGCTTGCGGCTAGTTACTTAGCTGAGCATAAACAAGATATGGAAGCAGTGTTAGCGCGTATTCGCAAAAATGTTACTAGCATGCGTGATGAAATAGATACCAAACTTACAAATTCTTTAATTGAAGTAACCGCTAATCAAGAGTCTGCTAGCTTTGCTTTGCAGTTTGGTATTGTATTGAGCTTTGTTTTATCAATAGCTGCAACTTGGCTGCTGTCTACCGTTATTTTGGCGCCGTTAAAGAAAATGCAGTTAGCATTAGAAAACATAGCTAGTGGCCAAGGCGATCTCACGCAACGGTTAAACAGTGAGTCAAACGATGAAATGGGTGCGCTTGCGCGTTCGTTTAATACCTTTATCAGTAAAATTCATAACACAGTATTGGCGGTTGTCGGCTCGGCTGAACAGGTGCGCAATGAAACTGAAAGTTTGCGCATTATTACTGCAAGTGTATTAAGTGAAGCCAGTAATCAGCAAATAGAAAGTGAGCAAGTGGCAGCTGCGGTAAATGAAATGAGCACGACCAGTGATAACGTAAGCCAAAACGCTAATGATGCGGCCAGTGCCACAAGTACTGCTAATAATGATGCCAATGTAGCAAAAGCCACAATTGAAGAAACCATTTCGTTAATTAATCAACTGGTGACCGACATTTCGGCATCGAGCGACGTAATAAACACCTTAGAGCAAGATGTAATGAATATCGCCACTGTGCTTGATGTTATCCGTGGTATTGCTGATCAAACAAACTTGTTAGCGTTAAATGCGGCCATTGAAGCTGCGCGCGCGGGTGAGCAGGGGCGAGGCTTTGCGGTCGTTGCTGACGAGGTGCGTTCATTAGCGAGTCGCACGCAAGATAGTACCGGAGAGATCAACGCCATGATTGAAAAGCTCCAACAAGGTACCAATCAAGCGGTTGGTGCAATGCAAGCCAGTACCAAAAGCGGTCAACAAACGATTGAGCACTCTCGCGGTGCCGCGCAATCGGTGCAGCGTATTAATGACGCAGTTACCATTATTAACGATATGAACATGCAAATTGCCACCGCTGCCACGCAGCAAAGCCAAGTGAGTGAAGATGTGAATATCAATGTGCAACGTATCGCTACATCAAGTGGCAATATGCTAGACAAAGTGGATCAAGCTGAGCGTGCATGCCAAGCATTGGCACAGCAATGTCAACAGTTAGACAACCTAGTAAGCAACTTTAAAGTATAAGTATTATCAAGGGGGTGAATTATTTATCACCCCTTAAGATGCCTCTTTTAGCTAAACACCAATGAATAATCATTTACCATCAACGAGTTATAAAATTGTGGTTTTGTTCATATTGTGCATGATTTTTATGCGCTAAATGCATTTTAAGCAGATCAATGCAGCTTAACTTCTAAACATTTCGTTAATCTGACGTTAACACTATGCTCGAAGACAGATAGCAGTGTGCAGTCGCTCATCTAACGACAACAAAATCATCAACAGGTGTGGAGAGAACAACCAATGAAAGCAAGTAACACACAATTGGCTTTAGCCATTGCAGCAGCGTTAGCAAGTACCTCAGCATTCGCTGCCAATGACACTGAAAAATTACAGCAGCAACTAGACGAACTACAAAAAGAGGTTGCTGCGCTGAAGAAGTCTAGCGGCTTTAATTTAGAATTTGGTGGTCGAGTGCAACTTGATTACAACTATTTTGATGGTGCATATAACGCGAATAATGACGGTGATGCGGGCGGTGATTTTTTCGCGCGTCGTATCCGTACTTATGTTGAAAGTGAGCATGGTAACTGGGATCACAAGTTACTGCTTGAGTTTGCCGAAGGTACAGCAGAAATCGTGATGGCGCGAGTTCGTTATAATTTCGATAATGGTCTAAAAATTAAAGCGGGTAAAATTCGTGAAGACATCACCTTAAATGGCTTAACGAGCTCTAAGCATACCAATACTATAGAGCGCAGTACGCTAGCCAATACTTTTTCGCCGTTCTTCCGTTGGGGAGCATCAGCGTCTCAATACTTTAAAGACAGTGGTTTTCGTTATGCCGTTGGTATTTATAAAAATGATGCCTTTGGTGCGACGGGTCATGACGAAGATGATCAACTAACACTCGCTGCAACGGGACGTGTTACTTGGTCAAGCGCAGCCCCTGGCGATGTGATTCATTTAGGTGCGTGGCATTCATACCGTGATATGGGTGGTAACGAGTTAGGTGCGCGCTTTGCCCGTGGCGAAATACGTGAAGCCAATGTACGTCTTGTTGATTATGCGGTGGGTGGCAATGTCGTGGCATTGGATAGTTTGTCGCAAAGTGGTCTTGAGTTTGCGTATCAAGCTGATGCATTAACGCTAGAAGCTGAATACGCAAGCCGCACACTCGATGCTGTTAATGGCGCTGACCCGCTTGATGGCGAGCGTTATGATGGGTTTCATGTATCAGCAAGCTACTTCTTAGGTGGTGAGCAACGCAGGTACAAAGCCGGTTCAGCATTATTTGTACAACCTAAAGGCATTAAAGATGCGTGGGAGCTTGTTGCCCGAGTATCACAAATGGATGCAACAAGTAGCACACAAGGTACTGAAGTAACTACTTATACCCTAGGCACATCCTATTATATCAGCAGCGATATCAAATTTATGGGCAACTTGATCTACAGCGATGTAGAGGGCCCAGGCGCAACTGCGTTAGTGGGTGATGAAGACTCAGGTATGGGCTTTAGTGCGCGCATGCAGTATTTATTTTAGGAGTAAATTGATATGAGCTTACTTAAAAAATCATTTAAATCATTTAAAACTACAGTACTTGCGGCATCATTGGTACTAAGCAGTCCGTTTGCTATGGCTGACATTCACTTTTTAGTACCGGGCGGCCCTGGTGGCGGCTGGGATACCACTGCACGTGGTGTGGGTGAAGGTTTAGTGAAAGCGGGTATTGAAGATAATGCGTCTTTCCAAAATATGTCGGGCGGCGGCGGTGGTCGGGCAATCGCTTATCTGATTGAGTCTGGTACTAAAAAAGGCGATATCTTAATGGTTAACTCAACACCTATCGTGTTGCGGGCACTAACCGGTAAAATTCCTTACAGCTACCGTGATTTAACTCCCGTTGCCAGTATGATTGCCGACTACGGTGCATTTGTAGTACGTAACGATTCGCCATTTAAAACCTGGCAGGATGTGATCGCAGCAATAAAAGAAGATTCAGGCTCTGTAAAAGTAGCTGGCGGCTCTGCACGTGGCAGCATGGATCACTTAGTTGCAGCGCAAGCAGTTAAAGCGGCAGGCCTTGACGGACGTCGTTTGCGTTATATCCCTTATGACGCGGGTGGTAAAGCCAAAGCAGGGTTGTTATCTGGCGAGGTTAACTTACTTTCTACCGGACTTAGCGAAGCGTTAGAAGTCGCTAATGGCGGTCAAGCGCGCATTCTAGCTGTGACCTCTGGTGAGGCACTACCAGATTATCCACAAATTCCAACCTTAAAATCACTTGGTTATGATATGGAGTTTGTTAATTGGCGTGGTTTCTTTGCGGCACCTAATTTACCGGCTGGAAAACTTGCAGAATACACCGAGAAGTTACGTAAATTACAAACCACTCCAGAGTGGGAAGTAGTCCGTGCACGTAACGGTTGGTTAAACCTATTCCAAGAAAAAGATCAATTTATAAAGTCACTTGAGCAGCAAGAAGCACAGCTTAAAGTAGTCATGGAAGAACTCGGCTTTATTCGTACATTACGTTAATCGGGGTTAATGATGTTAAACCGTGAATTAATAGGGCCAAGTTTATTCTTGGCGCTATTTACCTTATACGCCATTGTTGCATGGCAAATTCCACTTCTTCCTTTTGAAGAGTATGAAACAGTTACTTCTGCCACCTTACCTAAAGTATATGCGGCATTTGGGATTATCGTTTGCCTGCTTTCTATCGGAGCTACTTTACTTAAACCAACCGCAGCCGTTGATGAAGATAATGCGCTCGAAAAGTCACATGTATTGCGAACAATCGGGTTGCTTATATTGATGGTGATATATAGCGCAGCGCTTGAGCCTATTGGCTTTTTAATCTCAACCAGTGCGTTTTTATTAGTTGGCTTTTTTGTTATGGGTGAGCGCCGCAAGGCTATTCTATTATTGGCCTCTATCCCTGTTGCTGTAGTGTTTTGGTTTTTAATGACCCAAGTGCTTGGTATTTATTTGGTTCCTGGCAACCTGTGGAGTTAAGTTATGTTTGATGGAATTATGCTGGGTTTGTCGACCGTACTCGACTGGAACAATTTATTGTATGTCATAGTGGGTTGTTTTGTTGGTACTTTTATCGGCATGCTTCCGGGGCTTGGGCCAATTACTGCTATTGCGTTAATGATCCCAATTACTTATAGCATCGGTGCCGATTCAGGGATGATTCTGATGGCGGGGGTGTATTACGGTGCAATTTTTGGCGGTTCAACATCATCTATTTTAATTAATGCCCCAGGGGTGGCGGGTACAGTTGCGTCCTCCTTTGATGGCTATCCGCTGGCTAAACAAGGTCATGCTGGCAAAGCATTGGCGATAGCCGCTTATTCCTCCTTTATCGGCGGAACCATAGGCGCAATTTTATTGATGGTTGCAGCTCCCTTGTTGGCAAAAGTATCGCTGAGTTTTCAATCTCCTGATTACGTTGTACTGATGTTTTTAGGTTTAACAGCGATCGCGGCGTTTTCTAATAAAGGGCAATTTTTAAAAGCCATGATGATGACAGTATTTGGCTTAATGCTCGCGACTGTGGGGATTGATCCATCATCTGGTACTGAGCGTTTTACGTTAGGCCAAGCCGACTTACTTGATGGCATTAGCTTTTTATTAGTGGCAATGGCTACTTTTGCACTGGCTGAGGCGCTTATTAATGTAGTGCGTCCAGAGAAAAAAGAAACTAAAAGTATTAATGATTCAGACACACCGCAAATCGGTTCAACTAAATTGACCAAAGAAGAGATCAAAGACATTGCACCAGTTATTGGTCGCTCGTCAATTCTTGGTTTTATTGTAGGTGTATTACCGGGCGCAGGTGCAACGATTGCCAGCTTTATGGCTTATGCAACTGAGCGAAACTTAGCGCCTAAAGGCTTAAAAGAAAAGTTTGGTAAAGGGTCATTGCGGGGTTTAGCAGCGCCAGAGTCAGCGAACAATGCTGCGTGTACCGGTTCATTTGTACCATTATTGACATTAGGTATTCCAGGCTCGGGTACGACTGCTATTATGTTAGGTGCCTTAATTGCTTACGGTATTCAGCCAGGTCCAATGCTGATGCAAGAAAACCCAAGTGTATTTTGGGCGGTCATCGTTAGCATGTACTTTGGTAACATTGTATTGCTGATTCTGAATCTTCCTTTGATCCCATATTTTGCAAAAGTATTAGCGATGCCAAAATCAGTATTAACGATAATGATTTTGTTCTTCAGCTTAATTGGCGTGTATTTAGTTTCCTTTAATACCTTTGATTTATTTATGATGGTTGGCTTTGCTGTGGTGGCGTTGGTGTTGCGACTACTGGCTTTCCCAATGGCACCATTACTATTAGGCTTTATTTTAGGTGACATGATTGAACGTAATTTCCGTCGTTCAATGATGATCTCGGATGGTTCATTAAGCTTCTTGTGGGAACGCCCACTAACATTGAGCATTTTTGTTATCTCAATATTAGTGTTGTTATTTCCATTAAAAGACTTTATAACCCAACGCAGGGCAGATAAAGCGGCGCTCAAAGTGAAGCAAGAGCATGCATAATTGAGGTGAAAAATGAGCTACACCAAGACGCAAAATCCGCTGCAAAACATAGTTAAAAAGCCTAAGCGTTTAGAAACGCGGTTAATAATTTGGGTGACAGGGCTGTGTGTATTACAAGCGGTGCTATTTAGCGGTTTGGTGTATCGAATTACCGCACAAAGTTTGCATGATCACATTGGTGACAAAGCACTCGCTGTGGCGACGAGTATTGCATCAAGCGATGATGTTGTTAAAGCTTTAAAGAATCCTAGTAACTTGGTGGCAATCAACCAAGCAATAGAAAATCTGCGCCAGCTAACTGGCGCAGATTTTATTGTTATTGGTGATAAAAATGCGCATCGAATCGTCCATCCAGATAGCAATAAACTCGGTAAAAAAATGGTTGGCGGCGATAGCCAAGACGCGTTACACGGCGAGCGTTATATTTCAGTGGCGCAGGGCAGCTTAGGTGAATCTATTCGCGGTAAAGTGCCGGTATACGATGACCAACAAAACATAATTGGTTTAGTCTCGGTGGGCTTTTTAGTGCAATCGGTTGAGCCCTTGATCCGTGAGCGGATTGTTGAAATTATGATTTGGGGTTTGTTGTTAGTTGCTTTGAGTATTATTGCCGCTATCTTTATTGGTCAGCGAGTAAGAAATGCCATCTTTGGTTTGCAACCAGATGAAATAGCGAGGTTGTTTTCAGAGCAGGACGCTATTTTAAATACCATGCGTAGCGGTGTTATTGCACTTGATCCCGATGGCCGAGTACGCAAACTGACCCAGCGTGCCTGCGAAATTTTAGATAAACCAGTTGCCTGTATTAATCAGTCATTAACTCTGAAAGATTTACTGCCAGAGCATGCTGAGTTTTTATTACGAAATCAGCGTCGTAAAATGCTTGGCTTTGAGTTGTTTGCTGCGGATAAACGTTTGGTGTTGTCGCGTTTTTCATTGCAAGTGCAAGGGCAGGCGGATGGTATTTTACTCACTCTGCGCCCAGCTGATGAGCTTGAATACTTGAGCCAGCAACTGACTAAAGTACAAGCATTTGCCGAGTTGTTAAGGGTGCAAACCCATGACTATTCGAATAAGCTAAATCTAATTGGGGCGCTTATTCAAATGGGTAAAAATGAGCAAGCAATCGAATTGATCGGCCAAGAAAGCCAAGGTTCACAAGCACAGATCCACCATTTATTAGAACGTATTCAAGATCCTGTGTTAGCCGGTTTGCTGGTGGGTAAATACCATAAAGCCCGCGAGTTAAACGTGGTATTGGAATTAAACCCAGAAAGTTTACTCGGTGCCATCGCACGTACTGAAATGTTAGAACGAGTAGTATCAATCTTGGGCAACTTAATTGATAACGCCATTGATGCGGCGATCAGAGCCAGTAAAGATCGAGAACCTCATGTACGAGTCACGGTTGATGAAACGAGTAAGACATTATTGTTTGATGTTGAAGACAGTGGTTTTGGCTTGGGTAACGACCATGAAGTAATATTTACCCCACAATACAGTTCAAAAGCAGGGGCAGAGCATGGCATTGGTTTATATTTAGTGAAAACTAATTTAGATTCGTGTGGTGGTAGTTTAGAAATTGGTGAGTCAGATTTAAAAGGCGCGCGATTAAGCGTCTATATTCCTAAATAACCCTAGGGTAATTTAGGCTAATAAACAGTGGCGAAGCAAACAACAATAAAAGTAAATGGGCTAACATTGCAACGCTAAAATGAGTAATAAAAAATGACATATTCAGTAGTTATCATAGAAGATGAGCTCGAAGTTGCACAACTTATTGCTCAATACCTGCTTTTACCGAATGGGGTTGCGGGGAACCAAACTGCGCGACAAAGCTTGCGTCAAGGTCAGTATCAAGTAGTTGGTATTGCAGCAAACCTCAGTACTGCTACCGCGCTATTGCAGGCGATAGAGCCGGATTTGATCTTGCTTGATATTCACCTGCCTGATGGTAACGGTCTGGAATTATTAACTGACTTACGCAGGCGCTCAATTAAAAGTGAAGTGATGCTACTGACTGCCGCCAAAGAAGTTGAAACCCTTGAAAAAGCGATGCAGTTAGGGGCCTGTGATTTTTTGGTTAAACCTTTGATGCTTAATCGTCTTGACCAAGCATTAGCACGTTTTGAGTCTCGTCAGCAGTGTTTATCGGATGCCAATGAAGTAACACAATCTATGGTTGATACGTTATTTGGCTCAAATGAACAAAGTAAAGCACCGGTTAGACTGCCTAAAGGGGTGGATCAGCTTACTTTAAAAAAGATTATTGATGCATTTAAAGAGCACAAAAAAACGCCTTTTACAGCACAGCAAATGGGCGATCTTGTAGGAGTAAGTCGCTCAACTGCGCGACGTTACCTAGAGTATTTACTGGAGGCAGAGCAAGTCAGTGCCGACCAAAGCTATGGCAGTATAGGTCGGCCAGAACGCTGCTATAAAATGGCTTAGAAAATCATAGCTTACTGAATGTTATAACAAAAGACTTTATTTTAATAGCAGCTATTAGCTTGAAACCGAAACTGTATGACTACGGTTTGAAATATTTTATAAAATTGATTGCATTTTAAGCGACATGTATGGTGATGTTCGCTATAAGTAATGCTATACTCCCGCCGAATAATTTTTCGACTTTATTAAGAGTAAAATAATGGCAGATTTATCGAAGTACAGAAACATTGGTATTTTCGCGCACGTTGATGCGGGTAAAACCACGACTACTGAGCGTATCCTAAAGCTTACTGGTCAAATCCATAAAACTGGTGAGGTTCATGATGGTGAATCAACAACTGACTTCATGGAACAAGAAGCTGAGCGCGGTATTACTATCCAGTCTGCGGCTGTAAGCTGTTTCTGGAAAGATCACCGTTTTAACGTTATCGATACTCCTGGACACGTTGACTTCACAGTTGAAGTATACCGTTCATTAAAAGTACTTGATGGCGGCATCGGTGTATTCTGTGGTTCTGGTGGTGTTGAGCCACAATCAGAAACTAACTGGCGTTATGCTAACGAATCAGAAGTTGCACGTGTTATTTTCGTAAATAAATTAGACCGTATGGGTGCTGATTTTTACCGTGTAACAGAGCAAGTACGTAAAGTACTTGGCGCAAACCCACTAATCATGACGTTACCAATCGGTATCGAAGATGAGTTCTGTGGTGTTGTTGATGTTTTAACTAAAAAAGCATACATCTGGGACGAAACTGGTCTTCCAGAGAACTACACGATCGAAGACGTTCCAGCAGACATGGTAGACAAAGTTGATGAATACCATGAAATGCTAATCGAAACTGCTGTAGAGCAAGACGATGACCTAATGGAAGCATACATGGAAGGTGAAGTACCTTCTTTAGAAGATATCAAGCGTTGTATCCGTAAAGGTACTCGTGACCTTGCTTTCTTCCCTACATACTGTGGTTCTGCTTTCAAGAACAAAGGTATGCAATTAGTACTTGACGCTGTTGTTGACTACTTACCATCTCCTACAGAAGTTGATCCTCAACCGCTTATGGATGAAGAAGGTAACGAAAACGGCGAGTTTGCAGTTGTATCTGTAGATGAACCATTCAAAGCGTTAGCGTTTAAGATCATGGATGACCGTTTTGGTGCATTAACTTTCGTACGTATTTACTCAGGTAAACTTAATAAGGGTGACACTATCCTTAACGCGTTTACTGGTAAAACTGAGCGTGTTGGCCGTATGGTTGAGATGCAAGCAGACGACCGTAACGAATTAACTAGCGCACAAGCTGGTGACATCATTGCAATCGTAGGTATGAAAAACGTGCAAACTGGTCACACTCTTTGTGATCCTAAGCACCCAGTAACACTTGAGCCAATGGTATTCCCAACTCCAGTAATCTCGATTGCTGTACAGCCTAAAGATAAAGGCGGTAATGAGAAAATGGGTGTTGCTATCGGTAAAATGGTTGCAGAAGATCCATCTTTCCAAGTTGAGACTGATGAAGATTCAGGCGAAACTATCCTTAAAGGTATGGGTGAGCTTCACTTAGATATCAAAGTTGATATCCTTAAGCGTACTTACGGCGTAGACCTTATCGTTGGTCAACCACAGGTTGCTTACCGTGAAACTATCACTCGTGAAATCGAAGATAGCTACACGCATAAGAAACAATCTGGTGGTTCTGGTCAGTTCGGTAAAATCGACTACCGTATCAAGCCAGGCGAAGTTGCTTCAGGCTTCACGTTTAAATCATCAGTTGTTGGTGGTAACGTACCTAAAGAATTCTGGCCTGCAGTTGAGAAAGGCTTCAAGTCAATGATGAGCGAAGGTGTGCTAGCTGGCTTCCCAGTGCTTGACGTTGAAGTTGAACTTTTCGACGGTGGCTTCCATGCCGTGGATTCATCTGCAATCGCATTCGAAATCGCTGCTAAAGGCGCTTTCCGTCAATCGATCCCTAAAGCGGGCGCACAACTTCTTGAGCCAATCATGAAAGTTGACGTGTTCACGCCAGAAGATCACGTTGGTGATGTAATCGGTGACCTTAACCGTCGTCGTGGTATGATGAAAGACCAAGAAGCTGGTTTAACAGGCGTTCGTATTAAAGCTGACGTTCCGTTATCAGAAATGTTCGGTTACATCGGTTCATTACGTACAATGACATCTGGTCGTGGTCAGTTCTCTATGGAGTTCTCACACTATGCACCATGTCCACAAAACGTAGCTGAAACTGTAATCGCTGCAGAAAAAGAGAAAAAAGCTGCTAAGTAATTAGCCTTTCACTCTTTGAAAAAACCCGCACTTGTTGCGGGTTTTTTGTTAATCTGAACTCTGGATAATAAATTTATTGCAAACAGAGTTTAGTTTGTATTACGTTTTTTACGGCGTAGGAGCGTTAACGGGAACGCAAGTAACGTTAACCAAAATAATGAACCTGAGTCATCGTCTTCGTCATCAGTCTCATCATTAGCGATATTAATGTAAACAAGCTGCGCATTTGATAAATTACCAGCACTGTCTTTTGCTTGTACCATTAATGTGATTTTTCTTTCAAACTCATAGTCTAAATCACCAGCAACGATTAGTTGCCCTTGCTCATTTATAGTTACTGCATCGTGGCC
The DNA here is from genome assembly GCF_018069805.1 of Pseudoalteromonas ostreae. GTDB lineage: Bacteria > Pseudomonadota > Gammaproteobacteria > Enterobacterales > Alteromonadaceae > Pseudoalteromonas > Pseudoalteromonas ostreae. Next base: position 50,159 of record NZ_JAGPYN010000013.1, read on the forward strand.
AGATACAATGAAGCCAATAACTGGTGTGTACTGTGCATCGGCATCACTAAAACTCAATTGACCAATGACAGTGCCAATAGGGCTATTTTCAGTGATGTTAAAACTCTGCTCAGGCTCTAGCACTGGTGCTTGTGGCTCAGGCGTTGGCTCTACAGCAGGTGTAGATTGAATATCAATAATTACAGGATCATGATCAGAGGCACGATAAGCACTCTCTGAATACAAGCTAGCAACTTGAGAATCAGATTTGAACTCTACGTTATAATCCAGACTGATCGGCTCATCAGCATTGATATGCCAATCTGCCGCTGCAACAACTTTAGCAAGTAAACTTGGACTAGCAACAGCATGATCTAGGCTGCCCATACGGCCAGAAAAGCTATACGAATAACCAAGAGTGTTACCATCTAATTCTGCAACGACATTTTTAAATCCTTTATCTGCAAATGCACGTATTGGATCTTCCATCGCATAGGCATTCATATCGCCGACTAAAATGATATCTTCATCGTCTACACCGGTTGGCTTGCTATCAAGCCAGTCAGCATAAGCATTGGCACCCGCAACGCGGATCTCATTCCAACATGCTTGGCCATCGCCTAAATCGGCATTATTGCCATCGGCACTACCACAGCTACCTTTGGATTTTAAATGCGCTACAGCAACAGTGAATACTTCTTCTGACTGAAGTGATTTGAAGCTTTGTGCGATAGGTGGGCGGTTACTATAGTCAAATGGATATTGGGTTGTGATAGCCGCAGCACCTACTTGTACTACTTTATTTGCACGGTAAATAAGCGCGGTAGTAATTTCATCAGTACCAATTTTATCTACGTTAAAATTAACAAAGGCGTATTCATTATTGCTATCTTCATCGTTTAACGCATTAACAAGGCTAGCAATAGCGCTATTTGCACCGAAACCATCGTTTTCGATTTCCATTAAGCCGATAACATCAGCTTCTATAGCAACAAGTGCACTGACAATTTTCGCTTGTTGGCGGATAAACTCAGCTTCGCTGTCAGCCCCACGGCTAGTTGGGAACCCACCGCCTTGACCGTCACCATTGAAGTAATTAAGCACGTTAAAGCTTGCAATACGAAGATCCGCATCGGCGTGTAGTTCTGGTGCATTGATACGTGGGTTAGTTGCCACAAAAGTTGGTTGTACTGTTGGGTGAATGCGATAGCGATCAAAGCTGTAACCCATAACACCGGTGATTGCGTTAACTGAATCACCTAAACGTAATGTGCTATAAGCGTCTAAGCCAGTACTAGGGTAAGAAACTGGGTCAAGATTTTGTTTCGTTGAACCATCATCAAGTAGGATTTGTTTCTTGATGTTTTCGGCCTCAACAGTGTTAGCTGCATCACCAGGAAGGGCTATTTGTGTACCTTGATATAAGCGTTCTGTGGCAAGGCCTACTTCACCATAACGGCCTAAACCATAGTTATTGCTAACAACCAGTGGTTGTTCTAATAAAACCAGCATGCCTTCATAGGCTTCTAAATCGGCTACATCATTAACAGGGAGAGTGATGCTTGTTGCTGTTGGCATTAAGCCTGTAGAACATACTTCCACTTGACTAACATTAGCAATTTGGGTGGCATTAAAGTATTCAGCGACACTGCCTTTAACGCGCACGTGGTCACCAATATTGACATCGGTATCTGCAAAATAAACAAATACGCCTTCAGAAGTAAGTGGGTTTGTATCAATATCGGCATCAAGCGATGTAATAAAGAAGCCACTTAATTGCTCACTACCTTGAAAATCAGCAGTTACAACGCCTTCCAGCTCAATTTCTGTGTTTAATAGAGGGCTATCACCGCCTTCACCTTGTACAGCGCTGATCAAGGTTTTAGTTGCGCCGCATTCTAATGGTACTAACGGATCCGGTTCTGGCTCGGGATCTGGTTGGTTGTTTTCACCATGGAAGCCTATACCAGAAAAGTCATCTTTATCAAATTGTAGCCATTGCTCGCTTGGATCAAATACGGCAGTTGCATCTGTACGGCCAGATGTTATTTCAGATTTACGGCGTAAGCTTTTGTCTTTGGTGCTAACCCCTCCTACTGACCATTCGCTACCAGGGTCAACACTTAATTGACCAAAGCTATCTACAATAACACCATCTTTAGTTAGGACTAAGGCGTCGTCACCGTTAAAATAAGTAACGGTAGCTTCCATATCAGCTTTCGCTTTAAGTTCACCTACAGAGCCTGCATTAACGATTACAAAGGTGCCATCGGCAGCTAAGTTACCTGATAGATCCAGTGTATTATTTGGATTTGTTAGGTCGCCATTGCCATTGGCGTAAAGTGAAATGTTATAGCCATCAAGAGATAGTGTTTCGCCAGAGGTATTAAAAAGCTCAATTGCTTTATTGTTAGCACCGCCTTCAACATATTCAGAAATAATTAAATTAGCGGAAACTGGCGCACTGAGGCTTGCAATGACAAGCGCCAATGGTGTTATTTTTGTTTTGAACATTATTATTTTTCCCGTGTATTGTGGCCCGAATGGGACGAACAGTTTAAGGAAAATTTATGACAAAGAAAATACAAAATGTTAATGATATGAAAATGAAAAGGGCGATAAATAGCCCTTTCCAAGCTTATCCATCTATGAGGCTTATTTTTTAAGCAGTAGTGCGGCTTGTTTTGCAAAATAGGTAAGAATACCGTCAGCGCCAGCACGTTTAAATGCAAGTAATGACTCCATAATCGTTGCTTCCTCAGCAAGCCAGCCATTATCAATCGCCGCTTTATGCATCGCGTATTCGCCACTGACTTGGTAAGCAAAGGTAGGCACACCAAATTCATCTTTAACCCGGCGTACAACATCTAAATACGGCATGCCCGGCTTTACCATTACCATGTCCGCACCTTCTTGTAAATCCAGCGCTACTTCACGAATGGCTTCATCAGAATTAGCAGGGTCCATTTGGTAGGTTTTCTTGTCGGCACCTTTTAAGTTACTAGCGGAGCCAATTGCATCTCTGAATGGGCCATAGTAGCTTGACGCATATTTGGCAGAGTAAGCCATAATACGTGTATGGATAAATCCATCTGCTTCAAGGGCTTCGCGAATTGCACCAATGCGGCCATCCATCATATCTGATGGAGCAACAACATCAGCACCGGCCTCTGCATGAGATAGCGCCTGTTTGACTAAAATCTCGGTTGTAATGTCGTTTATTACATAGCCTTGATCATCAATGATGCCGTCTTGCCCGTGCGTAGTAAACGGATCAAGAGCACCATCAGTTATTACTCCCAACTCAGGGAGGGCTTCTTTTAATGCGCGTACAGTACGCTGTACTAAACCATCACTGTTGTAAGCTTCTTCAGCCATTAGTGATTTTTTATCTGCTGGGGTAACAGGAAAAATAGCTACCGCTGGTACACCAAGCTCAACTAATTCTTGGGCTTCTTCAAGTAATAAATCAATTGATAAGCGCTCTATACCTGGCATGGATTCAATTGCTTCTCGGCGGTTATTACCTTCAAGTACAAATACTGGGTAAATTAAGTCATTTACACTGAGTTGATTTTCAGCCATCAAGCGGCGAGAGAAATCATTGCGGCGCATTCTGCGCATGCGAGTATAAGGGAAAAGATCGAGACCTGATTGGGCCATTATTTGCTCCTAGTCTAAAATTGGAAAACTAACTACACGATTACGCCCACTTTGCTTAGCATGATAAAGTGCTTTGTCAGCGTAGTCGGTGAATAATCCCGGATTATGAATGTCTTCAGCGATGGCGCTATACACCCCTGCACTAATAGTAAATTTTATCTCATTGTTTGCAACTGTGATTGTGGCATCCATGATTGTTTGTCGGATTTGCTCTGCTATTTCTACTGCACCGTCGAGGACGGTGCTGGGGAGTAAAACCACAAACTCTTCGCCACCATAACGGGCTACTTCGTCGAGTGGGCGTTTTAAATGGCTTTTTATAATGTTAGCTACTGCACGAATCGTTTGGTCGCCAATTAAGTGTCCATATGTGTCATTAATGCTCTTAAAGTGGTCAATGTCGAGCATTATCACGCTTAAAGGTGTTTGCTCTCGACGAGAACGACGCAAATCCATCACTAGCTTTTTATCAAAATAGCGACGGTTTTTTATTTGTGTTAATGGATCTTCCATATTGATTTGTTCGAGTGCACGATTCTTTTCTTCAAGCTCACGCAGTGTAACTTGAAGTTCAAACGTGCGCTCTTCTATATTTATTTCTAAATCTAACCTGGCTTGTTCTTGCAGTGTTAAACGTTCTTGCAATAAGGCATCTTGTGCTTCACTTTGGGCAATTTTACTTTGCTGGGCAGTAACTTGGGCATCGCGTTCGATTAAAAAATGCTTAATGGTGGCAAAGCTTAAGCTGAGAGAACAGGTTAAAAAGCTAAAAAATACAAACGGTAAACCACGGGCATTAAAATCATAGAAGTCAAATACAACAATAATCATGTAAAGCTGTGCGGAAAAAAACATTAACGCGCCACATAATAGTGCACATAGAGGCTGCGTTCGCTGTTGCTTAATATCGATCCCTAGCGCAGCGATGTGCAACAGCATAATCAGCACTGGCATAAGTAGACTGTAATGCAGCATGATATCTGTTGGGAGTAACCAAATAAAAAATAAGCTGATAAAAAGTAACCAGTTGCTTAATCTATGTAAGGGCTGCAGCGCTGTTTTTGTGGACCGGCGTAATTGTTCAAATAGTAGTTTGAATAAGCAAGTTGTTAATATCAGTATACTAGGTACAGCTAGCTGCTGCAGGCTAGGTAAAGTCGGGTGAAAATAGCGATAACCAAAGCCATATAAGTAGATTAGTAATAACCATAAAGTGATTAAAATACTGCCACAGACTGCAAAGTAGCGCTTGCGTGAAACACCAAACATGACTAAGCAAGTGATTGCTAAAGATAAAATAAACCCAACTAGCAGGCCGTACATTAAATTAAAGTTACTTTTATCTTTTAAATATTCATCCTGCTGCCAAAGACTAAGTGGCACCCTGACACCATCTAAACTTTTAACACGAAGTAATAATGTTGAATTACTCTTCGGTGGTAGTGTTAGCTTTACTAATAATGATTCTGTTTTAATTTGTCGGTTATTGAGCGGTAATACATCACCAATCTCTTTAAACAACAATGTGTTTTTTTTAAAGTAATGATATACAGCGACCTTATCTAATAACGGGTTATCAATGGACAATAAAATTGGTAGCTCTGAACTATCAGTGTTAACTAGTTGCAGGCGCAGCCAAACGGTTTGATTTGTGAGTCCTAAATTAAGAGATTGCTCTGAAAGCTGTTGCCATTGCTGACTTGGGGCCAGCCTCGCTTGCTCTGCGGTGAAAGGTTGTAGGGAATATTCGAAAGGAATATTTAAAAGCTGTTTAAAGTGCTTATCTAAGGTGAGCTGCGTTGCGTTGGCCGAAAATGAAATGAGTACAAAGCTATAAAGCAGCAACCAAACACGCTTCATTATCAGCCCTTCTGGTTGAATAACTGTTGGAAGTTAAGTGTAGTTTGCTTTGCAACAGTTGCAAACTCTAAGCCTTTTAAGGACGCAATAGTTTGGCATATATGTGGTAAATAGCTTGGTTCATTTCGATGAGATTTGGGTTTTGGTGTTAACGAGCGAGGGATCAAAAATGGTGCATCCGTTTCAATTAATAGGCGCTCTAATGGCAGCGTAGGAATCAGTTGTTGCAGTGATTTACCGCGACGTTCGTCACAGACCCAACCAGTAATACCAATATATAAACCTAGCGATAAGTATTGTTCCAAGGTGTGATGATCACCAGTAAAGCAATGTAGTACTCCACGCACCGAATACTGTTGCAGTATTGCCAACATATCTTCGCTCGCGTCGCGCTCATGTAAATATACCGGAAGGTTTAGCTCTACCGCTAAAGCGAGTTGTCGGTGTAACACGGAGCGTTGAATCTCGCGGGGAGAAAAGTCGCGGTTGTAATCTAATCCGCATTCACCAATCGCTACAACCTCTGAGTTTACGGCGAGAGTGCGCAATTGTGTTTCTAATTTTTTATCAGCCGATTTTGCATCATGGGGATGCACACCTGCGGTAGCAAGTAGCTTGTACTGTTGTGCTAACTCAAAGGCTTGTTGGCTGGAGTTTATATTGCAACCAATTAACAGCATTTGGCTAACATTCTGCGTTTTTGCACGAGTAATGATAGCTAGGTGTTGATCATTAAATTGATGATTGGTGAGGTTTACGCCAGCATCAATTAGATGAGTGCTCATTAATTAGTGCGCTTAACGCGGATCGAATGATTCTGACCTGCTTTTTTTAATAAAAAGGAATTGAACATACCTCGCTTTATAATTACGGTATCATTTTGGTTGATACGCAAGTTATCTGAGCCAATTTGGCGCCATTGTTGACCGTTGTCTAAATTAATAATTAATTCACCGTAAGGCGCTTCTTTGACGTTGCTAACGACGGCTGATATTTCATTGTCGTTTTCTTTTGCTACTTCTTTGTGTTCTAAACCAAAATCGTCATTTTTAGTCTTAACTATTTGCTCATTGGCTACAGCTGTTGGTGCGCCAACGTTAGGGGCTGCTGAGTTGGTAGGTGGGGTTAAGGTTTTTGTTGTTGCTGGCTTACTTAATGATTTACCCGCCATAGTGTTGTCATAACAAAGCAGACGATTGAAGTCATTTTCTACAAATGTACATGCTTGTAAAGCTTGTAAGTTAACTTCATTGGCATGAACAGTGGGAATGCTTAATAAGGCAAGTATAGAGAGTAGTTGTTTTTTCATTTATTCCTCTGACTCATTTTGCTGGGGTTTAGCGCTATAAAATGATGCTAAAATTAAACCCAATTCAAATAACAGTAGCATGGGAAATGCTAATAATGTTTGTGATAGTACATCCGGTGGCGTTAAAAACATTGCTACAACAAACACACCAACCACAATATAAGGGCGTTTTTCTTTTAAACTTTGTGTTGTGGTAGCGCCACTGAAACACAGCAGCATGATCGCTACAGGAATTTCAAAAGCGACCCCAAAAGCAAAAAATAGCTTCAACGCAAAACTTAAGTAGCTACTAATATCTGGTGCCAACGTCATCATCTCAGGGCCAACGCTAGTAAAAAAGCCAAGAATGATGGGTAGTACTACAAAGTAACAAAATGCGATACCGCTATAAAAAAGTATAATGCTAGATGCTAAAACAGGCATTAGCATGCGTTTTTCATGTTGGTATAACCCTGGCGCAATAAAGCCCCATATTTGGTGTAATATTAATGGAAACGCTGCAAATAAAGCGACAAATAAGGTTAACTTAAACGGCGCAAAAAACGGTGCTGTTACATCAGTAGCGATCATGGTTGCTGTACTTGGTAAGTGCGCAACTAATGGGGCCGCTACAAAACCGTAAATATCGTTCGCAAAGTAAACCAGCGCAATAAAAAATACCAATATAGCTAATAAGGCTTTCATAAGCCGATTTCGCAATTCAATTAAATGACTTACAAAGCCTGATTTAACTTGTTCAGTCATAATTTAACTCGTTACCGATATATAGACCATAGCTAACAAAAATAATTTCATTTTTGTTCATCAACATTCACTTTTTCTGTTTGCTCAGAAGGTTTTTTTTTATAACTGTGGGTAACCGAATCCGCTGCCTTTTGCAATTCGCTGATCGAGTCTTTTATTGCTGGGCTTAAGTCCTGCATGCCTTGTTGTTCAGCTTTTTTTAAATTTTGGTGTAACTCATGCACTCTTAATTCTTCGTTGACTTCAGCCTTAACCGAATTAGCCAACGATTTTATAGTTTTTACCCAACGGCTAACTGTACGAATAGCAACCGGTAAACGCTCAGGCCCAAGTACTACTAAGCCGACGATTAATACCACAACAAGTTCCCACATACCCATGCTAATTAAGCCTTATGGTCTTCTTTACTTTTATCAACAGACTCTTTATTTTGTATTGGGTTATTTGCTTGTTCAATTGGTTCTGCTGGTTTATTTTGCTCATCTTCAGAGACTGCTTTTTTAAACCCCTTTATAGCGTTACCTAAATCACCACCAATGCCACGCAATTTTTTTGTGCCAAAGAGTAACACTATGATTGCTAAAACAATTAACAATTGCCAAATACTAATGCCGCCAAAACCCATGATGTTCTCCACTTAATTAAATACATTGTACTGATTATACTCACCGAGCACTAAATAGCACTTAGTTTATGCAGTGCTGCGCCAAGCAAGTATAAAGCCGCTTAAAGAGCATATCGCAGCAATACTTGTAGCGACAAGGTCATGCTGCAAATAACATAACCCTGAGACTATCATTGCTGAGCCAGCAAAAAGACCAAGTAATAATGGTTTGTGTGATGGCTGTGGCAATGGTGCAGGACTGTTGCGCTGTTGTTTTAGGTTGTGGTAAATCAAATCAGGTAACTCGGGCATTTTTTCTGCCCAAAATGGCAAGTTTGCATATACCTGTTTAAATACCGACCAAGGGCCAACCTGTTGTTTTACCCAGTCTTCTAAAAAGGGTTTAGCTGTTTTCCATAAGTCTAGTTGCGGATATAGCTGACGCCCAAGGCCTTCAACATACAGCAAGGTTTTTTGTAGCAGAACTAATTGCGGTTGAACTTGCATATTAAAGCGACGAGCGGTATTAAATAGGTTAACTAAGACATGGCCAAATGAAATTTCTGCTAATGGCTTATTAAAAATCGGCTCGCAGACAGTGCGAATTGCAAACTCAAATTCTTCTACGCTGGTGTCTTTAGGGACCCAGCCCGAATCGACGTGTAATTGTGCAACTTGACGATAATCGCGATTAAAAAAGGCAATAAAGTTTTCGGCTAAGTAACGTTTGTCTTCTTTGTTTAAAGTGCCAACAATACCACAGTCAATACCAATGAATTTAGGGTTTTCGGGGCTCTCATAAGATACAAATACGTTACCAGGGTGCATATCAGCATGAAAAAAACTATCACGGAACACTTGGGTGAAAAAAACTTCTACACCGCGTTCAGCTAGTAGTTTCATGTTAGTGTTTTGCGCAACTAATGCCTCAGTATCAGACACTGGAATACCGTAGATTCGCTCCATGACTAGTACATTTACGCGACTATAGTCACTGTAAACATAGGGAATATAAAGCGAATCAGAGCCTTCAAAATTGCGCTTTAATTGAATGGCGTTTGCACCTTCACGCATCAGGTCAAGTTCATCAAGCAGGGTTTTTTTATATTCTTTGACTACTTCAACAGGGCGCAATCTTTTCGCTTCATTGATTAACTTCGCCACTACTTTGGCAAACTGTTCCATTAATGCTAAATCAGCGTCAATTTGTTCTCTGATATCAGGGCGAATGACTTTGATAACCACCTTTTGTGGTTGATTATGTTCATCCACTAAAGTGGCGGTATGTACTTGGGCAATGGATGCTGAAGCTAAAGGGGTTTGTTCAAAGTCACTAAAGTATTCGCTGATATTATCTATTTCAAGTGCATTTTCAATCAGCTGTTGTGCTAACACGCCATCAAACGGCTGTACTTGATCTTGTAGTAAGGCCAGCTCTAAAGCGATCTCTAGTGGTAATAAATCGCGTCGAGTAGATAACATCTGACCAAATTTGATCCACACTGGTCCCAATTGTTGTAATGCTAGGCGCAGTCTTAACCCCGGGGATTTTTCTGGGTGTTTATTGGTTAGCCAAAATAGACATGCACGGCCAACTTTGCCATACCAAGGTATTTTTTGTGATGGGATCAGTTCATCCAAACCATAGTTAAGAAGGGTCTTAGTGATGTTATAAAGCCGAGCAGCTGACACAAATAATCCTTACCGATTTATTTAGCTTTGAAGTAATTGGTTAATTCGCAACTCCAGTTGCGCAGTATGACTTTTCAGTTGACGCGTGTGTTGCTTAAATTGTTCAAGCTCTAAAGGGTGAATAGTCACTTTGAGCTCGTCTTGGCATAAAGTCGTAAGCGCTGAAGAGAGCTGCTTGTTGATTTTTCTGCCTTGTTGCTGCGCTTGCTTAAGTAATTGCCATAATTGCTGGGCTGGCGCATCACCAAAGTATCCAGATAAGTGTTCAGGCCAATCTATATTAAGTGCAGCGAAAGCATTGCTAAACCCTTGTGCAATGTTTAGATCACCTTGTAAATCGAGTTTATCTTGACGGATTAATTGAGTCAGCATTGCTGGGTTTTTAAGTACCATTAATGTTTGAATATCAGCACTGATCATGCAATCAAATTGCTGCTCAGTGGTGTTATAAAGATGCAGTTGCTGACCTGTGAATACCACTAGAAATTGTTGTTGCCAATCGCGTATATCAATTAATAAGCGTTGTTGGGCAATTGACGACAGTCTGTCGCTAAGGGCGGGGTCAAGCTTAATTGCCGTATTTAAAATACGTTCAATTATAGCGACTATGAAATTATTTAACATATCAATACCTTAGCAATAAACGTTACTAGCTGGTGTGAGGCTTAATATTTAAAGCCTCGATGTAATGCTACAATACCACCGGTGAGATTTTGATAGGTGGTTTGCTCAAACCCAGCTTCGTTCATCATTGCTTTTAGTGTTTCTTGATCTGGGTGCATACGAATTGATTCAGCTAAATATTTGTATGATTCACCATCATTTGCAACGAGCTCCCCCATTTTTGGTAATAAGTTGAATGAGTAAAAATCATAGGCTTTACTGAGTACCTCATGTTCTGGTTTAGAGAACTCTAATACCAGTAAACGGCCGCCAGGCTTTAAGATTCGGTACATCGAGCGAAGTGCTTTATTCTGATCAGTAACATTACGTAGGCCAAAGGCAATGGTAATTAAATCAAAACTGTTATCAGGAAAAGGCAGTGCTTCAGCATTCATTTGTACGTAGTCAATATTACCGACAAGACCTAGGTTATGCAGTTTTTCACGGCCTACTTTAAGCATTGATGAATTGATATCACCTAAGACAACTTGGCCTGCATCACCAACAAGTTGACTAAACTTTGCCGTTAAGTCGCCAGTGCCACCGGCTAGATCCAGCACATGGTGGCCTTTACGCACACCTGAGCTGGCAATGGTTTGGCGTTTCCATAAGCGATGAATACCAAACGACATGAGATCATTCATTACATCATATTTAGTTGCAACAGAGTGGAACACATCGGCAACCATGGAAGCTTTTTCGGTTTCGGCAACGGTTTTATAACCAAAATGCGTGGTCTTTTTAGGATTCTCGTTCATGATTAATCTCTATCGTGGTAATAAAGACTAGTGTACTTGATTGTGCCTGTGAGGTGCAATTTGAATCTAGTTAAATTGCTTGTGGATCAAATTGATTAACGATTATTGACCAGCAATAAAGCTACTTTGACCAAGTGATCTTGCTTTGTATGCAGCATTGGACGCTTTGCGGGCAAGGTTATTAAAATCTTTTTCATCTTGGTGTTTGGCAATCCCTAATGACAGGTTGATTGCTGGCAGCTTAATGCCATTTTTAGAACTAACGAAGCGGAGTTTCTCTACGCCATTACGGACTTTCTCGGCAATCACATTCGCTGTTTCAGAGTCAATATCAGCCAATAATATAGTAAAAGCATCTTTGCTGGTACGCCCTGGTAGGCCGCTTTCAAATACATATTTTTGAATTTGCTTTGCGACTTTACTTAAAATCACTTCACCTATTACATCACCATAGTTATCAATAAAATGATCTAAATTATCGATTTGGATGGCAATGGCACACACCGATTTATTTTGGTCCAGCCAGAGTTGGGTTTGTTGATTCAAATAATGGCGTTTAAATAAGCCGGTTTGCTGATCGGTAATATGTTGTTTGCGTAATTGAACGAGTTGCTGTTGGGTTTTTTCTTGTAATCGCTTTGCTTTGATCAGCTCTTGTTTAAATTGTTTATGTTGCGTGAGTAAATGAGCGGTTTGTTTATTTAATGCCTCAAGCGCTTGGCGACTTTGAGAAATATTATTTTCATCTAAAGAATGTACACAATCACTAACTTGGCTGGCAAAACGGATAATATCTTTTTCGGTTGAGTGCGCACTTCGTGATAATGAATTTATAATACCGTCCACATTGCGAACCATACTAGTTTCTGTTTTGTGAGCTTGATCCATATAATCGAAATACAGTTGCTCTATATAAACAGAGTCAATTTCTTGGCCTTGAGCAATTGCGCGCTCAATGGTGGTGTTTAAATCAGAATTTATTTGGCTGATATAGGTATAGATAACGTGATAATTCAGAGGGGTCGGTGGTAATTCATGATGCTCTAAAAAGATACATACCCTGGTCATTTTTTCTTGAGCAACAGCCATGGAATCATGGAACATCATTGTATACACCAATTAAATATACGTAACAGTGAAATTAAAGAACTCCCTCCATGAGATGCGTACGCATTCCTAGCGCTAGATATTAGCTTACATTAATCTGTATCGGGAATATTTAAAAGTAAAAAGATGTGATTTGGGGCCGAAAATTCTATTTTTCTCGTTCAACCGCTGGTTTTCTCGACAATCTCGCTCAGTCATTTAAAGGCTGATTAACTACTAGACAATAACAGTCGTTAATTTAACCTTGCATTTATTGCCCTTGGTCGCATTTTTTTGGTTATTTTAGTTAGCTAGGTTAGGTTAAATTAAATATCACGTTTTATGTAGCAGACTCTTTATATTATGAAAAAATCGGCATCATTAGTTGTGCGACATTCTCTGTTAAGTATCACCTTGGCATGTACATTAACAGCCTGCCAAATGACCACGGTAAATAGCGATCAACAATTCACACAAGTGGCGCAATCTATCGTTGATTATCGAGAAAGTATCAGCCCGTACAGTCATCCCCAAGGTGTTGGTGGCTATTTGTTAACTAATTTATCTGCGGAGTTTCTTGAAAAGAAATACCAACATAACACTGAATTATTAGCGCAGTTAGACGCAATAGATAAAGACAAACTCAGTGAAGAAAATCAAATTAATCTCACTATAATTCGCGGCCAAGTACAAAATAGCATCGATGAGTATGTATTTAACAGCCATTATATGCCGCTGACTTCTGAATATGGCTTTCACTCTAGTTTATCGTTTATGGTGTCGAGTTCAGATTATAAAAAACTAGCTGATTACCAGCTTTATTTACAGCGTTTGCAGCAAGTGCCTCGGTTTTTTGCGCAAAATATCGATTGGATGCGTAAAGGGCTGGAAGTTGGCTTAACTCAACCTAAGGCTGTATTAATTGGCTATCAAGATTCTATCAGTGCCTATATTGTTGATGACGTTACTGAGTCTGAATTCTATAAACCATTTTTAAATAATACCGCTGGTTTGAGTGATAGTGAGTTTTTTGCTTTACAGCAACAAGCTAAAAAAATCATTAAAGAGCAGGTGATTACTGCTTATCAAAATTATTTAACGTTTTTTAATGAAGAGTATCAGCCAGGGGCGCGTACAGACATTGGTATCTCTGCTACACCAAATGGTGCTGCGTTTTATGCCAATCGTGCCAAGTATTACACCACCACAGATATGACCCCGAAAGAAATCCATGAACTGGGGTTAAAAGAAGTAGCACGTATTCGTGCTGAAATGGATAAGATTATTGAGCAAGTTGGTTTTAAAGGCACGTTTGCTGAATTTGTGCACTTTTTACGTACTTATCCGCAATTTTACGCTAAAACACCGGAAGAGTTATTAAAAGAAGCATCGTACATAGCTAAAAAAATGGATGCACAATTACCTAAGCTATTTCATACCTTACCACGGATGCCTTATGGTGTTGTACCTGTGCCAGCAAGCATAGCGCCTAAGTACACGACTGGCCGTTACTCTGGTTCGAGCCGTGATGATCAAGCGGGTTATTACTGGGTAAACACTTATGCACTTGATAAGCGCCCTTTATATGTTTTAGAAGCGCTCACTTTTCATGAAGCTGTACCTGGGCATCATTTACAGATCTCTCTTAATGCTGAATTAGAAAACCTACCCAGTTACCGCCAAAATGCTTATTTATCTGCATTTGGTGAAGGTTGGGGGTTATATTCTGAGTACTTAGGCATTGAAGCGGGTTTTTATCAAGATCCATATAGTAACTTTGGTCGCCTAACTTATGAAATGTGGCGTGCAGCCCGTTTAGTGGTTGATACAGGCATGCACATGTATGGCTGGAGCCGAGATCGTGCGATGAAATTTATGAGCGAAAATACCGCGCTTTCATTACATAACGTAAAAACTGAAACTGATCGCTACATTTCGTGGCCTGCGCAAGCGCTGTCTTATAAAATTGGTGAGCTGACCATTAAGCGATTGCGCAAAGAAACAGAGCAAGCATTAGGGCAAGATTTTGATGTGCGAGAGTTTCATCATCAGATACTTCGTCACGGCTCTGTACCGATGTCTGTGTTAGAAGATCAAATTCATCAATATATTCAAACTGAGTTGGCTAAACAAAAAAGTTAGCTTTTACACCTATGGATCACAGTGATAAGTGCAGTGATCCATTAAAACCTTTTGCTTGAAATTTAATCTACTTATATGCTCTCTATTGTAATAATAATCAGCAAGGGGTGTTGCATGAGCAATTTTATAGTTTTTAGTATTGATGTGTTTGCCAGTTTATTTATTGTAGTATTTGGCTGTTTAGTTTTACTGGTTATTTATTTTTATATTAGTGATGTTACTCAATCAAAACATGCAATTAGACGTAATTACCCAGTGATAGGTCGGTTTCGCTATTTTTTTGAACGCCAAGGTGAGTTTTTCCGCCAGTATTTTTTTGCTATGGATCGCGAAGAAATGCCATTTAACCGCGCCGATCGGAGTTGGGTTTATAAAGCGGCCAAGAATGTTGACCGCACTACCGCGTTTGGCTCAACCCAAAGTTTAGAAGTTACCGGCACAGTGATGTTTATGAACTGCGCGTTTCCTACCTTAGATGAAGAGGCGTTAGAGCCTAGTGCCGTTACGTTAGGGCCGCATTGTCCAAATCCTTATATTACTAAATCGCTATTCAATATTTCAGGTATGAGTTTTGGGGCTTTATCTAAACCTGCGGTGCGCGCGTTATCAAAAGGTGCCAAGCTGGCTGGCTGTTGGATGAACACTGGTGAAGGTGGTTTAAGCCCTTATCACTTAGAAGGAGGTGCCGATATCGTATTTCAAATTGGCACCGCTAAATATGGTGTGCGCGATGAGCAAGGTAAATTAAGCCATGAAAAGCTCAAAAAAATAGCCGCCCATGAACAAGTAAAAATGTTTGAAATTAAAATGAGCCAAGGAGCGAAACCAGGTAAAGGCGGTATGCTACCAGGCAAAAAAGTGACTGCTGAAATTGCTGCGATCCGTGGTATTCCCGAAGGTCATGATTCAATTAGCCCAAATGGCCACCCAGAAGTTAAAACCCCTGCCGACTTGCTTGATATGATTGCTTCCGTTCGAGAAACCACAGGAAAACCGACTGGTTTTAAAGCGGTGATTGGTGCTTATGCCTGGCTGGAAACGCTATTTGCCGAAATTAATCATCGGGGTATTGAATCCGCACCTGATTTTATTACCATCGATAGTGCTGATGGCGGCACCGGTGCTGCACCTCAACCGCTGATGGATTCAGTAGGATTACCGCTAAGAGAAAGTTTACCGTTAGTCGTCAATATGTTGGAAAAGCATGGTCTGCGAGAGCGTATTAAAGTTATTGCATCAGGTAAACTGATTGTGCCGTCAAAAGTTGCTTGGGCATTAGCGCTGGGCGCTGACTTTGTTGTATCGGCACGTGGTCATATGTTTGCGTTGGGTTGTATTCAGGCGCTGCAATGTAATAAAGACACTTGCCCAACAGGGATAACCACACACAACGAGCGGTTGCAACGTGGCTTAGATGTCGCCGATAAAGCGCAGCGTGTCGCCAACTATAACAAGTATATTCATTATGGTGCGGGTTTAATTGCCCACTCATGCGGGGTATTTAGTGCCCGTGAACTCGGCCGACAACATGTACGTGTTGTGCAAGAAAACGGCCTGTCAGAGCCGCTTGATAAAATGTATGAGAATTATCAGTAATTAAATAGTAAGTAAGGCGCTTTAAGCGCCTTTTACTGAATCTTTAAGATTAATTCAATTGACTGATTAATAAAGAGAAAAATTCTTCCTTGTTATTGCAGGTATGGGCGTTGAGTACTAGCTGCTCACCGAGTGCTAAAATGTGGCGCTGTACGTCTAAACGCGCCTGCGCATCTTCAATGCCATCAATGTCAGCAACGTGTGCTAAGCCGATAGTGCGGCGTATCAGTTCTGTCCCACAATAACCAATCGCATCTTGTAGAACTTGTTGCATAAAATATTCACCGTATCCGGCAGCTTTTAAATTGTTATCTGTGGTTTGCTCTGCAATAAATGTCAGCCACTGTTGTTCAAATAAAGTGTAGCTTTCTTGTACACAGGTTAATAAATGAGAGTGGTAGTTACGACGGCTCATAAATTTACTAATACGGGCGTTTTGGGCACAATAGTTTAATAATAAATTGCCGATAAATGAGCCAATATCAAAACCTACAGGGCCAAAAAAACCAAACTCAGGGTCGATCATCTTGGTAGTGTTTTGATCCACAAAAATGCTACCGCTATGCATATCGCCATGTAGCAATGTTTGCGGGCACGATAAAAATTTTGCTTTAAGTTTTGCAATTGCTAAATGAAGTGCGGCATTATTTTGCAATTTACTGACTGTGCTTTGTAGTTCGCTTGGGTAGTTATTGCGCTCATGCTCACGCAGAATATCGTTAAAAAATAAGTCTTCAGTAATTTGGCAAAGTTCAGGGTTGGTAAACTGAGTGACCTTCGCTTTTTTATCCTGAGCGGCTAAGTAAAAATCTGAATTATAAAATCCCGTATAACTTAAATAGCGGGCTACATGCTGGCCAAGCAATGGAAAGTGTTCTGCGTTAATCTGTGCGGTGCGTAAAATTTGTAAATGACCCAGATCTTCTAAAATAGTTAACGCTGATGCGGGGTTATAATGCAGTACATTGGCTGTGTGTTCAGGGCAAATAGCGCCATGATTAACTAACACTTCAGCTTCAATTCGTGCTCTATCAAGTGTTAATGGCCATGATTCTCCTACGCAGCGAGCATAAGGCAGTGCTTGTTTTAATATAACGCTGTTATTTTGCTCATTACTGATTCTAAATACTAAGTTTAAATTACCATCACCAAACTCATACGCAGTTAAAGTTTGATCTGGCTGAAAAAAATCATATCCCTCTTCTTTTACAAGATTTTTAATATAATCAATCGCATGCTGGGCATTAAACGCAAAGTATTTGGCCATCGGGCTTCTCTTATTAATTCAGGAATAATAGCATTCTATACCTTTAACCGTTTGGAAGTCTATACTTCCCGACTTGTGGGTTTTTAAAACTGATGTAAAATAGCAGCAGATTTTATATTGGTAGGTCCAACTCATATGCAAGATTTAATCGCTAGCAGCTTAAAATTCCAAAATAATACCTTAATGGTATTGGATCAGTATTTATTGCCCCATCAACAGGTGTGGCATGAATGCCGTGATGTAAAAACCATGAGAGAGCTAATTTTGAGTTTAAAAATTCGTGGTGCTCCATTGATTGGTTTAGGTGCTAGTTTATTAATTGCTTATTTGGCTGAACAAGACACAACCAAAGCTGTTTTAGCGCAAGCCATTGATGACCTTGAAGCTACGCGTCCCACCGCTGTTAATTTAATGCATTGCATGGCGAAACTAAGGGTGGCATTACAGCAGCAAGATTATGTAGCTGAAGTTATAAACACAGCAGTAAAGCTGTTCAACGAAGACATTGCTCTGTGCGAGAAAATGGCAACTCACGGAGCAAAACTCGTTAACAGTGGCGATAATATTCTGACTCATTGTAATACGGGGGCGTTAGCTACTGCAGGAATAGGCACTGCGCTTGGGGTGATTTATAAAGCGCAGCAGCGCCATGGTGACATTCATGTGTGGGTAGATGAAACTAGGCCATTGTTGCAAGGTGGGCGGTTGACTGCATTTGAATTAGAGCGCTGGCAAGTCCCTTACACCTTAATTTGCGATAATATGGCAGCGAGTTTAATGGCTGCAGGCAAGGTTGATAAAATTTTTGTCGGTGCAGATCGTATTGCTGCAAATGGTGATTTTGCTAATAAAGTGGGTACTTATAACTTAGCAGTACTGGCGCATTTTCATAACATCCCATTTTATGTAGTAGCGCCGCTAACAACCCTCGATGTAAACACAGCATGCAGTGCAGACATTGAAATAGAGCAGCGTAATGGAGCAGAGGTGCGCGGTGTAAGCGGCAGTTTTGGTGAAGCGCTATGGGCACCTACAAATGCTAACGTATATAATCCCGCATTTGATGTAACCCCCGCTAAGCTTATTACTGGCTGGGTACTCGATACTGGCGTTTATGACCAACAACAAGTGTTAGCTGGTGAATTAAAAAGGCTGGTTTAACAGCCTTTTGCCATATACACCCAGGCATTAATGCCGCTGCTAAATGACTCTTCAATACGGATGTAGTCATCAACTTCGTAGCTATCTGCGTTAGCAAGTTCCTCTAAGGTGATAGTAAATATAGTGCCAGTTACTGTATCTGTTGGCTGGCCTGTTTTAATTAATGCCGGGTGAAAACGCTGGCCGCTGCTTTTCAGCACTGCGGCGTCGGTGATCTCAACTTCGCCTACTACGTAACCTTGTAGTGTATCGGCTTGGCCTTCGAGTAAGCGGGCAAAGGTATCAAGCTGTACTTGCTCTAATTGCAGTGTGCCGTATGAAAACAACTTTTCCATTTAAACTCCATTATTAACAGATATCTAGTCCAATAAAGGAAACTGCTTAGCAATCTCAGATTCGGTGCTTTGTGCCACCCAGCCTTCGGTATTATTGAACAAACGGATCGCAGTAAATTCAGGATCGCTGCCCATATCAAACCAATGGGGAGTAAGCTCTGGTACTGAAATTAAATCACCCTGCTTGCAAAGTACTTGGTAAACCTTGTCGTTAATATGCAGGCAAAATAATCCTTGGCCTTTTACAAAAAAGCGTACTTCGTCTTCACTATGGGTGTGCTCAAATAAAAACTTAGCACGTAAATCCGCCGCTGAGGGGTTACCTTTAGCCAATGAAATTACATCAACAGTTTGATAACCACCTTGTTGCTTTAAGCGTTCAATATCAGCGTTATAGGCGGAAATAATAGCTTCATGGCTAGTATCAGCAGTAATCGTTTTTGTTGCTTGCCACTGCTCAAATCGTACATTTACTTTATTAAGCTCGGTGGCAATTTGTGCTGTATCTTGAGTGTTTAATAAAGCATTATTGCCGTTACAATCAGCAAAAATAGTCAGCTGGCTCATGCTAAATGCTCCACAGTGAATTGGCTAAAATCGTTAATATAGTTATGCGCAGGCGAGCTTGCTTGACCATCACGGATCAGGTGCAAGGTTTTTAAACCTGCGCCTTTGGCGGCATCAAGCTCGGCTGCCACATCACTTAAAAATAACACTTCATTAGCGGCAAAAGGTAGTTGCTCAATAATATTGTGATATGAACGTTGCTCTTGTTTAGCGCCGACTTGAGTATCAAAATAATCAGTAAATAAGGAGCGAATATCACCAAAGTCAGAGTGGTTAAAAATTAAATGCTGTGCTTTTACTGACCCTGATGAATACACATACAGCTGCTGGCCGGCTTGTTGCTGTGCAACTAAAAACTGGTAGGCATCTGGGTATAAATGGCCGGTAAAATCGCCATTTTCATAGCCAGTTTGCCAAATCAGACCTTGTAACTGTTTTAATGGGGTGATTTTTTTATCGTCACGGATCCATTCAAGTAAAGTGTTAATTACGACATCAATACTGGCATCTGGCTGTTCAATAATCGCTTTTACGGCAGTAATTTGCTCTGCTACCGTGCTTTGTGTTTGCTGAGTTTTTACAAATTCAGGAAGTTGTTCGGCGGCATACGGAAACAGCACCTCTTTAACAAACGAAATACGGGTAATAGTGCCTTCAATATCGGTCAGCAGTGCTTTGATCATGATTCTAATCCTACTAATTTTAAGCGTTCTATCTCACATGCTAATAAAAATTCAAGGCCTTCTAATTGACGGCGTACTTCACCAATAGTACGACCCACTACATACAAACCGTGGCCGCGAATAAGCACGCTGTGCTCAATAGGCGTGTGTAAGTGGTGATCGCTCACTAATAAACTCAAGCGATCAATATCTTGGTCGTTATCAAAGATTGGAATACTCAAGGTGTCTAAATGTGAAGTAATGCCGGTTAGTGACTTTTGCATTTCGTAGCCGTGTAAGTCTAGGCAGTGACCTTTAATAACCCGAGATAATACTGTTGCGGCGATGGAATGAGTGTGTAATACATAATTAGCAGCAGGAATAAGTTTATACATGCACAAATGCAATTCGGTTTCAGCTGAGGGTTTGGCGGCGCTAGCGCTACGATTACCTATATGATCGAGTTCAATAAAGGTATGCGACCCTAATTGACCTTTGTCAAAACCACTGGCAGTTACTACAAAGCCGGTATTGGTTCGCGCTGAAAAATTACCACCTGTAGCTGGCACCCAACCACGTTGACTGATCCACTTTCCTGCTTCTATAAGTTCTGAAATAGCGGTATTGTTATGCATACATTCCTCTAGCTAATTTAGACGGCTATACTTCTGTTAACAGCAATGATAGCATCGCTTTGGGCGCAAAACCATCATTAAGGGTAACCAGTGTTTGAAAGTAAATTGCCAAATTTAGGCACCAGTATTTTTAGTCAAATGACTGCTTTAGCAAATCAATTCGAAGCGATTAATTTATCGCAGGGTTTTCCTGAGTTTGATGCGCCTGAGCTACTTAAAAAACAGCTTAATCATTATGTGCTTGAAGGAGTTAATCAATATTCACCTTCATCTGGTGTACCGCGCCTGCAGCAACAAATTGCCCAGTTAGCAAAACGAAAATATGCAGCGGAGATAGATGCGGCGCAGCAAGTAACCGTGACCTCTGGTGCAACTGAAGCCTTGTTTGTTGCCATTCAAGCGCTGGTGCGCGAAGGTGATGAAGTCATTGTGTTTGACCCTGCCTATGACTCATATCAACCTGCGATAGAACTGGCTGGCGGTAAGTCAGTTCATATTGCTTTACAGGCTCCAAGTTATGCAATTGACTGGCAAACGGTGACTGCGGCTATCAATAGCAAAACGCGGGCTATTATTATTAATACTCCGCATAACCCAAGTGGTAAAACGTTAAAACAGCACGATATTAATGCTCTAAAAGCCTTGGTAATTAAGCATGACTTATACCTGATAAGTGATGAAGTATACGAGCATATTACTTTTGATCAGCAACCACATTTAAGTGTGCTGCGTGATAACGAATTGTTTGCTCGCAGCTTTGTGATCTCAAGCTTTGGCAAGACTTTTCATAGCACAGGCTGGAAAATGGGTTACTGCATCGCACCCGCTGCTCTTGCGGTCGAGTTTCGTAAAATTCACCAATATGTGACTTTTTCAAGCTTTACGCCGGCACAACATGCATTAGCCGATATGTTAGAACAGCAAGGTGAGCATGTGGATGAGCTCAGTGAGTTTTATCAACAAAAGCGTGATGTACTTAGTAATGCACTAAAAGATAGCCGCTTTACCATTTTACCAAGTGAAGGCACCTACTTTTTACTGCTTGATTACAGCGATGTATCGGATTTAAATGACGTAGAATTTTGCCAGTGGTTAGTAGAACAAGCAGGCGTTGCAGCCATTCCACTAAGCGTGTTTTATCAGCGACCAAGCAACGATAAAGTTATTCGCTTATGTTTTGCCAAAAATGACGCCACGCTATTACAAGCCGCGGAGATTTTATGTCAACTTTAACCCTCGCACTGATACAAACATCGCTTAATTGGTTAGATAAAGACGCCAACTTGGCACACATTAGCAATAAAATAGCTGATATAGATAAATCAGTAGAGCTTATTTTATTGCCAGAAACCTTTGCCACCGGCTTTGCTATTAACCTTGATTGCGCAGAGCCGGATCATCAGTTAAAGCAAGGCAAAGTGCTTGATTGGATGATCGCGTCGGCAAAATCAAGCAATGCGGTAATTGCAGGATCGGTATTGGTAACGCAAGGAAATAAAAAAGCTAATCGCTTTTATTGGGCATGGCCCAATGGCGAAGTGAAATATTACGACAAACGGCATTTATTTTGCTTGGGCAAAGAGGGCGATTTTGTAACCGCAGGGCAGCAACGTGAAGTGTTCACCCTTAATGACTTTAGAATTCTACCGCAAGTTTGTTATGACTTACGTTTTCCGGTCTTTCAACGCAATCGCAATGACTACGATGTGATGGTTAATGTCGCAAACTGGCCTGCTACAAGGCGCAAAGTATGGGACACCTTACTAATGGCGCGGGCGATGGAAAACCAGTGTTATGTGATTGGCGTTAATCGTATTGGTGATGACGCTAATGGCGTCGCGCACAATGGCGGCACGGCAGTGTATGACTTTAAAGGTGATACGTTAGCAGCCGCTACTGATAACAAAGCTGATGTTGTTATTATCACTTTGGACAAACAGCCGCTTGAGCTCTTTAAGCAAAGTTTCCCAGCGCATTTAGATGCTGATGGGTTTAGTTTGCAGGATTAACCCGCGTTAAAAACCTGAGAGGCTATTTAGCCTCAATACTGCTGATCACTTTACACAAGCTACCCACGCTACCGAGCTGGCAGGAATATCTTTTGTCACAACACTGCTGGCGCCAATCACAGAGTTATTATCAATATTCACCTCTGGTAATACCGGTACATTGCCACCAAGCCAAGCCAATCGTTACCTTGCAGACACCTAAAATAGTGAGGTTGTGGTTTGGATAAAAATTGTCACCCTGCTCAATATTAAAGCCATAGTCACAATAAAACATTGACTCAAGATACGCTTTACCTTTAAATTTCAATAATGCACTCAGGCTCTGAGGTTAGATAAGGTAAACCTGCAAGCATTTTTTCAAGTTTAGTCATTGTTGAACTCATGAGGTTAGTCCGTTTAAGTAAAACTGTTAGCGTCGAATTAACTAGTAGGTTAACTTGCGGAACTACAAAGGACTGTCCAGTCGTATCATTTGCTACTCTTCAGCAATGCGGTGAATTCCTCTAATGTGTTTTGATAAAATGAAGTGATTATCTCTATTGTCTCAAGCTCATTTTTATCTATAAAGATTTTAAAGGTATTTCGTTTAAAAAATGGGCCTAAAAAACGTCTGCGGTTTGAGACGTGAGCAGATATGCACCATTTGTTTTCTTCTAGGGTAGAAATCTGTAAAGAGGCATCATCCATATCTGGAATTTGCAGTATTATCACTTTCATTGATGATTCTTCACTTTTATTTTCCCAAATGAAACTTTTAAAAAATGATACTGCTTCAGTTAAGCTTGGTTGTAATGGTACATCTTGTTCCATTTCTTCATCATAGTACCCACAATATATTCCTTTCATCTATCTTTCCTTTTTTGCCATCTTTCAATATGGTGCAGTTTGAGTAAATTAACTGTAAAATCAATGCCAAGCCTTTTTATATAGAAAAATACCCCTTAAATTGCTCATTGTAAATAGTGGGGCTTTCTTTGTTATTAAATGGCGGAGAAGGAAGGATGGGCTTGCTTACGTCCATGTAATCAATCGCGGGAGGCGCTTGCAGCGGCCCAAAATGTTCCAGACATTTTGTCGAACCCTGGTCGAGGGTTCTCACCCGCCTTCTGCCATTTTTAACAACAAAAAAAGCCCCACAATAAATTGCGGGGCTTTTTTCGTTATTAAATGGCGGAGAAGGAGGGATTCGAACCCTCGATAGAGCTACAAACCCTATACTCCCTTAGCAGGGGAGCGCCTTCGGCCACTCGGCCACCTCTCCGGCGCATAAATTGTCATTTTGATAATCGAGTGAACCACCAAAACGTAATAATGGTGGAGAGATAGGGATTTGAACCCTAGAGGGGCTATAAACCCCTGCCGGTTTTCAAGACCGGTGCATTCGACCACTCTGCCATCTCTCCGTTGGGAAAGAATAATACGCAGGTGATTGGGGTGTGTAAATAGGAAAAAGATCGTTTGCTGTTTTTTTGTTCTAAAAAAGAGGTTTTTTTATAAAAAAGGTGTTTTTAGGGAGTTTAAAGAAGGGGTTGCAGCAAACGAGGGAGCTAAATAAGTAGTTTCATTTAGTGGTTGGGTGTTTGCTGCACCGCTAAAGTAATCATGGTTGGGTGATTACTTGTATTGAACTGCGCCGCCAAGAGCTAGTTTTTTGCCGAAACGGTTAAGTCTGGCAAGCATTTTTGCTTTGCGGTTGGTCGGTTTTACTGCAATATGGGTAGCTGCATTTTCGTTTAATGTATTTACTGGGTTCATTACTTTGCTCCGGGTTATGTCTGTTTTGACAACACGGCTATTTTGAGCTTTTTTTGCACAAAAATAAAACGATAAAAATTAGGGTTGTCAGATAGAAATAACTAATCCGAATTGTTTTTATTAAGGTATTATTCAGATAGTGCGTACTGAGTTTTATGCATGCTTATGAAATTTAAATTTACCTAAATCACTTGTTTAAAAGCAATATTACACTAGCTCTGATATTTTAATGCATTAGATAATAAATAAAGTGACTAATTATTCAGATTAATTTATTTTTTGAAAGTGTCTATTTCTCTACTTTTGAATAGGCTGGTATCCAGATGCTAATAATTATTAAACTATGTACGCAAAAAAAACATAAAAAAAATTGCACGTGGTTATTAGAGCAGTGTCAAAAACGTCAAATTAGTTACACTGTTTTTTACACCACAGGACATTTTACCAATGATTGCCAAAAAATAACGGTTTTGGCTCAGTCACAAAAGCGCGTTGTTGTGCTCGGTGGTGATGGCAGCTTGCATTTGGCTGTAAACGCATTGATGGGATTGAGTTGCTCGTTGGCGTTATTGCCTCAAGGGACGGGTAATGATTTTGCACGCGGCTTTGGCTGTACAAACTCAGCTTGGCGTAATGCTATTTTTAGTGATCATCAAGTAAAAATCGATATTGGCCAAATAAATAGCCGTTACTTTATTAATATTGCGGGGGTTGGTTTTGATGCGCATGTAGTACAGGCATTGCAAACCAAGCCTGCATTATCCGCTTTAAGTTATAGTTTAGCTGGCTTTAAGTGTTTATTCGTTTATCAGGCTACGCGCTTGGCTGGGAGTTTTGCAGGGCAGCAATGCGAATATGGTAATTTTATTACTGTATTTGCAAATCATCATTATTTTGGTGGTGGGTTGATGATAGCGCCAAAAGCACAATTGAATAGCGGCTATTTAGAGTGTTATCGCATGCCTGCGCGTGGCTTGTTAGGTAACCTCTATAGTTTTGTGCGCTTATTACTACGTAATCACCACGGTATGAAAGGGCTCAACTACCAGCGCTTAACCATTGCTTATATAAATACGCCTGATTTACCAATCGAAGCAGATGGTGAGCTGGTAGGCGTTACCCCAGCGGTGGTGACTATTCATCCGCTCGCGTTGCGTTTTTGTATGCCGCAATGCTAAATGACGAGTAATATGTTAGTAATAAAAAAGCGCCTAACAAGTAGGCGCTTTTGGCGTTAGTTGCGTATACACGCATTCTAACTGGGGATGGAGCTTTTTTGCTGCAATGATCGCGTTGCAAAAAACGCTTTAATTCTTTTGGTTGGGGTCAGTACGATAGCGTTACCTATTAGTACTAAACTAAAACCGATAAATGTATTGCTCTGCCAAATAAAGCCTTCAAATAATGTGCTTAACGTAACTGCAACTAATGGAAATAGCACAATCACATAGCTGGCACGTTCTGGGCCGATATTTTTTAGTAGTGCAAAGTAACATGCAAATGCTATTACAGTGCCAAAAACAGCTAGATAAACTAATGAATACCAGTAACTAGTAGGTGCAGAGAAGCTCAAGCTAGCATCAGTCATGAATACATAAAATAGCAGCCCAATTGCACTGTATAACATGCCCCATGCATTGCCTTGCATAACACCAATTTGTTGCTGGGAGTTACGTACGCTGACCATATTCCCTAATGAAGCCACAAAGGTGCCGGCTAAGGCAAGTAGTAAACCGACCAATTCCCCATTACTTAAGTCGAACTGCTGTAGTTGTGGCCAGAATAAACTTACGATACCCACTACGCCAATTAATGCACCCATATAAATACGTTTAGCGATGGGTTTACCAAAAAATAATCGAGTATTTACAATGTTCATCAATAGCAGCATTGAAAAGGCGATTGATGCCATGGCTGACGTTAAATAATGTTGTGCCCAGTAAAGTACTAAATAATTAAGTCCAAAGTTACACAGTGCTAGTAATACGAAGAAGCCATGATCGCGACGGCTATAATTCATCGGTAATTTTTTAATACTCACCCATATCCACATTAGGATTGCAGCCAAACTAAAGCGATAAAAGAGTGAAACTTCAACCGCGATATCGCCAAGTTGAAATTTGATTGCGAGCCAGGTAGAGCCCCAAATTAAAACGGTGAGTACATAAAGTACGATACTTTTCATTGCCTTGATCCAGTATGTCGATTAAGTGTTTATTTTAAGCTACTTCTGTATACTTAACATACACAGAAAACTACAAATGCAACCTATACAGATTGTACGACTTTAAGGTGTCGACTATGTCGCAGGTGATCAGCAAAACCAATCATGATTTTTTATATCAGCAAGTGATGCAGCTGGTGCGTGAACTTAGTGAGCAAGGAATGCTATTACCAGGCGAAAAACTGCCTTCATTACGTAAAATGGCCACTAAGCTCAATGTTAGTATTCCGACAGTGAAATTGGCTTATCAATCACTTGAAGCACAAGGTTTGGTTGAAGCACGAGAAAAATCAGGCTATTTTTTAAAAGCGGTACACAGTCAGTTAGCGCGACCAAGGCGAGTTAAACTTAATCGTGAGGCAGTTGCGGTTAACATGCAGGCATTAATTGAGCAAGTATATGATGCAATCCATCAAGCCGATGTCGTACCGTTTGGCATTGCTAATCCTGTAGCTGCTGCTCCAACCGATAAAATGCTAAGCCGTACGATGCGCCGTGTTATGTCGATTGCCGGCAGTCGCGCCATTAATTATGGTGCGATGGATGGTTTTGCACCATTGAAAAAGCAGTTAATTCATCGTTATTTAGATTTTGGCATTGGTGTTGACTCGCAAGAGCTTGTGATCACCAACGGTGCACAGGAAGCACTGGCGATCGCGCTAAAATGTGTCACTAAAGTAGGTGATGTAGTGGCGATCGAGTCACCTTGTTATTTTGGTATCATTGAACTGATCGAAAGCTTGGGCCTAAAGGCACTTGAGATCCCATTGTGTCCTGATGATGGGATCTGGCTTGATGATCTAAGCCAGGCTGTACATGATCACGATATTAAAGCCTGTGTGTTTTCTACTTCGATCAATAATCCTGTCGGTAGTTTTATGCCTGATCATAAGCGTAAACAATTGGTAGAGTTATTGGAATCTCGAAATGTGGTGCTAATTGAAGATGATGTGTATGGTGATTTATATTTTACCCCACAGCGTGGCACACCCGCTCAAGCATACTCAACAAAAGGGTTGGTATTAACCTGTGCATCGTTTTCTAAAACTGCGGCGCCGAGTTATCGTGTTGGCTGGTTGATTGCCGGAAAGTTCGCTGGCAAAGCGCGCCGTTATAAGCGTGCATTGAGTTGCTCTACGTCACTGATCAACCAGTGGACGTTATATGAATTTATAGCAAGTGGTGATTATGATCGCAATATAAAGCTACTGCGACAGCGCCTACGTTCTAATAAAGAACGAATGATCTGGTGTTTACAACAAGCCTTTCCGAGTACTGCTAGGATCAGCGATCCGCAAGGCGGATGTGTGATCTGGATTGATTTAGGTGCGGCTTACGATAGTGTCAAACTATTTCAACTGGCATTAGAAAGTGGCATTAGCATTACTCCGGGCTATATTTTTTCAGCCACCAATAAATACCGCAGTTGTATTCGACTAAGTTATGGTTTGCCATGGGGTGAAAAAATTGAGCAAGCGATTATAAAGCTAGGTGAGTTAGTACATTTAGCGAAGAAATAGCATGGCATAAAAAAGCAGCATCTTTTAAAAAAGACTGCTGCTAAAGGGATATCAAACTTTTAGCGTTTAGAACCTGAGTTCAGGTTAGTTATTTTGTTTATAACTAAATAATTGGTAGTCTTTCAATTCTGGAACTAGTTTAACTAATTGTTGCTCTTGATCTGCAATGGTTGAAAAATTACCGCACAGTACATCGGCGCGTTTTTCAAGCTCGTTAGCTTGTTGCTCAACTTTGGCTTCAATTTCAGCCCCCATGTTTACCATGCGCTGTTCAAAGGTTTGCATATCGCCACCAGAGCCCATTAGTTCTGAGCCTACAGCCATTAAAATACTACCCATCGATTGCATCATCGCAGCTTGTACGGCGCTTTCTATTTGCTCATCAAATTGGCTTTCAAAGTTTTCGCCAAACTGGTTAAAGCTTTGTTGACCCAGTACAAAAGCACCTTGTTGGTAAAAGGTGTTTTGTACTTCTACCTGAATATCAGCCATTAATTCATTGATGCTATCTAGGCCATCAATATTAAATGCATTGGCGACTTCTTCAATGGCAACCCCGGCAATTTTAACACCTTCAAGAGCAATATTCGCAACCTCTGGTAATTGGCTACGCAGGCTGTCTGAATAATTACTGAGCGCTTGGTGTTGTTGACTGTTTAGTACCAAAGTTTGGCCATCAATCATTAACTCGCCATTATTTATAAAAGTCATGGTGTGGTTATCAGCTGTATAAATTTCTAATTCATTTGGCTTAATGCGCACATCATTTTTAAATTCAACGGCACATGTGTCGCCGCTAAAAGAAATATTCGTCTCATTATCATTATGTGCCATTGCTCCTGTGGCAATGAATAAAGCACTTATTAATAGTAATTTTTTCATTTTTATTTCCTGCTAATTTGTTGATTATGACTAGTACACATTTAACCTATTTAATATATATCAAGCTTAGTGCCAACTATTATTAATAATTAAAAACAATGGGTTAATAAATTTTTGTTCTTTTTTGGTTGTATTTAAAGATTATAAAAAAGCGATTTTTTAGTCATTTTGACTAATTCACTCTAATGCATAAAAGATGCTTATCGTTTCGATAAAAAACTCTCACTTTCCAGAAATCAAATTTAGCGCTATTTATTCACAATATCGACATAACACTATTTTAGAATCGCGTTATGGCTTTATTTTGGTGCTTTTTCATACGGTGAAATAGTGCTGAACATTTTTAATTTACCAATGATAGTGATAAAAAATCCTTAATTGGTCTCAAACACTTTATGGAGTGGGTTGTGGGTAAGACATTTAGTTACGATGCGCTAGATGACGATTTTGTTGAAGACGAGTACGAAATGGTCGGGCGTAATCAACACGACAAGAATAAGCAAAAGGTTAAGAAAAAGTTGGAAGACTACCTTGAGCAAAAACGCTTGCGTAAAAACTTGGGCGATGATGACTTAGATGAGTATTTGAACGACTAAGAGATAATTTAAATAAAGAGGCAATTTGCCTCTTTATTGCTTTTAGAGTTTAGGTATTACTGCTTTTAAGGGCTTTGATAATAGCACCTTCGATTTTTTGCGGCTTGGTAAATGGTGCAAAGCGTTTGATTGCCTCACCGTCGCGGCCAACTAAAAACTTAGTGAAATTCCACTTTATTTTGCGGGTTAAAAATCCAGGTAATGCTGATTTTAAATGTCTGAATACGGGGTGGGCGTTTTTGCCATTAACATCAATTTTGTTCATCATCACAAAATCAACACCGTAGTTAATTAAACAACCTTGCGCTATTTCTTTTGCGCCGCCAGGCTCTTGCTTGCCGAATTGATTGCACGGAAAACCAATAATTACTAACCCTTGATCCGCGTATGTTGCATGTAATTGTTGTAAACCTTCGTACTGTGGGGTGAAGCCACATTGACTGGCAGTGTTGACAATTAACACAACTTTGCCTGCGAAATCTGAGAAATCAATGCGTTGGCCTTGCAGATTGCTGGCTGAAAGTTGATAGAAGTCGTTCATGTTACTCTCTTGTTATTGTTGTTTGTTAAATTCTATCCTGAGTTGTGATAGACATACAGCTTCAATTATCATCACATTACATAGGCAATTTAATTTTAATTTATATGTTTAAAGCTTGTGAGTAAATGCTCAATTAATAATCGCACTCTGTACGGCATTAAATCTTTACGTGGATACACTAACCAAGAGGCATTGTCTGTTACCTGAAACTCATCAAGTAAGGTAATTAGTTGCCCGTTTTCAATATACTCATCAACAATATCAGCGGCTAAATGGGCAATGCCTAAGCCTGCCAATGTGGCAGATAATAGTGCGCGCGGATGGTTACTGCGCCAGTTGCCGGCAACTTTTATTTCTTTTATATCGCCGGTAAAATTAAAGCGCCAACGTTTTCCCATGGCAATTAAGCAATTATGTGCTGTTAATTGTTGGGGTGTAGTTGGCGTCGGGTGATGTGCTAAATATTCTGGACTAGCAACGAGGGTCATGATTCGCGGGCTAAGTGGTCGTGCAATTAAGTTGGAGTCTTGCATGCGGCCAAAACGGATCGCTAAATCAAAGCCTTCTTCAACTAAGTCGACATTACGATTGTTGAAGTCCATATCTACCTCAACCTCAGGGTAGCGCTTTACAAACTCAACAATTTTAGGTGCTACATGACAAGCAACAAATTCACCAGCACCAGAAATTCTAATGATCCCTTTGGGTTTACGTTGCTCACCTTGTAGTTGGTTATTGGCATCAATTAGCTCTTGTTTAATTGCTTTGAGCTTTACGGCATATTCGCGGCCGACATCGGTGAGGCTTATTTTTCGGGTGGTGCGTTGAAATAGCAATGAGCCTAAGCGGTTTTCAAGTTGCTGTACTTGGCGGCTAATATGTGAAGTTGATACTTCCATGACTTTGGCTGCTTTGGTAAAGCTGCCATGTTCAACCACATGTAAAAATTCATCAAGGCCATGCCACATAATTTAGTTCTCAAAATATTAAGTAATTACAGTTTATATCATCTATTGTTGCAACTGTGCAAAAGTGATTCTCTGAGCTTAGTCTTTAAATTAATGCTTAAATCCCTACAATTAGGTGGTCAGCAAATTTTAGCTCACACTAAATAATGAGCACCTCAAAGCAATGGAGCAAGCATGTTAAATTTCAGTTTTGCAAACCCAACCAAGATTCATTTTGGCGAACAGCAAATTGCCTTAATCAAAAATGAGATCCCGGCAGACGCAAAGGTACTTGTTACTTATGGCGGTGGCAGTATTAAAAGCAATGGTATTTATGATCAGGTGTCTGCGGCGTTAAGCGAACACACTTGGTTTGAATTTGCCGGTATTGAACCTAACCCAAGTTACCAAACATGTATGAAAGCCGTTGCGTTGGTTAAAGAAAAGCAAGTTGATTATATTCTTGCTGTAGGCGGTGGTTCGGTAATTGATGGTAGTAAATTTATTGCCGCAGCAGCTAATTATGACGGCGAGCCATGGGATATTCTAGCTAAAGGCGGTGAGGTAAAATCAGCAATAGCATTAGGTGTTGTATTGACTTTGCCAGCAACGGGTTCTGAATCAAATTCTTTTAGTGTGGTTTCAAACCTTGATAGCCACGATAAACTGCCGTTTGCGAGTCCATTAGTACAGCCACAATTTGCAGTACTCGACCCGGCGGTGACTTACTCATTACCAAAACGTCAAGTGGCAAACGGTATTGTTGATGCGTTTGTACATACCATGGAACAATACTTGACCTATGACGTAGGTGCAAAACTTCAAGACCGTTTCGCTGAAGGTATTTTAATGACCTTAATCGAAGAGGGCCCTAAAGCGTTCAGTGAGCCTGATAACTATCAAGTACGGGCTAACATTATGTGGTCAGCAACGATGGCATTAAACGGCTTAATTGGAGCGGGTGTACCGCAAGATTGGTCAACGCATATGTTAGGCCATGAGATGACGGCTGTGTATGGTCTTGATCACGCACAAACCTTGGCAATTGTACTACCGCGCATGATGGCGGAGCAAACAGACACTAAGCGCGGTAAAATCTTACAATACGCAGAACGCGTTTTAGGATTAGATACCAGTGATGAAGATGCAGCAATTGAACAAGCAATTAATGCAACTGAAGCGTTTTTTCACAGTGTTAATATGCCAACGCGTTTAAGTGATTATAATTTAGGCGAAGAAGTTGCTAATAAAATTGTTGAGCAACTGGAGCGCCATGGGATGACGGCATTGGGTGAACGTCAGCAAGTTACGCTTGATAAAAGCCGCGCTATTTTATTAGCCAGCGTTTAAATTAGCCAAAAAGGCTAATTTAAGATCAAAAATAAACCCATACCGACCAGTGTTGTGTAATAAATATTGTGCGTTTTATACGCGATAATAATGGCTGCTATTGCCGCACTGAGGTATGGATTTTGCCAATCTAAATTTATCCCCTTGTCTGTGACAAACACAATCGGCACCCAAATCGCGGTAAGTACCGCCGGTGCGCTAAAACTTAGAAACTGCTGCATTTTCGGGCCAACTTTAAATGGTAGGTCACGATGTAAAAATAAGTAACGGGTACAAAAGGTAATACACGCCATGAGTAAAATAATGGTCATCATCAGTTATGCTCCAATTTACCTCGTATACGGCTAATAAGATAACCGGTAGTCATCGCCGTTAATGCCGCAGCCACTAACCATAATTCAAAGCCTTGGCTTTTTAAAACGCTAGCCACAACACCAGAGCTGACAACCGTTGCTAATGTAGCGAGGTTTTTAATAGCTGGAATTACTAATGCAATAAAAGTTGCAGCAATAGCAAAGTCTAAGCCTAAATTAGTGAGATCAGGAAGCAGACTGCCCGCTACGATGCCAATTAATGTCCACAAATTCCAAGTAATATAAAAGCTAAAGCCGGCACTGAGCGCGTAGATCAAGCGAGTTTTAGTTCGATAAGCTTTGCGGTGATGGGAAAATGCAAACAGTTCATCAGTGAGTACAAAGCTTACCGGTAAGCGCCAACGCATAGGTTGATCAATCACTTTGTGACGCACAGCCAAACCATATAAAAAGTGCCGTGAGCTAATAATAAAGGTGGTGAATAAAATGGTCAGTAATGACGTGTTACCAGCTATTAGTTCAATGGCAACAAGCTGCGCCGAGCCGGCAAATACCAGTAACGACATAGCTTGAGTTTCAACAGCAGTAAAGCCATTTTGAATTGCTAAAGAGCCACATAATATCCCCCAAGGGATCACCGCTAAACACAGCGGTAACATATCTAAAAAGCCTTTTAGGAGTGCGCGTTTGGTGCTAAGTGTCATTAATGATTTTCACTACGGTAATTAATGCCCTTAGTCTGCCATAGAACAATTAACCCTGAACAGCAAAGATGCTAAATTAACAAAAGTTTGAAATAATAAGCTTTTACGTAAAAGAGGTTAAGCATGCACAAAATTAAAGTATGGGATGGGTTTATTCGCAGTTTCCATTGGTTGTTAGTTATTGCAATTGCAGCGCTGTATTTTAGTGCTGAAGAAGGCATGATGGAATTACACTTTGTGGCTGGCTTTTTCACCTTAGCGTTACTAGTAACACGCCTTATTTGGGGCTTGATTGGTAGCAAAACAGCTAAGTTAAGTGCATTGTTTCATCCACCTAGCGCAGTACTAAAATCATTTAAACAAACAGATAATAAACCGGGTCATGGCGCAGCGGGCAGCTACATGGTGTTGGCATTTTTTACTTTATTGTTGGCGCAATTGATAAGTGGCTTAATGACCACCGATGACATTCTGACAGACGGCCCATTAGTGCAGTATGTATCAAGTAATGTAGTTGAATGGGCCGGCTGGGTGCATCATAAAAACTTTGATTTATTGTTGTACGCGATTATTCTCCATATTTTGGCAATTGTAATTTATCGTATTAAAGGCAAAAATTTAGTCAAAGCAATGGTTACGGGCTATGCTGCTGAAAAAAATAAAGATAATGATGAAGAGCTAACAAAATCACCGTGGACTGCGATAATTATTTTTGTCGTTGTATTTACGGCATTATTGATGACATGGGGCGCAGAACCTGTGGCCTACTTGTTTAGTTAAACGGTTCAACAGATCAAAAACGGCGCTAATTTAGCGCCGTTTTAGTTTTAAGCTTATCGCATGAAAGATTAGTCTTTAAATGATGTGTGACAATCTTTACAGCCTTTAGCCCATGGGCCAAATGCTTTAGCAATTACTTTTTTATCACCTGTTTGCGCGGCAACGGCTAGTTCATCAGCATATTGTTGAAATGCTACCGCTTTTTTCATAAAGGTTTCGTTATCGCTCCAAATAACAGGCAATGCAGATGTTTCGCCTTTGTCAGAGCCTGCAACAAACGCTTCCCATGGCATTTTTGATAATGCAGCGGCATTATTTGCGCGGTGCTTAAAACGCTCAGCATCAAAAGGTACTTTGCCCTTTAGCATATCACCCATATCACCAATTTGGACGCGGATCATTGAAAATGCCGCTTGGCGGTACTCAATGGCGTCGCTAGGCTCTTCAAATGCTGTATTGGCAGTTGCACTAAGTGTACATGTTGATAATAACGCCCCGATAAATACTTGCTTCAATTTCACTTTACTACACTCCTTTAAGGGTTCTTAACTAGCTTTTTGTATATTAGCTTGCGCTTTGGTTCAAAGCAAAAATAGATATTGCTTGAGTACAGATTAATGATACATGAAATTTACATTGTTATTTCATGGATTTATTGTGAATGTTTGTAAATGCCGTGTTGTTATTGACGGCGTAGGGGTGTACGTTATGGGTACATAAAAATAATTAATGAAGAGCATATATGAAAAACAATATTTTTAAGGTGTCTGTGCTATCTGCTGCGATAGTAATTTCACTATCAGGGTGTGGTAGCAACGATGATAAGGATAATACAGTTCCAGTTGTTACTGATGTAGCGCCTAAAGCTGGCGATGTTGTCGTGACTGATTTAAAACAGTGGCTGCCTGTAACGGCAGACTTTAATGCGAGCGATCAAGATGGTGATGCGCTTTCATTTAGCTTTGCTGAAAATGGAGAAGAGGTTCTTTCCGAAAATGGTGTTTTTACTTTTAGTCAAGGTATGTTAACTATTGATGGTTCATCATTTACTTATGTTCCTGTATCGACTGAAGATACAGTGATTGATTACACTGTAAGCGCCAACGGTAAAACGGCTTCGGCACAAATTAATATATCAGGCATTATTGGAGATCCTCTTGCAAATCAGCAATGGCACCTGAATAACACAGGCCAAAAAGCATATTCTCTTAGCAATGAGATGAAACAAGGCTTAATTGATTTACATGTAAATCAGCGTGGTTTTACTGAAGAGGATGCACAGGCTCGTTATGATGAGAGTTTTGCTGTAGCAGAGGCGGAAGAGCTTGTCGCTGGTGAAGATATGAATGTTTTATCTGCTTATGCGCAAGGTGTTACTGGAGCTGGTGTAACAGCAGTTGTAATTGACTCAGGTATGGAAATCCGTCATGAAGATCTGATAGATAATGTATTACCAAATCGTTCTTTAAATTTGAATGCTAGTGCCCTTGATCACACAGATCCAACGAGTACGGCAAATAGTGGTGATCATGGTACAAGTGTTGCGGGCTTAATTGCAGCAAAAGGCTGGAATGGTAAAGGTGGCCGTGGTGTTGCACCAGATACTGGCTTGATTGGTATGAATTATATTGGCGATGATAAAATCGCGCAAAAGGAGCTGCTTGCTCATGGTTTTCCTGGTAGTGGTATTAGCACAGTAGAGAGTATTTCCGTATTTAACCGTAGTTATGGTATTACAGTCCCTGCATTTATAGCTTATTCAGAATTAGATGAAGCTATTGAGTCTTATCCAAATTTATACCTTCGTGATGGTAAGGGTGCATTAAATATTAAGTCTAGTGGTAACTCATTCGGTGATGGTGGCAATAACGCATTGGAAGGATCTTTATGTACTGATAACGGTGCTCATGATTTAGGGTTAACTTGTTATAATGGCGCATTTGAGCCTAGCCAAGGCCATCCTTACTACTTAAGTGTTGCAGCCGTGAATGCTAATGGTAAGCATACTAGCTACTCAAATGCAGGTGCAAACTTAATGGTGTCAGCGCCAGCTGGTGAAGCAGGGCGTTGGGCTCCAGCTATGGTAACAACGGATCAGATGACATGTATCAACGGTTACTCTGGCTTTAATAGTGATGCTGTTGCAGTCTTTACTAGAGCGTATGGAGAAGAGTTTGCTATAAGCCAGTTCCCCTTTGACTACCCTGGTAATGAGGACAACGCAAGTTGTAACTATACATCTACGTTTAATGGTACATCGTCAGCTGCCCCAAATGCATCGGGAGTAGTCTCACTAATTCTTTCAGCTAACCCAGACTTAACATGGCGAGATGTTCGTCACATTTTGGCCTCAACGAGTACATTGATTGATGCTGAAAATACCCCTGTTAAATTAACTATTGCGGATGGTGAGTTTGTTGCACATGATGGTTGGGTTAAAAACGGTGCTGGTTATAGCTTTAATAACTTATATGGCTTTGGGCGTGTTGATGCTGGTAAAGCAGTAAAAATGGCTAAAGAGTACGATATTAAGCTCGGTGAGCAAGTTATTACTGCATGGAATGGTGTCGGTTCAGTCGCGGAGGAAGATGCACTAGCCCTTGAAATCCCAGACAACAATGCAGTAGGTATAACGCAAGAAATTGTAGTTACAGAAGAGTTAAACATTGAGGCAATGCAATTTAAATTTGATGTGAGCAATCCAGAAATGGGCTCTGGTTTAAGTGATGGGACGCAAACTTCTGCGGGTAGCGATTTAGCTATCGAAGTTACTTCACCAGCGGGTACGCGAAGTGTATTGCTTTCATCTAAACAAGCGCTATTCTTGCCCGCGCTGAGCAGCGACTTGAGCTTTATTTCTGGCTATATTTTAAAAGATGCTGTAATGATGTCTAACGCATTTTATGGTGAATCAACTAAAGGAACGTGGACTATTCGCTTGTTAGATACCAGCGCTGATAGCTTTGTACTTGGTGACAATGGCGGTAATTACCTAAAAGCAACAGGTATTACTAACAACGTAGCTTTGAGTGTTTTAGAGGGTGCATCTATTCGTGCATTCGGTCACGCAGGTCAAGAGTGAGGATGATAAAAATGAAAGTAAAACAATTAATCGTATTAGGTGCTACTGCGTGTATTTCGTTTGGTGCAACAGCACATGCTGACTTTGACAAGAAGCTTCAATTACCTAAAAGCCAAGTCGCTAACTTGAAGTTTAAAAAGGCTGATTTTGGCTCTTACAAGATAGAGAAAGGCTTACGGCTAGTGCCTTCAAGTCTTGCTTCAGAAGAGTATGTAGTTATGCAAAAAGGTGAAATGTCAGTTGTTACTGTTGCAAACTCATCTGATGTCGTAACGAAAGGGACGTTAGTACGTAATATTTTAACGGACAATCTAAGTGCTTTATCCGGCAACCTTACTGTGCTTTTAAAAGAAGGTGTAAGCGCAAGCGATGCCGCTTCGGCCGCTGGGTTGAAAGTTGTATCTGTATTTCCTGGTACAAAGCTTGTTGTTTTAGCAGTCAATAATGGCCAAGATATTCAAATTGCAGCAAAGCAATTAAAAGTATCAGGTGTTGCTAAAGAGGCTAAAATAGAAGTATTAGAAACTATTTATACCGCGCAATAAGTATTTACAAATAATATGTAAAACCTCAGTTAGAACAGCTTTAACTGAGGTTTTATTTTTTAGCTAGTCGTTTATATCAATATCAGCAAATATCATACCTCTGCGCATGCTCCTCGTTGCTAAGAAGACTTCACCTAGTAATGACATAAATGCACAAATAAGTAGTGCCATTGCGCCAACAAAACAACTGCCGATAGAAACACCCAAATTAATAGATTGAATATGTGACAAAAATAACAGCATGACCACGGCGCAAACAAGTACCGCACTTAATACACTTAAACTAAAGGCAATATGGATACAGCGAGAGCGTTTCAGCAGTGCTCGTAGCTCGGTTGTTAGCGATGAATTAAATTCTTCATCGGTACTTACCTTTAATTTTCGTTCAAGTTGACGAGCACGGTCGGTAATTCGGGCTAAGCGATTAGATAAAACCCCCAGCGTAGCAGCAATACCAGTAATTAAAAAAACCGGCGCAACGGCTGTTTGGATTACTTTTGCCATTGTTAAAATATTTATAACATCAGAGTTCATTGTTTTCCTTTTGGGTATAGTGGTGGGTTTTAAATATTCTGTTTACAAATATTTACATTCTATTCTTGTATTTTTTATTTTAAAAACAAGTGGTTGATAATTTTGTTTGTTTTTTGTTGTTTTCATGTAATCAAGTTGTTGTCATTTTTGGTGTTTAGGTTCTATATTAGTCTCGCACTTAATTTATGATCATCAATAAATACAATAATACATAACATATCCTAGGGGAAATCATGTCTAAGAATCTAATCAAAAGAACGGCGGTTGCAACCGCTGTAACAAGTATCTTAGTTGCAGGTGCTGTAAATGCAAATACTATAAATAACAGCGCACTTAAGAATACTAGCTACACACCAGTATCACAGACCGATATTGTTAATAAAAATCAACCATCAGCATACCTTGTTGTTTTAAAGGCAAAAACAGCAGCTGATATGATGGAGCAAGGTGCCTATAATGTTTCTGATGCTCGTCAAAGTTATGACCAAGTAGCAACGTTACAAAGCCAAGTTCAAGATAAGTTATTTACTCTTGATAGTAATGTAAAAGTACTTGGTTCTACTAAAATTTTGGCACCGACGTTAATTGTTCAAGCAAGTCAAGGTGCGCTAGATCGAATTGCAAAAGACTCACGCGTAGAGCGTGTTTTACCTATGTTTGATTACGACCTTCATGTTGCAGCAACCGCTGACTACATCAAAGCGTCACCATTAGTAACAAATAGTACAGTAACAGGTGCAACGCAAACTGTTGCTGTACTAGATACAGGCATTGATTATACACATAAGATTTTTGGTGGTGAAGGAACCGTTGAAGCTTATGAGGCAGCTCAAGCAGATCCAGCAGCAGTGAGTTGGCCACAAGGTCAAGTTATGGGTGGTCATGACTTCATACGTAATGATGCTGACCCAATTGAAAATGATCCAGTCACTCCTACAAAAGAAGATGCACCAACTAGCCATGGTACATCTGTATCTCACTCTGTAACTGGTATTGCACCAGCGGTGGAGCTATACGTGTATTCAGTGTGTGGCGGCGGTTGTCCAAGTAAAGCACAGGTTTCGGCATTAGAAGCCGCTATGGATCCAAATGGTGATGGTGACTCAGAAGATCGAG
This sequence comes from Pseudoalteromonas ostreae, assembly GCF_018069805.1. Classification (GTDB taxonomy): domain Bacteria; phylum Pseudomonadota; class Gammaproteobacteria; order Enterobacterales; family Alteromonadaceae; genus Pseudoalteromonas; species Pseudoalteromonas ostreae. Next base: position 89,781 of record NZ_JAGPYN010000013.1, read on the forward strand.
TTGATGTCATCAATATGTCTTTAGGTGGAGAGTTTGGTGACACATACATCGGTGGTGGTGTGCAGTTTTTAATTCAAAAAGCGGTTGAGAGTGGTGTAAGCGTTGTTATTTCTGCCGGTAATGATGGTGATAACCCATTCCGCATTGGTGGTCCTTCTACAACACCAAACGCATTATCTGTTGGCGCGATGACGCACCCTGCAAATGATGTTGGCATTGCGTCAGGCACAATTGAAGGCGCAGCGACCACAATTCAGCCGTCAGATTTTGGTCCACAAACTGCGTTTGTAATGACAGATGCTGATGCTGAAGTTGTTTATCCTGAAGAAAACCAAAATGGCTGTGTGGCATTCTCTGCTGAAACTGACTTTACTGGCAAAGCGGTAATTATCGACCGTGGTAGCTGTGATTTCACTAAAAAAGTATTAAACGCTCAAGCTAATGGTGCTAAGTTTGTATTTGTAGCAAATAATGTTGATGATGGTACGCCGGCTTTAATGGGTGGCTTTAATGCCGCAGTAACAATTCCTAATGTCGGTATTAACTTTGCTGCAGGGGCAGCAATGAAAGCGGCTTTAGCAGCAGATGAAATGCCAACATATACTATCACTATTGAGCGTAAAGTTGCTGCGGGTGCAGTTGCACCATTCTCATCTCGTGGTCCATCAATGGATGGTTTATTAAAACCTGAAATTACAGCCCCAGGTACTGATATTATGGTAGCGGCAACGGGCACACAAGATCAGTTAGCTCCAGCCACAGGTACTTCGTTCTCAGGTCCGATTACTGCTGGTGCTGTTGCATTAGTTCGTGAAGCGCATCCTGATCGTACTGCACTTGAAATTAAAGCGACCATCATGAATGCGGCTGATTTAAACGTAACCGTAGATCCTATTAGTATTAACCCAGATTCACCACTTGCACCAATTAGTTCCATTGGTGCAGGCTTAGTGAATGTTGATAAAGCGGTTAGTTTACCTGTTGCTGCATGGGTTGAAGATGAAAAGTATGAAACTAAACAGGCTGCGTTATCGTTCGGTTTAGAGCGCATGACAGAAACAACCAGCTTTACAAAAACAGTGACGCTGAAAAACTTCTCTGATGCAGACAAAACATATGACCTTCGTATTGAAGAGCGTTATATGAATGATGTAGATACAGGTGCTGTTAGCTTTGATATTCCTGGGAGCGTAACTGTTGCGGCAAATACGGTAACAACATTCGAAGTAACCATGACAGTTGATCCATCTAAACTACATGAATGGACATTAGAAAACCCATTTAACCAAGAGGATTTAGCAGCTCGTAGTCCGTCACTGACTATGGCTGAATTTGATGGTGCATTGGTATTTGATGATACTTCAACAGCCGATACAGATCACGACTTACACATTGTTTATCATGCATTACCTAAGGCTGGCGCTGAGTTAGAATTCTCTTTTGAAGATATTGATGGTTCTACGCAGTTAGTTGTTGAGAACGTTGGTGCACTGGCTGTAGAACCAACTTCTGAGCAGGTCGTTGCAACTAGCCCTGAAAATACAGGGATAGATTTTGATATTCTTAGCACTACATTTGCCGCTAATACATCAAAAACATGTGATTCAGGAGTGTTTATTACCTCTTCAATTCAATTACGAGATGAAATTACCCATATGCGTCAAGTCGGTGTTCGTATGAACCTCGATATTGATAATGACGGTGTTTATGATCACTTTATGATGAATCTTAATGATGTTGGCCGTACAGCAGAAATAGCTGGGCGCAGCCGTACATTAATTGGTGAAATTGATGCCGCGGGTGAGGATGTGTGGCTGTGGGGTACACCGATGTATCATGCTGCTGGCGAAGATACAGTGACCTTCTCTGGATGTAGTAATCTGTTAGGATTAGATGCGAACATGTTGGGAGGCACAATTAACATTGCAGCTTCTGTTGGTTACCCAAGTTATCAGGCTGGTGTATTTTTCGAAACAGATAGTGCAGCTGGTTCTACTGTGTTTACAGCGAACCCTGCAGTAACAATGTATGCGACTGATAGCGTAGATAATGCAATCACTAAACTAGAACCAGGTCAAAAAGCCATTGTAAAATCTAGAGGTGCGTTTGCTCTTACATCACCTGCAGCAACGAAGGTTTATTTATCTGCGCCACGAGATATTTCTGGTGCACCTAAAGTACCTAACCTAGTAATTGAAGATTTTGCAATCGACGAAACAATGCTAACAGGTTTAACCATTGGCACAATCAAACTAGATGCAGAAGCTGCACTTGATATTGCTTATTTTGAAACTATGAGTATGTCGGCACCAGGTCTTATTGTTGATGCTGATACTGGTGATATCATTGTTGATAACACTGATTTAATTGATTCAGACGCTGGTCTTAAAGAAATTACAATTACAGTAAAAGCTGTTGACGTTATTGGTACTGAGTCTGCGCCAGTAACATTTACTGTAACAATCAATAACGTAGCTGATGAACTCCCAGTTGTTGCTGAAGGTCAAAAATTCAACGTGATTGAATCTGCAGCGGAAGGTACGGTTATTGGTAAGCTAGCTGCGGAGCTTTTCGAAAGTTCAGCAACGATGATTGTTTCAGGCAGTGTTAAAGGTTCAGACGTAATTGCAATTAATGAAATGGGTGAATTGGTCGTTACTGGTAACCTAAATCATTATGCAATGCCTACACTTGAGTTAGAAGTTATGCTAACTGATGATAGCGGTTTAGAGTCTGCACCTGTGACTGTAATGCTTAACGTGGAAATTGATCCTAATTCACATGCACCGATGATTGAGATGAATCAGCGTTTCAGAATTGACGAAAATGTAGCATTAGGAACAGTAATAGGGACTTTGGCATTCTCGGACCCTGATTCTGATGTATCACCAGTTGAACGCTTTATTGTATCGGGTAGTCATTTAGTTTCAGTAAATGCAGATGGAACAATTGTTACAGCTAGCGAAATTGATTACGAATTTGACCGTGAAATCGTATTCAGTGTTCAAGCTGAAGATAGCAAAGGCTATGTGTCTAAAGTAGTGAGTGTTGTTGTTGGTGTTAACAATCTACGTGCGAACGATGATGACGACAATGATAACTCTGGTTCACTAGCATGGTTAACGCTTCTTGCAGCACCATTTGCATTTATGCGCCGCCGTAAACAAAAGTAATTGATTGTTTAGTTAGTCATTTTAATTATCAGTGACTAACCAGCAAAGTTAATCAAACAAAGGGAGCTTAGGCTCCCTTTTTACATTGCTTTACAAACTAATATAGGTAATCAACAGCTAGTTAGATATATTGCTAGGAGTGGAAAAATAATAACTCTAGGGAATACAATGAAAACATGTCAATCATTTGCGTTAGCGGCTTTGTCGTTAGCTATTTTAGTGGGCTGTAATAAAGCCCCAGAACAAAATAATATAAAATCCGAGGCTGTACAGAGTGAAGCTGCAGTGGTTAATGTAACTGCACCGATAGCCAATAAGATCCCCTTCGAAATGACTATTCATGGTGATACGCGTACCGATAATTACTATTGGATACGTGACGATGAACGAAAAGATGCAGCTGTCATAGCACACCTTAATGCAGAAAATACCTATACTGATGCGATGCTAAAGCATACTAAAGCTTTACAAACTACTTTGTTCGAAGAGTTAAAAGGGCGCATTCAAAAAGATGATGACTCCGTGCCAACTAAAAGTGGCGATTATTATTATTCATCGCAAACGCGAGGGGATAATGAATACCCGACGTATGTTCGCAGTAGCGATGATAAAGGCACTGATCAACACGTTATATTAGATGTAAATGAGTTGGCAAAAGGCCATGACTATTTCGCGGCAACAGGTTTATCTGTCAGCCCAAATGGTCACTTATTAGCATATGGTGAAGACACGGTAAGTCGACGTATCTACTCTATTTTAGTGAAAGATTTAAAGACCGGTAAATTACTAGAAGATAAGCTCGAAGGGACCGATGGTGATATCGTCTGGGCGAATGATAATAAAACTTTTTATTACATTAAAAAAGACTTACAGACATTGTTAGGTTATCAGGTTTATCGCCATACGTTAGGTACGTCACAAGCACAAGATGAGTTAGTGTACGAAGAGACTAACACAAGTTATTTCACTGGCCTTGGTAAGAGTAAAGACAAACAAGAAATTTATATTTGGCATGGCAGTACCACGGCTGCTGGTGTATCGGTAATTGATGCTAATGACGTCAAGGCACAGCCAAAGCGCTTAATTGAACGTGAAGAAAACCTAGAATATGACATTGCTAAACTCGGTGATACTTATTACATAGTCACTAACCTTAACGCAGTAAACTTTCAGTTAATGACGGTGGATAAAGATAAAGCGCACGACACTGCGAATTGGCAAACACTGATCGCCGCGCGTGATGATATTAAGCTTGAAGGCATCGATTTGTTCACTAACCATTTAGTGTATAAAGAGCGTGAAATGGGGCAATCTCGTTTAACGATACGCAATTTAAAGTCGGGTGATGAACAGCAGCTGAGCTTTAATGACAGCAGTTATAGGATTGCTACATACGGTAATAATGAACTCGATAATCAAAACTTACGTGTTTATTATACGAGTATGACCACACCCGCTAGCAGCTATGACATTGACTTAAATACAGGTGGTAAAACATTACTTAAACAGCAACAAATACTTGGCGAGTTTAATGCCGATAATTATGCATCGGAGCGACTATTTATTACTGCGCGAGATGGCGTAAAAGTACCGGTGAGTTTAGTTTATCGCAAAGATAAATTCAAAAAAGATGGCACTAATCCATTGTTACAATATGGCTATGGGTCGTATGGGGCAACCATGGATCCAAGTTTCTCAAGCGGTCGTTTAAGCTTACTAGATCGTGGTTTTGTGTTTGCGATAGCGCATATACGCGGTTCACAAATGCTGGGTCGTCCTTGGTATGAAGATGGCAAGCTACTCAATAAAAAGAATACTTTTAATGACTTTGTTGATGTAACCAAAGGCTTAGTTACCCAGCAGTATGGCGCGCAAGAAAAAATATTCGCGATGGGCGGCAGTGCGGGCGGCTTATTAATGGGCGCTGTGGCAAACCAAGCACCAGAGCTTTATCAGGGGATGGTTGCGGCTGTGCCATTTGTTGATGTAGTGACCACTATGTTAGATGCGAGCTTACCATTAACAACCAACGAGTATGGCGAGTGGGGCAACCCAAATGACAAACTATATTATGACTATATGCTGTCGTACTCACCGTACGATCAAGTGAGTAAACAAGCGTATCCAAATATGCTGGTCACCACGGGCCTGCATGATTCTCAAGTGCAATATTTTGAACCAGCAAAATGGGTTGCAAAATTACGTGAGTTTAAAACCGATGATAATAAATTACTGTTTAAAATTGATATGGAAGCAGGCCATGGCGGCGCATCTGGGCGTTTTAAAAGCCTTCAAGATACAGCTCTAAATTATGCATTTATCTTAGATTTAGCAGGTATTAAAAAATAAAGCGCGCTTTAAGCAATACGAAAAAAGGTGTGACTTAGGTTACGCCTTTCTTTTTATCTAAATTGAGTGTTGTGGTTCAGCTCACTTGCTCTAACTTAGCAGCTTCGACGACACTGATTAAAATATAGACATTAAGACTGAAAAAGGTCAGCATATAGGTATTAACAAAATAAGGAAATGGTAATGGAAGATAATCAACAAGTTGAACCAGCTATAACGAGTAAAGATGAGCGTATGTGGGCGATGTTATGTCATTTAAGCGCATTAGCCGGATTTATTATACCTATGGGTAGTATCATCGGTCCGCTGATTGTCTGGTTAATAAAAAAAGACGAAATGCCATTAGTGGCTGAACATGGGCGTAAATCGCTTAACTTTCAAATCACTATGTTCATAGCATATATAGTGTGTTTGATTTTGATGTTTGCAGTTATCGGGGTAATTCTATTACCTATAGTCGCTATTTTCTCGTTTATTATGGTGGTGATTGGCGCAATCAAAACTAATGACGGTAAAGAGTTTAACTACCCATTTAGCTTACAATTGATAAAATAAACTACTCTTCATTTTTATCAAACCCAGCAAATGCTGGGTTTTTTATATGCATTAATAAAGGCTTAGATGGCTTATTTAACTCTGTTCTTTACTGCGTTTATTTCGGCAACATTATTGCCAAGCTCATCAGAAGTGGTACTCACAGCAATGGTGACCAAAGGAGAATATTTACTTTGGTTGTTATGGCTCAGTGCCACAGTTGGTAACGTACTAGGTAGTTGCGTTAATTACTGGTTAGGCACGCAAGTCATACGTTTTAAGGATCGTAAGTGGTTTCCCGTGTCGCAGGAAAGTATCGATAAGGCTGCAGAGCGCTTTGAAAAGTACGGTGTTTATAGCCTGTTGTTGGCATGGCTACCAATTATTGGTGATCCGCTAACAGTTGTAGGAGGCATTTTTAAAGTGCGCTGGTGGACATTTTTATGGCTGGTTACCCTTGGCAAAGGCGCACGTTACTTGCTTGTACTAGCCTTTGCCGTTGGGCTGGATCAGTTGCTTTAAGCTTTACTCCAATCGAGTGTTAGCGATACTGAATCCGCAAAACGCAAAGCGTGAGGTTTATCAACTCGCACTTTTGCATAATTCACGCTGCTATGGCTATGGCAAACACTGAGTATTTCTGCCACTAGTTTTTCAAGCAATAAAAAGTGACCTTGCTCAACAATACTAATCACTTCTTTGGTGATCACTTTATAATTAAGTGCTTGTTCAACTTGATCCGTTTCACAGGCTTGCTCAGCAGGATAGTGAATTTCTAAATTGATCACTACATCCTGCTTCTTCTCACGTTCATCGGGATTAAAGCCAATAAAAGTGCGCAGCCGTAAGTTAGTTACATGGATAATTGCATTGGCCATAGGATTAGCCTTTTACAAGTTGTAAAAACTCATTGCGGGTTTTTGGATCGGCTCTGAAGTTACCTAGCATTACCGATGTACGCATACTTGAGTTTTGTTTTTCAACCCCGCGCATCATCATGCACATATGTTTTGCTTCCACTATCACACCTACGCCTTTGGCACCGGTGACTTCTTCAACCGCTTTAGCGATTTGATGAGTCAGTTGTTCTTGAATTTGAAAGCGGCGTGCAAACATATCAACAATACGCGCAAATTTAGATAACCCCAGCACTTTTCCGTTAGGAATATAAGCAATATGACAACGCCCTACAAATGGTAATAAATGATGTTCACACATCGAATAAAGCTCTATATCTTGAATTAAAACCATGTCATCTGCATCAGAAGTAAATACCGCATTATTGGTAATTTCCTCTAATGTTTGACGATAGCCTTTGGTCAAATATTCCATCGCTTTGGCGGCGCGTTTTGGCGTGTCTAATAGGCCTTCACGTTGTGGATCTTCACCTACAGCAGTAATAATTTCATGGTAACTATTTTTTAATTGATCGTGCATAAATTTCTCGATTAATCCGTTATTTTAAATGTCTGCCACCATCTACGGGTAAAGAGCGTCCCGTGATGTAATGGCTGCTAAGCAATAAATCGACGCTGTTTATAATTTCGCGACAACCGGGCTCAATACCCATTAATGATTTTTTAAGAGTGCTTTCTCGATACTCATCGCTATCGAGATCATTAAAAATAATTAATGAAGGGGCGATAGCGTTCACTTTAATATTTGGGGCAAACTTAGCTGCAAATGATTTGGTTATATTTTCTAAGGCGGCTTTACTTGCGGCATATGCAATATGCTTTGGACTTCCTTTTTCCACAACATAATCAGTTAAATGAATGATATCGGCAGGCTGTTGCTGCTGTTGCTGGAAATTTAGCAGTAACTCGCTAAGTGCTAAGTTAATTAAGTAAGGTGCTTTGGCATGGATCCGCATCATGTTATCAAATAGCGTACTGCTATCTGGGTTACTCGCTTCGCAGTCCCAACTCGATGCATTGTGGATCACCGCCTTTAAGCTATTTGTGTGCAGCTTTAATTGACTAATAAACTCATTAATGCCGTTGTCAGTGCTAAAGTCTGCGTAAACACATACAGCACCATGGTCAGATAATTCATCAATAGCGGGATGGCGAGTTCGGTAAGTAACGATAATAGCTTGCCCTTGGGCTATAAAATGTTTTGCCAGTGCTAAACCAACACGTTGGCCGGCACCTGTAATTAAAATGGGCGATGTCATAACTAAATACAAATCCTTAGGTTTTTTAATGCGATGAGCTGGATTACCATGAGTTTACTGACAACTATAAACTAAATTACAGAACTATTTCACCTTTACTGCAAAGATATTGCACTCAATAACAATCTACTTGTACGCCGTAACGAACAGTTGCGAGCATTTGCTTCAGTCATATTCCATTAGCGGCTATTTCAGTGATTTGGTGAGAGCTCCGTTAGGCGGTTATGTTTGTGTTAAACTGAAAAGCGGGCAATTCTTTTTACTGTTAATTGCCCAAGGAGTGTCATTTATGGTTGATGAGCTTATAACAGCCTAAAGATCATCATAAATGGTTGGAATAGCTTGGCGTTTATGTTGAGTGCGTAGATAAATTGCGATGAGTTTTTCAGTTACCTCGTCACTGACTTCTTTACCTTCAAGAAAGTCATCAATTTGTTCATAACTTAAACCAAGGGCTTCTTCATCAGTAAGGCCCGGGCGATCACACTCTAAGTCGGCGGTTGGCGCTTTATTAACGAGTAAATCGGGAGCACCTAACTGCTTGGCTAATGCGCGCACTTGGCGTTTTGATAAGCCAAATAATGGCGCTAAGTCGCATGCGCCATCACCAAATTTAGTATAAAAGCCAGTGATGTTCTCGGCGCTATGATCAGTACCAACAACGAGGCCTTGGCACAGTCCTGCAATTTCATATTGCGCGACCATGCGTTGACGGGCTTTCACATTACCTTTAATAAAATCAATTTGTGCTTGTTCCGGCAGTGCATCACCGCAACCTACCACTGCCGCTAATGCTTGCTCATGCATGCCGTCTGCTGCGGGTTTAATATTCACTGTTAGGCGTTTATTTGGTTGAATAAAATCAACAGCCAATTGCGCTTCAGCTTCATCAGCTTGCACACCATATGGTAAGCGAACCGCAATAAATTGATACTTGTCAGTTTGTTGCTGCGTATTTAATTCGTTAACGGCGAGTTGGCATAAACGGCCACAGGTAGATGAATCTACGCCACCACTGATCCCCAGCACCAAAGAGCGTGAATGTGCTGCCACAAGGCGGTTTTTGATAAAGTTAACGCGTCGGATAATTTCCTGATCAACGTCTATCTTTGCTTGAACTTTCATTTCAGCCATGATTTCGGCACGCATGCTGGCTCCTAATAGTTAATGTTGTCATTATTATGTTATTACCTCAGGCTAAATTAAAGGCCTAGGTGTTGTTTAATTTTTTGCAATTCGGCTTTGAGTTCATCAATTTCTGTCAGCAGCTCATTGAGCTCAGCGGCGGTGAGTGCGGGTAATTCTACAGGCTCTACAGCGACAGCGATGGCACTTTGTGGATCAGCAAATAAATGGCTGTAACGGCTTTCACGTTTGCCGGGTTCTCGCGGGTGTTTAGTCACATATTCGGCGTTGATCAAGGCATTTAATGCCGACTCAACTTCAGCAACATTATTAAACTCAGCGAGCCGATTACTGCGGGTTCTTAACTCCCCAGGGGTTTGTGGGCCACGTAGCAGCATTAAACAAATAATAGCGCGCTGTTGCTCCGTTAACTGTAAATTACTAAATTCAGTGTTGCAAAAGCGATGTGCGAACTTAGTTACGCGTCCAGATAGCCCTTCGTCTAATGTAACTAACCGCTGGGAAACTAGCGAGTCTAGCGCCTCTTGTACGTCAGTTTCGCTGAGTGTGAGTACGGGCTCTCGGTTCGACTTTTGATTACACGCATTGGTCAATGCATTTAGTGACAGCGGGTAATGTTCTGGTGTGGTGCTTTGTTTTTCAAGTAGACAGCCAATCACACGTTGTTCAATAGCAGTGAGTTGCATAATAAACCCTTCTTTTTGTTATGCCTTAGCTTACACTTTTATTGTTTACCAAGCCATTGTTGCAGTTTCGGATTAAGTGCATCAAAATCGAGCGGTTTGGTTAGGTAATCAGTCATACCTGCACTGAGGCATTTGTCTCTATCGCCTTGCATGGCATTAGCGGTTAACGCAATGATAGTTACATTTTTGTAGTACTCCCCCGCATCCCCATTGCGGATAGCCTTAGTCGCTTGATAACCATCCATTTCTGGCATCTGGCAGTCCATTAACAATAGCTTGTATGGTTCTGTAGTTTTGCTTTTTAGTTTTTTGATAGCTTCCAGACCATTTTCAGCGATATCAAAATTAATGCCTGCTTGTTTTAGTAATGCAGAGGCTACGACTTGATTCACTTTATTGTCTTCTACCAGCAGTATTTTGTCTTGATTTTCAAAGTGTACGTTGCTGATTGCAATACTTGCTGGTAGTGCGTTGTTATTTTGTTGTTGCTCGATAAATTTTTCATTTGCCAAAGAATCAAATAAGTCTGAGGGCGTCAGTGGTTTAAAAATCATGCAATCGGCGTCGATTGGCAAATTTGCATGCGCTTCTGGTGAGAAACTCATTGGCGCCATAAGGATCAGTTTTACTTGATACTCGCTTAGGTAAATTTTCAATGTATTAATTGCAGCAGCGTCGGCCTGCTGAAAAAAGCTATAATCAAGTAGCACTGCATCAATCGATTCATCGCTAGAGTTGAGATACTGGCTCAAGGTTGGGTAATTTTGGAGAAGATGCACATGCGCCCCCCACACATTCAGTTGTTTCTGCGCAATTGAGCTATTTAATGGACAAGTATCGATAATTAAAATATGTTTGTTTTTAATTAGATGACTAGGTAAGTCTTGCTCTTTACCCAGTAGTGGCTGTACTTTAATGGAAAAAGTAAAGGTGCTGCCTTGACCATAAACACTTGTGACGTTGATTTCCCCATTCATTAAATTACAAAGCTGCTTAACAATAGCCAGCCCTAAGCCTGTGCCACCATATTGGCGAGTGGTTGAGGTATCGGCTTGAGTGAAAGAATCAAATAGCGAAGCTTGTTTATCAGCTTTAATACCAATACCTGTATCCATAATTGAGCAATCTAAAAAAGTCCCGTTAGTGGTGTGCTTTAAATTTGCGCTCACAATAATTTCACCATTATGAGTAAATTTAACGGCATTGCCGAGTAAATTATTAATAATTTGGCGAAGCCTATTTGGGTCGCTAACAATTTTATTTACATTAATTTTAGTGGCATCTAAAATCAGTTTAGTATTATGTTGTTCTACTTTAAGGGCAAATGATTCGACCACTTCACCTAGTAATTTCGGTAAATTAAAGGCAATCTCTTCGATATCTAATTTACCAGCTTCAATTTTTGAGAAATCCAGAATATCGTTAATTATATTAAGCAGCGATTGTGCTGATGATTGTGCTAATTCAATATGATGCGCTTGCTGAGGATCTAGCTTAGTTTGTTGCACAATATTAAGCATCCCGAGCACACCGTTCATCGGGGTGCGAATTTCGTGACTCATGCTCGCTAAAAACTCCCCTTTAGCGGTTACAGCTTGTTCTGCAGCCTCTTTTGCCGTGACTAATTTTCGTTCGGTTTCTATACGTTGCTCGCTAGAATATAAACTGCCAATTAAAGCGGCAACGGCAATTAAAAAACTTTCTTCGTTACGCGACCATGCCCGCGGATACTGACAATGCTCAGCACAAACAATACCAATCGCCCCACTTCCGGTAGGAATAGATACGCAAAGCATTGATTTTATATCGAAAGGAGCTAAATAGTGCGCGGTAAGAGGGGCCGTAAATTTGTTGCTCAGTGCATTTGAAGCGCGGATCACAGCTTGGTTATCAATGGCTGTAAAAAAGTCATTTAACTCTGTTTGCTGCCATGTTGGTAACGCGGCGTTATCCTGAGCGTGTTTGGCGTGTTTGGCGTGTTTGGCGTGATGGGCAAATGGTTGCAGTTGATCTCTTGCATCATTGAATAGCCATATACTGGCACGTTCAACATTAAATGCATCGCAAATTGATTGTGTAATTATATCTTTTGCTTGTTTTAAATTACCAGTCAACACTGCGTTATTAACGGTAAGTGAGGCGAGTGCCTCGTTGTGCAAAGCGGTTTTACTGTTTTCTAACTCAATGCATTTACGCACATTTATATCTTGTAAAGAGCCAAAAATCTTAATACAGCGACCATTACGGATCTCGGCTTCACCATGCACTAACACCCATAAAGCATTGCCATTGGAGTCGATAACTTCGAGCTCAACTTCGTAACTTTCACCATATTTAATCGCTCGCTCAACGAGCTTTTTTATCGTGTCACGGCTTTCGCCTGCTTTAAAATAAGTAAAGTTTGTTGGCCAGTCAGGTTGTTCATCTAGCGGGTATTTGAAAATATTTTTGGTCATATCTGACCAATACACTTGTTGTGTTTCAAGGTTAAATGACCAGGCGCCAATTTTTGCAAGACTACTCATTGTCACTAGCATTTTTTCGTTTCTCAGCTGGCGATTAAGCATTTTTAAGAATAACAAGAAAGCTAGAATTAATAGCCCGCAAATTGTAAATATTGCTAATCTCAGCGGCCAAATCGCAGAGTTTGGTGGTGCCCAACCGACTTTAGGAGTAACAAAAATTTCCCACACACCCCCTTGAAAGGTTAAAGTAAACCTCAGAGGGTTACGCTCTAAAATATCCGCTTTACCGCGGAAAAATTCTCCTTTTAGACCCAAGCCATTGCGTCCTTGGATGGCGACATCGTAGTCTTCTTCTAGCTTGAAGATGCCAGCTTTTTTATATATTTTGTTAATGTCGAGTACCACTGAGAGTAGTCCCCAAAAATGCTTGTCAGGAGGAAGGTAAACAGGGACTCGGGCAATTAGTGCCTCACCACCTTGGACTAATGTAAGTGGACCTGCCATGACTATTTCATTGTTATCACGCGCACGAATTGCATCTGCACGTTGTGCTTTGTTCTCTAAAAAGTTTAGCCCTATGGCCTTTTCATTGCCAGCCAATGGGTAAGTCATGCGAATTATCATATTAGGTGCACCACCGATATTGCGTAATTCAGATGAGGTATTGAATAATGGCGCGGCAATTTGGGCAAAACGCTGTTGATCTAAATTAGGCTCTGCAGCAACGGCAACAGCTAAACCACGCACTAGTTGAATATTTGATACTAATGTTGATTCAAGTTGAGTACGGTAGCTACTCACTTCAGATAAAACGAGTAGTCGATGAGATTGTTGGGCACGTTTATAACTGATCTGATCAAGCACTAAACTGATTAATAAAATAAAAACGAGCGAGCACCAAAATGTCAGTTTAAATTTAAAGACTTGTTTGTGATCATGTGTATGTAACAATGGCATTAGCGACTTATGCATTTAATATTTGGCTGTTAAACTATAGTCAATTTATCACGGAAATAAAAATAGTCTGATAAATTGAGCTATTTGTTTTTCATTTAAATTACCGCATGTTATACGGGGAAAAGTATCAATAATAATTGCATATGAGCGGGTGTTGCGCCGGCTGTGACTACTGTGATTTATTTAAATATGAACTAAGCACATTATTTTTCATAAAACTATGGTTATGATAGAGGCAATTAAGAGTGAAAGGACTGGTTCATGTTTAAAATTATCAAGTGGTTGGTGTTAGCAATCGTAATTTTAGGATTAGCCGCAACGGCTGTTATTTATGGTGTACTGTCAATTAGCTTACCGGCGCTTGATGGTAATGGCCGTAGTACCCATGTCAGCCAAACGGTAAAAATTTCCCGAGACCAACTGGGGCAAGCGGTTATTTCAGCTGAGAACCGCCTTGATGCTGCGTATGGTTTAGGTTTCGCACATGGTCAAGACCGATTTTTTCAAATGGATTTGTTGCGCCGTAATGCTGCAGGTGAATTGAGTGAACTGTTTGGTAAAGCAGCATTAGGTTTGGATAAAAAGATGCGCTTCCACCAGTTACGAAAACGCAGCGCTGCGATTGTTGAGCAATTGCCTGAAGCAGATCAAGCATTATTAACAAGTTATGCCGCTGGCGTTAACGAAGGCTTAGCACAGGTAGGTTTTAGCAGTTTTGAATATTTACTAACAGGCGCTGAGCAAAAGCCTTGGCGCAGTGAAGACAGTTTGTTAGTGATTTACAGTATGTACTTAGATTTACAAACGGCGACCTTTGAACGTGATCAAGCGTTAATTCAAATTGCCGATATTTATGGCCCAGAAATGGTCAGTTTTTTAACTCAACCCAGTCAATATCAAGCGGCCTTAGATGGCAGCACACTCGCACCTTATAATTTAACTATTCCTGAATTTCCTAAGCAAACCTTACAAGCTTTACTCAGGATTGATGCAAATCAAGAACGTGGTAGTAATAACTGGGCGGTGACTGGGCAGTTAACTACCACAGGAGCTGGGATGTTGTCGGATGATATGCACTTGTCGATGGCAGTGCCGGTTATTTGGTATCGTGCGCAACTTAACTATGCAATGTCAGAAAAAGTGAGCCAAGTGACAGGAGTTTCTTTGCCTGGCACACCAGCAATTGTGGTGGGGACCAATAACAATATTGCGTGGGGGTTTACTAATGGTTACCTCGATACTGCCGATTGGGTAGCATTAACTGATAACAGTAAAACATGGCAAGAAGTTGAGCAAATAGCACTACCCGATGGGTCAATTGAAGAATATAAGCTGACATTGAGTGAGTATGGTCCAGTGCGAGAAATAAATAGCAAGCCTTATGCGCTTAGCTGGGTTGGCCATCAACCTTATGCAGTCGATATGAATTTATTGAAATTAGAACAAGCAACCACAGTCGATGACGCGCTGTTGATTGCCAGTGAAGTGGGTATTCCAGTACAAAACTTAATGGTGGTAGATAGCCAAGGTAATGCGGGTTGGAAAAATATGGGAGCCATTCCAGGGCGTATTAAGCCCAGTGAACTAGCTGTTCAGGAAAATGACTACTCAACACTTTGGCAGCATAATGAACAGCAAAGGCCGGAAGTTAAAAATCCTGTCGATGGCCGTTTATGGACTGGGAACTCTCGCGTTGTATCGGCTTTGGATGACCAGCGTTTTGGTAATGGTGGTTATGCCTTGGGAGCACGATCGAGTCAAATTCGTGATAGATTGTATGAAAAGCAACATTTTAATGAAGCTAATTTTAACCAGTTGCAGCATGATAATCAGGCGCGCTTTTTACAACCGTGGCATAGCTTATTGCTGCAACAGCTTAATAAAAATAGTACGGCTAATCAGCAGTACATAAAAGAATTAGAGAACTGGCAAGGTTGCGCCTGTGCAACGTCAATAGGTTACACACTGGTTAGGCGTTATCGTGATGAAGTTATCAATAGTGTATTTACGGCTATGCAAGCAAATTTACAGGCTCAGGGCGGTTCATTAAAGTATGTTAAACGTGATTTAGAGCCGGCAATATGGCAGCTTATTGAACAGCAACCAGATAGCTGGTTAAATCCACAATTTGCTGATTGGGATGCACAATTAACTGATTCATTTAGTCAAGTTGTCAGTAATTTAAGTAAAGAGTTTGGCAGTAACTTAAAAGGTTGGCAGTGGGGGACAGTTAATGAATTGGTTATTGAGCATCCATTCGCACAGCAAATACCACAACTAAGTAAATTATTAAATATGCCGACAGCGCCAGGATTCGGCGACAGTTATATGCCAGCAGTGCAGGGGCGTAGTTTTGGTGCGTCACAGCGATTTATTGCTCAACCTGGGCATTTAGAAAACGCCATAATGGCCATTCCCGGTGGCCAGTCAGGTCATCCACTATCGCCATTTTATCGCGCAGGATTTGATGACTATGTAGCTGCAAAACCAACGCCGCTATTACCGCAAACACTCATGCATGAGATCACAATATTACCTGCAAATGAGCTTTAAATGAGTAAAGCCAGCTTGTTTTGAGGTAGTGGCCGTTTGATTTCGGCCATTACTTTTACTCTTATAAAGTGCAGTTAACCTAATCTTTAGGTCGAAAACCGCTAAACCAGCGTTAATGTTAGCTGAGCAAAGAGGTGTAACACTAAAAATTTATACCTACTTACACTTACTTTAACACTGTTGTTGGTGCTATCTTAAAATAAACCAGCGCTAGGTATGCTGCACTAAGCAAGCGTTCAGAGCTGATCACGTATTATGCGCGTATTGAACTTGCAAATTTAATATCCTACGCCTAAAGGAGTTGTGTATGTCGGCAGAAAAAACCCATCTTGAGATTTGTAATTTAACTAAAGAGCAGTATCCACAAGTAAAAACTTTGATGGATCAAGCTTATCCAGATTTAGGTGGTGCATGGCCAAGCCATACTATATTTAGACTGATTGACCAATTCCCTGAAGGACAGTTGGGCATGGTGGATGATGGCGTGCTGGTGGGGATTGCGTTGAGTGTGCAAGTTGATTACACGCGCTTTTCTAATCCGCACACCTATGAAGATATTGTTGACGGCCATGACCGTGTATTTAGTGACCCCGATGGTGATGCGCTGTATGGGTTAGATGTGGTTATTTCGCCTACTCATCGTGGTATGCGTTTAGGGCGCAGGCTTTATGATGCGCGTAAAGAATTATGTCGTCAGTATAATCTTCGGGCTATTTTGGCTGGCGGACGTATTCCGCGTTATTACAATCATAGCAGTGACATGAGTCCAACAGAATATATTGCCAAAGTCGATCATAAAGAGCTGTATGATCCAATTTTAAGTTTTCAATTGTCGAATGATTTCCAGGTTAAACGCTTACTTAAAAAGTATTTACCGGAAGATCAAAATTCGGTGGGTTATGCCACGCTACTTGAGTGGAATAACATAATGTTTGAACCGACTGATACGGTACTAGAATCAACGAAGTCGATAGTGCGAGTGGGCGCAGTGCAATGGCAAATGCGCAGTGTTGAGTCGGTTGAAGAAATGCTCACGCAGGTCGAATATTTTGTAGACACAGTGTCTGATTACAAAAGTGATTTTATTCTTTTTCCGGAGTTTTTTAATGCGCCACTAATGGGGCTTAGTGAGCAAAGAAATCAAACCGAGGCTATTCGTTATTTAGCTGAATACACGGAGACTTTCCGTGATGCGATGTCGCGTATGGCGATTGAGTATAATGCCAATATTATCACCGGCTCAATGCCGCTTGCTGAAGGAGATAAAATCTATAATGTCAGTTATTTATGCCATCGCAGTGGTAAAATTGACGAACAACGTAAAATTCATATCACGCCTCATGAGCAAAATGATTGGGTGATTCAAGGTGGTGACAAAATTGCGGTATTTGATACTGATGCTGGACGCGTGGGTATTCAAATTTGTTACGATGTTGAATTTCCTGAATTGTCACGTATTTTAGCAAAACAAGGTCTCGATATTCTGTTTGTGCCATTTTGGACCGACACCAAAAATAGTTATTTACGAGTACGCCACTGTGCGCAAGCGCGGGCTATTGAAAACGAGTGTTATGTAGTTATTGCCGGCTCGGTAGGTAACTTACCGGAAGTTGAAAGTCTTGATGTGCAGTATTCACAATCAGCGGTATTAACACCGTCTGATTTTTCGTTCCCTCATGATGCGACGCTTAATGAAGCAACCCCCAATACTGAAATGCTGTTATTTAGTGATTTAGATATGGATAAATTAAAAGTTCTGCACAGTGAAGGTACGGTGCGTAACTTAAAAGATCGTCGTGCAGATCTGTACGATGTAATATTGAAAAAGAGAGAAAATTAATGGCGTGGATTTATTTAATTATTGCAGGCTTGCTGGAAATTGGCTGGCCAGTTGGGTTAAAAATGTCGCAAGAGGGTGAAAATCGCTGGTTAGGTATTGGCATTGCTGTGGCGTTTATGGTCGCCAGTGGTTTTATGTTATGGCTGGCACAGCGTGATATTTCGATGGGGACTTCCTACGCAGTGTGGACAGGCATTGGCGCTGCAGGAACATTTTTAGTAGGAATACTATTTTATAATGATGCAGCAACATTCGGCCGTATTGCCGGTGTATTAATGATTATTAGCGGTGTTATCACATTGAAAATCAGCCATTAATTCAGTGAATTAAAAAATCGAAAGGCGGCCACGTTGCAGTGAGCCGCCTTTGTTATTTATATCGAAGGTAGCATGACTAATACTGCGGCCATAGCAATTAACACCAGTCCTGCGGTATCTTGGCGTTTTAAAGGCTGCTTGAGCCACAAAACTGAGATCAGGATTGTAAAAAATACTTCTACTTGCCCTAAGGTTTTGACATAGGCAACATGCTGTAAACTTATCGCACTAAACCAACCAATCGAGCCTATGCAGCTAAAAAAACTCACCGCACTGGTGGTTTTTTTATGGTTCCACATAGCGCGAAATGTTGAGCGTTCCCTTACTGTAATATAACCACATAGCATGATAGTTTGCAGGCTGATAATAAGCAGTAAAACCCATGCCGAGGAATAAGGAAACGACAGGCCTGAGTTTAGGCTTGCTTCGCGTATCCATGATGAGGAGAGTGCAAATGCTGTCCCACAGGCCAAGCCTAGTAAGGCTGTTTTTAAGCTAAAGTGCTTAATGTTAGCAATTCCACTTAATAGTAATACTGCAATTGAGCCAATAAACACGCCAAGCCAGCCTAATAAAGATAGCGTTGCGCCAAAAAATAATACTCCTAGTATAGCCGCAACGAGAGCTTCACTTTTTGCAAGACCAGCACCAACAGCAAAGTTATTCATTTTAAATAACGTCACCATTAATCCTGTTGCAATAATTTGCACTATGCTCGCGCCGACAATGTAGCTAATAAAAGCTAGGTTGAAGGTGGGCAAGGGAGCATCTTGATAGAGATATAATGCAATGAGGTATGCCAAAGCAAGTGGGCTTGCAAGTATAAAGCGCGCTAAGGTGACGCCTGCAACACTCACATGCGCACTTAGTTTACTTTGTAAAGCGTTGCGCCACGACTGCATAAAAGCGGCTAAAATAGTTAAAAAGATCCAAGTCATAATGAAAAAACAGCAATTCACAGAGGCGGATAAGTTAACAGTGCCAAGGCTCTAAAGCGAACTAAGATTCCATAAAATGAAAATATCTTTGCTGCGACAATATGCCACAGCTGCAAATCCAACTTTTTGGGCTATAGTTATCGCGATGTTATTGTTAGTCGCAATGCCCTGTATTTATTCATATTAGTCATTGCGGCTTTTTTATTACTCAAGTCAATTACGCGATCAGCTTAGCTGCGCTAAGTTAATGAAAACTATGATTAGGAGTAAAGATGACGATATTACTTATTTGCGCACTACTTGCTGTACTGATGCCTTACTTTGCCAAGGCCCCGTGGCATTTGCAATGAACAAGCTCGATGGCTACGATAATAAGCACCCAAGAGAGCAACAGTCTAAGCTCACCGGATTTGGCGCAAGGGCGCTGGCGGCACATCAAAATTGTTTTGAATCATTGCCCGCGTTCTATATTGTGCTTTTTACTATCTAAATTTAGACGCACTGCGTTCTTTATCATGGCTGGTTGGTTTAGCTGCTGCAGTCGCTATGATTGTTGTGTGCTTGTAATACCAATCGAGTTAAGTTACTGACCATTTATAGCGACAGATAAATGGAGTGATAACAAGGCGTAAATTTTGACATGTAGTTGTTATACTTGAAAAAATTATAACGCAGTTAGCGCTTTATTTAGCTCGCTAGAATGGTTAAATATTTAAGTCGATTGGTATAAGCTTTGTTTTTTAAAACGCTAAAGCAAGCGGCTTAAATAAGGCGCTTGCTTTAGGGTCTTTGGTTGTTAAAATTTACTTGGTCGCAACAGTCACCTTTTCAATAAGTTGTTCTGATTTGTAATTACTGTCAATTGCAAAGTCTAACTGTACCAATACATCTTTAAAGCCTGAATCTGAAGGCTTATATTGCCATTGCATTAACGCTTTTTTTGCCTCTTTATCGAATGTTTTTTCAGGTTTAGCATTCACAACCGACACATTTTGTGTCTTTCCGGCTGGGCTAATATCGTATTTTAATACTACTGAACCGCTGATACCTTGTTCAGCTGCCTGTATAGGGTAAAGAGGCTCAATACGCATGATGGGTGAAATAGCTTGCACCTTACTTATTGCTTCTGGTTGTTTTGCGATAGCAAAGCTGCTGATCATGCCCACGGCAAAAATAAGCAGAGCGCCTTTGGCAATCATTGAGCTATTGCCGGTGTGTTTGATTTGATTGAGTCGTTGTAACATTGTGTTTTTATCTCCATAGTGTGAGTAAGCTATTAACCCTGCACGGCTATTTGCTGCACAGTTGATCAGAGCTTTACTGTATAAAATGCGTTGTTGAGTTGTTTTATTGGTCAGTACTTTTTCGTCGCACGACAGCTCTTGCAAGCGCCTAAAGCTCATGTAGCCAAGCCAAGCCAGTGGATTAAACCAAATCAGTAGTGTGGCCATTAATGCCAGCGCATTAAATAAATTATCGGCGCGTTTTATATGTACTTTTTCATGTTCAATGATCAGCGTTAACGCATTGCTATCAATGTGTTGTGTATAGGCGGTTGGTAGAACTAGCTGATTACTGAATAGCCCTATAACCATTGGTGTATTAACGGCGCTACTTTGTAATAGTTGCATGTCGGGATGTGCCTCAATCAGCACTTTATCATCAAGATTGGTTAATCGTAATTGGTTGATAAACCGCAGATGTACCACGATGGCAGTTAACGCCAGTATGCTAAATATAGTGCTATAAACTAGTACCCAACTAATACTAATCGTTGTTGAAAAATCTTGCCTGGGGCTGATCAGCATAGTGCTAATGACGTTGTTTGGCAGCGGCTTAAAATGCTCTGGCATATTTGCTAGCAGTAATGTGATTGGTAACATTAGCCATAACTTATAGACAAAGTTAGCATTGAGCCATTTTAGTGAACAGCGTTCTAAAACCAGCAAACTGAGTATCAGTAAGCTGATTAATAGTTGCTGCTCAAGAAGCCAGTTAAAGGTGTTTTCTAACATATTAAGCCCTTACTTTTGCTGTTTTTCCCAGTCATCAATCACCTTTTTAAGTTCGTTGATGTCTTGTTGAGAAAGTTGCTCAGATTTAGCAAAACCGCTGACTAACGGCGCGATACGGCCACTAAAAAAACGCTCAATAAAATTTTGACTTTCTTTTAGCGTGTATTCAGCGCGTTCCATGCAAGGAGTGTAAATATACTGGCGGCCATCTTTTTTAAAGCTGAGTGCGCCTTTTTTTACTAACCGACCGAGTAAGGTTTTAATGGTTTTTTCGTGCCATTGTTTATCATCGCTTAAACGCTCGATAATTTGGCTTGCTGTAGCAGGGTGGTTCAGCCAAAGTGCATCGAGCACTTCAAATTCTGCTTTTGATAATTCAATCATATATATTGCCTACAGGTGTAATCTTTAACTTAAGATTACACCTGTAATCAAACTTTGCAACTATTTTATATAAAAATAATTAGTTTTTTAAAATGTCAGATTTATTTATTTCACGATAGGTATTTTCTGGCAGGCTTAGGGTAGCCAAATTAAGCTCGGCAATTTGTTCTCGGTAAAGATCAATCACTTTATAGCCACAGTAATGGGCCATTTTTCGGATTTGGCGATTCAGCCCTTGCTTTAAAATAATACTAAATTGGCAGTCAGCTACTTTCTCCACGGTGCATGGCAGTGTGATATGTTTATCAACAGGCACACCATTTGCCATTTTTTGGCTAAAGCCATCATTAAGCGGTTTATCAACAGTGACTAAATAACGTTTTGGCTGGTGGAAGTCAGGATGGATCAGCTGATTACAAAATTCACCATCATTAGTCAGTATTAACAGACCACGAGAATCTTTATCTAGCCTGCCAATGGGGTATACGCGGGTGTCTGTTGGTAGATGGTGAATTAAGCTGCTAGGGTCATGTTGATTGAGTTTACAATCAATTCCTACTGGTTTGTGATAGGCATAATAAACGCGCGTTGCTTTACCTTGTACACGTGTGTTATTGACGCGTATATCGTCGTTATCATTAACGTGATCAATATGATTGGCTGGGCGGTTATTTACGCTCACCACACCTTCATCAATCAGCCGCGAGGCTTGTTTACGAGAACAAACACCAGCATGGGCAAGGTATTTAGCTAGACGAGTTTTCTCGCTCATAAATTAAGTCGCTTCGGTTCAAATTGATCAAAGTATATCAAAGCAACGTACAGATAACTTAATCCACTGTAAAAAAAAGGGTTTCACCATGGCGATAAAATTATCAGAACTTAAAAATTACCAGCCTTTGCAAAAAGTTATTGTTCACTCATTGGAAATGGCTTTATACCAAGTGTCGGTGATGATCAACAATGTTGAGTATTATGTAACGGATGAGCAAGGGGAGTTTATTCGTGGCTTAAGTCCATTGCATATTCAAAAACGACTCGACCACCTTAGTTATGCGCAAATGGTATTGCGTCATACCAGTGCATACGATGAAATGTGTGGCCAGAGTGAAAAAGTGGGCAGTAATATGCTTGAGGTGCCTTACGGTAAAAATTATTTATATTAACTTGTTAGTCATTTTAACTGACCTTTTAACTTGGTAAAAAGCGACCATGTATCAGTTTGAAAATGATGATTCACAGGTATTAGAACAGTTATTGCGTGAGCAAATAGTTGCTTATAATCAAGCTCACTTTGATGCACAAAGACTGCCATTAGGGTGCAAATTTGTTGATAAAAATCAGCAAGTGGTGGCGGCTGTAGCTGCTCAATTATTTGGTAACTGGTTACAAATAAATTGGCTTTGGTGTGATGAAAAAGCACGCGGTCAAGGCCTAGCCAGTAAGTTACTTAGCGCGATCGAATTAAAGGGTAAGCAGTTAGGTGCGCTGCAAGTTCAGCTTGATACTTTAGATTTTCAAGCTAAACCATTTTATGAACATCGTGGTTATGAAGTTAAATATCAACTCGATAATTATCCTCGCTCTGGCACCCGCTACTTTATGGAAAAATCACTTAGTTAGTTGTTAATGGTTCGCCATCAAAAGTAATGCCCAAGAAGGGGGTTACTTCCGGTGCTAACATAAACGTACGAATGTTCATGTGATCGTGTTCATTAGGATGACCAAGTACATCATCACGATAAAACGCGCCAAAGCAATCTAGGGTGTTTTGTTTACTTAGCTGGTTAAGTTTAGCAAAAGCAAAAATTTTACATGAGCCATTATTTTCACCAGCGGCACTTTTTAAGCCGTGGTTATTGAATGCGCAGGCTGTAAAAGTATAGTTTGCTTCAATCACTGCCATCGTATCGGCAAATGCAATGGTGTGTGGCTCATTAGCCAGACGGCTTAAAAAATCGTTGAGTGTCATCGTCATCCTTATTTAGCTAACTCTAGCTGATTAGTTTGTTGATTAATATTAAATTTAAACAACTGTAAAAAATTCATGCCGAGTAATCCATAACCACTATGGTTATCAATTACTAACACTTCAAAGTTTTCAATGTATTGCTGGCCAATTAAAATTGAATCAAGTTGGTAGCGTTTTGCGATTACTTGGCCGTTGGCGGTATTTATGTTTAAGCTATCAATATAGTCGGGTATTGGCTGTAATGCTTGAAATACGTTATTTGGTAATACGGTATAGCTTGCCCCTGTATCTATCATTAGTTGGGTGTTGAGCGCATCGTTGATTTGCATATCTAATAAATAGTGGGCGCCGTATGGATGTAATGGTACTAGATCAATACCACTTTGCGCTTGTGCTATGCGTGTTTGTAATTCAGCAAGCTGTGCTTGTAATGAATGCTCCACAGGAAAGCGCTCTAATGTTGCTTGCGCGCTTAGCAGGTCACCGAGATGGTAATACGCATTAGCGAGTGCGAATAAATAATTAGAATTTTCGTTATCATAATCAAGCCACACCAAGGTTTGATTAATGGTTTTTTGCCACGCGTGCTGTTCTGTAAGTGTTTTTATTTGTGCGATTGTCAATTGCATTAAACGCATATTAATAGCTGCTTGCTGGCTTTCATTGGTAAGTGATTGCAATGAGAGTAATGCAACAATAGCTTGGTGCAGCTGTTGGTTTTTCACTAAACGTTCGGCATCAAGCTGCAACATATTTATATCGTATGGATAGCTATTTAAAAATAATTGCAAAAAAGTCTCTGCAACTATGAGCTCATTATTTTTTAACCAGTTATCGAGTTTATCTAACCATAAAAAGTAAAGTTGTTCAGCTTGTAATGGCTGGCTTGTAGTTAATGCTTGGTAGCTGGCTAAGGCAGCCGTAAACTGTTGCTGATTAAATTGCTGTAGAGCTTGCTGATAGGGGGATTGCTGATTGTTTTCAACGATAACTGATGGCGACAATTTAACGGCTGCTTGCGGGGCTGTTGCTTGCTGTTGTGGCCACAATAAATAGCCATTAAGTGCCACTGATAGCAGTAGCAGCAGCGTGATCAATTTAGTAACAGCAGTCCCTTTCATTGCTCGCTCCTAGAATATTATGACTGGCTTAAAAAGTGTTTAAGTGCTTGAATATCAGTTATTTCAATATCGGCTAAGCCTTTGTAGGCATATTTAGCTGCTTGGTTATTTAACCAAAGTGACTGACAACCCGCATTATGCGCACCTTGTACATCGGTGTCTAAACTATCGCCGATGTGCAAAATATGCTGGGTTGGTACGCCAAGCGCGGCGGCGGCCTGTTCAAACATCGTGGTATGAGGTTTAGCTTTACCGTGAATGCCTGCTTGTAAAACCAGTTCAAATACACCATTTAAGTTAAAACGTTCAATTTCTACATTACCATTGGTAATAGCAATTAATCGATAGCGTTTACTAAGTTGTGAAAGTAAATCGAGCACTTTATCATCCACCACAATTTGGCTGCGGGCATCAGCAAATGCTTGATAAGCATTATTAGCATGGTGTTCGAGCTCTGCGTTTTGATATCCCAATTTGGCTAGAGCCACGCGCAAGGTACTTTTACGCCACTGGGTAACATTGTCGACTAACTCGGGATTATCAAGTAGCGCCTGCTCACGGCATTGTTGCCAATAGTTTTTCCCTTGCGCTTGCCAGTTTGGCAGTGCATTGAGATAATTTATCTGTGCTTGAACGGCTGCTGCAATAATCGGATGGTTATTGTATAAGGTGTCGTCTAAGTCAAAACTCAGTACGGAAAAAGGTGAAATGGCGCGATTAAAGCGGATCATATAAGCTCCTTGCTAGTCGGTATTTGAGCGTTTTTTAGCGCGAGGGTGCGTGTTGTCATACACTTTAGCTAAATGTTGAAAATCTAAATGGGTATACACTTGAGTGGCCGATAAACTGCTGTGACCCAATAACTCTTGTACTGCTCGCAAGTCACCCGATGATTCTAAAATATGTGATGCAAATGAATGGCGTAATTTATGTGGGTGTACTTGGCTGCTAATACCTTGTTTTATTCCCCACTCTTGCATGCGTAGCCGTACGTGACGTGCTGAAATGCGGCATTTTTTGCTACTGACAAATACTGCAATTTCTTCTGGATGAGTAAATTGAGGGCGTAGTTTAAGCCATTTATTTAATGATTCTAGCGCCTTGCCTCCCACTGGTAACAGGCGTTCTTTGTTGCCCTTGCCACGGACTAATATTTCCCCCGCACTGCGATTTATATCTTGTAGGTTA
This sequence comes from Pseudoalteromonas ostreae, assembly GCF_018069805.1. Taxonomy (GTDB): domain Bacteria; phylum Pseudomonadota; class Gammaproteobacteria; order Enterobacterales; family Alteromonadaceae; genus Pseudoalteromonas; species Pseudoalteromonas ostreae. Next base: position 115,595 of record NZ_JAGPYN010000013.1, read on the forward strand.
GCACCAACTAACTCACTAATTCGCAAGCCAGATGAATACATTAGCTCCATCATTGCTTGATCGCGAACTGCTAGGGGATCATCGTCGTGAATATCAAGTAACCGTGCCATTTGGTCTACATCAAGGTTTTTAGGCAAGGGTTTGGCAAATTTGGGGCCTTTGATTGCTTCAGCCGGATTATGATAATGACGGTGTTGATTGATATCTTTGGTTTTTAAAAATTTATACAAGCTGCGAATACAGCTAAGCTTTAAACTAATAGTACGGCCACTTAGCTGTTTGCCTCGAAGCTGCATGCTGTAACGGCGTATATGCTCACCCTGTACGTTTGACCAGTCATCACAAAGCTTACTGAAATATAATGCGGCAAAGCCAAGTTGGCTGGTATATTGAATTATGGTGTGCGGTGAGTATTGCTTCTCAAACTTAAGGTAGTCGCTAAATTGTTGAATAGGCGTACGCCATACATCACTTAACTGCTCGTAAAGTGCATTTATATCAGGCGGGAGCTGTTCGCTCATGCAAATTCCTGTTCTAACTCCAGCAACCTAAGTTGTAATGAGCGTACAAACTCAAGCACAAATAAGCTGTCTTTTGCTGGTTCGAAATGATTAGGATCTTCACTACCAAAGGCCAAAATAGCGATAGGGTGTTGACTGTTACCAATTAAATAGAGCGCAGTTGATTGTGTAGCAGGGCTGAACAGTAAATCTCGCTCTTGCTGATTTACGCGACCCAGATAAACGCCATTATACTCTAAGCGGTGTTCAAGTAGTTGCGCAAACTTTTTATCATACTTAAGCAAGTGGCATTCATTAATCGCCGGATTAGTACAAATAATATTGCGTAAGTTTATTGCTAAAGTTTTAAAATCGTAGTTAGTCCAAAGCTGGCGATGACACTCGCTGAACAAGCTATAAATTAGCTCATTTTCTTTTGCGTGCTTAATTAAGCTGTCAATTTTGCTTTTCAACATGGTGTTGTGTTCACGCAATTGACGCTGTTGAATGTGCACTAATGAGGTCGCGCCTTGCGCTTGCTGCAGCTCAAGTTGGGCTAATAGTGCTGGATTTTGAGCTAAAAACAATGGGTTTTGTTGTAAAAACTCACTCACTTGCTCACGAGTTACTTTGTCGTTTGAGTTACTCATAAAGCAACTTGTCCATCAAATACATGCTCTGCAGGGCCTGTCATTCGCACTGGATGCCCTTCGCCTTGCCAGCGAATTTGCAAACTACCACCGGGTAAATCGACCTGTACTGTGGTGGATAATTTACTTTGAATTTGGCCAATTACCATTGCTGCACATGCACCTGTACCGCAGGCGAGCGTTTCGTTAACGCCACGTTCCCAAACTCGCAATTTAATATGCTCAGAATTAATCACTTGCATAAAGCCCACGTTAACGCGCTGTGGAAAACGTTCATGATTTTCAAGTAGCGGGCCTAAAGTGCTGACGTCAGCAGTCTCTATATCATCAACTTCAAGTACACAATGTGGGTTACCCATTGATACTGCACCACTAAATACGGTGTGTTCTTCTGCTCGAATAATATAAGTCAGTTCACGCTTAGTCGCTTTGAGTGGGATTTTGCTCGGTTCGAAATTAGGGTGACCCATGTTCACGGTGACTTGGCCATCTTTTTCGATGTATAAGGTTAAATTACCGGATTTGGTAGATACGGTGACTTTATGTTTATTAGTAAGGCCTTTCATCCGTACAAAGCGGGCAAAACAGCGAGCGCCATTGCCGCATTGTTCTACTTCGTTACCGTCAGCATTAAAAATACGATAATGGAAATCAAGATCGGGAGAATAAGGCGCTTCAACCATTAATAGTTGGTCAAAGCCGATGCCGAAATGGCGATCTGCCAGTTTTTTTATTTGGTCTCGTGACAAGAAAACGTTTTGTGTAATGTTATCAATTACAACAAAATCGTTGCCTAGGCCGTGCATTTTGGAAAAATTAACTAACATAGCGCTCTAATTCGGGTTGCTCTGCGCTAATCATGCCACAGAGCAGCCTCGTTACAAAAAGTTTATGGTAAAATTTTCTCGCCTTGCCATAGACTTTCCAGAGTTTCACGCGCGCGGATCAAATGACTCTGCTCGCCATCGACCATGAGCTCTGCCACACGAGGCCGTGAGTTATAATTTGAGCTCATGGTAAAGCCGTAGGCACCAGCGCTGCGCTGGGCAAGTAAATCACCTTGTTGTAAGGCTAACAGGCGATCTTTACCTAAAAAGTCACCGGTTTCACATACTGGACCAACAATATCAAAGTTATGGGTGGGCGTGTCGTCATTACGGGGTGTTACCGGCACAATGTTTTGCCATGCTTGGTATAAAGCAGGGCGCAACATATCGTTCATACCGGCATCAACGATTGCAAAAAACTTATCTTGGTTTTGTTTTATAAACTCAACTTTTGTAACCAAAATACCCGCATTGGCAGCAATTGCACGGCCCGGTTCAAAAATAAGTTCTAAGTGTTGATAATCAGTTAAACGATCGGTGATATGTGCCACATATTCACTTGGATGCGGTGGTGCTTCGCCGTTGTATGGTACGCCTAAACCACCGCCAATATCTAAGTGGCTGAGTTCAATACCGTTGGCTTTTAAATCGTCAATTAGAGCCAGCACTTTGTCTAGCGCTTCGAGAAATGGTTTTATTTCAGTCAGCTGTGAGCCAATGTGACAATCAACCCCGGTGATTTTTAGGCCAGGCAATGACGCTGCATACTGATAAACACTTGTTGCAGTAAGAATATCGATACCGAATTTATTTTCTTTTAAACCCGTTGAAATATACGGATGGGTTTTCGCATCAATATCAGGATTAACCCGAATTGAAATGGGCGCGACTAAATTAAGTTCGTTGGCAACGTGTGAAATACGATCTAGCTCTGAGACAGACTCAACATTAAAACATTTGATCCCGAGCTTGAGTGCGTAGGCAATTTCATCTGCTGTTTTGGCAACCCCTGAAAAAACCACTTTACTAGCGTCGCCTCCTGCCGCAATGACGCGGGCAAGTTCACCTTTAGAAACAATATCAAAACCTGAGCCTAAGCGTGCCAATACGTTTAAAACAGCAATGTTTGAATTGGCTTTTACAGCATAGCAAACTAAGTTTTTATGATTGGTCGCTGCCTGTGCAAAGGCAAGGTAATGGCGTTCAAAAGTTTTGCGAGAATATATATAACAAGGCGTTCCGTATTGTGCGGCGAGCTCCTTGACAGCGATGTCTTCAGCATACAGCTGATTATTTTTATAGTCAAAAAAGTCCATTATTGGTCCTGTTTCGATTCAGTTGTTGATGACTGCGTTTGTGTAACTGGTGTTGTTACTTGTTGTGGTTTATTTGGCTCGGCTTTATCTTCTGGTAAATACAGTGGCCCGCTTTGTCCGCAGCCAGCTAAAGTGATGAGTAATATACCAAGTGGGGAAAGTCGTTTTAATTGTTTAAGATGTATCTCTTTCATTAGATTAATCGTGTTGCTGGCTTTATAATCGCAGATTAACAGAATATCTAAAAAATGCAGCTATTCGCGGATGAATTTATTCCTGTTACACTAGCTGCATGCAATTCGTACCGAATATCTGGCTAAATGCCCGTAAAAGGAAACAATTATGACTGATCATGAATACCACCAATTAGCCGAAGCTCTTATGTTTACCATTGAAGAACAAGTGGATGACTGTGAAGCTGACTTAGACTATGAATCTGCACAAGGTATTTTGGAGATTATTTTTGCTGATCGCAGTAAAATTGTGATTAATAAGCAAGCTCCTTTGCATCAAGTATGGGTTGCGACTAAGTTTAATGGTCACCATTTTGAATTGCGTGGCGATAAGTGGATTGATAATCGCTCGGGCGCAGAATTTTGGCAGTTTATGAATGAAGCAACAACGCGCCAAGCTGGCCAAACGGTAGAATGGCAATCAGCACTATGAGTTTGGGGTTTGTAGAATACGCGGCAAAAGGCCAGCATCAAGCAACGATTATTTGGTTACATGGTTTAGGCGATTCAGGCGATGGATTCTTACCTGTCGCATCGCAGCTTGCCTTGCCTGATGATTTAGGTGTGCGGTTTGTGTTTCCAGATGCTCCGGTACAACCGGTCACCATTAATGGTGGTATGGCAATGCGTTCTTGGTATGATATTAAATCTATGGATTTAGATAAGCGCGCCGATGAAGCAGGGGTACGCGAATCTGCGGCGAAGGTTGAGCTGTTGATTGAGCAAGAGTTGGGTAAAGGTATTCCTGCAGATAAAATAATATTGGCTGGTTTTTCTCAAGGTGGCGTTATTGCGCTACATTTAGCACCGCGCTTAACTCAGAAACTGGCAGGTGTAATGGCGCTTTCGACTTATATGTGTGTGCCAGATAAGTTAACGGCTGAAGCTAAACATACAGATTTGTCGGTATTTATGGCTCATGGTAGCCAAGATCAAGTAGTACCTTATGATGCAGGTCGTCATGCGTTTGACATACTTACAACGCATAACATGGATGTAAGTTGGCAAGATTACCCAATGGGCCATCAGCTCTGCGGGGAAGAACTAATGGCTATTCGCCACTGGTTGATCGCGCGCTTAAGTTAAATAGTGTTGAGTAGCCGAGGCTAAAATGAAACAAAAAATAGTGATCACTGCAAGTATGAGTCGAGAGGCTGCCCCTATCGTGCCTAAGGTAACGTATCAATGGCATTGGCAGCGCATTGTTACCGTTATGCTACTGATGATATTTGCGTTAGTTATTTTTACTTATAGCCTGTTGAGCTCCGTTAATGCTGAGCAACATGATCGACAACCCCTTGATAGCACCGTCGAGTCTGTTGCACAGACCAGCGAAGAAGACGCGCTTTTAGCATCTTCCACAACGATAGCAGACAATACTGAGTTTGAGATAGCTAGCGAAGCGTCGACGCTCACTGATACTGATGGTAATGATGCTAGTGTAGTGGATGATAAAAGTGAATCGCTAGAAATGGCGGTGATAACTGATAGCCCAGAGCAGCAAATTGTTGATAGTAACCAGCCCGAACAAAGCCAAGCACTTGTAGTTAATACTATTGTTGCTACAAATACCAATAATGAGCCAGTAGAGAGTGACGTTAGTGCGGAGCAATCAGATAGTTTTGCTACATCCGCACATATTGCCAGCGTTGCTCTTGGTGCAAAAATTGATACAGACAAAGTAAGCCGCGCAGTATTGACCCGTGAAGTGGTTGATCGTGAACCCGTTAATGTTTTTAAAGCGGATGTGCGTTTAAATGAATTTACTGAGACAATGGCATTTTTTAGTGAGCTTAAAAATATGCAAGGGCAGACGGTCAGGCATGTTTGGCGCTATGAAAATGAAGTGCTAGCAAGTATTGAGCTTGGTGTAACGTCTCCTCGGTATCGTACTTATTCTAGTAAAACTATTTTACCTGAACAGGTTGGCAACTGGCGTGTTGATGTTGTCGACGAACAGGGCCATTTATTGGCACAAAAAGAATTTCGCATTTTAGCTGAGTAAGTGTTTATTTACCTTTAGGCTCAGCAAAGAAAATTAATTGGACTCCTTTTATGACTGAAAACGTGACAAAAAAACCTCAACTTATTCGTATCGCTACGCGTAAAAGTGCATTAGCACTGTGGCAGGCTGAATTTGTAAAGGCACAGCTGGAGCATTTCCATGCCGACATTACTGTAGAGCTAGTACCTATGTCGACGCAAGGAGATATTATTCTTGACACACCACTTGCAAAAATCGGTGGTAAAGGACTATTTGTTAAAGAGCTTGAGCAGGCCATGTTAGATGGCCGTGCAGATATTGCTGTGCATTCAATGAAAGATGTACCTGTTGATTTTCCTGAAGGGTTAGCACTGCATACAATTTGTGAACGTGAAGATCCACGCGATGCATTTGTGTCAAATACCTTTGCTAACATTGCACAGCTACCACAAGGTGCTATTGTTGGTACATCGAGTTTGCGTCGTCAGTGTCAAATTCGTGAACTGCGTCCTGATTTAGAAATTCGTGATTTACGCGGTAATGTCAATACTCGCCTAGCTAAGCTTGATGATGGCCAATATGATGCGATTATTTTAGCTGCTGCTGGCTTAATTCGCTTACAGATGCATGACCGTATTAAAGCATTTATTGAACCAGAAGAATCGTTACCAGCGAATGGTCAGGGCGCAGTAGGTATTGAGTGTCGTATTGATGACGAGGTTACCCAAGCGTTACTTGCACCACTTGAGCATAACGAGACACGTATTCGTGTTAATGCCGAACGTGCAATGAATCGCCGTTTAGAAGGCGGTTGCCAAGTGCCAATTGGCGCTTACGCCTTAGTTGATGGCGAGCAAGTACATTTACGTGGTTTAGTGGGCGCAATTGATGGCAGCGAAATTTTACGCGCTGAGATCAGTGGTAAAGCAATTGATGCTGAACAGCTTGGTGTGCAACTGGCTGAACAGTTACTTGCTTTAGGCGCAGATAAAATTTTAGCTGAAGTATATAGAGACGCATAAATGTCACAGATCCTGATAACTCGCCCATATGGAAAAGGCGCCGACCTTGCAGAGAAACTGTCGCAAGGGGGTTATCAGGCGACTTTATTTCCGGTTTTGAAAATTGATTACTTAACCCCAGATAATACTCAACTGACCCCTTTACTGAATGCAGATAAAATTATTTTTATCTCCCAAGATGCTGTCAAAGCATTGTTGGCACTTAAACCCGATATCAATACTAAAGCGCAATTTTATGCCGTAGGAGAACAAACGGCAGAAGCCATTTGGCAGGCATTTGGCGTACGAGCAGCCGTGCCTAAATTGCATGATTCTGAAGGGCTATTGGCTTTAAAATCATTACAGCAAGTTGATGGTCTAAATATAGTGTTGGTCAAAGGCAAAGGTGGCCGAGCAACGATTGCAAAAAACTTAAAGCAACGTGGGGCATTTTTAAATAATTTAGTGGCTTATCAACGAGGCCCTGTAGAAGGTAATGCAACTGACTGGCTAGACCACTGGCAAAGCCTTGATGTTAAAGGTATAGTCATAACAAGTAATGCGGCAGTTGATGCGATTTTTCGTGAACTGGGCGCAAAACAATTAGAGTGGATCAGACAGTGCCAGTTTTATGTTGCCAGTGCTCGTATTAGTGAATACCTTGCGGCGCAACAGGTTGACTCGGCAAATATACACATTGCTGCAGGTGCAAGCGATAGCGCTATGTTCACTTGTATTAGCGAAGGTAACATTATGACTGAAGATACAAAGCCAACATCACAGCTTGCTGACCCTAAAGCAACTCCAAATAGCTCAACCAAGGCGAATGCAAAGGTTGCAGACTCTGCTTCGGCAACAAAAAAAGACTTTGCTATGAAACAAGAAACGAACCAAAACAACAAACAAAAAATAAGTAAAACTGGCAGCTTAGCATTACTTATCTCGTTGATTGTGGCCTCTGGTGTTGGTTTTCAGTTTTACCAAAAACTTCATACACAACAGCAAGCAAATATGTTAGTTAATCAGTTATCAGCTGACAACCAATTACTCAGTAAAGAGCTGCAAGCAGTGAAAGTTGCGCAGCAAACCTTGCAACAAGCGCTGTTTAATAGTGAGCAAAAAGTTGCTGCTAGCTTAGCTGAAAATGCAGATAACACGGCAAAACAATTAGCAGCCGCCTTGCAGCGTGCAGAGCAACAAACATATAGTCTTAATCCACAAGAGGTGACTAGTTTGCAGCGTATGGCTGAGTTTAAACTGTGGGCTGAGCATGATTATAAAGGAGCGGCGGCAGTATTAACTCGATTAGATACGTTATTAGCAGAGCATCCAGGAACTGGCGCTATTCGCCAAGCAATATATCAAGATTTGCAAGCGCTTAGCACTGTTGAGCCGGTTGCAATAGAAGCAATTTATTTAAAGCTACACGGTGTTAGTAAGCAAGTTGATGAACTGATATTTAACTCAATATCTTTGCCTGAAGAAGCGGTTGCAAAAAAATCTGAAGCACTTAGCGAGAATATTAGTGAGTGGCGTCAGAATGTGGCTAAATCATGGCAACAATTTAAAGACATGTTTGTTACTGTGCGTACGCGTGAGGACATGGTTGTTGCACCATTTTTAAGTGAACAAGAGCGCCACTTAGTTAAACAACGTTTGAGCCTGTATCTGTCTCAAGCACAAGATGCGTTATTGGCTAAGCAAAGCAGCGTGTATTTTACCGCAGTCGATGCAGCAAAAGAAATAGTAAATGAGTACTTCCAGCAAGACGAAGCAGTGAGCAAAGCTGTGCTAAAAAGTTTGTCGGAGTTATCTAAAGAGCAACTTAATTTTAATCAAAAAGTATCACTACTAAGTACTGTGCAAGTGAAGGAGTGGGCCCAATGATCCGCTTTCTGCTGCTACTAGTTGCTGTTGCAATTTGCTTAGCAATAGCGCCTTTTTTTATCGATCAAAAAGGCTATGTATTAGTTTCATTTAATAAAACCACGATCGAAGGGACTATATGGGGCTTTTGTGGCCTGATAGTACTTATCTTTACGGCTGCGTTTCTATTTTATAAATTAGTGCGTTATTTATGGTCTTTATACAGCAAAACTCGCCATCGTTTTTTTGCCCGCAGTGAAGAGCGTAAACAAGCAGCGATTGAGCAAGGTGTATGGAGTTTAATTAATGGTGATAGCGAGCAGCTAGAACTGGTATTGGAAAACAATAGCGTGGCTGATAATTGGCAAGATGTGCGCTATGCGTTATTAGCTAAAGCGGCTTTACAAAATAATGATACAAACAAAGCAATTGCATTACTTGAGAAAATATCGCCAGCAAACCAACTAAAAGCAGCTAAACTCTGGTTAGCCAGTGGTGATAGCAGTACTGTGATCGGTGAATTAAAAGCGTTAGCTGAAGCTAAAAAAGCCACCGCCTTAGAGCTAAAACTATATGCCGAAGTACTTGTTCAACAACAAAAATGGACTGCGCTTGAGCAGTTTATGCCGCGATTACTTAGTAAAAAAGCGTTAACAGATAGCCAGTGGTCGATATTATTGACCAGCTACTTTCTGGCACAGCCACAGTCACAATTAACCGATAAGTATCAGCAACTTCCTAAAGGCGTAAAAGTAAAAGCGCATAGCTGTTACTTAGCCGCAATGGCAAAAACTGGGCGTTTAAATGAGATTGAACTAAGTTTACTTAAAATGCTGAAAAAACCAGAGCAGCATATTGAACTTGCACACATATTAAAAGTGTCCGTCCCTGGAGACGCATTAAAGTTACAGGCGAGTTTACAAGATACTTTAAAGAAAGAGCCGGATAATCAAGCCTTGTTACTGGCACTTGCATGCTTAGCTAATGCACATGGCGAGTATGAGCTTGCTGCTCGGGTGTTCGATAAAGCCTTAAATCGAGAAAACAGCAAAGAATATTTAGTACAAGCACAGCTTAGTTATAGTAAAAGCGCACAACCACAAAAAGCCCTCGATTTATATTTGTAGGTATAGCGGAACTACACCAAAATAGGAGCGTCAGGGCATTGAAAAATATATTTACTCTGACGTTTAGTTTAACATTTGCTTATTTTATTACTGGTTTTTTCAGTAATTCGCTGCTTGCTATTGATGGTTATGCTGTGGCTTCGTGGCCACCTTCAGGCATTGCCCTTGCGGGTTTTTTATTGTGCGGGCGACGCGCCTTAGTTGGGGTTTTGCTCGGCGCTTTGCTCACCAATATGATTCATCTCGATCGTGTTGCTGATATTTTGCATTGGCAGGTTTTTTTACAAGCTTTAGCTGTTTCTTTTGCAGCTGTTTTGCAGGCCTGGGTTGGCTGCTATTTCATCGTTAAAATAATTAAAGCTCCGCTAGATTTATCCTCTTTAAAACACAGTGTGCAAAGCTTGATCATTGCAGGTCCTGCTTGCTGTGTGATTGCTGCAGCAATAGGCACCAGCTTATTGGTGTTCAATAATATAATACCGATACATACCGCCTTTGATAACTTTGTGGCGTGGTGGATTGGCGACAGTATTGGGGTGTTAATTTTTACACCATTAATATTGGCGGCTTTTAATTACGAGCAGATGCGTCATCGCTTACAAGTAATTTTACCTGCAACCCTAATTTATATTGTTATAAGTATTAGCTTTTATGCTGCAGCAAGTGTGAAAAAAGATAAAGATATTCAAAAGCAAGAAGCAAAAGTAGCTGAAGTTCGGTTGGAAATAAATCATAAACTGGATGAGGTATCGGCGCATTTAGCTCTGCTTTCTACTTTTTTTGCCAGTAGTGATGATGTCAGTTACGCTGAATTTAAGCGTTTTACTACAACTCAACTTGATTATAGCAATGAAGTACTTGCCCTAGAATGGGTGCCACATGTACCGTTATCAACGGTTGCCCAATATCAACAACAAATTCGTCTAGAAGGCTTTAATGAGTTTTATATAAAAGAGCAATCACCCCAGCAACAGTGGCAGAGTGTGACCAAACGGGACAGTTATTACCCTGTACAGTATGTACATCCGATGTTGGGTAATGAAGAGATAGTCGGTTTTGATTTAGCCTCAAATGCGCAAATCCGTAATGTGATGATGATGTCAAAAGCATTGAATGAGTTGATTATTAGCGAGCCGATAAAGCTTGTACAAAGCAAACATGATGATACTGGGGTATTGTTTTTCTTTCCGGTTTTTGGTGACTTAGAGATGCAAGGTGATTTTAGGGGCTTTGTGGTTGGCGTTATTAACTTAGCACGCTTGGCTGATACTTTGCAGTTTAATCATCGTAGTCAAATAAGCATGCACTTTTATGATGTGACGGATGCGCAGCAGCGGCAACTAATCTACCGCGCACCTCGCACCGAAAGCAAATTGCTGAGTGAATATCAGTTAGTTATTGGACAACGAATTTGGCAAGTTCAGTTATTTGAGCCAACAACACAAACGTCATGGATAATGTACTGGTTTGCACAAATACTAGGGATGTTATTTGTTTGGTTACTGATCACTTTCCTAATATCTGTAACAGGCACTAATATTCAGGTTAGGGAGCAAGTGGCTCAACAAACACGTGTTTTGCGTCAAGAAAAACAAAAAGCGGATGAAGCAAGTCAAATCAAAAGCCAGTTTTTAGCGAATATGAGTCACGAAGTACGGACTCCGATCAATGGCATCAAAGGGTTGCATTATTTAGCGTTACAGCAGCAAGATTGGCAACAAGCCCGTCATTATATTGAACAAGCTGATGGGGCGCTGAGTGTGCTGCTGCGAGTATTAAATGATGTACTCGATTTCTCTAAAATGGAAGCTGGTAAACTAGACTTAATACAAGAGCCTATTGCGTTAAATCAGCTTATTGATGAATTAGTTAATTTGGTGAAATTTGACGTTGATATAAAGTCGCTGAAATTAATATTAGAACTCGATAACAACGCGGATCTTCAGCTAGATAGCGACCCAATACGTTTAAAGCAAGTCTTGTTGAATTTATTAAATAATGCGATTAAATTTACCGCTACTGGCACAATCACACTAAAAGTATGGCAGCAGCAAGATGTCACTTATTTTAGTGTCAGTGATACTGGTATTGGTATTAGCCAAGTAGCTCAACAGCAACTTTTTCAACCGTTTGCACAAGCCGATAGCTCTACCTCTCGACGGTTCGGTGGTACAGGTTTAGGATTAAGTATTTGCAAAAAGTTGGTTGAATTGATGGGGGGAAGTATTAGTTTAGCGAGTGAGGAGGGGCAAGGTTCAACTTTCACTTTTACCTTACCACGTATTTCGCCTCTCGCTAAAGCCGAGCAATTAGAGCCACTCTTTGCTGAGATTGACACGACTACTTTATCGCTTGCTGAATTTAAGATTTTATTGGTGGAAGATAATCCACTAAACCAACATGTTGCTACCGCTATATTAAAAACCAAGGGGTGTATTGCGGATGTTGCCAGTGACGGTTTTGAAGCCATTGAGAAGGTTTCTGAAACCCGTTATGATTTAGTGCTTATGGATATTCAAATGCCTAATATGGATGGTTTGCAAGCCACTAAAGTGATTCGTGATGAGCTATTTATGCATCAGCTTCCTATTATTGCTCTGTCAGCAAATGCTCATGATGATGATGTTAAAAAATCACTCGCAGCTGGAATGGATGGTTATTTAACAAAACCAATTGATGCTGAGAAACTATTTAAAACAGTGTGGCACTACTTACATAAAGATGTTTAACACTATCGAGCGCTTAGTAAATTTGCGTTTTTATTGTTATAGGCTGACAAATGACCTCAATACTACACACAAAATAATCTAAACTTGAATTACCGATTTAAGTGCGTATGATCCGCGCAAATTAACTGAACTGAGTGCTAATTATGATCAATAAAAAACTCCCTTTGCTAGATATCCATCGCCATTTAGATGGTAATGTCCGCGCGCAAACTATTCTTGATTTAGGTCGTCAGTTCAATATTAAGCTGCCTGCTGATAATGTTGCAGACTTAATTCCGCATGTGCAAGTTATCGATCCTGAGCCTAACTTAATGGCCTTTTTACAAAAGCTTGACTGGGGCGTCACGGTATTGGGTGATTATGATGCGTGTCGGCGTATTGCCATCGAAAATATTGAAGATGCGCAAACACAAGGTCTAGATTATGTAGAGCTGCGTTTTAGCCCCTACTACATGGCACAAAGCCAAGGCTTACACCCACAAGGTGTGGTTGAAGCAGTGGTTGATGGCATTAAAAGTGCCACTCAAAACAGCATGGTAAAAGCGAATTTAATTGGTATTATGTCGCGCACTTATGGCACTAAAATTTGCCAACAGGAGCTTGATGCGTTACTCGCGTTTAAAAATGATTTAGTTGCGGTGGACTTAGCCGGTGATGAAATTGGTTTTCCTGGTGAGCTATTTGTTGATCACTTTAAACAAGTGGGTGATGCTTACTTAGCGGCGACCATTCATGCTGGCGAAGCGCTAGGATCGGCAAGTATTTGGCAGGCGATTAACGAACTGGGTGCAGGTCGCATTGGCCATGGTGTCAAGGCTATTGAAGATGCTAAGCTCATGGACTACCTACGCGATAAACGTATAGGGATTGAATCATGCCTAACTAGTAACGTACAAACCAGCACAGTAGCCAGCTTAGCTGTGCATCCACTGAAACGCTTTTTAGATCATGGTATTTTAGCGTGTATTAATACCGATGACCCTGCTGTGGAAGGCATCGAAATTGAACATGAATATATGGTTGCAGGGCCAGCAGCAGGGCTGACTCAGGCTGATATGGAAAAAGCCCAAGCCAATGCACTCGATATTGCATACTTGAGTGATGCTGAAAAACAGCAACTAAAGCAAGCGGTCGCATCACGATAGTTGCGACGTACAAGCCATTAAATTATGCACCTAATGCTCACGTTGGCAGCTTAGGTAATTATCAAACATGGCTTTAAGAATATCACTACGGCCTATCATACCTATGACCGTAGTGCCTTCTACAACCGGATAGTTTTTCGGCTTACCGGTTTTCATTTGCTCTGCTAGTTCCATTATGTTGGTGTCGCCGTTGACGGTGACAACCTCGGTTTGCATCAGCTGTGAAACCTTAACCACACCGTCACAAAAATAACTAGTTTGCATTAAAGGTGTTAGCAGTTCTTGCTCAGAAATAAAGCCTACTAAACTTTTATTATCATCAAACACGGGGGCACCCAGTAGTTTGAATTTTTGTAGTTCTGCAATTGCCGTGGTCATCTCGGTTTCAGGGGTAATATGCGGTAACTTGCGTTGCATAAAATCTTTTACTTTGGTGTTTAACATTTGGGTCTCTCCCAATTAATGAGTTATACAAAGTATGGTTAAGGATTGGCCGTTTGTGAAATTGTTTATGTTGATTATGCTGATAGGTAATAACAATCACAGCTAAATTTTATTATGAGTCCGATCAGCTGAGTGGGTTTGGTATTTGGCTTTTATTAACTCCATATAATGCGCTAAGCTTTTTTGCGGGTTAGTATCGAATGTCTTGGTGAGCGGAACAATACTTTGAATACGATCTAAGCGAAACTCTCGGTAGTCACAGCGTAACTGACAGTAAGCAATAAGAGTCCATTTTGCACCCCAATATACTAGCCCTAAAGGGTCGGCAATACGCTGAGTTGGTCGTTGGTTTACATCCTGATAATGAAATTCAATACAGGTTTTATTAGTGATGGCTTTACGAAGTATCAAAGTGGTTGTTTGGTGGCTTTTATCGTGATGAAATGCAGAGACTAAATACGGCAGCTCTGCAACGCGTTGCTTTAACTTGTTAGGCAACACCGCATTAATTTTAGTCATTGCAGCTTGGGCATTTGCCGCTAACTGTGGATCAGTCCAAGCGCTGACCATTTTACTACCTAACAACAGTGCTTGTAGCTCCTCAAGAGTAAACATCATCGGTGGTAGGTCGTAATCGGTAATTAAATAGCCAGTGCCTGCTTCACCTTCAACGGGTACGCCCGAGCTCTGTAAGTGCTGAATATCGCGATAAATTGTTCGCTGAGATACCTGTAATTTATTGGCAAGTTCGTTTGCAGTAATCGCAAAGCGGCGACTTTTAAGTATGTTTACTAATTGAAATAGCCGCTCTGATTTGTGCATTGGTTATCCTTGTTTTCAAAAATACAGTGTTAGCTTTGTTGGCAAGTTTGGCTAAGCACTTCAAAACGATCCAGTTTTATCGATTCTTTTGCAATGAGAGAGGTGTACTGTTGGCAAATAGCAGTATCAAAAAATGTATCACGCAGTTTTTGGGCATCGGCAACAGTAGCAAAATAAATGATACTACTATATTGCTGGGTATCGGCTTGTTTAGCTAGGGAGCGGTAAAGTACGCCAGGTTGGTTATCAATATAACGCTGAAAATCATTATTAGCTATGTGGAACTGCGCTAAGTTTGTATCAGTATTTAGTTTGAAATTTACAACTTCGATTAAATTTGTGGTCATTATAGTTCTCCTTACTTAAGAAGAGCTAAGTAAATCATAGCGGGCTGTCAGGGAGTGTCAGTAACCAGCTTACTAGTAAAATTAAGCTGGTTACTCTGGTTATACTACTTTATAAATGCAAATGCATCGGCGTACATGTTTTCGCGAATTGCACCGTGATTTAAAAAGTCATCGCGAACAATACCTATCATGTCAAAACGCCCTGCCATGTAAATATCATATGGGGCAAGCGATACGATATCGTTCATCACCGCTTTATGTACGTAGCCTGTGTGGCCTGTCCAGCTAGCTGTTGGGTTTTCAACTACTGGTATAAAGGTAAAGTTTTCACGGCTATCAGCCCATGTTTGCATTTCAGTATGCGCATATAAGGCTGACTCTTCACGCACACCCCAATAGAACAATACCGGACGCTCACAACCAATTTCACTTAAATGATCAGCCATAGATTTTGCGTATGAAAACCCTGTGCCGCCAGCGAGTAAAATAATTGGGCGTTCGCATTGGAGGCGCAACTGTGAAATGCCTAAGCCGGCTTCAATCAACACCTGAGTTTTCTCAGCATGGGCTTGGCGAAGATGCTCTAAAGTTTGCATTGCATATGAATCAACGGCAGATGCGCCAATATGAAGTTCTAGCTCATCAGACTGTGAAGGGCGGCTGGCAATTGAAAACGCACGCTTGTCTTTTTCGCCAAGCACTACTTGCAAATATTGGCCAGCTTCAAAGGTGACGCTTTCAACAGGTTTTAAAATTACTTTGTGAACAAATTCAGTGAGTGGGCTGATAGCGACAACTTCAGCGTGTAATGTTTGCATGTTTTACCTTAAATTAGCGGATACGCACTTTATTTGAGCAATGGTAGCATATCAGTATAGTGAGTTTATAGCCTCTAAAAGCACTGTTAAAGAATATCTAAGCTTTGCCAGATTTCATCGACGCGATCTTTAGTCACTTGATCCATCACAATGGGTTCGCCCCACTCACGAGTGGTTTCGCCAGGCCACTTATTAGTGGCATCCATGCCCATTTTTGAACCAAGACCTGAAACCGGTGATGCAAAGTCTAAATAATCAATCGGTGTGTTTTCAATTAGAGTCGTGTCGCGAGCTGGATCCATTCGAGTGGTGATAGCCCAAATGACATCGTTCCAGTCACGTGCGTTGACATCATCATCGCAAACAATGACAAATTTAGTGTACATAAACTGGCGCAAGAACGACCATACTCCCATCATCACGCGTTTCGCATGGCCAGGATATTGCTTTTTCATTGTCACTACGGCCATACGGTATGAGCAACCTTCTGGCGGTAAGTAAAAATCGACAATTTCAGGGAACTGTTTTTGCAAAATTGGCACGAACACTTCGTTAAGCGCGACCCCTAAAATAGCCGGTTCATCAGGCGGACGGCCAGTAAAGGTACTGTGATAAATAGGATCCTTACGGTGTGTCATGTGGGTCACTGTCATAACTGGGAAGTTATCAACCTCATTGTAATAACCTGTGTGATCGCCATAAGGGCCCTCAGGTGCCATTTCGCCCGGCATTATATAGCCTTCAAGGACGATTTCAGCACTGGCTGGAACTTGTAAATCATTGGATATCGACTTAACGACTTCTGTTTTGCTACCACGTAGCAAGCCGGCAAAAGCATATTCACTTAAGGTATCGGGTACGGGGGTTACTGCGCCTAAAATCGTCGCAGGATCGGCGCCTAATGCTACCGATACTGGATAAGGTTGCCCCGGATTTTCTTTGCACCATTCTTGAAAATCGAGAGCGCCGCCACGGTGTGATAACCAGCGCATAATGATTTTATTTTTACCGAGTAATTGTTGACGGTAAATACCTAGGTTCTGGCGTTTTTTGAAAGGCCCTTTGGTGACGGTTAAACCCCAAGTGATTAATGGAGCCACATCACCAGGCCAGCAGTGTTGGATTGGTAACTTAGTTAAATCAACATCATCGCCTTCGATAATAATTTGCTGGCAAGGGGCTTTTTTAACTTCTTTGGCAGGCATATTTAATACCTGCTTAAACACTGGAATTTGGCTAAATGCTTCTCTAATGCCTTTTGGTGGCTCTGGCTCTTTTAAAAAGGCCAATAACTTACCGACTTCTCGTAGTTCGCTAACGTGTTCTTTACCCATTCCCATGGCAACACGCTCTGGTGTACCAAATAAATTAGCCAGCACGGGGATATCATACCCTTTAGGGTTTTCAAACAATAAAGCGGGGCCCTTAGCACGCAGTGTGCGGTCGGCAATTTCGGTCATTTCAAGATAAGGATCAACTTCTTGGTGAATACGCTTCAGTTCACCTTTTTTTTCTAATAAATCGATAAAATCACGTAGATCTTTGTATTTCATAGTGGGCCGCTTTAAAGCTTAAAAGACTATTGGCATTATACTGAAATAAAGACGTTAAGCGAATTAATGAGCTGTTTTTAGGGATCATTAAGGTGAACATTTTTATTACATTATAAGGTGATTAAGCTATAGTTTAGGACAAATATTTTAAATGATTTTTTGGATTAATAGGTGGGCTTATCGTAAAAATATTTATCAAGGCTGCTATTATTTGTTGTGTAATTACTTTTGTAGATCAAGTCAGTGCCAAGCAACCATTAGATTCTGCGATCAATATGTCGTTTTTTAATGAACATAGTGCGGTGATGTTAGTGGTGGAACCACAAACAGGTGAAATTAAATTTGCTAATAAGGCTGCGGCTGTATTTTATGGCTACAGTATTGCGCAATTGCAAACAATGCGAATCCAGCAGATTAATATATTTACTGAGCAACAAGTTGCGCAGGAGCGCCAAGCCGCTCTGAATAAAGGGCAAAACTATTTTGTTTTTAAGCATCGTTTAGCAAGCGGTGAAACACGTACCGTTAGCGTTTACTCAGCTCCATTTACAATTGCAAATAAAGATTTCTTATTTTCTGTAATACATGATATTTCATCTCAACGCTTTTTTGAAAAAGCGCTTTGGCATTATCAAGAAAATCTTGAAGAGTTAGTTGCCAATCAAACGAATGAAATAGAACAAAAACGCTCCGACCAATTGCTGTTAGCGCTAATATTTATTTCTGTACTGATAATACTGTTAGCGACTTTAACCTTGTTAGCTTTGCGATTACGCAGAGCTAAAAAGTCGGCGCAAAAAGATAGTGCGACGTTAAAGGCGATTTTCAATAGTATAGATGACTTGCTCATTTACACTGATACCGATCATGTGGTTATTACAGCCAATACTACGGCTGTGCAGAAGTTAACAGCAGGCGAGCCACTGAAAGACAAAAATATTTACTCATTTACTGAGTGTCCGAAAGGAGTTGTTGGGGTTGATAGTGAGTGTCAATTTCATGGAGCTAAAAAGGTATTTTGGGGGGAGGCACGAGTAACCGCAGTTATCGATGAAAAAAATAGCAAAATTGGTGAAATACACTTAATTCGTGATATCACTTTAAAATTAAA
This sequence comes from Pseudoalteromonas ostreae, assembly GCF_018069805.1. GTDB lineage: Bacteria > Pseudomonadota > Gammaproteobacteria > Enterobacterales > Alteromonadaceae > Pseudoalteromonas > Pseudoalteromonas ostreae. The sequence goes on from NZ_JAGPYN010000013.1 coordinate 134,068, forward strand.
AGCACGCCAGCAGCAACGACTCGCGAGTACGGTATTTTCGGCAACTAATGAAGGTATTTTAGTCTCTAATCATGATAATGAAATTCAAGCTGTAAATGAAGCCTTCACGCAGATCACTGGTTATCAAGAACAAGATGTACTTGGTAAAACACCAGCAATATTAAATTCGGGCCGTCACAAACCATCGTTTTTTAAAGTGCTATACCGACGTTTAAATGAAGTTGGACACTGGGAAGGCGAAATATGGAACCGCCGCAAAAATGGTAGTATTTACCCTAGTTGGGTCAATATTTCGGCGGTATTTGACGAGGAAAAAGCCATTGAAGTTTATGTTGCCTTATTTAACGACATTTCTTTACGCAAAGAAAATGAGCAGGAAATGTGGCTACAAACTAACTTTGATGCACTTACGGGGTTGGCAAATCGCTATCATTATAATAGTAAGCTAGATCAAGAAATGATCCGTGCAACAGCTTACAACAAGCGTTTGGCAATTTGCTTTATTGATTTAGATCGGTTTAAAAGCGTTAATGATACCCTAGGACATAATAGTGGTGATTTATTGTTATTAGAGGCAGCTAAAAGGCTTAAAGCATGTATGCGTAGCTCTGACGTAGTGGCTCGTTTAGGTGGCGATGAGTTTGCGCTATTATTACCTGGGATCATTACATTAGCAGATATTGAGCGATTAGCTAAAAAGGCTCTGCTGGCGCTTAATTCTTCATTTAAAATTGGTGAGCAGGACGTATTTGTATCCGGCAGTATGGGGATCACTATTTTCCCCGACGATGGCAGTGAGCGAAAAATATTACTACGTAATGCTGATAGCGCTATGTACAAAGCTAAAGCGCAAGGGCGAAACTGCTTTGAGTTCTTTACCAGCGGCTTGCATGAACAAGCGACTGCTCGTAGTAAGCTTGAAAATGCTCTCCATAAAGCGCTTAGTAATAACGAGTTTACCGTTTATTTTCAGCCAATTATTAGCCACGATAAAAAAACAGTCGGCTGTGAAGCATTATTGCGATGGCATAGTGCGGAGCTTGGCGATGTGTCGCCGGCACAATTCATTCCTGTATGTGAAGAGTTAGGATTAATCATTCCAATTGGTGAGTGGGTACTCAGAGAAGCATGCCGCGAAGCTGCTAAGTGGTGTAGCAGTTTCGGTGAGCAGTTTTTTGTTGCGGTAAATATGTCTAGCGTGCAATTTATTCGCCAAGATATTGAAACATTAGTTAAAAATGTTTTGCAGGAAACGCAGTTATCAGCTCAGTGTTTAACCCTAGAAATTACTGAAACGCTACTGGCTGATAATAACTCAAATATTTTGCAGCAGTTGCAAGCATTACGTGCAACCGGCGTGGGTTTGGCAATTGATGACTTTGGTACAGGTTACTCGTCGTTGAGCTATTTAAAGCGTTTTCCACTGAGTAAGTTAAAAATAGATCGGGAGTTTATTAAAGACTTACCCGATGATCTTGAAGATTGTGCGATGGTCAGTGCAATTATATCAATGGCTAGCAACCTGCAGCTCAAAGTTGTTGCCGAAGGAGTTGAAACCTTTGCACAGCTTGCTTTTTTAAACGCTCTAAATTGTGACTATATTCAAGGTTTTTTATACAGTAAACCACTGTCGGCGGTACTATTTGATAAATACATTAGGGAGTTTATCGCGGAGCAAAATAATAAATGAGCAGCTACACACCCTGCGATGTTATTTCAGTGGTGTGTATTTATCATTATGACAATAGCAGCAGATGGCTCTATTATTCAGAATTAGAACTTAAACCTTTCTACTGCACTGGTTAATGAGTGGGCAAGTTGGTTAACGTCTTCACTTTGATTGGCGAGTGACTTTGCATGTTCGGCATTCGATTGTGCCTGCACCGTTACTTGCGCCATGATTTGTTTTATCTCATTGCTGTTATCAAGCTGGTGATGTGATGAACTGGCAATTTGCATACTCATTTGGTTAATTGTCACTAAGGTACTTTTTATTTTATCCACCGCTTGGTTTAACTCACTACTATTTGTTACACATTCTTTTGCTTGTTGTTGACCATCGTTAATTTCATGATGAGCAGTATTAGCCTGATGTTGCAATGTTTGGATCATAGTATGAATTTCGCTAGTCGAGTTTTGTGTACGCGCCGCTAAAGAGCGTACTTCATCTGCCACAACAGCAAAGCCCCGGCCATTTTCTCCTGCACGGGCAGCTTCAATAGCAGCATTTAGCGCAAGCAAATTAGTTTGTTCAGCAATGCTACTAATTGTATCCACGATCGCGCCAATTAATTGTGTGTGCTGGGTTAGTTCATCGGTACTTTGCACCGCTTGATCAAGCCGAGTAAGCAACGCTGCAATACGCTGGCTGTTACGATCAGCAATCTGGTTTACATCATTGGCAAACTGCGATGCATTAGCAACTTCATTGGAGGTGTTATCAGCTCGTTCACAGACCGCTTGGGAATTACTGTGCATGCTATGTGCCACTGATTCAGCCTCTGCAATACGATCTAATTGCTGTTGTGCTGCTTGGGTCATCTGTTGGCCTTGCTCACTGGTTTGAATTGCTGATTGATCTAAGGTGTGGGCGTTATCACTTATCGCACTTAATAATGTGCTTAGATCATCGCTTAATTGATTGATATTGTTTAAAAGTACCCCAAATTCATCATCATTATGGGGCTTTGTACGTTTCGATAAATCCCCAGATGCAATACGTGATAATGCTTTATTTACAGCATTGAGTGGTTTTAACATTGCTTTGGTGGTTAAAAAGCAGATCAAGGCTGCAAACGAAATAAGCACTAAACTTATAATAATAGCGAGTCGCGAGCCGGTAGTGATCACCGACTGAGCATCAGCCTGTAAGGTATCAAAGCGTTTATCTGCTAAATTATTTAGCTTAATAATGAGCTGCTCGGTAAGTTGAAACTGTTGCTGGAATGCAGCAAAGGCTTGCTCGGTCGCAACCTTACTGGTCAAAAGTGTACTTTGTTGCTGGTACAGTGTTACCAACTGTTGATTAATTAAGTTGAGAAGATCTTTTAGATTACTGAAATTTGTTTGATTTTTTAACTCACTCGCTTGCTGTTGTAGGTATGTAAAATTAGATTGGATATTGTCTAATAAAAAAGCGGTATCTTGTTGGTGTTCTGTGAGTGTTTGTAGGGAACTAATGTGGTTGATGCTCTTAACATTATTGCCTAAGGTGAATAGCAAATCGTCAATGCGGGTCGCTGTACCAACAATAGCGGCTAATAACGATTGTTGCTCAGGCGTTACTTCGATTAGTTCTAAATCAAGTAAGCCATTGCTTAGGTCAGCGAGATTATTAGCGTAATTATTTGCTAATGAGGTAACCTGAGTTGCTGCTGTTAGGCCTTGTTGTTTGGTGTTAAACATAGTTGCGCTAGTGGAACTAAATTGCTGGTAGCGTTGTGTTATTTGCGATATTAGTTGCAACATTTGTGGTTGGTCATGAAGCTGAGAGCTTAATTCTTCTAGCTTGGTTTTAAATAAATCTTGTTCTTCATGAGTTCTCTGTTGCTGCTGTTGCAAACTGACTTTATTTGTTTGGCTGTATGCAACGGCATTAAATTTGGTGATTGATAAGAGTGATAACCGTAAGGCATGACTTTGCTGTTGTACTGGGACAGCTAAAGTTTCTATATCCGAAGTAGCGTGATTAATTTGTCCTAATGACCAGTAAAAAAAACTACTGCTGGCGAGCATTAAAAAACCAATTGTGGCAAAGGCAAAAATTAGTTTCGTTTTAATAGCAATAGCGTGCATAGTGAACCCGTAAATACTTAATTATTTATGAGTGTAGCAGTATTTTTATAAATTATAAGTTTGGCGAGCGATTGTATTACTCTAAATTACAGTGATATTTGTTGCCATCAATTATTAACATTGCTTCATTCCCTTTGGTCCAAAACAGTACATCTTCATTGCTATATTTTACGCCCGAGGCACTGATTTGTTTGGTCAGCGAATGATCTACTTTATTGTAATTTAGTGTGGCACTTTCTTCATCATTACTGGTAATAACGGCGCTTAGCTGGCTATCGCAGGAGAAAGACTGACTATTTAATTGTTCAGTGCATGCACTGAGGCTAATAACACCGAGTGCAATTAATAGGGTTTTATACATAACAAGTGCCTTAGCTAAGTGTGTTTAGTGCTAGCATAGCAAACGAAAATTAACCTTTGGTGAAAATACTGGTTTAGGCTATGTTGATTATTATAAATTTTTTAACCGCAAAGGACATTAGATGGCAGGCACTAACCTATTGACATTATTGGACGATATCACCACTTTATTAGATGACATTGCCACTATGAGTAAAGTAGCCACGAAGAAAACGGCGGGTGTGTTAGGGGATGATTTGGCCTTAAACGCGCAACAAGTGACAGGAGTCACTGCCGATCGTGAGCTACCCGTAGTGTGGGCGGTAGCAAAAGGCTCATTTGTAAATAAAGCTATTTTAGTTCCTGCTGCGTTATTAGTAAGCGTCTGGCTACCTTGGCTTATTACACCTTTATTGATGGTGGGTGGGTTATTTTTGTGTTTTGAAGGTGCCGAAAAGTTAGTCGAAAAGTTATTACCAGCTACGAAAAATAATGATGTAGATGCTATCGAAAATTTAGATTTAGTTGAGTACGAAAAACAAAAAGTAAAGGGGGCTATTCGAACCGACTTTATTTTATCGGCAGAAATAATCGTTATCACTCTAGGTACAGTGGCGGGTGCAAGCCTAGTAAATCAAGCGCTAGTTTTGAGTGTTATTGCGGTGATCATGACCATAGGCGTTTATGGGTTAGTGGCAGGGATTGTAAAACTCGATGATGCTGGTTTGTATTTACTTAACCAAGCACAGCAAACGGGTAATCGTTTTAAAGCCTTATTAGGTAAAGGTTTGTTAGCCGCTGCACCACGCTTAATGGCATTTTTAGCATTTGCAGGTACGGTCGCGATGTTTTTAGTGGGTGGTGGAATTTTAGTGCATGGCATTAGCGTGTTGCATCATTGTCAAATCGCTGTTGCTGAGTTTGCATTGGCAAATTTAGGTATGCTGGGAGAGATTATAGCGCCTTTACTGTTCGATGGTTTATTAGGTGTATTAGCCGGTGCGGTTGCTGTGTTGGTTCATCATGGAATTGCCAGTAAGAAAGCAAAAAAGCCAGCAAAGTAGATTTGCTGGCAATGAATTAGCAAGGGAATGCTATGAAAGTTATTCGCTTGAATTTATTAGTGTTCATGTTTTGATTCAGCAGCTATACCTAACCAGGTAATTTGATTAGGGATAAAATCAAGGTTAAGAATAGTTTGAGTCGTTTGCTCATGCGTGTCGATACTTAATACTGTTTGGTTGTTTGCATCACTGATATATAAAGTATCGTCGGCCGCTGAGGCCGCGAGTGCATAGTTACCAGCTGGGTTTTCGAGTACTTTAAAGCGTGCGCTGACTTGCCAATCATCTTCAGCATGTAGCACCGACAAGAAACCATCACTTTCAAGTACATAAAACTCGCCGGTAATCCTATCCAGTGCAGTTGCTAATACGGTATTTTCAGTATTTTGTTGCCATGTAAGCTGTGTCATTTCAGCTGATACTGGGTCTATGGTGTAAAAAAGCTTACTTTGTGCAATACCTAAAAATAGCTCACTGTGTTCACTCGCTTTAATTGTGCCAATACGCGTACCTTCAGCAAAGCTGTTGAGATTAGCTACTTTGGCTGCGTTAAACACATCACCTTTTTCAGTTATAACTAATACACCATCGCTACAGCCAAAAGCGATGTGCTGGTGATTTTGCGCACTGCCATGTAGTGCAGGGCAATCCACTGAAAACCGCTGTTCTTGATGAAAGTGATCACCATGAATATGCAGTTGTTCTACATAATTTGGCAGCACGCTAGTTATATCTTCGCTGCGATAAGTTGTTATTACCGATCCACCGCGAATTTGCGCTGTACCATGCATGGCATTGTTAAAGCTATGTGCTGCTAACGTTTTCCCAGCAGCAAGTGATTCATCACTTAATAACACAAAGCTTGCAGGGATCCCTGCATCAAGATCGCCATCAAAAAACAGTGCAGCTTGCTGTTCACTGATATCAAAATGGGTTGGTTTACTATCGCTAAAGATTAAATCATGCAGCTCGGGTTGCTGTTCGTAACCATGTTGGTGATCACCATGATCTTCTGTAAATAATCCACCGTCAATGAACTCAACATAATTTTCTGCTCGCTGGATCAATACTGCGTAACGAAAATTAGGACTGGCATATAGACCACTTATTACGTTGCTGGTATTAAAGGTCTCCAGCAACGAGTTGTTGTCAGCGTTAAAAACAGATACGTTAGCAATATCAGCATGGCTAATCGCTAATCGCCCTTTTGCAGTGATTTCGGTGTGGTCATGGTCATCTTTCTGCTCAGCATTTTTATCTACAAGGTCATCAATTTCACTGTTACAGGCACACAGTACAGCAACCATAGAGGCAATTAAGCAAGTTTTATAGTTAGGTAAAATCATTAACAGTCCAGTGTTTTGTTATAGTATATCTGTAATGTTATAGTGTAACCATTTTGGTGTAAATATAAATCGAACTATTTGTTGGGGTGTTAAACTAGTAAATGTTGATTAAATGGCAAGCCAAAGACTTGCGATAGTTGCAAAGTAACGCCTTGACCTTAATTAAACCCCTGTGAAACGCTGAACTCTGCACCTTGAGGTGATTTGGGTATGTTAACAGGAATGCTCAAGGCACAGCTCTTTGAGTTGTACTTTGGCTTTGTGGTTATTTTGCCCTGCAGCTTGTTGATACCAATAAATAGCTTGGCTGATATCTTTTTCTACCCCCTCACCATCACGATACATTTGCGCAGTATTAAGCTGACCCCATTGTGAGCCTTCTTTGCTGGCGAGCAAAAAGCTTTCGAACGCTTCAGGAAATAACCTATCTTTGTAATAGGTGATGCCTTGCTGATTATTTTTATTAAGCTTCACCCCTTCATATAGCGGTTTAGGGCGTGGTGGGAACATCACAAAACCACCATATAAGCTATATGCGTAAGGACGCAGTACATCATAAATAACACCTTCATCATATAAACGCTGTACTTCGCTGCGAGGTAAAGTAATTGTTTTTGATGAAAAATAATCTTTTTGTACCAATAAGCTGGTACGCATAGCCATAGTAATGCCACTGTTGCGTTTATAGCGATAATTGCTGATTTGAAAGGTGATATTTTTTTCATCAAACTCGAGTACTTGGGCTACTTTTAGGTTTTCAGGGCGCAATGGTGCGTTAGAAAACTTATCAGCATGTACCAAGTAAGTATCGAATGCTTGTGGCTGGTTTAGTATTGCTTGCTTGCCTTTTAGCTCATCAAGATGTTGTGTATAAAAGTAAATAGATAGCCAGATAAATAATATCGAGCCTATAAAATATTTGATCAAAGAAAGCTTTTCTAACCATGGCAGTTGCATAATTGAAAGCTGCACACTGTGCTGACAATCACTACATCGGTATTGGTAATGCCATGCTAATGGCAGCATAGGGACAATTGAAAAACGCAAAAAGCGGCTATGGTTTTGTAGTCGATAATCATTATTGTGACAGTGTGGGCAGGTTTTTGTTTGGCTGAAAAACGACAATGAATCGCTGGTATTGAATAGTAGCATATGGCCTTTTCCCTTCCTTGTTTTACGTTAAATTAAAACAAGGAAGGTTAAATGCAAAGCAGAAAACTGTAAGAAAGTATGTTTGATTAGCTTATTTACTTGCTACAGGCTTTGCTTTAATTGTAGTTTTAGCATCAGCTGCCATTAACGCAAATACAGCATATGCTGCGGTATTTTGCTTAAGTTTAGCCGGATCTATTTTATCAAGTGTGTCATCAGCGGTGTGGTGGTAGTCAAAGTAATCAGTACCGTCTTGGTGCAGCTCAAAAATTGGCGCGCTGGTGGCTTGTTTAAATGGAATTAAATCAGGCCCGCCATTAGCGTTATTTTTACCTATGTATTCAACATTTAGCGGCGCAAGTTGCTTGGCTATTGCACGTACTACCGGCAGTGACGCTGCAGATACATTCGATTCAAAGCCATACACTACATCAGCACCAAAGTCAGATTCAGCGGCGGCAACAATTTTATCAAGTTCATTTACATGTTGTTTAAAATAAGCTTTAGCGCCCCATAAACCTAGCTCTTCAGCGGCAAATAACACTACACGAATACTGCGTTTAGGACGTTTTATTTCACTAATATGTTTGGCTGCAGCCATGGTTAACGCAACGCCTGCACCATCATCAAGTGCGCCAGTGCCTAAATCCCAAGAATCTAAATGACCGCCAATCAGTACGTACTGTTCAGGGTTTTGTGTGCCATTGAACTGACCAATCACGTTATAGCCAGTACCTTGGCCGCGATCTTCAGTTTGCACATTGATATTTACGGTAACATTTTTACCAAGTGCAACTAAGCGAGCTAGCTGATCTGCATCAGGATTAGCAATGGTCACATTAGGAATTTTCGTAACACCTTCTTGATAGTGGCTGCCGCCGGTATGAGCAAAGCGGTGGTGTGCGGTGCTAACAGAGCGCATCATATAACCAATCGCGCCTTTTTTTGCCGCCTCAACAGAACCAGTTGAGCGAGCACGTACAGCAGGACCATAGCCGTTGCCATCAATATGGCGATTCATACGGTAATTTATATAAGCAATTTTACCCTTTAAGCGGTTAGCGGGAGCGGCAATAAGTTCATCAAGGGTTTCAAATAACACTACATCAGCGGTAATACCATCTTTCGGTGTACTAACGCTGTGGCCTAATGCTGTTAGGTGCAAAGGTTGCTCGCTTGGCGTTAAAATTTTGCCACTTTCACTAAAACGACGCCACTCGGGGAAGGTTGCTTCTTCTAGCCATACTTTATCAAAACCAAGCTGTTTAAATTTAGCTTGGGCCCACGCAACGGCTTTTTTATCGTTTTCTGTGCCAGGTAAGCGAGGCCCTATTTCAGTAGTAAGCGATTCAAGCAATTGATAGCTTAACTCGCTGTTACTGGCATTAGTTCTAAGTTCAGCCACTTGCTGAAGTTGCTTCGTGGTAAATTCGGACTCGCTGGCATTGGCTAAAAAGCTGCCGGCAAGTAGTAACCCTGTGATGATTTTTTTCATTATTAACTTTGGCTGTATTTTCAAGTGTGCGCTATTAAAGCATTTAACATTGGGTAGAAAAAGTAGATGAGATAAAACGCCAGACGCAATTATTAGGTGGTTGAATGTTTGTTGATAATCTTGCCAGCTTAATGGTAGCAGTTTGTATATTCTGCTATTATGCAGCATAACTAAGTCGGGCGTTTGCAGCGGCTTTTCATGTTTACTTTTTGCACTGGAAATTACTTTGACCGCAACAGCTTTTTCATCTCTCGCTTTACCATCAGGGTTGGTAGATAACTTATCAACGTTAGGTTATACCCAAATGACCGCTGTACAGGCGCAAAGTCTGCCGCCAGTTCTTGAAGGTAAAGATATCATTGCACAAGCCAAAACAGGCTCAGGTAAAACTGCAGCGTTTAGTTTAGGCGTGCTTGCTAAGCTCAATGTGAAACGTTTTCGTATTCAATCATTAGTACTTTGTCCAACCCGTGAGTTGGCTGAGCAAGTGGCTGTGGAAATGCGTAAATTAGCACGTGGTATTCACAATATAAAAATATTAACTTTATGTGGTGGTGTGTCGATTGGTCCACAAATTGGTTCTCTAGAGCATGGAGCACATATTATTGTTGGTACACCTGGACGTGTTGATGATCATATTCGCAAAGGTACGCTACGTTTAGACGATGTAGACACTTTGGTACTTGATGAAGCTGATCAAATGCTTGATATGGGCTTTCAAGATACCTTAGATGCGATTATCGATTGTATTCCTAAACAGCGCCAAACGTTGTTATTCAGTGCGACTTTCCCACGTGCAATCGAAGCGATTGCTAAACGGGTGCTAAACAACCCCGTTATGGTGAAAGTTGAGGAAGAGCAAGAAAAGAGCACCATCAAGCAATACTTTTATAAAATGGATAATAACAAACAGCGCTTTAATACGTTAAAGCTGCTGTTACTTAAATTTCAGCCAGAAAGCTGTGTGGTGTTTTGTAATACCAAGGTCGAAACTCAACAGGTGTGTGATGATTTAGCTGATGAAGGTTTTAGTGCCGTGTCATTGCATGGTGATTTAGAGCAGCGAGATCGTGAGCGCACTCTTATTCACTTTGCGAATAAAAGCGCCTCGATTTTAGTGGCCACTGATGTAGCCGCTCGTGGTTTAGACATCGATGATATGGATATGGTGATTAACTACCACCTTGCCCATGACCCACAAACCCACGTACACCGTATTGGTCGTACTGGTCGTGCTGGTAAAAAAGGCATTGCATGCTCTATTTATGGCGATGCGGAACAATTCAAAGTGGCACAAATTAGTGACCATTATGAATGTGATTTTTTACCAGAACAATTACCGCCGTTTAGCCTACTTGAAAAGCCACCATACAAACCACAAATGGTGACACTAATGATCGATTCAGGTAAAAAGCAAAAGGTACGCGCAGGTGATATTTTAGGTGCATTAACCGGTAAAGATGGTGTTGCCGGACGTCAAGTCGGTAAAATTAATGTGCTTGATAATGTGGCTTTTGTGGCTGTCGAACGAAATAGCTCAAAGCCCGCGCTACGTAAATTAACCGAGGGTAATATTAAAGGCCGTAAAATTCGTGCCCGTCGTTTAACTCGTTAATTATTGCTTATGATATTTTTGAGCAGCTTGCCCTAAGCTGCTCATATTCATTTTTTAACTGTTTAAACTGCTCTGCATTACCATGTTGTTTATCTGGATGATATTGTGTTGCCAACTGCCGCCAGCGCTTTTGCAATGCCTGCATAGAAAAATCGTCAGGTAATTCCCAGTGCTTTAATAATGTATGGCGTTGTTGTTGATCAAGCGTATTTATTGTTGGTGATGCACGAAAAGCACCCCAAAAGTTATCTAACAGTGATTTAACTTCTGTTATCGAGGCATCGTAATTTTGCCAATCTAGATAGTACGCTTGTAATGAGTCATGCGCTGCAATGGTTATCTTATCTGGATTATCGGTGAGCTCTATATGTAAACTGGCTACCAATAAATATTGATTTGGCAACAGTTGTTGTTGCAACTGATAAAGTGCATTCATAATTAAAAAGTTACGTTTAAATAGGTCACGGTATGGATCTGTATCTAAGTCATTAATTACACCACGCTCAGATAATTCCAATGCTAAAGTGTGAACCTTCCAAATGCGCTTTGTTAAAATTAACTCGAAAATCTCATCAATCAGTGGGTTAAGCATTGTTTACAGTCTAGTTATTGGTGTATCTTGACTAAACTATCATAGCTTCTATTGCTAACAAAGTTCCAAGGAAAAATTATGCTGGGTCAGCTTAAGCGCCTATTATTTATTTGCTCTATTAGTGTGCTTGGCGCTTTTTCTCAATCAGGTAATGCTCAACAACAAATTCCACTTTTTGAACAATTTAAAGTTACGGATGAATGGACTGAAAAGCAGTTGTTAGCAACCCAATTACTGTCTAAACAATTATCCAATCAGCAACAAGTCGCTATTTATTCTAGCTTAGCTGAGCATGCATTTAAATTGAGTAATTATCCTCAAGCATTGCATTATTATCAGTTGCTTGAGCAGCATAGTGCATTTGAAGATCTGCCTGAGTTACATTTTAGAGCAATAAAAATGCAGGGCGTGATGCAATATTTTCAAGGTTTATTGCAACAAGCCATTATCGACTACAGCCGTGCTTTAAACTTCGCGATACGTTTAAAAAGTCCATTAAAACAAGCCAATTTATTGAGTAATATTGGCCTCGCATACTTTGATATGCATAACATGGAGCTTGCTTTAGATTATTATCAGCAGGCAAAAGCACTTTATGAAATAGATGGTAGCGCACAAGACCGGGCCGATATTCTTCATAATATTGCGGGTATTTATATTCGTTTATCTAGCTATGATTCGGCACTCGAAATTTATCGCGAAGTACTTGATGTATTTCAGCAATTAGGTGACGAAGAAGGCGTTGCTCGCGCCTATGGTAATATGGGAGTTGCTTATACTGAGTCGGGCCAAAATCAATTAGCGTTACACTATTACCAGCTCGCTTTACGCTATTATCAAAGCGTTAATGACGCCTATCAGTTGTCAGTACAGCACACTAATTTAGCAAATATAAATTTAAAAATTGATGAGTTGGATGCTGCTTTGTATCACGCGAAAGCAGCTCAAAAGTACGCTCAGCAGATAGATAATCAATCCCTACGGTTAGCCTCTTTACACGTTTTAGCTAAAGTGCAATTAGTGATGGGGAATATTGATATTGCGGAGCAAAATTTACAACAATCAATATCATTAGCTACAGAATATAAAGATGAATTGCGAATTAAAGATGGCTTAGGTATTGAGGCGTTATTAAGTGCTGGTATCGGTGACTATAAACGAGCTATTCATTTGCACCAACAGTTTGTCGATTATCAACGTAGCATAACCAGTGAAGAGGTTATGAAAGCGTTAAATGTATTTCAGTCTCAGTTTCAGTCGAACCAGTTAAATCAGGAAATTAAACAGCTTAAACAAGAGCGTAGCCTGCAAGAATTAAAGATTGAAAAACGCTCACAGTTAACCATTTTACTGTCGATTGTGCTGATGTTGGTATTGATCTGTGCAGTTGTATTATATCGCCGTGCAATTGAAAAAAAGGCCAAAACCCAATTAGAGCAAAAAGTTGAGCAACGCACTCAAGAATTACAATATGTGGCGCAAGAGCTACGTGCAGCGAATCAAGTTAAGAGTCAGTTCTTGGCTAATATCAGCCATGAGATTCGTACACCACTTACCGCTATTTTAGGGCAAACAGACGACTTATTACATGGTTTATATCAGCCCCAACAATTACAAACAGAATTGTTAGTTATTAAAAAACATAGCGATCATTTAAAAGATTTGATTAATGATGTGCTCGATATAAGTAAGATAGAAGCAAACCGTTTAGATTTACATGTTAGCAAGTTTGACCTCGTGGAGGTTGTTAATGATGTTTATGCTATGTCGGGTATACAGGCTAAAAGCAAAGGCTTAACGCTGCTATTAGAAAATCACTTAGGCTCGAGCTATTGGACTAAGTTAGATATGATCCGCGTTAAGCAAATACTAATAAACCTACTGACTAATGCGATCAAATTTACCGAGCATGGCTGTGTCATTCTGCACATTAATCACACCGAACAAGGCGTGTGTTTTAAAGTGATAGACACGGGGATAGGTATGAATACAGAGCAAATAAAAAACATTTTTGAATGTTTTCAACAGGGTGATAATACAATCACCCGCAGGTTCGGTGGTTCAGGACTTGGGTTGAGTCTTTCTCAACAATTAGCAATTATGATGGGGGGTTATATTAGTGTTGAAAGTGAGTATGGTAAAGGCAGTGAGTTTATTTTTAATGTGCCATGTAAAGAGTATACGCCAACACTCCTTACTACTGAAAACTCAGAACCAGCCGTAACTAAACAGCTAGTTGGGCGAGTGTTACTAGCAGAAGATCACCCCGATAATCGTAGACTAATAACGCGCTTTTTAAAGTCAATCGGCCTTGAAGTGATTTCAGTAAGTAATGGTGAGCAAGCAGTTGAACAGTGTCTCAGTGAATTTCCTGATGTTGTTTTACTAGATATACAAATGCCGATAATGGACGGCCTTAGCGCATTTGAACTGTTAAATAAGAGTGGTTTTAATAAACCTATTTTTGCGTTAACAGCTAATGCAATGAGCCATGAAATAGATGATTACTTAACAATGGGATTTACTGGCTATTTAAGTAAACCAATAGACAAAGAAGCGTTTTATCAGGCGCTCGCAACGCATTTAAACAGTACCAGCACGTTATCTTCAGCCAATCCTGATATTAGCGATTTAGTAACGAGTTTTATTAGCAGTTTTGATGATGAAATAGAATCAATTACACGGCATTTTTCAGCAAAGGACTATATTGCATTACAGCAAGATAGCCATCGCATTCTTGGTGCTGCACAGATATTTTCATTAACTGATGTAGCTCATGCAGCTATGTGCTTAGATAAATTACTCTTATCACAAAAAAATAACCCTACCGAAGATGCGGACATAAAAGAGTTAGTTGATGATTTGATTAATCAGTTATTACAACAGCTGACTTAAAAGAGTTCAATATCAGACTCAGACTCAGACTCAGACTCAAACTTTGATGCTGACATGTCTTGGCTGTCAGTATGGATGCGTGATATATCAGTGCGTTGTTGTGGTTCAATAGACTGCATTGTTATTTTAAATAAACTGAGTTTGTCGTGGAGGCTGTTTGCTAATTGCCTTAAATCTGTACTTGAGACAGCTTGAATTTGTGAGCTAGATAAAGCATCTGAATTGAGTTCAACCATAGCTTCAATGGCTGTTTGTGCTTCATCAGAAATAGTTTTCTGCTGGAATACTTGTTGATTTATATGTTGTGACATCTTGTTAATTGCTAGCATAGACTGTTCGATTGTGCTGATTTCGTTACTGGTTGCTTGGGAAGTTTTTACTGTTTGCTGGGTTTCATTTAGCGCTGTGTTCATCAAGTTATGCGCAAGATCTGTGCTTTGCTGGATTTTTCCTACCATCGCTCTCACTTCTTGAGTTGAATTGCTGGTGCGTGCCGCTAAATTGCGTACTTCATCAGCTACCACGGCAAAACCTCTGCCTTGCTCTCCTGCTCGTGCAGCTTCAATTGCTGCGTTGAGGGCTAATAAATTAGTTTGTTCAGCGATTGAATTTATCACTTCAATAATTGAATCGATGTTATCACTGTCTTGTTTTAAGACTGTCATGTGCGCGCTGGTTTGTTCAATATTACTGGCTAACGCAAGTAAACTTGTTTGGCTTTTATCACTATCGAGGCGAGTTTGCTGCACGGAGTGCGTTGCGGCTGAAACAGAACTATAAATTTGCTCAACATTATTTTCTAATTCTCTGGAAATATTAATTGTTTGTTTGATTATGTCGGCTAGATCTTTACCGTGAGCATCCTGAATAGTTGCTTTTTGTACCATCGATGCATAAGTATCACGCAACCCGTCCGCCATTGGTAATAGTCGTGATGATGAATAATAAACTTCCTGAAAAAGATGCTCTATCGTTGTTAAACTAGCATTAATAGCAAAACAAGTTGCTGGCGTGGTTTTATCACTTTCATCGTAGCGAAAAGTGAAATCGATTCCGTCCGCAGTAACCAAATTACTTAGTAAGTTATCAAGGTATTTAGTCGCAACCCCTGGGTGGTTTGAAATATACCAATACAGCAAAAGAGTGGGTATTAAAGTCACACTATATAAACTTAATGTGATTGCTATATTAAGGCTGAATGAGTAACAAATTAGGCCAATACTCATCAAAAAAAAGCAAAGTAAGACAAGTATATATTGGGTTATCGTCATCCCTTATTCCCTACAGAAAAAATTAGTTAAGCATTTTTAGAGTCGTACTAACGCATGCTAGGTTTGAACAATAGCAGTTTTAATATTTACTCAGTACAGCGTAATTTGGTGATTTTCGTCTATAAGGTATAGAGCAAAGTGATTAATAAAACAAATTTATAGTAGGCGTAAGAAGGAATGGATAGGGAAAAAATGCCTGTATTAGCAGGCATTTTAAAATCTAGTAAAGAGAATTATTGGCGCTTCATCGAATCAAAGAATTCATCATTGGTTTTGCTCATAGAGAGTTTATCAATTAAAAACTCCATGGCATCAATTTCAGACATTTCGTGAACGATCTTGCGTAAGATCCACATTTTTTGTAGTTCATCAGGTTTAGTTAGTAATTCTTCGCGACGGGTGCCTGAGCGGTTAAAGTCGATTGCAGGGAATACACGTTTTTCAGCAATCTTACGATTTAAGTGTAATTCCATATTACCAGTACCTTTAAACTCTTCGTAGATAACCTCATCCATCTTAGAGCCGGTATCGATAAGCGCAGTTGCGATAATAGTTAAACTACCGCCTTCTTCAACGTTACGTGCAGCACCAAAGAAACGCTTTGGTTTATGCAGGGCGTTAGCATCAACACCACCAGTAAGTACTTTACCTGATGAAGGGATAACCGTGTTATAAGCACGTGCTAAACGTGTGATTGAATCCAGTAAGATGATTACATCTTTTTTGTGCTCAACTAAACGTTTTGCTTTTTCAATTACCATTTCAGCAACTTGTACGTGACGGCTTGCTGGTTCATCAAACGTTGATGCAATAACTTCACCTTTTACTAAGCGTTGCATCTCAGTAACTTCTTCTGGACGCTCATCGATAAGTAGTACCATCAATGTCGCATCTGGGTGGTTATGGGTAATCGATTGCGCAATATTTTGTAGTAGCATTGTTTTACCCGCTTTAGGTGGTGCTACTAATAAACCACGTTGACCACGGCCAATTGGTGAGGCTAAATCAAGTACTCGAGCAGTGATATCTTCGGTGCTACCATTACCGCGTTCCATACGTAAACGTTCGTTTGCATGTAGCGGGGTAAGGTTTTCAAAAAGAATTTTCGTGCGAGAGTTTTCTGGTTTATCAAAATTTACTTCGTTTACTTTTAGTAATGCAAAGTAACGTTCACCGTCTTTAGGTGGACGTATGAGACCCATTATAGAATCACCAGTACGCATACTAAAACGACGAATTTGGCTAGGTGATATATAAATGTCATCAGGACCAGCTAGGTAAGAGGCTTCTGATGATCTTAAGAAACCAAAACCATCCTGTAAGATTTCTAATACACCACCGCCAAAAATGTTCTCTCCACTTTTGGCGTGGGCTTTAAGGATAGCAAAGATAATATCTTGCTTTCTTAAGCGGGCTACGTTTTCGAGCCCCATGGACTCAGCTAAGTCTACAAGTTCTTTGATCGACTTGTCTTTTAATTCGCGTAAATGCATATTGGTGGGTTCTTTATTACAGTTATCATGCTCATATAATCGATATTGATTAGTGAGAGAGGTTTGTTGGTAAACTAAGGATTAGTTGGCTTTATAAACTAGCAGGTCACTCGCTAGGAGTCCAGTCTTTATACAAAAAAAATTTAAAAAAAGGGCGTTTGCCCTTTTTTAAGGGGGTTTTAGATGTTGTTTTCTAAAAATTCTACAAGTTGAGTTTTAGAAAGTGCACCCACTTTAGTTGCCGCAACTTGACCTTCTTTGAAAAGAAGTAACGTAGGGATACCACGAATACCAAATTTAGGTGGTGTACCGGCATTTTGGTCGATGTTTAATTTACCGATCACAACACGGCCATCAAACTCTTCTGCCACTTCATTAAGAATTGGCGCGATCATTTTACACGGTCCACACCATTCTGCCCAAAAATCAACTAATACAGGCTTGTCTGATTGTAAAACGTCAGCTTCAAAGCCATCGTCAGTTAATTGAATAATTTTCTCGCTCATTGCGCTCTCCGATAAGTTAGGCGAATTATTTAATGCGTATTTAAACACTCTTGTTTCTTATTGCAAGTTTAAACGTTATGCTTAAACGCTATGACTAAGACACATTTGACCGATAAAAAGTTTTCAGACTTTGCTATTGCACCGGAAGTGGTTGCCGGGTTAACCGAAAGTGGGTTTGAATATTGCACACCCATACAAGCTAAATGCCTACCTTTTATTTGTGATGGCCGCGACATTGCGGGTCAAGCACAAACAGGTACTGGCAAAACGTTGGCGTTTTTAACTGCCACGTGCCATCGGTTATTACAATCTAGCAAAGCACCTAGTAAACATCCAAGAGCCCTGATCATGGCCCCTACTCGGGAGCTTGCGATTCAGATCCACAAAGATGCAAAAATTTTAGCGCCACACTGTAATCTTAACTTAGGTTTAGTATATGGTGGCGAAGATTACGAAAAACAACGTGCACAATTAGAAAAAGGCGTTGATATTTTAATTGGCACCACAGGGCGCTTAATCGATTTATATAAACAAGGGTGTTACACCCTCAATGAAATCGAAGTAGTGGTACTTGATGAAGCCGATCGTATGTTTGATTTGGGCTTCATAAAAGACATTCGCTATATGTTCCGCCGTATGCCGGATACATCACAACGCCTTAATTTATTATTTTCAGCAACGTTATCGTATCGCGTTCAAGAACTGGCGTTTGAGCACATGACAAACCCAGAGCATGTACAAATTGAACCAGATGTGAAAACAGGCAAGCGCATTGTTGAAGAGTTATTTCATCCTTCTCAAGAAGATAAAGTTAAGCTGTTATTAACTTTGATTGAAGAAGAATGGCCTGAGAAAGCCATTGTGTTTGCAAATACTAAACATAGCTGTGAAACGGTTTATGCATGGTTAAAGTCTGATGGGCATCGGGTGGGAATGCTCACTGGTGACGTAAATCAGAAAAAACGCCAATCAATTTTAGCGCAATTCTCTAAAGGTGATTTAGACTTCCTTGTGGCAACAGATGTTGCTGCTCGTGGCTTACATATTCCTGAAGTGAGTCATGTATTTAACTTTGACTTACCAGATGATTGTGAAGATTATGTTCACCGTATCGGTCGTACAGCACGAGCTGGAGCATCAGGTAAAGCAATTAGTTTTGCATGTGAGCAGTATGCGTATAACCTTCATGAAATTGAAGAATATATAGAGCACAGCATTCCTTTATCACATTATGATAAAAGTGCATTGCTTGATGATTTAACTAAGCCTACTATTCAAAGAAAGCGTAATTATTCAACAGGCCCACGTAGTCGTAGTAACAACAGCGGACGTAGAGCAAATAATAGTTACCAAAAAGCACGGTCGTAATTGCGACCGTCGTTATAGTCGTAGTAGTAACTAGAGGTTTTTGAACGGTGGGGCAACTTAAACCGCAAAAAAATGTTTATGCAGTAATTGATTTAGGATCTAACAGTTTTCACATGTTGATCGCTAAGTCAATTGCTGGCGGCTTACAAACAATAGGCCGAGTTAAACGCAAAGTCAGATTAGCCGCAGGGCTAAATGACGATAATTTACTGAACACAGAAGCGATGCAACGAGGTTGGGAATGTCTCGCACTATTTGCAGAACGTCTTCAAGATATCCCTAAAAGCAACATTACTATTGTTGCCACCGCTACTTTGCGCTTAGCAACCAATGCTGATGAATTTAAAATCAAAGCCGAGCAAATTCTTGCGCATAAAATTAATGTCATTAGTGGTGAGCTAGAAGCGCGCACTATTTATAAAGGCGTTGCGCATACATCTTCATGTAGTGGTCGCCAACTAGTAATAGATATTGGCGGTGCTAGTACTGAGGTCGTAATAGGTAAGGGGTTCGACGCACTACATTACAAAAGCCTAAACATGGGCTGTGTTACCTACCTAGAACGTTACTTTAAAGACTGTAAACTCAATGACGCTAATTTCAATGCTGCTATTAAAGCCGCACGAGTAGTTATTGATGATATAGCGCCAAGTTACAAAGTGGCAGGTTGGGAGATTGCATCAGGTGCATCGGGTACTGTACAAGCTATCCAAGAAATTATGGTGGCACAATCACTCGATGAAACACTGAGTTTAGATAAACTCAATAAGATAAAAAAGCAATCTATTGCTTATGGGACTATCGTAGAGTTAGATTTGCCTGGGCTTAGTGAGGAAAGACGTTTGGTTTTTGTGTCAGGGCTCGCTATTTTAATTGCTTTATTCGAAGCGCTTGAAATTGATAAGATGGGATTAGCAGGAGGCGCTCTTCGAGAAGGCGTGCTCTATAGCATGCTCCCTGAATTTCATAATCATGATATTCGAAAGCGCACTGTTGATGGCCTGATGAGCCGTTATCATGTCGATCAAAAACAAGCGAACCGAGTAGCAGAACTCGCCGGACATCTCGCAGCTCAAGTCAGCGAGCAGTGGCCACTATCCAACAATAGTGGACTGCCTTTACTAAAAGCGATTGCGCAATTGCATGAAATTGGTTTGTTAATTGAGTATAAGCAATATCAAAAGCACACCGCTTATATTTTAGAAAACACCGATATGCCAGGCTTTTCACAGTCAGAGCATAAAATTATTGCGGTTGTAGCGAACGCACATCGCTCAGATCTGCAAAAAAATGTGTTTGCACATTTAGGTTGCAATGCTCAGCTTACTCAATATGTAACACGATTACTTAGGATCGCAGTGATCTTATCAATGCGTCGCCAAGATGATGTATTACCAAAATTAGTATTAACTGTTAATAATGACGCTCTAACACTCATATTTGAAAATGATTGGCTAAAAGCGCACCCACTAATGGCAAGTGAGCTCCAACAAGAGTCTAAACAGCAAGCAAAAGCTGGTTGGAAGTTTATTGTTAAGTAACAAAAGGGCTGTAAAAGCCCTTTTGTTGTATTAAAAACCACCTTTATGCACTAAATTTGTTCGAACAGTCAATTAAATCAAAAAAGATCAAAAAAAGTGTTGATCTGTTTTTGGATCTCCCTATAATGCGACCCCACTGAGACGGGAAACGCCAACGCC
>NZ_JAGPYN010000014.1 GCF_018069805.1 Pseudoalteromonas ostreae
TCATTTTCCTGACCCCATTTTCCCCGTTGATGAATCGTGATATGTGGTGTTTGGTATCACTAGTACCAACAGTAAGCGCTTGGAAGCGAAGGCCCTTGTAGAAGCTCAAAAACTAAAGGAATTAACATTGCACTAGGCAATGACTATTTAGTGTCACAAGGTTTAGCGTCATTGAGTGGTATTTGGAGCAATATTCATAACGGGAGATGAGCCGCCCATTGCATTTCCTGTTAATAAAAAACGCATGATGGGTGGTGTGGGGGCTGGAGGTTAGAGACCTCCGGCTACCCGATTATGCATAAATTTATTGAGCCTTTAGCAGGTTAATAATTTGTTCTATTTGAGGGGTTGGTGATTTGATTTGAATATCTAATGCAAGCTCAAGAGGGGTCATATCTAGAGTAGGAGCTTTAATATCAATTGCAGCAGCATTGTTCAATAAAAAAGTTACCATTTCTAGGTCATTACTCATAACCGCCCCATGCAGAGGTGTTATATTATATCCTTCAGAGTAATTAACACTATTAACACTTAAACCATTTTGTATAAAGAAACTGGCAAGTTCATATTTCTTTATTTTATTACTACCTTCGAGAATAAAACCCAGCCCTACGCTATTAGACATTTTCTTTATATCTGAAGCTATATCTCTATGATTATATAAATAGTACTCACAAGCCTTAGCTGGAATTAAAATCCCCCCTTCATCGAGAGTACACATAATTATTGTTTCTGGACTCATTTTTGAAATATCGTTAACCATTAACGCAGATATTCCTACAAAAATAACTCCAATGATCGCTATTATTTTCATTACTATACCCAAACTTTTAACAAGCCATGAGTAGGTTGCTTGTAAACTAGAAATGCACCCTGAGTAGTTTCTTTTGATGCAGTATACACAAGTACTCTTAATGGCTTTCTAAACTGATTTGCAATATGAAGCCTAACAAAGTCATAAACCTTAACTTTTTGTAGATCGTTCACGGTTGCATGTTTAAACCAATGCTTAAGAGCTTTTTTGGAAAATTCTTGAATGATAGCCAAAGCACCTTTTGTTGGATTGGTTGTGCTTCTAAAAATAGCATCAACAAAACCAATAGCATAGGAAGCATCAATTGCTTCAACCAATAAACCTTGGGTAAAACCTCTAATAGAGTCGTTCATAGTTAAAGATTCAATGAAATCGAAATCAGCTGGTTCAAAAATGAACTTTAAAATTACTCTCGCTTCTTTTTCATCAAAAAGTAATTCGTCTTCACTGAATTTCCGTAATTGTTTAAAACTCATTGTATTTCCTTATAATAGTTTTAGTAAAAATTAGTTGCTTAACAGCTTCATGCATAACGAGCCTGTAGAATAACTCGTTTTAATTTATTTTTATTGATGAATCAACCATAGCCGAGTTCCTATTTTTATTCAATCGGTTACTTCGGTTTTACGTAAAACATAAAAAAAAGGATTTGCTGTTGCTTTAATGGGCGTTTTGAAAGGTCTTTGAGTGGCTTATTTGGTGATGTAGTAGCTACCTTTAGTAACGCATCGTGTTTTGCAGCTTTTCTATATTATGAACAAGGCAATACAATTGCCGCAGAATGAAGTGAAGGCGTTCACTTTCGTTTGACCACGTAAGGACAATTTGTTCATGCCTTTATTGACTGTAATATTCCGCAGCTTATTTGAAGGAAAGCAGGTTTTATACAGCCAAGTCGTTTGCCATTCTTTCAATAGGAAGCTGTCGTCGGTCCATTGGACTGTCTATTTTAACCTTCATTTAAATTAGCTAACGTTGAGTATAGATCATTAGACCCGCCGTAGCATAAGAATATGCTACGGCGACAATCGCTCTCTTTATAAGTTATAGCACGCACTAAAGTAGGCGGTTGGAAGCGAAGGCCCTTGTCGAAGCTCAAAAACAAAAGGAATTAATATTGCGCTAGGCAATGAATACTTAGCTTCACAAAGTTTAGTGTCATTGAGAGATATTTGGATCAATATTTATTACGGGAGATGAACCGCCCATTGCATTTTCTGCTAATAAAACTGCATGATGGGTGCTGGAGGTTAGAGACCCGGCTACCCGATTATAGTGCTGATCACCACTTAAAACGTCTTATAAATTCAATTATGGCGCCAGAAGCAAGGGTAGCGATTACATCATTAGTTACTAAGTAAACCAACACATCTACAGTAATATTTAAAGTAACCCAGATAGTATTATATGCCAGTTTAAGCTCTACTAGCATGAATAAGTTGTTGGGGTTAGCTTCATACTTCGGTTGCTCACCCACCTCAGCAATACTGAACTCTCGAAGGATTTCATAATGTTGGCGATACTTAATATCGAGCAGTTGAAGTATGTGAGAACTTAGAAGACGGTTAAACATTGTAGCTGGTATAAAAAAACTCAGCGGTTCTTTAGCCCCATTAGAACTGAAACCTCCGAAATTAGAACCTTTGGTTCGTTCTTTATATGAGGCAGTTACAGAGAGCATTTCAACAAGTTGCTCTCCTAAATACGCTTCCAATAAAAGCAGTTTTAGCCATACAAACAAACCGATTTTATCGCTGTTTTCACCACGTTTAAAAACCAATTTGAATACACTGTCTCTCATCTAGTTCTCCGATGCCAAATAGCACTATAACATCTTATTGAACACCATTTTGGTGGTTTATAACACACCAAAACGGCGTATATTACATACTCTGATAATTTCACCAATAATTACTCTTGTAAACATGTAATTAAAATAGCAAAATCTTAAGCTTGTTATTTTGCACCAAAACGGCGGTTAATTATCTTATCGGAAAAAGTAGGCTCCGGCACAAAAAAGCAGAAAAATTCAACTTTTTCAGCGGCCTGTTTTGCTCTAAAGCACCTACCAGCTCGTTAGGTTTCATTGTTTTCTAACTAACCAACCTACAACCAACGGTAAAATTTAACGCCGGGCTGCTCTAAAACTGATAGCTTACAGCTTACAGCTAGATTTTCAGCAACTCAACAATTTCTGGGTGACTTTTGATTTTGGATTTTGAAATACATCTTTAGTTTTTCCGTATTCAACGATTTCACCGTGATCAAGTACTACTAGTTGGTCGCTGATATGGCGCACTAGGCTTAAGTGGTGGGTGATCAAAATATAACTTAAGCCTGTGTCTTGTTGCAGTTTTAATAGTAAGTTAACCGTTTGCGCGCGCACTGATGGGTCTAACGATGATAGGGCTTCGTCAAGCACCACGACCTTAGGGTCGAGTATTAGTGCGCGGGCAAGGGCGACGCGCTGTAATTGGCCGCCGCTGAACATGTGAGGGTAATAATGTTGATGGTCATTCAGCAAGCCAACCTTATTCAAGGTGGCTCTAATTTTTTCAGTGCGACTTTGTTTATCCAGGTTGGTGTTATATTGCAGGCAATCGTCGAGCATATCGCCAATAGTTAAACCTGGGTTTAGCGAGGCTTCTGAGTCTTGGAAGATCATTCGAATGTGGCGGCATTGCTGATCGCGAACGCCTTTGTTTTCGATAATGTTGCCATCGAGTAGAATTTGCCCAGCATCTGCGCTGTCTGCTCCAGCTAGTAATTTTGCGAGGGTACTTTTACCCGAGCCAGTTTCGCCAATAATGGCCAGTGTTTCACCTTGTTCTAAACAAAACGAGATGTTTTTTAAGACTTCAAAACGCTTACGTGAAAATAACCCCGCTCTAAGGTTAAAGCTTTTTGATAAGGCTTGCACTTTTAACAGAGGTTGCATTATTTCATCACCTTAATGAGAGGGAAATGACACGCATAACTATGGCCATGTTGTTTAGTCAAAGGCGGTGTTACCACACAGGCTTTTTGTGCCTGTGGGCAGCGAGGACCTAGACGACAGCCAATTGGCAAATGCTGCAAAGTGGGGATGGTGCCTTTAAGTGCATAAAACGGTTCTTTATGGGCAAGTCCTTGCTCATAATCCGGTAAGCTTTTTAGTAATGCTTGCGTATACGGGTGTCGCGGCTGGGTAAAAATACGCTGAGTTGGACCTGCTTCAACCATTTGCCCACAGTAAAGTACGTGCATGCAATGAGACCAATTGATGATTTCTTCAAGTTCATGGGAGATCATTAAAATTGACATGTTTTTAAGCTGATTTAAACTTTTTAATAACCGAAATACCTGTGCGCGGGTGGTACTTTCCAGTGCTGTAGTGGGCTCATCGGCAATCAATAACTTAGGAGTCCGAGCAATGGCCATAGCAATCATTACTTTTTGACACACGCCTTCTGAGAGCTCATGTGGATAGCTTGACAGTACTTTTTGATGATCTTTAATGCCTACTTTGTGGATCAAGGCTTTTACGCGATCTTTACGCTCGCGGTTACGTTTTAAGAAAAAGCCAGAGCCGGTTATTTCTGGTAGGGTTTCGGCAATTTGCTCAAATATTTTTGCGGTTGGATCAAGACAGCGACTAGGATCTTGATAAATCATGGCGATATCGCTGCCAACAATTTTACGCCGTTGCTCGTTGGATAGGCGCATTAAATCTACGCCGCGCCAATGCATTCGGTCGGCGGTGATGTGCCAGCGTTTATTTAAAACGCCAACAATAGCTTTGGCAATTAAGCTTTTACCTGAGCCAGATTCGCCCACTAATGCATGTACTTCACCTTCTTTTAGGCTCAAGTTCACTCTGTCTACGGCGCGAATAACAGTATCAGAGGTGCGCAGCTCTATAGTTAAGTTTCGTATATCAAGTAATTGCATTTAGTCAGCCTTACGTGCTTTGAGCACTTGGCGTAGTCCGTCGCCCACTAAGTTGGTCGACAGCACCGCTAAAAATAGTAATACCCCAGGTAAGCCAACGGTCCAAGGAGCCAAGTAAATTAAACCCAGGTTTTCAGCTAAAATTGCCCCCCATTCTGTGGTGGGTGGTTGTGCACCTAGCTTTAAAAACCCCAATGCTGAAATATCCAAAATAGCGGTAGACAGTGCCATAGTAAAAATAACCACGATGTGCTCATAAATATTAGGAAAAATCCCACGCGAGAGAATATGCCAATTTGACGCGCCATCAAGTTTAAAGGCGGTGATGTAGTCTTTATTCAGCTCAGTCACAATCAGGTTGCGCACCGAGTGAATAAATTGTGGCAACAGTGCTAAAATAATCGCCCAAACGGTATTCATAAGGCCTGGGCCTAATATCGCAATAATAATAATAGCTAATAATAAAGACGGTATCGATAAAGTTATATCGAGTAAGTGATTTAAAAAGCTTGAGCGAATACCACGGCTAATGCCGGCAAATGTGCCCACTAAAACTCCGATGATGGTGGCTATAAGGGCTGCAATTACTGATAAGCCAAAAGTATAGGTTGCACCATTCATTAACCGCGAGAGTACATCGCGGCCTAAGTCATCTGTGCCGAGTATAAACCGCACATCTCCCATTTCATGCCATGAAGGGGGGATCAATAAGGCGTCACTGTGTTGCTGGTTAACGCCATAAGGTGCAATCACTGGCGCAGCAGCTGCTAAAATAGCAAATGCGATAAAAATCCATAAGCCAACTAATGCGGGGTGATTGGATTTAAACTTGCGCCAAAATCGCGCCAGTGGCGATTTATTTGACTCTTCTGAAAATAAATTAAACTTTGCCATGCGCTTGATTCCGTGACAGCGGGTCGAACAAGGTATAGGTTAGCTCTGCAATAATTGTTGCCAGAATTACAAACATCGATACCGCTAACAAACCACCTTGAATGGCAGGATAATCTCGTTGGTAAATGCTATCAATCAACCAACGACCAATGCCAGGCCATGAGAAAATCACTTCCGTGATCATTGCTAGGGTGATCAAGGTACTAAATTGCAAACCTATTTGTTTTATAACCGGCAATAAGGCATTACGTAAGGCATGATGCATAATTAATTGGGCTCGGTTTAAGCCTTTGGCACGGGCGGTTTTAATATAACTTTGCTCAAGTACATGCAGCATAGAATCGCGAGTAAAGCGCACTAATACTGTGGTTGGGTACATTGCCAGAACAATAGTCGGCAGGGTTAAATGATGCAGTGCATCTAGCATTGCCAGGCCAGAATAAGGAAAGTCTGCTAAGACAATATCAATCAGAATAAAGCCTGTTTGATAAGGAATTTCGTATAGCAAGCCCATTCGGCCTGACATAGGGAACCAGCCTAGTTGCAATGAAAACACCATGATCAGTAATAATGCCAACCAAAACAATGGCATTGAGTAACCGACTAAGGTTGTGGAGTTGACCAGTTTATCTGGCCAGCGGCGGTGGTATGCAGCGGCAAATATCCCTGCAGGTACGCCAACAACCACAGAAATAATTAATGCATAAATACTTAGCTCTAACGTGGCTGGGAATAACTCGATAATATGAGTAAACACACTGTCGCCGGAAGCGAACGACACGCCCCAGTCGCCTTGCACAATACGCGTAATAAAAGCGAAGTATTGCATCAAGTAATTATCGTTAAAGTGATATTTTTCTTGTAGTTCACTGGTTTGTGAAAAACTGGTATTACTGATACCACTTAAATTACTAAGCGGATCGCCGGGAAATAAATAACTGAGTGAAAATGTAAATACACTCAGGGTAAACATCATAAATAACAGTAGGCCTAAACGGCGTAAAATATAATTTAATACCATTATTTTTTTCTCGCGTTAGCTAAGGAAATAGCGCCAAATGGGCCAAGTGGTATACCTTCTACATCGGCACTACTTGCTTGAAAACGCATACCATGTGCAAGTGGTAATAAAGGAAGCTCACGCACTATCATTGCTTGTGCTTGTTGGTAATAGGCTTTTCGTTTGGCTAAATCAGTGGTATCTAGCGCTTGTGTCAATAGTAAGTCAAACTCAGGATCACACCAATTTGCAGGGTTTTTACCACTAAATGCCGCTGTGCAACTAAGCAGTGGGCTGAAAAAGTTATCAGGATCCGGTGTATCAGCAGCCCACCCTAATAAAACGCTATCGTGGCGATGTTCGCCTATGCGTTGGATAAAGGTGTTCCATTCATACTCAACAATACTGACGTTCACACCAATTTTTCGTAAATCGCTTTGCATTAGCTCGGCCATTTTACGTGCGTTAGGGTTATAAATTCGG
The DNA here is from genome assembly GCF_018069805.1 of Pseudoalteromonas ostreae. Classification (GTDB taxonomy): domain Bacteria; phylum Pseudomonadota; class Gammaproteobacteria; order Enterobacterales; family Alteromonadaceae; genus Pseudoalteromonas; species Pseudoalteromonas ostreae. The sequence continues at coordinate 7,122 of NZ_JAGPYN010000014.1, forward strand.
CTCACTGGCATAGCCCAAATGGTCATATCAAAGCCATTTGCAAGCCCTGCTTCAGCTAACAGCTCTTTAGCCAGATCAGGGTTAAAGCCGGGTAGTTTAGCTTGTGGTTGATATGCCCATGAGGTTGGCGGTAATAATGATTGCGCACGAATACCGTTGCCGTAATAAACTGCTTGCATGATTTTTTCAATGTCAATGGCATGGGCTAGTGCTTGGCGTACTCTTAAATCGTCAAATGGTGGGCGTTCGGTATTAAATGCCCAATAACCTACGTTTAAGTTGGTTTCTTTTTGCACGTTGATATCGTCTCGCTGGGCTAAAATACTTAGCTGTGCGCTGCTTGGATGCGCAGTAATATCGCACTCTTTAGTGAGCATTTTTGCAATACGGGTGGTGCCATTTGGGGTGATATCGTAAACCAACTGCTCTAGCACTACGTGGTGCTTCCAATAATCAGGATTACGGTAATAGCGCACTAAGTGATCGCGACGATATTCTTTATATATGTAAGGGCCAGTACCAACAGGGTACTGATCAAACAAATTAAGTTGTCCGCGTAGCTTTAATTGCATGGCGTATTCGTGAGATAACACCACGGCAAAATCAGTTGCCATATTGGCTAAAAAGCTGCTTTCGGGATTGAATAACTCAAAGCGGACTTGGTAGTCAGAGACGCGAACAATCTGCCGTATTAGCTGATCAATACCGACACTTTGAAAATAAGGGTAATTGGCATCCCCAACAAAGTGATAAGGATTATATATATCGAATAAGCGGCTAAAGGTAAATATTACATCGTCAGCGTTAAACTCTCTGCTCGGGGTAAAGTATGCAGTAGTATGAAACTTCACGCCTTTACGTAAAGTAAAGGTAACTGACTTGCCGTCTTTACTTATTTTCCAGTCAGTGGCCAGTTCACTTTTAAATTCAGCGGTCACGGGATCGATACTGATCAAACGGTCATACAATTGGTTAGCAATAATATCGATCGTCGAACCTGTGGTCGTCACTTGGGGATTGAATGATACAGGGTTAGCCTCAGCGCAATAAACTAAGCCCTGATTCTTTTCTTCTAGCGTTTTTTCTTTGGTATCTAAGCAACCCGTTAGGCATACTGTTAAGATACCAAGTAATAATTTATACACTCGTTTAGCCTCTGACTATTATTGTTGATCTAACAAGTTGTATTTTTTCAAATAGCCTCGTAATTGATGATACGTTAAACCAAGTACTTCTGCAGTTTTCTTTTGGTTAAATTGACTATATTCAAGCGCTTTTTTTATTAAATCAATTTCAAATTCATTTGAGAGGTCTTTTAAGCTACATGGAAACTGAAATTGCGGGGTACTTGTTGTAACTACGGGTTCATTGGTTGCAACTGCAACAGGAGCAGCATCAACAGTCTTTGTAGGCAGCTTTTTAATTCGCTGCTTTGGTCTAAAGCGGCTTTCAAATGGGTCTAAAATAATCTGGTGAACGGGAATATGTTCACTGCCATGGCGATACAAGCTACGCTCCACCACATTTTTAAGCTCACGAATATTACCCGGCCAGTCATACCCTTGTAGTATTTCTACAGCACTGCGGGTAAAGCCACTGAATAGTTGCCAGTCTAAATCACGGGCCATATTCATCGCAAATTGTTCGGCCAACAGCATAATATCGTCAGGACGTTCGCGCAGTGGCGGTAAGGTAATAACATCAAATGCGAGCCTGTCGAGTAAATCGCTTCTAAATTCACCTTGCTCGGCTAAATAAGGCAGATCTTCATTGGTTGCGCAGACTAAGCGAGTATCGACCTTGACGGTTTGTTTGCCACCAACACGTTCAAACTCGCCGTATTCAATTACCCGTAATAGTTTTTCTTGCACCATGGCAGAGGTATTTGCTAATTCGTCTAAAAATAGCGTACCGGCATTGGCACGTTCAAACCGTCCTTCGTGGCGTTTACTCGCGCCGGTAAAGGCACCACTTTCATGGCCAAACAATTCGCTTTCAAGTAAGTTTTCGTTAAGTGCCGCGCAGTTGAGCTTAATGTAGCTTTGCTCCCAGCGCTTTGATAAAAAGTGTAAACGGGCGGCGATCAGTTCTTTACCTGTGCCACGTTCACCAATAATCAGTACGGGTTTATCTAAACTTGCCAGTTGTGAAACTTGATCAAGTACCGCTAAAAAGCTGTCTGATTGGCCGAGTAAATTATCTTGTTGGCGAAATTGGCTCATATTCCCTAACTCTTAGTCATTTTTACTAACAGTTAGTGTATTTCATAATTAGGGAGAACTAAAGGAATTTGTATTTTTAGTTTAACATTATGAAAATATTACTGTATTTTATGTTTTATAAAGTTGGCAAGCATATTGTAACAGTAACAGCAGACCAATTAAGTTAAACACTACAGAGGTAAATGTTATGGGAATTTTTTCGCGTTTTGCAGATATTGTCAATTCTAATATCAATGCCATTTTAGATAAAGCAGAAGATCCTGAAAAAATGGTACGTCTGATCATTCAAGAGATGGAAGACACATTAGTTGAAGTACGTTCAACCTCTGCGAAAACATTAGCAGAGAAAAAAGAATTAGTACGTCGTGTAGATACATTAAAAGAGCAAGTCGCTCAATGGCAAGATAAAGCTGAGCTGGCATTGAGCAAAGATCGTGATGATCTAGCCCGTGCAGCATTACTTGAAAAGCAAAAGTCAGCACAAGCAGTTGCTGCCGTTGAAGATGAACTCAGTCACATAGAATCTCACATTGATAAGCTGCAACAGGAAGTAAGCACGCTACAAGATAAGTTAGCGGATGCAAAAGCACGTCAAAAAGCGATTATTTTACGTCAACGTTCAGCTGAGTCGCGTTTAGAAGTGAAAAAAGCATTGGACAGCTCTAAAGTTGAAGATGCATTAAATCGCTTTGAGCGCTACGAAACTAAGATTGATGGACTAGAATCACAAGTAGAATCGTACGACTTAGGCAAAAAGTCATTGGCTGATGAAATTGCTGAATTACAGCAAAATGAAAAAATCGATGACGAATTAGCAGCACTTAAAAAGAAGCTTGCTGATAAATAAAGATAATAAATAAAGGGGGAGTCATCCCCCTATGCTTGATAAATTAATGGATGTGTAGGAGAGGGTTATGTTTGATGCAGAAGTGTTTGTTGCTCCAATTATCATTTTTATGGTTGTGGTAGCACCCCTTTGGTTAATTTTACATTACCGAAGTAAAAAGCAAGTAAGCCAAGGCTTGAGCGAACACGAACACCGCCAGTTACTTGAGCTTGCTCAAAAAGCAGATAAAATGGCTGACCGAGTAGAAACTTTAGAAGCACTACTTGATCAAGAGGCCCCACAGTGGAGGCGTAAGGTATGAGTGCTAAACGTGAACTGCTAAGAGATCCAGCACGTGGTAAAATAGCCGGTGTATGTGCAGGGCTCAGTGATTATTTCAATATGGAATTGTGGTTAGTACGTATTATCGTAGTAACGGCAGTGTTACTAGCTGGTGGCCCGTTGTTTGTTGTGGCTTACATCGCAGCGTGGTTTATTTTAGATAAAAAACCTGCCAATGCACAAAGCAAAACTGATGCGGCAAAACACGAAGATCCTCTTGAAGTAAAATTTAAAGTATGGCAAAAGGGTGAGCCACCACGTCGTGCTTTACAAGATTTAAAAGACCGTTTGGGACGTGTTGATATACGTTTACAAGATATGGAACGTTATGTTACTTCAACCGAGTTTACGGTTAGCCGTGAAATCAATAAGCTGTAAAGGACTTAATAGCACTTTAGCCACCTAACTAATAATGGCGCTGAAGTGCTAGCTCATTATGATAAACACTTCATCTGCAAAAAACGCCTTTAATAAACTCAAAGGTAAGGCTGAAAAAGCTGTTCACCGTAGTTTAGATCAACACGTAAAATTAGCGGTAACTGGCCTCAGTGGCAGTGGTAAAACCGCTTTTATTACCGCATTAGTAAAGCATTTAACCAGCCAAGCAACAGACAAAAATTTACCGTTTTTTGATGTTATGCAGCAACAGCGTCATATCGCCACAAAAATAGTGCCACAACAAGCGCTGACCATTCCTACATTTGATTACCCTAAAGCCCTGAGTGCTTTATTGCCGCTTGAAGGGCAACCACACTGGCCTGCATCAACCGAGCGCATAAATACTTTACGCCTAGCAATTAAATACCGGAGTGACGCAGGCTTACGTGGTCACTTTGCACCGCAATCAACCTTGTATTTAGACATTATTGATTACCCCGGTGAGTGGCTGCTTGATTTACCCATGCTAGAGCAAAGCTATCAACAATGGAGTGAGCAGCAATATGCACTGTTACAGCGCTCTCCTCGGGTTGAAAAGGCACAAGCATTTTTAACTGCACTGAGCGAGCTTGATTTAACAGCACCAGTAGATGAAAGTGCGCTAAGCGCGATTGCTACGCACTATCAAACACTGTTAGTGAGTCTTAAAAAAGACACTAAATTGGCGATGCTACAACCTGGACGCATGCTGATGCCAGGTGAATTACAAGGTGCACCGTTATTATTGTTTTTCCCAGTTGCGCAGGCTAATGATGAGGTGGTTGCAGGGTCTAATTTGGCGCACTTGCAAAAACGTTTTAATGCTTATGTGAAAGAAGTGGTTAAGCCATTTTATACACAACACTTTCGCAACTTTGATCGGCAAATAGTGCTTGTTGATGTGCTCAGTGCGCTCAATGAAGGGCCTGAGACGTTGCAAGAGCAAGGGGATGTGATCAAACAATTACTCGCGCATTTTAACTATGGCGAAACAGGCTTTTTGAAACGCTTGTTTAAACCCAATATAGATAAACTATTGTTTGCTGCGAATAAGTCAGATCATATTAGTAGTGCACACCATAAAGATTTAGCGCTGTTGTTGGACTCATTAGTGCACGAGCAAAGTAATCACTTAAAATTTGATGGCGTTAAAATAGAAACTATGGCGATGTCATCTATTACGGCAACCATGCCAAAACAAGTGGTTGAGCAAGGTAAAACCCTCAATTGTATTTATGGTAAGCCGTTATCAGAGTCGCAATGGTTGACCTACTTACCACCGCAGCCACCAATGCGCATGCTCAATAAAGATGAGTGGCCAAGCCATGGTTTTGAGTTTTTATCGTTTGCACCAATGCCAAGTCCAGACAAGCAACTAAAACACATTCGTTTAGATCATGTCATGCAGTACCTTTTAGGAGACAAACTAACATGAGCAAGACCGCTTCAGGCTTTCAAGCCGGCAGACGTATTGATACTAGTGAACAGCCAATAGACAATGAACTTACCTTGATCCCAGCTAAAGTGATCGATCAAGGGGAGTATGAATATGAGCACGTTATCGATGAGCCCCAAGATGAAGAGATTGATTTAGCACCTGTTTATAAAAAGTCAAAATGGCAAACTCTGAAAGGGGTGTTTGCGATTAGCTTTATAACTTTAGTGTTAGCTGAGTTTATATTTTCTATGGTTGTGACATTTCAGCAATCCATCATTTTAGGCAGTGTATATTTAATTGCAGTGCTCAGTGGCGTGTTGTTGTTAGGCAAGCTCTTATGGCGTGAGTATAGAATGTTACGCAGCTTAAAGCGCAATCAATTACATCGTCATGAAGCGGATCGTTTGCTCAATAGCGAACAGGTTGGTGGGGCACTACCTTGGCTTGAAAAACTCAATAAACATCAGCAGTTAACCGGCTTTGATGAGTTTAAAGCAAGCATTGATAGCCATCATAGCGATAAAGAGATCATGACCTTGTACGCCGATAGTTTGTTAGTGAAACAAGATACTCAAGCTAAAAAGCTGATCAACCGTTTTGCCACTGAATCAGGCTTGTTAGTGGCATTAAGTCCATTAGCGCTGGTGGATATGATGGCAGTGCTTTGGCGGGGCACAAAATTGATTGAGCAAATAGGTAAGGTTTACGGTATTGGATTTGGTTATGCTAGCCGGATCAAGCTCTATCGTATGTTGATCAAGCAAGTGATGTTTGTTGGCAGTGCTGAGTTAGTATCTGATTTAGCGGCAACAGCACTCAGTGCTGAATTACTAGGTAAATTATCAGGACGTGCAGCACAAGGTTTAAGTGCGGGTATTTTTACCGCACGCATTGGTTATAAAGCGATGGAACTAAGCCGTCCTTTACCACGACTTGAGCATAAGCGCAGCTTGCTTAAAGGTACTGCGCAATTGATTGCGAGTAAAATTGTATCGCGCAAGAGCCGCGAAACACAAAATAAATAAAACTGACAAGATATCTGTACAGTGACCAAGTGTCACTGTACAGAAGATAGCCATCTGAGCATCCGGCATGCTTGTGATTTTTAGTGCGATACGTTTAATTGTATCTAATAGATAATAATTAAAATGAGCAATAACAATGAACAAACTCCACATCGACAGCCAATGTATCCATGGACCAGAAAAAGCCAATGATCCGCATGGTGCGCTAACAGCACCTTTATACCAAACTTCAACGTTCCATTTTAGTAGTGCCGCGCAAGGTGCAGCACGTTTTGCTGGTGAAGAACCTGGCTATATTTATACCCGTTTAGGTAACCCGACAACGACAGAGCTTGAACAAAAAGTCGCACAACTTGAAAGTTGCGGATCCGCTGCGGCCACCGCAACGGGAATGGGCGCTGTATCAGCATCGGTATTGAGTTTTCTATCGCAAGGCGATCACTTAGTCGCATCAAGCGCTTTATATGGCTGTACGTTTGCTTTCTTCGCACATATGTTGCCGCGTTGGGGGATTGAAGTGACGTTTGTAGATATGACCGATGAGCAGCAATTACGCGATGCAATTAAACCGAATTCAAAAATGATTTTTGCCGAAACCCCAGTTAATCCAACGATGGCGGTAATTGATTTAGCGTTAATAGGACAAGTGGCAAAACAGCACAATTTGATCAGTGTAATAGATAACACCTTCCTCACGCCGTTACTGCAAAAGCCAATTGATTATGGCATTGATTTAATTGTGCACAGTGCTACTAAATATTTAAATGGTCACGGTGATGTTGTGGCAGGTTTGGTGTGTGGTAGCCAAGAGCACATTACACTAATTAAAATGACCGTACTTAAAGATATTGGCGCAACAATCAGTCCACACGATGCATGGCTTATTAATCGTGGTTTAAAAACTTTAGCGATACGGATGCAGCGTCATTGTGAAAGTGCGCAAATTATTGCTGAATTTTTAGAGCAGCATCCCCAAGTTAATACCGTTTATTACCCCGGACTTGCATCTCACTCAGGGTTTAAGTTTATCGGAAAGCAAATGAAAGCCGCAGGTGGTGTGATTGCCTTTGAATTAAAAGGCTGCCTAAAAGATGGCGAGCAGTTTATTAATAATACTCAATTATGCACACTCGCCGTGAGCTTAGGAGACGCCGAAACACTTATTCAACATCCGGCATCGATGACTCATTCACCGTATTCAGCCGAAGAAAGAGCAGCTGCGGGTATTAGCGATGGCCTGATCAGACTATCTGTTGGCCTTGAAGATGTTAACGATATAATTAACGACCTTAACCGCGCTTTTACTTTTATTGCATAGCTTGTAAGATTATATTTACGGCTTGTCTTGCTTCTAGCCCTTTAGAAATAGTACTGTAAACTTTGTGATCTTAAAGTGTAATGTTTTGTGTACAAAAGGTGGTTTGGTGCTAATGGCTGATATTGTCTCACCTATTAAACTTTGCCTTACATTTGCTTAGTATCTCCTTAACAGGTTGACACCGATATCGGTTTAACACTAAGAAGGTTATTATGGCTAAAGCAAGTAAATACACCTCCAAGACACCAGATGAAAATGGCGTTATCCATTGGAGCGAAGCAGAAAATAAAATATGGTCAGAACTAGTCGCACGCCAACTAAAATGTATTGCAGGCAAAGCTTGCAATGAATACATGGAAGGGCTTGAAAAAATAAACCTGCCTCATGATCGTATTCCGCAGTTAAGTGAGCTTAATGAAGTATTACTAGCGACTACCGGCTGGCAAGTTACGCCTGTGCCAGCTTTAATCGACTTTGATGAGTTCTTTCGTTTATTAGCAAATAAGCAATTTCCAGTAGCAACCTTTATTCGTAGCCGTGAAGAGTTTGATTACCTGCAAGAGCCTGATATTTTTCATGAAATATTTGGACATTGTGCAATGCTTACAAATCCTGATTTTGCCAAGTTTACGCATAAATATGGCCAGTTAGGTTACGCTGCCGAGAAAAAAGATCGGGTTTACCTTGCCCGTATGTATTGGTTTACGGTTGAGTTTGGCCTAATGCAAACAGATGATGGCCTACGTATTTATGGTGGTGGTATTTTATCAAGTCCAGGTGAAACACAATACGTGTATTCAGATAAGCCCGAGATCAACCCGATGAATGTATTGGATGTATTACGCACGCCGTACCGAATTGATATTATGCAGCCTTTGTATTACACCATTAATTCTATCCATGATTTATTTGATATTTCACAACTGGATATTATGGCGTTAGTTGCGCAAGCAAAAGAATTAGGGTTACATGACCCAAAATTTCCTCCTAAAGAAAAATTAGCAAGTTAAGGATTTAAGATGTCATCATTAAGCGCACAAAAATGTGAAGCCTGTCATGTAGACGCTCCACAAGTATCAGATACCGAGTTAGCTGAATTAATTAAAATGATCCCAGATTGGGTGCCTGAAGTACGAGACGGTATTATGCAATTAGAGCGTGTTTATAAATTTAAAAACTTTAAACAAGCCATTGCGTTTACGAATAAAGTAGGCGATATGGCCGAAGATGAAGGCCATCACCCAGGCTTACTAACAGAGTGGGGCAAAGTAACGGTAACGTGGTGGAGCCATTCAATTAAAGGCTTACACAAAAATGATTTTATTTGCGCTGCCAAAACAGATGAAGTTTTCGCTGCTCTATAAATAAAACACAGCAATTGTTCTGCCCAAAGAACATGAAAGGCGCTTAATTAGCGCCTTTTTTATTGTTTTAAGCTTTGGTTATTACATTTTATATCGCAGCAAAGTTAACCCCTGCGGCGAAGTTTGCTACAATCGCTCGTCTTTACTCAAATTTTATAAGGTAGTCGCGGGTGGTTAACCTAGGTCAATTGTTTGGTGAACTAAAAACGTGTTTAAGAAAAGATCAATTCATCTTTAAAAAACGCCTTCATGGCATAAAAAAAATAACCGATGAAACAAAACAAGCAGCCGTGATTGAAAAAATCACTGCAGATATAGCACGTAGCCAACAATTGCGAGAGGTGCGCTTAGCTCAGTTACCTAAAGTAACTTACCCTGAGCAGCTCCCCGTCAGTCAGAAAAAAGACGACATTAAAGAGGCTATCGCCAATAACCAAGTGGTTATTATCGCGGGTGAAACCGGCTCAGGTAAAACCACGCAAATTCCTAAAATGTGTTTAGAACTTGGCCGTGGAGTTGATGGTTATATTGGTCACACCCAACCAAGACGTTTGGCGGCGCGCAGTGTCGCAGATCGGATTGCTCATGAAATGCAATGTGAACTTGGCCAGCAAGTGGGTTTTAAAATTCGTTTTAGCGATCAAGTATCAAATAACAGCTATATAAAGTTGATGACTGACGGTATTTTACTGGCGGAAATTCAACAAGACCGATTTTTAAACCAGTATGACACCATTATTATTGATGAAGCTCATGAACGTAGTTTAAACATTGATTTTATTTTAGGTTATTTGAAAAACCTATTACCAAAGCGTCCTGATTTAAAAATAATTATTACCTCTGCGACCATTGATCCAGAGCGATTCTCAAAGCATTTTAATGATGCACCGATTATTGAAGTGTCAGGACGAACATTTCCGGTGGATGTGCGTTATCGTCCTTTGATTGAAATTGATAAAAATGATATGGAGGCTGAAGGCGACCAGCTGCAAGGTATTTTTGATGCCGTTGATGAGCTGTGCCAAGAAGGCCCAGGTGATATTTTAATCTTCTTAAATGGTGAACGGGAAATACGCGATACTGCTGATGCCCTTAGTAAACGTAATTTAAAAGGAGCGGATGTTTTACCTTTGTATTCGCGCCTTTCTAACGCCGAACAAAACCGTATTTTTGCTCCCCATAGTCGTCGTCATATTATTTTATCGACCAACGTTGCTGAAACCTCACTTACTGTGCCGGGTATTCGATACGTTATTGATCCTGGTACCGCGCGCATTAGCCGTTATAGTTATCGTACTAAAGTGCAGCGTTTACCGATTGAGCCAATATCACAAGCCAGTGCCAATCAGCGAAAAGGCCGCTGTGGCCGTGTTGAAGCGGGTATTTGTATTCGTTTATATGCTGAAGATGATTTTAATTCGCGCCCAGAGTTTACTGATCCAGAAATACTACGTACTAACTTAGCCTCAGTTATTTTAAAAATGCTCGGCTTAGGGTTGGGCGATATGGCCGAGTTCCCATTTGTACAAGCACCAGATAGCCGTAATATCAACGATGGCTTAACGTTACTAGAGGAACTTGAAGCGGTAAAACCTAGTCGTCACAATAGCAATACACAGCTTACTAAATCGGGTATTGAACTGAGCCGCTTACCGGTTGACCCGCGTTTAGCTAAAATGGTACTAACGGCACAAAAGTTAGGTGCGCTGCGTGAAGTGATTATTATTGTAGCGGCGTTATCGATTCAAGATCCACGCGAGCGCCCGCAAGAAAAACGTGCTGCTGCAAACGAAAAACATGGCCGTTTTGACGATCCTGATTCAGATTTCATCGCCTTTTTAAATTTATGGAATTACTTAGAAGAGCAGCAAAGTGAGCTAAGTAACAGCCAATTTAGAAAGCTGTGCCAAAAGGATATGCTCGCTTATATGCGTATTCGTGAGTGGCAAGATATCGTTTATCAACTCAGTACTGTGTGCAATGAAATGGGCATGAAAGCGACCAGCAATGTTGCCGATGGCGATAAAATTCATCAAGCGCTACTGAGTGGCATGCTTAGTCACATTGGTTTTAAAGATGAAAAGCAAGTATATAAAGGCGCTCGTAATAGCCAGTTTCATATATTTCCAGGCTCAGGGTTATTTAAGAAAAGCCCAAAATGGTTGATGTCGGCAGAGTTGGTTGAAACCAGTAAATTATATGCACGTATTAATGCCAAAATTAACATCGATTGGGTTGAACCATTAGCACAACACTTAGTAAAACGCAGTTACAGTGAGCCGCATTGGGAGAAAAAGCCCGGCGCAGTGATCGCCTTCGAACAGCAGGTACTATACGGGCTGATCATAGTGTCAAAGCGTCGCTGTGTGTACAGTAACATTGATCCGAAAGTTAGCCGCCAGTTGTTTATTCGCAGTGCCTTAGTAGAGCAAGATTTAGGTCAAAATGAAGGGTTTTTGCAGTTTAATCGTGAACTGATTGAAGATATTCAAACTCTAGAAAATAAAAGCCGCCGTCGTGATATTTTAGTTGATGAGCAAACCTTATATGAGTTTTACGATAAGAAAATTCCGGCTCAAATAAACAGTCGTGCAGCATTTAATAAATGGTATAAAACGCAAAAGCAGCAGGATAAACATTACTTGCAAATGACACGTGATGATTTAATGCAACACGGTGCTGATAGCGTTACTGAGTTTGATTACCCCGATGTATGGCAACAAGGTAATTTAATGTTGCCGTTGAGCTATCATTTTGATCCTGGCCAAGCGGTCGATGGAGTTGCAGTGCAAATTCCGGTGGCCTTACTAAATCAGGTGGAAGAAGCTGGCTTTGACTGGCATATTCCGGCATTTCGTCATGAGTTGATCACAGGTTTAATTAAATCTTTACCTAAATCACTACGTCGTAATTTTGTGCCTGCGCCCAATTACGCAGATGCGGTTATTGCAGCAATCGAGCCTATGCAAGGGAGTTTTATTGAAGCACTTAGTACGCGTTTATTACGTATGACAGGTGTAAAAGTTGATCCAGATGCATGGGATTTAACCACCCTTGCGACTCACTTACGACTGCAGTTTGAAGTTCGTGATGAAAAAGATAATGTACTTGCGCGAGGCATGGATTTAGCGAAACTCAAAGCACAATTACAAGGTAAAGTAACGCAAACGCTGTCTAAAGTGGCAGATAAAGGCATTGAAAAAGCTGACCTATTGCAATGGGATTTTGGCAAGTTACCGGTATCCTATGTGAAAAAACAAGGCCAGTATGAAATCAAAGCATACCCAGCACTGGTAGATAAAAAATCATCGGCGGCAGTTGAGCTATTTGATAACGAAGTTAAAGCGCAAACCGCCCATCAGCAGGGGTTACGCCGTTTGGTATTACTGAACGTGCCTTCGCCGATAAAGTATTTGCAACAAAACTTACCCAATAAAGCAAAATTAGGTCTATATTTTAACCCGTTTGGTAAAGTGGCTGATTTAATTGATGACTGTATCGCGGCTGGAGTCGACAGCTTATTGTTGGCGCTTGGCGATGTTCGTACTGAGCAAGCGTTTGAACAAGTAAAAGAGCAGGTACGTGGTGAACTGGGGGACGCTGTTGTGGCAATTGCTACTCAGGTAGAACAAGTGCTCAGTATTGCCCACGCTTTGCATAAAAAGATGAAAGGGCGAGTTGATTTAACCATGATCACCGCGCATGGCGATATTAAGGGCCAACTTGAATCGCTAATTTTTAAAGGTTTTGTTTCAAGCCATGGGGCTGACAAACTCAGTGACCTAATTCGTTACTTAAAAGCCATAGAAAAGCGTCTAGAAAAGTTGCCTGTTGATCCAAATCGTGACAGATTATGTGTACTTGAATTAGACAAAGTTGCTCAAGAGTATCAAAAGCAGCTGAAAAAAGTGCCGTCAGGCATGCCTGTACCACAACAATTACAGGATATTTTTTGGATGCAACAAGAGCTTAGAGTATCCTTGTTTGCACAAACGTTAGGCACGCCGTATCCTATTTCAGCAAAACGTGTACTAAATGCTTTGAAAGAAATTGATTGAGTTAGGTATCACTAAGCATACCTAATACAAAGGAAACATTTGTAAGATGAGAAGGAACTGTATTAATCATGCGCCCATCCGCTAACAGACCCCCGCGTTTACTGGTTGTAGACGACGAGTACTTTAATTTTGAGATGCTTAAAGTCGCTTTATCAGCGGACTTTGAGCTCAGTTATGCCGAATCAGGTAAGAGCTGTTTATCGTCGGCCATTGCTAATCCACCGGATGCGATTTTACTCGATGTATGTATGCCCGGTTTAGATGGTTACGATACTTGTAGAATGCTGAAAAATACCCCTGAAACGCGTGATATACCCGTTGTGATGGTGTCAGGTTTAGAATCCGTACAGGAACAACAAGCTGGGTTTGATGCCGGTTGCGATGCCTATGTGGTGAAGCCTTTTTCGGTCGTGGAGTTATTAGAAAAAATCAATACGGTTGTTTAGGAGTTATTATGCTAAATGAAGATAAACGTAATTTTAGACGTATGCAATTAAATGCACAGGCAAAATTAACCACACTTGAGCCAGTTGCTGATCAACATTTTGATGCCGTATGTGTCGATTTAAGTGCAACTGGGTTGTCACTGCAGTTGGATGAATTACTTGAACTGGGCACTATTGTGAAGGTGAATATTGATTCGACCAGCCCCGCTATTGCACCACTTGATGCAACAGCAAAAGTCATTCGTGCCAGCAAAGAAAGTGATGGCACGGTAACCGCTGGGCTAGAAATAATGCAGTTTAATTAGTCACTAAGCGGTGTTAGTAAACTTTACAGATCAGGCCTTTTAGGTAAAAACCTTCAGGGTAACTGCCTGCGATGGGGTGATCAGCAGCTTGGTTTAAACGCTCCATGATCAACAAATCTTTACCAGCATCAAGGGCGGCATCAGCAACCACTTTTTGAAATAAATTTTGATCCATTAACCCTGAGCATGAGAACGTTAGTAACGTGCCACCAGGCTTCAAAATTTGCATGGCAATCATATTGATATCTTTATAGCCACGACACGCGCCGGTTAATTGTGCCTTATTATCGGCAAATTTTGGTGGATCCATAACGATAGTGTCAAACAGTACACCGTCTTCGCGATATTGACGCAATAACTTAAAAACATCTTGTTTAACAAAATCAACACGATTTAAATCTAACTCGTTGTGTTCAACATTGCGCTTAGCAGTATCAAGCGCGGGTTGCGATACGTCAACGTTAGTAACGTGCTCGCAGCCGCCACGCAGCGCATACAATGAAAATGTACCTGTGTAGCTAAAACAGTTAAGTACTCTTTTATCTTTTACAAAACGCTCTAATGCGGCACGGCTATCACGTTGATCAAGGTAGAAACCGGTTTTATGGCCTTCGAGAATGTCGACTTCAATTTTAAAACCATTTTCTTCAATTAATACTGGCTGCTCAGGTTTATTACCCCATAACACGCCCATGGTCGGCTCTAAGCCTTCTTTGGTGCGCACATCGACATCAGAGCGCTCATACACGTTACAGTCTGGGAAAATAGCGATTAAAGCGCCAACTATTTCACCTTTATGACGCTCAGCACCGGCACTCAATAACTGACACACTAAAAAGTTGTTAAATTTATCAATGGTTACACCTGGTAAAAAATCAGACTCGGCGGCACATAACCGAAATCCCGTTAAGCCACCTTCAGTAATTACTTGCTCGCGTGCCGCAAAGGCACGACGTAAGCGACGTTCAAAAAAAGCTTGGTCGATGATTTCTGTTTCATCAAAGCTCCAAACACGCGCGCGAATTTGTGAGTGCGGACTGTAAGCCGCTGTGGCTAAAAATTTACCATTGCTATCGTGAATGGTCACTGTGTCACCTAAACTCGGTTTACCTTTTATTTTTTTGATGGCTTTTGAAAACAACCATGGGTGTTTTCTTTTTAGTGATTTTTCACGACCAGCTTCTAGGTATACGACAGATGACATTAGGCTTCTCATTACGGATAAATTAAGAGCGTATTTTAGTGAAGCAGGCTCGAACATACAATGAATGTTTTGCACAACAGTCTATAACCGCGGTAAAGTAACACTAATTCAATGCATTAATTTGAAATTACAGGATTTATGGAACAACGTTTGCCCGTTTTAGTATTATCTGAGCCGTTGCAACAGCTAGAAAATCATTGCCGTGCTTTTATTATGTCGTTAGTAAGTGCTGATGTCGCCCATGATATAACCCATATTGAACGAGTCGTGCGTGTTGCCAAACAGCTCTGCTTTGCTGAAGATGCTTCGATGGCCGTGGTGCTACCCGCAGCATGGTTACATGATTGCGTTGCTGTTGCTAAAAACCACCCTGATCGCGCTAAAGCTTCAACAATGGCGGCAGATAAAGCAATTTCATTTTTAGCGTCAATAGGCTATGACAGGCAATATTTTGATGCCATCCATCATGCTATTGTAGCCCATAGTTTTAGCGCTAACATTGCAATTGAAAGTGTGGAAGCACAAATCGTTCAAGATGCTGATCGTATGGATGCGTTAGGGGCAATTGGTGTCAGCCGCTGTATGAAAGTAGGGGGATCAATTGGACGCAATTTGTATCATCCGGCTGATCCATTTTGCGAGCGCCGAACAGCTGATGATACTTTGTATACATTGGATCATTTCTTCATCAAGCTATTACATATTGCACAGAGCATGAATACACCTTCCGCAAAAGCAGAAGCGGCGCGTCGTACTGAATATATGCAGGTGTTTATTGAACAACTTAAATCGGAGATTGGCTAATTGAACTACCTTGCTTATCAGGTGTCGTACATTGCCATTTAAATGTGGCACACCTTGAGCTAGCGGTTATGTGATACAAAACAGTATTTGGCTTTTACATTACTTTGGTAATTATCGGGTCATACGTTTGACAAATACGACTACGAATAATGCCAGTGAGAAACTTCCGCAAAACGCTTCAATTGCAGCAATAAACCGAGAAAAACCAACAGGGGTAATATCGCCATATCCTAAGGTTGTAAAAGTAACCACGCTAAAATAGAAGCTATTAAGTAGGGCTAATAAATTATCACTTACTGTTGCCGCTGGATTTAACTGCATAATACGACCAGCATCCATCACCCCAAAAATAAAATAACACAGGGCGCAGCAGATGATCAGTGACAAACTAAAACGGATCACATTTTCAGGCTTTTCGCCATACCCACACAGCATATCAATAAAACTCGAGGCTAATTGTTTTTTTGAACCTCTTGGGTATTGTGCGTGACGCATCCGTAATTCTTTGTACGTGAAATTACCCGCCAATTCAAATAAGCCCTGTTGCTCGGAAGCTTTACGTAAGTTGCGAAATATTTCTTCTGATTGTTCAAATAAATCAAGGGCTGCGCTTTTATCTTTATGCTTAAGTGCAGCTTTAGCTTGTTTTTCCTGCAATAGTTCAGTGCCTAGAACAATGTTATCAATACGGGTGTTATTAAGTTTTATACCTAATAAATTTGTATCTTGTAGGTTGCAGTAATGCAGGCTTGCTTCGTGCAAGTTGGCTTTCATCAGGGAGCTGTGGGCTATTTTATTGTTAAACAGGTGGGCGTTGGTGAGCGTTGCACGATAAAAATTACTGTAAGATAAATCAAAGCCATCCTCATCATCTTGTTTTATTAAGTTAAGGCCATTAAGGTTAGCGCGTTGTAATTGCAATCCTTGTAATAACCCTCCCTTTTTTGCATAGCGTTCTAATTTTTGGGTCAGATCTAAGCCTGACTTATCAAACTTGGCATCATGCCAAAAACAAAAACCAGAACCCATGTCTGTTTCTTGACAATGATGGCCATCGGGAGAGGTATAATGACAACAAGGCTTATCAGGCATTTTTGATATCGCATTATTTAATTCTACTTAGTTATAGATTAGCAGTTATTTTGCAAGGTATTATAGTTACCTGTTAATTAGTTAAATGACTGTCGGTCAATTACAAGAGTTAGGTTTGTTTGAATATACATTAAAACGTAGTCGCCGTCGCAAAACTGTTGCTATTAAAGTCCAGCAACAAAATGTCACTGTTTATGCGCCCGTTGGGGTTGCTAAAAAAGAACTTGAAAGCTGGCTGCTAAGTAAAACTGACTGGATCAATGCGCAAATTAACAAGCAAAGCCAAATGCTTGATACTCGCCAATACCCATTACAAGATAATCGCGTACTGGTTTTTTCACAACCTGTGAAACTGGTTTATGGTGTCAGTTCGCGCAGCGCATGGCAGCTAGTAAAAAAGCAGCAGGAAAATGTGTTACAGCTAAATCTTTCTGGACGGGTAAAGCACCAGCAGCCAATGTACCAAACTTTGCTCGAAAGCTTCTTACATGAGCAATTAGAAAATTATATTGAAATGCGTGTACATGCTTATTGCCTAAAAATGGCAGAGGCTTTACCGAGCAGTATTCGCATTCATACATATAAGCGTCGTTGGGGAAGTTGTAATCGACGACGAGAATTGACCTTTAATTTGTTATTAGTCAGTGCGCCGCAGACTATTATTGATTATGTGATTGTGCATGAACTAGCTCATTTGAAATATTTAAATCACAGTGCTGCATTTTGGCAGCGCGTCAGTGAGTTTTATCCTGATTATAAGCAAGCAACAAAATGGTTAAAGCAACACGGTGCGAGTTTACAATGGGTAGTCGAATGAGTTAGTGAGAATAAAGTTCTGCTGATAGATAAGAAAAGTGGTGGAGGGAGCTGGATTCGAACCAGCGAAGGCTGAGCCGTCAGATTTACAGTCTGATCCCTTTGGCCGCTCGGGAACCCCTCCACACTAATTTTGTTACATTTGGCCCCACTTAACTTAGCGGTAAGAAAAGTGGTGGAGGGAGCTGGATTCGAACCAGCGAAGGCTGAGCCGTCAGATTTACAGTCTGATCCCTTTGGCCGCTCGGGAACCCCTCCAATGCAACGGCGCTGATAATAGCAAAGTGAGTATTTAAGTAAAGAAAAAAGCTAAAGAAATCTCAAATAAAGCCGATAAATATCTATTACTAACTGCAATCGGCTAAAGTCTATGCAAATCGATGATTTGTTAATCACAGAGAGTCAACTAAACAATCGTCTTGCCAAAAGTGTCTCAGAACACCGCCGTGGCGAGTTTGCATTATTATTGGCAATGCTTTCTCATGACGTGCTAGATTTTAGTCAATTTCATCTACCTAAAACCCCATTTGATGCACATGCTTCAACACCAAATGAAGCGCAATTACGTGAACAATTAGGGGCTGGGCCTATGCAAGCATTGGCTCCAGATGAATTTGATATGCTCATTGGCCAACATAATGCACAGCTATTACAACAAGGCAGCATGGCAGATATTCGTTTACGCTCGTGCCTTGCGCCGGAACCATTAGTGATCAGAGATGATAAAAATCATATTCCACTACTGGTGATTGATAATTGCGAACTTGCCGTGCGAAAGCGTCATTTAGATAAAGAAACACAGCTGGATCATCCGCAAATGGATGCGGCTGCATTTTACGATAGCCTTAATAATGCAGATCTTCATCAACCTTTACACCTTGCCCAAGCGTGATATTAAGCTGGAATAATTATTGGTAAAAATATTTATTTATTTTAGTGTAAAAAAAGCATCCACAAACTAAATGCAGTTGCTATAATGACACCAAATGGCATTTCCAATTTACTTGGTATTTTTGCCATCATCATTAAATCAAGGTAATTAGGAACGTAATGAAGAAAACATTCACGCTGAATCACGAGAAAATCAAATACCCTCGCATGGTAGATGCTGCAAAGCATGAAGTAAAAAAGTATTTGAAAAGAGAGCGTAACAAAACGTTGCCAATTGATGCTGATTACTGGGCATTTGATTGTAAATTTGGTAACACAGCTGAAGATGCGCAAGTGGTGCACGTTGCTGAAATTAGCAACTCAATCAGCGAAATTGAAAAACAAGGTTTAGAGTCATTTTATGTTGAAATCATTGCTAGAGCTGCACAACGTCAAGTACAAGACTCTGATGATGAAGTTTAAAAGTAATTGATTTAATGACAGAATGGGCTAAATAGCCCATTTTTTGTGTTTGCAAAAAAGTAAGGCAGCCACTGTATTTTGCACTAGTTAGTGTGAAATAGATTATTCTCTTCTTTAAATAGTACAACCTTAGCGTTATTTCATCATCCTCGTATTAGCAATATTCGATTTAAGCACAGCTCAACGCGGCGCACTATCACACGGTTTATTTCAACTATTTTAATTACCGTGTCTATTGAAGCGTTATTCACGATGTTTAAGGAAGTGCTGGGGCAGTCGTAGTATTTATTACCGGCAATTTATATGATGTTGGCGGTTGTAGGGCTATTGATTGCGTTGGCTATTTATGTGTATTTAGAGACAAAAGCCGAAACCTTATTATTGAGCGAACAAGGCAATAAGAAGGGGCATTAATAAAACGGGGTAGGTGCTAAATGCCTACCCCAACTTAAGTTATTTATTCTGTGCGGTCTTGGGCACGACGAGTTTTAAAATCTGAATCGGCTTGCCATTTTGGCCAATCACCGTTGTTTGCCAACTGTGATGCGATATCAACAATTAACTCGATGTCTTGTTTTACACCAGCTAATGACCAGTGAGCTGAGTAATCATCAGCTTCTTTATGGTATTTATGGGCAATATAATCAGGATCCGTATCACCTAAACTCATAAACAGTAAACCAGGTACGCCTTGTTTAGCTAGTGAAAAGTGATCTGAGCGGAAGAATAGGCCGTTTTGTGGCACGGGATCCATTTTTACATGACGGCCTTGTTTGCTTGCGGCTTTGCTAAGGTAGTCTTCCATTTGTGATAAACCTTTACCGTATTGCAGTATGTAATCGGTGCCATCTAGCACATTCATACCATCAATATTTAACAGAGCGACCATCTGCTTGGTAGGGATAAGTTCGCCACTGGCAAATTGCTCTGAGCCAATTAACCCTGTTTCTTCGGCGGTAAAGTTTGCAAAAATAATCGAGCGCTTAAACGGTTTTTGTTTATGTATGTTACTTAATATACGAGCTATTTCAATTGTGGCTGCACTGCCTGAGGCATTATCAACTGCACCATTATAAATTTTTGGCCCGCTATCAGTTTGCTTAGTGCCAAAATGATCCCAATGTGCGCTGACCACAATATATTCATCAGGCGCTTCACTGCCCGTTAATTGCGCAACAACATTGTGTGATTTAGCGTGTGACACTTCGTTTTTAAACGCAAGGTTGGCTGTTAAATTAAGCGCAGTAGCTTTAAAGTCATCGTTAAGTGCTTGTTGCTTTAATTGTTGATAGCTCAAGTTTGCTGATTTAAATAACTGCTCGGTTGCATCGAGTGTTAGCCAACCCATTACCGGTAGTTCTGATGCGTTTAGGTTGTTATCCATTAAGGTGTATTTTGTGCCTGTATTTGAGCTTTCAACTACGCCCCAAGGATATGCAGCTGGCGCTGTTTCGTGCACAATAAATACTGCGGCTGCGCCTTGGCGAGCGGCTTCTTCGTATTTGTAAGTCCAGCGACCGTAGTAGGTCATGGCGTTGCCGGTAAATAGCGCATCGTTTTGCGTAGCAAACCCAGGATCATTTACTAACACAACAACCGTTTTACCCGTTACATCAATATTTTTATAATCATTCCAATTATACTCGGGCGCATTAATGCCATAACCAACAAATACTACCTCTGAATCACGAACATCAATAAGTGGCTGTAATTGCTTCGTTCGCGCCGTAAAATCTTTACCAGCAGTAAAGCTCAAGTCGCCAATTTTTAATTGCATGTTTTGGTCAGCGGTTACCATCGCCATTTTTACTGGCTGTAAAAACTTATTATTATATGCGCCAGTTAATCCAAGCGCTTGGTATTGATCACTTAAGTAACCCACAGTTTTTATTTCACCGCGCGTTAATGGACCGCGTCCTTCAAATTCGTCTGAGGCAAGGGTTTTAATATGTTGTTTAATATTGCTTAAATTTACACCGGTTGTATTGTCAAGCGTTGCTTGTTCTTGAGCAGGCTCTGAACAGCCAGCTAAGCCTAATAATAAAGTTACACTGAGCGACTTAAAAAGAGGAAACATAATTGCAGATTTTTAAGGATACATACTGTGACTATATGGGGTGTCGGTTTTGCTGTCTAGTTTTTTGCCATGAAGCGCAGATATTTTTATAAAATACAATTAGTTGATTTTGGGTACTATGATTTAGGGGCTGAATTAAATTTCGTTGGGTGAAAGGAACTGGCGCAGAAGTTGTGTGGGGAAAGCTAAAAGCCAGCGAAGAGTGCCGGCCTTTTGCAACAAAATAACACGTTTAAGCGTCAGCTTTCTTTACGCGGATCTTGCTTTTATCAACAGTACTTTGATTCAATGCTTTGATTGCTACAGCAGCTTCTGCATCGTTTGGCATTTCTACAAAGGCAAAGCCTTTCGATTGGCCGGTTTCTTTATCGAGTACTAAATTACAATCGGCTACTTTACCGTGTTCAGTAAAAAGTACGCGGATTTCATGTTCAGTGATAGTACGTGATAAGTTTCTAACTAATAGTTTCATAAAGAACCATGTTTTAAAAATAACAGGGGGGATTGTCTCAAGGAAAAGCCGTTTGACCTAATGATTAATTGCAAACCGCAAAAATAGTTTTAGGCTGATAGCCAAAGAATAAAATAAGTTCTCTTATCATAAACAGTTAAAGCATAAGAATAGTTAGCCGATAACAACTTAGCTATAAAAAACAAGGACGTAATATGCAAGTTAACTCGCAAGATACATATCCACTATTGCAACCTACTTCAAACAGTTCGGTGGTTGAAATCAACACTCCAGTGAATAGTAAAGAGCAATTAAAGAGTGAAATGGAGCGCCTAGCGAAGGACATCTATCACAAAGAGCAGTTTAAAGAGCCTGATGCAACCTACTATAAGCCTGTAAATAAAGATACCAATATATTAAGACCTATTGAAGAGGTTATGTATGATATTGGAGTCGCTACAGCTCATTTGTATATGCCTAGTGGTGATGTCCCTAACGCAGTTGAGAAGATGCTTTCACCCTATGATAGCGTTATGGCTGAATTAAGGAGTGAACAGCCTTCTTTAGCAAATAAAAGTTGGGGTATTGCTATCAATGAGTCAGGTGAGCTTACAGTAACTGGTTCTCTTAATGATGATGAAAAGGCAATCATTGCAGGAAAACTAAATAGCAATGAAGAGCTAGTCACTGCCGTTAATGATTTTAAGTCTAATTATTTAAAGTATATTAAGATGGAGCCTAGGGGCTGGGGTAATTATGACGTAAATGAAAGTAATTTTGCGGACGTCTTTGATTTTAGAGAAATGTTAGAAAGCTCAAGGAGTAGCGAAGAGTTTAAAGCAACGTGGGATTATGAAACAAATTGGCTTAAGTTGAATGATAATGTTTCAGCACAATTGAGAAGCAATGCTTCGAAACGAAAATAAACTTTAAGGGTTTAGCATGAAAGGTAAGACCATTAATATAACAAAAAAGCCGTTAGTGATTTAATCCATTACTAACGGCTTTTTCAATTTTGTAAAAATGATTACTTCACTTCTGTGAATTACAACGTTCTGTTGTACTATATTTAATCTATACATTCATTTTTACATTGTTTTGGACTACTGTTCTAAGATGATGATTAAAATTAACGACTTATTACATTAATAAAATGTACTGGTTTGAATACTGATTTTACTTAAATTATAGCTCATAGAAGTAAGTTTATTATGCCAATCAGAAAAATTCCCAAAAACTATAGAAACGTTACAGGTATTGCCGCCCACTCAAAAGCACAGGGGCAAGCTATGTTCGAGTCTACTTTGGAGCGTGATTTTTTAATGCTCTTAGAGTTTGATAAAAATGTAGATGGTTTTGAAGTTCAGCCTATTAAACTAAAGTGGTTAAATGAGCAGGGTAAAAGCCGTTCATATACGCCTGATACGTTGGTTTATTATAAGAAACAAACACAATGTCCTACATTATTTGAAGTGAAGTATCGAAGTGACATTAAAGAAAATTGGAAAATATTAAAACCTAAATTTAAAGCCGCTATACGTTTTTGTCGTGAAAATGGTTGGAAGTTTAAATTAATAACTGAGGTGGAAATAAAAACTACTTACTTGGAATCAGTAAAGTTCTTATTGCCATTTGTTAGACGTGGTGCAGAAAATGAAGATGATATGATGATCCTTGATGACAAGCTGTCACAACTCAAAGTAACAACACCTAAAAACCTAATATCATCTATTTACAGTGACGAAATAAACCAAGCTTCACTTTTGCCAACTCTATGGTATTTAATTGGAGGCAGGCAAATTCAAATAGACTTAGCATCCAAGATAACGATGTCTAGTAAGATTTGGAAGGGGTAACTTAAAGATGGACTCATCAACATTAATTAAAATTGAACTAGGTCAAAAAGTTTCATATGAGGGGCATAACTACAGAATTGCAGAGCTTATTGATTTGTCTCAGGTAATTATTGTGAATGAAACTACAGGTGTCTCATTTACTGTTCCTATCGCTAAGTTAGATAATAAAAAACCGTCTACGCCAACGCAAGTTGAGGATCTCTTAAATATTACAGGTGAGTCTTGGAGTATTGCTAAGTCACGGCTAAAAATAATTAAACCGTTACTGGATTTACCTAGACGAAGCCGCTCAGATGTACAGCATGTCGCAGCTGATAATAATCTTCACACGAATACATTGTATGGTTGGTTAAAGCATTATGAAACGTCAGGTTTATTATCGTCACTCTTGCCTAAAGTTAGGCGAGATCGCGGTTCTACTAAGTTTGATGATGAAATAGAAGAAGTTATTAAAAAAGCAATCGCTACTGAATATTTAACTAAACAAAGAAAATCACAGCGAATGGTAATTGACGAGGTAAAAAAGCTATGCCGTCAACAAG
Source organism: Pseudoalteromonas ostreae (assembly GCF_018069805.1). GTDB lineage: Bacteria > Pseudomonadota > Gammaproteobacteria > Enterobacterales > Alteromonadaceae > Pseudoalteromonas > Pseudoalteromonas ostreae. The sequence goes on from NZ_JAGPYN010000014.1 coordinate 31,078, forward strand.
GCTTAACGCCACCTCATGACAATACTATTCGAAATAGAATAAAAGCATTACCTCTTGAGTTAGTTGCTTTGCGAAGACAAGGGCGGAAAGTTTCAGATAATACATTCCGTCCAATTAAAGGTAAGTTTCCTGGCGCAGACTGGCCGTTATCGGTCGTGCAAATTGACCACACAAAATTAGATATTATTTTAGTTGATGATCATTATCGAAAAGCGATAGGTAGGCCATGGATAACACTTGCTTTTGATGTATATAGTCGAATGATTACTGGATTTTATGTTTCTTTTGATCCTCCAAGTGCAATGACCACTGGGCTATGTTTAATTCATTCAATTCTGCCTAAAGAGCAGTGGCTAGCTAAGTACGATATTAATGGGGAGTGGCCTCTTTGGGGGCTGCCTGCAAAAATACATGTTGATAACGCTAAAGAGTTTCGCGGTAATATGCTTCAAAAAGCATGTGAGCAATATAATATTGATATTGAATGGAGGCCTGTTGCAAGGCCAAACTTTGGAGCGCATGTTGAACGTGTACTCGGAACTTTTTCAAAAGAAATTCATGCTTTACCAGGCTCTACTTTTTCTAATACGGCAGAGAAAGGAGACTATGACTCAGAATCCAAAGCATCAATGACACTAACAGAGTTCGAGCATTGGTTAGCAAATTATGTTGTTAACGTTTATCACCAAAAAATACACTCTATGATAGGCATGACACCTATCGCCCAGTATAAGCAAGGTATTTTAGGTGACGAACATAACCCTGGATGTGGTTTGCCTGCAAGAATTAAAGATGAAGAGCGCTTAAAATTTGATTTTATGCCGTATGAACTTCGTTCAATACTCGACTATGGCGTTGTTATCGACAAAGTTCATTACTACCATGATGTTTTACGTCCTTGGATTAACGCACCTGATGAAAATGAACCTAAAAGAAAGCGTAAGTTTATTTTTAGACGAGATCCTAGAGATATTAGTCAAATTTGGTTTTATGACCCCGAGTTACACTCTCACTTTGCTATACCATATAGAGACACTTCGCACCCAGCAATAAGCATATGGGAACTTCGAGAGGCCGTTTCTAGAGCTGAGGCTCAAGGTCGAGAAACGCTCAATGAACATGCCATTTTTGAAGCTTATGAAAAAATGAGAGAAATTGAACTCGAAGCTGTTCATAAAACCAAAGCCGCGCGGCGCTCAGTACAGCGAAGAAAAATACATGCACAAACTGAAAACTCAACACCCAAAAATGATCGAATAACAGATGTGGATTTTGATGATATTACTGAAATTGAAATAGAGCCGTTCGATGAAATGGATGACTGGTCATGAGCTATAAGCATTTAAGTGAGCAAGCCATTGAGCAATTAACGCTTGATGATGAACTACGAATTGAAAAAATTCGTTCTGATCGTTGGATTGGCTATCCTAAAGCAAAGTCTGTACTGACAAAGTTGGATGACCTAATGTCGTACCCACGAATTGAGCGAATGCCCAATATGCTGATTGTTGGTGATACCAACAATGGTAAAACGATGCTTACCAAACGATTTTTGAAACAGTACCCAGCTAAAGATAACCCCAATGGTGATGGAGTGCTTGCACCTGTATTATTAGTGCAAGCGCCTCCTGTTCCCGATGAGGGACGTTTTTATAATGCAATACTGGAGTTACTATTTGCGCCATATAGGCCAAGTGAACGAGTTGATAAAAAGCAATTTCAAGTGATCAAATTATTGCGCTACATTGGCACAAAAATGTTGGTCATAGATGAAATTCATCATATCTTGGCGGGTAATTTAAATCGACAACGTGCATTTTTGAATGTACTTAAATACCTTGGTAATGAGTTACAAATATCAATTGTTGGGGTTGGGACTAAAGACGCGTTTAGAGCGTTGCAGTCAGACCCTCAATTAGCTAACCGTTTTGAGCCAGTATTGTTACCTCGATGGGAGTTTAATCAGGATTTTTTAAGGTTACTAGTGAGTTTTGAACGTATGTTGCCATTAAGAAAGCCCTCAAATTTACATGCTAAAAGCTTAGCTATGCAACTATTCTCAATGTGTGAGGGCTATATTGGAGAGCTTTCACGATTACTTAATGATGCAGCCGTTTATGCGGTTAAAAATAATATAGAAGCAATCACACCAATAGTATTAGATAAAATAAACTGGGTAACACCCTCACAAAGAAAGCGTCAGTTAGACAAGGCAATTTAAATGTTGTCTGGAAAATTATGGCCAGCTCATCCGCACCCATTACCAGGGGAGTGTTTATCTTCATGGATGGTGCGAACTGCACATCACAATGGCCTTAAAGTACAAAGCTTTGGTCATTTTGCTTTTAATAAGCGTTATGAACTTTGGAATAGGGATATAGATAGGCTAGCGCCTGAAAGCTTGTTAGAGCAGATGTCAGTAAAAACGGGGGTAACACTTAAGGAAACAAAGAAAACAACGCTAAGTCTATTTGAAGGGCGTTTATTTGAGTCTACAAGCCTGTCAGGTCAGCTACGCTGGATAACACCGCTTAAATTATATCATCGCATTTATGCAGGTTTTGGTATGCAATATTGTCCCTTATGCTTAGCTGAAAGTACAGACGCTTATTATCGAATTGCTTGGCGAGTGGCTTTTTATACTTTTTGCCCAAAACACTTAATACTCATGGAAGATAGGTGTAGACATTGTGGAATGGCAGTTGCCTTTCACCGAATAGAGCTTGGCAAATATCACCAGTTAGATGCTCCAGATCTAGCGGTGTGTTGGAAATGCGGGCTAAGCTTAACTGATTTCACTCCTACTCCTGTTAGTATTTGGCACCAGAATGTACATCGAAGGTGGAAATGGAAGTTAGCGGTGTTAGACCGTGGTTTTGTTAATTCAGGTCAAATAAAGACCCAAAGACTTAATTTACTGCATCAGCTTTGTAGAATTATTGCCTCACATTCGTTGGCTCCCGATTTGCAGCAATACTTATGTGAAAAAACAGATATGCCGTTTCAACATATAAGTGATGTAAAAGTAGCATTTGAGCAACGCTCTTTATCTGAGAGGCATTATATTTTAGAACTCGCATGGTGGTTAATCGAAAAATATCCTAGGAAGATTATTGAAGCCATAAAGTGCAATAAGTTACGACCTCATTATCTCTATAAAGATATACCGAGTCTAAGATTTTAGTGGTAATTATTAATAGTGTATAACAAGTTTCTATAACAGAAATAACTAAGCATACTCAGCTGATTTTATTAAATACCACTGTTTATAACAACAAAATATTTTGCCAATTGGAACATTCAATTAATTGCCTTGGTGGCTCCAAATTCGAATCTAAATATAGATTTTTAATAATATAATAAGCTAACGGCTGTCGCATTTTTATATTCAATTGACCATTGAGCATATTAAAATCCATACTTACTAATTTTTGTTGGGCTGGTGTTAGTTTTCTGTGGGGTTGTATCTTTAATTCAATGATATGTTCCCAAAGTTCGTCATCAGGTAAATTGGTATTAGTAGATAAGTTTTTCTTTAACATCATGCGTGAGACTACAAAATCTCGATAATCATTTCTTAACATGCAAAATGCTCTTGTATGCCAACGCAGACCATCAAAAATTAAATGTTGTGGAAAAATAATTCTAGTATCCCCATCCGGGTTTTTCATGCTGTGATATTTAATTTCAATACCAAGTTTTTGTTCGGCACAAATCACAAGATTACGGATTGTTGATAATTCGGGCTGTCTATCTATCACAGGGGGGCTATATAGGTAATCGGGAGCATTCCCAGTCCATTGCATATTAAGAAAGCTATAAGATAATAACGTATTGAGTGACTGTTTTCTTCCTACCGGTTGGAACAATGGTGTTGCCTTATACATTTTTTCTTTACGATCATAAATAACGTTGTTTTCTCTCAACTTGATGTAAATAGATATATCTTTACTGGCGTTAGTTTCATGTAAATCAAATTGTTTACAAATATCTTCCCTACGCAATCTACCTGACCAAAACAAATGTGCATCAATAAAACGAAGTCTTTCTTTTCGAATAAAAGGCTCATCTAAATCATCAATAAGGTCATTAAACTCAATTTTGTTTGGTAAAAGGTATATTTGTTTTTTTTCAGTCATATTTTTGATACCAAATTAAATGATTACGCGACATTATAAACATTATACATAGTAAAATGCTACGGGTACTTTACAGATAGGTTATAAGATCGTACAATTTTTATACCCATAGTAAAACGCTATACGTGATGCTAAATTTTGATACTGACAACCCTTTCATTGCAATTTGCGCGGCAACGTCACGAATAGTGCAATTGCAAAGTACTAGCTACACGAAACATTCTGGTGCACTTCAACCAATTGCGACTAAGCAACTCAATGGTAAGTATATTTACATGGCTCAGAAGTTACTGGAAGTTTTAGCTGAAAGAACGGTTTCTGGAGATACAGGATATATTAGCCTTGATTTAATATGTCAGCAGTTAAATGCCAACTATATTTCAATAGAGATTGATGAATTGAAATTAACAGCTAAGTTTTTAGCTCAAGATAGTGAGTTTTTTTATGATATTGAAAATGGGCAAACGAATTCAACACGTAAGCTTACCAAGCTGTTAGATTATCAAATCCGGTCTGAGAGGGTAAGGTTAACAACTGCTTCAAGACTTCTTTATAGAGTTACAAGTTACTTCAAAGATTGGATGTTTGAAGATAAGGAAGTAGAAAAGATCGTTAGGGCAATAAAAACGAGAGAATTCCATAGAATACCTTCATTAGTAGAAAGTAACGTTGTGATGTTTCGCTCACTAAACGAAGAAATTACTCGAATGTATGAGTCATCTGATTATGATGAACTAACCGAATCTTATTTGAATCGTAGACGTGTCTATCAAGAAACACTTTCTTTGTCGCAGGAGGCAGCAAGAGCGGCCATACTTATGCTCTCAAGTGACGAAGCTAGAGCAGATATAGAGCACTTGCAAAACACAAACCCTGAGACAGAAGTTACAACTAGGCGTTTGCTTGCTCATATAAATGAATTAATAGCAGCGATTGAAGCGCTTAGTCGAAATTTTAGTCAACTAATTAATATCTTGCAAAAACCACGCGACTATAGGTTAGGAGTAATTGATTTTAGTAGTCAGGCTGCTAACTTCGCTAAATCAACAATTAGTGAAGAAGTCTTACTGGACTGGACAAATTCTCATTTCGGTTGGCAGCTACCCCATCACATTCATTCTGTTATCGATTTTTCAGGTGCATTAGTGCTTCCTAATAGAGACGATACACCAAAAGTCATCTCTGTAGATTTTGACGATGGTAACGATCCGATATTCACTTGGGTTGAGCAGAATCACAAGGAGTTATTAACACACCTTGAATCAGGGCCAAAACAATTACATTGGTTGATTAATCATTTTAATCATTTTAATCAAAATCAGAATTTGTCAGAAATGGATGATATTTATGACCTATTTACTACAAGCTTCGATGAACAGAAGTTGGTTGAAGATATCACTGTTCGGGTTAATAGTGACTGTCAACACTCGCTGACTCTGGCCAATGGCAGCAAAATATTGCTATCTGATGTTACGCTATCTATAGGGAATATAATATGACACTGGAAGAAATCGGGCACACTTATAGTTTTCTACTTAAAAAACGAATTGCTAGAAGTTATAAAGCCAAAAATATTGGAAGTGACGAAAGGTATATTGGAGCATTATTGGAGAGAAATATTGATTCAATATCAGATCTTCAATCTTTTCTTTATTCACAACAACTTAAATTAGAAATATTAGATGCTCAAGCATATAACTTAGGTGATCATGGTAATGCTTTCGTATTGATACCTAGCCACTCTGATACTGAAATACTCCCAACACATCTTCGTACTAAAGAATTGTGGGATGCCGTCAAAGATGGCGCACGTAACGAAAACAAATACATTTCAGTGGTATGGACATCCTATCTTTATCTTCATCTGCTGTATGCGTTATATACCCAAGAAAATCGGCCGATCCAAGCAATTAGTACTTTCAAAGATTCATGGATTTCGCAGGATGATTTCACAACTCGTGTAATTGAGGGAATTGAAGGAATGAGGACTGAAGAATCTTCCGATGATGAACAGAAAACTATAGCAGATGTACTTACTGATGCCAAAGTAACTGATATTAGTAAGCGCGTATCTCGTTTTTTCTCTGCAATGGAGCGCTTTAACGTCTTAGAAAAGCTTACAGCTAAAGAAGCTGGGTTTAATTTTCAAGAGTCGGAAAAGTACATATATACCCAAACACTTTGGTCGGCTGTTGATATAGCGAGAAACTTTTATCGTAATGCCTCATTGGTACTTACCTTGCCAAGTACCAACAATATTAAATCATTTTCGGAGTAACTAATGGCATTAATCACTAAGGTAGAGGTATCTAACTTCCTTAACACTGAACGAGTAGATCCTTGGGATCCTGCATGGAAAGCACATTGGCCACACCTATGCTTGGATTTTGATGGCGAAAATGCAATCGGGCGTGTTGATAATGGGCGAGGAAAAACACGTCTGTGTAATGCTATATTTACCATATTAACAAGAGATAGAACTCTACATGCAGAGACTAAGAGGTTGCTTGCACCATCGAAAAAAGGGATCTCTAGTCATGTTCGTATTGAAGTAAAACAACAAATAACAACAGGAAGAGAGCTTTTCGAAAGCGGTGTCGAGCATTATGTGATGGGGTTATATGGGTGTTATGACAAAGATATTACATTTTACCTTTATCAGGGAAAGTTGTCTGATTGTCCTGTTGCCTTTATTCAAAATGAAGATGAAAGCAAAAAAATCGAATTAGTTACAGATAAGCAATTCAAAGAAGTACTTAAAAATCAAAAAGGTTACCAAAACCGTAATCGTAGTGAGTACATTGAAGCAATAAGTTTGTTGTTCGACATGGGCTTTCTTCAACAGCAATTGAATTATCAAAAATCAGGCGGGGGAGATGGCACTGGAAATTTCTTTTCACTGCAAAATTCTCACCCTAAAGGAGAAGAATTCAGTACATCTTTTTTTTATGAGCATATAGCTCCACACCTATTAATGGATGTAATGGGAAGCTTTGCTGAAGAAGATGAAAAGCACTTTGTTGATACATTGGTTAAGTCATCTCGCAAGGTTATAGCCGTTGAAATCAAACAGGAAAAGGCTGAGCAAGATAGAGACGCTTATAACGATTTATTTGATTGGCTGTCTGAAGCTAATACATTGATCGAAGATTACCAATATGATGAAGCTCAGCTTCATAAACAAATAAACCTGCTTAACCATCAATTAGCAATGATTAATCGCATTACTTGCAAAGATCCTCTTGAAAGATTGGTCGCTCCTATTGATTGTGAGCCTTTAGAAGGTAATCAAGTAAGTAAGAATTCAATTGCTAACCAACTTTCTTACCATGAAGGTGAATGGTTAATCAGTGATATGGCATTGGCACAATATTTAACATCAAGCGTTTCGAGCATTAACAAATTATTGCAGGAAAAAGGAGTTTTTCTAAAAAAGATAAAAACAGAGCAGGCCATTGAAATATCTAGGAATTTAAAAAATACCAGAGATCCGAGAGGTAAGCAAAACAGTTACTACACGCAAGCAGATGTAAAAATATTAATGGATTTAATTGGAGAGAATCGCATTATTATTGAAGGTGGGAAGGAACATTTACGCCGTTCGATAAATTATGCCTTCGATATTAGAAATAAACTCCCATCTCCTAATCCTGTATACGACGAGCTATGTCAGTTTAAAGGTCATATTGAGAAGCAAAAACTAGAGCAAAAAGAATTACAGGAAGAAAATAAGCAACTTGGAATGCAGCGAAAAGCACTTCAAGACAGTATTGAAAAATATGAGTTAAATGAACAAGCTTATATCGCAATGTGTGAATCATCTGACTTTACAAAAGGAGAGCTTGAAACACCTACAGCAACGTTTGTAACCATCGAAAAAAGCAAAGATGATAATGATGGTCGATATGAAGCACTTCATAACAGAAACGCTGCATTGTCACCGTTTCGGGAGCACTATAATGTTGCAAAAAATATGTTCGGAGAGTTAGAAAATTACTCCTCTCAGCTTGAAGAATTAGAAAAAATATCAAGTGAATTAAAGGCTAAAAAAGAAGAGTTAGAAAAAGAGTTAAATGATAGGAGTGATCAGCTTGATACAGATAGGGGGACTTTAACTAACTTCGGTCAAGAGGCTGAAAGTCAGCAAGTGAAATTGAACGAGATGATCTCTAAACAAAATGATTACGATGCTGTTAAAGAATATTATTCGGATAGCGAACTAGCTACTACCGAAAACCTCCAGGATAACCTTAAAAAGGAGATGGAGGCAAAAAATCACGAATTGGACGCTGTAAAACAATTTTATCAAACTCTTGCTAACAAACTTGAACAGTTAGAATTAGTTGTAGATGATTATCATTTTGTGACTAGCAAATTCAAATGTGATAATCCACAACAATTTTTAACCAATAAACAAACAAGAAAAAACGAGCTGACTGCACTAATAAGCAAACACGAAACAGTTAAGGCGCAACTTGATGAAGAATTAAATAGATTGCCAGCAGCGAGTAAATTTTTTGGTGTTGTAAAGGATTACTTTGGTAGCCTATTTCCTGGTGTAGGTATAGGTGCTATTGAAAACTGCATTGAGAATAAGTTGAGTGAAGTCAAAGCCCAATTGTTTGAACTGGATAAAGAATGGAGCGAACAGTTTGATTTACAATCTGCTATTGAACAATTTGAAAGCAAATATGACAAGGATATTGATTCGGTAATTACTCAGATAAATACTGAATACAGAAATAAAGCTGCAATTTTAGGGCGAAAAAAGCAAGAGTTAATATCACTTAATACGCAATACCAACATCTGAAAGAAAACGGTGAAATAACACCAAGCAATCTTGTTAATCAAATCCTCTCTGAATTAGAGTTTTCAGGCGAAACTGTACATCAAGTGATATTTGGAATGGGTTTAACGGAAAAACAATTAGCCAAAGTTCTTGCTGAGTTCTCTAGTGTTCTTCACGCACCTGTTGTTGACACTGATGTACAAGCTACTGAAATGCTAGAGCACCTTATTGATGCAGGAATGGATTACCCTGTGTTTTATCGTGAAAAACTCATTGCATACTGCAAAGATAACAACAGTACTTCTGCGTTACTATCGTATGAATCTCTTCATGTAAAAGTTCTTAAAGATAGTAATTATCTACCTGAGTTATTGTTGCGATTAGAGGTACGAATAAGCGAATTAAAACAAGAAATAAATGATACTGAAATTGCAATACAAGCAATCTCGCCAGAAAGTGATCAATACATATGGCTGCAACGTGTAAAACAAGCATTTCGCCAAGATACACCAAGGAAAATTATCTCCTGTAGTGAGCGTGTAGATGAAACCGCTAAGGAATATGAGCGCTTAAACAATATAAAAGCCTCTAGAGAGTTTCTTTTAATTAAAATTGCGAAGTACTACGAGCAAATAGGTGGTGATGAAAAATTAAATTCAACTATTGAACAACTGATTGATACTGAAACCTTGTTAATAGGGTTAGCTGTGGAGAGAGATGAGTTAAATAGTGTTTTAACTGACAAAAACATAGCACGTTTTCAAAATTCTATAAGGTTTATTGCTTTAGGAGGTATAGACAAGTTAAAACAAATTGAAATCGATTTAAACGACATTGAGTCGAAGCAGGAACAACTCAAAGCTGAAGTTGTTGTACTCAATAATAAAGAAATACAGTGTTATGCTCGTTTAGCTAGTGCTCAGTTGTTTGTTTATAAGGGGGGGTTATCTGTAATAAACTCTCTAGGTAGAAAGTTAGCCGAAATTAAACCCAAAATAAAATCACTTAGTCAACATGTAGAGAATGAAGGAATAGAATGCAGGAAGCTTTCTCAAAAAGTATCAGATTTATCTGAAAACTATACTCGGGCTAATGGTAAATACTCAGAGTGGAAAACACCATTAATGCAGGCCGCTTTGTTTGTGAAGGAGGCTGGTCCTGTATTTGATCAATCCTATACAAGTGAGAAATATAAGTTATTTGAAGAAAAACGCCTATTAGAACGTAAATTAAAGTTTAATTTTGAACAAGCACAGGCATACGTTGATATAAAAGGTGATGAAAATTATAACGTTACATTAATTAGCAAAATTCAGTCTATTAATGAAACTATTATAAATAACGATGACCTTATACAAAAGATAACTGATGATATAGAGAGTAATCAGGAAAAAATTCCAGATAAAACTATCAAGGCTAAGGAATATCAAGAGGAATATGTGAAATTCATGCGTATGCATCACCTGGTTGCAGAATTAACGTCCTGCTTACAAACAGAGCTAGAAATAACATTTGAAGATACAGAGTTAAATTCGTTCACTAAGTATGCCATCAATATTGAAGCTGAGATTAGAGAAGATCAGACAAGAGATCTTGAGCAGACTGCGGAGTTATATCTTAATCTTTTTGATGCAATTGAAGGCTTAGGTTTGAAAGTTGCATATGAAGAAATATCAGTTCTCAAAAATACTATCAATAGCAAACAAAAAAACATTGTAAGTACTATAAAAAGTAATCTTGAGAAGGATAAAGTCATTCGTGATGCTGAGCGCCAGGAACTAATTCATGACGACATTAGCCGTATTATATTAGCAGTAAATAAGTTAAAGCCACATATCGAGCAAACGGCCATTGATAAGGAAAAAATAGTAGAACGGACTGCGGAAGACGTTAAAAATCAAAAACAGACATTAGCAAATAATATGGTATTACTTACTAACACATTGAAAGAAAACTTAAAGTTAATGAAATATTCTTTAGGTAAAGGCAGCGGTCAAGCCGGGTTTATACTTGACTCAAACGTTATCTCTGATGAACAAATACAGGATCAAATTGATAAAATGATAACCTCAGTGAGAATTGAGGAAGAGCGCTTTCAAAGTGATTTAATAAACGCCGAAAATAGGTTAGTCAGCAAAACTGAAAGTCAGCATATCGCACAATTACAAGAGAAACTGAAATTAGAATTCAATCGTTCAGTTTTTATAGGTAGCGATGATAAAAATAATAATCTTCCTTCTATCAAAGTTGTTCATCCAAGATTAACAGCGGATAGATTGGTTCCATTATCTGAAATGTTTTCAGTTGGGCAAAAAGCTGCAATTGGTTTACTGCTATTGGTAAAATTAGCAGCATTTAATTCAGAGCGAGTAAACAACACCAGCACTGTCAATCGTGTAAAACGGAGCCTAATTGCGGATAAAGTAGTGCTTATTGACGGATTATTTTCCAATTTGTCGGATAGAAAAATGATTAACGATTCATTGGAGACAGTAATGAATATTAAGGATGAATTTCAGATTATAGGCTGGCTGCATAACCCATATTACAAGAACAACTTTGATATATTCCCTCGCTTTTACAATATATCTCCAGCAAACCGAAAAGGCGTATTGTTACATGCTAATCAAATAAAGCCGGATGAAAATACTCAAATGGCATCAATGACATTGCAACTAGAACCGGAACGGAATGATGCCTGAAGCACTAGATGTAATTAAAGTTCACTTAGTTAAGTTTATTGGCGATCCTGGTACCAGACTGCTTAACCCAGGAACTTTAATTAAGCGACTAATGAGTAAAACGAACTTAAGTTCAATCGATATACAGCAAGCATTATTACACTTATCAAAAGCGGGAATCATAACTGGAATAAACGTTCGCGGTATTCCTGTTAAAAAAGTTGGTTGGACCGATATCAGCCTTCATCCTGTGTCTGATAGTCGAAAGCTGGTTGAGGGTATCATTGATGAAGTAACTGATGATCAATATATCCGTGATGTATTTGTCAAACACCATAAATACTTTAACGGTCTAAATGAACATGACACAGTGATACTTTTAAAAAGTTTGTTGGCAATTAAAGAGTCAGAAGATACACATATACATGATCGATATATTTTTAGTGCTCGTCAGCTACTTGGTAGTTCAAAAGTCCTGAATAACATGTCACGGTTAGTTAAAGATTTAGAAATCTCGTTACCCCAGGATAAAGCAAATTATTATATTTTAACTGCGGGTAAAGCAGATGCATCACAGGTTTTATTTGTAGAGAATCCTCGCGTATTTAGCTATCTAAGGCAATATGCACAAAAGTATGATACTTTAATAATTTCGTCATATGGTTACGGGTTAACGTTAGAAAATTTTTCCGAAAAGATTAATAATAATTTCATAATTGCCTGTCCTTCAGATAATGAATCACAGGCCGATTTAAAAACTATAATAACCAAACCTTCTGTCATTTATTGGGGGGATTTAGATAAAACAGGTTTAGCTATATTTGAATCATTACAAAAAAGCATTAATCAACTTAAGCTATCCTCTATTTATGTTGAAATGCTTAATGATGTTGTAAGTTGTGGGCATCCTTATCACCGAATTTTCGAGAAAGATGGTCAAAAAGATATACAATACAAACTACCTATTAGTTCAAGAGTCATCGAATACTGTTTTAATAGAGCCTTGGATCAAGAAATGTATTGTGAAGATAGATATTTACTTCGTATATTTAAACCATTAGAAAATTTTGAATAAGCGTATTTAGTATATTTGTGAGAATAATATAAAAATTAAGTACACAAACGGTAGCAAATTTATCTAAGGATATTTAATATGAAATGCCCAGCTTGTGAAATACACATAGAAATAGAAGCTTGGCAGAGTCCAGACCCCAGACCCCTTTCTTTGTTTTGAGTGCGAACAGCTCCAGCTCCTGTATACGGATGAAAGTACGTATACAGGAGCAACAAATACGAAGCTAATCATATTAGATGAAGTGGATTAATTTATTTTTTTAAATTCAATGCCATTAAAATCTTTTAGTTCAACTAATCGTTTAAATTTTTCACCACAAAATAGCCCTATTCCATCTAACAACTTAGATTTAAATAACAGCTTTTCATTTATATCTGAATCAACAAATGAAAAGCTTTTAAAACCACTCCTTATACCTTTTGAGTAATCTTCAATACAATTATCTAAATCCTCAAGCCCAAAAACATGTAAGTTAAAAAGTGCCATTTCTAAGCCATTTACTTCAATTTTAAGGAACTCACCATACTCATTTAAAAAGTGGTATAGGTAATCATAAGCCTCTTTTGATAAAATTAAAAAGCCGCCTTGAATATATATATCAATATTTTCATACATAGGAGACAATGATTTAACAGACATAATATCAGGCCATATATTAAGAATAGAATCATTATTAGCATGTAAATCAAAAATTTTAATCATAAAATCAGCTTCGGCAGTGTCTGTATAGCTTTTTAATGATTGATACATGGAGTAAGGGTCAAAATCTAAAATATCACCTTGGTCATTCTTAGAGTTAATCTTATATACTGTCATCACTATTATCCTAAAGTGGGAAAATTACCATCTTTAATTAAAATTTTGGTAATTCTTAACTCGTTTATAAATAAAGTTCTATTCATTCTAAGCTCTTTTCGCCCTAAGTTTTCACCGAGCCAAGTTTCATATTTTTTTGTATGTATAGCCTTATGTGCAGGGGCATCAGGGGTGGCCCAGTCATGCTGCTTACGGCTACTGCTACTAAAAAGCCAAACACCATTCTTGGCATCATTGATTCCTATTCCATTAATATGTAAGTTCAGTCTTGCCCTCATCACTGCAGCTTGATCCCAACGCCCTTTACAGCATATTATGTGATGGGCATCATGGCTTGCTGAAGGCTTTAACTCTCCTGCAGCCCTTAGATTTTTTTGAAGGGTAGTTGTTGGTCGATACTTCTCTCCCATTTTTTCCTCTACACTCATACCTTCTGCTTTTTCCCTGTAAGATGCTAAAATAGCACGAGCTTCTGCAGGTTTTAAGATTTTATCTCTTTCCTTTTCTAAGTGAACCATATCCTTAGCCATGGCATTTTTTGTACTTTTACAATTAGGGTTTAGGCTTAAAAGTTTCTGATAATGTGTCCGAGCAAGTAATTCAAAGTTGTAAAGCTGTAAATCCTGCGCGGACGGGTTTTGGGGGCGAGTTGGCATTGCATACATAGATCATTCCTTGTTAATTATCCATTAATAGTAGGTGTTATATTCCCACTTTTTGTTTTTTTGCGCAAATAGCGAACATATGTTCAGAGCGTTTTTCGAAATCCACGCTGTAATATTTAAATTACTTCCTTCTTTTAGAAAATCATTTATGAAGAGCTCATTTTTCTACAGGGGCATACTCTTCTACCTTTAATAGGGTGAGAATAGCCAATTAATTATGTTAATCGCCCGAATATTGAGGACTTAAAATCTAGTGGTCTTGACCATGTATGCTTCATAGTAGTAATGGACGTTTTAGGTACGGACCGAATATTCAACCAGATGCCTTTTTGCATTGAAAGCTGATGCAATAAATTGTTTAGTCTCTGATTAGAACAGTACTCATAGTTTTCATCATTAACTAATGCAACACTAAAGTTTTCCTTGTTACGCATCTCAAATTCAATCAGCGTATACCACCGGTTTTGGTAGTGAATATCTGCAATAGTTACTTGTCGTCTGCATCGGGTATTTGAGTCCAAATACGACCACTGCCTTTTGTTTGCAGACTTTGTAAGTGGGATATACTCAATAGCTTCTTCTATTGGTCGCAGACGGGCTTTTACGCCCTCAACTCGAGTGAGTAGCTGGATTGCTTCTTCAAATGCTTCAAAGCTTGCTGGCAGTGCTTGACGACGTGTGCGAGTTTGGTTTGCGTGGCCTCGCCCGATCTTTGGATCACCAGAATTACTTTGTCCAGTGCCAAGGTATTTTGGTTCATCTTCTTTTGGTGCATATCGTAGTGCACTTATGTAACGACATTGATCTTTTTTAGATCTATCGACCTTTTTGCCCATGATTGCGCCAAACCTGTCGGTCGGTAAGAGCACATGCTCATTAGTTTTATTTTTATTTGGCTCATTTTGACTTTGAAAAGGCTTATCGGCATTTGACGTTTTATGCTGAGGGTACGCTGGTTTTTTGTCACCATCATTGATTTTATTTTCTCCCTCAGCTTGATTGTTGTTATTGTCTCTATCAGCCGTAAGATGCTCAAATGGAAATGGCGCTGTACAGTGCGTTATGCCTAATACTAAATATCGCCAGCCACTTTTTGATAATTCATCTTTAGCAGGAATGAACTTACCTCTGACTTTTAAGTTGCTTGAACCTGAGAAAGGAAACGCACTCTGAGGGTGAAGAAGCTTAGTATTCAAAGAGTGTTTCATTATGGTGTCGTGTGGCAGCGTAAAGCCTAACCAAGCCTCTATACATATGAGTGCTCTACCTATTATCCAACCATCTTCGTCCGAAAGGTATTGTCTTAGATGCAGTATGCAGCGTTTTTCGCCTTCATCAAAGCCACATTTTTTAGTATTAATTACATCTTGAGGTTGATGTTTTAAATCGCCAGAAAAAACGATATGTGACATATCTGTTGAAACAGCGTAATAGAAGCGGATTAATTCCATCACAGGAATGAGTATTCCATAGGGGTCTTTATCATGTTCGATGGCCATAAGGTTAGCCATAAAACCTTTTCCCATACGATAGGCTTCGTAGGGTACGAGGTTTTTCTCTTCGATTTTGTGATTACCAGAGATGTACTTAGTTGTATGTTCGTTGATATGAATATGTAAAAGCTTCGTTTGACCTGCCTTTGCAGCTTGGCATTGGCCATTTAACCAAATTGAACCTATAGATATAAATGGAAGCTGTCCAACACCAATTCTTATAACTGTCTGCTCATCATAATTTGTAACATGAGTGGAGGCTAGGTGTTTGGCTGTGGAGTGTATGCTTTCATTTTGAATGAGAGGGCTTATTACGATTTGTAAGAAAGGCTCAGAGGGTACGTTTGGGTTGCGTTCAATAGCGCCAAACCAATCGACCCTCCAATAACGATCGTCACAAGGAAATTCACTAATTTTAGGTATTCCGTGTGACATCTTTACTCTTCCTTGCAGTACAAAATATCGTTGTAGTACAAAGTATCATTGTTTAGTTGCTAGAAGGATTGAAATTCACAACTTCTTTACCCGCAGCTTGTTGATCAGCATGGTAGCTTGAACGAACAAATGGGCCTGAGGCGGCATGAGTAAAGCCAATTTCATCAGCGTACTCTTTAAGCGCGTCAAACTCTGCTGGTGGCACGTAGCGTTTTACCGGTAAGTGATGCTTTGATGGCTGTAGGTATTGGCCAACCGTTAGCATATCGACATTATGCGCGCGTAAATCACGCAGTACTTCTTCGATTTCGCTAATTTCTTCGCCAAGACCAACCATTAGACCTGATTTAGTTTTCACTTCAGGGTGTGCTTCTTTAAAGCGACGTAGTAATTCTAATGACCATTTATAGTCAGCACCTGGGCGCGCAAGTTTATATAAACGCGGTGCTGTTTCTAGGTTATGATTGAATACATCTGGTGGCGTTTCTATTAAGATTTCAAGCGCTCGGTCCATGCGACCACGAAAATCAGGCACTAAAATTTCAATGGTGATTTTTGGGTTATACTTACGAATTTCACGAATACAATCAGCAAAATGTTGTGCGCCGCCATCACGCAGATCATCACGATCCACTGAGGTGATCACTACATAGCTTAACTTCATATCGCGAATAGTAAGAGCCAACTTTTCAGGCTCTGCGGCGTCTGGTGTTAACGGACGGCCATGGGCAACATCACAAAATGGGCAACGACGAGTACAAATTGCGCCTAAAATCATAAAAGTTGCTGTACCGTGGTTAAAACACTCTGATAGGTTAGGGCATGAAGCCTCTTCACATACTGAATGCAGGCCATGTTTACGCATGGCTTGTTTAATACCATCAATACGCTCGGTTGATTTAGGTAAGCGGATTTTTAGCCATTCAGGCTTGCGCAACATTTCGTTTTTTTCAGTGGGTAATACTTTAACTGGGATCAACGCCATTTTTTCAGCGTCGCGTAGTTTTACCCCTGGTTCCATCTTGACTGGTTTATTCATTCGTTTTCAAACCCTTCAGTATACTTAACCGCAGTTGCATTAAGTTTTTTTATCATGTGTTTTACAAGGCCGCTACCTGCTTGCTCTAAATTAGCAGGGCCATTTAAGTCGGTTGTTTGCACCATATTCATGCCAGCATAACCACATGGGTTGATCCGTAAAAATGGCGTTAAATCCATATTTACGTTTAGCGCTAGGCCATGAAAAGAGCAGCCACGACGAACGCGTAGACCTAATGAAGCTATTTTGCTGTCATTCACGTAGACACCTGGCGCATCAGCTTTAGCATAGGCCTCAATGCCATACTCTTGCAATGTGTTGATAATACATTCTTCTAGCCAAGTCACCAGCTCTCGTACGCCTATTTTTAAACGTCGCAGGTTAAACAACACGTACATCATTTGCTGGCCAGGACCGTGATAAGTAACTTGACCACCTCGGTCTACCTTGATCACTTCGATATCGCCAGGTGCTAGCACATGCTCATCTTTACCTGCTTGACCTTGCGTAAAAACAGGCTGGTGTTCAACGAGCCAAATTTCATCGGCAACGGCATCATCGCGGGTGTCGGTAAATGCTTGCATTTTTTGCCATATTGTCATGTAGCGCTGACAGCCTAACTGGCGTACGATTAACGTGTTCTCGCTCACTGCAAACTCCAATTATGGTTTAAAGCATGTGACGAACGTCATCAAGCGCACTGATCACGTTGTAGATTTCTTCAATGTGCTTACCACTTGTAACGGTTGCAACGAGTGTAATTGACTCGTAGTTACCTTTACTGCTTGGCTTAACTTTTGGCGCGTAATCACCCGGAGCAATGACTTGCAACTTAGTGAGAACCTGATCAGTTAAATTAACGTTTGCTAAGCCCATTATTTTAAATGTAAATGGGCAAGGGTACTCTAAGTACTCATCAAAATGAGTATCTTTTACAGGTGTAGCCACGACGTTGACTCCTCATACTTATGTGCGTTTAGTACTATTTTACTAAACAATAAACCGATTAGATAACCTGTTCTCGACCTTTATAGCAATTGAATTAATCGCTGACGTAAGACAATTGGTATTCAGGTTATTTGCGGATTAGATATAGGGCGCATTCTACCATCTTTAAAGCAAAAAAAAACGCCTTGCTTTGCAAGGCGCTTATATTCTTTGTTTGGGTATTACATTATTTGTAAACGTAGGTAATCATAAATTTTACTAAAGAAGCTACCTTCTTCAACTTCTTCAAGCGTTACCAGAGGATACTGAGCAATTACTTCGCCTTCAAGTTGTAAAGATAAAGTACCTACGGTAGAGCCTTTCGCTAATGGTGCCTCTAAAACTTTATCAAGTTTAAAGTCGGCTTTTAAATTTTTACGTTGGCCACGTGGAATAGTGATCGGCGTATCAACTAAAATGCCTAACGATACATTTTCTTTGTTACCCATCCAAATACGTTGCTCGGCAAAACTGTCGCCGGCTTTGTAAGGTGTGATTGTTTCAAAAAAACGAAAACCATAGTTAAGTAATTTTTTACTTTCTACTTTACGTGCACGTTCACTCGAAGTACCCATAACCACGGCGATTAAACGCATATCATCTTTGGTCGCTGAACTTACTAAGCTGTAACCGGCTTCCGATGTATGACCGGTTTTTATACCATCAACGTTTAAGCTCTCATCCCATAACAGTGAGTTGCGGTTGTATTGCTTAATGCCGTTAAAAGTAAATGATTTTTGTGAGTAAACCGCATACTCGTCAGGCACATCACGAATAAGTGCTGCACCTAAGGTGGCCATATCTCGAGGGGTTGTGAAGTGTTCGTTGGTATCTAAGCCATGGCTATTAATGAAGTGGCTGTTACTCATGCCTAATTTCTCAGCATGGGCATTCATTAAGTCTGCAAATGCGCTTTCGCTACCGGCAATATGTTCTGCCATTGCTACGCAAGCATCATTACCTGACTGGATAATAATACCGTGGTTTAAATCGTTAACACTAATTTGCTTGCCCACTTCGATAAACATTTTCGAAGATTCAGGAAAGTTTTTAGCCCATGCTTTTTCGCTTACCGTAACCATATCTGTTGGCGCGATATTGCCCGCTTTTATTTCGGTGCCAATGACGTAGCTGGTCATCATTTTAGTTAAACTGGCAGGTGCTAGGCGCGTATCAGCTTCACCTTCGGCAATAACTTTACCAGTGGTAAAATCAACAAGAAAATAACCTTTTGCATTAACTTGAGGCGGGGCTGGGATGATTTGGGCGGTCGCAGAAAAAACGGCAGCAGAGCAAACTACGCCACACACACCGCTAATAATTTTGGATTTAATAGATTTCATCATACTCATTAATGGTTAAAGTTAAAGATTCGCGTTTAGCTCATTCTAAAGGTGTTATTCACTATAAAGCAAGAACGCGTTTTTAAATTGATCCTGTTTTAGTTTTTCAAGTACTTGCTGAGCTTGCTCAGCATTTTTAATTGGCCCTAAACGCAGCCTATAAATAGCGTCTTTTTCCACAATATTAGTGGGTAATTGGTATTGCTGGCGTAAGGTGTACGCTAATGCTTCAACATTTTTTAAGGTACTTCCTGCAGCGACTTGAATATAACTCAAACGCGCAGTCGAATCGGTCATTGTAATAGCTTCAAGCTTAACCTTGGCTGTACCATGATGATAGTAACCAAGTTTATACGCTGCTGCATAGGATAAATCGATTAAGCGGTCATCATGAAATGGGCCACGATCATTTACACGGACAATAACAGATTTGCCATTACTGGTGTTGGTTACTTTTACAAAGCTAGGCAAGGGTAACGTTTTATGAGCGGCAGTCATTGCAAACATATCATAGACTTCACCATTTGAGGTGTGATAGCCATGAAATTTACGGCCATACCAAGAAGCGATACCTTCTTCACTATAACCCGTTTCATCCAGCATCGGAGTATAGTTTTTGCCGTTAACAGTGTAAGCGCGCCCAGCACTGGCACTTTTGTTAACCTCTGTGACTATGGCATCTTGCATTTCTAATGCAGTGGGCACTCTCAGTGGTGCAGAATCATGACGCATACTATAGCGGTCACTGTGATTTATACCTGAAGAGCTACAGGCACTTAAAAAAACCACTAACCACAAACAGCTGAATAATTTTAAACAGTAGCGCATTACTTTAACAGCATCCTTTTATCAGTTGCGATAGACATAATAATGCCAAATCCGGCCATTAAAGTGACCATTGACGTACCGCCATAACTTATCAGTGGCAATGGTACACCCACCACAGGTAGTAACCCTGATACCATGCCAATATTTACAAATACATAAACAAAAAAAGTCAGCGTGAGTGCCCCTGCCAGTAATTTACCAAATGCATCTTGAGCATTAACCGCGATATACAAACCGCGACCAATAATAAATAAATACATGGATAATAAAACACATACACCAAACAGGCCAAATTCCTCACTCAGTACTGAGAAGATAAAATCAGTATGGCGTTCAGGTAAAAATTCTAATTGTGACTGGGTGCCTTGCAGCCAACCTTTACCTTCAATTCCACCAGAGCCGATAGCTATTTTTGATTGGATAATATGGTAACCAGAGCCAAGAGGATCGCTTTCTGGATTGAACAACGTTAGTACCCGCTGTTTTTGATAGTCATGCATACCATAATGCCAAAAAGGCCACGCAGCCAAAGCAACCAAAGCGCTCAAAAAGCCGATTAATCGCCAGCTTAAACCAGACAAAAACAATACAAAGATCCCTGAGCTGGCAATTAAGATAGAGGTGCCTAAGTCGGGCTGTTCTTTGATCAAGAGTGTGGGAACCATAACAATGGTAAAGCCAACAACTAAGTGCAGTGCTCTTGGTGGTAAATGATTACGGCCAATATACCAAGCGACCATCATAGGCACAGCTATTTTCATTAATTCAGCAGGTTGAAAGCGGGTAATACCTAAATCTAGCCAGCGCTGAGCGCCTTTGGAGCTGACGCCAAAGAACAGCACCGCAACTAGCATCAGTAATCCAGCACAATATAAAGGAATAACTAATCGCTTTAAGGTTGCAGGTGAAAACTGCGCTAAAATAATCATACCTAAAACAGCGCCACCCATACGGGTAATATGACGGATCATCATTGCAGGGTCTTGACCACTGGCGCTATAAACAACGGTTACACTGCCTGCCATCATTAATAGCAATGCCAGCAGTAGCGGCAAGTCAAGATGCATGCGCATCCAGATTGAACGGCCATCATGCAAACTGGTCATGGTGTGTTATTCCTAGCAAGATTAACGGGATTTGCGGCAAAGTAGTAATCCATTAGTTGGCGAGCAATTTGCACACCGCCATGATTGTTTTCTAGAACAACAGAAACAACGATTCTGGGATCCTCATAAGGTGCAAAGCCTACATAGATAGTGTTATCACGTTGACGCTCCTTGAGGGATTTTGCATCATATCGCTCACCTTGAGCAATACTGACTATTTGTGCGGTGCCTGTTTTACCTGCTGAATCGTAATTTGTTCCTTTAAATGCTCTGTGTGCAGTACCTGAGGTTTTTTGAACTGTGTTATGCATAGCATCTAATGCGACCTGCCAATGGCGAGGATCTTTTAAAATAACGGGTGGCTTGTCTTCATTATTGATCTGTGTGACGTCATTGTCTTTTTTCACAACTTGTACTAAGTGTGGAGGGTGGTTAACGCCACGATTTACTAATATATTCATCGCGTTTGCGATTTGTAGGGGAGTTGCGGTCCAATAACCTTGGCCAATGCCAACTGAGATAGTATCGCCGCGCCACCATGATTCTTTAAAACGGCCTTCTTTCCATTCTTTTGATGGCAAAATAGCCGTGGTTTCTTCATGAATATCAATACCGGTTAAATCACCGTAGCCAAACTGTGCCATAAAATCACTGATTTTGGTGATCCCTAATCGATAAGAAACATCATAAAAATAGGTATCACACGACTCTTCAATGGCTTTGTAAACATCAACATGGCCATGCCCCCAACGTTTCCAATCTCGCCACTTATGATCAACATTCGGAATTTGGAAGAAACCAGGATCCCACATTGACGTTTGCTCGGTAACGAGACCTTCTTCAAGGGCCAGAACAGCCATGTGAGGTTTTACCGTCGATGCTGGCGCATAACGCCCTTGTGTGGTTCGATTGATTAGAGGTCGGTCAGGATTTAATAAGGCTTTGTAGTTTTTACTGCTAATGCCGTGAACAAATAAGTTCGGATCATAACTGGGATTAGAATACAGCGCTAACACGCCTCCGTCTTTGGCGTCCATGACGATCACAGCGCCACGCATATCTTTAAGTGCATGTTGGGCAATTTGCTGCAAGCCAACATCAAGAGTAAGAACAAGATCATTACCCGGCTGCGGAGGAGTCATACTTAAGGTGCGAATGACGCGACCACGATTATTGACTTCAACCCGCTGCGAACCAACTTGGCCATGCAGCAGTTGTTCATAATATTTCTCAATACCGAGTTTACCAATATCATGGGTTGCACGGTAATTAGTCCCTTGCTCTTGTGCTTCGAGCTGAGCGAGTTCTTTTTTATTGAGTTTAGCAACATACCCTAACGCATGGGTTAGGGTATCTGCAAACGGGTAGTAGCGTGCTAAACGTGCTTCGATACTAAACCCTGGGAATTTATGCTGATTGACCGAAAAACGGGCCACTTCTTGTTCGTTTAAACGTGCTTTTAATACTTGACTCTTAAAGCGACGGTTATGCTTTATATCATCAAGAAAATCGTTTTTTTGTTGCTCTGAAATATCAATGAATTGTGTCAGTGCTGACAGTGATGCATCAAGATCGTCAACGTCTTCAGGAATGACTTCTAAATTATAAACAGGCTTATTTTCAGCGAGCAACACACCATTGCGGTCATAAATAAGGCCTCGGTTAGGAGCAATAGGAATAACTTTAATGCGATTGTCGTTAGAACGTGTTTGATAATCTTGGTGATCATCAACTTGAATGGTATATAAATTGGAAAGTAAAACCGCGACTAAAATAGTAACAAATACAAACCCCACAAAGGCGCGACGAGCAAATAGGTTAGCTTCTGCTGAGTGGTCTCTAATTGTGGGTCTGTGTTTGCGCATGAGTAAATGTTACTCGCGGTGATACGGGTGGTTATTGTTTAAGCTCCAGCCTCGATATAGACTTTCAGCAACAATAATACGCACCAATGGATGTGGTAGGGTCAAATTTGATAACGACCATTTTTGCTCTGAGGCAGCTATACATTCTGGTGCTAAGCCTTCAGGGCCGCCAATTAGCAAACTTACATCGCGGCCATCCAGTTGCCACTTCTCCATGTCTTTTGCTAATTGGTGAGTATCAAGCGCTTTGCCTGTTACCTCAAGCGTAACAATACGATTGCCTTTAGGGATAGCGGCTAAGGTTTTTTCGCCTTCAATATGCAAAATACGTTTAATATCTGCATTTTTACCACGTTTGCCTGCGGGAATTTCAATTAACTCCAGCGCCATATCTTTTGGAAAGCGGCGCTGATATTGTGCAAAACCCGTTTCTACCCACGCTGGCATTTTGGTGCCAACGGCAATCATCTGTATTTTCACGTGTTACATCCAAACTCGATTAAAATTAGTGAGCGGTTAGCTTGATATTAGCTCCATAGTTTTTCGAGGTCGTAATAGCTACGTGCTTGATCTTGCATTACGTGTACGATTACATCCCCTAAATCAACCAGTGCCCATTCACCATCGCTTTGGCCTTCATACCCTAGAGGCTCTTGACCTGCGTGACGAGCTTCTTTTGCTAAATGATCAGCAATTGACAATACATGACGTTTCGAAGTACCAGAGCACACGACCATAAAATCGGTGATGTCTGAGCTTGCGCTTACATCAATATTAACCACATCACGTGCTTTCATATCGTCAATTTTGTCTATTGCAAAGGCGAGTAGTTGTTTCGTATCCAAGGTGTTATCTCATTTAAAAGTGAATAGCTGTTATTTTATCACGCAACTGGTATTTATTCATCACTTAGATAAAGTTGCTGTGATTGAATATACTGACTCACGCCAGTAGGAAGAAGTTCATTGTAATCTATGCCATTTTTAATCGCCTTGCGAATATCGCTTGAGGCAATAGCGATTTCTTCGCCAGCTAAAAAATATAATTTTCCACCAGCTTGCGCTGTAAGCTCTGCGCTATTGCTACATTCTGCGGCTTGTTGGTATGCGAGTAGCTCGCCATGGGCTGTGCATTTTAGGCCCGGGCGTTGAAATACCACAATATGACAAAGCTGAGTAATTGTTTGCCACTCAAACCATTTATCTAAGTTATTAAACGAATCCATGCCAATTAAAAATAATAATGGTTGATCTGGAAATTGTATGCGGATCTCTTGCAGGCTTAATAATGAATATGACGGGCCACTGCGATTGAGTTCGCGTAAATCGAGTTGAAAATATGAGTAAGGTGCAATCGCAGCATTGAGCATTGCAATGCGATGCTGCGTACCTATCCCAGGTTCAGTCTTATGAGCTGGAATAGCACAAGGCATAAAGTATAAAGTTGCTAAATTAAAGTGTTTTACACAGTGCTTCGCCATATTTATATGGCCTAAGTGAACGGGGTCGAAGGTGCCACCAAACAGTGCAATCATTATAAACGCCTAATAATTAGTTAAGTGGGTGCACAGGCAGTGGGATCACCAATGGCTGACAAAACACCAAACAAATATGTGCCAAAGCTTGATAAGGCTTGATTAAATTACCTTGTTTATAGCTGGCATCAAATTGTGCGAGCAATTGGGTGATTTGCTCTAAAGTATGCATCGACAAACGATTAAGTGCTTGTTGAATCGGCCCTTGCTGATTTTTCCAGATGGCTTTTTGTTTAAATAGCGTTGCCAGTTGTTCACCTTGTTGTAAGCCTAATTGTAGGCTTAGTAAGGTATTTGCTTCTTTAGTAATGGTCCATAAGATACTCACAGCTTCAGTGTTATCGCCAGCGAGTTTATTTAATACTTTAATTGCTTGGCGACTATTACCTTGTAGCAGTGCATCACTTAAATCAAAAATATCAAACTTGGCTTGATTAAGTAGGCCTTGTAAAACCTGCTGTTGATCGATCATAGCAGTGCCATGCAATAACGACAGCTTTTCGAGCTCTTGAAAACACGCTAACAAATTACCTTCAGTAGCATCAATTAGGGTGCGTTTGGCATCTGCTTGCATATTGATTTTTAAGCGCTGGCACTGCTCATCAAGCCAACGGCTTAAATGATTGCCGGTCAGGGGGTAGCAGGGTACAAATACGCCCAGTTTATCTAACGACTTAAACCAAGCACTGCGCTGAATATCTTGACTGGCCTTGGCCCCTTTTACAATAAGTACGGTGTCGGGGTTGTTTAGTGCTACGAGCTGTTTAAACGTTTGGCTACCAACAATACCTGGCTTTTGAAAATTAAGATCTAGCTCGATTAAAGTGCGAGCACTAAATAACGACATACTTTGATATTGCGCTATTAGCTCTTGCCAATCAAAACCGGGCATTAAGGTAAATTTAACAACCTCATCAAAACCTTGTTGTTTCGCAATCTGACGAATTTGTTGAGCGCATTGTGCTACTTGAAAGGGTTCTTCACCAAATACTAAATAAAAAGGCTGTAAGCCTTTTTTTAATTCATTGGGTAATTGATTCGCATAACAGCGCATTATAGTTGCGACAGCTCTCTAACAATACGACGACTAGCTTGCATGCGAATTTCATTCAGTAGCAACTCTAACTCTTTTGCTTTTGCTAAAGCGTTATCAGGGTCATCTTGATAATTACGATAAAGCTCAAAACGTTGTTCAATTGCTTCTTTGCCTGGGCGCTTGAGTAAGTAGCGAACACTATAAGCTAACTCGTACTCGGCAACCTGACCATTTTTAAATAATGATAAGGTTTGGCGTTCAAGACGATCTTTATATAAATACAGCTGAGCGACGTTTTTCTTAGGCGTGTCGAGTAACTCAACTTTGCTCAATGTGAGCTCTTTGCCAAGCATCGCAAATAACGCTGATCTTTCATCATCACCGTTTAAAGTTAAGGTGGTCAAGTCATCAGGCAGACTTGAGGCTTTTTTAAGGTGAAAGCCGCAGCTAGATAACAAAAAACAGACTAGCGCTAAGGCTAGTCCGTTTTTAATGGCATGAATAGCAGCCATAATTAGTTAGCAACCACGTTAAGTAGTTTACCTGGTACGTATATAACCTTTCGGATTGTTACGCCATCAGTGAACTTAGATACGTTAGGTTCAGCAAATGCTAGTGCTTCTACTTGCTCTTTAGTTGCATCAGCTGGCACCGTTAATTTTGCGCGTAGTTTACCGTTAACTTGCACGATGATCAGTTTCTCATCTTCAACAAGGGCAGACTCATCAACCACGGGCCAAGACGCATCTAAAATATCGCCTTCTTTACCCAGTTCTTGCCACAATTGATGTGACAAATGCGGCGTAATTGGTGCAAGCATAATTAACAGCGCTTCAAGCGCTTCGTTGGCAATCGCTACATCTTGTTTGTCAGCTAAAGGTGCTTTTAACAATTTGTTTGAGATTTCCATGATTGCCGCAATGGCAGTGTTGAATGTTTGACGACGTTCAACATCATCAGTCACTTTTGCAATTGCTTTGTGCAGCTCACGACGGAGCACTTTTTGCTCGTTGTTTAATGCAGATTTGTCTAATGCTTGGAAACCAACAGTGTTTACATCAACCGCATATTTCCATACACGTTTAATGAAACGATGTGCCCCTTCAACACCTGAATCAGACCATTCAAGCGTTTGCTCTGGTGGTGCGGTAAACATCATAAATAAACGTACCGTATCAGCGCCGTATTGAGCGATAACTTGTTGCGGGTCGATGCCGTTATTTTTTGATTTAGACATTTTGCTCATGCCTGATGAGAATACTGGCTCGCCGTCAACTTTATGCCATGCTTTAGTCACGCGGCCTTTTTCGTCAGTTTCAGTATTTACATCACTAGGAGAGATCCAAATGTCGCCACCTTTTTCATCTTTACGATAAAATGTTTCGGCAAGTACCATGCCTTGGCATAATAAGCGGTCAAACGGCTCATCTGAATTAACTAAGCCAAAATCACGTAATAATTTATGGAAAAAGCGCGAGTACAATAAATGTAAAATAGCGTGCTCAATACCACCAATGTATTGGTTTACTGGTAACCAGTAGTTTGCTGCCGCTGGATCTAGCATGCCTTTGTCATGGCGTGGACTACAGTAACGTGCGTAGTACCAAGATGATTCCATAAACGTATCAAAGGTATCGGTTTCATGAAACGCAGGTGCGCCATTAACCGTGGTTTTAGCCCATTGTGGATCTGCTTTGATTGGCGATGTTACACCGTTCATTACCACGTCTTCTGGTAAGCGCACCGGCAGCATATCTTCAGTCGCAGCAAGTTCGTTACCGTTTTCATCGCTTAACATTGGGATTGGTGAACCCCAATAACGCTGACGGCTAACACCCCAATCACGTAAACGGAAGTTTACTTTACGCTCACCAACACCCAGTGCTTCAAGTTTGTCGGCAATAGCCTTAAATGCGCCATCAAAATCAAGGCCATCAAATTCAGCTGAATTTACCAGCACACCTTTTTCTGTGAATGCCGCTTCATTTAGGTTTATTTCAAGATCTGAACCTGCGACAGGTGCAATGACTTGTTTGATGTCTAAACCGTAAGCGGTAGCAAATTCAAAGTCCCGTTGATCGTGCGCGGGCACGGCCATTACAGCACCTGAGCCGTAATGCATTAATACAAAGTTGGCGACCCAAATTGGTACTTGCTCACCGGTAAGTGGGTGAGTAGCAAAAAAGCCCGTTGCGATGCCTTTTTTCTCCATCGTCGCCATATCAGCTTCAGCTACTTTGGTGTTTTTGCATTCATCAACAAAGCGTGCCACAGCGTCGCTATTTTTAGCTGCTTCTTGTGCGATAGGGTGTCCGCCTGCAACAGCAACATAAGTCACACCCATAAAGGTATCAGGGCGAGTGGTATAAACGCTGAATGTTTCGTTGTTATCGGTGCGTTTAAACTCAATATCTAACCCTTCAGAGCGACCAATCCAGTTGCGCTGCATGGTTTTAACTTGCTCTGGCCAATCTTCTAACTTGTCTAAGTCGTCAAGTAGCTCTTGCGCGTAGTCAGTGATTTTAATAAACCACTGTGGAATTTCTTTTTGTTCAACTACAGCGCCAGAGCGCCAACCGCGACCATCAATAACTTGCTCGTTAGCAAGTACAGTTTGGTCTACTGGATCCCAGTTTACTGTAGACATTTTTTTGTACACTAAGCCTTTTTCGTAAAGCTTAGTGAAGAACCATTGTTCCCATTTGTAATATTCTGGGTGGCAAGTTGCGATTTCACGATCCCAGTCATAACCAAAACCTAATTGCTTAAGTTGGGTACGCATGTAATCGATGTTCTCGTAGGTCCATTTTGCTGGCGCAGTTTTATTTTTAATTGCCGCATTTTCAGCCGGTAGACCAAACGCGTCCCAACCCATAGGTTGCATTACGTTTTTGCCTTGCAAGCGTTGGAAACGAGAAACAACATCACCAATCGTGTAGTTACGCACATGACCCATGTGGAGTCGGCCGCTTGGGTAAGGGAACATAGAAAGGCAATAATACTTTTCTTTGCTCTCGTCTTCAGTGGCTTTAAATACTTGGTTTTCTTCCCAGTAGGCTTGGACTTTTGACTCTATGTCTTGCGGGTTATATTGCTCTTGCATCTACGATTCCAGACTTCTTGCAAACTAATAAAAAATTGCCGTTAGGATACCCCAAAAAAAGCACTAATCACAGCGTCAAATCAGTGGATTTTATATGAAATTAGTTTTCAGGGCAGGTTAACCTATACTTGTATAATGTATAGGTTCGCTAAACATAGTTCTGAAGGAGTAAACAATGGCTGATTATAAGGCGTGGTTAACAGATTTGAGCACTTGGTTGAAAGACGTAAAAGATCATGAGCTAAAAGATGCGATGGATAAGTTTATTGAATCTGAACAAGCGCTAAAAGATTTAGGACAAGAAAAATTAACTTTATACCGAGAATATTTAAAGCGCGATATTGAACACATCCAAGAGCACGATCAACACTATGGTTCCCTCGCATGGCAAGAGCTTAAAGAGTCTTTGTGGTTTGAGCTTTCACATATAGAAGACAAAACTCAACTTGAGTGGCAAGCATTAAATCAAGATTTTAAGCACAATGGGGTATATCACCAAGGCGAATGGATAGCCATGGGCACATTAGTATGTAAGAATTGCCAATATAGTTATGATATTTACCATGCTACGCAAATTACAGCGTGTTCGCAATGTGATGGTATCTACTTTAGCCGCAAGGCACTACAACCTTAAATAGTTAGTGAACAGTGCCTTTTAGTGCACTGATGCCACCTTACAAAATCAACGAATATGTTGGTATAAAAAGAAGTTAGAATGACGAAGAAACTGCTGCCTTTATCTGTGTCGGCCCTTGCGCCGACAATTTCACTTAATCATGTACAGACGTGCATGAACAATCCATACCCTGAAACCTTGACTTTCATTGGTCAACAGCGGGCGCAAAGTGCGCTTGATTTCTCGTTAGGGATGGAATTACCTGGTTACAATGTGTATGTAATGGGGGAGGCCGCGCATGGTCGGTTTACCTTAGTCAAAGATAAACTTCAATTACACAGCAAAGGCCGCCCAACACCAAACGAGTGGTTATACGTTAATAATTATGACGACCACCGCGAACCTATCGCGATGTTTTTACAAGCAGGTCAAAGTAAACAGTTAGCTGATGACATTGACTCATTTATTGATGAAGTACTCGACACCTTTCCCGCAGCGTTTGATAACCCAGCGTACCAACGTAAAAAGAAAAAAATCGACCGTGAATTTAACGACGCTTACGATAGCGCAATTACTGCCGTGGAAATTACTGCGCTTGAGCAAAGTGTTGCCTTAATAGAAGAAAAAAGCGTGGTTGGGTTTGCCCCGCTGATTGATGGCAAACAACTAAGCGATGCTGAATTTGCAGAGCTTGATGATGAATTGCGTGAACAATTTTATGAAGTAATTGAAAAACTCGAAGATGCGCTCATTGAGGCACTGATTGAGTTGCCACGTTGGAAACGTGAATCATCAGAAAAACTCCGCAATTTAAAAAAATCTACCGCAGAGCTCGCTACTAAGCCATTACTAAAAGATCTTGAACATAAATATGCTGCGCACATTGGGGTATTACGCTATTTAAAAGACATTCGCGTAGAAATTATTGATGCGGTACTTGAGTGGCTTGATGATGAAGATGTTAGCGACGAAAACAAAGAAGATTTTGACCGTAAAGGCATGCTTACCGATTTTTTTGCACCTAATATTTTAGTTGAATTTAAAGAAGGTGATGCCGCCCCTGTAGTGTATGAGCCGAACCCTACCTTTGGTAATATTTTTGGCAAAATTGAATACTCTACTTCACAAGGCTCATTGATCACCAGTTACCGATCGATTCAGCCGGGGGCACTGCATCGTGCTAACGGTGGTTATTTGATTATGGACGCTGAAAAAGTGATGGCTAATCCACAAGTGTGGGATGGTTTAAAGCTGTCATTAAAAACCCATCAAATCAAAAATGATTTACCGTATCAAGATAGTGCTGTTGGCAGTAGCTTTACCTTGCGTCCGCAGTTGATCCCGCTTGATGTAAAAATTATTTTACTCGGCTCGCGTGAGTTGTATTACACCATTGGTGAATATGATGAAGAGTTTGCTGAGCTGTTTAGAGTGTTAGCCGATTTTGATTATTACCTGCCAAGCAGTGATAAATTACAATATCAATTTATCACTAAAGTGATTGAGTACTGTGAGCAGACGCTAAAGTGTAGTTTAACTGAGTCAGCGATGGCACGATTACTTAAATTTAGCTACCGCCAAGCAGAACACCACAATAAACTTTCAGCTCGTTTTGCTGATGTATTAGAGCTAGTAGCAGAAGCCAGCTTTTATACCAAGCAAGATAACTTAACTTTAATTGATGCCCATCATATTGATGAAGCGATTGAAGGTAAGCAATATCGTACGGGGCAAATTAGCGAAAATATGCTCAGCGATATCAAAGAAGGGCATACTTTAATTGCCACCGACGGTCATGCTGTTGGTAAAGTAAACGGTTTAACAGTATTACACATTGGCGATACTTCTTTTGGTACTCCTGCACGGATCACCGCTACAGTTTACGCTGGTGCGGATGGGGTAATTGACGTTGAGCGTGAAGCTGAGCTGGGTAAAGCCATTCACTCCAAAGGTGTTATGCTACTGACTGGTTATTTAGGTAATAAATATGCGCAGCAATTTAGTTTAACGCTCAGTGCTAATATCGCTATTGAACAAAGTTATGGCTACATTGATGGCGACAGTGCGTCATTAGCTGAGCTGTGCGCATTGATCTCCGCTATTACAAGCTTACCAATTAGCCAGTCTATAGCACTGACTGGTTCAATTAACCAGCACGGTGACGTGCAAGCCATTGGCGGTGTTAACGAAAAAATTGAAGGCTTTTTTAAGCTCTGTAAAATGCGTGGTTTAACGTCTGCGCAAGGAGTAATAATACCTAAATCAAATCAAGTAAACTTAGTGCTTGATGACGAGATCCTCAATGCGGTAGAGCTTGGCAAGTTTCATATTTATGCAGTTGAAACTGTTGACCAAGCGCTTAATTTACTAATGGATATTGCCGCAGGCGAGCTTAAATACGGACAATACCCAGACAATTCAGTGAATGGCCTTGCTTTAGCACGACTAAGTGAAATCGCCGATATTGTTAATGGCGATAACGACGAAAAAGAACACGAGAAAGAATAATCATGATCAATATTATTTTGGCGATTATTATCGCCATTTTATGCTTTTTGATTTTTCAAAATAGCAAAAAAGTAAAGCAACAGGCGATCGCTAATGCGCAAATCGAAGCCGACTTTTTAGTGGCAAACAGCAAGGTTGAAGGGGTTATTGAGACCGCATCAGGTCTGCAATATAAAGTTGTTAGCAGCAGTGGTAGTGAGGCAAGACCAAGCTCAACTAGCATGGTGAATGTACATTATCACGGTACGTTGCTAGATGGCAGTGTATTTGACAGTTCGGTTGAGCGTAATAGCCCAATCAGTTTTGGTTTAAATCAAGTAATAAAAGGCTGGACTGAAGGCTTGCAACTGATGAGTGAAGGCGATAAATACACCTTTTATATCCCTCATCAATTAGCTTACGGTGAAAAACGTGTTGGCAGTATTCCTCCAGCCTCTTTACTTATATTTGAAGTTGAATTACTTAAAGTAGAGTCTTAGTTGAAAAAATGGCGAAATAAATACATTCGCCATTTTAAACAACTTTTACATGGCTTCGAGCTTGATACCGCGTGTTTCTTTTATATATTTAACAATAAAAAATACGCTAATAAAGGCAGAAAGAGCATAAAACCCATAGGCACCAGCTAAACCAATACTACCGAGCATAATCGGGAAGGTCATGGTAATTGTAAAGTTGGCAAGCCATTGCGCACTTGCTGCAACAGCTAAAGCAGCCCCTCGAATACGATTATTGAACATTTCGCCTAATAGTACCCAAACAACAGGTCCCCAGCTTAAGCCAAAAAATACCACAAAGAGATTAGCCATGATAAGTGCAAACGTGCCCATACTGTCAGTTAATGCAAGTTTACCTGCCGCATCGAGGCCTGCGCTTCCAAAGGTATAAGTTAATGCACTTAAACTAATAAACATACCAATACTACCTACTAGTAATAATGGTTTTCTGCCTACTTTATCGATAAGCGCAATTGCTATAAAAGTAGATAAAATATTGGTAATACCCGCTAATACATTGATAAATAAAGATTGTGATTCATCAAACCCCGCTGCTTGCCAAAGCTCAGAGCCGTAATAAAATACCACATTAATGCCTACAAACTGCTGAAAAACAGACAAAGTGATACCAACCCATACGATTGGGTGTATTTTCTTTTTACCGTCAATAAATAAGTCACGAATACTCGGTTTTTTATCACCATGTAGTGACTGTTTAACATCGTTTATTTGTGATTGAGCATCATCATTGGATATTTTTTTAAATACAGCTTTGGCTTTTTCTAATTGGCCTTGGGCAACTAAATAACGTGGCGACTCTGGTATAAATAATACCCCCAACAGAAATAATCCTGCAGGTACAAGCTCTGCCCAAAACATCCAGCGCCAAGCTGCCAGCTCAAGAATAAAAATACCTTCAGCGCCGTTTGCTGCTGAAGCGATCAGGTAATTACTTAAAAAAGCAGCAAATAAGCCAAGTACAATCGCTAATTGTTGCAGCGTTGCTAATCGTCCACGCAAAGCGGCAGGTGCGACTTCAGCAATGTAAGCGGGCGCTAATACAGATGCAGCGCCAATACCGAGACCACCAAATAGACGATAAAAAATAAATTCAGCGGAGCTGTCTGCAATGCCTGAACCAAACGCGCTAATGGCAAATATTACAGCGGTGACAATCATAATTGAGCGGCGGCCAAATTTATCAGCAAGCGGGCCTGCAATCAGTGCACCAAGAGCACACCCCAGTAGTACCGACGCAACATTAAACCCTGTTGCGACACTGTTTGAGTTAAACGTTTTGCCAAGCGCCGACACCGTTCCGTTGATAACCCCGGAGTCAAAGCCAAATAAAAAGCCACCAATTGCTGCAACGCCAGATATAAATATAACGTAAAGTAGAGAATGAGTGCTTGTTGGTAAAGTGTGGTTCGGGCTATTAATCTTGCCCAATGATAAAGGTGTTGTCATGGTGATGTACCTGGTTATTGTTGTAACGAATTATATAGTAGTGTGAGGCGACGCGTATTTTAACATGATTTTATCGGGGCTGACCCTTTCATAACTAATAT
Organism: Pseudoalteromonas ostreae; assembly: GCF_018069805.1. GTDB lineage: Bacteria > Pseudomonadota > Gammaproteobacteria > Enterobacterales > Alteromonadaceae > Pseudoalteromonas > Pseudoalteromonas ostreae. Next base: position 65,202 of record NZ_JAGPYN010000014.1, read on the forward strand.
TAAAATTATTATTAAGCACTTCGAGTAGACCTTTGACGTCGCCAGTTTTGAACATGCCTGCAACGTGTACTTGTTTCAAACGTTCATCATCAGCAAGCTCAAAGTTAATATTGGTATAGCGGCTAATTTCGGTCATTGCGTCGCTAAGTGATTCGCCTCTGAAAATGATACTCCCTTGACGCCAAGATAAGTTTGCAGCCACATCAATCGCGTCTATTTTTTCAACTTTTTTGGTAATTACATCCTTGAAGTCTAAATTGAGTTTCTCACCCTTTGATACTGGCGTGGAATGCAGCGATACATCTTTTGCAACTCTAGAAGTGCCATTATTTGAGAGGTTAGGTACAGCGGTTGTATATTGCTGAGCAACTAATACTTTTCCATCGGTAACAATAAGTTCTATTTTTTCGTTGTTTACTTCTACATTAAACGCAGTCCCAACGGCTTGGATTATCTTATTGCCAGTGACGACACTCAAAGGCCGTGAGGTATCATGTGCGACATCGATATGGATCTCACCTCGAATAAGGTTGATGACTCGGGCTGATGGAGTGTATTTAATATGGACAAAGCTATTTGTATTGAGTGTGATTTTACTTTGGTCAGGCAAAATAATATCTTTACTTTCTCCCACCGCAGTTTGAAAGTTTAATTGTTTTGCCACTACCGCAGATTTATTCACTTGGTTAAACAGCGAAAAATTAAATGTCTCTTGAAAAAAGCTAAGCGCAATAGCCAATAAAATGGATGCTGCTATTGCGCCTAACCATACAGGGAGTTTTTTTTGTTGCCTTGATGCTTGTGGAAATAAGTCTGATAAACGACTTAATTCACTCATTTTATCCCATAATTGTGCAACTTCTAGCAGAACCTCAACATTTTTGTAAGACTCTCCAAGCCAGGCTTTAAGTGCTTCTTTTTCATTGCCGCTAAGGTTTCGGTCAAGTTTGGCTAGCCACTCACTCGCTTGATCTAAGCGTTCATCTTCAATTTGATTACTATCATGGGAAGATTGATGGATCTGATGAACGTTACTCATATTTGCCTCCTGCATTGAGGTTTGCTGAACGGGCCGGATCATTATATGTGCTTTTATTTGATTGACGCATAAACAGCGTACATCTTTTCATGCCTGCTGCAATATGCTTTTCCACGGTACTTTCACTAAGCTCTAATTGTGCAGCTATTTCACGCTGCGAATAGCCATACACTTTTTTTAAGACAAATACTTTTCGACACTGTAGCGGAAGCAATCTGACGGCTTCACAAAAATTCGAAAATTCATTATCGGTAAGTGTGCTCTCATACATCTCATCTGTGTGGTGTTCACACAGAAGTTGCTCGAGTGCTTCCATATTATCAATACCGTCGACCAAGCGTATATTGGCCTGTTTTTGATAATCCAATGCTAAATTACGCGCAGTTTTATAGATAAATGACTTGGGAGAGTTAATTTTGTCGCTATTTTCAATTTTGCATATACGCACATACGTTTCCTGCACAATATCTTCAATTTCATGAGGTGGCACAATTTTAGCGACAACTCGTGAAATGCTTTTTCTTGAGACTAAATAAGCCTTATGAAGTAGTGTCTCTTTCGTCATTAACGTTTTCTCATCGGATTTAGCTTTGCTGTTGTTATTTTTATGCCAATACTTAGTAAGACGATTGAGATAAAAAAATCCACTAGGTAAAAATTCTTTAACCGTATTTACCTAGTGGTACGTATTGCCCTTTACCGATCTATTTCCCGTTTTTCTTAAAGCTTGTAATTACAGTGTTAATTGTACTACAGTTTTTAGCAATCCAAAGTTCGGGTCTGAGCTCTAAGTTATTTTGCATCGTATGGTGCTTCTTAGATTGTTAAAAAACAGCGTACAAATTATCTTAATTTACATCGCGAAGCACTTAGAGCTTCACATCCAAATAGAGACTTTAAATACGGTTTAAATTTTTAATTACTTGTTCTGATTGGTGATATTCAGCAATTTTTGAAATGGGTTTAGTTGATAGAGATAGCAATTATTTTGCAAGCGACACATTATTTAAAATCGAATAATGTGCTGCTGTATTCTCGTAAGAATAAAAATAAAAAGGCTTAGCAATTTTCAGTATGACTAGTCAAAAATATATATTATTTGTAAATAATCGAAAATATTTATGGGGGAAAATAAAAACTCACTCGTCTTTGTTTTTGGTATGGCGAAAAACTATACACATGAAATATCAAACATCTCAGCTACATTTTTGTGTACTGGTTTTGGTTTTTACTTTGTTTAATACAGAAGCTCAAGCAAATACCAAAAATGACAAGATTAAGTTTGATATTCCAAGACAAAGGGCCGATCTATCGCTGATTAATTTTGCAGAGCAAGCTGATATTACTTTGTTGTTTCCGTTGGATAAAATTCAACAGTTGCAGACTAATAATATTACTGGTGAGTATTCAATAATAACTGCATTAAATAGTTTACTTGCAGGGACAGGTTTGCAATCACATGTCAGCGAAGATGGGCAAATATCTATTTCGATAGACTCAAGCTTCGAGAGAAATGACAACATGACTAATTATAAAAAAAACGGGGTGGCGAGTGCCGTACTCGCAGTGCTTAGTAGCGTTACACTACCTGCAGTAGCCGATACCGCAGAGCAAGGACCTGAAATAATTGAAGTAAGAGGAATAAGAGGATCACTTGGACGCGCAATGGATGCTAAACGTGAAGCGGGTGGGGTCGTTGATTCTATTTCAGCAGAAGATATTGGTAAATTCCCAGATACTAACTTAGCTGAGTCATTGCAACGTATCACCGGTGTTTCGATTGACCGTTCCGGCGGGGAAGGGCAATTAATCACGGTACGGGGATTCGGCCCGCAATTTAATACCGTGTTAGTCAATGGCCGCCAAATGGCATCTGAAAACCAAAGCCGAGCATTTAGTTTTGATACTATCGCGGCGGAGCTGGTAAAGAGTTTAGATGTATTTAAAACATCAACCGCAACAAAGCAGTCAGGCGGTATAGGCTCAACAATCAATGTAAATACAGCTCGTCCATTTGCTATTAATGGCTTTAAAGTAGCCGGCAGCATAAAAGGTATTTATGACGACAATAGTGAAGAAACAACGCCAGAAGTATCAGGATTAATTAGTAATACATTTAATGACGATACGCTAGGTCTGTTATTCGCTGTGTCACGTCAAGAGCGTAGAACCCGGTTAAATCAAGCACAAGTAGATGGCTGGTTAGAAAATGTTGGCGTGCCTAAGCCGCAAACACAAAGCGGACAAGCCTATACTGGCAATATTTTTTCTCCTCGTAATTACGATCATAAAGTAACCACAGAGACGCGCACTCGCACCAATGCTAATTTAGTTATTCAATATGCCCCGTCTGATGATGTAGTGATTACGGGCGATGCTCTGTATTCTGATTTTGATGTTGAAGCCGATACAACGTCCTATGGACACTGGTTTACTGCACCCAATTTAGAAGGGTTTGGTGATGCTGGTGGACCAATTGTTGACGAAAATGGCACGGTGATTGATCTTTATCAAGAGGTCGGGCTTGCAACGGATATGCACGCTAAAAAATTCGATCGTTTAACAAACTCCAGTGCGCTTGGGCTTAATTTACAATGGCACGTAAACGATAATTTAAAAATGAATTTTGATTTAAGTCATTCAAAGGCTGAGCGTGAAGCAAATAATGGCCGAGGTGATCAGTTATCCTTGATTGGTTATGCAAACCGTGTGCGCTTTCAAGTTGATCAAGGGATCTTACCTTATGCGAGTGAGTTTGCATCGGCTGATGACAGTATTTACAGTGGTCAACAGGAGTTAGATGGCAGTGCATATAACCCAGCAGTTAGCCCTGATGGGGTCTCAAATCATTTAGATCCGGTAAATAGCCGAGCTCATGTTATGTTGCGTCGTGGCTGGGCGGTCGAAGATACCGTTGATCAATTTCGTTGGGATAGTACATGGTACAACGATGGTTATACGGGTCTTGTAGCCGTTAAATTTGGTGCAATGTATTCATCCGAAACTAAAAGTCTTGAACGTTGGGATAATGAAGGTGTAGGTATACATTGTACTTTCTGTGGTTATCCAGATATGCCTAGTATGGACGGACTCGCACAGTTTGTATTTGATGCCGGCGATGACTTTTTAGATAACGTCAGTGGCAGTGGTCGTATGCCAACATCTTGGCTTGCACATGATGGTGAAGCAAACTTTGCTTATCTTGAGCAATATGCCGCTGCAAATGGGCAGCCAATTAGCTTTGATGCAGTAAAGCGTAATAAGTCATTTGAAATAACAGAAGACACAATTGCTTTGTATAGCGAATTTGATTTTGAATCAGAGCTTGCGGGTATGCCCTTGTTTGCCTCAGCTGGGTTTAGGTATGAAACGACAGATGTTGAAGTGAACGGAAGCGATGAACCAGTTAACTCATTGTCAATTTTAGATAAAACAGAAATGTTGGCTAATTATGGCAGTGTTCAATCTATTTCAGCTAATTCTGACTATGAAGCCATTTTACCTAATTTTAGTCTTAAGCTCGAAATCAATGATGACTTAATTGCCCGTGCTGGGGTATCACAAACAATCACTCGGCCGACGCTCGATAGTATGTCACCGGTAACAGTGATAGAAACAACGCGCCAAGGTGGCAATTTAACATCCAGCTCTGGTAATCCAGCGTTAGCTCCTTTTACTTCTGATAACTTAGATCTATCTCTGGAATGGTACTACGGCAATGCGAGTTATGTATCGGCAGGTTATTTTAGAAAAAATGTTGCTAACTTCATTATCAATACCACTGAAGACTTAACCTTTGAACTGCCCGGTGGCGGTCTACTTACTGATCCTTCCACAGGTAATGATGTTGATAGTCCAGATCCAGCAGACACCACGGCGGTGTTTACCAATACCATACCAAATAACAGTGAATCAGCAATTGTTGATGGGTGGGAGGTTGCTCTACAGCATACTTTCGACAGTGGCTTTGGTTTTATGGTTAATGCCACTATTGTAGATAGTAACAAAGAGTTAGATGCTGCAGATATTACTCAAGTGTTTGCTCTTACAGGCTTAAGTGATTCATATAATGTGGTAGGTTTTTATGAAAATGATTCTTTTCAAGCTCGCTTAGCTTACAACTGGCGAGACAGCTTTGTGCAATCGTTAAGTCAACTTAATGGTGATGGTGTAACTATTGTAGAAGACTATGCACAGCTTGATGCGAACATTAGTTATGATTTAACAGAATACGTCACAGTCTTTATTGAAGGCATTAATCTAACTCAAGAGTATGTTCACAAACGAGGTCGTTTTGCTAATCAAATGCTACAAATTGAAGACAGCGGTCGACGTTTCATGTTCGGTATTCGCGGTAATTTCTAGGCATTAATCGGGTAAATAAAGTGACTTTTATGTATTGATTAAAAGTCACTTTTAATTGTAATCCACGCGAGTATTAAAATGAAACAACAGGAAAAAAGCATAAACACAGTGATTGTCGTGGGTGGTGGTATTGCGGGTTGGTTAACTGCGGGGCGATTGGCTGCAGAGCATAAGAGTAATACGGACGTTGGCGTCAAGGTCACGTTAGTCGAATCGCCAAACGTACCAATTATTGGCGTTGGTGAAGGTACTTGGCCAACAATGCGCAGCACTTTAATCGCTTTGGGTATCAGTGAAACCGACTTTATCTGTGAGTGTGACGCTAGTTTTAAACAAGGTGCTAAGTTTGCACAATGGGTGGATGGTGGCGAAGATGATTATTATTATCACCCATTGGTTTTACCGCAAGGATTCACTAAAACAGATATGGCAGGATATTGGTTAAACGATAGCGAGCAATCATCATCGTTTTCTAATGCGGTATGTTTTCAAGAAGCACTTTGCGAGCAAGGTCTTGCGCCAAAGACGATCAGAACGCCTGAATATGGCGCTGTCGCCAATTACGCTTATCATCTAGATTCAGCTAAATTTGCAGTGTTTTTACAAAAACACTGCATTGAAAATTTAGGTGTAACCCATATTTTAGCTGATGTTACTAAAGTTAACAGCATCGAAAATGGTGATATAGGTAGTTTAACAACAAAGCAGGCCGGAAATATAAGTGGCGATTTATTTGTTGATTGCAGTGGTTTTTCATCGTTATTGCTCGGAGGTCATTATCAAGTGCCGTTCAAATCCTATCGTGATGTTTTATTCATAGATACGGCTTTAGCAGTACAGGTACCCTATGAAAATGACTGTAGCCCAATCGCTTCACATACCATCTCGACGGCGCAAGAAGCAGGTTGGATCTGGGACATAGGTTTACAACATCGCCGTGGTGTTGGTTATGTGTATTCGAGCAAACACAGTACTGAAGCGCAAGCAAGGGCAAGACTTGCCGACTATATAGGCGATAAGATTGATTCACTGACAATCAGAAAAATTCCGATAGAAAGTGGCCATCGCAGTCACTTTTGGCAAAATAATTGTGTTGCTGTTGGATTGTCTGCTGGCTTTTTAGAGCCACTTGAAGCGTCTGCTCTTGTGTTAGTTGAGATGTCAGCGCAAATGATTAGCGAGCAATTGCCACCGACTCGCGAGGTAATGGACATTACAGCGAAACGCTTTAACGATACATTTCTCTACCGCTGGGGGAAAATAATCGACTTTTTAAAGCTGCACTATATTTTGAGTAAGCGCACCGATAATGCGTTTTGGATAGATAATCGCGATCCTCAAACGATCCCACAAAGCTTGCAAGATTTAATGCAACTTTGGCAATATCGCGCGCCTGCTGATTATGATTTTGCCAGTAATAATGAAGTGTTTCCTGCTGCAAGCTATCAGTATGTCTTGTATGGAATGGGCTTTAAAAGTGATTACAGCAACTCACCTCATTTATTAAATGATAAAACATTTGCACAGAGTCAATTTACTAAAAATAAACAGATGATCCAGCAGGCTATTACAACGTTACCGAGTAACAGAGAGTTACTTAATAAAATTAAGCTGCATGGGCTTAGTACAATTTAATTGTGCTGTGAAATATAAAGAATAAAGAGAACAATATGACTAATTTAGTTGCAATTAATTACGGCGCTCACAAACATTTAAAAATTGATACCGCGAAAACTCAAGAACACAGTGCCACGCAAAATATGCTTCCCGTTGTAGTTGCTGAATTTAGCCAAGTATCTGTGCAACATCCGATCGTACTTGCTAAGAGTGGTGAAACAGGCGAATTTACCTTAACGGCATTATTAGGTTTTGAGCAACATGAAAATTTATTTTCGAAAGACGGTCAATGGCAAGGAGTTTACATACCATTACAGTTACAAAGGCAGCCATTTTTTGTCGGTGATATACAAACTGAAGTAGCAGGAGATTATGCGGTTTGTATAAACTTAGACAGCCCATCGATAGTTCGCGACTTAGCGCAAAATAACGTCAATGACATCCAGATATTATTTACTGAAAGCGGTGAAGATAGTGATTATTTTGTTAAAATGAAACAATGCTTAGGGTATTTATTGCAAGGCGAAATAGAAAATAAAGCCCTGATCGACACATTGTTAGCGCTTAATTTAGTGCAGCCTCTTTCCCTTGACGTTACCTTTTGCAATAAGCAAAGTTCACGTTTAAACGGTCTATATACGGTAAGTGAAGAGAAAGTAGCGGCACTAGATCCTGAACAAATAGGGCGTTTACATAAAGCACAACAGCTTAAACCAATCTACACGATGATCAATTCATTGGGTCAACTGTACCCACTTATTGAACGTAAAAATCAGCAGTTAGTTAGTGTAAATGACTAGTGCTACTTTTTTAAACCCGGCAATGAAAGTTACACGCTTAGTTGTTGGTAATGAGCGCATACCTGTTTTAGTGATTGATGATTTAAGTTTAAACTATAATGAACTCATCGCCTGTGCTTGTGAAAACGTTAATCATAGCTCGGCATTTACTGCATCTAATGGAGATTTATACCCAGGGGTTCGCAAACCATCACCGGCTAACTATAGTGAGCAACTTAAAGAGTTACTCCCTATCTTAAAGTCGTCGTTCAATTTTATCGATAGCAATGACATGAAAGTGGTTTTTTCTGCGTTTTCAATTGCCACAACACCGGAAACAAAATTAAGGCCCATTCAAATGTTGCCTCACTTTGATACTCCTAGTGTTAACCAGCTTGCTGCTGTGCATTTTTTATGTGCAAAAGCATATGGTGGAACGTCCTTGTATCGGCATAAAGCATCTGGCTTTGAACGTATAACACAGCAGCGACTCGCACCGTATCGTGCAATGATCAAACAGCAAGCCATTGCTCAAAGGCTCCACGAACGTCCTAGTTATATTTCCAGTGATACAACATTGTTTGAGCAAATAGCCTCACTAGAGGCGAAACCGAATAGGCTTATTGTATATCCAAGTAATGCCTTGCATTCTGGTAATATTAATCCTGATTTAGGACTATCTAGTAATCCATCAACAGGCCGTTTAACCATTAGTAGCTTCCTAGCCTTTGGGTAATAACAAAGGCTAGGAAGCTAAAGTAACCTGAGCGCAGATTTAGTATTTTGATTGAATGGCTGAGTTTGTAGATGTTATATCTAAAGTAGAAATATAAGTTATATCGTTTGTTTATTGGTAATACTGTAAAATAAACATGTACTTAAAAAGCTTGTGTAAGATAATTCATATAATTTTCGCGCTCAATGCTTTAAGTACTGCGCGGGTTCTATCGCGGGTATTGAGCTTTGCCAGTAAGCTTGATACATGATTCTTAACGGTTCCTTCAGCTAAAAAAATGGCTTGAGCTATTTCTTTATTAGATAGTCCAGCTGCGATCAGTTTTAAAATATCAGTTTCGCGTTCACTCAGCGGTTCAATTTCATTATCCCCAAAGGTCGACAGCTGTGCTGCATTTAGCTGATTTAATAACACTGGCTCTGCTAAGGTTTGTCCGTTGTATACACGATGGACTGCATGATGAAGCTTTTCGGTGTCGACATCTTTGAGTAAGAATCCATTAGCTCCTGCTTGCATTGCATCGACAAATAACTGCGGATCATCAAAAGTTGTTAAGATAATTACCTTACAATCAAAATGCTGTTTGCGAAGTTGGGTTAGTGCTTCGATACCATTGACGCCAGGCATCCTAATATCCATTAATAGTACATCAATGGGATCAGAGGATAGCTGCTCGCATACTTTGATGCCTGAGTCGAGTTGCCAACAGACGGTAAATTCGTCCGCTAAAGAGAGTAAATTGGCGATCCCCTCGCGGATCAGTGCTTGGTCGTCGACAATGGCTAGTCTGATCATAATGTGTCCTTAAGGGGGAGGGTGACATGTAAGCAAAAACGCTCTGGCGTTTGCTTGATTTCCATACAGCCTTGATATTCACTTACCCGCTCTTTGATTGAGTTTAAACCACAGCCGAAATTCAAATCACTTTGTTGGGATTGCTGATTAATAATATCTAAGGCTAACATTTTGTTGGTCTGTGATAGTCGCACTTCAATGTGTTTAAATTGGCTATGCTTAATCGCATTGGTAATTGCTTCTTGACACACTCTTAATATACATTCGGCTTGCTTATGGGAATGGATCTGCAGCGCATTGTCGATGTTAACAGCAAAATTGTAACCAGGTAACCGATCTGCAATTTCATTGAGTGCTGTTTTTATATCAATATCACCGTCGGTACGAATACTGCGAACCATGTTGCGGATCTCACTCAGTAATGCTTTTGCTAAGTCGCGTGATTGGATCAATGTAGCATGAGAAGAGTCATCATTTGAGTTGGCTGTTTGCTGTGCGGCAAACTCTAAATTTAAAATTAATGCGGTAAGTTGATGGCCACAAATATCATGCAGGTCACGACTGATCTCAAGGCGCTCACCATGACGAATACTATCGGTTAGTAAACTTCGTGTAGAAGCAAGGTGTGCATTCATCAGTGTTAATGCTTTATTTGTTGCAGCTTCTTTGACGGCAACTTTACTGGCGGCAAACGAAAAAATCTCAAAAGCCAAGTAGACACTACTTAGTGTTAATTCATGCCACAGAGAAATAGCATTTTCTTTACTAAAAAAGAGCACCAGCACAAGTGAGCTATGAGCAGCAACCATCGGGACTAAAGCGTATCTCGAGCTAAAAATGAAAGGCAGTTGCCCTGCTATAATCACCAATAAAATATAAATTAATGGGGTGTGTAATATCCAGCCTAATATTAAAGTTGCCAGTATTTGTAAAAATATAAAACAGCTTAAACTGCGAGGATTTTGGTTTACACCATTTGTCAGTGTAATCACTAAAAAGCTTAGTATATACAGCATATAAGCGAGAAAACTGCTTAATAGCGATGTGGCTTGACTAGTTACTAAAGTAAGCGTCATAACTGTGGCGCAGCCTAGTAAGCCCGCTAATGTTAGTTGCCAGTTAATAGGTTTTTTTAGTGTCAATAAAGAGGGCGACTGCATTTCGCTTCCAGCAAAAAAACAAAGTGCTTTAGTTTACGTTAGCTTGTCTTTAAATAGCAATAAAACAGCAATGACTCATTAATTTAAATCAATAAAACAGTATGCGGGTTTTTAAACGCGATGTTAATAAATTTGCTTAATACTAAGACATAAACAAACTAATTTCAAAAAACATGACTTTTGGCACCTGTATTATATGTGGGACTTTTCTACAGTAGCTACATCAGCTTAGCAATAGGTGTTAAGCCACATTAGAAAGAGCTTGTTATGTTTAAAAAATTAGTTTTTACCAGTGCATTTGCAATCAGTAGCTTAGCTGCACAAGCTGCCGAATTAACGGTCGATATTGCGGGGATCACACAGCTTGAAGGTGATATATATGTGGTGCTTTATGACTCAGTCTCTGCTATGGAGTCAAATAAAGCCACGCTAGCATATAAAGGGGCCGTGACTAAGTTACAGACTACAGTAACATTTAGCGATTTAAGCGCCGGTGATTACGCCATTTTGGCTTACCAAGATTTAGATAATAATCAAAAGCTCAATCGTAATATGATTGGTATACCTAATGAGCCATATGGTTTTAGTAATAATCCTCGTTTAATGGGGCCGCCAAGTTTTGACAAATTACGCTTTGCTGTCGGTGATGTTGATCACACTATTCAAATTTCGATTGATTAAGGATATTGCTATGTTACGTCGTGAATTTTTAAAAAAATCAACATACTTAGGCACATGCGCAATTATCGCTAGCCAATGCCCTGCGGTATTTGGAGCAAATGCAAAGCCACAGCCAAGTCATTCTTCTGCTATACAGTCTTCTTTTTTAGGTTGGCAAGGGGTAACGGATAATATTGATCCACATTTTGAACCTTGGCAAGGTGAGCTACCCGTTCAGTTACAAGGTATGACATTTTTCCGCAATGGCCCGGGTATGCAAGAGCGGGCAGGGCAGCGTTACAGCCATTGGTTTGATGGCGATGGGTTTGTTAATCAATTTAAATTTTCACAGCACGGTGTCACTCATCAAGGAAAATTTACACAAACACAGAAGTTTGTCGAAGAGAGTAAAGCAGGAAGGTTTTTATATAATGGTGCAGGCTCAATAATTACTAATGCAAAACCGGCAAAAAATACCCAAGTATTCAATACTGCAAATACGGCATTGTTACCAATGGCCGGTGAGCTTTGGGCTATGTGGGAAGCGGGTACGCCGTATCGCCTTGATCAAGAAACACTCGCAACCAAAGGACAGGTTGATTTTGGGTCTGAATTAAATGGGGTTCCTTTTTCAGCTCATCCTCATGCTGATAGCGATGGTACGATTTGGAACTTTGGCGATATTTCTTTTACAGGTAAACCTTGCATTGTAGTGTATCAACTGACGGCGCAAGGAGGCATAAAACGCTATAAACTTTTACCACTGCCACATCATAGTTATATTCATGATTTTGCAGTGACAGAGCAGTATTTAATATTTTATTTGCCGCCCATGTTACAGCAACTGGGAGAAACTTATATAGAACGATTTAAATGGCAAAAACAATTAGGCAGTCGGGTATTAGTGGTTGATAAGCATAGTTTGCAAGTCGTTAACCAGATGGAGCTTGAAGCTGGATTTGTTTTTCATTTTGGAAATAGTTGGCAACAAAATAATGAACTAGTTGTTAACTTATGTCTGTATCCAGATGCAACTGTAATGACTGATGTAATGGCTAATATAGACAATCACCAAAATCGTATTGCGCATGAACCAGCTAAAGCAGCGCAGCTTAGGCTTAATCTTGTTACTAACAAGGTATCGATTAACTGGGCTGAACCATATATGGAATTTTTGCAATTTGATAAGCGTTTCGCTGCTAAGTCATCGGCTTTGCAGTATGGCGTAGGAATAAGCAAAAATAATCCACATAAAGAGTTTAATGCAATCACAAGATTGAACACGCAATCAGGCCAAAGTCAAAGTTATAGTTTTGGTGATACAGCCCATGTTGAAGAGCCTTTATTTATAGCCAAAACAAATAGTAATAGAGAAGGGCAAGGTTATATCATTAATACGTGGTTGGATTATGGATCGGCTAAAAGTGGTGTTGCTGTTTTTGATGCGGAGAAAATAGGTCAAGGGCCGTTGGCTTCAATGCAATTACCCTATCATTTACCGCTGGGTTTTCATGGAGCAATAGTATAGCAAAAGCTAATTTACAGTTTGCAAAGCAAGTGTGTTTAATTGTTGCTTGGAATCTAACGGTAAAACTCCTTTGCCAGTGAGTTTAATACCGGCGCTTAGGTGCTTAACCATTAGTAGCTTCCTAGCCTTTGGGTAATAACAAAGGGTAATGTTTTTGCAAAAGAAAGCTAAAGTCTTATTATTTTGTGCCGATATTATTGCTAGGATAATTTTAAGGATGAAATATGAAGATCTTACCTGTTATTACTATTCCTGAAGCTCATGGGTTTCAAAGTAAATACGAAAAACGACTTGAAGAACAAGCAGCGCAAACAGAACAGCCTGAATATATTTTGTCTGAGTTTTTAGATGCTAAAGCGCAAGAGTATAGCGAAGATGATGTGAATTTTGCTGAACAGTATAACAATTTACAAAAAGTGTATGAAGATTTCGCTCGAAAGATCATCGTGCTACAAGAACAAATTAATACATTAAAACAAGATCCAATTCAGCGAAATCTCAAGCTTGAAAGCCACAATAGCAACTTTATACAGCTGGAAAAAAATACCGAAGCGCAAAATTTAAAAATAGATCCTGAGCATACTGGTGCGAAAAAATACCGAGATTCTCAACAGCAAGAGCAAATTGATATATTAGTTCAGCAACTTAATGAGCTAAAGTCTAACCACGCAGAAATAAAGAAACAGATGATAGAAATGGTTATCACAGAGCTTAAAAAGCGAGATAACGAAGAATATGATTTTAAAAAATAATTTTAATATTTCCAATGTAGCAGCTTAATTTACGCTATTTATGTTCAAAGTTAATATGCGCTAATTCAAGTTTAAAATTACCTTGCTGCTTTTTGGTGAGTCGGGAGACTGTAACTATTACTCATGAGTATTATTTAACCTGCTCCCTGATTAAGAGAATTACTAAAACACTGATTATAAATATTGTTCAGGTTATTTACACTCTGTTACAGTTATTCGCCGAACAAAGCTGCAATCCATTTTTATGTTGTTATGATGATATAAAATAACAACATAAGGATGGTTAAGTTGAAATTACCTACTTTTTTAACCGCAATAGCGATTGCGGTTGCGCCTACATTCTCACCCATGGCCGCGGCTAATGATACTCAAGATACGCGATTATTGCGTTTCCCTGATATTCATAAAGAGTCGGTTACTTTTGTTTATGCCGGTGATATTTATATAGCAAATATCAAAACGGGTAAAAGCACGCGCTTAACAGATCACATTGGTTTTGAAACATTCCCTAAGTTTTCTCCAGATGGGAAAAGAATCGCTTTTTCAGCACAGTACAATGGTAGCCGCCAAATATATGTAATGAATCGCGATGGCAGTGATCTAAAGCAACTGACTTACTATAACGATGTTGGTGTGATGCCGCCTCGTGGTGGCTATGATTATCGTGTCCTTGATTGGACGCCTGATGGTAAACATATAGTGTTTCGAGCAAACCGTACACCTTATGGTAAGCGTGTGGGACGTCCTTACATGGTCCCTGCCGATGGTGGCTTAGAGCAGCCATTGGCCATACCTGAAACGGGTGGCGGCATGTTATCGCCTGATGGTAAGCAATACGTATATACACCAATTGATCGCGAGTTTCGTACCTGGAAGCGCACTCGAGGGGGCCGCGCACAAGATGTATGGATCTATGATTTAGAGCACAACAAGTCTACGCAGTTAACTACCGATAGAGCCACAGATCAGCAGCCTACTTGGGTGCATGACAATATTTATTATGTCTCAGACAGAGCATACACCTTAAACTTATATAAGCATCAAGACGGCAAAGCACCAGTAAAAGTGACCAATCACACGGATTTTGATGTGCTTTGGCCATCGGCAGGCCCAGATGCCATAGTGTATGAGAATGGTGGTTATTTATACCGTTTTGACGATGCAACGCAGCGTGAAGAAAAGCTGACTATTAACGTACAGGGAAATCGTGAATATACCATGCCTTATAGCAAAAATGTGGCTGGCTTTATTGATTCGATGGATGTATCCCATGATGGTAAGCGCGTGGTTTTTAGTGCCCGCGGAGAGCTGTTCTCAGTACCCGTTAAAAATGGCCCAACACGCAATTTAAGCCATACGCCTAAAGGGCGTGAAATAGCCGCTTCGTGGTCACCAAATGGCCGTTATATTGCCTATATGAGTGATGAAAGTGGTGAGTACGAAATTTATATCCAAGACCGAGCTAATAACAACAAGGTTAAACAACTGACAACTAATGGCACTATTTGGCGTTTTGACCCTGTTTGGTCACCGGACAATAAAAAGCTATTGTTTGCAGATCTAAATCACACCTTATGGTGGCTTGATATAAAAACCGGCAAGCAGCATAAAATTGATACCGCCAAGTATGAAGAAGACGGCTTAACTACGTATATTTGGTCACCTAATAGTGAAGATGTTGTATTTGTTAAAAATAACGAAAATCGTTATGCCTCATTATGGCATTATAATTTAAAAGATAAACAAGTTACACGTCTGACCGACGATATGAGCAGTGAACGAAATCCGGCGTTTTCTCCTGATGGTCAGCAATTGTATTTTACTTCAGAGCGCGACTTTAACTTAACTTTTAGTAGTTATGAATTTGACTACATGTTTAATAATGCCACGCGAATTTATGCTGTTGCTGTCAATAGCAAAATCAAACCGCTGAATACGCCACTGACTGATGAAATAAGTATTGTTGACTCGAAAGCGAATAAAGACGATGACCAGTCAGCTAAACCGCAAAGCACTTATATTGAAAGTGATGGTTTTATGGATCGCGTTGTCGCTCTAAATGCTCCGGCCGGAAATTACAGTGCTTTAACTGCTGTAAAAGATGGCGTATTAACACTCTCTGCGGGTGAGCTAAAATTAATACCTATTGCCGTCGATGGCGAAATTGCCACCGTAGCGAAGGGGGTTAATAGCTATAAAATATCAGCGAATGCGCAGCATATCATTGCTCGCTCAGGTGATAATTACAGTGTAATTAAGCCAGCCGCTGAGCAAGATTTAAAAGCCACCCAGTTAGACTTGCAAAATATGATACTAAAAATTGACCCGCAAACAGAGTGGGCGCAAATGTATCGTGAAGGCTGGCGGACATTACGTGATTGGTTCTACGATGAGAATCACCACGGCCAAGATTGGGATGCTATTTTAAAACGCTACCAACCAATGGCTGATGCAATCGCACATCGCGCCGACCTTGACTATGTGCTAAGCGAAATTGCCGGCGAGATTAACTCCGGGCATATTTATGTCAACTCTGGCGATATGCCAACTGCAACACGTTTACAGCATGGTTTATTAGGCGTAGAAATTAGCGCGCATAAATCCGGTTTTGTAAAAATCGAAAATATCTTTAAAGGCGAAAACTGGCACGAGAACTTCCGCTCACCACTCAACGAGCCGGGCGTTAACGCAAGCGTTGGTGACTATATTGTTGAGGTAAATGGTCGCTCAGTAAAAGATGTGGTTAACTTTTATGAATTACTTGAAAACACCCAAGGTAAATCGGTTGAGTTATTGCTTAGTAAATCCCCGAGCCTGAAAAAAAGTTGGAAGGTAACAGTTAAACCAATCGCAAGTGAAACCGGCTTACGTTATTTACAATGGACGCAAAGCCGTGCTGAATACGTCGATAAACTATCCGACGGTCGTATTGGTTATGTACATTTGCCAAACACACATTACGAAGGTAATCGTTCGTTATTTAAAAACTTTTTACCGCAAACTAGCAAAGAAGCAATGATCATAGATGATCGCTACAATGGCGGTGGTTTTATCCCAGAGCATATGATCACTTGGCTGGCACGTAAACCGCTTAACTACTGGAAGCGTCGTGGCGTTGAGCCAACTAAAACGCCACAGTTTGCCCATGATGGACCAAAAGCTATGCTGATCAACGGTTACTCAGCCTCAGGCGGTGACGCACTACCGTATTACTTCCGCCAAGCAGGTTTAGGTAAACTAATAGGCACTCGCACTTGGGGTGGATTAATAGGTATCTCTGGTAATCCAGGGCTTGTGGATGGTGGCTCTGTGATCGCTGCTACCTTTAGAATACTCGATAATGACGGTAACTGGATCATCGAAAATGAAGGCGTAAGCCCAGATATCGAAGTGATTGATCGTCCAGAGCTTATTCAAGCTGGGCAAGATCCGTCGGTTGAGCGTGCCGTACAAGAGCTGTTAAAAGAGCTTAAGGCAAACCCGAAAAAACCCTTGGTTGTGCCGCCAGCTCCAACAGAGTTTGGTAAGTAGTAAGGTTAATAGGTATTAAAAACTGAGCCAGCATTTGCTGGCTTTTTTTATAGCTTTTTGCGCTGAAGTTCGTATTTAAATTTGTCGGTCGCCATTTATGGTGAAAAGGAACGTATAAGATATGTACTGAAGTTTAACTGTTAAATAGTTCATCTAATCTAAAATATTCAACACCATCACCTGATTGTTTACTGATATTACACATTTTTATGGCAACTTGTTTGCCCGTGATAGGGCGATACTTTCTCAACCTAGGTAACCAACATAAAATAGGTAACAATACACTGCCTAGTTTTTCAGCGAGGCGAAATTCGTTATTACGCTCGCCAAGTAATAACGATGGCTGAATAATGCTGATGCGATTAAATGCTAAAGTTTTAACAGTCTGCTCCAGCTCACCTTTCATTTTTAAATAGCTGTTGCTGCTATGGGCATTTGCACCACTGGAGGATACGAGCAAGTAATGGTGTACTTCGTGTTTTGCAGCAAGTTCAGCGACTTTTAACTGATAATAAAAATCAACCTTACGCTGAGCGGCAATAGAGCCAGCTGCTTTTTTGGTGGTGCCCAAACATGAAAATAAAATATCTGCTTTAAACAGTGATGCATGCTGGGCTAAGTGATCAAAATCAACCACATGATTAACGACTTTGTCACTGTTATAACTAATAGGGCGACGCGTTAGGGTGATAACTTTACTGATATGAGTTGCCATAATTAACTCTTCAACTAAGTGACTGCCCACTAAGCCAGTTGCACCGATAACAATAGCTACATTACTCATACATTCTCCTTTGATAGCCCTAGCAAATAGCCAAAGTATGTTGTAACCATTGTTATGGATCGTTACTTGTATAATACCAATCGACTTAAATATTTAACCATTCTAGCGAGCTAAATAAAGCGCTAACTGCGTTATAAATTTTTCATGTAGAACAACTACATGTCAAAATTTATGCCTTGCTATCACTCCATTTATCTGTCGCTATAAATGGTCAGTAACTTAACACGATTGGTATAATTTTAGATTATTCATAACAAAGAACACAAGATTAATAGTAATACTTATTTTTTAAACAGTTATTCTAGTTATTTAAGCGCTAAGCATGGCATTATATATTTAACTTATTTATCACGTTGTAAAAAAATAATACAAAGTGCGCACCGTGACTCTCTACAATGAAAGGCCTCCTGATGACAATGATGACGTTAGCCACCCACAATACAGTTGCGGTGTTAACCTTAACAAACGGCGAAAACCGCCAAAATCCACATTTTGCACATCAACTAAAACAAGCGTTAGCAGCGGTTGTTGAAAACCAAAACCACAAAGCGCTAGTGATCACCTCAAATGACGATAAGTGTTGGAGTTTAGGCATTGATACTGATTGGTTGTTACCTGCTATGCAAGCAAAAAAGGCCGATGAAATACGTGGTTTTATGTACGATATGGACGATGTATTTAAAACCTTACTGCTTTTTCCTATGCCAGTGATCGCTGCCATTAATGGTCATGCTTTTGGTAACGGTGCAATTTTAGCGTGCGCGTGTGACTTTAGATTTATGCGCGGTGATCGTGGCTTTTTTTGCTTCCCTGAAGTGGATTTATCAATCCCATTCTTACCTGGCATGATCGCCTTTGTGAAAAAAGCGATCCCTTACTATCGCTTTAACGAAATGAAACTGACAGGGCGTCGCGTCTCTGGAGCAGAACTTGCAATTGATCACGTTATAGAAAAAGCCTCAACAGATCAAGATAGTCTATTAGCGGACGCAATGGCGTTTGCCGCTACATTTGATAAAAAGCGCGCCATTTTTGCTGAGCACAAAAAACGTTTACACAAAGCAATAATTAGTGTGATAAATGAAGAAAATAAACCATTTATAGATAATCTAGCTTTGATGGTTTGAGCTATAAGCTGCTCTCAATAACAATCTAAATAAAGATACCTATTTAATTTTAAGGACAAAGGCGTAAATGAAAGCGAAACAAATAGAACAATTAGCATTAACAGCTGCTGAAACCAAGGAAGTTATTACGCCCTATGCATTTAAAATAGATCAAGCGCTATTGGGGCTACCACTTGCTTCACCGACTCGCCGCGCGCTCGCGATGGTAATCGATGTAGCGCTAATTTTTCTCGCGGCTAAGATCAGTGCTGCTGTAATCGCATTTGTCGCCGCAATGGCTTTTTATAAAGGCACAGCGCAAAAATACTTACCAACAATGTCGACTGTTTGGCGAAGAGTATTAAAAATAACTGCTGCCAGTATATTATTTATAAGTTCACTCTCCGTGCTTGCAATCGCAATCGATTTTTTTGAGGATGATACTGCGATTCAAGGGATAAGAATTAAACGCGAAACACCATTAAATGCAGAGGAAAAACAACAGATAAATACTTATTTAATGCAAACAGCGCCAAGTCAAAATTGCGATCAGGCTTGTCAAAGCAATGCACTTGCCAATTTAGTTGTTCAAGTGCCACAACTGGCTGAAATAGATGAGTTTGATAACGCTCAGGTATTGAAAGTAATGGTTGAAGATGATGAGCAGACGACTGCACTTGAAGACGGACCTGTTAAAGCTGCACCTGTTAATAGTATTTTACAGTGGGGCAAAGGGATCATTCAAGATTTAGGTCTTGGCTTTGGTTGGGCTGCTGTATATTTTACATTATTTTCGCTGCTGTGGCGTGGCCAAACACCGGGTAAGAAAGTATGCAATATCCGAGTTGTCGCACTTAGTGGCGAAGATTTAAGTTTATGGGATACGTTCGGCCGATACGGCGGCTACGGCGCAGGGTTTGCAACTGGGTTACTAGGTTTTTTACAAGTTTATTAGGATCCGAACCGCCAAGCCATTCAAGACAAAATATCAGCAACTGTGGTTATTAAAGGCAGTATAAATCAGCTAATAAATGAAGAGACGGTTAAAGCGATTGTTAAATAGATAGTTAGACTCTAAGCAAGTTTTATAGAAAGGATTAATATACAGAACATGCCCTATTTATGAAAAATAGGGCATTTAGGGAGGTTCACAGTCCTAAAAACTCTAAATAAGGCATAATAACATCGATATTTGATTTTATGAGTGCGCTAATACCGGCAAAAAACAGCGCGAATAGTGTACACGCTGAAACATAGCTAACATGTTTATAAATCAGACGATAAAACTTGTCCAGAAAGTTCCACATCAAAAATAATACGCCTATCCAAAACATGGTATCAAGTTTATATAACAGCGCAATTGTGACCACCGCTATTTCACTAATTAAACCGATAAGCTCAGCGCTAAAACGTAGCCAAGGTTTTTCTTTCAATAAGAAAAAGCTAAGTTGGGAGATCCCTGAAAAATAAGCAAGTGGCAGTAATGTGAGCATACCAAGTTCAAACGATTGTAGAGGCTGCCTTAGTTCGAGTAAAGGCGCGAACCAATCGGTATAAAATACTAACCAAGCTAATAGAGTTAACGTAAAACTAAGCGCAGTTAAATAAACTGATTGTGCAATGCGTTCATCTTGGCTGCCGACAGTTACTCTACCAGGAGCAACTAATATCATAAAACCAAAAGTTGATAACAAGGCTAATACACTGCAAAACCCAAAGATGCTGTTATCAAATATTAAGGTCAGCGCAGCGAATGTAATAGCTAATGGCCAACCTACCCATTTAGCTTCTTCTTTGTCGTCACTAATGCGACTTAGCACCGAATAGCAAACAATGCTGCCTAAAGAGAGTCCTGCAACTAGTAGCCAATATTCGTAGTGGAAAAAAATGAGCGAAATGATGGACGCGACGTAAATCACAAGTTCGTTGAGTAATGGTGGGAAATACGACATGACTTTGCCAATTAAGGCCAATAATAACAAAGCTGAAATAGCATATAGCGCGGTGGTGAAACTATCAATACGCTGCTCGGTGTCAGATATTGGTGAAGGTTGTTTGCTAATTTGATGGGCATTACCAATCGGTATGTCGGAGTTGTATGTTCCACTGTCTAAGTCAAAATGAAAGTTCGTTTGCGCTTGTTGATGTAAAAAAGTAGATTTTTCAGTATACACATTCTCTGAAATAGCATTTTCAGCTTTTAACTCTAGTAATAACTGATATTGTGCTTGTAACTCATCCTTTGAACTGACTTCATATTGAGCGGCTAAACCCAAGAAGGGGATAGTAAGCATCAATACGAGAAGAATAAAATGCTTGATTCTGAGCATGCGCTGGGTAATTAGTTGTGTGTATTGGGTATTAATTAGTAACATACAACTTCCTTGTTATTATGTTTAAAATAATTGATGTAGGTAAAATAAATCAATGTGTGATTACTTTTTAGTGAATATATTTAACGACGATAATCTTTAAATTTTACAATTAATGCTGCGATTGTAATGCTAAAAATAAATAACCACACCGGCCAATTACCATACTGGCTATAGATACTATCCCCTTCAATAAGCTTAACGTTCACTTTCAAAGTTTCAGCTTTAAACTGTGGCATGTTGACTTGAATTTGACTGATTGGGTCGTATACGCCGCTGATGCCGTTGTTGGTGATTCGAATAAGTGGGCGTTGTAGCTCCAGTGCGCGCATGCGGGCTATTTGCATATGTTGGTGAGGGCCGTGGGAGGCACCAAACCAAGCATCATTACTTACCGTAAACAAAATATCAGACTCGCTATGGTAATTACCACGTACTAAATCAGCAAAGGCAATTTCGTAGCAAATAGCAGGCAGAATATTTAGGCCGTTGGCGCGTAGATTGTTTTGTACTTCATCGCCGCGTGTAAACGAGGACATGGGTAAATCAAACAAAGGGGCGATAGGGCGCAATATATCTTCAAACGGCACAAACTCACCAATCGGTAGTAATTGGTGTTTTTGGTAACGGTTTTTACCTAAATATTGATAATGGCCGTGCTCGTCACCACGTTCTTTATTACCCAGCACTATAAGGGTATTGAAGATAGTTTTGGTATCAAGCTGGTAGTCGACAATACCGGTAATAAGGGCGGTTTCATTAAATGAGGCTGCACTGTCTAAACCAGCTAAAAAGCTGTCAGCGAGGGCTTCTATTTCAGGCACGGCGGCTTCTGGCCAAACGACTAAGTCAGCGTTCCAGTGAGGACGTGTCATGTCTTGGTACTTACTCATAGTGGTCCAAAACTCACTGGGTTCAAAGCGCAGATGCTGTTTGATATTACCTTGTACTAGTAAGGTGCTAATGGTTTTATCACTGTAGCTGTTATTACGCGTATAGTGAGTAATAGCAAATAGTAAAGCGATGCTTAGCACCGTAGCTGCTGTGGCTTTAAAGTCCCTTGAAAACAACAGGCGGTAGAGCGAAAAGCCAATAGCGATACAAACAAGAGTTAAGCCAAACTCACCAATCACGGGGGCGAGCAGGTTAAGCGGGCTATCGGTTTGAGTATAGCCAAAGCTTAACCAAGGGAAGCCCGTCATTACCACGCCGCGCAGATACTCGGTGATGGCAAAGCTACAAAGCAATAATAAACCATAGCTATTAGCGCCGCAGGCGAAGCGCGAGGCAAACATAAAGGCTAAAGCGGGGTAGATAGCTAAATAAGCACATAACAGCACCATCAGTAACACTGAGGCTACCAGTGGCATGCCGCCGAAGGTGGCAATGGACACATGCACCCAGCTGATGCCAGCGCCAAACCAGCCAAGGCCAAAAATGAAACCGTATTTGGCGGCGCGCTTACTCGCTTTTTTACCGTACTGAGATTCAGGTTCAGTAGTGTGAGTTGTGTAGATTGCCAGCGCTAAGCAGGCAAAAGTGAGGGGCCAAATCTCAAATGGAGCATAGCTTAAAGTTAAAAGAAGGCCCGCAACCAGTGCGAGCCAGGCTTTTTTATCTTTAGCTAAATGCAGGCAGTTAGTCAGTATTGTCTTCACTGTCGTTATCATCAGCCTTTGGCACGGTAACTTGTAATTGCAATAATCGACGATTATCGGCATTGGTTACCTTAAATTGTAAGCCATCAATATCTATTATTTCACCACGGCTTGGCATGTGTCCAAAGGCATGTAGTACCGTTCCGCCGATGGTATCTGCGTCTTGCGTGCTGTAGCCGGTTTTAAAATATTCGTTAAAATCATCAACTGGGGTGAGGGCTTGAACAATATATGCATGTTTTGCAACTTGACGAATATCTTGTTGATCTTCTTCGTCGTGTTCATCTTCAATTTCACCGACGATGAGCTCAAGAATATCTTCTATGGTTACTAAACCAGATACGCCGCCGTATTCATCAATCACTAACGCCATATGATAGCGTTGTTGGCGAAACTCATTCAGTAGTGTATCAACACGCTTACTTTCTGGCACAACAACCGCAGGGCGTAAATAATCACGTAATGATGGCAGTAGCTCATCTTTGTTTAGAATCAGTGGGAGTAGATCTTTTGCCAGTAGAATGCCTTCTATGTGGTCTTTATCTTCACACACTACTGGAAATCGTGAATGTGTTGAATCGACCATCATTGGAATGAGCTCTTCTAGTGGTGCGTCAACTTCGAGTGTGATCATTTGTGAGCGCGGGATCATAATATCTCGCACTTTTAATTCTGACACACCGAGTACACCTTCGATCATCTCTTTGGTTTCAGGATCAATGACATCCCGAACTTGCGCATCGGCAATTACTTCAGCCAGCTCTTCTCTATTCTGGGGTTCCCCTTGCAACATTTGGGTTATTCTACCCAACCAGGTCTTGCCAGAAGAACCCTGGCTAGTCTGCGAGTTATCGTCGCTCATTGCGTCTATTTGCTCCGTAAATTTAAATATCGTCCCGATATGGGTCTGCTATGCCTAATTCGGCAAGCAGTTGCTTTTCAATGCTTTCCATCTCTTTCGCATCATCATCCTTTATATGGTCAAATCCAAGTAAATGCAAGCATCCGTGGATCACCATATGGGCAAAGTGGTCATGAAATGACTTTTCTTGCTCTATTGACTCAGCTAATACAATGGCTGGGCATATCACTAAATCGCCAACCAAAGGTAGCTCTATTCCTGCTGGCGCTTCAAATTCAAACGACAACACATTAGTTGGTTTATTTTTACCACGGTAGTCATTATTAAGTTGTTGGCTTTGTTCTTCATCAGCAATAACAATACTCAGCTCTGATTCGTCACGGTATTGACTAAGCACTTTATTAGCCCACAGCGCAAATTGCTCAAGACTAGGCAAGTTGTCAAACTTACAGGTTATTTGTAAATCAAGTTCAGTGTTCACGGCATCACTCTTTAGTCGAAGGTTGCGCTTGCTCTTGATTGGCGAGCAAGTCTTTAGCACGTTGTTTTTCGGCGCGTTTGAGTCGTTCTGCTTCATCGTTACGTTCGTAGGCTTCAACAATACGTGCCACGACGGGGTGGCGTACCACATCCTGTGATTGGAAGAAGTTAAAGCTTATTTCGTCTACGTCACTAAGTACATCAATGGCGTGACGAAGCCCTGAGCGTGCACCACGGGGTAAATCAACTTGCGTGATATCACCGGTGATCACCGCTTTTGAATTAAAACCAATGCGGGTTAAGAACATTTTCATTTGCTCAACCGTGGTATTTTGGCTTTCATCTAAAATAATAAAGGCATCGTTCAGTGTGCGACCACGCATAAAGGCAAGTGGTGCAACTTCAATGACATTTTGCTCCATCAACTTTTCGACTTTTTCAAAGCCAAGCATTTCAAATAAGGCATCGTATAATGGGCGCAGGTATGGGTCGATTTTTTGGCTTAAATCACCGGGTAAAAAGCCCAGTTTTTCACCGGCTTCAACCGCAGGGCGGGTTAATAAAATACGACGAATCTCTTGGCGTTCTAAAGCATCGACTGCTGCGGCTACAGCTAAATAGGTTTTACCTGTTCCCGCAGGCCCTATACCAAAGCTGATATCGTGACGAAATATATTCGATACATAATGACCTTGATTGTCGTTACGTGGTTTTATTACGCCACGACGAGTTTTGATCATCACCTCTTTACCATATTCGTTTAGCTCATCTTGATCTAATGCATTTGATTCACTAATGGCTAAATGTACGGTATTTGCTTCAATTTCAGTAATAACACCGCGTACTGGCTGAGTTTCGACATATAAGTCTTTGAGGATTTCCATCGCTGCAAACGCGCTGGTGGTTTTACCGGTGATTTTAAAGTAGTTATCGCGATGAGTAATTTCAACACCTAAACGGCGTTCAATGTGTTTGATATTTTCGTCAAACGGACCACATAAAGAGGAAAGACGTTTGTTGTCGGAGGGTTCTAAATAAATCTCTAATTTTTTTAATTGATTACTCAAAATTGCTTCCTGTTTTGATGTGCCAGCGAAGGCTGGCACAGTAAATTTCGCCTACGGAACGAAAGTCGCCACACCTAATTCATCAGGGATTGCTTGCGGCTCTGGCTTTGCTGCTTTACTTAAAATTTCAGCAGGCGTAACCGCTCGGCGTAAGTTCATTTGAGATTCTGTACGAATTAAGTCACCACGTAAAGAGTTTGGTAGTGCTTCAGTGATACGTACATCAACAAACTGACCGATCACAGTGTGCGGGCCAATAAAGTTTACTACGCGGTTGTTTTCAGTACGACCACGTAGCTCCATCGGATTTTTCTTCGATGGGCCTTCAACTAAAATACGTTGTTCAGTATCAAACATTTGGCGACTGATCTGTTGCGCCATTTGGGTAATACGATTTTGTAACAGGTATAAACGCTCTTTCTTTTCTTGCTCGCTGACATCGTCAGGTAAGTCTGCTGCAGGTGTACCTGGACGTGCGCTGTAGATAAAGCTAAAGCTCATATCAAAACCAATATCATTGATAAGGTTCATAGTGGCTTCAAAATCAGCGGTGCTTTCGCCAGGGAAGCCAATGATAAAGTCTGATGACATACTTAAATTAGGGCGAATTTTACGTAATTTACGGATCGTTGATTTGTACTCAATCGCAGTGTGACCACGTTTCATTAAATTAAGAATACGATCCGAACCACTTTGTACTGGTAAATGTAAGTGATCCACAAGCTCAGGCACGTCGGCGTATGCGTCAATGATGTCTGGCGTAAATTCTACAGGGTGTGAAGTGGTATAACGAATACGGTCAATCCCATCAATGGCCGCTACATAACGAATTAAATCTGAGAAGTAACAAATTTCACCATCGTGTGTTTCGCCGCGATAAGCATTTACGTTTT
This sequence comes from Pseudoalteromonas ostreae, assembly GCF_018069805.1. GTDB lineage: Bacteria > Pseudomonadota > Gammaproteobacteria > Enterobacterales > Alteromonadaceae > Pseudoalteromonas > Pseudoalteromonas ostreae. The sequence goes on from NZ_JAGPYN010000014.1 coordinate 91,386, forward strand.
GACCTAGTAAGTTTACTTCGCGTACACCTTGCTCAGCTAGTTGTGCAACTTCAAGTAATACATCATCAAGTGGGCGGCTGACTTCTTCGCCACGCGTGTAAGGTACTACGCAAAAGGTACAGTATTTAGAGCAGCCTTCCATAATAGATACGAATGCAGAAGGACCGTCTGCTTTTGGCTCTGGTAAACGGTCAAACTTTTCAATCTCTGGGAATGAAATATCAACCACAGAGCTGCCTTTGTTACCTTGCACTTGTTTGATCATTTCAGGTAAACGGTGCAATGTTTGAGGGCCAAAAATAACGTCAACAAATGGTGCGCGTTGGCGAATTGAATCGCCTTCTTGTGACGCAACACAGCCACCAACACCGATGATCAGATCGGGTTTGTCATCTTTGAGTAATTTCCAACGGCCTAGTTGATGGAATACTTTTTCCTGCGCTTTTTCGCGAATTGAACAGGTATTGAGTAGAATAACATCTGCATCCCCAGCTTCATCAGTTAACTGGTAGCCGTTGGTTGTATCGAGAAGATCAGCCATTTTCTGAGAGTCGTATTCATTCATCTGACAACCCCAGGTTTTAATATGCAGCTTTTTACTCATTGAAATATAGCCTCGTTTTCAATTCGGTAGTGGCACGGTTGTGCGCTAAACAGGATAAGCGGCACGTTCGCTTACTTAAAGGACGCGTATTTTAGCTGGATACCCGTCTAGATCCAAGTATAGTTTTTATGTTTGTGAATTGAAGTCAAACAAAGTGCGTTTTATGGTTGATTAAGATGAAACTCACTCGCACTTGCAAACAGAAGTACGATACAATCAAGCGCACTGAAAATAACCAAATTAGTGACTAAAAATGATGAAAAACAAGGTTGTTGTTGTCGGCGGCGGCATGGTTGGTGCCGCTACAGCAGTTAAACTCGCTAAACAAGGATGCCAAGTAACAGTGATTGAGCAGCAGATAATTGATGCTGATGCAGTACTGGCAAGTGAAAAAGTTGATATTCGTGTATCTGCTATCAATCGTTTTTCAGAAAACTTATTAGATGACTTAGGCGCTATGCCTATTTTACGAGTGCATCGACATGCCCCATATCAACAGCTCGAAGCGTTTGAACGAACGGGCGATAACCTTTTGTTTGATTGTCACGATATTAATACCACTCATTTAGGCCACTTAATTGAAAATAATTTAATTCAAGCGAGTATCTGGCAACAGTTTGCACAGCACAATATCGAAGTGATTGAAACACCACAATCATTGTCCGCAATTGAGCAAAGCGAACAGCAAGTGACATTGCATTATGGTGCGCAGCAATATACTGCCGATTTAGTTGTTGCTGCAGATGGTGGGCAATCGTTATTACGTCAACAGGCCGGTATTGGTGTTACGGGTTGGCAATATGGCCAGCACTGTATGGGAGTATTAATAAAACTAGACGCGCCACAACAAGTAAAAACATGGCAGCAGTTTAAGCCCTCAGGTCCGGTAGCTTTTTTACCTATGCAGGCACCATACGCCAATTTAATTTGTTACCACGATGCAAAGCAATTAAAGCAATGGCAGCAACTTTCAGCAAACGAATTAAAACAGCAACTGCTTGCACATTTTCCGCCTTTAGCTGGGGATTTTGATGTCATAGAACATGCAGTGTTTCCGTTAACTCGCCAACATGCCAACAGCTATTCAGATGGCCGTATCGTGCTGGTTGGCGATGCAGCACACACTATTAATCCGCTCGCAGGGCAGGGGGTTAACTTAGGCTTTCAAGATGTCGTTGCGCTTGCTGACATATTAAAAAATGCAGACGATGTAGGTGCCGCACAATACCTCAAACAATATGAGCAAACTAGACGCAAAGCAAATTTGTTAATGATGAGTATGATGGATGCCTGTTATTTTGGTTTTTCTAATCAATTAACCCCATTACAGTGGGCACGCAGCCACTTTTTGAAAGTGGCAAACAATTCAGTTTTTTTTAAAAATCAGCTTCTAAAATACGCAATTGGTGGATAATTGGACTAGATTAAAGTTATCGACAATAAAGCTTTAATCAGAATATCAATTTTATTTATGTACGGATGTGTTCGTGAATTTTATTAAAAAATAAAAAGTTGATCTTCTTGTATCCGAGCAAACAAAGCTTTTTTGCTAACTTTTACCACTTGTTTGTATTTAAAGTAATCGGAAATATAGGCGTTAATTTTCTTTAAATTGCACTCAACCTGATTATAGAAGCGCTAATGTGAATAATTTTTTTATTTTCATAATTTTAGCAGGTACTTTTCTTTTAGCCGTAAGCTTAAAGCCTACATTTCTAATCTATAAAAAAACTAATAGCTCACAATGGGCCTTATTATTTGTACTGATTATTTTTTTTATAACTGGTTATTGGTGGGTAGTATATTATTTTTTTACCCATGGTGCTGATACCTTTGTAACTTCGAGTGTTTCATTAATCTTATTTGGCGGCAGTGGTTTTGTGATACTCGTCACTCGATTAAGCTTAAGTAGTATTATTAAAATTGAAAAGACAAGTGCGCAGCAACGCTTTTTAGCTGAGCATGACAGTCTTACTCGCCTGCCAAGTAGAAACAAATTTTTTCGTGTTCTTGAAAAGCAAATTACTCAGGCTAACCCATTTACGTTATTGTTTATAGATTTAAACGGCTTTAAACAAGTAAATGATGGATTTGGTCATCAATATGGTGATGAGCTTTTAAGTGTGCTTTCTAAGAGCTTACAACAGCATTTATCTGGGATCGCTAATCTATATAGGATTGGTGGTGATGAATTCGCGCTTATTTTGTTTTCACGAGAAGAAAAAACATATTCCAATTGTATTGCTGCGATTAATACTGCGATCAGCTTTCCTTTTACTATTAAGAAGCAAAAAATAATGGTGATGTTGAGTATTGGGGTAAGTCGGTTCCCTGATGATAGCCAGCAGCAACATGAACTGCTAATACAAGCTGATTTGGCTATGTACGAAGCAAAAAAGACGGGTCATCAAGTTGTTGTTTATTTTCCTGAGTTAGGCCACAGAGCGCGAGAGTTAAGCGAGATGTCTAAACAGATTGAAAAAGCGCTGCAAAGTGATGAATTTGAATTGTATTTACAACCTATTTTATCGGCCTTTGGCCAGCAGTTACATGGTGCTGAAGTACTCATACGTTGGCCAAAAGAAGATGGAGAGTTTATACCGCCAAATAAGGTGATTAGTGTGGCAGAACAAACTGGGCTGATTTTGCCTTTGTCTCAATGGATTGTATTAAATTCTCTAAAGCATTTAAAAAAACTTAAAGCACATGGGTTTTCTGGTTTGCTTCATATAAATCTCTCACCTAACGATCTAGAAAGTAAAGAGTTTTATTATTTTATTGAAATGCTTGTTGATTTGGAGCCTAGTATGAGTGAATCAATCATTTTTGAGATCACGGAAAACGCAATGATGACTAGTTTGAATGCAGCTCGTGAAATGATGTCTAAATTGAGTAAGATGGGTTTTAAGTTTAGTGTAGACGATTTTGGAACCGGTTTTTCTTCATTGGTTTTATTAAGGGAACTACCAATAGATCAAATAAAGATAGATCAATCATTTATAAAGAACATGCTTAATGAGCCTACGGCATATGCAATTGTTGAGTCAACAATATTTTTAGCAAGCAGACTTAATTGTAATGTAGTTGCTGAAGGCATTGAAGAAAAAGACATTGAACAAGCATTAATTAAATTAAACTGTGATTATGTACAAGGCTTTTTATATAGTCGGGCAGTACCACTAGATGAATTTATAAAGGAAAATTTAATGTAGGTGTTAGATAAAATTGGCTGGGATACCAGGATTTGAACCTGGGAATGCCAGGATCAAAACCTGGTGCCTTACCGCTTGGCGATATCCCAACTTTAAATTTTATTAGTTTTAGTTCTAGGTAAGAACATGGTGCGGAAGGAGAGACTTGAACTCTCACATCCTAAGATACTGGAACCTAAATCCAGCGCGTCTACCAATTCCGCCACTCCCGCATCGAGCATACACAGTATTAATGTATTGGAACCTAAATCCAGCGTCTAATTCAAGACAACTGTCAATTCCGCCACTCCCGCATAGTCTGTATAATTATATACGTTTTTGCTGTTTATACTCGTAGCTAGAGTTATTCTTTAACAACATTCTTTAGTATAAGAAGTTGGCTGGGATACCAGGATTTGAACCTGGGAATGCCAGGATCAAAACCTGGTGCCTTACCGCTTGGCGATATCCCAACAAAGAAACAGTTGATAGTTTTAATTCTTATCAAGAACATGGTGCGGAAGGAGAGACTTGAACTCTCACATCCTAAGATACTGGAACCTAAATCCAGCGCGTCTACCAATTCCGCCACTCCCGCATAGTCCGTATAATTATATACGTTTTTGCTGTTTATACTCGTAGCTAGAGTTATTCTTTAACAACATTCTTTGGTAGAAGAAGTTGGCTGGGATACCAGGATTTGAACCTGGGAATGCCAGGATCAAAACCTGGTGCCTTACCGCTTGGCGATATCCCAACAAAGAAACAGTTGATAGTTTTAATTCTTATCAAGAACATGGTGCGGAAGGAGAGACTTGAACTCTCACAACCGAAGTTACTGGAACCTAAATCCAGCGCGTCTACCAATTCCGCCACTCCCGCATACTTTGTGTAATTAAACACTAGGTAGTTATTTTAAACTCTTCATTGAGTGTAGTTTAAACTCCTACAGAGCCATTTCAAAAGAAATGGTGGCTAAGACGGGATTTGAACCTGTGACCCCATCATTATGAGTGATGTGCTCTAACCAGCTGAGCTACTTAGCCATTGTTGGCTGGGATACCAGGATTTGAACCTGGGAATGCCAGGATCAAAACCTGGTGCCTTACCGCTTGGCGATATCCCAACAATAAACAAGTGATAATTTCAGTTCTCATCGAGAACATGGTGCGGAAGGAGAGACTTGAACTCTCACAACCTAAGTTACTGGAACCTAAATCCAGCGCGTCTACCAATTCCGCCACTCCCGCATCGAGCATACAGGTATTAATGCTTTGAAACCTAGATCCAGCGTCTAATTCAAGACCACTGTCAATTTCATCACTCCTACATACTTTGTGTAATTAAACACTAGGTAGTTATTTTAAACTCTTCATTGAGCAACAAAAATAAATGGTGGCTAAGACGGGATTTGAACCTGTGACCCCATCATTATGAGTGATGTGCTCTAACCAGCTGAGCTACTTAGCCATCTTTTTTGTTAGCACTTCATCGCTGAGTGCGGGGCGTATTATGCTGATATGACCCAAATCCGTCAACACCTTTTTTGCAAAAAAACACGGATCTCAGTTTGTTTGCGGGAAAAATAGGCTAACAGGCTAAATTTTAATAAATATGGTGCTTTTTTAACAGCTTTATTGTGACTTATTCACAGCAGCTGATATTTAACGATAGTGCAAAAATAAAAAAGGCTCGTAAAAACGAGCCTTTAAAACCACTAAGTGTGGTAATTTAAAGAACGGGGATGTTAAACATTGAACAAGAAGTTCATTACATCACCATCTTTAACTATGTATTCTTTGCCTTCTTGGCGCATCTTACCTGCTTCTTTTGCGCCACTTTCACCTTTAAATGCAATGAAGTCATCAAAAGCGATAGTTTGTGCACGAATAAAGCCACGCTCAAAGTCGGTATGGATTTTACCTGCGGCTTGTGGTGCCGTCGCACCAACAGGAATGGTCCATGCACGTACTTCTTTTACGCCTGCGGTAAAGTAGGTTTGTAAATGTAGTAACTCATAGCCACCGCGGATCACAAGATTCAAACCAGGCTCTTCAAGACCAAGATCGGCCATAAACTCAAGTTTATCTTCGTCATCCAGTTCTGAGAGTTCAGACTCTATCGCTGCGCATACTGGCACAACAACCGCATCTTCAGCGGCGGCAATTGCGCGCACACGGTCAAGATGTGGGTTATTCTCAAATCCATCTTCGGCAACGTTCGCAATATACATTGTTGGTTTGATGGTTAAGAAGTTGATAGAAGCTATTGCTGCTTTTTCTTCTTTTGTCAGTGCTAAAGAGCGTAAAGTTAAGCCTTCATCAAGGTGTGCTTTTACTTTTTCGAGAACAGCATTTTGTTCTTTAGCGTCTTTATCACCACCTTTGGCTTTTTTTGCATTACGGAAAATAGCTTTATCAGCGCTATCCATATCCGCAAGTACTAATTCAGTGTTGATCACGTCAATATCATCAGCTGGATCAATTGTGCCCGCTACGTGAATTACGTTTTCATCTTCAAAACAGCGAACTACGTGACCAATTGCATCTGTTTCACGGATGTTAGCTAAAAATTGGTTACCCAAGCCTTCACCTTTTGATGCGCCTTTTACAAGACCTGCAATATCCACAAATTCCATACTAGTGGTAAGGATGCGTTGTGGATTAACAATTTTTGCAAGCTCGTCTAGACGAGGATCTGGCACCGGTACCACGCCCGTATTTGGTTCAATGGTACAAAAAGGAAAGTTAGCGGCTTCGATACCCGCTTTGGTTAATGCATTGAAAAGTGTTGATTTACCAACATTAGGCAAACCGACGATGCCACATTTGAAACCCATAGTTAAGATACCTTGTTTAGATCCGTTGAACCGATTATGGCTTAAACGAATGTAGTCTGTTTTGTGCTTTTAACACACCGTCTTTTGCAAGTATTTCCATACAACGAACTGCTTCATCTACTGCGGCATCCATTTTCTCTTGATCTTCTTTGGCTGCTTTACCAAGCACCCATCCGGTGACCATTTCACGATGCCCTGGATGGCCTATTCCAACGCGTAAGCGCATGAAATCTTTTTGGTTTGCCATTTTTGCGATAATGTCTTTTAAACCATTATGGCCACCGTGTCCGCCACCTTTCTTTAACTTGGCAACACCGGGTTCTAAATCCATTTCGTCATGGGCAACTAAAATGCTTTCAACAGGGATTTTGAAAAAGTTGGCTAAACTACCGACCGCTTTACCACTTAAATTCATATAAGTTGCGGGGATCAGTAATTTGAATTCTTGACCTTGGATGATCACTTTGCCGGTAAGGCCGTGATACTTAGGCTCGTGTTTTAGTGTACAGTTGTAACGTGCAGCGAGTTGCTCGATAAACCAAGCACCTGCATTATGGCGTGTGTTTGCGTATTCGGGGCCTGGATTAGCCAAGCCCACAAGCATTTGAATAGAATTCAAGGTGCAAACCTTAAAAGTTATTCTGCTGCTTCGTCTTCAACTGGCGCAGCTTTGTTAGCTTTGATAGTTACGATAGACTGGTCGTGATCAGCACCTTTCGCTAAATCAACAGATGAAACACCTGCTGGAAGTTTAACGTCAGAGATGTGGATTGAGTCACCAGCAACTAAGCCAGCTACGTCAACTTCAACAAACTCAGGAAGTGACTTAGGAAGACACGTGATTTCGATTTCTGTTAATTGGTGAACAACAGTGTTACCGGCTTTAGTTACTACGTCTTCACCGATGAAGTGAACTGGCACTTTAGTGTGAAGTTTATGAGCAGCATCTACACGTTGAAAATCAAGGTGAGTGATTTTAGGCTTGAACGGGTGACGTTGGATATCTTTAAGGATAGCTTCAACTTTTTCACCAGCGATATCAAGAGTAAGAATGTGAGTGTAGAAACCTTCACTTTCTTGTGCTTTGATCATATCTTTGTGTTCAAAAGTAAGAGATGCAGCTTCTTTGTCAGCACCGTAAAGGATCGCAGGGATTTTATCTTCACGACGTAGGCGGCGGCTCGCACCTGTACCTGTAGCTGTGCGTAATTCTGCATTAAATGTATAAGTTTCGTTAGACATGATGTCTCCAATAAATAAATAGTGTAGGGCCTTTGCGACCAAGGTCCCTAGCCAAAAGGCGCGCTATCATACCACCACCACTGATTAAAAGAAACACGACGCATAAAAAAAGCGCCATTGAGGCGCTTTATTACATTTGAATGTTTTAACTAAACAACGTTTAGTGTTCGAACATCGCAGAAATAGATTCTTCATTGCTGATACGGCGAATTGTTTCAGCTAGCATATCTGCAAGTGTTAACACTTTAATTTTATCAATTGCTTTTAATTCAGCAGACAGTGGAATTGAGTCTGTTACAATCACTTCATCAATTACTGAGTTACGAATATTTTCTACTGCTTGGCCAGAAAGTACAGGGTGAGTAGCGTAAGCAAAGACTCGCTTAGCACCGTGTTCTTTTAGTGCTTCAGCTGCTTTACATAAAGTACCGCCAGTATCAATCATATCATCAACAATGATACAGTCACGGCCTTCAACGTCACCAATAATGTGCATTACTTGAGAAACATTCGCTTGTGGGCGACGCTTATCAATAATGGCAAGATCGGTATCGTTTAATAACTTAGCAATAGCACGGGCACGAACTACACCGCCGATATCAGGTGATACAACAACAACATCATCAAATTGACGCTCTTTCATATCTTCAAGTAGCACTGGGCTACCGAACACATTATCAACTGGTACATCAAAGAAGCCTTGGATTTGCTCAGCGTGTAAATCAACCGTTAGAACTCGGTCAACACCTACACTTGATAAGAAATCGGCAACAACTTTTGCTGTGATTGGTACGCGAGCAGAGCGCACGCGGCGATCTTGACGTGCATAACCAAAATAAGGAATGACGGCTGTTATACGACCTGCAGATGCACGACGTAAGGCATCAACCATTACAATAAGCTCCATCAAGTTATCGTTAGTAGGGGCACAGGTTGATTGCACAATAAAAACATCCGAGCCACGAACATTTTCATTAATTTGAACACTGATCTCACCGTCGCTAAAACGGCCAACAACAGCATCGCCAACTTCAATATATAAACGTTTTGCAACTTTTTGAGCTAACTCAGGTGTTGCGTTACCAGCGAAGAGCTTCATGTCAGGCACGGTAGGGTTCCTCAGGCACTGAATTTTTGGACTAATAAGCGATAAGAAAAGTATAGCTTATTAACTTAAACTTTATTTACTTGTACGTTACTTCATTACTTCAATGTATAGCGTTCAACTGCGTATGAGCAGGAGAGATATTAACGCTGCTGGCAATAAAACCGTCCCAGTTATGGGGGAGATTTTCAAGAACATGTTGCGCTTCTTTTTGCGTGGCAAATTCAACAAAACAGCATGAACCTGTGCCAGTCATCTTTGACGGAGCGTATTTTAGCAACCACTGGAGGGTCTTTTCAACCTCAGGGCAGAGCTTTTTAACTAAAGGCTCGCAATCGTTGGCTAATGTTTGTTGCTGCCAGGGGCCTTTTAGCTTCGGTGTATTACGTTTTAAATCTGGGTGAGTGAAAATTTTCGCGGTGCTCACATGTTCACTTGGATGCACTACACAATACCATTTTGACGGCAGCTCTACATTTACTAACTTCTCGCCAATCCCTTGAGCTAGGGCGCTTTTGCCGTTAATGAACACCGGCACATCTGCGCCTAACTGCACGCCAAGCGCTGCTAATTCTTGCAAGGATAATTGACAGTGCCATAATTTATTCAGTGCTAAAAGTGTACTTGCCGCATCTGAAGAACCACCACCAACGCCGCCTCCCATGGGTAATATTTTAGTTAAATTAATTTTTGCGCCAAAAAGTGAATTTGTGTGTTTTTGTAATAAAACGGCCGCTTTATAGATCAAATTATCTTTAAGTGGAATATTAGAGGTATCACCAGTGACTTCAATTTCAGTTGTTTCAGATAAAGTAAATGTGAGTTGATCGCCATAATTTAAAAAAGTAAATAAGGTTTCCAGTTCATGATAGCCATCTTCACGACGGCCATTAATGTGTAAAAATAAATTGAGCTTGGCAGGAGCCAATAACGAAAATGAAGTCATAGTGTGCATAGTCATGTTAGTCAAAGTGCCATTCATAAAGTTGAATTTTTATTTTAATATCGTGGTGTTTTAACGTGAGCCTAGTAGGTAACCAAAATCCGGCATATTGTTGGTAATCAGCGTAGCTTATTTGCCATTGATCGCCATCGGTTGAGTGCCACGTTACATTTTTAGCTCGGCCTAGTTCATCAACTTGCAAACTTGGATCGTTAACTGTGCCTTTTAACCAATGATCGGCGCTGTCCATTGGTATATTAAAACCAGTCAGCCTAGCAAGCAGGCGCGATGCATTAATGTCATGGTAAATGTGATCATCGTATTCAAGTTCAGCACCGTGGCTATTTTGTGTTAATGCCAAAACCCGAGTACCGATAAAACTCGTTAAAATAAGTTGATTTAACTGTTCTTGTTGTTGCCAATTTAAGTTTACTGATTGGCGTTCATCTGAGCTAATAAAAGCAAGTTTGCCTTCTACTTGCCAATTACTTTGTTGGGATAATTGCGACTTCCAGTCATCATATAGGGCAGTTTGTGGCCGAATTTGTTGCGCGCAACCACTTAAAAATAAAAAAAATGTGAGTAAAATCAAATATAGTCTAATCAAATGTCGTTCCTTACTTTCCATATTCCGCTGATTTTTGGTAAAATTATCGTCTTTCGAGCACGGCTTAGCAATATTTGGCACATATGACCATAGTAGCACTTGGTATTAATCATAAAACCGCATCTGTAGAATTACGTGAAAAGGTTGCCTTTTCGCCTGAACAATTGTCGGCAGCATTACAGCAACTGAGCGATCACGATCAGTTTAATGAAGCGGTTATTGTGTCAACATGTAATCGAACAGAAATCTATTGTAGCCTCGCTCAGCAAAATTCCCAAATACTGTTGCAATGGTTAGCTAGTTTCCACGGTTTGGATGAATACGAACTGAGCAGTAATGTATATTGTCATCAAGATAATGATGCTATCAATCATTTAATGCGAGTGTCATGTGGCCTAGATTCTTTGGTGCTAGGTGAACCGCAAATTCTTGGTCAAATAAAGCAAGCTTATAATAGCGCCAAAAATCACAATTCGGTGAGTGTAGTATTTGACCGGTTATTTCAAAAAACCTTTTCGGTAGCAAAACAAGTAAGAACGGAAACCGATATAGGCGCCAGTGCGGTGTCTGTTGCTTATGCTGCGGTTAATTTAGCTAAACATATATATGGCAAGTTAGATAAAACCAAAGTGCTATTAATTGGTGCTGGGGAAACAATTGAGCTGGTAGCGAAACATTTATATCAAAATGAACCACAACAGATCACCGTGGCGAACCGCACCATAGAGCGTGCGCGCCTACTGGCCGAAGATGTTAATGCCGACGTTATTGCGTTAGCGCAGTTACCTGAACGCTTACATCAGGCGGATATTGTGATCAGTTCGACAGCAAGTACTTTGCCAATTATTGGTAAAGGGGTAGTTGAACAAGCGCTAAAACAACGACGTAATAAGCCAATGTTATTTATTGATATTGCAGTACCGCGCGATATTGAAAGCCAAGTTGGTGAATTAGATGCGGCCTATTTGTATTCGGTTGATGACTTACAGGCAATAGTAAGCGAAAATATCGCTTCAAGAGAACAAGCCGCCGATGAAGCGCAAGTGATTATTACCCAGCGCTGTGCGGAATTTGTGATGTGGATGCGTTCACTCGATTCTGTCGATCTGATCCGCTCTTATCGCCAAGATGTACACGATATTAAGTCTGAGCTGGTTGATAAGGCAGTCAGCCAATTAAACACCGGTAAAGATGCAGAAAAGATTATTTTAGAGCTGGCCAACAAGTTAACCAACCGTTTAATGCACGCGCCTACCCGTGCAATTCAAGATGCGGCTAAAAAAGGTGAAGTTGCTCAGTTAAGCCAATTAAAGAAAATGTTAGGTATTGATCAGGAATAGCAGTTACATGAAAGAGTCTGTTTATCGTAAGTTAGAAACCTTAGTAGAGCGTTATGAAGAAGTGCAAGCGCTGCTAAGTGATCCGTCAGTTATTAGCGACCAAAATCGTTTTCGTGCGCTTTCAAAAGAATATTCTGAGTTGGAAGAAATTGTTAAAGCATTTTTAGGCTATCAGCAAACACAAGATGATGTTGCTACAGCAGAAGAAATGCTAAAGGATTCGGATCCTGATATGCGTGAGATGGCGCAAGAAGAATACAAAGAAGCCAAAGCGCAAATCCTTGCTATCGAAGATCAAATACAAGTGTTGATGCTACCAAAAGATCCGCGCGACAATAATAATGTGTTTTTAGAAGTACGCGCCGGCACGGGGGGCGATGAAGCGGCCATTTTTGCTGGTGATTTATTCCGTATGTATACCCGTTATGCTGAAACTAACAAATGGAAAGTAGAGATTGTGAGCACCAATGAAGGTGAACACGGTGGTTACAAAGAAGTCATTGCTAACATTAGCGGTGAAGGCGTGTACGGGCAATTGAAGTTTGAATCTGGTGCTCACCGGGTACAACGTGTGCCAGAAACTGAATCGCAAGGACGAGTACATACCTCTGCGTGTACTGTTGCGGTAATGGCTGAAGTGCCAGAAGCTGAAGCGATTCAAATTAATACCGCTGATATTAAAGTTGATACGTTCCGTGCCTCAGGTGCCGGTGGTCAGCACGTTAATAAAACTGACTCGGCAATTCGTATTACTCACTTGCCAACGGGTGTCGTGGTTGAGTGTCAAGATGAACGTTCACAGCATAAAAATCGCGCGAAAGCTATGTCAGTGCTTGCTGCACGTTTACAGCAAGCGGAAGATGAAAAACGCCATGCTGCCGAAGCATCTGAGCGTCGTAATTTAGTCGGTAGCGGTGACCGTTCGGAACGTATTCGTACTTATAACTACCCGCAAGGGCGTATTACAGATCACCGTATCAATCTCACTTTATACCGTTTAAATGAGGTGGTTGCTGGTGACTTAGCTTGTGTGATTGAGCCGCTAATGCAAGAACATCAGGCTGACTTACTCGCTGCAATGGGTGATGAATAATTGTGACAGACACGGTTGAATCGGCAATTAAACGGGCTACTTTGCTATTGCAAAGTAGCAGCGACAGTGCCAAATTAGACGCGCAAGTTTTGTTACTTGATGTGCTACAAAAACCGCATAGTTATTTATTTAGTTGGCCTGAAAAGCTGCTTAGCGCAGCGCAACTGCAGCAATTTGATGAACACTGCCAGCGCCGTTTAAATGGCGAACCAGTTGCTCATATTACTGGTTTAAGAGAGTTTTGGAGCTTACCTTTACAAGTTAATTCAAGCACTTTAATACCACGTCCTGATACAGAAATACTGGTTGAATATGCCCTCAGTTTATCTTTACCTATGGCAGCCAAAGTGCTTGATTTAGGTACTGGGACTGGTGCTATTGCGCTTGCACTTGCCAGCGAAATGCCACTTTGGCAAATTACAGGGGTTGATAGGGTTGCTGATGCTATTACGCTTGCGAATACAAATAAGCAGCGTTTAGGTTTTATTAATGTGGGCTTTGTGCAAAGTGATTGGTTTAGCCAAGTAGATGCGCAACAGTTTGATCTAATTGTCAGTAATCCGCCGTATATTGAATACGATGATATTCATTTAAGCCAAGGCGATGTGCGCTTTGAGCCGTTATCGGCATTAGTAGCCGATGATGACGGTATGGCCGATATAAAGTATATTATTACTCAGGCGCGTGACTTTTTAACGTCAAATGGTTACCTTCTCATTGAGCATGGGTATCAACAACGCACTAAAGTGCATAGTTTTTTTGCACAAATGGCGTATACAAATATACTTACAGTTAAAGATTTAGCAAATAATGATCGTGTAACGCTCGCACAGTGGCCTGGATAACGATAATAATTTACAGTGCGAGAGCAAAATAAACGCCTTTGAGGATTCAGTATGATGGATGATTTTTTGTTTTCGGATGAACCACAAGAAGTTGAAAGTGAAGTAGTTAAGGGGACATGGAAAGTCATCATTGTTGATGATGAGCCTGAGGTTCATGCAGTCACAAAACTGGCATTAAGTGATTTTGAGTTTCAAGACAAACGTTTAGAATTTATTAGTGCGTACTCAGGGGCTGAGGCAAAAGTAAAAATAGATAACAACCCCGATGCTGCAATTGTACTGCTTGATGTGGTGATGGAAACCGACGATGCAGGTTTAAAAGTCGCGCAATATATTCGTGAAGTCGCTAAAAATAATCATATCCGTATTATCCTTCGTACAGGTCAACCAGGCCAAGCGCCAGAGCGCCAAGTTATCGTTAATTATGATATTAATGATTACAAATCAAAAACTGAACTGACAGCGCAAAAATTATTTACAGTAGTAATGTCGAGCCTTCGTTCTTATCGCGATATTTTATCGATTGAGCAATCTCGTCAAGGGCTTGAAAAAATAATTAAAGCCTCCCGTGACATTTTCTCAGCGCACTCTCTTGATCACTTTATTGAAGGGGTGATGCAACAGTTAACGTCGTTGCTTGGCACCGTTGAACAGGCAATGTACGCCACGAGCTTAGTGGCAGGGAACCCACAAGATAATCAACATAAATTGGTGGTGTTTTCTGGGCGAGGCGATTTTGAGCGCAGTGAAGGCAAAGCAATAGAAGAAGTATTGAATACCGAGCAGCTACTAGCATGCAAGCAAGCACTTAAAGATAAAACCATTGTTTATAAAGATAATTACCTGTTTGCATACTGTTGCAGTGAACATAATCATAATTCAATGCTTTTTATCTCTGGAATTCCTAAATACCTAACAGAAACACAGCGTCATTTAATTGAGATATTTTCACAAAATGTACAGTTGGCGTATGAAAATGTGCAATTACAATCAGAGGTCGAAGCAACTCAGCAAGAGTTAGTGCTTCGTTTAAGTGAAGCTCTGGAGCAGCGTTCAACTGAAACAGGTAATCATGTTAAGCGGGTCTCACATATATGTCATACCTTGGCATTGGCGTATGGTTTATCGAGCCGTGAGGCTGATTTAATTCGTTTAGCATCGCCGCTGCATGATGTTGGAAAAGTCGGTATCCCTGACGCGATTTTAAATAAACCAGGTAAATTGAGTTCTGAAGAGTGGGATGTTATGAAAACACATACTCAAAAAGGTTACCTTATTTTAAAAGATTCACGACGAAAAATAGTGAATGCGGGTGCTCAGATTGCTCGTGATCACCATGAAAAGTGGGATGGTTCAGGTTATCCACAAGGGATAAAAGAAGATGACATTCATATTTTTGGCCGTATAGTGGCGCTGGCAGATGTGTATGATGCGCTGCGCCATAAGCGTTGTTACAAAGAAGCCTGGACGCTTGATGATGTTGTTAATGAAATCAATCAGCAAAAAGGCAAACACTTTGAGCCTAAACTGGTCGATGCATTTAACGATAACCTAGTAGAGCTCGAAGAAATTTTAACGCGTTTTCCAGATTAAAAAATAATACCCAATGCATTGAATCGTTGAGTTATTTAATGCGTTAGAGTGGGCATGTTTAATAATAACATTGGTACAATTTCTTTTTACATTAATGAGTAGTTAGGGGCATATGGATTATTTAGCAGTCAAACACACACACATGGCAATTGCCGTTTTAAGCATTGTTTTATTTTATGTACGTTCATTTTCTCGCCTCGGCAGTGGTGCAATCGCTAAAAATAAATTTGTACTTATTGGTAGTCACGCAACCGATACGTTTTTACTTATTTCAGCCTTCGCGCTGATGGCTATTGCAAAAATTAATCCGCTAGAACAAATGTGGCTGCTTGAAAAGATTATTCTTGTAGTGACGTATATTGCGTTGGGTATTATTGCCAGTAGACAGCAAAAAACCAGTATGAAAATTGTGTTTTTAGTTGTTACGACTGTGGTCATTGCCTTCATTGGTAAGCTGGCGGTTGCCAAAACAGCGTTTATTTTGTAACTAAATATGTTCAAAGGCTGCACTAAACAGTCTTTGAACGTTAATCTAACGCGCTACATTGGTATCTGTGTAAAAAAATAGGTAAACTAGCCATTCATTTCCTATTAAAGATGTTGCCGTATTAATGACCACCCCTTGGTTTGAAGATCAAAATGAACCCTATCAAGATGAGGCTTTTGACACATTCGTTCCCCAAGCGTTGTATCGTTGTATAAGCGCTGAAGCGAAGTGGGATCCTCAAGTCGATTTAAGTGATAGCTTTGCCACACTGAGCGACTTTGAAAATCAAGTCACTGAACTATGCCAACAGTACCCTGATATTCACGACCGCTTTGATGCGTTAGTTGATATGTTTTTTACGCAGTGGTTATTTAGTGTATCCAGTTTAAAAGTTCCCGAATATACCCTCAATAGTTTCAGCTACATGCTGAGTATGCGCAGTGGTTCTGAAACAACACTGGGTATTTTATTATGCCATTTGCTGAACCATGCTGGCTTTGATGCAAATGTAACGATTAATAATAGTGAAATAAATGTCCATGTTGCTATTAGTGACGAAGAAGGTTATTTGTTGGAGCCAAGTTCTGGCCAACAAAGCTGGTATATTATTCCTGAAAACGCCAGTGAAGAAAATGGTGATGAGCAAGAGCCGCTTGAGCTCATTTTTGACGAAGAAGTGTATAAGCTTTATCTTGCACAACAAAAGTGGGCCTTTATTAGCAGTAATAAATTTGGCCATGCTTTAAGCTGTGTTGAGATGTTGATGGAGCTAATAGGCGATGATCCGTATGAAAGACGCGACAGAGGCTATTTACTTAACCAGCTAGATTGTCCGAAAATGGCACGTGACGATTTACAATTTTTTATCGATGAGTGCCCAGATGATCCTGCGATTGACATTATTCAGCATCAACTTGAAGAACTTGAAGATAATCACAAAACTCACCATTAACTTTTAAGGAATTTACATGGCTGACGCCCATACTGCCCTGATCACTAATGATGCGGTTGTCTTTGGTTTATTAGCAGTAATATTAGGCTTTATTTTTAAAACATCGAACAGCTCAAATAGCGCGCTTAAAAAGTTTTACAAATATGTCCCAGCATTATTACTGTGCTATTTTTTACCTTCACTATTGAATACGTTTGGCATTGTTGATGGTCATTCATCTAATGTGTACTTTGTAGCATCACGTTACTTGCTTCCGGCGTGCTTAATTTTACTGACCATTAGTATTGATTTACGTGCCATTATTAATCTTGGCCCGAAAGCATTAATTATGTTTTTAACCGGTACTGTAGGTATTGTGATCGGCGGCCCGTTGGCCATTTTGATCATGAGCGCAGTGTATCCAGAAGCCGTCGGTGGTCATGGCCCCGATGCAGTATGGCGTGGCATGACCACGATTGCTGGAAGCTGGATTGGTGGTGGTGCAAACCAAGCATCGATGAAAGAAATGTTTGAAGTTGGCGGAGATATATTCTCAGCAATGGTTACGGTAGACGTGATTGTCGCTAATTTATGGATGGCAGTATTACTGTTAATGGCTGCCAACCATAAAGCCATTGATGCGAAAACAGGCGCGGATACTAGCGCGATTGAAGAGTTAAAAAATCGCGTTGAAAAATACCAAGCCGAGCACGCACGTCTGCCAACACTCAATGATTATATGCTGATCATTGCAATTGCATTTGGTATTACCGGTCTGGCGCATTTTTGTGCAGACTTTTTAGGACCTTACTTTGGCGCTAACTTTCCGTGGGCACAAGAATATAGCTTAAACAGTAAGTTCTTTTGGTTAATTGTTATTTCGACGACCATAGGTATTGCATTGTCGTTTACTAAAGTACGTCATATTGAAGCCTTTGGCGCATCTAAAGTAGCCTCCAGCTTTTTATATATTTTAGTAGCGTCAATTGGCCTTCATATGAATATTAAGGCTATATTTGAATCGCCTATGTATTTCGTCATTGGCTTAATTTGGATGCTTACTCACGCCAGTTTAATGTTAATTGTGGCAAAAATAATTAAAGCGCCACTATTTTATATGGCCGTCGGCTCACAAGCGAATGTGGGCGGCGCTGCATCGGCACCTGTGGTGGCGTCAGCATTTCACCCGTCGCTTGCACCGATTGGTGTGTTACTAGCCGTACTCGGTTATGGCGTGGGCACTTACATGGCCTATATTTGTGGATTAATGATGCAAGCAGTTGCACCTTAAGGAATGAAAAATGAATAACCAACTGATTAAGATTAATGATATTGAATTAGCAAACGAAAAACCGTTTGTATTGTTCGGTGGCATGAATGTTTTAGAATCGCGCGATTTAGCAATGCGTATTGCTGAGCATTATGTTGAAGTGACCACTAAGCTTAATATTCCTTATGTGTTTAAAGCGTCATTTGATAAAGCAAACCGTTCTTCAATTAATTCATACCGTGGTCCTGGTATGGAAGAAGGGTTAAGGATTTTTGAAGAAATTAAAAATACCTTTAATGTTCCTTTGATCACTGACGTCCATGAGCCGCATCAAGCAGCGCCTGTGGCAGAAGTGGTTGATGTGATCCAATTACCAGCATTTTTGGCGCGCCAAACAGATTTAGTGGTCGCAATGGCGAAAACGGGCGCAATTATTAACGCTAAAAAACCACAGTTTTTAGCCCCCCATGAAATGCGCCACATCATTACTAAATTTAATGAAGCAGGCAACAATAACATTGCCTTGTGTGAACGTGGTTCAAGCTTTGGTTATAACAACTTAGTGGTTGATATGCTGGGTATGGATGACATGAAACCAATGGCTCCGGTCATTTTTGATGCAACGCATGCTTTACAACGTCCAGGTGGGCGCAGTGATTCTGCTGATGGTCGTCGTGCACAAGCCGCAGAGCTTGCTCGCAGCGGCATGGCATTAGGGTTAGCGGGTTTATTTATTGAAGCGCATCCTAATCCTAATGAAGCTAAATGTGACGGCCCATGTGCGCTTGCATTAAGTAAGTTGGAAGGCTATTTAAGTCAAATGAAAGCCGTGGATGATTTAGTTAAAAGCTTTGGCCCATTGGATACCAGTGCCAGTGATTTATAATATTAAAGAATACTTAAAAGCGACTTAGGTCGCTTTTTTTATGTCTTGAATATACACCTTGCTAGTTGGCGTATATAATCAACCCATAAGAAAAACTAATTCTAAGTTTGATCACTATGTCTCGACGTGTTCCGCCACTAAACGCATTAAAAGCATTTGAAGCTGCTGCTCGCCATTTGAGTTTTACTAAAGCGGCTGAAGAGTTATACGTCACGCAGGCGGCGGTTAGCCATCAAATAAAAACCTTAGAAGAGCATCTTGGGTTAAAACTATTTTTGCGTAAAAACCGTTCTTTATTGCTCACCGAAGAAGGTCAAGGTTACTTTTTAGATATTAAAGAAATATTTACTCAGCTAATTGACGCTACCGAAAAGCTATTAGCCCGTGGTGCAAAAGGCTCATTAACCGTGAGTTTAACGCCCAGCTTTGCTATTCAATGGTTAGTGCCACGCTTGAGCTTATTTAACGAACTGCACCCTGAGATAGATGTACGAATAAAAGCCCAAGATCAAGACGAAAACTCACTCACCGATGATGTTGATGTGGCTATTTATTATGGCCGTGGTCATTGGAGTGGCGTGCAAACGCATAAACTGCATACCGAATACTTAGTGCCTTTGTGTAGCCCTATGCTATTAACAGGGCCAAAGCCGCTGGATCAGCCAAGTGATTTGGCAAACCATACTTTATTACACGATACCACCCGGAAAAACTGGAAAACGTGGATGAAAACCGCCGGTGTACGTAATGTGCAAGTAAACCAAGGGCCAATATTTAGCCACTCATCAATGGTGCTGCAAGCAGCTGTGCATGGTCAAGGAGTTGCTATTGGTAACAGTGTGCTTGCTAAACCAGATATTGATGCAGGACGTTTAGTCATTCCGTTTAACCACAGTTTAGAAAGTAAAAATGCTTATTATTTAGTGAGCCGTGAAACGCAATCTGAATTAGGTAAAATAGTGTCGTTTAAGCAGTGGATGCTAAGCCTCGTTGAGCAAGAACAAGAGTATTAATATGATTGAATGGATAAAAAGTAACACACCAGCCAAAGCTCAGTTTATTTTTGCCCATGGCGCAGGTGCTGGTAGTGATTCTGAGTTTATGCAGCAGATGGCGCAATTAATAGCTGCGCATGAGATTGATGTAGGTTTGTTTGATTTTGAATATATGCAAACTGCCAAGCAAACCAATAAGCGCAGGCCTCCCGATCGGGCGCCAAAATTGCTGGATTATTTTGAACAGGTATTAACTTTTGTACAGCCAAACTTACCGTTATTTATTGGTGGCAAGTCAATGGGCGGGCGGATGGCATCAATGCTTGTCAGTGAAGAGCGAGTAACAATGCCAACAATTTCAGGCGTATTGGCATTTGGCTATCCATTTCATCCACCAGGCAAGGCTGATAAATTACGCATTGATCATTTTGGTAAAATAGCATGCCCATTTATGGTGCTTCAAGGAGAGCGGGATACGTTTGGCACCCGTGATGAATTAACCCAATTGCACCTTGATAAGCGCCCTGAGTTTGTTTGGTTAGTCGATGGCGATCATTCTTTAAAACCGCGTAAACGTAGTGGCTTTACGGAGCTTGAAAATATCCAAAGCGCAGCTGAGCACGCCGCAGGGTTTATCAAGCATCACATCTAAAGGCAATTTCGCAGGAAAAAAACTATGATTAAACTATTTTTAATGGCTGGCAGTTTATTTTGCATGCTATCAGTGGTGTTGGGCGCCTTTGCGGCTCATGGTTTAAAAAGCCGTGTTTCTGAATATGCTATTGGCGTATTTAAAACTGCGGCAGAGTATCAGATGGTGCATGGCCTTGCGTTAATTGCGATTGCCATTTTAATAAAATGGGGAATAAACCTTACATCGGCTGGTTGGTTTATTATTGCTGGTATTTTGTTGTTTAGTGGCAGTTTATATTTATTAGCAATCACCGGTTATAAGTGGCTTGGCCCCATCACACCCGTTGGTGGTTTATGTTTTATTATTGGTTGGACTATTTTATTAGTGCAAGTAGCACGGTTTAAATTTTAATTGAGAATATCGCTCAAAAGAGCAATTAAAGGGTTTTTATGTCAAGTGTAGTGATTTACTGCCGCAGTGGTTTTGAAAATGATGCCGCTGCAGAAATAACATTTCATGCCGCAGAGCAAGGTTTTGCTGGGTATGTAAAAGCAAAGCCAAATACCGGCTATGTTATTTACGAATGTTTTGAAGCGCAGCATAGTGATGAAATCATCAAAAAGGTTGATTTCAAAAATATGGTATTTGCCCGTCAGTGGTTTGCCGGCACTTTACTTGAAAACATGCCTGTCGAAGACCGTGTTGGCGAAATAGTAACAGCAGCGGTCGATTTTCCACTTTGTTCAGAGCTACGGGTAGAAACACCCGATACCAATGAAGGCAAAGAGCTGTTAACTTTCTGCAAAAAAATCTCTACCCCACTTAAAAAGGCTTTAGAGAAACAAAACACCGTGTTACGCGAACCTAAAGCTAATCGTCCCGTTATGCACATTATGTTTTTAACTAATAACACCGCTTATGTTGGGCATTCATATAGTTATAATAATTCCCCATTTTTTATGGGAATATTACGACTAAGAATGCCAAGTGATGGGCCAAGTCGTTCTACGTTAAAGCTCGATGAAGCATTTAATGTGTTTATCCCACCTAACGAAGTTGAAGCGCGAGTTCAAGCCGGTATGCGCAGTGTTGACTTAGGTGCTTGCCCAGGTGGTTGGACGTATCAACTAGTGCGTCGCGGGATGTTTGTTAGCGCCATTGATAACGGCCCAATGAATGATGATTTAATGCAAACAGGTCAAGTTAAGCACTTTCGTGTTGATGGTTTTAAATACCGCCCTGAGAAAAGAAATATTACTTGGTTAGTATGCGATATGGTAGAAAAACCAACCAAAGTAACCAGTCTTATGATTGATTGGGCAGTCAATGCCTACGCCAAAGAGCTCATATTTAACTTGAAACTCCCTATGAAAAAGCGTTTTGATAGTGTGTATGAATGCTTAACCATGATCAAAGAAGAGCTTAATAAATACGGCATAAGCTATGAGCTACAAGCTAAGCATTTATATCATGATAGGGAAGAAGTCACTGTGCATTTGAACGTGACGAAAGTGCCGCAAAGCCTATATAGCTAATTAATTTTAGTGTGGCATGAATACCGGCTAAATAAAGGTAAAAATTGATGTATAAGAACCAAGAAGTTATTTTGCGCTTGCGCGCTAATATACCACAGTTTGAATGTGTTGAAGGTTGTCATGATTGCTGTGGCCCCGTAACAACTTCATCAGAAGAAATGTCTCGATTACCAGTAAAAACGGATGCCGAGCATGAAGCCGCACTAAATGAATTTAATTGTGTACATCTGGGCCCTAAAGGCTGCACTGTATATGACGAGCGGCCGTTGATTTGCCGCTTGTTTGGTACTACGCCTCGAATGCCTTGTCCAAATGATCGCAAGCCAGAGCAGCCTGTAGACATTAAAACAGAGCGCGAAGTGCACCATTTTATTGCTAATACACGGCAAGTTTTAGTGTAAATAGTGCCGTAAATAGGGGACTTA
Organism: Pseudoalteromonas ostreae; assembly: GCF_018069805.1. Classification (GTDB taxonomy): domain Bacteria; phylum Pseudomonadota; class Gammaproteobacteria; order Enterobacterales; family Alteromonadaceae; genus Pseudoalteromonas; species Pseudoalteromonas ostreae. The sequence continues at coordinate 113,951 of NZ_JAGPYN010000014.1, forward strand.
ATAATGGCTTATTGTCGTCCCCTCTGAGCGTTTTATTCGCGATACTTAGGGCGGTATTGATCAACCCATAAGCGAGTTGCGCCGCACACAGCGACGGGCATAACAATTAAATTCACGATAGGAATGGCTGTAAGCAACAACACTGCTAAGCCGAATCCATACGAGAGAGTTTGTTTTTGTTTTAAGTCTTCTTTCATTTCTTTAAAGCAAATTTTGTGATTATCAAACGGATAATCTTTGTATTGCACGGCATACATCCAACAGGTAAACATCACCCATAACACTTGGCCGATAACAGGTAATATCCATAGTAAGATAAAAAAGCCAATGGCGCGTGGTAGGTAATAGCACAACTTTGTCCACTCACGGCCAAGCATTCGTGGCACATCTTTCACTATCTCCGCTAAGCCATCATCGTTAATTTTTTGACCGGTTAAATACAGCTCTACTTTTTCACTGAGTAAGCCATTAAAGGGCGCGGCAATGAAATTAGTGATCACCGAAAACAGCATACTGTAGCTAAATAAAATCACTAATACTGCAATAGGCCACATCAGCCACTCCAGCCAACTTAACCACGTTGGTAATAGATCATTTAAATAAGTAAACCCATCGGTAAGCCAGCCATATAAAAAGAATAATGAGCTACCAAAAAGCACTATATTGATTAATAAAGGAATAAATACAAAACGTTTGAGGCCTTTTTGAGTGATCAATTTAAAGCCCGAAAAAAAATACTCCATACCCTGCGTAAACTGCACGTGAAAACCTCAGATCATACCAACATGCCCTCAGTATAAATTGCTCAGATATTTTGAACAGTATTTTTGCGTAACAAAGTGTTTAATATTTGAAGCTTTTCAAGAGAAGTGCAATAGTTAAGGAGGTTAATTGAGGACTAAGAACACCAGTTAGCAATGATGTATGAACTAATTGAATTAGAATAATGACTCAGCTATGCTCGCTTTGTAAGTAAAACATTCAGGAAATGTCATTTTCTGATTTTAATGCTTTTATAAAAGAGAGTATTTTGGAATCATTTAACATTACTCGTATTGATACCGAGTTTGGGATTTTTCGTATTTCAGGTTTATGGGATACTTTAAATATGAATGCACTAACTATAATATCAATTGAAATTATGGGAACCGATGGTTGGGTACTATTAAATCAAACATACGATGCAGTTACCAAATTAATAATAGACCTCATTCCAACCCTGCAATTACATTTACTTAGTAATGACAAATAAAATTGTACTTTAATGGATGAAGAGTTTGTATCAATGTCTGAATCCTAGCACGCTTGGTATATACTAACGGCCTTTTAAAAATGAGTGACGTTAGATGTCTAAGATTTTTATTATCGGCCTACCTCGAACTGGCACTACTAGTATTAGTGTTGCGTTGTTAGATATGGGCTTGTTGGTTGCGCATACCGCGTTTACTAAAAAAGCGTTTGAAATGGCTGATGCTATATCTGACGCACCATGTTTTAGCGACTATATGCATTTAGACAGGTTATTTCCTGGTGCTAAGTTTATTTATTTAAACCGAGACCTAAAAGCATGGTTGCCATCCATCACGATGCTGCTTGAAAAAATGGCGCCACATCTTGATCTTAAAACAGGGCACTTTAGCCCGGTTCTAAAGCGCAGCTTTCACCAAACCTTCCCTAATATTCACCCTTTGTGTGAAGCGACCCTAACAAATCATTATCGTAATCATCAGCAGGCAGTATTGGCTTACTTTAAAGATCGTGATGACTTTTTATCGATTGATGTAAGTAAACAGGGCAGTTTATTATTACTAAAGCAGTTTCTAGGGTTACCAAACACAGGTGATACTGACTTTGCGAAATTAAATGTTGGCCGTAATGTGGCAAACTGGCGTGAGTATAAACACCCTAATAAGGTGAATGCCAACTTAGCCGGAGCAGAGCATCGCAAGTTCTTTGATTACGGTTGATTTTCAGCTGATTGTGACTCTTCACTATCTACTGAACTACGAATGTTGCCACTGCTGTAAAAGGTAAGATCACCGATTAATTCAGGAACTAGTCGCTCGCTATTATAATCATAAATTTTATTCATTTGTGTTACGTGGAATGCGCCTTCTATCCGATCAATATTATTTATTGCCCATGCCTCAACTGAATCTGAGCGAGTAAACTGCTCGGGCATTTTTTCTTTATCATCAAGTAGTGTTTGCCATAATTCGTTTTGGATCTGTGCGGGACTCCCTGTGAATTGTTCTAGCGCATCGTTTATCCAGCCTATGCCAATGTCGTTATAGGCGTTTAAGATATTATTATAAAGCTCACGTCTATTAGAGTCAGAGCTAACATTATCTTGCTGTGCAACAAACTTACCATTATCCATTTGGTAATACTGCTTATTGGCTTGATAATTCGTTTGCTGTGCAAGGTAACTAAATAAGTTAGGTTCTTGGTCTTTATCAACGTCATTGAGCATTGCCAACACATCATCCGCTTGGTGGTTTTTAACTACGCTCATCATGTCGATGATACCACTGCTTTGTGTAAGTGTACTGTCAGATAAGTGGTCATTTAACTGCATAAGTTGATCTTCGCTGAGGTTTTTTTCTATTAATAAATTGGTGTAATCATTTGCCAATTCATATTTTGCACTGTTAGCCTTATAGTTTGATTTAAACCAGTTTATGGTTTCAGGCATACTGATCATTTCGACTCTTTCATTACCATGCTCATTTTCACCTAATGGTGACACTGGCTTCTTATAATCATTCCCTTGTTGTAATAATTCCCCCATTGTTGCGAGGGTACTGCTCAAGGCATCATCTGACAGTTTGCTTAAAGATGAAATTAACTGTGCACTGCTGTTGTTGTTCTCCATGCCAAAGTGATAGCTAGATGTTGTAACAACAAATTGACTGAATGTAGCAAGCTCTTCATCACTCATTTTTTTCACCAAATCAAGTAGTTCTTGTGTTGGTTTTAGGTGTTGGAACATAAATTTATGTTCACCTTCAAGCCGGTCTACTTGATCTAAAAAAGCATTTATATCATCGGGATCTGTAAAGTCACCATAGCGATAGCTCGGCTCTTTAATTGGTTCACCTATGTTAATGGTGGTGCTAGAGGTGACTGTATAACGGTTCATACCAATATAAGAAGAGGGGGTGTAATCTTGATTAAGTTTGCGGCCTTTAAATGGATCATAAAGGGGCGTACTTGCTGCGTCTTCGAGCGTTGAAAGGTGATCTTGTGGTTCGACAAGAGAAGCGGCGGCTTTAAACTCCGTGGCGCGATTAGCTGACATCGTTTGCAAAGCTATTTGCTGTGCTTGACCAAGATTGTGGAGTTTCATTGTTATTCCTTTAACGTTAACTTTATTATTTATCGACGCAGGGCGTTAAAACTTTAGTCGTTAATCTATTTTTTAACCCGTACTTTTATAAAAGGCGCTAACGTTTAACACCACAGCAAACTATTATCTTGACGTGCTTGCTACTTTTAAAAAATAGCTAAGAGTTGTTATTTTGATATACGACAAAGTTGTGACTAATAAGATAGCAAATAAATGAAAAATCCAAAGTTCTGGGTTGTTCATTTGCAACAATTCGGTATAGTTTGTTATCAAACAATAAATATAATTAGAGCTTTTATGCAGTTAGTCGACTTAACCCCTGATGATCCGGATGTGATTAATGTTTTTTCTGATATCGATAGGCTTATAAATTCTCTGTACCCAGTAGCTACGGCGCAATCGCTGTCGGTGAGTGAGCTTGGTCAAGCTAATGTGTACGCCATTGGCTTAAAAAGCGAGGAGGGTATTGTTGCATGTGGTGCGATTGTCAGACAGTTCGACACAGTACCTTATGGTGAAATACGCCGTCTGTATGTCAAACCAAGTCATCGTGGTAAAGGTTTGTCTCGGCGTATAATGCAAATTTTATTGCATCATGCTGGCGAAGAAGAGATCCCTTTGATCCGCTTAGAAACAGGTCCGAAACAGGCTGAATCGATTAGTCTGTATGAAAATTTAGGTTTTCAACGCTGTACAAGTTTTGGTAATTATACCGATAATCCACATAGCTTGTTTATGGAGTTAGGGCTCAGTCAATAAAGCTAATTAGTGGCTAGAAACTGCCTACGCTTTGTGTTTTAGTTTTTGAGTACTTCATCGATTTAATCTCCTACGCAACTACGGCTTATACACGGGTATAAGTCGTCATTTATATGCTCAAATGGCCTTGGTCTGCGCCACTTTTATCATTGAGAGTCACGTTTTCGGCTAACTTTTATATATATATTCCCTTTTAAGCATTCTATTTTTTGTACTAAATACGCCAATGCCCAACAAATAAAAGGGCCGTTGTTATCGACACTAAAACTCACTCGTTACGAGCAAAAATACTTGTTGGACTTGATAAGCTATTTTTCCTTTAATGCGCGCAACAGCCGCAAGGCATTCATCAAATAAAAGAGAAAGATAAATGAAAGAGACAACATCACTAGAACAAGCTCGCACGAGTTACAATGTTCGTCATTGGAGCCAAGGTTTTTTTGGTATTAATGATCAAGGTGATGTGTATGTTGCGCCCAAGGCTGATGCCCCAGAGCAAACCATCGCACTTATTGATATTGCAAAACAACTTGAAGATAAGGGCTTGAGTTTACCTGCGTTGGTTCGTTTTCCACAAATTTTGCATCATCGCGTGCACAGCTTATGTGCTGCATTTAATACTGCGATTGAAAGCTATGGTTATCCAAAAGATTACTTGCTTGTTTATCCAATTAAAGTAAACCAACAGCGCGAAGTGGTCGAAGAAATTGTTGCAAGCCAAGCGAATGTAGAAAAGAAACAACTTGGTTTAGAGGCAGGCAGCAAGCCTGAGCTATTAACAGTATTGGCATTAGCTGAAAAAACCAGTGCAGTGATTGTCTGTAATGGCTACAAAGACAAAGAATATGTGCGTTTAGCATTAATTGGCGAAAAGTTAGGCCATAAAGTGTATATCGTACTTGAGAAACTGTCTGAGCTGGACATGGTACTAAGCCAAGCTAAAGAGCTGAACGTAAAACCGCGTATTGGTATTCGCGTGCGCTTAGCGTCGCAGGGTAAAGGAAAATGGCAAGCCAGCGGCGGTGAAAAATCAAAATTTGGTTTATCTGCTTCACAAGTATTACATGTTGTTAATCGTTTAAAAGAGACTGATCAACTTGATTTAGTACAGTTAGTGCATTTTCATTTAGGGTCGCAAATGGCCAACATTCGCGACGTACGTTTAGGTGTTAGCGAAGCGGCGCGTTTTTATTGTGAACTACGCAAACTCGGTGCACAAATTGAATGTTTAGATGTCGGTGGCGGTTTAGCGGTTGATTACGATGGCACACGGAGCCAGTCTCACAACTCGATGAACTATAGCTTAGCTGAGTATGCAAATAATATTGTCTACACCATTGGTGATATTTGTAAGCAGTACGAGCAACCGTTCCCGACTATTATTTCTGAGTCAGGGCGTGCGTTAACTGCGCATCACGCGGTACTTATCTCTAATGTGATTGGCACTGAAAGCTATGAGCCTGAGGAAATTCAAGCGCCAGCAGTAGATGCACCGTTATTGCTGAATAACATGTGGCTGTCGTGGCAGCAATTGCATGTGCTGACAGACGACCGTGCATTGATTGAGATATATCATGATAGCCAAGGTGATTTAGCTGAAGCACATAACCAGTTTGCGATGGGATTATTAGATTTAACTCAACGCGCTTGGGCTGAGCAAATAAATTTACGTGTGTGTTATGAGCTTAATAAACACATGGATAACAAAAACCGTTTTCATCGCCCGATCATTGATGAACTTAATGCCCGTTTGGCGGATAAATTTTTTGTTAATTTCTCATTGTTTCAGTCATTGCCTGATGCCTGGGGTATCGATCAAGTGTTTCCGGTATTGCCATTAAGTGGCTTAACTGAGGCACCTCAACGTCGTGCGGTATTATTAGATATTACCTGTGACTCAGACGGTGCACTAGATCATTACGTTGATGGTCAAGGCATTGAGAGCACTTTACCAGTGCCTGCATTTAGTGCAGAAAAACCGTATTTGATGGGCTTTTTCTTAGTGGGCGCGTATCAAGAGATTTTAGGTGATATGCATAACCTGTTTGGTGATACCCACAGTGCGATGATCAGCATGGATGAGCAAGGCCAGGCGAGTATAGTAGAAATTAATCAAGGTGACACAGTGGCAGATATGATGCGTTATGTGCACTTAGATGTTGAAGGTTTTCAATCTTCATATGCACAGCTGGTGGCTGCAAAATTACCACAAGCTGAGCAACAAAGCGTGCTTGATGAATTACAAGCGGGTTTAGACGGTTATACTTATTTAGAAGAGCTTTAATATGACCACTTTGTTTGATCACCCTGATCACTCATTGTATTCCAATGGCATGACGTTTTTACGCCAGCCAATGGTACAAAATATTGCTGACATCAATGCTGATGTTGTGGTGTTAGGGTTGCCATTTGATATGGCAACCTCAGGACGCCCTGGCGCGCGTTTAGGCCCTGATGCGATTCGTCGTGCATCAGTGCACTTAGCGTGGGAAGAAACAAAATACCCATGGACGTTTAAATTGTTTGAGCGTTTAAAAATAGCGGATGCAGGGGATTTTACTTACCCAGTTGGTGATGCTGAGTACTTTACCGCTAAGCTTGAACAAGCAGCCACAGGTATTTTAAGCCAAGGCAAAACGATTTTAGGTTTAGGGGGCGATCATTTTGTAACTTTACCTTTATTACGCGCGCACGCTAAACGTTTTGGTAAAATGGCCTTGGTGCATTTTGATGCCCACACAGATACCTACAGTAATGGTTCTCGCTATGACCACGGCACCATGTTTTATCATGCGCCAAAGGAAGGGTTGATTGATGTTGATCACAGCATTCAAATAGGTATTCGTACTGATTTTGACCAAAGCAAACATGAGTTTGCAGTGATTGATGCGATGACCGCTAATGATTTATCAGCGCAGACTATTGCTGAGCAGATTAAAGCGAGAGTGGGTGATTTACCGGTGTACATCACCTTTGATATAGACTGCTTAGATCCAGCATTTGCACCAGGTACTGGCACGCCAGTATGTGGCGGCTTAACATCAGATAAAGTACTTAAGGTATTACGTGCTCTTAAAGGCATTAATATGATTGGTATGGATGTTGTTGAAGTGTCCCCCTCGTATGATCAAAGTGAATTAACCGCGATTGCCGCAGCCACCATTGCCAGTGAGCTACTGCATTTATGGGCACTAAAGCATAAGTATTAATATGTTTTAATGCAGATTAAAAAGCGCCAATTTGGCGCTTTTTTTGTTTATAGCTATCTCACTTGAACTTCATATTATGCTTTTTGGCATAAAGTAAACATACCGGTATTTCAATTACCAAATAAGTTAAAAAGGTGAACCAAAACCAATTCATTTCAAACCAGATCCAATTAAATGCTATGTACGAATTGTAATAAAGGCTGCCTGCAATGGTTAAAGTGATCGCTGTGGCAAATAAATCCTGTATCGATACTTTTTTAAAATCATTTCCTGCAAAGCGTGGGTAAATAACACCATACCCTAGCGCAATCATGATGGCGGCTAAAACGATTAACGTTAACTCAGGTGTCATTTCGGCTTATATTGCCTCACATAATCAATTCTCTCTTGCGAGCTTGGGTGTGTTGATAAGTATTCTAACCAGCTATCATCAAGTTTAGCCTTTTCATCTAAGCGTGTTTGCAGGGCTTCAATTGCATCCGCAAAATCATGCTTAGAGTAGCCTAATGCGATTAATTTCTCTATTGCATACTGATCAGCTTCGCGTTCCATATCCCGTGAAAATGCTTGCTGTAAAAAAGACGATCCAGAGCCCAAAACCACCTCTGTAATACCTTCTAAGTCACCAAGAATAACCGCGAGAACAATACTACTGGCTGCCGCTTGTGCGGTCAGGCGAATACCATGATGGTACTCAACATGACCAATTTCATGTAATAAAATTGCGCGTAGTGCGTCCGGCTTATCATTTAAGAGCTTAACAAGCTCATCGGTAACAACAACGCGGCCATGTGGCAGTGCAAACGCATTAGCTGACAAGTAGTCTGATTTATAAAATGAGAGTCTAAATTTAGCGGCATCTAAATTCAGCTGCTTGAGCATCGTTTGCCATTGTAACTGTAATGCTGATTGTTGGTCTTCACTGAGCTTTGTTGGCTCTAAAGCAACTTTCTCAATCACAGTGATAGCTTGCTCTCCCATGTTTTCAACGGTGCTAGGTGAGGCCAAGCTTACGCTATATACCGCGATGGCTGGGATGCCTCGGTATAAAATAAACCACAATAGCAGTGGCGTTAAGATAATTGACAGTAAAATAAGCGCTTTATTTTTTTCTAAGCGTTCAGTAAGTCCCTGTTTATCTGGAGCAAACTGCCAGCGAAAATGTATATCCTGGGGCACAAAGCGGCCCCCTTCAGAAAAGCAGATTGCGGATGCAATACCCGGCAAAGGGCTTTCTAACAGGCAATTTACGAGTGATGAAGACACTAAAAGCTGTTGTTGAGCGTCGATAAGTTGCAGGTTGTCGTCAGTGACAATAGCGCTGCATTGTTGATGCTGGCTGCTATTAGGGTAGTAATAGCAGCCAGTGATAGGAAAATCACTCATTTAAGTAAGCGAAATATCAATATCAAACACATTTGCCGCTTCTTCAGCAAATGATGATTGCTCTTGTTGCGCTGTATCAATAATTGAAAGGGCACCGCTGTAGATGGTGACCTCTGTTGCTTTAGCGAGTAGGCGAGCTCTGCGTATTTTTGCCCATGGGTAAGCCATGCCTAAACTAAAAATAATTGCCAGTGCATTAGTGAATAACAATATGGCGTAGTCTGCGGCCTTTAAATCAGATTTAAAGCAGGTCACATCGCTAAACTCACTACTGTTAAAAATATGGTTACGAATAATTGATTGATAAACTGCACTGATCATTGTTAGAAATGCTATGTATAAGGCCATTATTAACAGTGGAAATATTATGGTAGAAATATTTATATTATTTGGATCAATGTCACTCACGCTCATTGCTACTCCACCGATGCCTGCAAAAATACCAAAGATAACTAAGCCTGCGATTGCGACTCCGATTGTAATAAGTGTAGCCATATAATAGGTTTCACCTTTGAGGTTCACATTGATAGCTTTATTACCGTAACTGATATTTTCATGTAAATATTGATCCATACGCTTTAACGCGTAAGGCAGTAATAAATACAATGTGAATACACTGGCGATAGGCAATAGTACAAAGTTAACGAATGCGTCGCCGTAGTTGCCAGAAAATGCAAAACGTACGTTACGATGGCGGGTCATACGCATATTAAAACGTAGGCCTTGGTTGATGATCCAAGGCATAGCCAATAAAAAACCTAGTGCGAATAAAAGTCCAATTAATGGTAATAACTGTACAACAAGGCTGTAAATTACAAAAACCACCACCGCTAAAATACGCCCTTTGAGAATTTGTATTGGGGTGGCTAGGTAGTCAAAACTATGGCCATCGATTTGGGTGTTACCATAAAAATAACGATAGGTGCGTACTTTAGCCCATGCCGAATAAATACCGAGGGTTAAAATACTAAGCAGAATATTGACTATCCAGATGCCAAAGAATTCGCCAGCTTGACCGCTAAATTGTACTCGGCCTTGAAAGATAGTTGGGTTAGTTGCGATTGGTGATTCAGTTGAATGTGTGGTGGGTTCCATTTTTTATTTCCAGTTCCTTTTATTAAGTAGCAGAAGTTACTAAAAAAATGGTTTTTAATCAATCATAATCAACGGTAGCAACTAATTTAACGGTAGAAAGACTGAGCTTTCAATTTTAGAACTTTTAGTTATATCTGTTATACTCACGGCGTCATTTTATGAGGCTGTTATGATTTCAAAAAACCAACTTAAGTTAATTCGTGCATTAGGTCAAAAAAAGTACCGAAAGCAACATAATCAATACCTTGTGCAAGGTGAAAAAAACGTACTTGAGTTATTGGCAAGTGGTTTAACAATTATTGATATATTTGCGACAGCAGCCTTTATCGCGCAGTTCCAGCAGCAGTTTACTCACGTAAATATGATTGAAGCTGATGAAGATGTGTTAACTAAAGCAAGTACTTTAGTGAGTAATAATGCAGCTATTGCGATAGTTGACATGCCAACAGCGAGTGCACCGCAGGCAAGCGGTTTAATCTTAGCCCTTGATGGCGTATCTGATCCAGGCAATTTAGGTACCATTATCAGAGTAGCTGATTGGTATGGGATCAAGCATATTGTCACCAGCACAGATAGTGCCGATGCTTATAACCCTAAAACTATTAGCGCCACTATGGGCTCGTTTGTTAGAGTCTCAGTGAGCCAAGTTGAGTTGCCTGCGTACTTAAGCGGTTTAAACTTACCTATTTATGGCGCTTTTTTAGATGGAAAAAGCGTGCATAAAACTCAATTTACAGGCCAAGGTGTTTTGTTAATGGGTAGTGAGTCTCATGGAATACGTCAAGCTTGCACAGCATTGGTAACAGATAAAATAACCATCCCCGCTTTTGGTGGTGCAGAATCTCTCAATGTAGCCATGGCAACGGGTATTATTTTAGATAATTTTAAACGCCAAGCTTAATCCCTGTACTTACTTTTATCGTCAAGAACGGTTAAATTAGATACTCTAGCTATAACAATAACAATCGGTAAACCAATTAGATGCGTTTGAGCACCATAAAATTAGCGGGTTTTAAATCTTTTGTAGAGCCCACTAAAATTCCATTCCCAGATCAAATGACCTGTGTCGTTGGCCCAAACGGCTGCGGCAAGTCTAATGTCATTGATGCTGTGCGTTGGGTGCTTGGCGAAAGCTCTGCAAAAAATCTGCGTGGCGATGCCATGACCGATGTTATTTTTAATGGCTCAACCAATCGCAAACCTATTTCTCAAGCGTCGGTTGAGTTGATTTTTGATAATACCCAAGGGCACTTACCGAATACTTTTGCCGATCGAAACCAAGTGGCGATTAAACGTTTGGTAACACGCGACGGGCAATCGCTGTATTTTCTCAATGGCAGTAAATGTCGTAAGCGAGATATTACCGATATATTTTTAGGCACAGGTCTTGGTCCGCGTAGTTATGCGATTATTGAGCAAGGCATGATCTCGCGTTTAATTGAGAGTAAACCGGCAGATTTACGGGTGTTTTTAGAAGAAGCTGCAGGCGTTTCAAAATACAAAGAGCGCCGCCGCGAAACGCAAACCCGCATTAAAAGCACCCGTGAAAACCTTGAGCGTTTACTGGATGTACGTAAAGAATTACAAGCACAAGTTGATAAACTGGCAGTGCAGTCAGTTGAAGCAAAAAAATACCGCGAGTTAAAAACCCAAGAGCGCACCTTAAAAGGGCAACTTGCGGTCTTAAAATGGCAAAAGCTACATCAGCAACAAGTGACTAAAGCCGACACAATGGCCAAGTTGAATGAGCAAATTAGTTTTTTTAAAACTGCTCATTCAGGTCATGACGATGTACTAGCAAGTCTTGAAAACCAAGTGCAATTGCAACTTGAAAAACTCAATGATGCGCAGCAAGCCCAGCACCAAACGCACACTGAATTGACTCGTGCTGAGCAACAGCAAATAAACTTAAAACAACAGCAACAAGCGTTTAGTCACAACCTGATCAAACAACAACAGTTGCAGTTACAAAATCAGCAGCTGCAACAACAGCAAAAAGACCATACTGATGAGTTACAAAATGCGTTACAAGAGGCAATTGAACATACTTTAATATGTACAGAACAAGTCACTGAGATGGCCGACGCGGCGGCACAGTTGCAAAGTGTCAAGCAGCGCAGTGCTTCGGATTGGCAAAGAGTTAATGAACAGTTTCAGGCTATTAATACGCAATATAGCAAGCAACAAAATATAGCCGATCAACAGCTGCAAAATTTGCACTATATTAAAAACCAGCAAACGGCATTAGAAAGCGAATTAATAGAGCTGGCAGAAAATCCAATTGCTGAACAAGTAGCGCAACAGCAGCAGTTAATGCAGTCACTAACGCAAGAATTAGCTGCAAAACAAACTGCCTTAAACAAAGTAAATAGTAATCATCAACAAGCTCAAACCGTGTTACGCACCTGCCAAGATGCACAGCAAACACTAGCACAACAACAAAACGAAAATAAAGCCAAAATAGCAGGCTTGAATACAATACTCGCAGATACTCCAGCGCAAGGTAGTGGCGACGTTTTGGCACAGTTAGTTGTACGTACTGGATTTGAGCATGTGGTTGAACAAGCATTACAAGGGCTTGAACAATTAAATGTGACATCTACAGCAACACCTAACGGAGTATGGCCAACTACCGACACCGCACCGCAAAGCTCATTAGCGGTGTTTATAGAGCAAGGGGTTTACCCTGATTTATTACATCGCATTAAGTATAAAAATAATTTTGCTCATAATGATTTAGCGGATCAGTATTGGCTTGCAGTGATTGATCGCCAAGGTAATATTCAGGGCCGCAATTGGTATCAACAAGCCAGTAAAAGTGCAGAAAATTCGTTGCTGATCAAACATAAACAGTTGGCCGAAGCAACGCAGTTAGCATCTCAACTCAGTGACGAACTAGCTATACAAAGCAATAAGCTTACACAACAACAGCAAATCTGTGAGCAATTGAAGGCACAAAGCGAAGAGTTAAAAGCAGCGGTACATCAGCTTGCTCAACAAGTGGCCTCAGGAAGCACTCGTCGCGATATGCTCAAAGAGCAATTACAGCAGTTTCAGAATCAACAACATAAATTACAAGCAAAGCTACACCAGTTAAACGTTGAACACACGAGCATAGAGAATAAAGTGGCTGAACAACAGCAACATATAGCAAGTGTGGCAAAACAGCGTGATGAAATAAGTGTTGCGCTTAATGATGCTCAAGTGCAGCAGCAACACACTGATGAGCAATATAAACAGGCAAACGCTCAGCTTGAACACTATAAAACGCTTGCCCATCAGGCGACGCTAAGTGAACAAAAAGCGCGCAGTGAATGCCAACTCAGTGACACTAAATTACAGCATGCAACGACCGCCAGCGAAACCGCCAGTGAAGCTGTCAGTGAGTTAACCGCGCAAATTGAAGAGTTGGTGATCCCATTAGAAGAGGTCGCAGAGCAAATAATATTATTGCTGGATCAACATCAACAAAGTGACATTGAACTCAAAAATTTGCAAAGTGCATTGACGGAGGCTAAAACAGCTCTTGTAGATAAACAAACAACGCTTAAAGCGTCGCAGGGGGAGCTGGTACTTTTACAAGAACAATTACAACAACTTGCCCTCGAAGAGCAGAGCTTATTAATTAAAGCACAGGCGGCTCTTGAACCTCTGGGTGAGTTACAGCAAAACTTGAAAGAAGTATTGGCACAGCTCCCTGAAAACACCAATATAAACACTTATCAAGGCCAGCTTAATAAAGTAGGACAAAGTTTAAGTGACTTGGGCGCGGTGAACTTAGCGGCGATTGATGAGTTTGAACAAGCGCAGCAGCGTAGCCAGTATTTAGATCGTCAAGTAGAGGATTTAAGCAAAGCATTGACGACACTTGAAGGTGCAATTGGAAAAATTGATCGCGAAACCAAAACGCGTTTTAAAATGACTTTTGATCAAGTAAATCACGATTTTGGTCAGTTATTCCCTAAAGTATTTGGCGGCGGCAGTGCATATCTTGAATTAACCAGTGATGACTTACTGGAAAGTGGTGTTAGTATAATGGCACGCCCACCGGGCAAGAAAAATTCAACAATTCACCTTTTAAGTGGTGGAGAAAAAGCGCTGACCGCATTATCATTGGTATTTTCAATATTCAGGCTCAATCCAGCTCCGTTCTGTATGCTGGACGAGGTAGATGCACCACTTGATGATGCGAATGTTGGGCGATTTTGCCGATTAGTGGAAGAAATGTCACAATCGGTGCAATTTATTTATATCAGTCATAATAAAATTGCCATGGAAATGGCTGGCAGGTTGACGGGTGTAACAATGGCTGAACCGGGCGTTTCGCGTGTGGTTGCTGTTGATATTGAACAAGCGGTGCAAATGGCACATGCATAAATATTAATATTTGAGTAGATAAATAATAAAAGGTGAGGGGATGGCCGAACAATTAAGATGGGTTTTAATCATTATCAGCGTAATTGTCATTGGTGGATTATTAATACATGGCCTATGGTCAGTTCGTAAAAAAGATGCACCCGCTGCGACTAATGATGAGCGTGTTGAGCCTGCAGAACAAGTGCCTACTGAGCGTCAAAGCGTAGCTGAGCCAGCATCTCATACTGAGCGTGATGAACCGCAGTTTGGGGATTTAAGCTTCAGTGCTGATGAAAAGCAACCACACTCTTTTGCAGTGTCAGAGGACGAACCTGCCGCTGAGGTTGATGATGTGACTACTGCATCAGATGTAAGCATAGAGGATGAACCAGAGCAACCGCCAGCTAGTGATTTTATTATTGTGCATATTCAAATGCCTGAAGGCTTGAGTATGGAAGGCAGCAAACTATTGCCAGCTGTAAACACACTTGGTTTTAAGTACTCTGAAGAAGGTTTTTTTAATCGCCATTTAGACCCAGCTGGACTAGGCCCTGTGCTGTTTCGATTAGTGAACATGTATAACCCTGGTACTTTTGATATAGATAATATAGAACAATTTAGCACCGCTGGAATTAGCTTGTTTATGACCTTACCGTGTGATGGTGACGGGCTTGCTGCATTTAATATGTTGCACAGTGCGGCTAAAAAGTTAGCAGATGAATTTGGCGCTGTTATTTTAGACTCACAACGTGAAGAAATGACCGTTGATAGTGTGCGCAATTATGTTGAAAAAGTGAGACGCTTTTCAGCTTAATCACCTGCAATATACAGTTAATTAATTAAGAATTTTATAAGCCACTTGGCGATAACTCGTTTAAGTGGCTTTTTTATGTTTTTTGAGGTCAGTATGTCCACTTTAGTATTAGCGCAAATAACGCAACTTCGTCAGCAGTTAGAAGATCACAATCATAGTTATTATGTACTTGATAAACCAAGTATTCCTGATGCTGAGTATGATCGTTTATTACAACAATTAAGTGCGCTTGAGGTAGCAAACCCTGAGTACTTGAGTACTGATTCACCGACCCAGAAAGTAGGCGGTGCGCCGCTTGCTAAGTTTGAACAAGTAACACACCAAGTGCCTATGTTGTCACTTGATAACGCCTTTAGTGAAGAAGAGTTCAGTGCCTTTAACCGCCGCATTAAAGAACGTTTGATGGATAATAAAGAGCTAACTTTTTGCTGCGAACCAAAACTTGATGGTTTAGCGGTGTCGATTTTATACCGTAATGGTGTGTTAGTGCAGGCGGCAACGCGTGGCGACGGGCACACCGGCGAAAATATTACCACTAACGTTAAAACGATTCGTAATGTACCGCTAAAATTACGTGGCGATGACTTTCCCGAGGAAATTGAAATTCGTGGTGAAGTGTTCATGAATAGCGCCGGATTTGACAAACTTAATGCTGAAGCCGAAAAGCATGGCGACAAAGTATTTGTTAATCCACGTAATGCAGCTGCAGGCAGCTTGCGTCAACTCGATTCAAAAATCACCGCCAAGCGACCTTTGATGTTTTATGCCTACAGTATTGGTGTTGTGACAAATGGTGAATTACCAAGTGATCATTACCAGCAATTGGCTAAGCTAACTGACTGGGGGTTACCACTTTGCCCGGAAACAAAATTAGTCGAAGGCCAGCAAGCTGCTTTGGATTACTATCAAGATATACTTGAGCGCCGCAGCAGCTTGAAGTATGAAATTGATGGTGTGGTGATCAAAATAAATAACAAAGCACTACAAGAGCGGTTAGGTTTTGTGGCGCGAGCTCCGCGTTGGGCCATTGCGTATAAGTTTCCTGCGCAAGAAGAAATCACTCAGCTACTGGATGTTGAATTTCAGGTCGGGCGCACTGGCGCAATTACCCCTGTGGCTCGTTTAGAGCCAGTATTTGTTGGTGGTGTCACGGTTTCAAATGCAACGTTACACAATCGTGATGAAATAGAGCGTTTGGGTGTAAAAATTGGCGATACTGTGATCATTCGCCGTGCTGGTGATGTGATCCCACAAATTACTCAAGTGGTATTAGAGCGCCGTCCAACAGATGCCAAAGAGATTGAGTTTCCGGCTACTTGTCCAATTTGTGACTCCCATGTTGAACGCATTGAAGGCGAAGCCGTAGCGCGCTGTACAGGAGGCCTGGTGTGCCAAGCACAGCGTAAAGAAGCGATCAAACACTTTGCTTCACGCAAAGCACTCGATATCGATGGCCTAGGCGATAAAATTGTTGAACAGCTGGTGGACAGAGAGCTCATTAAAACGCCCGCAGACTTATTCATACTTAAACAAGGACATTTTGAATCGCTTGAGCGCATGGGGCCAAAATCGGCGAAAAACTTAGTAGCTGCACTTGATGATGCAAAACAAACGACGTTGGCCAAGTTTTTATACTCATTAGGTATTCGTGAAGTTGGTGAAGCGACGGCGCAAAATTTAGCTAATCACTTTTTAACGCTAGATAAAGTAACTGCGGCAACAACTGAAGCGTTAGTCGAAGTTAGTGATGTTGGGGAAATTGTAGCCAAGCATGTGCGTGGTTTTTTTGCTGAGCAACATAATTTAGATGTCGTAACTGCCTTGCTGGAGCTGGGTATTCATTGGCCAGAACTCACGCCGCCAAGTGAAGATTCACAACCGTTAGCAGGCTTAACTTATGTGTTAACAGGAACTTTGAATGAGCTTAATCGAAATGATGCAAAAGCACGCTTGCAGCAGTTAGGGGCGAAAGTTTCGGGTAGTGTATCAGCTAAAACCGATGCGTTAATAGCGGGAGAAAAAGCCGGTTCTAAGCTCACAAAAGCACAAGATTTAGGCATTGAAATACTGACCGAAGATGACTTAATTGCATTACTGGCGCAACATAATGGATAGCATTATTACGCTTTTTCAGAATTTAGCACTGACCTTTGGTCAGTGGCTAAAGCCTTACTTATATAATATCGCATTGTTACTGGTGGTGTGTTTGGTGTCTTTGTATGCAAATGAGATTATCAAAACCACGAAACGCTTTGTAGCAAGGCGCCACTTTATACTCAGAGTATGTGCATTTGTACTGGTAACCGGGTTTGGTTTTGGCTTGTTAGTAGTATTTGTCACTCCATTACTAAGCCAGTTACTGATGTTCTTTGGTGTGCGCTGGTTAGGTGTTACAGCCGTGGCTGCATTCATATTACTTGGCGTAGTAGCCGAGAGGAAAAACCAGTTATGAAGCGTTATGGACCAGAGTATTGGGACAAATATGGCACCTATCGCACTCCAATCGCGTTTCATTTGAGTTTACTGGTATTACTTCGTGCCTACTTTATTTGGATCATTGCGGCACTGAGCAGGCGTCCTGAGCTTGATTTAATGTCATTAGTGTTTAGATCTAAAGCTGACTTTTTCAGTGCGTTGGCTATTGGTGCAATAGCCATTATTCCTGCCGTAATTTTTTGTTTGCGCAGGCCACAAAAAAGCGCAGACAGTGCAGCATGGTTAGCGCGAATGTGGCGTTTTATGCGGTGGCCATTATTAGCATGTGCAGCGATAGATTTAAGCTGGCTGATTATTCAAGCCGCTCATAGTTATTATCAGTTTTCGATGTTTTTAGCGCTGCAAATGGTGACGGTATTATGGGTATTATTATATTTAGCAAAAAGTCGTTATTTAACGGTGTTTTTTAATGATTGGCCTGATCCTGAAACCGATGGAAAAAGTGCAAGTAAGTAATTTAGGTAACGACTGTTTTTTCCACAGAGCAGTGACAATGCTCAATCGCTTCTAAAACTGAACTTATGTATTACTTTAATGGTCTTTTTACAGAGCATGAAGAACAGTCAATTATAATTGAATTAAACCCATCATTACTCAATGAGGTCAGCTATGTTGAATTGGAATGATATTTTAAACTTTGCCACTCATGGCAACCCTGAGCCGAGCCGTAAAGTGGTAAAAACCAAGCAGCAATGGCGTGAACAATTAACCGAAGAAGCCTTTTATGTAACTCGTAATAAAGGCACAGAGCGCCCACACAGCTCAGATAGCTGCACCTTGTTTGAACCTGGTAAGTACGCCTGTGTATGTTGTGATAACTTATTATTTGATGGTGATGAAAAATTTGATAGCGGCACTGGCTGGCCATCATTTACTCAACCCGCGCAACTAAACACGATTGCTTACAATGGTGACAAGACTCATGGTATGCAAAGAATAGAAACTGTATGTAATGTATGTGATGCGCACTTAGGTCATGTCTTCCCTGATGGACCAATGCCAACTGGTCTGCGTTATTGTATAAACGCGGTCTCATTGAAGAAGGTGTAATTTATTAGCTCGTAATTGACAATAACCAATGCCTTACTGCATTTACATGATGCGATTCCTGTAAGGCTGGATTTTAAAAGTCATACCACCGCTTATCAGCGATATTTTGAATTTCGTATTCCTCATTCTTATTTGGTTTTACCGGACTCTTCTATATTAGCGAGTGTTAGCCCCATACTCGTGGCTTGTTGTACTATTTTATTAAAGCGTTGTTGCTGTTCGTTGTCCAATGTTGTCGTATTGAGTAACGCATAGCACTTTTTTGCCATTATTAGGTTCAAGGTTTGGCCATTTTTCTTGGAACTATCAAATAGGCATTGCAATAAATTTAAAGCAATACTAGGATTACGAGGCATTACTCTAAATGCTTGTGTAAACGCTTCAAGAGCGGTATTTAATTGTCCACGATTAAACTGTGTAACAGCATGGTTATTCAGCTCTTTAGGGCCCATTTTTATATCACGACGTTCACTTTGTTGCTGTTGTATATAACGTAAATAAACAGCATCACTCACGGTTGGATGACGTTCACAATGACTGATAATTTGGTTAAATAATGATTGCGCTTTGTGGTGAAAACCCAGCTCATGAAATGCCTTTGCTTTATCAAGTGCGCCATCGACAGAGCGAATGTGGCTATCGTCATCATCGAGTTGTTCGATTAGCTTTTTCGCTTTTTGATGTTCATCTTTTAGATAATGTAAACGGGCATTTAAAACATCTATTTGCGCCTGATTGTGACTATTTGGAAATTGACTTTTTAAATCAGTTAAGTATTTATTAGTTTGTCTTGAAATCCGTTGAATCTGATCGCTTTGATCTGTCGTTAAGGCAAAATCGATACCAGCACGTGCCGCATTTAAATATACGTCAGGGTGATCGTGAATAGAATGCTTGGCAAAGTTGGCGATATCTTTTTGTGTTAGATAATTTTTTTCATAATCATGATTGATCAGCGATACATGGCTAAGTGATTTTTGACGATCTATATTACGCGGCGCAATATCAACAGCTTGGCTTAAAAAGTTTTGCGCTAATTCAAATTGGTTTAATTTAATTTCCAGTTTACCAAGTAAATCGAGTGCGACTAATCGTGTTTCATGACGTTGTAGCATCGTTTTTAGCATTTTTTGTGCAAGAATATGCTCGTTATTAGCAATTAACGCTTCAACTAAACCTACCTTTGCCCATGTGAACTTTTGGATATCGAGAACAGATTTAAAGAATACTTTTGCGGTGTCTGCACGTTTTAAGCGAAGTAGGGCATCACCTTTTAAACGTAATAATATTGCGCTATATGCATTGTCTTTTTTATCAAGTGCAGTGTTGATCTCCTTTAGTGCTTTAGAGTCATTACCATCGTCAATAAAATTATATATTGTTTGTAAATGGTTTTTACGCAGTAAAATTCGTTCTATACGCGTTTTAAGATCATATATTGTAAATGGCTTAACTAAAAAATCATCAGGTTGCAGCTCTAAAACACTGTGTACAAGGGAGCCGCTAGTCTCAGCAGAAATAAAAATGAAGCCAGTGGAGTTCTTTATTAGACGTTTAGCCCGTAACTCTTCATATAACTGATAACCATCTTGGTGCTTACTCAAATTAAAAGAGCAAACAATCAGATCAAACTGTTCACTGGTGCACTGCTCTTTAGCTGAATTTGCATGTTCAGCAAAGCGCAGCTGTCGAAAGCCAAGTTTTTCGAGCGACTGTTTCATATAGCTTTGAGCAAGAGGTTGCTCTTCAACTATAAGTATTTTTGCATTAGAAAAAATCTTTGCTGGCATTAGACTTGTGACCATGTGAACGTATCAGAGACTATAATAAACAGTCTAGTCGCTGACAAGGGAATTTAAAATTTAATACGCAGACTTCGTTTGTTTGATCAGTTATGGGTTTTAAAGCAGCTTGATTATCCAAATTTAGGTAGCGCTAGTTATTGCTTGAGGATTTTTATAGTGATAGGAGACCCTAGCTTTGTAAAGCGCCTAGGTTGATGCTTTTCAAACTTAATTATTCATCAAGGAACATATTAAAAGAGTTTCAGGTTTGGAAAAGAATTAGCGTGTTTAGAGGCTTTTTGAGTTTTATTTTTAACAGAATTACTAAGAGGTTTTATATGTGGTGGGCGATACTGGACTTGAACCAGTGACCTTCGCCATTATTTGTGAAGGATGGCGATGCTTTTTTCAACTGAGCTATTTATCGATTAAAGAATATAACGTGAGGTTTTATATGTGGTGGGTGATACTGGACTGAACCAGTGACCCTCGCCATTATTTGTGAGGGTGGCGATGTTTTTTTCAACTGAGCTATTTATCGATTAAAGAATATAACGTGAGGTTTTATATGTGGTGGGTGATACTGGACTTGAACCAGTGACCCTCGCCATTATTTGTGAAGGGTGGCGATGCTTTTTTCAACTGAGCTATTTATCGATTAAAGAATATAACGTGAGGTTTTATATGTGGTGGGTGATACTGGACTTGAACCAGTGACCCTCGCCATTATTTGTGAAGGGTGGCGATGTTTTTTTCAACTGAGCTATTTATCGATTAAAGAATATAACGTGAGGTTTTATATGTGGTGGGTGATACTGGACTTGAACGAGTGACCTTCGCCATTCTTTGTGAAGGGTGGCGATGCTCTCCCAACTGAGCTATTTATCGATTAAAGAATATAACGTGAGGTTTTATATGTGGTGGGTGATACTGGACTTGAATTAGTGACCTTCGCCATTCTTTGTGAAGGGTGGCGATGTTTTTTTCAACTGAGCTATTTATCGATTAAATTTCAACTGAGCTATTTATCGATTAAAGAATATAACGTGAGGTTTTATATGTGGTGGGTGATACTGGACTTGAACCAGTGACCCTCGCCTTGTAAGGGCGATGCTCTCCCAACTGAGCTAATCACCCACATATAATTTTGATTAAATGGTGGGTCGTACTGGACTTGAACCAGTGACCCTCGCCTTGTAAGGGCGATGCTCTCCCAACTGAGCTAACGACCCCAAATAATCAATTACTAAACTTTACGATAACCATTTTATAAATGGTGGGTCGTACTGGACTTGAACCAGTGACCCTCGCCTTGTAAGGGCGATGCTCTCCCAACTGAGCTAACGACCCGTAAAGTTTTATATCTAAATGGTGGGTGATACTGGACTTGAACCAGTGACCCTCGCCTTGTAAGGGCGATGCTCTCCCAACTGAGCTAATCACCCATTTAGATATCTTGTAATATGCACCATTCTAATAATGGTGGGTCGTACTGGACTTGAACCAGTGACCCTCGCCTTGTAAGGGCGATGCTCTCCCAACTGAGCTAACGACCCATATTACAAATTTAAAACGCTACTATTAAAATAAATAGTACTGGATTTTAACCAGTGAACCTCTCCGTTAGTTGTAAATAGCGGTGATGCTCTCTTTTCTTGTAACTGAGCTTGTGACCCATATTACAAATTACAAACATGCAACTACTAATATAATAACAGGTTTTATATGTGGTGGGTGATACTGGACTTGAACCAGTGACCCTCGCCTTGTAAGGGCGATGCTCTCCCAACTGAGCTAATCACCCACATATAAATTAAAACGCTATTATTAAAATAAATAGTACTGGACTTTAACCAGTGAACTTCGCCGTTACTTGTAAATAGCGGTGATGCTCTCTTTTTTCCAACTGAGCTTGTGACTCATATTAAAAATTTAAAACATGCAACTACTAATATAATAACAGGTTCTATATGTGGTGGGTGATACTGGACTTGAACCAGTGACCCTCGCCTTGTAAGGGCGATGCTCTCCCAACTGAGCTAATCACCCACATATAAATTAAAACGCTACTATTAAAATAAATAGTACTGGACTTTAACCAGTGAACCTCGCCGTTACTTGTAAATAGCGGTGATGCTCTCTTTTCTTAGAACTGAGCTAATCACCCACATCTAAACAACAACTCATTGCTGCGTTGTTGTGGGGCGCTATTATAGATAGAGTTGTAAATGTGTCAACACTTGAATGAGGAAAAATGTTTTAGATGCAGGTTTTATAATCAATGAAGTAAGATTGAGATTGTTTTATAGCCAATTTACTTACATTCAATCTATATGTGCAATCAATTTACTCATTATTTAATGCAATACTTTAATAGCTAGTGGTGCCTGTTAGTCAAAAGCGGATTTGTTTTTTAATCATGAGGGAGGAAGGTTATAGTCAATCGCATTGAAAAATCCAAATACCGTTAGTTAAATACGATTGATATAAAACACCGACTGTAACTAATGGAGCCTCTGTGATCATATAAATAACTGACAATAGAGTAGGGGTGTTGCAGTTAATTGCTAGTATGTTCATCTTAAATTCGTTTTACTTGGTGATGAAAACGTTGTTGTGAAAAACAAGAAAAGACTCCGACTTTATTTTGCATATAAATGTATACCTTATTGTTTTGATGTTTTAGAGTATATTTCACCTCAGTTAATCTAGATTGTGCGCCTTTCAGTCCTAATTTTTGTTTTGAAACAGCTCCCTTGCATGTATTTTGAGCATCGCGGTTTATTCATTATTCAGTTTGTTGAAAATTAAACCGTTTAAAGAAAGTTACTGAAAAAAATGTTGACATTATTTTGGTGGCTGCATAGAATGCGCCCCGCACTCAGCGATACACAGCACGGTTTAACTGCGCAAGTGTTTAGCAAAATAAATTGGGGCTATAGCTCAGCTGGGAGAGCGCTTCGCTGGCAGTGAAGAGGTCTGCGGTTCGATCCCGCATAGCTCCACCAATTTATTAAAGTGTTTGTCCTAGGGTAGCAGTTTTCTGTGTCCCCATCGTCTAGAGGCCTAGGACACCGCCCTTTCACGGCGGTAACAGGGGTTCGAATCCCCTTGGGGACGCCACTTAACTTTTATAAGTTAAAGGCGGGTTAACCGAGAAAATAGCGAACAAATTAAGCTCGAGTCTTAATTTGTATTAATCGCAATTACCTTAAAAGCTCATGATGTGAGTCTAACTAATCAATTGTCCTAGTGATACATTTATGTGTCCCCATCGTCTAGAGGCCTAGGACACCGCCCTTTCACGGCGGTAACAGGGGTTCGA
>NZ_JAGPYN010000015.1 GCF_018069805.1 Pseudoalteromonas ostreae
ATCTATATACAGTTCTTATTGTTTTAAAAAAAGGTGTCGAAGAAAAAAGAAGAAAAAAGGGGTCGGATCACTTGCTTCATAAAAGAAGAAAAAAGGGGTCGGATCACTTGCTTCATAATACTTTGTCATGATTGTTCAGGTACTGGCATATGAGGAGTGTTGTGAAGCAACGAACCTGACCCCTTTACTTTTATTCTGACCCCTTTATTCTGAAATGCTGTATCAGCAAGGCTTCATACATAAAGAGCTTTACTCATCATTAAGTAAAGCAATGACGCTCTCATGACACTAAACCTTGTGAAGCTAAGTAGTTATTGCCTAATGCAATGTTAATTACTTTAGTTTTTGTCTAGCGGCTTGGTTTGGCAGTAGTTGCTCAACAATTTCCCTTGCTGGCAATGTGTAACGCACACCATCAAACATCACTGAGGTAAATTCCTCAATGCTCGTTATGCCCGTTAAAGTCCAGCCTTCACCACGCTCAGGGCAATAAACAGTGGTTGTTGGTTGTATTACTTTAAATTCATCGCTCATAAT
The DNA here is from genome assembly GCF_018069805.1 of Pseudoalteromonas ostreae. GTDB lineage: Bacteria > Pseudomonadota > Gammaproteobacteria > Enterobacterales > Alteromonadaceae > Pseudoalteromonas > Pseudoalteromonas ostreae. The sequence goes on from NZ_JAGPYN010000015.1 coordinate 538, forward strand.
TTGATTGCTGTGTTATTAACTTGTATGCGCGGTATCTTAAGGCAATAATAGCGGGCTTGAAAGCCGTAATTTAATTTTATTTATGAACCATGAGTTTGCACTAAGCCGAATTACATTAAAGCCAATTAAGCATAGGGACTGTAGCGCGTTGTGGGCTATTTTGTCTGAGCCGTTAGTTGCTCAATATAATGATTATTCGTTGCCACTTACACGTAATGAGGTAAAACAACTGATCCAAGATGATATTACTGGCATGTATGAAGGAAATACGCTGCGCTTTGGAATGTACTTATTAAATACGTCGACCTTGATTGGCTGCATTGGTTTATATGATATTAGAGAAGATACTGCTTGGTTAGGTTTTGAGTTGTCACCAAATCATTGTGGGAATGGGTATATGTCTGAAGCATTAGCATTTATACTAACAAATATAACAGCCCTTGTTACGCCGTTAGGCAATGAGTTGAGCATTACTAGTTTAAAGGCTAAAGTAGCGCTAGAAAACACCCAAAGCCAGCAATTACTTCGCCGTTTTAAATTCATTCATGTAGCGAGTGAACAGTGGGTGTATCAACTGTAAATCATACTTTGTTACATAACGGTAGTTTAATTAAAAATACAGAAAGGGTATTGTTTTTAAAACAATCTTTACCTGACAGTTATGTTTACTCTATTAAAAAAGCTAAATCGCACCGTAATTATAATTCTCTTGAGTACAGCTGCCCTTATTGCATGCGCTATTGTTACTTATAAATACAACACGCATTACATTTCAAATTTTAAAGACGTCACTATTTATTCTCAGATCTTAGATGAAAATAGGAAAGTGTTTATTCGTTTACCTAGCAATTTTGAGCCAAATAAACGCTACTCCTTGATAATTAGAACTGATGGTAACTTTAATCTTACTCAGTGGGATTCCGTTTTGGCTGAGCTACCAGCGCAGCAGGACACAATTTTAGTGTCAATCCCTAATCAGTTTTGGACCTTTACCAGAAATCGTGATTTAGTGCCTCCGTATGCACGTCAAGATGTAAATACCCAGCCAAGACCTGCAAGTGAAAATGCAACAGAGCTGTTCGGTAAAGCTGATCAATTTTTGGCTTTTATTGAAAATGAGTTACTACCGTATTTAGAATCACATTATAAGCTAGATAATAATCGTATTTTGTCGGGCTACTCAGCAGGAGGGAGTTTTGTTTTATACACTATGAGCACAAAACCTTGGTTGTTTAACGGTTATTTTGCATTTAGTCCGGCTGCTTGGTACGACGACATGACCGTTGTAAAAGAGTTTGAGCAATTCTTATCGCAACGAAGCTTCACAACAAAAGATAATATACCGCTGTCGCTATATATAACAGTAGGAGGCGCAGAGCATCCATTAATGTTAAGTGCCTTTGCAGGCCTTAATAATAGCCTTAAAATACATGCTAATGATATTATTTGGAATAGTAGAATTAATGAAGGGTTAGAGCATTCTGAAAATCCAATGGTTAGTGTTAAGCAGGCACTCGATTTCTATAACTCATCGATAAACTAGTATGCGTAACGAAAAAATAAATTAGTAACAAACCAGAAAAGAACACATCATACTAAACATATTAATTAAGATAACTCTGCATAAGAGTTATTTTTAACTAAAGCTATCAAGAGGAATTATGAGCTTGATAAATCAAAGAGTAATCGTGAAATAAGTTGTCGCTAAAGAATAGATATTTTGCTGGTGAGTTGACGTAGCATTTTTTCAGGTTCTGGCACAGGTTCATTTAACCCTGAAATAATAGTCATAAAATAACAATCTAACATCACACTTGCTTTTATATCGTCAAACTCTTGCTGTTCATTGAACAGCCGTTTTTTAAACTCATTCATTTGCTGTTCAAAAAAAGCGGCTTGCCAAATCATATCGCTTATTAATATTTTACTAAATTCAATATTATTACAATAAAATTCAAACAACGGTAGGGCATAGTGACGCAACTTAAGCCTTGGTGCATGTTGGCAATCAGTTAAACTAGCCTGATGAATGATCGTATCTATTTGTTGCTGCATTTCTGCTTTTAGTAAGTCGATTTTATTTTCGAAATGACTAAACACAGTACCAACGGCCACATTAGCCGCTTTTGCAATTTCTCGTGTAGATGTATGAGCATAACCTTGCTCTAAGAATAACAGCCAAGCCGAGGTAAGAATTTTATTATAGGTTTGCGTTTTTTTATTCATTGCATATCAATTGATTATATTAAACTTGTGATAATAAAAATGAAGTCACTTTAAAAAGTGACTGTGCTCAATTATATTTGTGAGCACGCTCATTTAAGCAAGGATCTCATATGAACTTTATCAAACAAGTTATTGGTTACGGACTATTTATCCCATTTATTATTTTTTATTCTTACATGCTAGGACCATTACTAAAAGCTATTTTATTACCGGGGGGAATTTTAATGTTATGGATAATTTTAGGACCTAAGGAAGGTTATTTAGCTTTGACAAAAGCGTTTGCGACTAAAGATAAAGCAAAAAGTGTTATAGCACTAGGTACTAAATATTAGCAAAATAGGCTGATCAAATAATCAGCCTGTAAAAGTGTTCTAGTTATAATGTGTAATGAAAACCAAATGCAATGCCATCATCTTCTGATAGACCCATTTGATATTCTTGCTCTTTATCGGCACTTGAAAAATCACTAAAGTCTTTACGTGCTTCAATGTAAAAAATCGTATTTTCGTCGAACAGATAGTGAAAGCCAAGTACTGCAAATTGACGTTTAAAGTTATCGTTTGGATCAGCATTAAAGTTAGGTTGAATAACATAATCTTTGCCAGCATCGAAGATGTTATAAGCTAAAAATGGACGAATATCATTATCAAACTTATAAGAAACGAGTGCTTCTAAGCCAACTGCATCCTTAATTAAGCGACCTAAGTTATCAGTATCATGATTTTCATTTTTATTAATGTTAGCAGCAAAGTAGAACCCATCTTGCTCAAATTTACCCCAGGTTATTCCTGCACCATAAATAAAATCATTTACTGATTGAACTCGCCCTGATGTGTAGTTAACGCTTAGCTCACCGCGGTTAAATCCTGCGGTAAGTTTTAATTCATCACTTACTGAATAAGTAATGGCTGCGCCATAGGTTGAATTAAACGCCACTTTTTGCGCAAGGTTACTGCCATTATCCCACAATGTTTGGCAAGCTGACTCCGAAATAGCCTCTATATCACAGGTGTAAAAGTCATTATTTTTAAACTGAACTTGGGCTGCAAAGCTAAAGTCACCATAACTATTACGATACTGTAATAATTTATCGCCTCGACCGGTGCCGTTAATCGCGCCATCATCTTTGTTATACGTGTAAACACCGGCTGCATTACCGTCCCAAACTAGACTGTAATTAGTGCTATAAACTACGTCGTACCACGCACCCCATTGTTTACCTATTGTCACTTGGCCATATTTTTCATGTGTGATACCTACATAACCGAGTCGGTTATATAAAAATTCATCTTGAATAGACTCAAAACGGTTGTTATAGATAATATCGCTACTACCAACAGGGTTTACACCCCACTCTAATAAGGCTAAAGCTGACCATTGACCTTTTAGTTTACGACTAAAGTCAAAGCTGATCCGTGATGCGCCATTAACTATTTCAGTTTGCCCTTGTGTATTGATTATTCTAGCGTCAATAAAACCACCAATGGTTAAATTATTTTTTCCATCATCATAAACTTCAACAGCGTTTACGTTCGGTGCCATCAATGCACTTGCGATGATAACTCCAACTAATTTTCTATTCATTCGGTATTACCTTGTTCTATTTATCAGTGTCCTTAGGTCGCGCAGACTAACAAAGCTAAATTAATGACTAAAGTGAAAAAATATCATCAAAAAATGATAGAGGAAATTTGAATTGTTAACTTCTGTTCTTTTTACGCTCAACAGCATAATACTAGCATAATATATTGACCCTCATTAGCTTATTTTAATGCGCAGCAACTATAGCTCACAAAGCTAATAATTCATGGAAAAATAGGCCTCTTTGGTTTACACTCCAGTCAATTTTATTTCTTTGATTTTCCCCGTTGGAGGGTAGCGCTATCATCAGTACAGCTAACATCACCATGCAATTTGGTGCTAAACCATTATTTGAGAATATTTCAGCTAAATTTGGCGAAGGTAACCGTTATGGTTTAATTGGCGCAAATGGTTGTGGTAAATCGACATTTATGAAAATCTTAAGTGGGGAATTGGAGCCGTCAGCTGGTAATGTAAGTACTGATCCAAATGAGCGCGTTGCGAAATTAAACCAAGATCAGTTCGCTTACGAAGAATATTCTGTTATTGATACTGTAATAATGGGCCACAAAGAGTTGTGGGCAATTAAACAAGAGCGTGACCGTATCTACAGCTTACCTGAAATGAGTGAAGAAGATGGCATGAAGGTTGCCGATCTTGAAACTGAGTTTGCTGAAATGGATGGCTATTCTGCTGAATCTAAAGCAGGGGAGTTACTAATGGGCGTAGGTATTACAACTGATCAGCATTACGGTCCGATGTCAGAGATTGCTCCTGGTTTCAAACTGCGAGTGTTACTTGCGCAAGTGTTATTTTCAGATCCAGATATCATGCTACTTGATGAGCCAACAAATAACTTGGATATTTATACTATCAAGTGGCTCGAAGATGTACTGAATCAACGTGATTGTACAATGATCATCATTTCCCATGACCGTCATTTCTTAAACTCTGTATGTACGCATATGGCTGATATTGATTATGGTGAATTGCGTATTTACCCAGGTAACTATGACGAATATATGTTTGCAGCAACGCAAGCTCGTGAACGCTTATTAAGTGAAAATGCCAAGAAGAAAAATCAAATTGCCGAGCTACAACAGTTTGTTTCGCGCTTCTCAGCGAATGCATCTAAAGCAAAGCAAGCAACATCTCGTGCCAAGCGAATTGACAAAATTCAATTAGATGAAGTTAAAGCTTCTTCGCGTCAAACACCGTTCATTCGTTTTGAGCAAGAAAAACAGTTATTCCGTAATGCCCTTGAATTAACAAACTTAGGCCAAGGTTTTGACGATATGTTGTTCACCGGCCTTGAAGGCTTAGTTGAAGTAGGTGAGCGTATCGCTATTATCGGTGAAAATGGGGTTGGTAAAACAACACTATTAAATACTTTAGCAGGTCGTTTGACGCCAAAACAAGGTGAGTTTAAATGGTCTGAAAACCATAATATCGGTTATTATGCGCAAGATCATGCTGACGAATTTGCCACCGATATGAACTTATTTCAGTGGATGGAGCAATGGCAGCAAGAAGGCGATGATGAACAAGTTGTTCGCAGTTTCTTAGGGCGTATGTTGTTCTCACAAAATGATATTAAAAAGTCTGTAAAAGTAATATCTGGTGGTGAGCAAGGCCGCATGCTATTTGGTAAGATTATGATGCATAAGCCAAATATTCTATTAATGGATGAGCCAACGAACCACATGGATATGGAGTCAATAGAAGCATTAAACCTTGCGCTTGAAGCATATGAAGGTACGTTAATGTTTGTATCTCACGACCGTCAATTTGTATCCTCAGTTGCAACCCGTATTTGGGAAATCAAAGACGGCAAAATAATTGATTTCAGAGGTACTTATTCTGAATATTTAGCCAGTAAAGAAGGCTAAAGCTCAATTTACAAACTGATCAAAAAGCCATGCTAGTCATGGCTTTTTTGTTACTCGATATTCGCAATTTAACAATTAATACGTGTATAATGACCGCCTTTAATGCGGACATTAGTCCGCTGTAAGTATTAAAACCATTACTGAGGAGTATTTATGACTGTTGGCATTATTATGGGTTCCAAGTCAGATTGGCCAACTATGGAACATGCGGCGATCATGCTAGATAAATTTGGCATCGCTTACGAAACTAAAGTTGTATCGGCTCATCGTACTCCTCAACTACTCGCTGATTACGCAAGTACAGCAGCAGAACGTGGTATTAAAGTCATTATTGCCGGTGCCGGCGGTGCGGCGCATTTACCAGGTATGGCTGCTGCTTTCACATCGTTACCAGTATTAGGTGTACCAGTTAAATCTAAAATGTTAAATGGCATTGATTCATTACTGTCAATTTGCCAAATGCCAAAAGGTGTTGCAGTAGGTACATTAGCAATTGGTGAAGCTGGTGCTGCAAATGCGGGATTATTAGCAGCACAGATTTTAGGTTGTCAGCAACCAGAGATATTTGCCAAAGTTGAAGCGTTCCGTAAAGAACAAACAGACACAATTTTAGCTAACCCAAATCCAGCAGAGTAATATGACTATTTTAATTTTAGGAGCCGGCCAATTAGCACGTATGATGTGTTTAGCTGGTGCGCCATTGAATTTAAATGTGGTTGCGTATGATGTTGGCAGTAAAAAAATTGTTCACCCATTAACTGGGCAAATCTATACTACAACACTAGAGCAAGCCATTGCCGACGCTCATGCGATCACCGCTGAGTTTGAACATATTCCTGATGATGTACTTACGAAATGCTGTGAAAGTAATAAGTTTTACCCTGGTAAAGCAGCGATTAAAACGGGTGGAGATCGCGCCCTAGAAAAAGCATTATTAGGTAAAACAGCGGTCAAGTGCGCACCATATCAGTTAATCACTGAAAAGGCCCACCTAGAACAAGCCGTTGTTAGCTTGGGCAAGCCATTAGTGCTCAAAACCTGTCAAGCTGGTTACGATGGTAAAGGCCAGTGGCGTTTAAAATCAGATGATCAAATTGAACAGATATGGTTGGAAATGGCCGATTTTATTGCCTCCGGTACAGAATCCGCGCCACACACTATTATTGCCGAGCAAATGATCCCATTTGATCGTGAAGTATCAATCATAGGTGTTCGCGATAAAAGTGGTAACACCGCTATTTACCCACTTACTGAAAACCAGCATACCAATGGTGTTTTAACTTTATCTATCGCCGGTAAAGAAAAATCAGTGATTCAACAACAAGCTGAAGATGCATTTAATAAATTGGCTAATGAGCTTGATTACGTTGGTGTACTGGCGATTGAATTTTTCGATGTGGCAGGGCAGTTATTAGTCAATGAAATTGCTCCTCGAGTTCATAATTCTGGTCATTGGACCCAGCAAGGCACGCATTGCAGTCAATTTGAAAATCATATGCGAGCTGTCGCAGGGCTGCCATTAGGTAGCACACAATTACAACGCGTTACAGTGATGGTGAATGTGCTCGGACAAGCCGCTATTCCTCAACAAGTACTGAGCATTGCTGAGGTGACGAGTCATTGGTATGGAAAAACAGCAAAGCCTGGTCGAAAAATGGGTCATATTAATGTATCTGCTGCTAATCTTCATGAGTTAGGTGAACGCTTAGCACGATTGATGGAGTATCTTCCGGAGGAAGATTATCCCGGCGTGTTAGCGGCCAGCACCGCGTTGATTTTAAATTAACTAAAAAAGCCGAGTTCATCTCGGTTTTTTAGTCGTGCCAGCTGGTTATCAGCCCAATATACCGATTGTACGATCGTAACAAAGGGGTTATTTTGTCTGCTCGGATTAAAAAGCTCTTATATTTGCTTTTATTTGGCCTGTGTATCACCCCTTTGATTGGTGGTGGTAGTGCCCTAATTTGCGGGGCGCTGTTTGTAATTTTGCTCGGTAATCCATTTTCAGAGCTATCCCAAAAGGCGAGTAAATGGATGCTCAAAGCTGCTGTGGTTGGCTTAGGTTTTGCTGTTGATTTTAATCAGGTGATTGAAGTTGGTCGCAGTTCGCTGGTATTAACCATAGTCAGTATTACTGCGATCATTGGCCTTGGTGAAATTTTAACGCAAGTTTTTAAGTTAAATCGTAATACAGGGGTGTTAATTTCATTTGGTACGGCCATTTGTGGTGGCAGTGCTATTGCCGCGATGGCGCCAGTAATTAAAGCAAAAGATCACGAAGTCGCGGTTGCTCTTGGTGTGGTGTTTTTATTAAACGGTGTCGGTTTGTTACTATTTCCAACCATTGGCCATTATTTTAATCTAAGCCAACACCAGTTTGGCTTATGGGCAGCGTTAGCTATTCATGATACCAGCAGTGTAGTAGGTGCGTCAGCAGCTTACGGAGCTGTTGCACTGAGTATTGCTACAACCGTTAAGCTCACACGTGCGATGTGGATCATTCCCTACACTACGATTGCAGGTGTCTTTTGGCGCTCAGAGGAAAAAGCCAGTACTCCTTTATTTATTGTTGGTTTTTTAGCTGCTGCATTGATCAATACATATTTGCCTCAATTTTCGGATCTCTGGCAGCTGATCAACACCGTAGCAAAACAATTACTAGTAATGACTTTATTCTTAATTGGCAGTGGCTTATCACTGGCTGTATTAAAAGAAGCAGGACTAAAGCCCTTTATTATGGCAATTATTTTATGGGTAGTCGTAAGTAGTGTCATTTTGTTATTAATTTTAGATGGATATATCGTATGAAGAAGCAGTTTTCTATCGCCACATTAGCGTGCCTATTAATCAGTGGTTTTTCTAACTCAGCATTAGCCGTGTCATCTTTACGAGTAGCCACGTTTAATGTGAGCATGGATGCAACAAATTATGCAGAAAATGATAAACCCTTTGATGACAACGGGTTGGTAAATGCATTACTAAGTAATCATCCACAAATCAAAAATATTGCCGAGATCATTCAGCGTATTCGCCCTGACATTTTATTATTAAATGAGTTTGATTATGTCAGCAAAGCGCAAGGTATTGATTATTTTAAAACGCACTACCTTGCTAAAAGCCAAAATAAACAGCCCGCTATAGATTATCCATACAGCTATATTGGTCCGGTAAACACAGGTTTGAAAACGCCATTTGATCTAGATAATGACGGCCAAGCAACTGGTATTAAAGGGGATGCATTTGGTTTTGGCTTTTTTGAAGGCCATTATGGTATGGCCGTTTTATCTCGCTACCCAATTGATTTTGATAAAATTCGTACCTTACAAACCTTTAAATACAAAGATATGCCAGATGCTAAAATGCCTATTGATCCAACTACAGGTGAAAATTGGTATAACAACGAAGAATGGCAAGCTTTGAGACTCAGTTCAAAATCGTTTTGGGATATTCCGGTTACTGTAAAAGGTAAAACGCTGCACGTTATTGCATCGCACCCAACGCCTCCTGTATTTGATGGGGCTGAAGATAGAAACGGCTTACGTAATCATGATGAAGTACGATTGATTAAAGATTATATCGCCAGCGCAGATTACCTCTATGACGATCATGGTGTCAAAGGCGGGTTAGCTGAAAAATCACGATTTGTGATAGTCGGAGATTTAAATGCGGCTCCTGAAGGAGATAAAAAACGCCCAGAAACAACGGATCTACTTTTAAAAAATCCATTAATAAACAGGCAATTTACACCAACCAGTAAGGGCGCTAAAACCACTTACAGTGAAAAATATGCTGCGGCTTACACTGCAAACTGGCAAGCTCGTGCAGATTATGTGTTGCCTTCTATTTATGGCATTGAAGTCCATGACGGTGGGGTATTTTGGCCAACTAAAAATAGCGAGTTGTATCGGTTAATTAAAGATCGTAATGCATCGTCAGATCATCGCATGGTGTGGTTAGATATTTCTATAAAGTAACTTGGTTATTAAACAGCAAAGTTTGGCTGTTTGTCTGAAATTATTGCTATTACATAGGAGCTTCTGCTTAAATTGGGGGAATTACAATAACCTTACAGAAGCCCTATGATTTTTAAATCTTCTACTCAAAAAACCTTAATTGCACTTGCCGTCGCGTCCAGCGTTATGTTGTCCGGTTGTCAATCAACCGCATCTACCCCTACAGAGCAACCACAATCAACTGTTGCCAGCGTTGTTGTAACGCCTGCTGATACAGGCAGCAGCGCAATCACACTTGAGCAAGCAATGGCACATCCTGATTGGTTAGGCCGCCAAGCAGAGCGTGCATTTTGGGCTGCTGATTCAAAAACAGTTGTCTATGCGCAAAAACAACAAGGTAATGAGCTTCGAGACTTATTTACACAAGCTGTTGATAGCCAAGCGGCAAGCCAAGTAGCGTTAAATAAGTTGCATACATTAGGGGCTGGTGATGCCGTTTATTCAGCGGATCGTACACAGCAAGCCTATGTATTTGAAGGTAATATATTTGTAAAGAACATCAATACAGGTGCAATTACACAAATTACTCACGACAGTGCTAAACAATCTAAACCGCAATTTTTAACCGATGGTAATTTAGCTTATCGTCAAGCAAACACTTTTTATAAAGTAGATCTGGTAACTGGACAGCAAGCTGAGCTTGTAAATCTTCATTTGAGCGATGCACCAAAAGGAGTTACAGAGCCTGAAACTTACATCGCTAAAGAACAGCATAAACTGATTGATTACATTGCGCTGACCCATAAAAATAAAAAAGATAAACAAGCGCGCAAAGAGCAACTCAACCAGCAAAATAGTTCAATTGCCAATGCTCAGTTTTACTTAGGTAAAGGCAATGAGCTAGCCGATGTGCAGTTATCACCAAATGGTAAAGCCTTAATTGCTGTTGTCACTGAGGCCAGGCCTTGGCGAGATGAAGCCGACATTATGCCAAACTATATTGCTAATGATGCTCGGGTCAAAGCTGAAAAAGTACGTCGTCGTGTTGCTGATGACAAACCACAAACCTCGCAAGTTATCTACATAGATTTAACTGAGCAATCGCAAACAGCACTCGCATTTGATACCTTACCTGGTTTTGATGAAGATGTATTAGCGGCAGTTAAAAAAGAAAACTATGCCCGTGACGGCAAAACATATGAATCTAAAAAAGCACTTCGTGCTATCAACCTAATGATGGATTGGGGATGGGATCAAAGTGCTATCGTCTGGAACAAAGCTGGCACGCAAGTCGCGATTATGCTTGAAGCATGGGATAACAAAGACCGTTGGTTAGCTACTGTTGATGCTAAAAATTCCAAACTTGTTTCACAACATCGTTTACACGATGATGCATGGGTTAACTATGCTTATAACGATTTTGGCTGGTTAAATAATTCAGATACCTTGTATTATTTATCTGAAGAAACAGGCTATAGCCATCTATATAAAAAACCACTTAATGGTAAAGCAACACAACTTACCAAAGGTCAGCTTGTCGTATCGAACCTCACACTAACAGATGACGACAGTGCAATTTACTACAAAGCCAATGTTGAGCATCCTGGTCTATATGAAATCTACCGCGTTGATCCACAAACGGCAAAATCAGAGCAAGTAACCAACTTAGACGGTATGACCGACTATAAATTAAGCCCTGATCAAAGCAAATTATTGTTAACACATTCCAAAATCATGGCTCCACCAGAGTTATATGTTGCTGATGCAAAGACGAATACAGCTGCAACGCAGCTAACTCATACAGTATCGAGTGAATTTTTAGCAAAACAATTAATTGCGCCTAAAATTGTTGCGGTACCGTCAAGTCATACTGAACAACCGGTATACGCTAAAGTATATTACCCAGCAGACTATGTAGAAGGTGAGAGCGGCAAAAACCGCAAAGCGGTCATTTTTAACCATGGTGCAGGTTATCTACAAAACTCACACATGGGTTGGTCAGGTTACTTCCGCGAATTTATGTTTCATTCATTACTAGCCTCTGAAGGTTATGTAGTGATGGACATGGATTATCGCGCATCAAAAGGTTATGGGCGTGATTGGCGTACGGCGATTTACCGTCAAATGGGTACCCCAGAAATTGAAGATTTAGCCGATGGTGTTAAATGGATGGCTGAAAATGCCAATGTTGATACCGGTGCTGTTGGTACATATGGCGGCTCTTATGGTGGCTTTATGACCTTTATGGCGTTATTTACTCAGCCTGATTTATTTCAAGCTGGGGCTGCGCTTCGTCCAGTTACCGATTGGGCACACTATAATGGTCCATACACATCAAACATTTTAAATCACCCAGATGTAGATCCAATTGCGTATGAAAAAAGTTCGCCTATATATTATGCGCAGGGACTTAAAAACCGCTTATTGATCAACGCCCCTATGGTTGATAATAATGTGTTTTTCCAAGACTCAGTACGCTTAGTACAGCGTTTAATTGAGCTTGAAAAAGAAAACTTTGAAACGGCTATATTTCCAGTCGAACCACATGGTTTTGTACAGCCTTCTAGTTGGTTAGATGAATACCGTCGCATTCATAAACTATTTAAAGAAAGTTTATAAGCACTAAAATTTTAGATAACGCCAAGCTTATGCTTGGCGTTTTTTTATATAATTGATCAGCAGTGGCGTTGCGAGTACTATCCCACCAATTGCACCGATTAAGTGGGCATCAATAGCAACCCTGGAGGCAATTAATTTACTCACTTCAGCACTGGGGCCATGAAATTGTTCATAAGCAATTTTAAGCCAAATACCGATAAACAATAAACCGCCGCTTTTCATGCCAACTTCAATATCTTTGATTGCCCCCCACACAATTACACCATGCAGTAGTGCACTCAATCCGGTGTAAATATGAATATCAGGACAAAAAAAGTAAACCCCAATACCGCACCAAGTAGCCAAAAACAAGGTGTGCAATGCATATTGCGTCGGTTTTGTATGCTCAGCATGTAATGCCCATATCAGTATGATACCGGCACAATTTAATGCTAAGTGCGCCCAGTTAGCATGCACATATTGGCTCGTGATCAAACGCCAAACTTGGCCTTGATCAATTAGCTGGCGATTAAACTCTAAAATATCGTTTAAATTAAACGCTGCAAATAGGGCGCTTAATGCCATTAAACTCAGCGGGGGTAAAATATATCTGGGTTGAAGTGGTAAATAGACCATTTTATTCTTATTTTTACAGCAAAATTTTGCATATTGTGCCCGTTTAACTTTAAGATGCCAAACATCTCAATGCAATTAAGGTCTTTTTATGTTTTTACCTTTTAAAACCAGCGTCGTCTTTAGTTTAACTCTTTTTACTTTACCGGTTTTAGCCACTCAAGCACCACGGGAAGTACGCGAGCCAGAAGCAGCCACTGGCCATCAACTTAAGCAACATGTCACCGGTCAGCAGTATATGGTTGCTGCGGCAAACCCCTATGCTGCTAGAGCCGGACAAACCATACTCGCTAAGGGCGGCAGTGCAGTTGATGCTGCCATTGCAACGCAATTAGTGCTAACGTTAGTAGAGCCACAATCTTCAGGAATTGGTGGTGGGACTTTTATGCTGCATTTTGACAAACGTCATAATAAGCTAACCAGCTTTGATGGCCGCGAAACAGCGCCAAGCAATGCTGACGAAACATTGTTTTTAGATGAAAAAGGTAACGCGGCACCTTGGATTGAGGCAGTGGTTGGCGGCCGTTCAGTGGGTGTACCTGGTTTATTGCATGCCTTTGCAAAAGCGCATCAACAATATGGCACACTTACATGGGCGGAGCTATTTAAACCTGCCATAGAGCTTGCTGAACAAGGATTTGTAGTATCGCCGCGTTTACATGCTTTATTAGCCAAACAAATAAACCCTGGGGTGACAACACTACCGGTGATCCGTGATTATTTTTTCCCTGATGGTAAACCGCTTGCTGTTGGCACTGTTAAAACGAACCAACCACTTGCTGAACTTTATAAAAAAATAGCCAGTAAAGGCATTGATGCTTTTTATAAAGGTGATAACGCCAAGCAAATGGTTGCTGCGGTCACTCATTCGATTGTGGCACCAGGTACTTTAGTGTTAACCGATTTAGCTAATTATCAAAGTAAACAACGTGACGTAGTTTGCACCCCGTACCATAGCTATAAAGTATGTTCCATGGCACCACCGAGCAGTGGCGGAGTCGCTGTGTTACAAATACTCGCTTTGCTTGAAGATAAGAACATGGGTCAATTTAAAGCTAATTCTGCACAAGCCCTGCATTATTTTAGCCAAGCATCACGACTCGCTTTTGCGGATCGTAATGTGTATATGGGCGACCCCGATTTTGCAGATATTCCTACTAATGAGCTACTCGATAAACGCTATATCGAGCAACGGACAAAATTAATAAGTGAGCGAGATGAAAAAGCCTATGCAGGGCAACCTCGTCCATTACTGAGTTACGCACAAGATGATGCTTATGAATTGCCATCTACTACCCATGTATCTATTGTCGACAGCGAAGGGAACGCAGTATCAATGACCAGCTCAATAGAAATGGCATTTGGCTCAACGGTTATGGTAAACGGTTATATATTAAACAACCAACTAACCGACTTTGCCTTGTCGCCGCGCAAAAACGGCAAATTATTGGCCAACCGTGTTGAAGCAGGTAAACGCCCGCGCAGCTCAATGTCACCGGTGATGGTGTTTAATAACGATGGCAGTTTACGCTTAGTGGTCGGCTCACCCGGCGGTAGCCGAATTATCGACTATGTCGCGCAAGTGGTTATTGGCGTATTAGATTGGCAACTAACTGCTCAACAAGCCATTGACTTACCAAGAATTACTAATCGTAATAATTACACTAGTATTGAAAAAGGCACCGCTATCGAAACGATTATCCCAGATCTACAAAAACGGGGTCATACAGTAAAAGTCGTCGATTTAAACTCTGGCTTGCATGCGGTTGAAGTCATCAATGACACTTTGTTTGGTGCCGCAGATCCTCGCCGCGAAGGGATCGCTTTAAGTGAGCAAAGTATTGTTCTTAAAGAGCACGAAATGCCAGTGAATAAGCCTTAATTGACATCGTGATTTAATGTATAATCTACTTTTACGTGTGTGTTAAGCGCACACGTCTTATTTTCTCCTAATGGTCTGACAAGATTGAATATCATTGCTTTTTAGTATTCAACAGTAATAATGACAGATCGTAACTTAAAGACTTCGTTAAGCTTGGACTTATGACTACAAATACTGACCCAAATTATCTTTATATTCATCACTCAGGCCCAGGTCTGATCGAAACGCCACTTTTAAATAAAGGCAGTGCATTTACTCAAAAAGAGCGTGAAAGTTTCAACCTTGCGGGATTACTGCCTCCTCGCTATGAAACGATTGAAGAGCAGGTTGAACGTTGTTATCAACAATATTCAAGTTTTAAAGACAACCTAAATAAACACATTTATTTACGCGCCATCCAAGATAACAACGAAACACTTTACTATCGTTTAGTGCGTGACCATCTTGAAGAAATGTTACCAATCATCTATACCCCAACGGTGGGTGATGCCTGTGAAAAATTCTCAGATATTTATCGTAGCGCACGCGGTTTATTTATCTCTTATGAAGAGCGTTATCAAATCGATGATATTTTACGCAATGCGACCAAAGGCAAAGTAAAAGTTATCGTTGTTACCGATGGTGAGCGTATTCTTGGTTTAGGCGACCAAGGTATAGGTGGCATGGGCATTCCAATTGGTAAACTATCACTTTATACCGCCTGTGGAGGCATAAGCCCAGCCTATACGCTACCGGTTATGCTTGATGTAGGGACTAATAACGAAAAGCTATTAAACGATCCTATGTATATGGGCGCTCGCCATAAACGTATTGCACAAGATGAATATGATGAGTTTTTAGATCTATTCATCAAAGCCGTTAAGCGTCGTTGGCCAAACGTGTTATTACAATTTGAAGACTTTGCACAACCTAATGCAATGCCTTTATTAAAACGCTACCGTGATGAAATCTGTAGTTTTAATGATGATATTCAAGGCACTGCGGCGATTACAGTTGGTTCGTTGCTTGCTGCCTGTCGTGTAAAGAATGAACAATTGTCAGAACAAAAAGTAGTGTTTGTAGGTGCAGGCTCCGCAGGGTGTGGTATTGCCGAGCAAATCATTTCGCAAATGGTGTCGGAAGGTATTTCTGACGAACAAGCCCGCAGCCAAGTTTTCATGGTTGATCGTTTTGGTTTGTTAACGCAAGGCATGGAAGGACTACGGGACTTCCAGCAAGCACTTGCCCAACCTACAGATAGATTAGCTGATTGGACATACAGCGGTGAATACGCGTCATTGCTAGATGTAATGCACTGCACTGCTCCTGATATTCTGATTGGTGTTTCAGGGCAACCTGGTTTATTTACTGAGCAAGTAATTCGCGCTATGTACAATGGTTGCACGCAACCAGTTATTTTCCCGTTGAGTAATCCATCTAAGCAAGTAGAAGCCTTGCCAGAAGATGTGCTCAATTGGACACAAGGTAAAGCGATTATTGCAACTGGCAGTCCGTTTGCACCGGTTGTTTATGACGGTGAAACATTTGTAATTCCACAGTGTAATAATAGCTATATTTTCCCAGGTATTGGTTTAGGTGTCATTGCGGCGAAAGCCACCCGTATCACTGATGCAATGCTCATGGTGTCGAGTGAAATATTGGCAGAATCATCGCCTCGTGCTAATACAGGGAAAGGCAGTTTACTACCAGCGCTGACAGAAATTGAAACACTGAGTAAACGTATTGCCTTTGGTGTGGCTAAAAAAGCTATCGAAGAAGGTGCAGCACTTGAGATCAGCGATGATATGTTATGGGCCGCAATTGACAGAAATTACTGGTTACCAAAATACCGTAATTACAAACGTTGTAGTATTTAAACTATGCTAGATTAAAAAACAGGCTTTGGCCTGTTTTTTAATGCTTGTTCATTTTAAATTAACCGCGTACGGTATCTAATAACGTTATTAAAACTATTAAGGATATTTGTATGCGTTATTTACCATTGTTAGCCACGGCTCTAAGCTTCAATGTATTTGCAGCCAGTACACCCGATGCCCCACACCTTTATATTCAAGGCCAAGCGCAAATCACCACTATTGCCGATAATGTAAAATTAGGCGTTGCCATTGTTGAAGTAGATAAGGACTTGATGAGCGCTAAACAAAAAGCTGATCAAACGATGGCTAAGGCTATTAAATTAGCAAAACAGCAGGGGATAGATGAGAAAAGTATTTATGGCTCACAAATCTCTATTAGTCGCGAAAATCAATACAACCGTGAAACAGGTAAGCAAGATTTTATTGGTTACCGTGTTAGTCGCACACTTTCACTCACACTGACAGATGTAAATAAATATCCATTACTGCTGCAAAGTTTAGTTGACGCAGGCATTAATGAAATAAACCAAACTGAGTTCACATCGAGTCGTTACGCGTCATTGCAAAAGAAAGTGCAAAAAATGGCAATTGCAGATGCAAAATCAGCGGCAAAAGAATTTGCAGCTGATTATGACGTAGAGCTCAAAGGTTTATACAGCGCTTCAAATAGTCCTATGAATGTATCAGCTCAGCCCTATATGCGTGCTGAAAAAGCCATGCTATCAGACAGTAATTCAGGTAATTTCGTTCCAGATGCTTACCATGCCGGCGAAATCACGATTTCAGCAGACAGTTACGCTATTTATCTAATTAAGAATTAAGCCAACTCATTGGTGGCGAAATTTCGCCACCAATTGCTCTCCCATTTCAGGGGAGATCCTCGCAATAGCATTAAGCATATTACTTATTTGCTCGCGATCATATTGGTTACTAATATGCTCATTTATATCATCGATAATAGCATCTAAATAAGTAAATAGGCTCTGCGCTGCTTTACTGTTCTGGTGGGTTCTGAACAAAATGTTTTTGAACGCTTCGAGTACATTATTCATCACATAACCATCACTTTTTGCGTAGTTGCGGATTGGCGTGAAGTTATCATGCAATAATTCATCAAATGATGTTTCATGGAAATATAACAGTGGCTGTTTATTATCACTATGTTTAAAAGAGTAATTAACGTTATAAATGCTTAACCGATCAATGAGCAAAATACTGAGCATATCAATTGCCTTTACCGCAGTACCCGGATCGTTAATACCTGGGCTCATTGCTTTAACTGCAATCTCAGAAATCTGTGTCATTCCAAATCGATAATTGTCACTTACATATTCTTCGATATAAAAAATAAAGCAATTAAGTAAATCTTCAAGGAGTTGCTCGTTATCAGATAAATCATGATTACATTTTAAAAACGGGTAGCCTTCAACAGTAAAAAAACCCTGCTTAACTACAACATAAATCTTTATATCATGTTGTTGGCAAAGGGCACATAGTTTATCGCTATTGACGCCTTTAAAGTAACCTTCTGTTTTACTTGAAATACTCGACCAATCGTCAAAGTTAGGAAATACATCGATAGGGTTGTCTTTTTGCATGCTAATGATTGATTTCAATTCATTTTTAGTATTCTTATATAAGTCGTTTAATACGTTATCGACTTGAATAGCCCTTGAAATTGAATGGATGAAAAATACAAAAAAGCCTAACGATATCAGGCCAAAAACAAGTGCAAAAAGTATGCCCAATGAAGGAATTCCTATTTCACCATTATCCATAGTGCGGATGTTGATCAACATAACAATTGAAAAAATAATACTACCGAGATAAAACCCCAAAACAAGTTGATGTGATTTACGCGTTATAAGCCCCGGTAATACTCTGGGCGATAGACTTGCGCTGGCACTATTAAGTACCACCATAACCATAGAAAAACTAAATACAGTTAGTGAAATAATACTGCCCGTTAATGTGCTTAAAATCGTTCGTGCATTTTCTTCGCTATCAACCAACAGAACCTCAAGCAGTGATTTAAGCTCCATAACAAAAGACGTGTACTCTGTTGTAGTAACAAGTACCGCAAATAATAAAAATATCACCGATAATAACGATGGATAGAAACCAATACTACTGACTAATTCACGGTAATTATCGGCAATTTTTCGCGGAGTAAACATATATGAACCCTAAGATGACTTAGTTGCTGTATCAACAACAGCTAGTTTATGCACTAAGCTTAACAACAAACTTTGTTGCAGGTCTAATTATTATAGTAACGGTGTCACTATAAACGTATTTTTTGTCCGTGTAGGCTTAAACATCTATAATATATGTGCTTCAAATATCGGCCAGCAAGATGTTAAATTTTACGGTTCGCACTGAGTTTTTGACTACAATATTGCTAAATTATTTGATAAGCAACTGAGCAGTCTAAATTGCAAACGCCATTAATGCCGCACTGGTTGATTATCATTTGTTATTTAAATAACAATAGTTGTATAGTACTACCAAGAATTAGGGGAACTTTATAATACACAAGTTCTATAAACACTTAGATAAAAATTAGGTTTATTGTGATTGTATCTTTATATGCAGCTTTATTAGCACTTTTTTATATTTATTTAACGATAAACATAGTTAAAGTTCGTCGAGCAGAACGAATTTCACTTGGTGATGGTGGTAATCAACAACTGCAATGCGCCATACGCGCGCATGGTAATTTTATAGAGTATGTTCCTCTTGCAATTATTTTATTGTTTTTAGTCGAGTACCAAGGTTTAGCCAGCCATTATTGCCACGCATTTGGGGCTGCATTACTGATAGGGCGCGTATTCCATAATTTAGGTATTGTCGATAAAAACCTTCTCTATCGCCAAATTGGTGCACTAACAACCTTCTTAATAATAGTGTTAAGTGCGTTTATCTTATTACTTACACGCCTTTATTAAATGTCGAGAATATTTATAATTGGCCTACCTCGTACGGGCACCACGAGCGTATGCCATGCATTTTTACAACTTGGTTTTAGTTGTGCCCATACAGCCTATACCAAGCAATGTTTTAACCAAGCGCAAGTGATCGCTGACACCCCAATTTTTAATGATTACGAATATTTAGATTCACTTTATCCAGGTTCTAAATTTATCTATTTAGAGCGAGAAGCTGAAAAATGGCTTCCATCAATTCGCCAATTGTTACTGAGAATGCACACTAACTTAATGCGAGCGGATGGGGGCTTTAACCCACATATTAAGCGTTGTTATCTGCATACCTTTGGCACCTTTTCTATTAATGAGTTACACAGTGATGCCTATTTGCAACAATGCTATGAGCAACACAAAAGCGCTGCGCATAATTATTTTGCTAAGCGAGTAGCTGACTTTTTATCAATAGATATAGCGCACCCGAACAGTTTTAATCAGCTTTGTGATTTTTTACAATTACAAACTGAACTAACAAAGTTTGAAAAAATGAATATTGGCGGCAAGGTAACAGCTTGGAATGCAATAAAGCATCCACTAAAAATAGCTTCAACAACAAATGGTAAAATAGATAAATATCTATACCCAACGCCTTGATTGATAGTCGCTACTCAAGGTAATTATAAAATTATTGCTGTAACAAGATTTTGTAGTGTAATTGCGTTAAAATCTCGCCATTAGTTTTTAGGTAAAATATTTATGTTCGAATTAAAATATCATACTCCATTTGCATGGACCGAAGCTGTGATGGCAGACTTTGACACCTTTTTACAAGATCATGCTGCTGCAGAAAAAAAAGCATCCGGTATGGCTATGTCGATGTTGTCGCATTATCCAGATCGCCGCAAGCTTGTAAAAGCAATGACCGATTTAGCACTCGAAGAAATGATCCACTTTAAACAAGTATTGAAGCTATTGCTTGATCGTGATGTTAACTTAGGTAACGACCAAAAAGATCCCTACGTGAAACAAATTCGCGCGATTTTTAGAAATGGCCGCGACGAGTTCTTAATGGATAGATTATTAGTCGGTGCCGTAATTGAGGCGAGGGGACACGAGCGTTTCTCTTTAGTTGCACAAGCATTACCAATCGGCAAAGAAAAAGATTTTTATGTGGCAATAGCTAAATCGGAAGAAAAACATAAGAACTTATTTGTCGAGCTGGCTTATGAATATTTTGATAAAAATGAGGTCGATGCACGATTAGAAGAAATTCTTATCGCTGAAGCAGACATATGTAAAAACATTCCATTTACTGCGGCGCTTCATTAATGAAATCAGCGCTTGAATTGTAAGGCCGAAAGGCTAACACCATATGTTCCGTTGTATTAGTTCGGCCACTAATTTGGCTGGCGTTTACTTGTAGCTAGCCCATTGTCTTGATTTTTTGGTTGTAATATCACTGGAAACTGGGCTACTACCTGCGTTCCATTGTTGCTAGATCTACGCTTTATAGGCTGCTTATATTGCTTTGCAATGCTATTTATCACGTAATTCCCTAGGCCAAAATTTATAGAGCGAGCAAACATTGATAGGCCTTTACCGTTATCTTTTACCTGCAATATCAATTTATTACCAACCTTATTTAAATGAACTGTGATCTTAGTTGCATTTGCATGTTTAAATATATTTTCAACAGCATGATATAGCACAGTATAAATATCACACTGTAATTGTTTAGTAAGAACTTCATTACCTAGAGTCACATTAAATTCCGACTCAATACCATCCCTTGATAAACATTTAATATGCAGCATATCAATCGCTGTGGCCAAGTCATTCTGCCCAAGGCTTGCATGGCTATTAGCAATAGGGCTTAAAATTTCATGTGCTTTTTTCAGTTTATCTAGACCTTTACATGCCATTACTGCATCCCCACAACATAAATCAATGCCGTTTGCTAGGTTAATAGCTGCAATACTTAACCCTTCACGCTGTAATTGCTTTTGATGCGACTTAAAAACACGGTGAAAACTCTGCAACCAAAAGAACACAAAGCCGGCAACACATAAAAATAAGGTAACGAGTATTAAAGCATAAAACCACCAAGCACTATTTGAGCTATACCAAGGCCCAGTGACAAAAAAATTGAACGATTGTGGCTTACTCCACACGCCACCATTCGCTTTGTTTCTATATTCTAAAGTGTAACTATCAGGGTTTAGCTTATTCAATTGTATTAGTGGAGTAGGGATATCATGCCACTCACTCATATTTAAGCGGTATTGATAATTAATGTGATCACCAAACGTGTAGTTATAATTAGTCAAAGCTATATCAAGCCAGCCAGAGTTATTAACGCTTAATGTTTCTGGATTTAAATACGTCTTAGTGTTTGTTTTTATATAACTAATTCGACTATTTGGTACAATATCTTGCTTCTGCCTTTCAACACTTATTACGCCTTGGTTGCTAACTGCAACAATTTTATCACTGATACTTAAAACCCCATTTGGGGTAAAAGAATGATCCCCTGTACCTTCTAAAAGATTAGTGTAAGCATCATCCATACTAAACTTGTGAATACCGTGATTGGTAGACAAATATAGCTCTTGGCTCAATGAATGTAGCTCATTAATATATAGCGGGCTTACAATTGATTTCCACTGATCATTAACTTTTCTAAATAAACCACTGCCATAAGTTGCAGCATACAGTGTGTTACCTAGCAATTGTATATCTGCGACTGGTCCATATTTTTCAAGTTCAATCAAGGCATCACCTCGCTCATTAAAAGATATTAAACCCTTTTCATTGGCAATGAAGAGCTTACCTCCTAGATTTTTAGTAGCCCAAACAGTCTTATGGGGTAAAAACTTATTAATATAGCTTGAATCAATTTGAGTAAGGTCTAAATCAAATATTTTTACTCCATCATCATTTGTGGATAAATAAATCTGTTTATTAATAATAGCTAAATTAATTACATAACCTTTAAAAAATTGAGTAACCAGCTGTGTGGTCAAGTTAATAGCATACGCACCTAAATTAGTTGTAACGAACAGCGTATCACCTTCTTGTTGTAATGCCGTGACGGAAAAGCCGAGTTTTGATATTTGCTGATTTAAGTTATTAAGAGCAAAATAGTGGCCGTCAGAGTAGGTATAAAGCCCGTTATCAGAGCCAATCCATGTTTGACTATTTACGGTTGCTATCACATTGTAAATAGAAGCAGTTGAAAGGCGATCGAGTCTGACCTTAGATGAAACAACCTCAAAGCTATTAACATCCAATGACCATAAATTTTGCTCATCATCAACAAATAAGTCTTTATATGCTTGAGGATGAGAATTTATACTTTTTTGTAACACAGCTAGTTGTGTTATTTCAGCTTGGTTAATAGAGCCACGATCAACATAATACAAAAAATAAGGGGGGGAAAAACGCAGGTGCCTTGCACTTGTAATGTCGTAATTAACAATTTTTACATCATTCAAATGTGAATACGATATCAGATGATCATTTAAGAAATAAATTACGCCATATGGTGTCGCAACCAGCTCTCCGTCACTAACATGTGTGTCATCGATTAAACGTACACTCGTGTTATTAATCACGTAGACACCGTCATTCGCCATAATGTATCCATGGTTGGCTGAGGCAGTTACATCAAACATCTTATCTTTTTTACCAAGAGGATTAGTTACGTCTAATGTTTCTAGATCAAGTAACGATAATTGCTCTCTAGCTAACATAAATAAATGCGTATTGTTGACTGCCAGCTTGCTGGCTGAAATATTACTAAGTTTAACGGCTTCAAGTGTATTTAGATTAAATTGCCATACTTCTTTATCTTTATAGGCTATATACAAATAATCGGGGGATTGAAAGATAACATCACTTGTCCAGCGTTTTGGTAAAATAGAGATACTCGAAAGGTTTAGGTAGTGGCTACCATCAAAACGATAGACACCATCATGTGAAGAAAAATAAATATTCTTATTATTATCTTGGGTAGCGGCATTTAAGTGCTGCATGTTAAATGCAAAACAATTAACACTACTCAAAGTAAAGAAGAATAAAAATAGTAACTTGTTCATATGGTGTCCATTTTATTATTGCCAATCAAATTGGCGAATACATTTTCCAGTGAGCATTATTGCACTGATGTCGGCCTGTGATCTCTAGAACCACAATATGGCTTAACGATTGGTAACTCCACGTCTAAATCATCAGATTTTTCTGATGTTAATGAGGTTGTATGGTGATTTAATGTTTTTGCTGCACTTTTTGGTATAGCTTTGTTATACCAGTTTTCATGTGCATTTTCAGGAGGAGTTACAACTAGAAATGTTGGCTTTCGAGGATCACCTTCATTTACTTTAGTGTTCCAACTATGCAAAACCTGATCACCCGCAGCGTCGCCGTACATACTTGCAAATGCTGTAGCAAGTAAATGCGCACCGGCATCACTGGTAATAATCATCGCCGTTTTAGAAAAGTCACTACCACAATCAAAGCTCATATCAACATTAAGCAGTGAATTATCAGGTAGTAAGATATCTGCACTCATATATTGAATAACCGCACGATCTGTCTGAGGGGCAAGGGCTGCAACATTACAAACCGTGAATGTAGTACACAATAAAGTTGCAATTTTAAATGTATTTTTAAGCATATTAATATCCTTTTTACGCCATATACAACGATCCTTCAGCAAACAGTTTCAAAAATACTCCTCTCAAAATGTTCAAGCGTTTTGAGTAAGCATTGCTGTTAACTTTTGCACAATCAGAAGTTCTCGTCCTGTAGGCATGTTTTTGTATAAAATAATTTATCTAAAATTTTCAACTAGTATTAACCAACATCTAATATTAGTTGAAGAGGTTAAGAGCTGATTTAATTATCAACCGCCAAAATGCAAAAGTCTAACAACAATTTTGCACAGAGTTAATTTAGCATGACTTCAGGAAATAAGACATTTGAAGAAATAAGGGCCCTTGCTAGCCAATTTTACGGATCGCGTCTATGGCATCAGCAATATATGAGGGATTGTGAGAATGACATCAATGCAGTACAAATAGAAGCGGGCGCGTATTACGATCACAAAAGAGCAGGAGTAGAGGTAATAAAATAATACTTTCTTATGTATTAAGTGTGGTTTTAAAATCGGTCATTTTCACTCTTTCGAATGTCGATTTAATGATTTTTGAAGATTTTTTTATGAAATTATTCCAAAATTTGAAAGAGATCGTAAAAACAAAGGGCTGTTATTTTTATTGAACTGTAATAGTGGACTGATTAGTGTCAAAATAACAGTATTTAACATAACGTAATTTATAGGCTATAAACTAATTGTCTCGCCTAGGGAGTATTTATACAGCGCTAAGTCCAATACTAGACGGTATCGGACTTAGCGATGGTTTATTTTAATATTACAATTTAATTCGAGTATCTTTCTTGAGCTTCATTATCGCTTAGCATAGTATTAAAAGCACAATTTAAGCTGTATCACTAGAAGTAAAAACAATATGGAATTTGTGCGCCAGTTAGAACCAATCCTGATAATTGATGATGTTCAAGATATACGTGACTACTTAAATCAGATCTTAACTGAGTTAGGTTTTGAAGATATTCTTGAAAGCAGAGATTTTGAATCTGCTAAAACGTTGATTGATGAAAAATCCCCGAATGTTATCTTTCTCGATATTGAACTGCCCGATACCGATGGTACAGTAATTCTTGAATACTTAAATGACAATTACCCACATACACATGTTGTCATGTGCTCTGGCCATAACAGCCTCGAAAATGTTCAAAATACGTGGGAACTTGGTGCCAAAGGTTTTATTGCAAAACCATTTAATGCTAAAAAAGTTGATACGGTTATGAAACGCCTCGAACTCATTTAATGTAATTTATCAACCTATAAGGTTACTATGCAACAGACCGTACAAGCGATCATTGATGATTTATCTCAGGTTATTTTTGGCAAACAGCAACAAATAAAACTCGCGTTAACCTGCTTATTTAGCCAAGGTCATTTATTAATTGAAGATTTGCCTGGTATGGGTAAAACCACTTTATCGCATGCACTTGCTGCGGTATTAGGTTTGTCGTATCAACGAGTACAATTTACCAGTGATTTATTACCCTCTGACATACTGGGCTCAAGTATTTTTAATGCCAATGAGCATAAATTTACTTTTCATAAAGGGCCTATCTTCAGTCAAGTTGTTTTAGCGGACGAAATAAATCGCGCAGGCCCAAAAACACAAAGCGCTTTATTAGAGGCAATGGAAGAAAACCAGGTTACTATGGATGGTGATAAGCATGCCCTACCAACACCATTTTTTGTAATAGCAACTCAAAACCCTTTATATCAATCAGGTACTTATCCTTTACCTGAATCTCAATTAGACCGTTTTTTTATGCGTATTAGTTTAGGTTTTCCACCTAAAGAAGCTGAACGTAAACTCATTTTAGGCCAACATAATCGTGATTATGCACACTTACCTGTACGTATCGATACACGACAATTAATTGAAATACAAAATAAAGTTGGTGCTGTTATGTTAAGTGAACCGGTTGTTGATTATATTTTGGCGCTTGTATCTGCTACCCGAAATAACAGCCAATTTGCTAATGCATTATCTCCACGGGCCAGTATTGCAGTTGGCAAAGCCGCGAAAGCATGGGCGTTTATTGATGGTCGTGACTTTGTTACCCCTGATGATGTGCAAACTATTTTTGCTAGTGTTACCGAACATCGTTTAGGTCTGCAGCATGATGTTAGCTCACAACAGATCAAACAATTAATAAATACTGTTGATGTGCCACTTTAAGGTATGAACAATAAAATAGGAAAGCGCCCTACTTTTTGGCTTCAGTTTAAAGCTAAGGTTTTCAAGCTACTACTAAGAAATAAACATAATACCGAACATCTTACCTTAACGCATAACACATTATATGTTTTGCCATCAAAATTGGGTGTGAGCTTTTTAGTGGTTACTATGCTTAATTTTATATTAGGCATTAATTATCAGAATAATCTGATTTTAGCGATGGCTTATTTAATGCTCGTAGTAATGATATTTTCGCTACTTATGGGTTATAGCAATCTTAAAGGATTAAAAATTGATTATAAAAATCATATAGCTAGCTATGCTCCCTGCTCTGCATTATTAGAGCTGCAATTAAAAACCGAAAAAAAATGTCAATCATTGCAGTTTATTTATGAAAATAAAACCCTAACAACCGTTGATGAAATAACCAGTCAACAGCAAATAGTTAATTTAGATTTAGGATTAAAAGAACGTGGTGAATACCCCTTGCGCCGATTAAAAATAATCAGCAAGTACCCGTTTGGATTAGTATCAGTATGGAGCTATATGCAATTAGCACATACGGTCTTTGTCTACCCGCAACAACTCAAACCATTGCATGAAGCTAGTTTGCAAAATAACCACAATACTGATGATGGCCTGCATAAAAACAGCCATGGTAGTGATGAATTTGATGGTTTAAATATTCATCAACCTGGTATGAATATGAAACGAATATCATGGAAACATTACGCAAAAACTCAGCAATTAATGGTAAAAGAGTTTGTAAATTATTCAGCCCAAAGTGTAGTTTTTGATTTTAATCTGTTACAAGGAAATACCGAATCTCGCCTACAACAATTAAGCTATTTAGTAACTCTGGCTTACTCACAAGGCGTTAGTTATGGCCTGCAATTAGAAGCAGGACTATACGCGATCAGTGATACAAAAGAACATTGTAAACAGTGTTTAGAAGCACTAAGCCGTTTTGCAAAGGATGAAAATGAAAGTCACTGATAATTTAACCGCGATCAATTTGTCGTTATCTATTGTTTATATTTTATTGCTGAGCTTTATTTTTCCTGAGTTACCTCCTCTATTTAATACATTATTAGCTAGTTTGTGTATTTGGAATCTAGCCGTTACCTTATTGAAACGAAATAAACCCAATGCCATATTAGCAAATACTTTGGCCGGTTTGAGTCTATTGATCTTGTTTTATGATGTTGGTTTTAGCGATACGGTGACTTTATTTGTTGCAATGCTGATCCTCTCTAGCTTATTTAAATTACTGCAAGCTACTACAAAAAAGCATTATCAAACTATCATTTTGTTAAGTTTTTTTAGTCTCTCAACAGTATATCTATTTTCTCAGAGCTTATTTGCTACGCTAGTAATTAGCATGCTATATATTTTAAATTTTGCGCTTTTAGCGCTGATTGAATCTAAACATAGTTTAAAAATTGCAGCTAAAGACAGCTGCAAACTTTTGTTGCTAGCACTACCTTTAGCGATATTTTTATTATTATTGCTACCGAAACTTCCCGCATTTTGGCAATTACCGGGGCCAAAACTCGCTAAAACCGGTTTATCAGAAAGTGTTGATCCATTTGATATAGCCAAACTGTCTAATTCAGATGAGTTAGTATTTCGAGCTAAATTTGATCAGCAAAAGCCATCTGCCCCCTATTACTGGCGAGCGATTATACATGATGAGTTTGATGGGCAACGCTGGTTAATATCGGACATTTTAAAAAGCCAACATGCAATTGACCAAACCACCTCCGCTGAACGTGGTGAACCATTATATAGTTATCAAATTTTTGCAGAGCCTGGCGCTAAGCCTTGGCTTTATGGTTTACAGTTTGCCGACTCGCCCCATCAAGATGTAAAAACAACCAGCAATGGATTACTACTGCGGAAACGTTTTTTAGCTAATAGTATCAGCTATACAGCCCAGAGTTATGCTTTTAGCTTGGCTAAACTTTCTCATTCTGCACACTATCAAAACGTGCAGCTTAGTTTAGCCAAAGAGACTAATTTACAGTCGCGGTCTTTAGCTAAACGTCTGTATGAACAACATAATAACGATGATCAGGCTTTTTATTCAGCACTGTATGACTACTTTGCCAATAATAACTTTGGCTATACCTTAACGCCGGATCCAATTACCGGTAACAACACCCTTGACCAGTTTTTATTTGCTAATAAACGTGGTTTTTGTGGCCATTATGCCAGCACAGCTGCATTTATGTTCAGAAGTGTTGGTATTCCTGCCCGTGTTATTTCTGGGTACTTAGGCGGTGAGTATAATCAACAAAATAGTTATATGAGCGTCTATCAATATGATGCCCATGCATGGGTTGAAGTATTTATAAAAAATAAAGGTTGGCAAATTTTTGATGCAACTGCGGTTGTTTCACCTGAGCGATTAAACGGTTCTTTATCACAGCACTTACAGCTTAATAATGAATTTACAAGCAACTTGAGTTTTGGCTTATTACGATTAAGTAATATTGCAGGTATTAACTGGTTAAGGCTTAAGCTTGAAAATCTTGATTACCAATGGACAAACTGGGTGCTAGGTTTTGATCAGCAAAAGCAAACTTCCCTGCTAAAAGAGTTATTCGGTAATAAACAGCTTTGGCAAATTTCATTGATAGTGATAGCAACCGTATGTTTAGCCTTTATTTGTTATTTTGTGTATTTGTCTTGGCCTAATAAGCCAGAATCGCCAGCACATTCACTCGCAAAAGATTACCTGACTATTGTACGTTGGTGTAATAAACAAGGTATTTCAGCACCGACAAATCAAACGCCGCTGCAATTTCTAGCGTATGCAGCTCAACAACTGCCTAACAAACGAACATATATCATGCAATTTGCGCAATTATACTCCAATGTGCGTTATCGCCAGCTAATATTTAGTGCTTATCATAAAAAACACAGTAAATATCTGGTAAAATTAATTAAAACAACAAATAAGAGAACTCTATGAATGCAGTCGTGATTGGCGTTATTTTAATGCTTGGCCTCACTTTAGCCCGCGTTAATGTAATTGTTGCTATGACATTAAGTGCTTTAGTCGCCGGATTAACCGCTGGGCTTAGCTTAAACGATACACTAAACGCATTTAACGCAGGTCTCTCTGGTGGAGCTGAGATCGCTCTAAGCTATGCAATGTTAGGCGCATTTGCAGTTGCGATTTCAAAATCAGGTTTAACGCGCATTTTAGCTGCAAAGCTACTCGCTAAAGTGAATCACAACAGTAGTAATAGCGAAACGAATTTAAGCTATTTTATTTTACTGATAATTTTAGTATGTGCAATTTCATCGCAGAACCTAGTCCCAGTTCATATTGCTTTTATACCAATTTTGATCCCCCCGCTACTGGTTATATTTAATAAACTAAGGTTAGACAGACGTGCTATTGCCTGTATTTTAACGTTTGGTCTAGCAACCTCATATATGGTTTTACCCTATGGCTTTGGTGGAATTTATTTATACTCAATTTTACATAAAAACTTAGTCGAAAATGGCTTAGATATCATTAATACCCAAGTACCTATGGCGATGATCATTCCTGCCTGTGGCATGTTAGTTGGGTTAATTGTGGCGGTGTTTATTAGTTATAGAAAACGTCGGGATTATCAGTATGATGAACATCAAGAGCAAGCAACTAATGTGGTTGTAGAACAGCCTAAAAAAGTATTGTTAGTCGGTATTACAGCGGTATTAGCCTCTTTAGCTGCACAAAATGTCAGTGGTTCAATGATTTTAGGTGGCTTAGTTGGGGTGATGATTTTTAGTTTGTTTGGCGTAGTTAAGTGGGAGCAAAATAGCGACGTATTTAGTAAAGGCGTCGCAATGATGGCAATGATTGGATTTATCATGATCTCAGCTCAAGGGTTTGCCTCTGTAATGAAAGCGACAGGCGATGTGACTAGCTTAGTACAAAGCGCCGCATTGATTATTGATGGCAACAAACCTTTGGCAGCTGCACTAATTTTATTAGTTGGTTTAATGATCACCATGGGGATTGGCAGCTCATTTTCCACAGTGCCAATCATAGCAACCTTGTTTGTGCCACTGTGCTTAGAGCTTGACTTTTCAATGATGGCAACCGCAGCTTTAGTGGGAACCGCAGGTGCTTTAGGTGATGCTGGCTCCCCTGCTTCCGATTCAACTTTAGGACCAACTTCTGGCTTAAACGCTGACGGTCAGCATGATCATATCTGGGATTCAGTTGTGCCTACTTTTATCCACTTTAATATTCCATTACTAATATTTGGCTGGATAGCCGCTATGGTACTTTAATACCTTGAATGTGAGTAACCAAGTAGAGAATAGATTAAGCTCCCTACTTGGTTACTTAATTATTGTTTTAACGCAGATGCTAAAGATGTATAACACTCAATATAGTATGATGTGTTCTTTTGGTGTAACAAAGAAAGCACCATAAAAGTGCTTTCTTAACTTAACAACTCGGTTTAAAAACCATAAATCATCTTATCGCATACAACTGGCGTAGGTCTGTGATTGTCATCGACAGCAACGAATGTAAAACTCCCAGTAATTGCCGAGTGTTTATCATCCCTGTGCATTGTTTCTAAGAATATTTCAACGTCTACTCTTAAACTTGTATTGCCTACATGCACAACTTTTGAGATCAATTCAGCGAAGGTGCCAGCTGGAATAGCTTCTTTAAAATCAACTCTATCTGATGAAATGGTTACCAATGGTTTACGGCAAAAGCGCGTTGCAGCAATAAATGCAACTTCGTCCATCCATGCCAATGCATCACCACCAAACAAGGTATTGTGGTGATTAGTGCGCCCAGGAAACACTGTTTTTGTGACCGAAGTCGTTGAGTCTTTAATACGCTGAGCAATTATTTCTTCACGGTTTACTTGAGTTGTCATGTTCTCTACTTTTGGTTTGCTAATTTATCTAACATCATA
Source organism: Pseudoalteromonas ostreae (assembly GCF_018069805.1). Taxonomy (GTDB): domain Bacteria; phylum Pseudomonadota; class Gammaproteobacteria; order Enterobacterales; family Alteromonadaceae; genus Pseudoalteromonas; species Pseudoalteromonas ostreae. The sequence goes on from NZ_JAGPYN010000015.1 coordinate 31,862, forward strand.
AGTGCAGGATCAAGGCGTTCGCCTTTCCAATTAAAACGCCAATCCAGATGAGGGCCAGTTACACGGCCAGTTGCACCAATTTCAGCTATTTTTTCACCGCGTTTAATGGTATCCCCTACTTTTACATCAAGCTTACTTAAGTGTATGTAGGTAGACGTGACACTGTGGCCATGATCTAAAATTAAAGTTCCGCCAGAGTAATAAAGGTCGTTATCAGCAAAAACAACGGTACCGCTGACAGGCGCATAAACAGGACTGCCTGTTTTATTGGCTATATCTAAACCAAAATGTGGCCGACGAGGCTCACCATTAAAATAGCGTTGGCTACCATACACACCCGAAATACGCCCTTGTGCAGGTTTGTAAACTGGATCTAAAAAATACCTAAGTTCAGAGTCAACTTTTCGGGCATTTCTTACTGCCACAGCTTCGCGGCTGATACGTTCACTTACCGCTTTTGGCGGTGACACATATTTACTTGCCACTCCAGTAATTTTATCAATTTTATAATCTCGTTTAGTGATCTCAATCGCTTGCTGATGTTTTACACCGTCTGCATCAACCCAGGCTAATTGATGGGTTAATTCAGCATCACGGCCAAAGCCAAATACAAACTCTCCTTGTGCGGTGGTTTTTAATGCTTGGCCATTAAAAATAACTGACTTAACTCCATCAATTTGACCAGTCACTAACCCACCTTGGGTTAAGTGACCTTTTAGCTCAACTGCATCAGCAAAAAGGCTCACAGTAGCAAATAACGAAACGGCTAATAATTTACGCATAACAAATGGACCCTTTGGCCACACCTTCGTATGCTGTAACTTTTACGTCATTGTCCGGATGCTGCGCTTTAACTTGCTCAGCAAGGTAACCTGCAATACATTCAACCGTAGTATCAATGGGTAAAATATCACACCGTTCTTTACTTATTGCCATTTCAAAATAACCTTGTGCGGCGGTATAGGCAAAACAGTGGTCATTTTCTTTAGCGCTGATGTGCTGTAGCTGCGGCGCTTGAATTTGATCTTCTGCTGTCGCTAAATAAATATCTTGCCATTTATCAGCCCATTGCTTTTGTAATCGTGGCATTGCCATTCCATCAAGGGCAATACCAATTTGCGAACGGTGACCATGAATAATACGCTGGCAATTACCATCGTGCTTTTTAAGGCCATGACTATAGTGATAATAAAAGCTCTTACTATGTTCTGGCTTTAACTCAATTTCTATTTTCTCGATATTGCTTGGTAACTGCGGCATGATTGTAGCAATTAAAAATTCAATAACTGACTGCTCATTAACAACATCAGCATCAATTAAACAAAACGCTTGATTTGGCGCGCTCATTGCTAAGTGGTGATCATCACCAAAAGTACAATCAAGTGTTGTGTAGTCACCATGGTTTTCAACTTGGCCGTTAATTTGGTTGCCTATGGCCAGCTTGTGATCAATACATTGGTCAATAATGCCTTTGATTTGCTTTTTAACTAAGCCAAAATCAAGCACCATAGACTCTTCATTTAACTTGCCATGCAAGGTTAAATCAACAATCCAGCTCTCGCCAACTGCGCCTCGTTTATTACACAAGTAAGAAAAATCAATTACGGTAAGTGCGTTAACAAAAAGGATCATAAACTTCCTTTATACTGGTTAAAAAATCACAGTAATTATAATGATTTTTGCTAGTAATTGCGCGATTTAATCGTGTAAATAGCATGTACTTCACTTAAGCGGTGGTATTTCATGCAAATAAATTATTTTTTTAACTGCTCCGAGTTGTTTAGCGTACAAGTGTACGCTAAAGTACGTGGCAATTTCTAAGCGATGAAAAGTGTTATGGAACCTAAAAATAGTTATACAAAAGAAGATTTGATCCTCTGTGGTCAAGGTGAAATGTTTGGTGAAGGCAATTGTCGTCTACCAAGTGACAACATGTTAATGATGGATCGTATCATCTCTATCACTGATGACGGTGGAGAGCATGGTAAAGGTGAAATCGTTGCTGAGCTTGATATTAACCCTGATCTTTGGTTTTTTGCTTGTCACTTTAAAGGCGATCCAGTCATGCCCGGTTGTCTTGGTTTAGATGCAATGTGGCAACTAGTTGGCTTTTTCCTTGGTTGGTCTGGTGGTCCTGGGCTTGGCCGTGCGCTAGGTGTAGGTGAAGTTAAATTTACTGGACAAATTTTACCAACAGCAAAAAAAGTGACCTACCGTTTGACCATGAAGCGCGTTATTAAACGTAAATTATTCATGGGGATGGCTGATGGTACTGTTGAAGTAGATGGTCGCGTGATCTATGAAGCAAAAGATTTAAAAGTTGGTTTATTCCAAGATACTAGCGCGTTTTAATTTTTTTATTAAAGCCCGGCTACAAAAACGCCGCTGTTTATGAAACAGCGGCGTTTTTGCTTTAATTCAATACTTAAAAATTAGGTTTTATACATATTGCGATTTTCTATCGCTTCGCGCCAACCACCTAACCACTCTGATTTTGGGTCTACTTGTTGATAAGGGCATAGATCTTTTGAACGGCCCGCTAGGCCTGCTTTAAAGCCTTGAGAATGAGCTCTTTCTAACCGATCTCTTTTCTGTCTCTTCATAGGTAAATCCTCACCTTTTATATTTATATATTTGTAGTGTTCGTGACATCTACATTTAATGAATAGTTAATAAAACTGTTAAATTCAAACCACAAAAGCAATTAAATAAATTGACTTTAACTAAGCTGCTGATGCAAAAATGAATTAACTTATAAAAAAGTAAAGTGGTCGTACCACCTTCTGTGCGACCCATATATGTACAAAAAATTACGACTATCTAATCACTAACATGCAGTTTCCTGCTCTAATTGTGACTGCGGTTTATGGGTGAAGTTCCTATAAAAAATGTAATTATGACAAATTTATTTCAACTCATTAATAGTAAAGAAGTTTAATTTTTGAACTTATTTCAGGCCATTTTATGACGGCTTACTCGCACTTAATTAGCCCACATTTTACATACACTTTTTTAAATTGTTTAATAATTAATCCTTGCAACTATACCCAAACCACCTCAAGATACAGAATTCAGCGTTTCTCTGGGGCTTAGTATCAAGGCGTTACTTTGCAACAATGGCAGTCCCTTTTAAGAAGTAACAACGCTGAGAGTAAGTGCCTGGGAAACGCCCAACGGGTTGTTTTAAAAGCGATTTATACTGCGTTATTGATTTTAACAATAGAACCACTATTACTTGCAATCAATGCCTTGCCTAAATCGCTTTTAATTCCAACTGAAACTCGCATCTTGAGGCGGTGTGGGTATATTAATACGATCGGTCTAATATGTATTTATGCTAAAAAATAATCAAAATCCACCTCGACGTGGTCGCCCGCCAAAAGTTGCTCGCAGTAATGCCGATACCAAAGCATTGCTTATATCAACTGGGGTCGCAACACTCACTGAGTTTGGTTTTAGCGCCACAGGACTTGATACTATCTTAAAAAAGATAGGCGTCCCTAAGGGCTCTTTTTATCATTACTTTTCCAACAAAGATGCCTATGGTTTAGCGGTCATTGATGCCTATAACGACTATTTTGTGGCGAAGCTTCGTCGTTATTTAGAACAAGACGATATCCCCCACCTAGAGCGGCTTATTAATTTTACGCAAAGCGCAGCTCGCGGCATGCAAAAATATGAATTTAATCGTGGCTGTTTAATTGGTAATTTAAACCAAGAGCTCAATCACCTCAGTGATGAATTTAAAAATAAGCTGTTAAGCAGTTATCAGTTATGGCAAAACCATGTGCAAGCATGCCTAGCGCAAGCCCAGCGACAAGGCGTTATAGCCACCAGCGTTAATACTGAGCAAATGAGTGAATTTTTCTGGATAGGCTGGGAAGGTGCAGTAATGCGCGCTAAGCTGACTAAAAATACTCAGCCATTAATTTTATATACTGAAATGTTTTTACGCGCATTACTTAGATAATTAAGAGTGCGTTTTTATTTACCAATTAAAAGACGATCGGTCTAAATGGAGTCGACATGAACACGCAATTTAAAGCTGTTGTAATAAATAATTGTAATGATACTTATTCTGCATCATTACAAACGCTCAATAATACTGATTTACCTGAGCATAATGTCATGCTTGAGGTCCTTTACAGCACCTTGAACTATAAAGATGGTTTAGCAATTACCGGCAAAGGCCCTGTTGTACGCTCATTCCCTATGGTGCCCGGCATAGATTTGGTGGGTAAAGTAGCAGCCAGTGATTATAGCGAGTTCGCTATTGATCAGTTGGTATTGCTAAATGGCTTTGGTGTTGGCGAAAAATACTGGGGGGGTCTGGCTCAACAAGCCGCTGTTAATGGCGATTGGTTGATCCCCCTACCCGACACCTTAACGCCAAAACAAGCGATGCAAATTGGTACAGCCGGTTACACCGCGATGCTCAGTATTATTGCGCTTGAAAAGCAAGGGATCACTCCCGACTCTGGTGATATTTTAGTAACGGGTGCAAATGGTGGTGTGGGTAGCTTTGCCGTCTATTTACTTAATCTGCTAGGTTATACCGTAGTTGCAGCAACAGGTCGAGTCAATCAAAGCGAACATTTAAAACAACTTGGTGCCTCTGAAGTGATCGACCGAAATGAGCTATCAAATCCAGGTAAGCCATTAGCAAAAGAACGTTTTGCTGCAGCCATTGATTCAGTTGGCAGTCATACCCTTGCTAATATTTGTGCTTCTTTAAAGTATGGCGGTGTAGTTACTGCTTGCGGTTTAGCACAAGGCATGGATTTTCCTGCATCCGTTGCGCCGTTTATTTTGCGTGGTATTTCATTGATCGGCATTGACAGTGTAATGCGTCCAAAGGTCGACCGCGTCCAAGCATGGCAACGTCTAGGTGAGCTTGTTGAGCAGAACTACTTAGATAAAATATCGACTGAAATTAATTTAGAGCAGGTTATTAACGTGGCTGATGAGCTGATGGCCGGAAAGATTCGTGGTCGAGTAGTAGTTAATTGCCAATCATAAAGAGGTTATATAAGCCAGCCTCGGCTCTGGCTTATATTTAAGCGTTAGGAGAATATACAAAATAATGAGTAGTATTTTTTGGTATCAAATTCACGTGATAAAAATTATAATTACGTCATTAGAGTTTAGTAAAAGAGTGTGAACATGAGTAATGAAGATTTATTCGGCAATAACCCGCTACAAGGCGTTAAACTTGAGCAAGTTGTATCAGAGTTAGTTGATCAATATGGGTGGGAGCTTTTACATGCTTATCTACTGCTAAATTGTTTTAAAAACAACCCTGACATCAAATCTGCAGTTAAATTTTTGCGTAAAACCCAGTGGGCACAAGATAAAGTTGAAAACTTTTATCTTTATAGATTAAAAAATCTACCTAAACCCGATGATGTTCAATATGAACTGCCACCACGTGACCGCGTTATTCCTGAAGATCATAAACCGGGTGAACCATGTGAGTTAAGTTTTAGCGACGCAAAACGTATTCAAGCGAAAAAAGAAGCCAAAGATCGTGCGCGGACGCGTAAACAACGCTCAAATGCCAGTAACCCTTGGGGGAACTAGTGCTAGGTGCTAAATTTAGTATTCCTGATAACTTTAGCGAGCTGCATGGCAAACTATTTAAATATTTTATTCGTTCTGACAGCTACAAAAAGCACTTTAAAAAGCCGCCAGTAATATGCCTAAGTGTTTGGATAACAAGACCTATCATCGTACTGAAAATCAACCCCCTGCGTTAGGTGTTGAATATCAGCCAGATGAACCATCTTTGACTGAGCAATATTTCAAAAAATGGGCTTGCAGGTGCGTTATTTTATGCCGCTAAATAGTGTAGTAGCGCCCTTAGCCTTTTATTTTGTTGGTGATTTGCTAAATGATTACACTCACCTTGAGCTTATTAGCACTATGACACATTTCAAAAAATCTACCGACCAGAGATTTATAATGCCAATGCGACTGCGGGGAAATCATATCAACCAAATTTGAGAACCTAGATCATTCGCTCACGCAGATTATTTATGACCGTGAAGAGCGCAGTAAATTGGCGAATGAACAGGGGGAATTTGCCAAAATTCTTAATCAGAAGCCAAAGAACTAGAAGCTGTGGGGGGTGATATCATTCAATTTGATGAGCCTGCATTTAATGTGTTTTTTGATGAAGTAAATGATTGGGGAATTGCGTGTTTAGAAAAAGCCATTGAAGGCCTTAAATGCGAAACGGCGGTACATATGAGTTAGCAGCGGGCTAACGTGTTTCCCTATTTCATACGAGATAGAATTTCTGCCTCGTTTAACTTAATCTCCTTCACATCAAAACTAAAACGCAAAGCTGTTAAAACATAGTTTAGTAAATTAGCTACAATTTATTCTTGATGTTAAAACATGATCTTGCCAAGTCTCCGCTATTTTCAAATAGGATTTAGCAATCCCCTCTTTTTCAAAGCCAAGTCTTTGTAAGAGCATTTCGGAACGGATGTTTGATTGCATATAATTAGCAATAATTCTATGCAGTTTATATTCAGCAAAAACATATTGGATATATGTTTCTAAAAATTCAAACTATTATTAATTAGACACTTAACATCTTAATAAATCTTGTTAGAGTTTATATTTTCGGCGAACTTCATTTATTAAACGATGGCGAGAACTTTTCAGCCTTTCGTGTGGGGCAAATAATGAACTAACTGAATCTAAAAGGTTAACAGCAGAGTTAAGTTTAGATAGTTGTTCATCAGTTAATTCTGTAAACGCTAATAAATCATTAATTTCAAGAATCGACAACTCTTTAGCTGCAATGTCCTCTGGTAAGCCTGATTTAGTACACAAGCCATATATGCCCTTTAAAAAATGCACCCATTCTTCTTTAATGTGATTGTTAAGCCCTGAATTTACTTTAGCGTCACCTGAAAAATGACCTTGCTTATTAAGGTTAGCGAGAGCGGTTTTATAACGAGTAGCAAAAACAGCATAAATAGCATCGCGTGAATTGAGTGATTGAATTATGCCTAACCATGAAGCATAACCTTTTGCATAATATTCTATTTCTTGTTCACTATCATAAGAACCAAAAAATGAGTCACTTTTTAACGCTAGGTTTAGTTTATAAGAACATTGCGGCATTAAGCCATGTTCTTGGTACTCTCGTAGAGCTTGTTCGTTCGTTTTTGCAATATCAAGTAGCTCCTGCTTGGTATAGAAATGTTCATTAAGGTATTTGATTAATTCCATTAGCTCTGAGCCTCCACTAAATACTTGTTATTTTTATTTGCACGTAAATTATAAGTTTACTAGATATTAATACACTCTAGCTAATGTCTATGCACAACTTGCTATGAAAATATCAATACCCGCGCTTTTGCCAAAACTCAATTTCTGACATTGACTCTTGTTCAAACACAGAAAATGTTTTATCGGCAATCAGTTTACCGTTTAGCTCTATAGTCATACGCCAATCGCCTATTTTATTGCTAATGGGTTTCCACAAGGTATCGCCTAGGTAAAAGTGCCAGTCGTTGTCTTTAACGTATTCAAAGCCGTCAAATGGTGGCATTACCTTACCATCAGCATCCGGTATATCAGGATGGTATATACAATAATGAAGCTTTTCGCCTTTGGCTTTTTTAATATTAATGATAAAACCAAACTCCACATCGAGTTGTGCGGGTACTTTTGTGGTAAATGCTTGAATTTGCGGCAAGGCTTTTGATGATGAGTCCCACTTTGTATAAATACCAAAGCTTTGCATAGTGATCACGGGCTTAGTTTTTGCCATTATTTATCCTTTTTTTGATGCATTAGTTTAACGTATTTATACGGCAAAATTAAGCGCCAAAACGTTTAGGATCTTTAGGATAGAAAAAATCAGGCTGGCGATCACACAAGGCAAACTCACGGGTATTTTTGTAAGGTAGTTTCATGAATCCAGCGACACCGACATCAGTAATGCTCACCGCATATTGCATCAACTTATTAAGCAAGCGCTTAAACTGTGCTTCTTTAGTGCCATCTAACAAACGATAGTAATGATGTATTTTCATTCTATCCGGTAAAGCTTCAAAAATAATGCAGCCGGTATGATGTATTTGGTTTAACTCAAATACACATTTGATCACTTTTTTAGGCAGCTGCAGTTGCTCGTCCGGATCTTTACCGTCTTCAAAATACGAATGTGGTCGGGTGACTTCTGAGCTTTTTAAATTCATTACCTCATAGTCAAGCTCTGGAAGTTGTTCAAACTTAAATGCACCTGTGCCATCACGATCCAGTTGAATGGTCTTTCTGGCATCAAATAAACAACACTTAAATAAGCCTTTTTGATGAATGCTTTGTGCCAACATCACGGTATTATTAACCGCTTGGGTAAAAGCATGGCCTAGACTTTCGTCATGCATGATCAATGATGATTCAATGAACAGTGATTCTTCTTTCCAATGAAAGCTTAAGCCCCCTACTACTGGGTACTTTGCTAGTCGGCTGATAGACGCTAAAAATGCTTTTTCAGTATCGCCGGTATCAAACAGGAATTCTTTATAATACCGGTCCAATTGAGCGTCATTTACATCAAGCAGTTGTTGGTTATGGTCGGCTTGGCGTAAAAATTGTTTACGTGAGCTATAAACAACAGTCTCAGGTAGTTCGTCATCGTTACCAAACCAAAATGGAATATTGGCTCGCACATGCTCAGCTAAATTGAGCTCTGGTAAATATGCTTTTGCCATAGCAGGCATATTACGCATGAAGTAATCACCCGCCCCGTCTCTTGTAATTTTATTTTTAGAGAGCATACCGTCAATCACTTTTGCAAGCTCCATAGGGAGTCCTAATGAACTAGCTGGGATCACTTGCGCACCAAATCGGCATGACTGTGCAGAAGCCAGTGCGTATAAGGTGGAAGCCACACCTTGCTCATCAAAACGCGGGGATGATTTAGCGCCTGACATTTGCTCATCACCAATAAAATACACATCCCCCATCCGCGCATTGGTAGTACTTAAATCGCCAGACATTAAATCCATAAAGTTACTGGTGATTGGCTCGCCATTACTGTCTATTTGGGCATACACTGAGCTGCCCCAGTCCACCAGCGATAAGCCTTGGGTATGTTCATCCCACACTAGATTAGAGGGCTTGATATCGCCATGCACAATCGGTTGTGGCGTTATGCCATTTTGCTGAGTGCGTAGGTCTATTAATACATTACGTAGTTTTAGCGCTAAACTGGTGATTGCTGCGGCGCTAAAGCGGCCTTTTTTAAGTGATACTTTTTCTAAGTCTTCGCCTAGCGCGCGGGCCATCATTAAAATGCCCTGCTTTTTTATCCGTTCAAAAGCATAAAACTTAGGCACTAATGGGTTATCTACTTGCGAGAGCATATACGCTTCGTCCTCAAGTCGATCACGTACACTTTGTGCCAAGGTGATACGTGAAAATTTAAACACCCAAGGAAGTTTACGCTCATCTAAACCCGCAAACACAAATCCAAAAGCACCCGAGCCAATCATTTCAACCTGACTGTAGCCTAAATTAGTGAGTTGCTTAATACAGATATTCAACCATTGGCGGTGTTTTTTGGCGTCATGGTGCGAAAGCAAATAGACCGACTGCTCTTCATTAATATAAAAATTGTGGATTGCTTTGGTTTTCACTGCGAGGTCTCAACGTATTCTAAAAAATGTAAGAGATAAGGGTGAAGCTAGCTTATTGATTATTAATTTTTTAGTTCTAAATTTCTAGTCATTTAGCCTCAGCTTAGTGTGTCCTGACATTTTGCGCAAAAAAAGTATAAAAAGGCAATGTGTGTTAAAAAAATAATGCACCAAACTCACTAAACGACAGGTGATACTCCTTATTCATGGTGATACTCCTTATTCATGGTAATTGCTTAGTTAGATATTACAGACTTTCTGGTTGGTAAAATAAAAGAAAAAAGCTGCGTGCTCAGCAAACTGATCACAACAGCTTTTAACAACCAGAATCGTTATAAATTAGAGTGCTTGTTCAAGCTCTGGTAGCACATCAAATAAATCTGCTACTAAACCATAATCCGCCACTTGGAAGATTGGCGCATCGGGATCTTTATTGATAGCCACAATCACTTTAGAGTCCTTCATACCCGCTAAGTGCTGAATTGCGCCACTAATGCCTACGGCAATATATAAGTTAGGCGCAACGATCTTACCGGTTTGACCCACTTGCATATCGTTTGGCACAAACCCTGCGTCAACCGCAGCACGAGACGCACCAATTGCCGCGTCTAGTTTATCGGCAATACCATTAAGTAATGAGAAGTTCTCGCCATTTTGCATACCGCGTCCACCTGATATAACCACTTGCGCAGCAGTTAACTCTGGGCGCTCAGATTCGGTTTGCTCAACACTTACAAATGCGCTTAATTCACTGCTAAACACAGAATCAACAACACGACTCTCAGCGGGAGCTTGCTCACCTTGCAGATCAAAGCTACTTGCACGAACGGTGATCACTTTTTTGCTATCCAGTGATTTTACAGTTGCGATGGCATTACCTGCATAGATTGGGCGTTTAAATGTATCAGCGTCAACCACATCAATGATTTCTGAAATTTGTGCAACATCAAGTAATGCGGCAACACGTGGCATAAAATTTTTGCCCGTTGTAGTGGCACTAGCAACAAGATGCGAATAATCTGGCGCAAGCGATAACACTAAATCTGCGATGTTCTCAGCTAACTGATGCGCATACTCGCTATGATCAGCCACCAGCACAGTGTTTACACCTGCAATACTGGCCACTATTTCACTCATTGGTGCTACGTTTTCACCAGCAATAAGTACATCAACAGCAAAACCAAGCTTTAATGCTGCATTTATGGTTTTAGAAGTTTCAGGCTTTAAACTGCCATTGTCATGATCTGCTATAACTAATGTTTTCATTTAAATCACCTTCGCTTGTGTTTTTAATAAATCAACTAACTGCGCTACATCATCAACAATGATACCGCCACTGCGTTTTGCCGGTTCATGTACCGCAACAAGCTCGATACGCGGGGTTAAATCTACACCTAGGCTATCAGCTGCAATTACCTCTAGTGGTTTACGTTTTGCTTTCATGATATTTGGCAATGACGCATAACGGGGTTCATTCAAACGTAAGTCTGTTGTGACCACGGCCGGTAACTTTAATACCACTGTTTGTAAACCGCCATCAACTTCACGCGTCACATTAACAGTGCCATTTGCTATGTCGACCTTTGATGCAAACGTACCTTGCCCGCGCCCCGTCAGAGCCGCCAGCATTTGACCTGTTTGATTGTTATCTGAATCAATCGACTGTTTACCTAAAATCACCAATTCAGGAGCTTCTTGCTCGACGATTTTAGCAAGCAGCTTTGCAACGTGCAGCGATTCTAATTTCTCGTCAGTCTCAATATGAATCGCTTTATCGGCCCCCAGTGCCAGTGCTGTACGTAATTGTTCTTGGGATGCTTTAGCACCAATGGTAACAGCAATCACTTCAGTGGCAGTACCTGCCTCTTTTAAGCGGATAGCTTCTTCAATGGCAATTTCGCAAAATGGGTTAAGTGCCATTTTCACATTAGTTAGATCAACGTCGCTATTATCGGCTTTAACGCGTGCTTTCACGTTGTAATCGATGACTCTTTTTATTGGAACGAGAACTTTCATAGGAACTCCATAATTATTTAAACCTACAAGCTAACGTGTACGTCAACCTATTTATTTTATGAATTCAGACTACTTCCTGTTGACGTAAACGTCAACCTAAAATAACCTTAAACTATTCACAGCCTGTAACGTTTCATTTGCAAGTATGAAATTACCTTCCTCAAAGGTACGGCTCCGTCACACACAAGAGGTTATTATGGTCGAACGTGAAACCATGGAATTTGATGTAGTAATCGTAGGTGCAGGCCCTGCAGGGCTTTCTACTGCGATAAAGTTAGCGCAACAAGCCCAACAAAAAAATAAAGAGTGCATGATCTGTGTTGTTGAAAAAGGCTCTGAAGTCGGCGCACATATTTTATCTGGGGCAGTATTTGAGACTACCGCACTCGATGAGTTACTCCCTAATTGGCAAGAATTAGGGGCTCCAGTCACAACCAAAGTGACGAATGATGAAGTTTATTGGTTTAATAATGACAGCAAAGCCACCGCTATCCCTCACTTTGCCGCACCTAAAACATTTCAAAACGACGGTAACTATATTGTGTCGATGGGAAATGTATGCCGCTGGCTAGCGGAGCAAGCAGAAAATCTAGGGGTTGAGGTTTTCCCCGGTTTTAGCGCGCACTCTCTCATTATTGAAGATGATACAGTAAAAGGCATTATTACCGGCGATATGGGCCTTGATAGCAATGGCAATGAAAAAGATGGCTTTATGCCTGGCATGGAACTTCGTGCTAAATACACTGTATTTGCTGAAGGTTGTCGTGGCCATTTAGGCAAACAGCTGATCAATCAGTTTGCACTTGATCAAGATGCCTCACCGCAACATTATGGTTTAGGATTCAAAGAAATTTGGCAAATCGATCCTGCTAAACACAAGCAAGGCACGGTAGTTCATGGCACCGGTTGGCCCTTAAGTGCAGATACTAACGGTGGTGCGTTTATGTACCACAGTGATAATAATCAAGTTGTAGTTGGCTTAATTGTAGATTTAAATTACTCAAACCCATATTTAAGCCCGTTTGATGAATTTCAGCGTATGAAACACCACCCAATCTTTAAAGATGTATTAGCTGGTGGTGAACGTATTGCTTATGGCGCTCGTGCAATTGCTAAAGGTGGCTTGCACTCATTACCAAAAATGCACTTCCCAGGCGGTTTGTTGGTCGGCTGTGATGCTGGCACTTTGAATTTTGCCAAAATCAAAGGTAACCACACAGCGATGAAGTCAGGTATGATTGCCGCTGAGGTGATCTTTAGCGCGCTTACAAACGAGCAACAGCATACTGACTTAGTTGACTACAGCCAAGCATTTAAGCAAAGCTGGGCTTATAAAGAGCTATATCAATCACGTAATTTTGGCCCTGTGATGCACAAGTTAGGAAAATTTCTTGGTGGTGCCTATAACACCCTTAATCAAAATATTTTTGCAGGAGCATTACCTTTTACCTTCAAAGACAATATCCCAGATCACGCAGCGCTAGTTGATAAAAATCAGGCCAGTGTCATTGATTACCCGAAACCTGATGGTCAACTCAGCTTTGATAAGTTATCTTCGGTGTTTTTATCAAATACCAATCACGAAGAATCTCAGCCGTGTCACTTAAAACTTAAAAACGCAGCAATTCCAATTGAGGTTAATTTAGTTAAGTTTGATGAGCCCGCTCAGCGCTACTGTCCAGCAGGCGTGTATGAAGTTCAAAAAGTTGAAGGTAAAGATAAATTTGTGATCAACTCACAAAACTGCGTGCATTGTAAAACCTGCGATATTAAAGATCCAAGTCAAAATATTACTTGGCTGACACCTGAAGGCGCTGGTGGACCTAACTACCCGAATATGTAATTACTTTTAATTTTAAATAAATCCTAAATTGCAGGGGGCTTCGGCCCCTTTTTTGCGCTATGCTCAATAATGTCGAGAAATTATAATGAGTAAGTTTATGCCGTCGTCAAGTGTTATATTTCGTTTTTTAGCAGAGCCCACCGATGTGAATTTTGGTGGCAAAGTCCATGGTGGCGTGGTCATGAAGTGGATTGACCAAGCAGGCTATGCGTGTGCCGCAGGTTGGAGTGGTCATTACTGCGTAACAGTATCCGTTGCGGGTGTTAAATTCCAGCGTCCTATCCTCGTTGGCCAAATTGTTGAGGTTGAAGCAAAAATTGCTCATACCGGTAAAACCAGTATGCAAATTTTTATTCAAGTACGCTGTGGCGATCCAAAAACCGGTAACCTTGTTGAAACCAATCACTGTGTGATCAGCTTTATTGCCATGGATGAAACTGGCTACCCTGTCGCTGTACCTGTATACACAGCGCAAAGCGACGAAGACAAAAAAATCGAAAACTACGCAATTAAGATGAAAGAGATTGCCATAGAAACTGAAACTTTATTGCATAAATCAGAACCCTGATCACCTAAATTATCTATCTGTAAAAACTACACCCTAGTCAGAAATTTTTTCTTCAGCCAAACTGAACGAGCGTTTAAATAGCGCTCACTGGTATACTTTACATGCTAAAAAAGACTTTAAGCGGCTGTTTTTAAATCAAATAAATCATGGCACGCACCATGCAATATTAAAAAAACCGATAGTTAAGGTTATATTTTTTATTTTGTAAAGGAGCTATTAAATGATTAAATCAATTTCACTTTCTGCCATCTCATTAGCATTGTTAAGTTTTAATACTGCTGCTAGCGCAGAGACAACAAACCTGGATTACCCTCGCGTATATACAGGTATTGGTTACGGTCAATACTCATTCCAATTTGAAGATTCTGAAAACGACATCAATTTTGACGACGACTCGCAGATGCTCAAAGGCTATGTTGGTTCACAATTTAATAAGTATTTGAGTTTAGAACTGGCCTATCAGAACTTTGATGAAGTAAGTGATATAGATAGTTACGCTGAGGTAGATGGTATCTCCCTTGCTGCACGATTAGCAGCACCAATAACAGCAAGCTTTTCTGTTTACGCCAAAGGTGGTTGGTTAGAATGGGACGCCGAGGTAACCAGTGATATTCCAGCCCTTGGTGAAATATCAACCGATCAAAGTGGTGGCGATATATTCTACGGTGCAGGTATAGAGTATGCATTTACTAGTAATATGCAAATACGCTTTGAGTACGAGCGCTACGAATTAGAAGACGATATTGATCCAGATATGGACGTCGCATCAGTATCTGTACAATACATGTTTTAAGTAATGCTGAACCTGTCCTGAGGTTATTTAGCATTAAAAGGCAGCTTCGAGCTGCCTTTTTTGTTGTTAGCGGTTAGAATATCGTATCTTTAACAGTAATTGAGTTTCATGAGCGATTTTCAACTAACGGCTATTGGCCATATTCAATCTCCTTATAAACAAAAGTTCGCCATCCCTCGCCAACCGCGTTTAGTTCCACAAGCAAAAGCTAAGTTGGTATTTGCTGCTGATTTTAACCGTGAAGAATTTGTTCGTGGTTTAGATGAATTCAGCCATATTTGGTTATTGTTTCGCTTTCATGAAACGGCTGACAAAGGCTACTCAGCCATGGTTAGGCCACCGCGTTTAGGCGGTAATGAGCGCAAAGGCGTATTTGCCACACGCGCGACCTTTAGACCCAATGCCATAGGCATGAGTGCCGTCAAGCTTGAAGGCATAGAGTATATAAATGGCCAGCTGTGTTTATTATTGTCAGGCATAGATTTACTTGATGGCACCCCGATTTTAGACATCAAACCCTATTTACCTTATTCAGATGCCATGGTTGATGCCACCGCAGGCTTTGCTGACACGCGCCCAGAAACGCAAATGACCGTTGAGTTTAGCCCGCAAGTGCAGGAGTTTATTGAACAGCAAACCAACTTCCCACAGTTGCATGACTTTATTAGTAATGTACTTAAGCAAGATCCTCGCCCTGCCTATAAAAAGCAAAAAGAGGGTGCACAAAGTTATGGAATGACCTTGTATGATTTTAATATCCGTTGGCAAGTCAACGACGAGCATAACTATGTCACTAGCATAGAAAAAAGTTAGAAAAACACACTTAGCGCTTTAGTGTAAAAGCAACCGCTGCTAAACTGAGTGCCCAATTGAAATAATAATTTTATAACTATCGGAATAAACATGCGTACCAGTCAATATATACTCGCAACACTTAAAGAAACGCCATCAGATGCTGAAATTGTATCGCATCAATTAATGTTAAGAGCGGGCATGATCCGTCGCGTCGCGTCGGGCCTATATACTTGGTTACCCTCTGGATTACGCGTGTTACGAAAAGTCGAAAACATTGTGCGTGAAGAAATGGACAAATCAGGTGCAATCGAAATGTTGATGCCTGTTATTCAACCTGCGGATCTATGGGAAGAGTCTGGCCGTTGGGAGCAGTTTGGCCCAGAACTTATGCGTTTTACTGACCGCCACAATCGTACTTTCGCGTTAGGACCAACCCATGAAGAAGTGATCACCGACTTTGTTCGTAAAGAAGTAAGTTCGTATAAACAATTACCGCTTACTTTGTATCAAGTACAAACAAAAGTGCGCGACGAACGTCGTCCTCGTTTTGGAGTTATGCGCGCACGTGAATTTACCATGAAAGATGCCTATTCATTTCATTTAAGTGAAGAATGTTTAGATGCAACTTATCAAGTAATGCACAAAGCATACTGTAATATATTCGATCGCTTAGGCCTTGATTACCGTCCTGTTCTTGCTGATACCGGCTCTATCGGTGGTAGCGTATCTCATGAATTTCATGTGTTAGCTGAATCAGGTGAAGATGCTATCGCCTTTAGTGATAAAAGTGACTACGCGGCAAACATCGAAAAAGCAGAAGCATTAGCACCTACCGAAGAGCGCCCTGCTGCTGCAAAAGAATTAAAAGCATTCCCAACGCCTGATGCTAAAACCATCGACGAGCTTAAAAAGCATTATGGTGTTAAACCACATCGTGGCGTAAAAACTCTGATTGTATATGGCACGCCAGACGAAAACGGTCAGCGTGGCCTAGTTGCGTTAATTGTTCGTGGCGATCATGAACTAAACGAACTTAAAGCAGAAAAACATCCGTTAGTAGATTCCCCACTGGAAATGGCAAACGAGGCTGACATCATTGCAGCCATTGGTGCTAAACCAGGTTCATTAGGCCCTGTTGGCTTAACCATGCCAATTTTAGTAGACCGTACAGCAAACGTAATGGCTGATTTTGTAGCTGGTGCTAACAAAGATGATGAGCATTACAGCGGTATTAACTGGGATCGCGATGTAACTGAGTATGAAGTTGCTGATCTACGTAATATTGTCGAAGGTGATCCTAGTCCATGTGGCAATGGTACTTTACATATTAAACGCGGTATTGAAGTTGGCCATATCTTCCAGCTTGGTACTAAGTACTCTGAAGCATTGAAAGCGGGTGTATTAAACGAAAGCGGTAAAAACCAAATAATGACTATGGGCTGTTATGGTATCGGTGTATCGCGTATTGTTGCAGCAGCTATTGAGCAAAATAATGACCAATACGGTATTATTTGGCCACAGCCAATTGCCCCATTCGATTTAGCTATTGTGCCAATGAATATGCATAAATCGCATCGTATACCGGATATTGCTAATAATCTTTACGACAGTTTAAAAGCCGCAGGCTTAGACGTGTTATTTGATGACCGTAAAGAGCGCCCAGGTGTGATGTTTAACGACATGGAATTACTCGGTGTACCTTTCACCTTAGTAATTGGTGAGCGCAATCTTGATGAAAACATGGTTGAGCTGAAAAATCGTCGTACCGGTGAAAAACTAATGATAGACATTAATACCGCTGTTGAAGCAATAAAAGCGGCTATGAACGCTTAATCATCACCACCCTCTGAAACAAAAAACCGCGTAATGCGGTTTTTTGTTTTTTCACGATTATTAATTGTCATAGAAGTTTCGTCAAACAGTCTTATAAACGTCATTCATGTTGCTTAACTTTATTGTTATTACACCGTGAGTGATCTCCTATGCACAACATCGAAAAAAGTGATAAAAAATACTATCCAGCCGTCTGGATCTCCGATGTACATTTAGGTTATAAAGATTGTCGAGCAGATTACTTACTCGACTTTTTAAATAGTATTGAGTGCGATACCCTTTATTTAGTGGGTGACATCGTCGATTTATGGTCAATGAAGCGAAATTTTTATTGGCATTCTAGTCACTATCAAGTATTAACTTGTATTCAAAACAAAGCCGCTCAAGGTACACGGGTGATTTATATTCCCGGCAATCACGACGAAACATTCAGGCAGTACGTCAATAACAGCCTATTTGGTATTGAAGTCCACCAGCAATATATTCACACCACTAAAGCCAACAAACGATTTTTGCTGGTTCACGGTGATGATTTTGACTCAGCAACTCGGTATAACAAACTGATCAGTATTGCCGGTGATGCAGGTTATGACTTTTTACTATTTTTAAATCGCTGGACTAATCGTATTCGACGCTTATACGGTGGTAACTATTGGTCACTCGCTGCTTGGATCAAAGCCCGCGTTCATAAAGCGCGTGAAGCAATAGAGGCATTTGAAAACGCGGCTATTCATGAGGCTAAAAAGCAAGGCGTAGACGGTATTATTTGCGGTCATATTCATCACCCGCAGATCAAAGTTGTTGATGGTATTGTTTACTGTAATGATGGAGACTGGATAGAAAGCTGTACTGCGGTAGTAGAGCAAGAAAATGGCCGTATCGAATTGCTACACTGGTCTGATACTCAAATAGTGATTAATTCGACTGATATTAGCAAACTAAATTCTAATATAAGTGAACCAAACACTAAACCAGAAAAATCAGTAGCTTAGAATTTAAACTGTATGGTTTATTTTAACCACATAGCTAGTTTATCTTTCAAAACTTTTGGCTTAATGGGTTTGGTAATATAATCATTCATACCAGCTGTAATACAACGCTCTCTATCACCCGCCATAGCACTGGCAGTCATAGCGATAATAGGCACTTTCGCATAGTCAGCGCCAGCTTTGTTGCTGCGAATTGCGAAGGTCGTGTCATAGCCATTGAGGTTTGGCATTTGGCAATCCATTAAAATCAGATCAAATAAAGGGGCTTGATTTGTGTTTAATATTTCCAGTGCATCAAGGCCATCACCGGCACATACAATAGTGATACCAGTATTTTTTAATATTGCTTTGGCGACTTCAAGGTTGATCATATTATCATCAACCAATAACAGCTTAAAATTTGAGAAATCGTATTCAACATATTCTGTATGCTCACTACCTTGGCTTGCAACCAGAAAACTATTATTAACCCCAAACAAACTTGCTAACTTATAGCTAAATTGATCTTGGGTAAGCGGCTTATTTAGCACATGGCAATTTTCAGGCACCTGCTCTTTAGCTTTTTTACTAAGTAGTAAATCCCGCAAGATTAATACATATTTTTTATTCTGCTTATTACATAAACTAATTAATGTTTGTAAATATGGGTGATCATTATCAATAACCAATAAATCAACTTTTAACTCTTGGTACTGTGCTTGGTAATCAAATCGTTGAATATTATTAGCTGCTACTTGGCAGTTTTTAATCAATAAATTAGTGATATTGTTATATACACTGTCGCTATCTATCAGCATGCCTACCTGAATATCTTTTGCCAACTCAACGCTAGTATTAAGCTTTTTCTCAGCTGCAATATGTAATTGCACTTGCGCTGTAAAACAGCTCCCTTTGCCTTTTTCACTGGTGACGCTAATATCCCCCCCCATTAATTGCGCCAACTTACGACAAATTGATAAACCAAGCCCAGTACCACCAAAATGGCGTGTGGTACTGGTGTCCTCTTGGGTAAAGGCCTCAAACAGCTTACCGATATTTTTTTCAGCAATGCCAATGCCTGAATCTTCAATCACAAAACTCATTAATAACATATCTTCAGTAAGATACTGACATCCGAGAGTTAAACTGACTTCACCTTGATGAGTAAATTTAAATGCATTATTAAGTAAGTTTATTAATATTTGTTTTAATCGGTGGCTATCCCCAACTAACATACGATCTATCACTTTATCGGTATACAAAAAAACTTCTAAGCCTTTACGTTGAGCTTGTAGTGCCATAGAGGTGATCATATCACTGCATACAGTAATCACATCAAAACTGTGGTTATCAATATCAAGTTTACCTGCTTCGATTTTTGAAAAATCCAAGATGTCATTAATTAATGTCATTAATGAGTTAGCGCTACTATTGGCCAGCTCTAAATATTGTTGTTGCTGCTGCGTTAGCGTGTCTTCTTTGAGCATTTCCAGCATCCCTAATACACCATTCATAGGCGTACGTATTTCATGGGAAATATTAGCAATAAAATCACTTTTCGCTTTACTGGCTGCCAACGCTTCTTCAATCGCACTTTCAAGTTCAGTTGTACGTTGGCGCACTTTTTGTTCTAACGTACTATTGAGTTTTTCAAGCTCTACTTGAGTCTGTTTAAGGGAATTGATGTTTCGTAAAATCGCTGCAACTTGGTAGCGCTGGGTAAAAATATCAAACACGCTAGTAAGTGTAATTGAGTAAAAGTGTTGTTGATCCTGCGGATCAATATACACGCCTTCAAATGATGGTTTTGACCCCTGTACTATTGTTTCATCAATACATGACTTATCAATTTCAGCAAGCGTAAATAGTTGCATAAACTGGGTGTGATCAATAATGATATCAAAACACTGTAACGCTGTTTTATTAGCATTACTGATAAGGCCATTTTCTTGTACTGTTAAAATTGCATCGAGGGAGTTTTCAATAATCTTGTTATTACGCTCCTTCAAAGAGTGAAGCTCTAATTTGCGATTTATATACCCTTGGTATAACCACACTAATAACCACAAAACAGTGAAAAGTGAAATAATTATCAGCAGAAAGTGCTCACGACGCATAGCAACGTCTTTTAACAGAATACCGGTATTAATTGACACGGCAAGTTCTAGGGGTAGCATGCTAATATTATTTTCAAAGCTAATACGTTGTTTTAAATAATAATGACTTGGTAAATCATGAAAAGGTAAAGTTGTTTGACTGCTCATATTTTGGCTTTGGCTAAATACACTTGACCACGTAATGTCTTGACCAAACTCAAAACCAAACCGCAGTTTAGGATCTGGGTGAAATAAAAACTGCTGCTGATCATTTAACAAATAAACATCAACCCCTGTTGATGAACTATAAGTCACACTATTAAATAGCTCATCGGCAAAGTAATTTGTTACTAATACAGCAAACACTGCTCCTTGTTTATTAAAAACCGGTTTCGCAACTCGGTAGGTACTCACGTAAGGGGTCTGAATTTGGCCATGCTCTCGATTATAGTTAATCGGTGATATATAGACAGATTCACTATCTAACATGCTAGCATTAAGCATGTAATCCCGCTGCCCTTTTTGTTGTAATAAGTCTCCCTCTAGGCGAACCACTGCATCATTGATCCTATCAACACGGACAATTTCTTGACCATTATCAGCAAGGGTAATATATCTAGCTTGTAATAAATGCTGGTCAGTGTGCATAAAGCCACTAAATATTTCAGCTAAACGCGTTTGCCATATTGCGATGGGAGTATTTAAGAGTGGATCAATAAGGTTATTTGCGGCAGCTCGGCTGATA
Organism: Pseudoalteromonas ostreae; assembly: GCF_018069805.1. Classification (GTDB taxonomy): domain Bacteria; phylum Pseudomonadota; class Gammaproteobacteria; order Enterobacterales; family Alteromonadaceae; genus Pseudoalteromonas; species Pseudoalteromonas ostreae. Next base: position 53,181 of record NZ_JAGPYN010000015.1, read on the forward strand.
CCGCTGATAGGCGGCGTGGCATTTAAAAAGTTGATTGACGAGACTCTGTGTTTTAAATGTCCTTTTAATATTTGTGCTTTTGTATCAAGTTCTTGCTGTAATGTAGTATGAGCGATCTGGTAAATGTCTTTGCGTACATTCAGCTCAAATATATATAACGCAGGAATTGCGAGAACGAAAAAAAACAACAATGCTAATAAGGAGATTTTATTGCTGCGAAATAAATTAAAAAATGTCAGGGAGTAGCGCATCTAAATTGCCAATTTTCTTTCAAATACAAACTACATTATAGAGCAATTAAAAGGTTACCCCTGAGCTTTTTATAGTGTCTTCATTTTAATAAGGAAACTATAAGTGTGTAATAAAAAATGACGAGCTAGCCCGTCATTTTTATACTAAACTGAGGACAAACAACAACGCTCAGCCTACTCTTAAAATTTGTTACCTAAATAAGACTTCTTCTTTATTAAACCATTTTACACAAAATGCTAATAGTGCACCGGCAACAATAACGGTCGCTAAAAAGATTACTCCAAGTAAGGTGTAATCAATCGTGCCTTTGATAATTTCTTTAATCGCCAAAGCCACATTAGTAACCGGTATAAATGCGGTTTTAGCGGTTAGCTCCACATTCGGTAATAAGGCAACTATGATAGGAAATATCACCCCCATGCTCAGTGGTGTCATATAATTTTGCGCTTCTTTAAAGCTACGCGCATAAATCGATATTGCTAACGCAAGAGAAGAAAAAATAGCGGCAACGGGCAATAAAATAATAAAAATGAGTGCCAAGTCTAATACTCGTAATGAACTAAATGCTGTTTTTATCACATCCAAATCAATGAAAGAAATCGCGATACTGATCCAAACCCCCATACTCAACACTGTTATCGTTGTGGTGGCGATTGACGCTGCAAGTAAAGTAATAAATTTACCTAATACAAGTTGCGTACGGGTGATTGGTGTCAGTAGTAACGTTTCTAATGTGCCGCGTTCTTTTTCACCTGCTCCTAAATCAATTGCTGGGTATGTTGCTCCCATCAATACTAATGGAATAAGTAAGTAAGGAATCAAGCCGCCAATTTTCTCACCTAAATTTTCTCGTTTATCAGCGGTATCAACTTTTACTACTTTGATTGGATCAATAATCGCACTTTGTTGCTCAACTGAAACACCATAGCTCAATAGTTTTTCAGCTCTTAGGCTATTACCAAATTCTTCAGCAAGCTCTTTTACTCTGTCGAATAAAAAGTTAATCGCTTTGGCATCGTTATAAACTACTTGCCACTGGCTTTGTTTTGCGTCATCCAGATTTTGTTTGGCATCTGCGGGTAAGAAAATACCCATATCAATGGTGCCAGCTTTAACGGCCTCTGTAAGCTCTGCAACTGTATTAAAGGTGTGTTCACCTTTATATAATTGAAAACTTTTATGGTAAAAAACTTTATCTGTGAATGATTGCGCATATTCGCCATTGATAATGGCATAGGTATGAACTTTTTGTTCGGCTTCAAGTGTTGCTTGAGAACTAATAAATGCCATCACCGCAAATAATAATGGAAAGATAGCAACTGGCAATGCGACAATAAAAATAAGTGTTTTTTTATCTCGTAATAGCTCCTTTAGTTCCTTTTTAAATACTTCAAACATTATTTTTCTCCGTCAAAATATTCATAAACGCCTGATTTAGTTCGTCGCTTTTACCCACTTTTTTAAATTCGTCAAGACTGCCGTCAAAACAACTGATACCTTCGTTGATCACCGCAACGCGATCACACAGTAGCGCTACTTCATCTAAATGATGGGTTGAAAATATAACAGGAGTGCCTTGCGCTTTAAGCCGTTTGATAAACTCGATCACTGTTTGAGTAGTCATAATGTCTAATCCCGTGGTCGGCTCATCAAGCACCACGACTGCTGGGTGGTGCACAACTGCGCGGGCTATATTGGCTTTTTGCTTCATACCCGTTGATAAATTATCAGCACGTTTATCAATAAAACTATGCATATCGAGTAAATCAAATAACTCTTCACACCGTGATCTAATCGCGTCTTTACTCATACCGTGCAATTTTGCAAAATATTCGATATTTTCTTTTACCGTTAAACGGCCATATAAACCGGTACTGCCAGATAGAAAACCAATAGACTTACGACCAAATAGTGGTTTTTTAATGATGTCTTCACCAGCAATAATTATTTGCCCTTCATCGGGTTTTAACGCAGTCGAGATCATTCTTAGCGTGGTGGTTTTTCCTGCACCATTAGGGCCGAGTAAGCCCAGCACTTCACCTTTATTACAATGAAAGCTGACATCTCGCACCGAATGAAAATAATCTTTATCTTCACGGGGATCTATTTTATCGACTTTGTTTTTTTTATGGTCTTTAGTTAGCTTAAATTTCTTTTTAAGCCCCGTAACTTCTATCATGTGCGTGTCCTTCGTTTTGGTCTAAAGTAATCTGTATTACTATAAAACTCGGGGTTATTATTATCATACCAGCCTGGTACGCCTAGCAGTGGTAATGGTGAGAGCTGGCTATTGTCCCTTAAACAGTTATCGACGCTAATCATCTCATAAAGGGTTTGATCAATATACTGATACTGCTGGGCTAAATCTTTACAAAACATGTCACTCGGTACTTTTACAAATAATGCTTTACCTGTCAGACCAATATACGGCTTTGTTAGCATTTCATAATTTGCGTGGCCGAACATAAATGGCGCAATGGTTTTCCCCCACAATGCTCTTTGTTCAATAAATGCCTGCTGCCATTGATGATTTTTAAGTAACGCAGGCCAAACATCATCACTTACAGCAAGTACAACCCCACATTCATCAAACAAGGTTAAGGCATTACGGTGTTTTGAGCGTACTTTAGTGCCGTGAAGTGTGATCTCTTCAACATGGCGTTGATTGATCAATGCTTTAGTTTTAGGAAATAAACACCAAATAAGTCCACCAAATAAGTCATGCCAATTTTGCTGCCGAGTTGGCACTTTACCGGTATCAAAAATGATTTGCTCATAATAGCGCTCTTCCTCAGTAAAGCAGGCGTCATCAACAAAGCGAATTGTTTGCTGATTTGCATTTTTAGCATCTAAAAATGATGAAAACCACGCACATTGTGGCCAGTCGGATAAACCGTTTAAAGAAAACAGTGTATTTAAATGGCTAAATGCACCATTTTCTAAACTGGCGCTATGCCATTGTTCGTAAGGGGTAAAACGCTTCATGAGTATCTTTAGCTTTACAATTGTTATGGTTGGAGTTTACCGCAAAAACTGGTTCTCTTTAATAGAAGTTCTTATACTGAGCCAACTTAAAACAAAAAAAGAGCGACTATGAAACGTTATTTTTCTCTGACACTCCTTGCAACTGCGATACTTGCAGGATGTGCAACAACAAGTCTCACCTCTGATGATGTTAGCAAAGGGTATAATTCAATCAATGCCCAACAACTCGCTGAGCATGTCAAAGTGCTTGCCTCCGATGAATTTGGTGGCCGAGCTCCATCTTCAAAAGGTGAAGAACTCACACTGGCGTACCTTACTGAAGAATTTAAAAAACTAGGTTATCAACCCGGTAATGGCGACAGCTTCTTACAAGAAGTCCCGTTGGTGTCTCTTGAAGCAGATCCAAACATGGTATTAACTATCGGCGGCAAAGATTACCAGTATAAAAAAGATATGGTGATGGGCAGCAGTCGCATTAGCGAACGCCAAAGCATTAAAGACTCTGAGCTGGTATTTGTTGGTTATGGTGTTAATGCCCCAGAATATAATTGGAATGATTACGCAGGTTTAGACGTTAAGGGTAAAACTGTGGTGATCTTAGTCAACGACCCTGGTTTTGCTACAAAAGATCCTGCTTTGTTTACTGGTGACGCCATGACTTACTATGGGCGTTGGACTTACAAATACGAAGAAGCCAGCCGTCAAGGTGCTACTGGGGCTATCATCGTTCATGAAACTGCACCGGCCTCTTACCCTTGGTCTGTGGTTGAAAACTCATGGAGTGGCGAGCAGTTTGGTTTTCAAAAAGAAAACAATAATATGGACAGAGTTGCCGTTGAAGGTTGGGTAACCACAGAGGTTGCTAACGAGCTTTTCACTAAAGCAGGTTTAGATTTTGCCGCTGCGAAAGCCAATGCAGCAAAAGGCGCTTATCATGTCGATATGGGCGATTTAACAGCGTCTGTTGCGGTTAAAAACACCATCAAAAAATCAATTTCATATAACTTCATTGCAACCTTACCCGGTAGTGAAAAACCAGATGAGCATATTATATACTCAGCACACTGGGATCACTTAGGTACTGATAAAAACCGTAAAGGCGACCAAATCTACAATGGTGCACATGATAACGCGACAGGCACTGCAGGCTTAATTGAAGTAGCAGAAGCGTTTGCAAGTTTACCAAAGCACCCTAGCCGCTCAATGACCTTTTTAGCTGTGACAGCAGAAGAGCAAGGTTTATTAGGATCTAAGTACTATGCTGCACACCCAGTGATAGCAGCAAATAAGACAGTCGCTAATATTAATATGGATAGCTTGAACTTGTTAGGCAAAGTAAAAGATATCAGTGTGGTTGGTATTGGTAAATCAGAAATGGACTCGCTATTAGCACAGGCAGCTAATGCACAAGGGCGCACGGTCTCCGGCGATCCTAAACCATCTTCAGGCGGGTACTATCGCTCTGATCATTTTGCTTTCGCCAACATGGGTATTCCAGCGATGTATGCGGGTGGTGGCAGTGAAGCACTTGACGAAGATACGGCTAATTATCGTAAACGCATGAGCTTAGTGCTACGTGGTTGTTACCATCAACCATGTGACAGATACCGTGATGAATGGGATCTATCGGGAGCTGTACAAGACTTACAACTGTTTTATCAAGTAGGTTTTGACATTTCTGAGCAACCACAATGGCCAAAATGGAATGCGAACTCAGAATTCCAAAGAAAATAATGTAAATGATATTGATTTTCATTTAATTTGAATCTAAAGTGCAACTTAGATAGTTTTTAGGTTGCACTTATGTTTTCACTTTCACTGCCCAAAATTAGTTTTCCAACGTCCACACATTTTATTACCAGTAATAAACGGCTGTTATTACCGCTATTGTTATTGTGTTGTTTAGCTTATGCTCCTTTGCGAGCAATGACATTAACGGCAATGAGTGACGCGTTTTTTCAAGTTAGTATATTTGTTGCCGCCACTTTATTTATCTATTACTACGCCATTGACCGGCTACCTCACTTAGAGCTTGGCTATTTAAGTCAAAAATCCCCCTTGTTAGAAATTAGTTTTGCTTCATTACTCGGTGCTTTGCCAGGTTGCGGAGGCGCTATTATTGTAGTGACACAATTTACCAAAGGGCAAGCAAGCTTTGGCTCTATCGTTGCAGTATTAACAGCGACCATGGGGGATGCTGCATTTTTACTATTAGCAACAAAGCCGTTTGAAGGCTTACTAATTATGATTATTGGCCTGAGCGTTGGTATTATCAGCGGCAGCTTAGTCAATGCTTTTCATAAGCACAATTATCTTCGCCCAGCAAAAAATGATTATGCTGATGAGTGCTTAAGTCAGCCTAGTAAGGCAGTTATAGTTAGTAAATCAATTTGGCAAATTATTATGATACCCAGCCTTATTGTGGCAATAATGATTGCTTTCAATACTGACTTTTCAGCCTTTGATGCTCTACTTGCTGAGTCAATTACCTTATTTGGCGCTATTATGGCGCTATTGGCTGTGACCACTTGGGCGCTATCGTCGAAGGGTCAAAGCTATCAACAAGTAACTTCAGAAGAAGAGACTATAACGCCCCCATCAAAGCTATATAAAGTTTTGCAAGACACCCATTTTGTTACGGCATGGGTAGTTGCCTCATTTATGCTATTTGAGTTATTGGTAACATTTGCCGGTGTGGATTTAAAAGCCTGGTTTACTCACTATGCATACTTAGCGCCTTTAATTGCCGTTTTGATTGGTTTTTTACCTGGCTGTGGACCACAAATAGTGGTAACTACATTGTATATTCAAGGCATCATTCCCTTTAGTGCCTTAGCTGCGAATGCAATATCAAATGACGGCGATGCCCTTTTCCCTGCAATCGCAATGGCACCACGTGCCGCATTTGTGGCAACAATATATTCGGCAATTCCCGCTTTACTCGTTGGCTATGGCTTATATTTCTTTGGGGTGTAAGTCACTGACATTAAAAAAGCTCAGCGACTGCTGAGCTTTGATAAAATGAATAATTAAGAGCTACGCTTAACTCATTGCCATCATCATTTTGGCTGGGTTTTCTAAATACGCTTTCCACAAGTTATTGAATCGCGCTATCGTGGCCCCATCAATCACGCGGTGATCGCCTGACCAACTAACTTGCATAATTGCAGCAGACACCACTTGCCCTTTGGCATCAAAACGCGGTAGATGTTGTAATTTACCCAATGCCACAATCGCCACTTCTGGCTTGTTGATTATTGGCGTCGCAATTGTGCCGCCAATTGCGCCAATATTAGAAATGCTAATTGTGCCGCCTTTGAGATCGTCAGGGCTAACACGTCCTTCACGGGCAGCATCCGTCAACCGCGTTACTTCATTGGCTACATCAACAATGCTCTTTGTTTGACATTGTTTGATATTTGGCACTAACAAACCAATTTTAGAGTCAACGGCCATACCGATATTGTGATCATCAAAATAACTAAGCTCAGTGCATTCATCATTTATTTTCGAGTTTAAAACCGGAAATTCTTTCATCGCCAGCGATAAGGCCTTGATGAAAAACGGCATCATGGTCAATTTAACGCCTTGTTGCTTATATTGCTCTTTTAAATCACTGCGCAGAGCAATCAAAGTTGTTAAATCAATCTCATCACAAAATGTAAAATGTGGGATCGTCGTTACCGAAGCAACCATTTGTTTAGCCATTGCTGCTTTGATGCCTTTAATTGGCTCAACGCGCGTGCCGCCAATATCGCTAGCTGTGGTTTTTGTAACGTTAGGCTTAGTTTGCAGCGGTGATGTATCAATACTATTTGGCACTTCCCCCTTCACAAACTGTTCAATATCCTCTTTGTAAATACGGCCATTCTTACCACTGCCAGGGACTGTAGTTAGATCAACATCTAGTTCACGAGCTTTACGTCTTACTGCTGGTGATGCGACCGCCTTTTTATTAATTACAGCTGCTGTCACTGACTTTTCAACTACTGCTGGTTTTGTTGGCTCTACCGCTTTGGTTTGTGCTTTCACTAATGCATCATTGATATCGACAACGTTCGCTTGAGTGCCTGCAATCGACATTTGAAAAAGTGGGCTGTGTACTTGTGCAATATCCCCTTTAGCATAATAAAGTTTTACCACAGTGCCTGTATATTTAGCAGGAATTTGCACCAGTGCTTTATCTGTCATTACATCACAAACGGCTTGATCTTCTTCTATCAAATCGCCTTCACTGACTAACCACTCAACAATTTCACACTCAACAATCCCTTCACCTATGTCAGGAAGGATAAAATCTTCTAATAGTTCGGTGTTGTTGCTGACAGTTGCTGACTCACTAGGTGTTGTTGGTTGTTCAAGCTCTGCACTCACCTCACCTGCAACGTGCATTGCAAACAGCGGCGCATGCACTAAGGCAATATCCCCTTTGGCATAATAGAGTTTGCTGATCACACCATCATGAACCGCAGGAATTTGCACCAATGCTTTGTCTGTCATTACATCACAAATAGGTTGATCTTCAGCTACAGTATCGCCTTCAGTTACTAACCATTCAACCACTTCACATTCAACGATGCCTTCACCGATATCCGGTAAAATAAAATCTTTTGCCATGATGACTCCTAAAATTCGACCGATTGCTTGATTGCGGCGAGCACTTTCAACGCATCAGGTACATATTCTTTTTCAAGCGCTAATGGATACGGAGTATCTAAGCCACAAACACGTAAAATAGGTGATTCTAAATGTAAGAAGCATGCTTGTTGAATTGTCGCTACGATTTCCGCACCAAAGCCGTTGGTAATGGGTGCTTCATGACTGACAACTAAGCGGCCTGTTTTGGTTACAGACTTGGCAATAGTCTCCATATCCCAGGGTAAAATACTGCGCAGGTCTATCACTTCGCAACTGATACCTTGCTCATTGGCACGTTTTGCAGCATCTTCGATGATTTCCATCTGAGCGCCCCACGCTAGTAATGTCACATCTGCACCTTCACTAACAACTTCAGCTTTACCCAGTTCAATACTGTAATCTTGTTCAGGTACTTCACCTGTGGAGGCACGATATAGACGTTTAGGCTCAAAGAAAATAACCGGATTATCATCTTTTATCGCAGCACGTAATAACCCTTTTGCTTGATACGGATTACGCGGAACAACAATTTTAAGTCCTGGTGTATGTGCAAAATACGCTTCTGGTGATTGCGAATGATATAAACCACCGGCAATACCGCCACCGTAAGGAGTACGTATAGTCAAATTACCAACATTAAACTCATTACCACTACGATAGCGAAACTTGGCTGATTCATTCACTATTTGATCAAACGCAGGGAAAATATAATCAGCAAATTGAATTTCAGCAAGTGCTGGGGCGCCAAACGCGGCTAAGCCATTAGCAAAACCCATTATTCCTTGTTCAGTTAATGGTGTATTAAATACTCGGTGCTGACCATATTTCTCTTGTAGCCCAGAGGTTGCGCGAAATACGCCGCCAAAATAGCCAACATCTTCGCCAAAAATACACGCTTGCGGATGTTCAGCCATGGTTATATCAAGGGCTGAATTAATCGCGTGCAACATATTCATTTTAGCCATTACTTAATTCTCCCTGCGGTCACTGGGTAAGCATCGGGGTGTTGCTTAATATGCGTTTTCAATTGCTCGTATTGACGTTGTAAAGAAGGGATCGGTGTATCATATACATCTGATACCAACTCTTCTAACGCCGGTTTTGCAATCACTTCAGCACGTTTAAGTGCGGCTAATATATCTTCACGAATTTGCTCTTTGGCTTTGTCGTCTTCTTCTTCATTAAGCCAGTTTTGCTTAATTAACCATTTGCGAAAACGTTCGATTGGACAAGACTGATAATTTGCTTCTTCGTCTTTTGAGCGGTAGCCACTAGGATCATCTGATGTCGAATGTGCGCCAAGTCGATATGCAATTGATTCAATTAAAATCGGCTCACCCGTTTTAGTGGCAAGTTCACGAGCTTTTTTGGTTGCAGCATAGACAGCCAGTGCATCAGCACCATCCACACGAATTGTTTTAATCCCGTAGCCAACACCACGAGAAGCAATACCATCGCCCTTAAATTGTTCATCAGCAGGGGTTGAAATCGCATAACCATTATTGCGAGCAAAAAAGATAACCGGTGACTTATGTACTGCGGCCATATTTAAACCAGCATGAAAGTCCCCCTCTGAGGCGGCCCCTTCGCCAAAGTAACAAATAGTGATGTTATCGATGGTTGAGCTTAGCTCACCAGATTTTGCATCTATGTGTTTAATTTTTTGACCGTACGCGTAACCTGTCGCTTGTGGTATTTGCGTACCAAGCGGAGAGGAAATTGTCATATAATTAAGTGCAGCGCTACCATAGTGAATTGGCATTTGTCGCCCTTTGCCTAAATCCAACTCATTTGAAAACATTTGATTCATAAATTGGTCAAGCGTGAAGCCACGGTAATGAAGTGCTGCCTGTTCGCGGTATTGCGCCATGATCATATCATCTTGATCAAGCGCCGCAGCTGATGCTGTCACAGCGGCCTCTTCACCTAAACATTGCATGTAAAAGCTTACCCTGCCTTGGCGTTGAGCAGCTTGCATACGCTCATCAAGCGCACGAATGAAACGCATTGTTTCATATAAGCGCAAAGCAGTACTCTCATCAATATCGGGGGCTGTTGCACCGTCGTGGATATCGCCATCCTCGTTTAAAATACTCAAGGTCGGAATATTTAAAGCATGACCATCAATAAATGCAAGATCATGACTAATATTCAGCGATACGTTATTTGGATTGCTCATAACCTACCTTCTTTTGTTGTCGTAAACAGTACAAGTCAGTTGTTATTATTGGCTGTTCTCTGCTGGATAAACTTTGCAGAAACTGTACTGTATTTAAATTAAAGCTGCTAACACTTTACGTTAACGTAAAGTGTTATTCAACTAATCATAGACGAAACAAAGTTAATTGGCGAGGGTGAGATTGGAAAGTTAACTATACAAGAGTATAACGTATATACATCATATAGTTAACAATTTGATCTAGTTTTCAAAGAGAAAAATTAAATAATATTATCAGTTAGTTGTAATGGTATTACCGTTAATAATGCTCGTTGTCCAAGAGCAACATCTGCATTAGGAAATATAATTGCTTCACCTTCAACATCTGCGTAATAACAGGTCTGACCATCCGTTGCGAGCAAATCACCTTTGCTAAAGCCGGTGAAATTCTCGGCATTATCGGAAAAAGGGAACGAAAAATCGTGTTCCGTGCGATTGATTGATCGGTGCACAGCAAATAACTCAAAGTCACTTGCATCAAATTCTTTATATATCACTTCTTTTTGGCTAATTAATGCGCTCAAGGTCGCCTTGGTTTTCGCAAAACGACTCATATCATTTTCACCAAACGGTTTTACTTGACCAAGCTCTACGGTAAATGAATCAGCATCATGAACAAAAGAAGAATAATAGCTAAAAGTGGTGGCTGGCGATTTCATCATTAGCACCGTATTCACTCCACAGCTTAATAAAAATTGTAGTTGCGATTTTTTCCACGGCTTGCCATGTAAAAATGGATAGACAGCAAATTTGTCATTTTTAGAGCCACGAATTGCGGTATGTAAATCGTAATGACAACGCTCTCGGTGTTGCCCGCCACGTTGATAAAAGTCACTAACATATTGCTCGAGCCTGGCTGCTCGTGTGCGTTCATTATTCATCTGCACACCTTCGATAGTGTGATGACCATTAAATAAACGATTTAGATTCTCTTCTACAAAACGCTTGCCAATATTAATTGATTGCGGATTACCAAAAATAAACAGTACACGTTGTGCCAGTTGTAAATCACCTAAGATAATGCGCTTAATTAATTCATCACAAATTTCAATAGGTGCTGTTTCATTACCATGGATCGCACTTGAAAGTACCACATCGATTGTGGTGTCGCATGTTGGTTGAAACTCAATAACGCCAGTGTCATGAATAGTTACAGCAGTGCCATTGCTTAAAGTAAAAACACTTGGTGCTAAGTGCCATTCATTATTACGGCTGAGAGTTAAAAAATCGCCATGTTGTTGTAATTCGTTTAAATACTTTGAGTTGGCTGTCATAATCCAAATGCCTTCATATTATTATGCAAATAAGATACAAAAACGGCTGAATAAATCAGCCGTTATCAAATAGTCTAAGCGTTATTAACTAATCACTGAATCAACCAACTTCTTGGCTTCTTTTTCTAATAGCGCTAAATGTTCTTCACCTTTGAATGATTCAAGGTAAATTTTATAAATATCTTCAGTGCCTGATGGACGCGCTGCAAACCAGCCATTTTCAGTAACTACTTTTAAACCACCAATAGCGGCATTATTACCAGGCGCATGAGTTAGCTTTTGTAAAATAGGCTCGCCCGCAAGTACATCTGCCGTCACATCTTTCGCACTTAGCCCTTTGAGTCGCTCTTTTTGGGCAGAACTTGCAGGCGCATCTATACGTTTGTATATAGGCGCACCAAATTCGAGCTCAAGCTCTTTATAAAGTGTTGATGGGGTTTTTCCTGTTACAGCTAAAATTTCCGCAGCTAATAATCCCATGATGAAACCGTCTTTGTCGGTATTCCATACTGTACCGTCCAAACGAAGGAATGATGCCCCGGCACTTTCTTCACCGCCAAACGCGAGTGTTCCAGTACTTAGCCCTTCGACAAACCATTTAAAACCAACAGGTACTTCTCGCACTTGACGATTATTACGGGCAACTACTCGGTCAATCATCGCACTTGAAACAAGTGTCTTACCAATTTCAACGTCTTTGGACCAATCACGATGATTTAATAAGTAATCAATAGCAACCGCTAAAAAGTGATTTGGGTTCATTAAACCATCCGGTGTAACTATACCGTGTCGGTCATAATCAGGGTCATTACCGATGCCAAGATCAAAGTCATCTTTAAGTGCAATGAGGTTTGCCATTGCATAAGGTGATGAGCAATCCATGCGAATTTTACCGTCTTTATCTAGTGGCATAAACGCAAAGCGTGGGTCAACTTGGTTATTTACGACCGTTAAGTCTAAATTGAATTTCGTTGCTATAACTGGCCAAAAGTTAATACCTGAGCCACCCAGTGGATCAATACCAATTTTAATATGTGCATTACTTATTGCGGCAACATCAACCACATTAATTAAGTCTTCAATATATGGCGTCATTAAATCTTGGTATTTAATAAACCCAGAACGGGCTGCTTTTGCAAATGGGAACAGCTCAACTTCAACTAAATCTTCTAGAAGTAGTTGATTTGCTCTGTCTTCTATCCACTTAGTAACATCAGTATCTGCCGGGCCGCCATTCGGTGGGTTATATTTAAAACCGCCGTCTTCTGGAGGATTATGTGAAGGTGTAACAACAATACCGTCAGCTAGTTCATGTGGATGTAATTTGTTATGACACACGACCGCGTGGCTAATCACAGGTGTCGGTGTAAAATCGCCGTTCTCTTGCGTGATCACTTGCACTTCGTTTGCAACTAATACTTCAATCGCTGAATTGTAAGCCGCCTCACTTAAGGCATGAGTATCTTTACCTAAATAAAGTGGGCCAAAAATATTATTTTGCTTACGATAGTCACAAATTGCTTGAGTAATGGCGAGAATATGTGATTCATTGAATTTCACATCATACGAACAACCTCGGTGCCCTGAAGTACCAAAAGCAACACAATGTTCAGGGTTTTGTTCTAAATCTGGCTCATTTAAGTAATAAGCAGACACTAATTTTGGTACATTTACTAAATCTGATTGTGTTGCAGGTTTCCCTGCGCCGGAATGAATCGCCATTACACTTCCTTTATAAGTAGTCTCGAATTTTTTCAGCTTGTTCAGCGCTATAACCTAAGCCAAGCGCCACTTCGTGCAACATCATTTTCTTACGAGTGGTATTAGAGTTGGTCATTACCCAGTACTCACTGTCGGTAATGTTTTTCGGGTTCATACTGCTGCCGCTATTTACTAACGCTTCTTTGCTGGTTGCGAAGTAAACGCGATCTCGTCCTTGCACATCTAATACCGCTGAAAAATCAGTTTTATGGGTTCGGTGTAAAGCAGATAGAATAAACAAAAAGCGCCCTACCACGCCTTTTTGCATTGCCAACTCTTCTTTATTTAGTATATTAAAAACACTGGCATGCGCTTGTGTCAATGGTGTGACAGCGGCTGACTTTTTATTCTCGGTCGATGAGGTGCTTTTAGTAGTATGAGTCGTCTTTGCAACCTCATGCGTGACGGGCTGTTCTGGTTTCTCTGACACGGCTAAATCATTTTCGCCGTGAATATTTAATAAACGACGTAAAATAGTTGAGGCGCTTTCGCCTATACTTTGCGTGTTACTTGCAATGTATTGATATAACTCGTCGTCTATGTCAATTTTTTTCATGTTATTCCTGTCGTTACGGGTCACATTTTTTCATCCATATTGATTATACCCAAACCTGATTCAATTCTCTATGTTTTGCAATTTGTTATTTCACTAGGCAAACTAGGCACTCTTTTTTGAGATTATTTTTGGAAACTGTGATGCTATTAAATTACAAACAAACTGGCCAAGGGCCGCATGTAATTTTGATCCATGGGTTGTTTGGTTCACTGGAAAATTTAAATGTTATTGCCAATGCTTTGGCCGAAAATTTTACCGTAACGAATCTTGATTTACGTAACCATGGCCGTTCACCCCACAGTGATATTATGGATTACCCAGCAATGGCTGACGACGTACTCGCCTTAATGGACCATTTAGGTATTGCTAAAGCCCATTTAGTCGGTCACTCTATGGGCGGCAAAGTTGCTATGCAAATAGCACATGTTAGTCCAAGCTCAGTAAATAAACTCGTAGTATTAGATATCGCCCCTGTTGCATATCAAAGTCGTCATGATGATATCATTGCGGCACTAAAACTGGTAAAAAGCCATGCAATTAATGACCGCAAAGAAGCGGATAAATTAATGGCGCAATTAATACCTGAATTAGGCGTTCGCCAGTTTTTGTTAAAAAGCTATGCGAAAAACGAACTCGGTGAACTGCAATGGCGTTTTAATTTAACCACCTTAAGTGAGAAATATCGTAATATTTTAGCAAATATTAAAGCAAATGATTCTTGTTTATGCGATACTTTATTTATTAAAGGGAACGATTCTGATTATATATTGCCAGAATATCGTGATGCCATCATGGCACAATTTTGCAACGCAAAAGCAAAAATCATTCATGGCGCAGGTCATTGGTTGCATGCCCAAAAACCAATGGCGGTTAATAAGTCTATCAATGATTTTTTCATGGCTTAATAAAGCAAAATTTAATCACGTATTTTTGACTTAGCGCACTAAATTATTACAATTTTATATGCTATAGTACGCGCCGTTTAATTTAAAGGTTATACGTTGATGGTCAGTCAGTTAATTAACGAATTTGATACCCTTGGGTTGTACTTTGGCTTAGCCGGTGTGTTCTTTTTTATCGGAATGGCTATCCAAGACGTACTAAAAAAAGGTAATGTGCCTAAGTTTGGCCGTTATGTAGTATGGCTTGTGCTATTTTTAGGGTGTTCTGGTTTTATCGCTAAAGGGCTTATTCAAGTGTTTTGGCAAGGTGCGGGTGTGGGTTAACCATGGCTAAGTCTGAAACAGATAGAACAACACTCGATTTATTTGAATACGAAAAACGCCCAGGCAGACCAAAAACGAATCCCCTACCAAGGGAGGTTCAGTTAAAGGTAAATAAACGTAATCAAATAAAAAGAGATAAAGCACGTGGTTTAAAGCGTGTCGAATTTAAAGTTTCATCGCAGTTATATCAAGCGTTAAGCGATATGGCCGATGCACAAAATATTAGCCGCAGTGCGCTGATTGAAACTATTTTACAAGAAAGATTGGCTATTGATAGATAAAAGGTTTTAAATCCATGGCAAGTGTAGGTATTTTTTTCGGAAGTGACACAGGTAACACAGAACACGTAGCTAAAATGATCCAAAAAGAATTGGGGAAAAAGTTAGTGGCTGTGCATGATATTGCTAAAAGTTCTAAAGAACAGATCGCAGAGTTTGATTTAATCTTATTTGGCATTCCTACTTGGTATTATGGTGAAGCACAATGTGATTGGGATGACTTTTTCCCTGAATTAGAAGAAGTTGATTTTGATGGCAAATTAGTTGCTATTTTCGGCTGTGGCGATCAAGAAGACTACGCTGAATACTTCCTTGATGCCATGGGTATGATCAATGACATAGTAACTGAGCGTGGTGCTATTGTTGTGGGTCATTGGCCAAGCCAAGGGTATGACTTTGAAGCATCTAAAGGCATGGCTGATGACAGCCACTTTGTTGGTTTAGGCATTGATGAAGACCGTCAACCAGAACTTACTGAACAACGTGTAAAAGCATGGTCAGCACAAGTTTATGAAGAAATGTGTTTAAGTGAACTTGCTGATTAAATGCACTTTATTGCTAGTAGTAGTATAAAATAGTGACGTTCGTTTTCCTATTTCACTTTTTATGAGTAATTCTAGCAATTGATCTTTGCACTTAATGACTAGGCGCGTTATTCTTATCGTTGCTAATGTGTCGTGTACATCTTTGTAAGGTGTCTAGTATAACCAAATATAATTGAGACAGATTTAATGACTGATCATAACTTGGAATTAAAAAAAGCCGGCTTAAAAGTAACGTTGCCGCGTATTAAAATTTTAGAGATTTTACAATCTCCAGATAACCAACACATCAGCGCTGAAGATGTTTACAAAATTCTTTTGGACCTAGGTGAAGAGATTGGCCTTGCTACTGTGTACCGCGTACTTAACCAATTTGATGATGCAGGCATTGTTAGCCGCCATCATTTTGAAGGCGGTAAATCAGTATTTGAATTATCAGGTAGCACACACCATGATCACCTTGTTTGTTTAAAATGCGGTAAAGTTGTTGAGTTTGAAGATGAGATGATTGAACGTCGTCAACTTGAAATTTCAGAAGAAAATGGTATCAAATTGACCAACCATTCACTTTACCTATATGGTGAGTGTACTGACACTGCAGCATGTAAAGCATTTGCTGATAGTCAATAACTTATTAGCTGAATAAAAAAAACCTGCAAATTGCAGGTTTTTTTATGCCTGTTACTTTTATCCCCTCGCCTTGCAGCTAAGGGATAAAAAACTATTGCTGTGTTTTAGTCCATGAATCGCGTAAACCGACAGTTTGGTTAAATACAACTTTTTCAGATTTAGTATCTCGGCTAAAGTAACCGGTACGCTCAAACTGGAAACCTTGCGCTGGCTCTGTATTGGCAAGTGATGGCTCAAGTTTTGCGTTTGCTAAAACCACTAATGAATCAGGGTTTAAAGTTGTTGCAAAGTCTTCAGCTGCTGCAGGATTTGGTACGCTGAATAAACGATCATATAAGCGAACTTCTGCGGTAATTGACTCACTGGATGACACCCAATGAATAACGCCCTTCACTTTACGTCCATCAGTTGGATTTTTACCCAACGTTTCTGGATCATAGCTACAGAAAATCGTGGTTATTTCGCCATTTTCGTCTTTTTCGACACGCTCAGCTTTAATAACATAAGCGCCACGTAAGCGAACTTCTTTATCAAGTACTAAGCGCTTGAATTTGTTATTTGCTTCTTCTTTAAAATCTTCACGCTCAATGTAAATTTCACGGGTAAACGGAACATCACGACGACCCATACTTTCATCATTTGGATGGTTTGCAATTGATAAGGTTTCAACGGTATCAACAGCATAATTTTCAATGATCACTTTAACAGGATCAAGCACAGCCATGGCACGTGGAGCATGTTCATTTAAGTCTTCACGGATACATGCTTCAAGCATGCCCATTTCAACCATGTTTTCTTGTTTAGTTACGCCAATACGTGAGCAAAATTCACGAATTGACGCTGGGGTATAACCGCGACGACGTAAACCAGCTATCGTTGGCATACGAGGATCATCCCAGCCTTCAACGTGCCCATTAACCACTAAGTCATTCAATTTACGCTTAGACATAATCGTGTATTCAAGGTTTAACCTTGAAAACTCAATTTGTTGTGGATGACATTCAAGACTGATGTTATCTAACACCCAATCGTATAAACGACGGTTATCTTGAAATTCAAGGGTACACAATGAATGAGTAATGCCTTCAAGTGCATCTGAGATACAATGTGTAAAGTCATACATTGGGTAGATACACCATTTATCACCGGTCTGATGATGCTGAGCAAATCGAACACGATAAATAATAGGATCACGCAGCACCATAAATGAGCTGGCCATATCTATTTTTGCACGTAGTACACATTCGCCTTCTTTAAATTCACCCGCACGCATTTTTTCAAATAGTGCTAAGTTTTCTGAAGGACTCGTATCACGGGTTGGACTGTTTTTACCAGGCTCTTTTAACGTGCCGCGATATTCACGCGCTTGATCTGGTGATAGGAAGCACACATATGCTAGCCCTTTATTGATCAGTTCAATAGCATAACCATATAACTGATCAAAATAATTAGACGAGTAATTAATTTCACCATCCCACTGAAAACCTAACCACTGTACATCTTCTTTAATTGAATTTACGTAGTTAATATCTTCTTTTTCAGGGTTTGTATCATCAAAACGTAAGTTACATTTACCGTGGTAATCTTGTGCTATACCAAAATTTAAACAAATTGATTTTGCATGTCCGATATGTAAAAAACCATTCGGCTCAGGTGGAAAACGAGTATGCGTAGACGCGTGTTTACCTGATGCTAAATCGTCATCAATTCGGGTTCTAATAAAGTTACTTGGGCGATTCTCAATTTCCGCCATAGGAGTACAATCCTCACAATAGTGCATGGTGACAAAACTACTGCATTATACCCAAACCACCCCAAGATGCGAGTTTCAGTTGGAATTAAAAGCGATTTAGGCAAGGCATTGATTGCAAGTAATAGCGGTTCTATTGGTAAAATCAATAACGCAGTATAAATCGCTTTTAAACCAACCCGTTGGGCGTTTCGCATATTGAGGTGGTTTGGGTATATTATAAAAACAAACCTTAACATACAGTAATAGATGCGGGTTTATTACATATTATATGCTTAGTGGAAAATACAAGCTGAAGAACCACACCTAGGTTGTTATTTAACCTTTTAATGGTGATAAATTGTTCTAGCGCAATAAAACAGTCATTCAATCAAGCTACAGTGGGGCCATTAAAGTAATTCTTTTAAGGAGAAAATAATGGCTTCACTTTCACAGCATCGCGTTTATATTCCAACTACTGCACGCGCAAACCAATATATTTTAGCTGAGTTTGTGCCCAGTGCCGATTTATACGCACGATTTAGCAATATACAACAATGTTATGAACGTTTAGCACGGCAGCTATTTTCTTCATGTGATGAGTATGAGCTATATAATGTACATTTGATAGCAAACGATAAGCTCCCAGTTGTTAGATTTCATGAAGAGTCATATTGTTTACAAACCGAAAAGCAAATTTTATTCTTTTATAACCCGCGTTACCATGAAGCGCATAAATGCATTTATGACAGCCGTAAACCAAGTAAAAAAATTCGTTTGCTTTTCCTTGCCACTGGTGAAGATTTACGTGCTAATGCAGCCATATTTCATACCCGTGTTAAAAAAGTACTCGAATACCTGCAAAGCACATTACTGCTCGATGAAACTGCAATCAAAGTGCGTGATCATCAGCATTTAACCTATGACTTATTCGCCAAAGCGAAAGGATGTAAAGAAAGCTACGGTTATAAACTCAGAGGCCTTTATAATCGTTACCAAAGCCGTCATTGTACTCTACCAGTAGAGCATAATGAGATGACCTATACCACTTTTTCGATTCCAGTTACACGCACCATTAAAACTCAGTTTCATCATTTGCTGAATAAACCAACATACACAGAGTTTTATCAGCATTTTTATGACGCATTTATTCAGCAATGTGCCGCAAAAAATTTACATTTAGCGGCAATGGTAGCTAATGGTACAATGCCAATCATAAGAAACTGTAAGACTGATAACAACGATGGCAATCTTGAATTGCAAAAGCTGAGCTTCTCAACCGACGCTAAAAATACTCAATACAGTCATTATTGGCGTGATGAAAAACTGGTGGATTCATTGCAATTTGTTATTGTTGCCAGTGAAAAAGACGAGCAAGGAGTTGGTCACGGTCGTTTTATGAATCAAGTTGAAAGTCTGATCCGTTCACTTATAGAACCATTATCGATCAATAAAGAGCGCCAAGATATTACAGTACGATTTTTTCAACATATTAATCATTATCTATAATAGCGAGCTTGTGAATAATACAACCCTTAAGCTAAGTTTAAATTAACTACAGACCTTATCCCTGCCAATATTTTTGGCACGGTAAAGGTTTGTGTCAGCAACTTTTAATAACGCATTAAGGGCGAGTCCTGGCTGCATTTGTGCTACACCGGCACTACTAGTTAAAGTGATTTTTTTGTCGGTCAAGCTTAACGATTTTAAACAAACACATAAGTTAGTGATAAAATCATGCCCTTGTACAAGTGTTAAGTTTGGCATTACCACAATAAATTCCTCACCACCAAAGCGAGCAAATTGATACTCAGTATTGGCTAAATGTTCAGTAAGTAACACGCTAAAAGCAATAAGGGCTTGATCACCGATATCATGGCCATATTGATCATTTACTTGTTTAAAATGATCAATATCTAAAATCGCAACTGAAAAATCTTGTTGCTTCCCGATAAGTTGCGCTGCAATAAAATCGAGGATATAGCGACGGTTATGTGCACCAGTGAGAGGATCAGTATTTGCTCTGCGTTGACTTCGTAAATAGGCTCTGCGTTGATTTAATGCGAAAATTGTAATGCTTAATATCGCTAAGATACCAATAACAGAATAAGCTGTTTGTAGCTGCCCTTCTTTAGCTAACTTATCTAAAGTGATTTGTTGGTATTTTAATTTCTCTTCAGCCAACTGCAATTTTATATCTTGTTGAGTAGATTCAAATTGTGAGCGTGCTTCCTGCTCAAGTTTCTGCTGCGTTGTTGCTTTTGCTTGCTCTGTAAGCTTAATCAATAATTTCAGTGCATTTGTCGCTTCTTCAAAATGACCTAATTGCTCGAGGCTTTGCGCCTTTAAGGTGAGTGTATTGCGGCTATAACGGTTATTAAGCGGCCTATCGTAATCAGCCAACAATAACTCTGATGCTTGAGTATATTCAAGTGCTTGCTCTGGTTGCTGCAATGCTAAAAAAATTTTAGCAAATCCATTATTTAACGCAATTATATGCGCTGGGTTTATAATCACTGTATTGATATAACTTTTAGCTAAGTATGACAGTTGTAACGCTTGCGAATAATTTTTTTGTTTCAAAGCAACACTTGCCTTACCTGCCGATGCAAAAAAAAGATAACGCGGTGCTTTTACCATGGCCGATACCATTATCATTTCTTCATAACAAGCCGCCGCTGGATCAAGTTTCTCAGCCCGTTCATATGTTATACATAGGAGATAGATAATAGGTAATCCATTGACAACATCACCATTTCTACTGGCAATATCGCGAGCCAAAACTGCATATTGCTCACCTTTCTCAAATAGCGACATGGTCGAATAATATGCAGCTAAACTATCATAAACATAAAGCATAGTAGTTGAGGACATATTTGAAGTTTTGGCTTCAATGTAGGCATTTTCTATAATTTCTATTGCTTTTGGATATTCCTCTTGCCAGAGCAACAAAGCACCTTCAATAGACTCAGCCTGTACCTGCATCTCTAAATCGTTTGCTCGTATAAATGCATTTTGTGCTAAGCGGATTTGTTTAATACTTTCAGGTAACTGCCCTTCTTCTAAAGAAAAAACACTCCGGTACATTAACCAATAACCTTGGATCCAATCATCGTCCTTAGGTAGTTGTTGTTGGGCAAGTTCAAAGTAGCTTTTTGAACGTACAATATCACCTTGAAATAAATACAGGCGCGCTAACAAAGTATTATTATAAGCGTGTTCAGCGGGAGAAATACGCTGCGCCAATTGTATAAGAGCTAATTCTTCGATCAACTGATTTGGTTCAGCTACTGCACGTTGTTCGGTTACTAAAAATTCGGTACGAAATGAAGTAGATGCGAATAAATTGAAAGAACAAAGGCATACAAGAACGACTGTAAAATTAATTATTCGCATTACTGCTAGATCTTCGAATGATAAAAAACAATCGCACATTATAACGGCAGTTTTGATTATTACTAGTGGACTTTATTAAAACAAGCTATTGATTTTTTATTAATTAAACAACTAGAGATTCTGAAACTTATCATTATCTAGACACAATACTTTATAAATAATGGCAATAAAAAAGGCTCACTAAGTGAGCCTTTTTTCAAAACATAGCGGGTTATTACCAGCCAGTTTTTTCTTTAAGTGCTTTACCGATATCAGCAAGTGAACGTACAGTTTTTACGCCAGCAGCTTCTAATGCAGCAAATTTCTCATCAGCAGTACCTTTACCGCCAGCGATGATTGCGCCAGCATGACCCATACGCTTACCTTCTGGTGCAGTAACACCAGCAATGTAAGAAACAACAGGCTTAGTAACGTTAGCTTTGATGTACTCTGCAGCTTCTTCTTCTGCAGTACCACCGATTTCACCAATCATTACGATTGCTTCAGTTTGTGGATCTTTTTCGAACATTTCTAAAACGTCGATAAAGTTAGTACCAGGAATTGGGTCGCCACCAATACCAACACAGGTAGACTGACCGAAACCTGCATCGGTAGTTTGTTTAACAGCTTCGTACGTTAAAGTACCAGAGCGAGAAACAATACCTACTTTACCAGGCTTATGAATGTGACCCGGCATGATACCAATCTTAGTCTCACCTGGAGTGATAACACCTGGACAGTTAGGACCGATCATACGAGTACCTGTTTGATCTAGTTTAACTTTAACGTCAACCATATCAAGTGTAGGGATACCTTCAGTGATACAAACGATTAGCTCGATGCCAGCATCGATTGCTTCTAAGATGGCATCTTTACAGAAAGGGGCTGGTACGTAGATAACTGATGCAGTTGCACCAGTTGCTTCTACAGCATCACGTACAGTGTTAAATACTGGAAGACCAAGGTGCGTTTGACCGCCTTTACCTGGGCTTACACCACCAACCATTTGTGTTCCGTACTCAAGCGCTTGCTCTGAGTGGAAAGTACCTTGGCCACCGGTGAAACCTTGACAGATAACTTTTGTATCTTTATTGATTAATACAGACATTATTTGCCCTCCGCAGCAGCAACAACTTTTTCAGCAGCATCTGTTAGTGATTCAGCAGCAATGATATCTAGACCTGAATTCTTAAGAACGTCACGACCTAGCTCAGCGTTAGTACCTTCTAAACGTACAACTACAGGTACGTTTACACCAACTTCTTTAACTGCACCAATAATGCCTTCTGCGATCATGTCACAACGTACGATACCACCAAAGATGTTAACTAAAACAGCTTTAACGTTATCATCTGAAAGAATGATTTTGAATGCTTCAGAAACACGTTCTTTAGTCGCACCGCCACCAACATCTAAGAAGTTAGCTGGCTTGCCGCCGTGTAGGTTTACGATGTCCATAGTACCCATTGCTAGGCCTGCACCGTTAACCATACAACCAACGTTACCGTCTAATGCAACGTAGTTAAGTTCAAAACTTGCTGCATGTGCTTCACGTGCATCTTCTTGTGATGGATCGTGGAAATCACGCATTTTAGGTTGACGGTAAAGTGCATTACCATCGATACCGATTTTGCCGTCAAGACAGTGAAGGTTACCTTCATCAGTGATAACAAGCGGGTTGATTTCAAGTAATGCGAAATCGAAATCAGTAAACATTTTACCAAGACCCATGAATATCTTAACAAACTGCTTCATTTGCGTTGGGTTAAGACCCAATTTAAAACCTAGTTCACGTGCTTGGTAAGCTTGAGGACCTACTAATGGGTCGATCTCTGCTTTGTGGATAAGCTCTGGTGTTTCTTCAGCAACAGTTTCAATTTCAACACCGCCTTCAGTAGACGCCATGAAAACAACTTTGCGAGATGCACGGTCAACAACTGCACCTAAGTACAATTCGTTGGCGATATCAGTACAGCTTTCTACTAAAATTTTAGCAACTGGCTGACCATTCTCGTCTGTTTGGTAAGTAACTAGGTTTTTACCTAACCAGTTAGCTGCAAACGCTTTAACTTCGTCGATAGTTTTAACTAGCTTTACACCGCCAGCTTTACCACGTCCACCTGCGTGAACCTGAGTTTTAACAACCCACATATCACCGCCGATTTTCTCAGCAGCTGCTGCAGCTTCTTCAGGTGTATCGCACGCGAAACCCTGAGAAACTGGTAAACCATATTCGGCAAAAAGTTGTTTTGCCTGATACTCATGCAAATTCATGATGCTTTATCCAATTTTTTATACTAAAAGAGCTGACTATTTTTACAAATAAACAGCTATCCCAAATTGCGCAACTAGTATAGATCCCAAGGCTTAACATGAAAACCCCAGTTAGACTAATAGACACAAAAAAAAAGCTGTGAATGCGACTCACAGCTTACATTTCATACAACTGAATTAAACATCCAGTAATAGGCGCGTTGGATCTTCGAGCAACTCTTTAATAGTCACTAGGAATCCAACTGATTCCTTACCATCTATTTGGCGATGATCATAAGATAATGCCAAATACATCATAGGCAGAATTTCAACTTTACCATTAACAGCCATTGGACGATCTTGGATTTTATGCATACCCAAAATAGACGACTGCGGTAAATTGATGATAGGTGTTGATAGTAACGAACCGAACACACCACCGTTAGTGATAGTGAAGTTACCACCCGTCATGTCGTCAAGTGTTAACTTGCCATCACGACCTTTAAGTGCTAATTCACGAATACCTTTTTCGATTTCAGCAACAGATAGCTTATCGCAATCTTTTAGTACTGGAGTCACTAGGCCTCGTGGCGTAGAAACTGCAATGCTGATATCAAAATAGTTGTGGTATACGATATCATCGCCATCAATTGATGCATTTACATCAGGGAAACGTTTTAGTGCTTCAGTGACCGCTTTCACGTAAAAAGACATGAAACCTAAACGGATACCGTGACGCTTTTCGAACACTTCTTGATACTGCTTACGAAGATCCATGATTGGTTTCATGTTAACTTCGTTAAATGTCGTTAACATTGCAGTAGAGTTTTTTGCTTCAAGAAGACGATTAGCAATGGTTTTACGTAAACGTGTCATAGGAACGCGTTTTTGTGTACGGTCACCCATAGGTGCCGCTGGCGCTGCTTCAGCTTTCGCCGCAGGTGCTGGTGACTTCAAGAATTGATCAACATCTTCTTTTGTTACACGACCATTTTTACCAGAGCCTTTAATTTTAGACGCGTCTAGGCCTTTCTCAGCAATTAAACGACGCACTGATGGTGTTAACACATCTGAACTATCAGTTGAACTTTCATCTTTAGCCGCTGCTGGTGCATCCGCTTTTGCGTCAGATTTAGCGGGTGCTGCACCAGCTTTAACTTTACCGATAACTTGGTCACCCAGAACTGTATCGCCTTCTGCGTGAATGATTTCACCCATTACGCCATCTTCTTGAGCAACAACTTCAAGAACAACTTTATCAGTTTCGATATCAACTAGGTTTTGGTCGCGTGTTACTGCGTCACCTGGTTGCACATGCCAAGTAGCTACTGTCGCGTCTGCGACTGATTCTGGAAGTACAGGTACTTTAATGTCCACTTCTTTACCTTCTGATGCTGGTGCTGATTGCGCCGCTGGCGCGTTTTCTTGTTTGTCTGAAGCTGGTGCAGCTTCTCTCTTTGCGTCTTCAGTTGGCGCAGCTGCATCAGCGTCACCAATGATACCGATCACTTGGTCGCCAAGTACGGTTGCACCTTCTTCTTGTGAAATTTCAGTGATCACACCGTCATGTGGTGCAACAACTTCTAAAACAACTTTGTCTGTTTCAATATCTACTAAGTTCTGATCACGGCTTACTTTGTCGCCAACACTTACATGCCATGTAGCAACGGAAGCATCAGCAACCGACTCAGGAAGAACAGGAACTTTAATTTCTGTGCTCATTGCTTATCCTTTATTTTCAATAGTAAGCGCGTCTGCGACTAGCGCTTGTTGTTCTTTAGTATGCACTGACATATAACCACACGCTGGAGAGGCAGAGGCTTTACGGCCTGCATATTTAAGCTTCGCACCTTGTGGAATTGCATCTACAAAGTGATGTTGTGAACAATACCAAGCACCTTGGTTTTGCGGCTCCTCTTGACACCAAACAAAATCTTTCACATGTTGATAACGCGCCATAATGGCATCCATTTCATCATGTGGGAACGGGTATAACTGTTCAACCCGCACAATAGCAATATTGTTAAGTTCAAGCTTACGACGCTCTTGTAATAGCTCGTAGTACACTTTACCACTACAGAAAACTACACGTTCAACGCTATCTGCATCAATATCATCGATTTCGTCGATCATATTGTGGAACACACCTTCTGATAGCTCTTCAAGTGAAGATGTCGCAAGTGGATGGCGTAATAACGATTTAGGTGTCATAACTATCAGTGGACGACGTAGTGGTCTAACTGATTGACGACGTAACATTGCATAGACTTGTGCAGGAGTAGATGGTACACACACTTGCATATTGTGATCAGCACACAGCTGTAAGAAACGCTCTAAACGTGCAGAACTGTGCTCAGGACCTTGCCCTTCATAACCATGTGGTAACAAAATTGTCAGACCACACAAACGGCCCCATTTTTGCTCACCGGAACTTAAGAATTGGTCAAAAACAACTTGTGCGCCGTTAGCAAAATCACCAAACTGTGCTTCCCATAGTACCAGTGATGTTGGCTCTGCTGTCGCGTAACCATATTCAAACGCCACAACCGCTTCTTCTGAAAGCACTGAGTCAAATACTTGGAAAGTACCTTGATCTTCGCTTAAGTGCTGTAAAGGCGTGTAAGTGGCCCCATCAGTTTGACTATGAACAACGGCATGACGGTGGAAGAAAGTACCACGCCCTGAATCTTGGCCTGTTAAACGAATATCAGTGCCTTCGGTTGCAATTGTTGCATAAGCAAGTGTTTCTGCCATACCCCAATCAAGCGGTTTTTCACCAGCGGCCATTAACTTACGATCATCGTAAATCTTTTTAACACGAGACTGTGCTTTATATTGTTCAGGGTAATTTGCAATTTTGTTACCCAGCTCTTTTAATTTTTCAACTGGCACACTTGCATCGTAATCAACACTCCATTCATGGCCTACATATTTAGCCCAATCAGAGGAGTGTGATGTTTCTGGTTGAATTTCTTCAACAACACAATTGCCTTCGTCTAAACCATTACGGTAGTCATCAGCCAGTGCTTTAATTTCATCTTCAGTAAACGAGCCTTCACCCATTAACTGATCTGCGTAGATCAAACGTGGCACCGGGTGTTTTTTGATTTTTTGGTACATGATCGGTTGAGTCGCATTTGGCTCATCCGCTTCATTATGGCCGTGACGACGATAACAAACTAAGTCAATAACCACATCACGTTTAAATTGATTTCTAAAATCAAGCGCGATTTGCGTGACAAATGCAACCGCTTCAGGATCATCAGAATTTACGTGGAAAATGGGTGATTGCACCATTTTTGCGATGTCAGTACAGTAATCTGTTGAACGAACATCGTGTTGTTTGCTTGTCGTAAAACCAACTTGGTTGTTCACTACAATGCGAATACTACCACCACAACTAAACGCATTTGTTTGCGATAAGTTAAAGGTTTCTTGAACAACACCTTGGCCTGCCACTGCCGAGTCACCATGAATGGTGATAGGTAGTGCTTTAATACCTGAACTGTCACCCAAACGGTCTAAACGTGCACGAACCGAGCCCATAACTACTGGGTTTACGATTTCAAGATGTGATGGGTTAAAGGCAAGCGCCATATGAACTTTGCCACCTGAAGTCGCAAAATCTGAAGAGTAACCCATGTGGTATTTAACATCACCTGAGCTTAATGTTTCTTTATGCTTACCAGCAAACTCATCAAATAGTTCTGATGGGTTTTTACCAAGCACATTAACAAGGACATTTAAGCGACCACGGTGAGCCATCCCAATAACCGCTTCTTGTTGGCCACTTTCGCCAGCACGGTGAATAAGCTCTTTCAGCATCGGTACTAACGCATCACCACCTTCGAGTGAGAAACGCTTAGCACCTGGGAACTTAGCCCCTAAATACTTTTCAAGACCATCGGCTGCGGTTAATCCTTTGAGGATACGCAACTTTTCTTCTTTACTGAATGTTGGTCGTGATTGCACTGATTCTAAACGTTGTTGTAACCAACGTTTTTCTTCAGTTGATGTGATGTGCATATACTCAGCGCCTACAGAACCACAGTACGTAGTCATTAGCGCCTGATATAACTCACCTAAAGGCATGGTATCGCGGCCTACGGCAAACGATCCCACGTTAAATTCACGGTCAAAATCAGCTTTAGATAATTCATGATATTCAAGCTCTAAGTCTCGAACACGTTCGCGTTGCCAAATGCCTAATGGATCTAGGTTAGCATTTTGGTGACCACGGAAACGGAAAGCATTTATAAGCTGGAGAACTTTGACTTGTTTAGGGTCACTGCTCCCACCTTCTGCTATCACTACTTCTCTATGCTTGTTTTTCGCAAGCGCCGCAAACTGTGCACGAACTTCGGAATGCTTAACCTCAACATCCACACCATCAACTTTTGGTAATTGTTCGAACACTTCTCGCCATTCTTCTGGCACAGAAGTCGCATTGTCTAAATACGCTTCATAAAGCTCTTCTATATAAGCAACGTTGCCGCCGTTTAAATGTGAAGATTCTAGCCATGCCTTCATCACACCTTCGTGCATTTATAAGCCCTTTTCTTTAGCGCAGAAATTAATTGTTATAACAAGATGGCTAATTCACATTAGCCATCTTACATTTATCAATATCATTAAACCGAACGGCTTATTAACATTGATTTGATTTGTCCGATTGCCTTAGTTGGATTAAGACCTTTAGGACAAACGCTAACACAGTTCATAATACTGTGACAACGGAACACGCTGAATGCATCGTCTAAGTCAGCTAAACGTTCTTCTGTTGCTGTATCTCGGCTATCAGCCAAGAAACGGTAAGCATGTAGAAGACCAGCTGGACCTATGAACTTGTCTGGATTCCACCAAAACGAAGGACACGATGTTGAACAACATGCACATAGAATACACTCATATAAGCCATCTAACTTGTCGCGTTCTTCGATAGATTGAAGACGTTCACCCGCCGCTGGCGTGTCATTAATTAAGTATGGTTTAACTTTTTCGTATTGAGTGTAGAACTGACTCATGTCAATAACAAGGTCACGCACCACAGGTAAACCGGGTAATGGACGAATTACGATTTTACCTTTGCCACCTTTTTGCAGCGTAGATAAAGGAGTAATACATGCTAAACCATTTTTACCATTCATGTTAACACCGTCAGAACCACATACACCTTCACGGCATGAGCGACGAAATGATAACGTTGGATCTTGCTCTTTTAATAATAAAAGTGCATCCAATACCATCATGTCGTGGCCTTCTTCCGTTTGCAAAGTATATTCTTGCATACGGGGGGCGTTATCAATATCTGGATTGTAACGATAAACAGAAAATTGTACTTGTGCCATCGTCTCGCTCCTAGTAGGTACGTGCTTTAGGTGGAAATGCTTCGCGCAGTTTAGGCGCATAGTTTACATCACGCTTGCTCATTTCATCCGTTTTCGGATTGAAAACTGAGTGACATAACCAGTTCTCGTCATCACGATCTGGGAAGTCAAAGCGAGAGTGTGCACCACGGCTTTCTGTTCGGAAGTTTGCAGCAACTGCTGTTGAGTATGCTGTTTCCATCATGTTATCTAACTCTAGACATTCGATACGTGCAGTATTGAAGTCTGATGATTTATCATCAAGACGCGCATGCTGTAGACGTTCACGAATTTCTTTAAGCTCTTTAAGACCTGCAGCCATAGACTCACCTTCACGGAATACCGAGAAGTTAAGTTGCATACATTGCTGTAGATCTTTCTTGATTTGGACTGGATCTTCGCCTTGACCAATTGTTGAGTTTTCCCAACGATTAAAACGAGTAAGTGACGCTTCTAAATCTGACTCAGAGGCATCTTTAGATACTTCAACGTCATTCAAATAAGTTCCAAGGAAATTACCTGCAGCACGACCAAAGACCACTAAATCAAGCAATGAGTTACCACCTAAGCGGTTTGCACCGTGTACAGATACACAGGCAATCTCACCAACTGCAAATAAGCCTTCAACTACTTTCTCATTGCCTAGGGCATCGATTTGTAGTGCTTGACCATTTACGTTAGTCGGAACGCCACCCATCATATAATGACAAGTAGGAATTACTGGAATTGGCTCTTTAGCAGGGTCAACGTGTGCAAATGTTTTAGCAAGGTCACATACACCAGGAAGACGTAGGTTAAGCGTTTCTTCACCTAAGTGATCAAGCTTAAGCTTAATATGTGGACCCCAAGGACCATCACAACCACGACCTTCACGAATTTCTGTCATCATTGAACGGGCAACAACATCGCGTGATGCTAAATCTTTCGCATTAGGTGCATAACGTTCCATGAAGCGTTCGCCATCTTTATTTAAAAGATAACCACCTTCACCACGACAACCTTCTGTTACTAACGTACCTGCACCAGCAATACCTGTTGGGTGGAACTGCCACATTTCCATGTCTTGCATAGAAATACCTGCGCGGGTTGCCATACCAACACCATCACCAGTGTTAATGTGTGCATTAGTGGTTGAAGCGAAGATACGACCCGCACCACCGGTTGCTAGAACCACTGCTTTTGATTTGAAATAAACAACTTCGCCAGTTTCAATATCGATAGCAGTACACCCTACTACATTACCATCATCGTTTTTAACTAAATCTAATGCATACCACTCAGAGAATACATTGGTTTTGTT
Source organism: Pseudoalteromonas ostreae (assembly GCF_018069805.1). Lineage (GTDB taxonomy): Bacteria > Pseudomonadota > Gammaproteobacteria > Enterobacterales > Alteromonadaceae > Pseudoalteromonas > Pseudoalteromonas ostreae. Next base: position 83,564 of record NZ_JAGPYN010000015.1, read on the forward strand.
TTTAACGTTTTGCTGATAAAGAAGATGTAATAACGCATGACCTGTACGGTCAGCCGCAGCCGCTGTACGTGCAGCTTGCTCACCACCAAAATTCTTCGATTGACCACCGAAAGGACGTTGGTAAACACGGCCATTTTCAAAACGAGAAAATGGTAGACCCATGTTTTCTAATTCAGTAATTGCTTCTGGGCCTGTTTTACACATATATTCGATAGCGTCTTGGTCACCGATAAAATCGGAACCTTTAACAGTATCGTACATGTGCCATTCCCAGTTATCTTCATGTGAATTACCCAGCGCAACCGTAATACCACCTTGTGCAGATACAGTGTGTGAACGGGTTGGGAAAACTTTAGAGATAAGTGCACAGGTTTTACCTGATTCAGTGATTGCAAGTGCCGCGCGCATACCCGCACCACCTGCGCCAATCACGACGGCATCAAATTCACGAACAGAATATTTCACTTAAACACCCCATAGAACGATTAGACCAATTGCTACGTATGCAGCGGCCATTAGGTTTAAAACAAAACCTAAAACAGCACGCAATTTTGCGCATTTAACGTAGTCAGTCAGTACTTGCCAAAGGCCAATACGGGTATGAACCATAATACAAACCAGGGTAATTAAGGTAAACCCCTTCATTGCAAGGTTTGAAAACAGGCCGTGCCATGCTTCAAAAGTGACTTCTGGCGTACATAAAAAGTAGCCAATAATAAAAATCGCATACGCGGTAATTACTAATGCCGTGGTACGTAATGAGACATAATCTTGTACACCATCACGCTTTAGAGTTGCTTGATTTAAAACCATATCCACACCCCTGCTAGAATAGAAGACACAACGCCAAGTGCCATAGCAATCTTAGCGCTGAGATTACCTGATTCAAGTTCTTCCCAATGTCCCATATCCATAATGATATGGCGAATACCACCAATAAGGTGATATGCCAATACTGAAATGGCGCCCCAAGCAATAAATTTGGCAATGAATCCGTTAAACAGACCCTTGACGAATTCAAAACCTTCAGCAGAAGAAAGAGATTCAGACGAAGCCCAAATGACAAACGTTAAAGCAAAAAATAATGCAACACCGGTGACGCGGTGAAATATTGATGCTTTAGCCGTTGCCGGCATACATATAGTTGTTAGATCTAGATTTACAGGTCTTTGCTTTTTCACAGTTACTTGCCCATCTTGCTCACTAGGAGCTCATCTACTTGTTTTTCTTAACCCATCAAAAACGATTTTTCTGATGGAACTACCTAAGCAAAGCTCTTTTTAGCAACAAAGTTCACATTTATGCAAAAATTAGCTGCAAAAATTACATTTACCTACAGACAATACGGTATAAAACCTCCAATAGTATATATAGCCAAAGGTCTTTTTACAATTCTTGTTTAGTTAGAGACGTTTGCGTATTAGCCAATGGTATAGTATTTAATCCCATCAGAATATTTATTATACATTTGTGCATAATGTTTATAAAAATTGACTTTAACCCCCTCTTTCACGTTAAAATGAAAAGAATGTGCTTAAACAGATTCAGAACATAACAATCAGAGTTGTTATCTTAATAGGAGATAAATAGATGGTGGATAAAAAAGCCACAGTCCATATTGATGGTCTAGATCCAATCGAACTTCCAATTTACCAAGGTACTGCCGGTCAGGATGTAATCGATGTACGTACGTTAGGTGCTCACGGTCACTTCACCTATGACCCAGGCTTTATGTCGACTGGTTCTTGTGAATCTTCAATCACATATATTGATGGTGGTAAAGGTATTTTACTGCATCGCGGTTACCCGATTGAGCAGTTAGCAGAAGACTCAGATTATGTTGAACTATGCTATTTACTACTAAATGGTGAATTACCAACTAAAGAGCAATATGCTGATTTTGCATCACAAATCACACATAGCACCATGCTTGATGAGAAAATTGCAAATTTCTTCCAAGGTTTCCGTTTTGACGCTCATCCAATGGCAATGCTGTGTGGTGTAGTAGGTGCATTATCGTCTTTTTATCATGAAGACCTTGATGTTACCGATGCAACACAACGTAAAACCAGTGCAATTAAATTAATTGCAAAGTTACCAACTATCGCAGCGATGGCGTATAAATATAACGTAGGTCAACCGTTTGTTTACCCACGTAATGATTTAAGCTATGCAGAAAACTTCTTACATATGATGTTCTCTGTACCAGCCGAAGAATATAAAGTTAATCCAGTGACTGCAAAAGCAATGGATAAAATCTTTATGCTTCACGCTGATCACGAGCAAAATGCATCAACGTCTACAGTACGTCTTGCTGGTTCTTCTGGTGCTAACCCCTATGCATGTATTGCAGCAGGTATCGCATCACTTTGGGGCCCTGCACACGGCGGCGCAAACGAAGCATGTTTAAATATGCTAGAAGAAATTGGTTCAGTTGATCGTATTGATGAATACGTTGCTAAAGCAAAAGATAAAGCGGATCCGTTCCGTCTTATGGGCTTTGGTCACCGTGTTTATAAAAACTTCGACCCACGTGCAACAGTAATGCGTCAAACGTGTCACGAAGTGTTAGCTGAGCTTAACATTCAAGATCCATTGCTTGATATCGCAATGAAGCTTGAGCAAATTGCTCTTGAAGACCCATACTTTGTTGAGAAGAAACTATACCCAAATGTAGATTTCTACTCAGGTATCATCTTAAAAGCAATCGGTATTCCTACTAGCATGTTCACTGTGATCTTCGCAATGGCGCGCACTGTAGGTTGGATCACTCACTGGGATGAGATGCTTTCTCAATCTGGTCATAAGATCAGCCGTCCACGTCAGCTTTATACAGGCCATACACACCGCGACTACGTAGCAACTGACAAGCGTTAAGCATTAAATAATGCTAAAAAGGCCGCATTTGCGGCCTTTTTTGTGTGCACCCCTTGAGAAAAATCATAAAGTGATTACAATTCTCGTTCACTTTTAAATTTGGCTTGTTATGTTAGATGTAGAAAAAATCCGTGCAGAATTCCCAGCTCTGTCGCAACTTATCAACGAGCAACCTCTGGTTTACCTTGATTCAGCAGCAACTACACAAAAACCATTAGCAGTGATCACTGCTACTGAGCAATTTTATGCACGCAATAATGCCAATGTACATCGCGGCCGTCATACACTTAGTGAGCAAGCTACCCTCGCCTATGAACAGGCTAGAGCGATTGTCGCTGGCTTTTTTAATATTGCTGTGAGTGAGTTAGTGTGGACTAAAGGAGCAACCGAAGCGATTAACCTTGTTGCTAATGGCCTGACTGAACAACTCAATATACACTCTACCATTGTGATTTCTGCGTTAGAACATCACGCTAATATCGTGCCATGGCAGCAGCTTGCAAGACGTACAGGAGCGACACTGCTGGCCTTGCCCTTGCAGCCAAATGGCCGTTTTAATACAGGGCAATGTGTTGAGTTTATTGAACAACACAAGCCAACTGTGCTTGCAATCACTCACGCATCAAACGCACTGGGTAACATCACCCCGCTGGAAGCAATTTTGCACGCTGCAAAACAACAAAATACCATTACTCTTGTTGATGGTGCACAGGCAGCTTTACATTTACAACCTGATTTACAGCAACTAGATTGCGATTTTTATGTTTTTTCAGCGCATAAAATGCTCGGCCCTACGGGGCTTGGTGGTTTATATGGACGCTATGATCGGTTAAATAGTCTCAGTGTGTATCAAACCGGAGGGGAAATGATTGAATCCGTTACATTAGCAAAAACAGTTTTTCGCCAAGCACCCGCTAAATTTGAATCTGGAACACCTAATATTGCGGCTGTAATCGCTTTTGCCCACGCAATTAAATATTTAAAGGCGTTAGATACTGCTAATGTTTATGTACATGAACAAGCTATTTTTAATTATGCCGCAAAAAAACTGCAAGCCATCGATGGTATTACCATTTATAGCGACCTAAAAAGCAATATTGGAACCTTAAGTTTTAATTACAAAGATGAACATCCTTACGATATAGCCACATTATTGGATGGCTATGGCGTTGCAGTTCGCAGTGGCCATCATTGTGCCCAACCCCTGATGCAGCATTTAGGTATTAAGGGCAGTGTTCGTGCCAGTTTTGCATTCTATAATAACCGTCAAGACATTGATTTATTCATCGCAGCGTTGCAAGAGTGCATCGCATTATTAGACTAAGTTCGGATAAAACATGATTAAAACGTTTAAAGAAATTGCGTTGTCCTTAGAAAGTGCGCCACCATGGCAACAAAAGTACCGAGAAATAATGCTGTTAGGCAAGCAACTACCGCCTATGTCGGAAATATTAAAAACGGATGATGCCCTCGTTCCTGGTTGTGAAAGTAAAGTGTGGATGTATTTAGATTTTGACCTAGAAGAAAATACCCTAGTCATTGTTGGCGACTCTGATACCCGTATAGTAAAAGGCTTACTGGCCATTGTGTTAGCCTTGTATAATGGCTTAACCCCAGAGCAAGTGATGCACACCAATGCCTTTGCTGAATTTGAACGATTGGGGCTAATACAACATTTAAGCCCATCTCGCGGGAATGGTATCAAGGCCATGGTCGAGCGAATTCAAACCATGGCACAACAAAAAAGTTAGTCTTTATTATTTCGAGCGCAGCGGTCTAAATATTTACGCACCGCTTTAGCGGCTACAAAAAAACCAAAACTGCCTGTGATCATTGTCACAGAGCCAAAACCATTATTGCAATCCATATTCATTGAGCCATCAGCATTTTGTTTTGCATGACACACACTGCCATCAGTACTGGGGTAAACTAATTGCTCAGTTGAGTAGACACAATCTATATTAAACTTACGTTTAGGGTTGCTACTAAAGTTGTACTGTTTACGCAGAATATAGCGCACTTTAGCAAGCAAAGGATCTTGGGTCGATTTTGCCACATCGCCAAATGTAATTTGGCTTGGATCAGTTTGCCCACCGGCACCACCAGTGGTGATCACCGGTATTTTATTGCGCTTACAATGAGCGATAAGTGCCGCTTTCTCTTTTACTGCATCGATACAATCAATCACGAAATCAAAACCTTGGATAAGCTCGCGAATATTATCCAAAGTAATGAAATCATCAATGATTTCAATTTCGCACTCAGGATTAATCAGCTGGCAGCGGGTTTTCATTGCCTCTACTTTTGCTTCACCAACAGTACCTGTTAAGGCATGTATTTGGCGATTTACGTTAGTTGCACAAATATCATCAAGATCAATAAGTGTAAGCTTACCTACCCCAGTTCTTGCTAATGCTTCGGCGGCCCAAGAGCCAACACCACCAATGCCAATGACACAAAAATGTGCGTTTTGCAACCATGCAAATTGTTGTTGTCCATATAAGCGTTTTATCCCGCCAAAACGAATATCGGTTACCGAGTCTGTCATTTACCAATCCAATTGCCAAGGCTGTTGCCATGGGTGAAAATTTTCGTGTTCAGTTAATTGTCCAAACAGTGTTGTACATTCAGGTTTACACACAAAGTGGTACTGTTTATTTTGCCAATTAAAACTAAGTGCGTAAGCATGTAAATAAGTACGCTCAGCTGGAGTTCCACCATAAAGTGAATCACCTAAAATAGGCGCCGCTAAACTTTTTAAAGCAACCCTTAATTGATGGGTTTTCCCTGAATACGGCTTTAAAATAAAGCCACGTAAGTTAGCCGTAATACTGAGCGAATAAAAACGAGTAATTGCCGGGTTATCTATACTTTTTAACAGCTTGAAGCTACTACGGCGAGATTTAGCCATATCGCCTTTCACCCAGCCTTGCTTTTTCTTCGGTTTGCTATCCGATAACGCCAAATAAAATTTATCAATTTTATGCGCGGTAAATAAGCGGGTAAACTCAGCTGCTGAGGCACTGCTGCGGGCTAAGATAATCAAACCTGATGTCACTTTATCTAAACGATGTACCGCATAGAGCTTTTCATTTAGCTGTTGCTCAGCAAGTACCACAAAACCAGGGCCTTCTTCGCTGTGAAAGTTAAGGCCTGCAGGCTTTTCGAGGACATAAAAATCTTCATGCTGAGCATGCACAGTTAACGTGGGCTTATTCACTCGCAGCTTTACTTTCTAAGTAGCTCACGACACGCGCTAAATCTTCAGGTGTATCAACACCTGCATGAGGCGCTATTTGCGCTTGCTCAATTTTTATTTGGTGACCGTGGTAAAGCACGCGTAATTGCTCTAATGATTCTAATTGCTCAAGAGGCGAAGGTGTCAGCTTAATGTATTGTTTGATAAACCCAGCTCTATACGCGTAAATACCCACATGGCGTTGATAGTTTGCACAATTGAGCTGATGATTATTGGCAGCGTCCATCATGTTGGTACGATCAAAAGGGATACTGGCGCGGGAAAAATACAAAGCATTTTTATTAATATCACTGACCACTTTGACAGCATTAGGGTTAAGTACTTCTGCAATGTCATCAATGGCAACACTTAAAGTCGCCATTGGCGCAGACGAATCTGCAAGCAATGCAGCAACTTGCGCTACATTTTCACAGGCAAGCAGTGGTTCATCACCTTGTACATTAACAACAATTGTATCGTCAGCCAATCCGAGTAAATCCATCACTTGGGCAAGGCGTTCAGTGCCCGATTGATGATCCTCACTGGTCATTAATACATCTTTTGTAAATAAGCTAACCGCATCAAAAACTTTTTGATGATCGGTGGCAATAACCACTTTGCTTGCACCTGCTGCCATTGCTTTTTCATAAACGTGTTGGATCATCGGTTTGCCACAAATATCCGCCAAAGGCTTACCCGGTAACCGACTAGACGCGTAACGCGCCGGAATAACAACTACGAATTCCACGTTTCAATCTCTTGTTGTGATAATTCACGGGCTTCATTTTCAAGCAATACCGGAATATCATCACGAATTGGATAAGCCAACTTTGCTGCTGTGCTGATCAGTTCATTGTTTTCTTTGTCTAAACGTAATTTGCCTTTACATACTGGACAGGCAATTATTTCAAGTAACTTTGTATCAAAGGCCATCGAGGATCCCTTTTTCTTTTAGTAATAAATTTAGTTTAGTAACCACCGCAGGGGATGGCTCTGCATTAACAGGTAGAAAATACCACGTAGGTTTTGCAAATGGTTGACATTTTACCGCATCTTTTTCTGTCATAAACACTATTTCATCATTAAATTTTATGAAATTTTGTGCTGTATAACCATAATGATCTCGAAAATGATGGCAACTTAGCAATGTAATGCCTTGTTGACGTAAACTATACTCAAAACGTTGTGGATTACCAATGGCGCTCACAGCGTGACCGATTAAAAGCGGTACTTCAGTGGCTATATTAGTGGCAACATTTACTAAATCTGCACTTTTTAGCTGGTAATTAAACCTAGCATCGCCACCATTCTCAATCACTAAATCAACAGATTTTAAACGCGCTTGAGTTTCTCTAAGTGGCCCTGCTGGCATAATAAAACCATTACCAAAGCGGCGCTGACTATCAACAATGCAGCATTCTATGTCTCTGGCCATTTTATAGTGTTGCATACCATCATCAGAAACGATGACATCAAGTTGGTGCTCAGCAAGTAATAGCTTAATATTCGCTTCTCTGTTTGGACCAACGACTACAGGACACCCTAGTCTACGTTGTATTAGCACAGGTTCATCGCCTGCACTTGCTGGACTGGTAGTTGCTGTAACGTTCAGCGGGTAACATTCACTGTTACCACCATAACCGCGGCTGATCACCCCAACCTTTAAATTACGCTGTTGTAAGTAGCTAACCAGCCAGATCACAAAGGGCGTTTTACCATTGCCGCCAACACTGATGTTACCAACCACTATTATGGGAACTGGACTTATGTAGGCTTTACATAACCCTATTTTATACACCGCACGACGAAAAGTACTTATCAACCAAAACAGTAAACTCAGAGGCAACAGTACTACAGTAATTAAACTGATACTTTGATACCAGCTTTGCTCTATTTTACTCACCCGTGCTCACCAAATTGCATTTTACACAAAGCAGAATACGTGCCCTCTTTTTCGAGTAATGATTTATGGTCTCCGTTTTCAATCACTTGGCCATTATCAATAACATAGATGCGGTCGCTTTGTTCGATTGTTGATAATCTGTGAGCAATCACAATCGAGGTTTTATTTTTCATTAATGCTTCTAAAGCTTGCTGGATCAGTTTTTCAGACTCAGTATCCAATGCAGAGGTTGCTTCGTCTAAAATCAAGATTGGTGCATCTTTGAGTATTGCCCGTGCGATGGCAATACGCTGACGCTGCCCGCCTGATAACATTACGCCATTTTCACCGACCATGGTATCTAAACCATCGGGTAAATCTTTAACAAACTCCCAAACATGCGCTTGTTTAGCTACGTTGAGTAATTCGTCTTCGCTTAATTCACGACTAATACCATAACTTATATTGTTAGCTATAGTGTCATTAAAAAGTACAACCTGCTGCGATACCAAGGCAAACTGTTTACGTAAATCAGCCAATTTGTAATCACTGAGCGCAATGCCATCTAATAAAATTTCACTCGGTGGTTGTAAATCATAATAGCGCGGTAATAAGTTAGAGATGGTTGATTTACCAGAACCAGAACGTCCCACTAAGGCAATGCTCTCACCCGCTTTAATGGTTAGAGATAAATCCTTTAATACCGGTTCATCTTTGGTAGGATAGCTAAACGTAACATGTTTAATCTCAATATGCCCTTGCACTTTATCGATACTAACAGCACCAATATCTTTTTCAACGTCTTCATCAAGTACTAAAAATATACTTTGCGCAGCTGAAATACCGCGCTGCAAATCGCTATTTACATTCGCTAATTGTTTTAAAGGGCGTAATAACATCATCATTGAAGAAATCAACACCACAAAGTCACCTGAACTGACGGTATCAATCATTGAGGGCATTGAGACAACAAATAAAATGACCGCCATAGCACTGGCAGCTAAAATTTGGATAACCGAGACACTTAGTGCTTTAGTGGCATCCATTTTTATCCGCTGTTGGCGATTATGGTTATTAATTTTTGCAAACTGAGTGATTTCTTGTTGTTGTCCACCAAAGCCATGAATGACTTTGTGACCACTGAGCATTTGCTCTGAGCTGCGAGTCACTTGACCCATTGCTGATTGAATATTTTTAGAAATATGGCGAAAACGCTTTGAAACTAAACTGACTATAATAGCAACAAGCGGAATAATAACTAGAAATATCAGCGATAGCTTCCAGCTGGTATAAAACATCACAGCCAGCAAAAACACCACAAATGCGCCTTCTCTGACCACAATGAGCATCGCTTTGGTGATCGCTTGCTGCACTTGCTCTGTATCGAACGTTATTTTTGAAATCAAATCACCCGTTGAGTTTTTATCATGGAATGAAACAGGTAAATGCAGAATATGCTCAAATAATTGTTGGCGTAATGCACGGACAACTTGAGAGCCCACATAACTTAAACAATACGATGACATATAATTAAAGACCCCACGGCCGAACACTAAGGCAACAACAACAAATGGCGCATATTTTAAGACATTGTTATTACGCTCATTTAAACCTTGGTCTATAAAAGGCTTCATTAACTGAATAAATAAAGCATCCATCGCTGAGTAGCCTATCATGCCGACTACAGCTAATATTGCGATGCTTTTATAATCACCCACATACGTCAATAAACGCTTATAAATTTGTGATGTAGTTTGATCCATAATACTCTCTAATACATAATCTTTGGCTATTGTAGCCTCCAGCCGTACAAAACTAAACTCAATCTTTTAGAAACCAATAACTTTCATCTTCACGAGCTAGATTTACTGTGTAGTGATGTTGATAAAATTCAATTTTAACCTGGCCTTTTTCTGCTGTTGTATATTGTAGAGCATGCTGTGTAGCATAACGCGCTAAAACTTCTGTACGTGGAAATTGCCACTGTCCTTTATATGCCGTTGAATGAATAACTACCTCAGGGGCAACCGCACGAATAAAGGTATCAGTCGATGAAGTATTACTGCCATGATGAGGACTAAGTAATACGGTACTTTTAAGCACACTTTGCTGCTTTATTAATTGCTCTTCTCGTTTTGTTGAAATATCACCCGGAAGTAAAACACTGAACCTGCCATCGCTAATACGTACGACACAAGAGTTGTCGTTATCTGTTATTAAATGCTGTGCCGGCTCGCTCACAATAATAGTTAAGTCATAAAAACGATATTCGCCCGCTCTACAAACTTGCTCTGGCCCATTTGGTTGCAGCAACCTAAAAGTATGCTGGTAACCTTGCTCTAACCAATGGATAAGCCCTCCTGCATGGTCTTTATCCATGTGGCTGATAAGCGCAACCTCTGCCTCAATGCCGTTTCTTTTTAAATAAGGTATTAATGTACTATTAACTCGCGTAAATGTATTAAAATAAATTGGGCCAAGATCATAGATAAAACCTTTATCTCGATTACTTACTAACACCATGGTGCCATGACCTACATCGAATACATTTAGCTGCCAGCGCGGTTTGGTCAGTAAATAGTGATCGAGTACAACCAGTAATAATGGTATGCATGTCAATAAACGCCATGGTAAAAAACACACGACCATTGCTGTCATGTAGCTACTAACAAGCCATTGCTGGCTAAAATTTGTAGTATCAAACCAACGAAAATCAACCGGGATCAACAATAAGAGCTGATAAATATGCTGTAATAATGAATCAAACACACTTATCAATCCGCTAATATCAAAAAATACACTGATCACAGAAAACAATACTAAGCAGGGCATGATAATAAAACCAAGTAATGGGATAGCCACTAAGTTAACAGCTAAGCCAATTACACTGACCCCATTAAAATAATACAGCGATAAAGGTAGTAAACCAATAAACAATGCACACTGCAGAATAATAAGTGTTTTAATGATGGCTAAAAAGTCGGAGCTGGTTACGGTTATAACACTAAACACCCAAAAGATAATTGCCACCGCCGTAAATGAAAAATACAGCCCCGGATTAAGTAAACTAAATGGATCAATGAGTAATACACATACCAATGCAAACAAGATAAATCGCCAGCGTAGTGCCTGCTTAGCGATATAATAAATAACTAAATAACACCCTAACATGATCAGAGCGCGAGTTGCCGAGACGATAAAGCCACTTAAGTACACATAACTAAAAGCAAGCGCAAAGCCACCTAAACTATAAATAAGTGACAAATTGATCTGCTGTGTAGTTGGTTTAACCACAAAAATAAAAAGGCTTGTTAAATAACGGGTTATAAAAAAACCGATACTAAACATCAAGCCAATATGTAATCCCGAAATAGCCAATAAATGGCTAATACCAAATTGCTGTAATTCTTGCTTTTGTGAAAAACTCATAACACTGCGATCGCCAGTCATTAGCGAATAATACAGCCAATTTAGTGAGTTATGCTGGTAGGTGTGTTTAATAAAATTACGATAGTTAGTAATTAGGTCAAATTCATGATTTTTAGCTATTTCAATAATGTGACCAACTTGTTTGCCTTTAAAAAATAGCCGCTCACTAAATGCGTAACGCTCTTTATCAAACACATCATAATTTTTTTGGCTGCGATATTTTTCTAATTCAAGCCACGCAGTAACATGATCACCCACTTTAAGTAACTGCTCATTTTTTAAAGTGAGCAATGCAAAAGGGGGCTTAATATTTGATAGAGGATGATTGCCTATCTCATTAAGCTGGACTTTTAAATAATAATGATCGCGCTTTGAAATAATTTCTACAATCGTAATATTGCTTAGATATGGTTTATTTTCATCCAAAGGCAAGCTGGAAATTGCGTAGAAGTTGCTAAAATGTCCCCATACACATAAAATTCCACAAATAAAACCTAACAATACACTGTAAAACGGCTTAAAATAGGCACTCGCAATTAATAGAGATAACGCGAAAACTGTAAATACAAGGGTCTGATAATAAAAAACGGTTATAATACAACCAACGACAAACCCAACGCTTAACCAAACAGATGTAAATGGTTGCTTTAAATGGCTAAAAAAACGATCCAACGGTTTTTACCTGATCACAATAAAGTTAAACATCATAAATATTTAAAAATTTTTGGTCGTTTACTCCACGATGCTAATCTATGGCATTTAAATCGACGCTCAGCTCGAGGGGCATTTTCAGTCGGTTTATTCTTCGCTTTCATCCCGGTTCCTTTTCAGATGGTGCTTGCTGCTGCGTTGGCTATTCCATTACGAGTAAATTTACCTATTTCTGTCGCCGTAGTTTGGATCACCAATCCGCTAACCATGCCGCCTATTTTTTATTGTTCGTATTTAATTGGCACATTAGCGTTAGGCCAGCCGGAACAACATTTTGCATTTGAACCAAGTTGGCAATGGTTTATGGAAAGCTTAACCACCATTGGTCCTGCTTTTTTGGTAGGTTCGTTTATCAGTGCCTGTGTTGCTTCAATAATAGGCTATTTCGGCGTTGATTTACTATGGCGCCGTGCAGTACGCAAAGCATGGTTAAATCGGCATAAAAAATAACTGTTTCTAATTTAATTTTATAAAGTATAGACAAAAAAACCCCTGCTTAGCAAAGCAGGGGTTTTTATTTTAATACTAAGTGACCGTTAATGCTGGATCACCTACCAATAATTTCAATACTTAACGTAATATACGGCGCAGGCCAACTAACGGTAGTAACAATAACGTATACCATGGGAAACTAGCTGATTGGCGCTTATAAGTATCTGTTTCAGGAGCTGAGCAACTGTCAATACTACCGCTGATCGGAGATAACTTCACTGGTACTACAATACTTTCGTATTCTATTTCACCATTGATGTCACGTACGACACCGCCTAATGAATCCATTTTTTCGACCGTTTTAGTAGCAACACCAAAGATTTCATTTTTATTGTTAATTACTTTAGCCTCTGAAACAACATAACCATAACGTGTTTCACCATCGGCTTCGTAGCAAGGCAGTAAATCATTTATATTTGTAATCGCATCGTCACCAATCTTATACAAAAAGCCTTCGCGACGACGTACACCACTATTTAATAAGTCAGTCTCACCTTCACCAACAATATAACCATTGTCATTAATATCATTGGCAACTGAGCTGGAAGTACTAAAGTAATCCTTTGGGGAAACAGTACTATTGCTGGCAATATCATGATAGAAGAACTTTTGACGTTCTGTGCTATCGATTCTCTTTATTCCATAACCAACAATCGTATTATTATTATTAATTGCTACTGCCTGACCACCTGTCCAATCATCTTCTTGATTGAGTATTTCAACAACGTTACCGTCATTGTAATAAACAGGCAATGATCTAATTGTTGACGAGCTGTTATTATCACGAACATCAGAATAACCAGCAACTAGGCCATTACTATTAACAGCAAGCGCATTACTTATAAATGCAAATCCATCATCTTCTTCTGGTGTAAGACCCAAACCAAGCGGTTCAGTTTTAGTAATATTTAAGTTTGTATCAAGTGTCCACTTAACAGCACGGGTATCAAACAATCGTGATGATCTATCTCGATTTATCTTCTCAATACAAACACTGACAGGTTCATCTTCACCATCACAGTTATCATCAATATTTTCTTGTCTATCAACCGGGATACCTGTTGATACTTGCCCAATTACAATATAACCGGTGTTTGTTTTAACTATATCGTTGGCTGAACTTAAGCCACCAAATTCAGCATACTCAGGCACTAACGGCACAGTTAAACCCGATGGCGATACAACAATGCCACGAAAAATAAAATCACGCACAAACTGTGTTTTTTCTTCACTTTCCCCCTCAGGAAGAAAGCTGGTTTTCTCATAAGGCGCACTGCCCCAACCCACAGTAACACCGTCTTCTGCTACTGCATTATAGTTATTGCTAACGGAGCGTGTAAGGCCATCATAATCAACTGATGCAACATCAAAAAGAACTTGCTCTTGAGCTTCACCATTCAAAACATTGTAACCAACAAAATTTGCCAGTTTTTGATATTCTGGGTTGTTAGCTTGTGCTGATAAAAATGAAAGCATAAAACTGTGTGCATCTGGGTTAGTTGCCGCCGCATTATTGTTTTCAATATCATCAAGCGTAAAAGTAATCTCTTTATCAATGTTCTTAAAATACTTTTCTCGCTCACGGTAAGCACTTTCAATTACATTATCACCAAAATCGATATAACTAACATCAATAGGTAAATTGTAGATGCCGTTAGCAACGCCGATTATATTGCCGCTTTCGCTGACATCTTTAACATAGTTTTTCTTAGCGCCATCCAACGTGCTCAGCTCGGTTAACTGGTACGTTGCACTAAGTGCCGATGTACTCATAGTAGCTAAAATACTAGCGGCGAGTAATTTATATTTCATTTTTGTCCTTACTACTGATTCTTTAAATCTTCAAGTTCTTCCCAGCGCTCCAAAGCAGCTTCAAGGTCAGACTCAAGTTGTGCTAAATGGTTCAATTCTTTGCTGGTTACACTGGCATCTTGTTTAAAGAAATCAGCATCATTAACTACAACTTGTTGCGCTTCTAGCGCTTGTTCAAGTTGCTCCAGCTTACTGGGTAATTGTTCTAATTCAAGCTTTAATTTATAAGAGAGTTTATTACTTTTGTTGTCTGCTTTAACCACAGGAGCTGGTGCAACGACTGCTTCTTTTTTAGCAGGTGTAGTTAGCTGTTTTTTTTGTTCCTGTGCTAAATAATTAGTATAGGCTTCATAATCACTGTAACCACCAACAATATCGGTGATAACCCCGTTACCTTCAAACGCCCAAACACTGGTACAGGTATTATCAATAAACTCACGGTCATGGCTTACAATTAACACAGTTCCCTGATACTGATTAATAATATCCTCTAACAGTTCGAGGGTTTCTATATCTAAATCATTGGTTGGCTCATCGAGCACTAGAATATTTGATGGTTTTAAAAATAGTTTAGCTAATAATAAGCGATTTTTCTCACCGCCAGAGAGTGCTTTAACCGGTGTACGTGCACGCGCAGGTGGGAATAAAAAGTCTTGTAAATAACCGAGCACATGACGTGAACGACCATTCATCATCACTTCTTGCTTACCTTCTGCTACGTTATCTTGTACAGTGGCTTCTTCATCAAGCTTTTGCCGGTATTGATCAAAGTAAGCAAACTCTAAGTTCACCCCTTGTTTAACAATCCCTTCATCAGCTTCAATATCCCCAAATAGCAGTTTTAATAAAGTCGTTTTACCAATCCCATTAGGGCCCACTAAGCCAATACGATCGCCACGCATTACTAAAGTAGAGAAGTCATTAGCAATTACTTTGTCTTTATTAAATGCATGATTTAGATGTTTAGCTTCAAATACTAATTTACCTGAACGGTCTGCAGTTTCAATATTGAAGTCAGTTTTACCCACTTGATCAACACGCTGTTTGCGTTCATTACGTAGTTGTTTAAGCTCGCGGACACGGCCTTCATTACGCGTTCGACGTGCTTTTACACCTTGACGGATCCATGCTTCCTCTTCCGCTAAGCGTTTATCAAATAATGCGTTTTGCGTTTCTTCGACTTTCAAATCATGGGCTTTTTGCTCTAAATAAGTAGCATAATCGCCAGGGTATGAAATCAGCTTACCGCGATCTAAGTCTAAGATCCGCGTAGCAACGGCACGAATAAAAGCACGGTCGTGAGAAATAAAGACAATACCGCCTTTAAACTCTTTTAAAAATTGCTCAAGCCACATCACACTTTCCATATCTAAATGGTTAGTAGGCTCATCAAGCAATAATAAATCAGGTTCACTAACCAGTGCGCGAGCAAGGGCAACTTTGCGTAACCAGCCACCTGAAAGTGATTCAAGTTTGGCTTCTGGTGATAATTCTAACTGTGTTAATACAAGTTGAATTCTACTATCAAAGCGCCAACCATCTGCGGCTTCGAGTTGATTTGATAAACGTTCAAGTTTATTAAGTAGTTTATCTGTGCAGTCAGTTTGTAACTCAGTGCTGACGTGATGAAAATCAATTAATAAATTTGCAATCTCAGGCATACCTTGAGCAACATAATCAAACACCGAGCCACTAGCTCCTTTTGGTGGATCTTGCTCTAGACGAGATATTTTAATACTACCTAACTGATTTATTTCACCATCATCTAAAATAACTTGGCCATCAAGGACTTTTAGTAACGTTGATTTACCTGCACCATTACGGCCAACCACACACACACGCTCGCCAGTTTCGATGACGGCATCAGCGTTGTCTAACAGTGGATGCGTACCATACGCGAGTTGAGCTTTAGAAATTCTAATTAAATCCATACTATCTGTTTACTCTTATTCTGTTTGCGTAAATAACTGACGCACATCTTGCGCAGTGAAAGGCCAAAATAATTGCGGGCCTTGATCGCTTTTTAAAACGGGTATACTGGTCTGATATTCTGTAATAAGTTCTTCATCACTCATAATATCAACAAGCTGTAAGAGATCATCACCTAACAACGGCGTGATCAAGCCCTGCGCTTGCTCGCATAAATGACAGCCATCGGTATGATACAAAATCCACTTAGCCATGGGTTATCAACCAGCTATTATGTATTTTTTTATTGCGTTTAAAGTCAGGAGAAATTGTCTGCTCTGAAATATTAACAGCTTTTAATCCTAAGCCAATCAAGCCCACTTCATCCATGGTGAAGCCACGCATATTATTCGAGAAAATCAACGTGCCAGATGGACTGAGGATTTTTTTAACCCATGTCAGTAATTTAATATGATCATTTTGTACATCAAAAGCATCTTTCATGCGCTTTGAATTTGAAAACGTTGGCGGATCTAAAAAGATCAAATCGTATTGGCTAGTTGCGTGCTCAAGCCACTTCAAACAATCAGCTTGTTCAAAACGATAACGAGTATTGCTGATATTGTTCAGCTCAAAGTTATCTTGGCCCCATTTTAAATAGGTTTTCGATAGATCAACGGTGGTTATCGCTTTAGCGCCACCTAGAGCTGCATGTACAGAGGCTGTCCCTGTGTAGGCAAACAAATTCAAGAAGCGTTTATCTTTGGCATTTTCTTGGATATAACGACGAGCAAGACGATGATCTAAAAACAAGCCAGTATCTAAGTAATCAAATAAATTGACTTTAAACTTCGCGCCAAACTCCTCAACTACTTGAGTACGATTTTGCTTAGCCATCGGTGTGTATTGCTCTTCACCTTTTTGCTTTTTACGTACTTTTACAGCAATATTTCCAGGTGCGATATTGAGTTGTTGTGAGGTTAACGAAATCACGTCTTGTAGACGTTTGTGCGCTGTTACATCGTCAATTTCTTTCGGCGCAGCGTACTCAAATATTACCGCTGAATCACCATAAATATCAACAGCTACATTGTATTCAGGAATATCAGCATCGTAGACACGATAGGCCTGCACATCATTTTGTTTGAGCCAATTTTTCAAACCTTGCTTATTCTTTTTAACCCGATTAGCAAACGACATCGAACCTTCAAAGTTCAATGCTGGTTTATCTTCAGTTGTTTGGCTGACTTGTTTGTCATCAAGTTGATATAAATTAAGTACCACATCAAGTGGACCATTTTTAAATTTATAACGCTTGAGCTTCACCAGCTTTAATAATTTAAATAAACTCTCATCCATGCCTAGTAGAGCAAGTTTCCAGTTGTTAAAATGTTTTTTAAAGCCTGTACCTAAAGCACTGTGTAAACTCACCAACTCAGCCATCGAACCAATACGTTCACCATACGGTAAATTTGAAATAACCACACCTGGTAATTTTGCCACTGAGGTAAGCTTAGTTGCATCGCTTTGTTTAAACTTGATCACATCACCTAGATCAGCTCTACGAGCATTATCTACTGCTTTGCTCAGTACATTAGCGTCATTGTCATGACCAATAAGCCATAACTTAGGGTCGGTAATTTGTGCTGTAAGCTGCTCTTTTAATTCTTTGTATTTAGCAATACGGAAACTTGGTAAGCGCTCAAATGCAAATCCCTCACGGAATAAACCTGGCGCTTCATTACGCGCCATGCCAGCAGCTTCAATCAAAATAGTGCCAGCACCACAGCAGGGATCAAATAGCGGCTGTTGAACATTGTCAAGCCAACCACTGCGTTTGATCAGTGCTGCCGCTAAATGCTCTTTAATAGGTGCCTTACCTTGACCTTCTCGGTAACCACGTTCAGATAAACGCGGCCCTGAATAATCGATATACAGAGCCACACCTTGACGCGATAAACGCGCAACAACACGCACATTGGCATCTTGTTTATCAACATTTGGTCGCTGTTCAAATAAATCATTAAAATAATCAACAATGGCATCTTTGATCACTAAACCTGAAAACTGGGTATTTTTCAGTGAGTCGTTGGTGCCATTAAAGTCGACAGCAAAAGTTTGCGTTGGACCAAACCATTCTTGCCAAGGTTGTGAGCGAGCAAAATTGTATAGGCTTTCTTTATTATTTACGCCCTCTTTCTCTTCAATCAACATAAGTACACGAGTTGCAAAGCGGCTCATTAAGCACACTTTTTGTGCCAATGTAGTGTCACCTTCAAAGCGTACAGAACCCACCGTTTGTTTGGTCACCATAGCGCCAATGTCAGTAAGTTCATCAACCAATAAATTTTCGATTCCGATAGAAGTAAGTGCGATAAAATGCAAAGTAATAACCCTTAATAGCTAATTGCGCGGGATTATAACATAGGTTGGGCGACAAACACGCGATAAACAAAGGAACTATTAAAAATATGCTTAGGCTGTTTTACTGTTTTGTGCGTGGTTATAAATTGGATGGACACGATTGTTAAGTATACGAATAGCTTCAAATTGATTAAGGCTTAAGTTTTCATCTAGCTTAAAATGCTCAGATAGACAAATGCATAAAGAGGCTTCTCTACAGTGGTCAACAATCAAAAACTCACCACTTTGCTCGCTCGTTTGCAATTTTATAACTGCTTCTATACTGGGCTCATTGCCTTTGTAAGGTTCGAAAAACCAACTTTTTGCCAGCATTGGCTTTAAATAAAATTTAGCCGCTGTGGCATTGAGCGCGATTTGACATAGCTGTGCGCTATTCCATAGATTAAATCCAGCAAGATATTGATAAACCTGCTGATAAAAGGCAGCATCCTCTAAACTAAAGTTAGCTTGGGTTAAAATAGCATCGGTGAGTTGGCGTAGTTTATAAGGCGTGCACAGCTGCATATCTTGATCTAAATCGATCAATAAACGATTTCTTACTGGACAAGCAATCCATTTCCACTGCTTTGATGCTTGTAACATGCGTTCCCTACGCCCCTACTAATTAATCTTATTAATAGTGTAGTATAGCGGCTTTTGACCAATTAATATATATTTCTTTAGAACATTTATTGAACGATCAAAAGCTTAAATAACGGATCCTTATAAGCCTTGCAGGATCGTTTTTACCAATTGCGGTCCTTTATATATAAATCCAGTGTATACCTGTACAAGATCTGCACCTGCTGATAATTTTTCTTTCGCACTGGCTGCATCATCAATTCCGCCCACTCCAATGATTGGCAGTTTTCCTGCGGTTAAACGTTTTAATTCTTGCACTACATGAGTGGATCGCTCACGTACTGGCTGACCTGACAGGCCTCCGGCTTCATCAGCATATTGTTGTCCATGCACCGCAGCGCGCTCTAAGGTAGTGTTAGTCGCTATTACACCATCGATGTTGTTATTTAATAATGATTCACTAACTTGAGCTATTTGCACAGCATCAAGATCTGGGGCAATTTTTACTAGCATTGGCACTTGTTTATTATGTTTGGCGATCAAATCAAGCTGCTCATTTTTAAGGCTTTGCAATAGATCATCTAGTGCAGCACCATATTGCAAATCGCGAAGTCCAGGCGTATTTGGTGATGAGATATTGACAGTAATATATGAGGCATATTCAAACACTTTGCGCATACAGTGGATGTAATCGTCTTTACCTTGTTCATTTGGGGTATCTTTATTCTTACCAATATTGATACCTAGAATGCCGTCGTATTTAGCAGCCTTAACGTTATTAATTAGGTTATCAACACCTTTATTATTAAAGCCCATACGATTGATAATTGCATTTGACTCCGGCAGACGGAAAATACGCGGCTTGTCATTACCGACTTGTGGACGAGGTGTCACAGTACCTACCTCAATAAAGCCAAAACCCATCTTTGCAAACGCATCAATACATTCTGCATTTTTATCAAGGCCGGCTGCTAATCCTACTGGGTTTTTAAACTGTAAACCTAAAAATTCGACTGGACGATCTGCCACTGATTGCGACCATGCAGCACTGAACGGGGTATTGTTAAAACGGCGCAAGTTATGAAGTGCAAATTCATGGGCCCATTCCGCATCACGGGTGAACATAAAACGGCGAGCAAGATCGTAAAACATGAAATAATCCTCTTAATAAAAAAATACCCCAGACTAGGCTGGGGTATTGTATAACAATTTTAACGATTAACTCATTATTTTCATGTGGGAAAATAATCAGACAGTGTTAATTGCTTATTTTGCAGATGTATCACAGTTATGACTAAGTAGCATAAGTTCACGTAATGCAACTGAGAACTTAGCAAAATCATGACTTTGTGAAGTCTTAAATTCAGCTAACATTTGCTTCCAACGTTGTAGTAATAAATCTTGGCTGTCCATCCAGTGATCAATTTGACCGTCAACATCTTTGTTATCACCCGCAAAGTTATTTAAAACAACTTCAGATAGTGTACGTTGTTGCCAATCAAGCTCTTCACGGTATGAAGCGCGGGCCAATGCTTGCCAATGATTCGCCACCGGCTGATGAGTAATTTGCTCAAGGAACCAATGCAGTCCCATGCGTGCACCTAGTTTGAAGTAAGTATTAGATACCATATCAATACTACGCCCTGAATTTGCAGCAACTTCAGCTAAGTCCATTACTGAGAACAAGCTAGAGAGCGATACAATACGTGTTGCAAGCTCAGCTGGCACTGCACTTTCAATAAGCTTGTCTGCAGCAGCTGCTAAACGTTCACTTTCTTTTTCAACCATGTAGATGGTTAAGTTCGCACTTAAATCAGCGAAGGTCGGTGAAAAGAAGGCAATAGTTTGCTCAATATTTTGCGACTTATTGCGATGACGTAAGAACCAACGAGTTGCACGGCGTACAGTACGACGTAACTGATACAACATTTCAGTTTGCACTGCCGCAGGGATCTTATTATCAAGATCAACAATTGCAGACCAAGTATCACGCATTTGGAATACTTCACTGGCAACAGAGTAACATAACGCAATTTCAGCTTCATTTGCGCCAGTTTCTTCATGCATACGTACCATAAAGTTCAGACCCATATCGTTAACGATATTATTAGCTAATTTAGTAGCAATGATCTCTTTACGCAGTGGATGATTATCCATCGCAGTATTGAACTTTTCACGTAGCGGTAAAGGGAAAGACTTCACTAACAGCTGACGATAATATGGATTTTCTGTAATGTCATCAGTTACGAGTGACTCTTTAAGTACCATTTTAGCGTACGAAACAAGTACCGATAACTCTGGCCGAGTGAGATCTTTACCTGCTGCAGCGCGTTCAGCTAACTCTTCATCGCTTGGAATAAATTCAATTGCACGATTTAACTTGCCATCTTTTTCAAGGGCATGAATAAAGCGTACTTTTTCTTTAAGCGTTGATGAGCCTTTTGATTGCGTAATTGACAGTGTATGTGTTTGACGATAACAATCTTTCAACACCAATTCTGACACTTCATCAGTCATTGAATACAGCAGTTCATCACGTTGTTTACGGGTTAAATCACCTGACGTTACCAACCCGTTCAGAAGGATTTTAATGTTCACTTCATTATCTGAACATGCAACCCCACCAACATTATCGATAAAGTCAGTATTAACACGACCACCTTTAGCACCAAACTCAATACGACCTAATTGTGTAGCACCTAAATTACCACCTTCACCAAGTACTTTCGCACCAAGCTGAGCACCGTTTATGCGCAATGCATCGTTAGCGCGGTCGCCAACATCAGCATCACTTTCTTTACTGCTCTTAATGTAAGTGCCTATGCCACCATTCCACAGTAGATCAAACTCCATCATCAAGACTGCTTTGATCAATTCATTTGGTGTCATGCTGGCTTTTTTAGTGCCCAACATTTTTTTCATCTCTGGGCTTAATGTGATTGATTTCGCTGCACGAGAGAAAACACCACCACCGGAAGAAATTAACTCTTTGTTATAGTCTTCCCACGATGAACGCGGTAGGTTAAACAAGCGCTCACGTTCAGGGTATGACGTTGCAGAATCTGGCGTTGGATCAATAAAGATATGTAAGTGGTTAAATGCCACTTGTAATCGAATATGTTTAGATAACAACATCCCATTACCAAATACATCACCCGCCATATCTCCTATTGCCACTACAGTGAAATCAGTTGTTTGGCAGTCAATATCCATTTCACGGAAATGACGTTTAACAGATTCCCAACCACCTTTTGCAGTAATACCCATTTTCTTATGGTCATAACCTACTGAGCCACCTGATGCAAACGCATCACCTAACCAAAAGTTATATTCATTAGCTATGCCATTAGCGATATCTGAGAAGGTCGCAGTACCTTTATCAGCTGCGACAACCAAATACGCATCATCTTCATCATGGCGAGTTACATCAACCGGCGGTACAATCTCACCTTTAATAATGTTATCAGTGATATCCAATAAGCCACGAATAAAGATTTTGTAACACTCTTGACCTTCTTTGAAGAATGCATCTCGGTCAGTTGGCAGTTGTTTACAGACAAAACCGCCTTTTGAACCAACAGGCACAATAACCGTATTCTTTACTTGTTGTGCTTTTACTAAGCCTAAAACCTCGGTACGGAAATCTTCACGGCGATCTGACCAACGCAGGCCACCACGAGCAACCTTACCCCCACGTAAATGCACACCTTCAACACGTGGAGAATAAACAAATATTTCAAACGCCGGTAGTGGCAACGGCACATCTGGAATTAAGCTTGGATTTACCTTGAAAGATACATACGATTTGAACTGGCCTGTGCCATCTTTTTGGAAGTAGTTAGTACGAAGCGTAGCAATGATCATATCGACGTATAAGCGAATAATACGGTCATCATCTAAGTTAGCGACGTTTTCAAGTTCTACATAGATTTGTGAAATTAGCTTATCAAGCGTCTTAACACTGGCAGGGCTTTTAACCGAGAACTTTTTAGCAAATAAATTAACAATTTGCGAACCAATGTGCGGGTAATTAGCTAATGTACTCTCGATATAACTTTGCGAAAAAGTAACTCCAACTTGGCGCATGTATTTTGCATATGCGCGTAAAATTGACGCTTCGCGACCAGTTAAGCCACCCATTAACACTAAACGGTTAAAGCCGTCATTTTCTAAACGGTTACTCCACACGCTAGTAAGTGCGGCACGAAAACGTGCTGATACTTTATCGAAATCTGCAATGCCTTTGCTATCAAGTAGCATTGAGAAATCCATGATCCAGTTTATACGACCATCACTGGTTTTCACTGAATAAGGCGTTTCACCAATGACGCGCAAGCCAAAGTTTTCAAGCATTGGCATAACGTCTGATAAGTGGATTGGCTCATCTTTGTGGAATAAGCTCAAACGTACAATGTTGCTATTCGCTTCTTCTTGCGGACGATAAAACAACATTTCAAGCTTGTTATCATCATTCAATAGTTCAAGCTTTTCAATATCAACAACAGCGGCACTTGGCAGTACTTCATCTTTGTATGAACGAGCAAACGCAGTACAATATTTGCGGTTTAATTCGTTACCACGTGCTTCACCCGCAGACTCTAACAATGCTGATTGTAATTTATCTTCCCAAGTACGAGCGGCTTCTACTAAATTATTTTCGATGTCTTTCACGTTATATTCTATATTGTTGTCAGTCACACGCACGGTATAATGAGTTCGCGCCAGTGTAGACTCAGAGAAAAAGGTAGTAAATTCGACTTTGTCGTCTGAATTAAATGCGCTGCCTAAAATAGCTTGTGTTTCACGACGCAGCGCTGTGTTATAACGCTCACGTGGCACATACACCATGCAAGAGAAAAAACGTCCATAGGCATCTTTACGCACAAATAGACGACACATATCGCGCTCTTGCACCTGTAAAACTCCCATTGCGACTTCAAGTAATTCGCTTTCACGGGCCTGAACGAGTTCATCTCGTGGATAGGTTTCAAGAATATTTAACACCGCTTTGTAAGCATGAGTGCCTTTAGCAAAATCACACATTTCCATAATGCGATTTATTTTACTTTTTAAAACTGGCACATCAGTGGCGCTGTTGTTATAAAAACTTGATGAAAACAACCCGATAAAGCGATCTTCACCAATCACATTACCTTCATTATCAAAACGCTTAATCCCTACGTAGTCTATGTAAGCAGGGCGATGCACGCGTGATAGCGAGTTAGTTTTTGTAAGGATCAATAAATTAGTGCTACGGGCTTCTTGACGTGCAACTTCTGGTAATTCAGATAACAGACGAGAATGCTCTTCGGTTGAATTTTTCATTAAACCTAAGCTGCCCTCGATTTTACCTTTGAGCTGATAATCGCCTTGTACTGGCGACAAATCGTATTGACGATAGCCCATTAAGGTAAAGTTATCTTTGACTAACCAATCTAAGAATTCAACAGTCTCTGCAACTTCACTTGCATTATTGTTATGGTGACGTTTTGGTAATTCTTTGCTTACCGCAATTAACTTTTTGCGGATTGGTTGCCAATCTTCTACCGCAGTAGACACATCGTTCAACACTGACTCAAGCTCTTTTTTGAACGAGTCAATCACTGAAGAATCTGTTTGGCGATCAATTTCGATAAAAAACACTGTTTTTGTAGAGCTAGACTCTTGTTCGGCTTTTAAATTTGATAAAGCTGAAATTTTAGCGTTTTTATCGCGTTGAATTTTAAGTGGGCTGTGTAATAGCAAGTGAGATGCGATATTTTCTCGAGTCATCGCCATACGAACAGAATCAACTAAAAACGGCATATCTTTAGCGATAATTTCGACGATTGTGTGCGATGATTGCCAGCCATCTTTTGCTACTTCAGGATTGAAGACGCGGATCACCGCATCATCAGAGGTGTTTTTTTCCAGCGAGTTCCATAGGCTAAGTGCAGCGCCATATAAGTCACTATCATTGCGATGTGCCAAATCTTCTTTAGACATATTGCTGTACAAGGATTTGGCGAATTTCTCAACGAGTAACACATTATCAGCGTGAACTTTTTTCTGGATCAGCTTACAGACATTATCTAAGATAACCGAGGCTTGCCCTTCATTTCGTGTCATTACATGTTCCTTAAATCTATACCACCTACTTAGATGGAAAATTTGTACAGCAATTTATTGTGTGGAGTCAGGCAAATTCTAACCCTTTTAAAATTAATAAACAGCCCTTTCGATGAAAACATTTTAAGCATTTCAGCTATTTGGTCATCTATTCACAAATTATAGATATAAATGGCCTTTACAGGCCATTTAGGAGCAAAATTATTCACATTATTTTTTCTGGTCAGTCCAGATAAGGCTACCGATTGCTGGTAAAAGTAATACTGCACCAATCATATTGACTAAAAACATGAAAGTTAACAATATTCCCATGTCCACTTGAAACTTCAGATCAGAGAAAATCCAGGTGCTCACACCAATCGCTAACGTGATCCCGGTAAATAACACGGCACTGCCGCGTTCAACCAGTGCATTACGATACGCAACAGGTAAGGGAATACCTTGTTTTAATTGCCCCATCATTGATGACAAAATATAAATCCCATAATCAACCCCAATACCAACACCTAGTGCAATTACTGGCAGGGTTGAAACTGTCAGACCGATTTCAAGTTGTACCATTAAGGCTTGCGCGAGAGTCGATACGATATACAAGGGTAAGACCACCGCGATGGTCGCTTTTACACTCTTAAAACTAATCAAACATAAAATAATAACCGCACCATACACATATAACATCATAGGTAGTTGTGCTGCAGCAACTGATTCATTCGTCGCAGCCATAACACCTACAGGGCCTGAAGCCAATTTGAACTGCAGCTGTTCGGTTTGCTCTTCAATGGCAAATTGCTTTACACTGGCGATGATATGTTCAATAGTCTGCGCTTTATGATCATCTAAAAAGATAATTACAGGCATAACTGAACAATAACCATTGAGTAAACCTGTACTGGTTTCGACTCGTGATGTAGATTGCACCAAACTTGCCGTATTACGAGGCAAACTTTGCCATTTTAAATTGCCTTCGTTATATCCTGAATTAACCGACTGCGCGACTGAGCTTAGAGATACTGCCGATTGAACACCCGCTAAGTTTTCAACTTTGTATTGAAATCGACTAATACGCTCCATTACATCATGTTCTGTACACGCTGCAGGATACGCTTCAACAATCACTTTCAGGATATCGGATGAAATTGTATATTTATCTGAGATTAAAAAAGTATCTTGGTTATAGCGTGCATCTTGGTGCAAGGACGGTGCGCCAGCATGTAAATCTCCAATATGCATTTTACCTGCTTGCCAGTAACCTAAAGCAAACAATACTAAGGTGCAGCCAATAATGATTTTCGCGTATTTTGGATCTGTGGCTTTGACTAACAGATCGCGAGTTGAATCAAGTAAGTTTGGTTTATCGTTATTGCCTGATTGTATATGAATTGTGTTTTCAAAACGCATGTAAGATGCCCACACTGGCAATAAAATCAAATTAGTAAAAATAATAACAGCCACACCTAAGCTTGCTGTGATTGCCAGTTCACGAATTATGCCTATATCAATGGTCAACAACGTCAAAAAGCCGACTGTGTCCGACAGCAATGCGATACCACCGGGTATTAATAACGATCTAAAACTAGACTGACAGCAAATACGCGTATTACAGTGCCCCTCGGCGACTTTTTTACCAATTGCATTGATCATCTGTACACCATGACTTACGCCAATGGCGAACACCAAAAAGGGTACTAAGATAGACATTGGATCAAGACCAAAGCCTAAGCTCGACAATATCCCTAACTGCCAAACCACAGCAATAATTGAACAGGCTATGGGTAAAATAGTGAGCTTTATGCTGCCACAAAATAACCACACCATAATGAAAGTAAACGCAATAGCAATGGCAAAAAATAACACAACACCTTTAGCACCTTCAGCAATATCACCCGCCATCTTAGC
Organism: Pseudoalteromonas ostreae; assembly: GCF_018069805.1. Classification (GTDB taxonomy): domain Bacteria; phylum Pseudomonadota; class Gammaproteobacteria; order Enterobacterales; family Alteromonadaceae; genus Pseudoalteromonas; species Pseudoalteromonas ostreae. Next base: position 110,902 of record NZ_JAGPYN010000015.1, read on the forward strand.
GAAACCAATGATATGAATGCTTACTTTATCAGTGCTTAATGGCTCACGAATTTCGCTTTCTAGCTTTTGTGCAAACGCTAACGTATCCAATTTTTCTTGCGTTTGCGGATCAGTTTCCATCAACTGCGCTGTCACCATCGCACACGAATAGTCAGAGGCAATCATCCTGCCTACGACTTTAGCTTTTTCGATATTCTCTTTAACAACGGCTAAACCTCGTTGATCGGCAGTAAAATTAGCGGGAATAATTGGCCCCCCCGCAAAGCCGTCCTCAACAACTTCAACAAAACGTGCACTGGGAGAAAAAATTGAATTCACTAACGGGCGATTCACCCCAGGAATAAAATACAGCTGATCATGAACGGCTTTTAATTGGGTAAAAAACTCAGGATTAAAAATATCACCGCGATCATCACACACAGAGATCAAAATACTATTTGCACCACCAAATTGCTTTTCATGTTTTAAATACACTTTCATGTAATCATGATTGAGCGGAATATTTTTATTAAATGAAGCATCTAGTTGGATTTGTGTGGCTTTAAAACCTAAAAAACATGTTATTAAAATAAAACTTATCACCATCAGTAATCGATGACGAAAAACTACTTTCTCTAAAAAATTGACGATTGTGTGCATTATGGAGCCATCCCCTTCACTTTAATGCCATTCTCTGACGCCATAATCAATTGATTTTCAAAAATAACGGCATCAAGAATTGCTTTACCATCCGCTAACTGCTCAATAGTAAGTTGATTATTTTTATAGTGGAAAATTACACCGCTGTTGGCAAGTAACAACCATTGATTATCACCGCTGGCAATAATACTATTGATTGTGGCTGTTTTATTATTACTTATTGGTTGCCATTGCTCACCTACCTGACGGCTAAAAATATTGCCTCTTAAGCCCGCAACTATTTCTTGCCCTTGCTCATCACTGGCATAAGCAAAAAAAGAACCTTGGTAGATTTCTTCATTGCGTTGCCAAGTTTTTCCGTTGTCTATACTGTGCGCTAACAAACCCATTTCGCCCACTAACATAAGTTTATCATTTGTTGTCACAATACGATTAAAGTGCGGCAATATTGATGCAGTTTCGGCTTCATAGCCTTGTGGATCTGATTCTTTTAAATCATTTAAGTAATCTTTATCATCAGCAAATAATAAAGAATCTAGAAAACGTTTTTGCCAATGTTTGCCACCATCATTGGTTTCATAAAACATACCATATGCACCCACTGCAAAGCCGTGAAGTTTACTGGTAAATAAAATATCTAAGCAGGGTTTATCTAATTGCGTGTTCACCTGTTGCAACTGCCAGGTTGCGCCACCATTATTGGTATGAATAATCGTCGCATCATGCCCACAAGCCCAACCCAGTTCAGCTCCACTAAAAGTAACTGCTGTTAATAACACTTGCGTTGGCACGCTCGCTTGTTGCCAATTTTTTGCATTACTGCTTGTAATGATAGTGCCATGTTTCCCTACAGCAACCAGTTGCTTTCCTGTGTATTCAATATCAGTCAACAGGGTTTTATCTGCTTTAGGTGCGACAATTGCAGCAAGTGGTTCAGCAGCAATAGAAGGAGTTAAAAGGCTCGCCACAACGGCAAGACCTGCATAAAGCATGTACTTCATATATTAAAATCGCCTTGAAAAGAATGTGTTTGTCGGTATATAACGGCAGTCGGGGAACTCGTAAATGCCATGACCCAATGCGTTTAGAGTGACAAACGCGATGTGAAACAATAATAAAAGCACCTAGATAATTCCAGGTGCTTAGAGAGTATTAACGACCTTCGCGGCGCAGTGCACTTGAGGTAAATTCATTATCATTAAACGATTGTGAAAAATCATACATTTTTTCTTGGTTATCTAAACCAATCGCTAAGTAACGGCGAGAATTCAAATCGTAGTAAACGTCTAACGTACTCCAGTTAGTAAGTGCATCGTAATAGTTAATTGTATGAGCCATTGCTACACGGTACATTTGGTCACGGTTATCATAAATATCCGTCACTTGAACTTGCCAGCTATCTTCATCAATATAAAATACGCGTTTCTTATAAATATGACGTGTATCGCCCTTTAGGTTCGCTTCCACCACCCAAACACGGTGCTTTTCATAGCGCACATGTTCTGGGTTAATATGACCAGCCATCAAAATATCATCATACTGTAGCTTATCACTGTGTAGCTTATAATTATTGTATGGTACATAAAGCTCTTGCTTACCTTTGAGCGTCCATGTGTAGCGGTTTGGCGAACCATTAAACATATCGAAATCATCGGTTGTACGTAAGCTATCAGCTGCGGTTCCGGGTGCATCATAAGCAACATTTGGTGCACGACGAACACGACGTTGGCCTGAATTGTAAGTCCACGCTTGCCGAGGAGTTAAAATCTGGTCCATGGTTTCATGAACTAATAGTGCTGTACCTGCTAAACGTGCAGGTTCGGTGACTTTTTGTTTAAACTTAAACAAAATATTTGATTCTTGTAACTCTGCTGGTGTCGCTTTTGGATCTGAATACTTAACTAAAAGTTGCTCATCAAAACCAACCATATTATACGAACCCGACGCAGTAGGGGCTGCTTGACCGCCAAAACGCTCAATTGACAGACCACGATAGCGCAATAAATGGTTCCAGATTGCCTCTAAGCCAGTTTTTGGAATAGGAAAAGGAATACCAATTGCAGTATTTTTTATCCCATTACCTTCTTCTATCAACTCTGCAGTTGGTGCGTATTGTTTTGTCGCATCATAGACAAACTGAGGGTTTGACGCACTGCGATGAGTAGTATAGATATTCATTTTAAAGGTATCTGGATACGCTTCAAAAAGAGCTACTTGACCAGGACTTAAGTTCGCTTTGTATTTACCAACATTTGATTTATCAATGGTGAAAAGTACTTTGTCGTCAGCATACGGATCAGGATGATACATCCCCGGTGTATAACCTGCTGGTGCTTTAGTGATTCCGCCTGTCCACGCAGGAATAGAGCCGTCAGCGTTGGCTGCTTTTTCACCACCTAATGGGGTTAGATCTGCCCCTAAGCGCGCAACTTCTTCACTGGTCATTTTGGCAACGACCGCTGTTGTAGAAAATAAACTACAAAGCGTTACTGCAATGAGGGTAGGTTTTTTTATCATCATGATACCCCTAAATTGAATATTTAATATTAAAAGAAACGAAATCGCGGTCTGAGAAAGTATTGATATCTCCGCCACCCCAGAATGAGTTATAGCTAACGTCAAATGACCACGCATTTTGATAAGTAAAGCTGCCAGTAATACCTAGTGATTTACGATCTTCAATGAACAAGAACATTGGATCAGGTGTACTACCGTTGACATCGTGAGAGAATACAAAACGTGGTGAAAAGTTAATGCCATTATAAAAGTTAAAATAATCACCTTTGGCAATTAGCCTATAGCCCCATGATGTGCCGGTAGCGAACTCCTTTTGCTCAGGTCCATTTGATAAAGCCATGTGTAGCGCAGAGTAATCATCCGCATTAGGGCCTGTCATAGTACCACTTCGGCCAGTTCCAGAGATGTTTAAGCGTACTTCATCGTATTCTGGCATACCATTAATATGTACGCCCCCCACTTCTCCGACAACAGCCCAGCTATCTGCACCTAATGATGGACCAAATAAATGCGTCGCCGTAAACTGGAGTTGTGATGTGTTACGCTCAATGTAACCTTTTGCTAATTCGCCTGCCCCTACAACGCTAATCGCGTCACCTGGACTCATTTGTGAAATACCTGCAAACTCAGGGCGAAGACCTGCTAATGCTAATTGCTCAGGCATAGCGGCATAAAGTAGTTCTACATCATCGATTTGTAATGGCTCGTTTTCACGGAAAGTGAACTCACCTGCAAACGCTGTTTCACCTAATGATGTGTTAAAGCTTAATCCATAGAGTTTAATATCTTCTGGATACTCATTGGTAGCTTTAGCAAATGCTTTTAAATCAGAAACATTATCTGATGTAATTTTAGTCGTTGAAAGCATCGCTAAATCTTGAGCCAATGATGCTTGTGCAAAATTCGATACCCGCCCAGAGATAAGCGGGCGACGACTATGGTAATTCACATGATAAAGTGCAACCTCAGTGTCATTAAACTCAGGTAGAAACATCCCTAAACGTAAGCCATATTGACCACCATCATCAGGTTCAGTTTTACCATCATCCCCTTTGCCTTTAAGCGCTACTTTGGTAGGGTATGCAAGATACGTATTTACCAATAATTTTTGCCCCTCAGGACTTGCAGGATCAATCCCTTTAGCAGCAGCGGCTTGACCAAAAGTGGTCATTAGATTATTTAAGCTATCCGTTAAAAACGCTAAATCGATATCAGGATTGGAGGTAAAACCAAGCTGTACATTTTGCTGATAACCATTTTCAGCGGCAAAGTCATTGGTTGAAAAATACGTTCCAGCTGCTGGTAAGCGTGTTTCATGCCATTGATATTGATAAAAGCCTTCTAAAGTCACATTTTCAGTGATACCTAATGACGCCCATAGCATACCAACCGGAATAAATGCTTCTTTTAACTCAGCGCCTGGTGCTTTTAATCGGTCAATATCGACTGGGTTTACGTTAATACCGTGCGTGATTAATGTGCTTTCACCCCAGTTAATAACTTGCTGGCCAATACGAATAGAAAGTGGGTTTTTACCCTCGTTCAAGTCAAAATTAGCCCATATATATGCATCTAATAAACGAATGTCTGCACAACTTTGTTTTTTTGTATCTTTATCATCACAAGGGTCAACTCCTTTACCTGATGTTGGATTAACATAAGCACGATCGCTGTCCATTAATTCAAAGTCATAAAAATACATAAAACGAGTAAACAGGCCGTAATTATCTTTGCTAATAGATAAATCGTGTGTTCCTTTCAAAAGCTTTGAAAAAGAATTACCACTGTCGAAGTTTAATCCGCCTGCATCACCATTATTAGAATAAGAGCCAGGTTGAGCCCAAACATCTTGTGCTGAATAAATCGGATTTATAGCTGAGTTATAACCGGTCCAATCAAAAGACGGGTTGTTACTTTTACCTATTAAGTTAAAGTTTCGATCTTCAACACGAATACTTTGCCCATAAGAAAAAGTAGAGTCGAAGGTTATGTCAAACCCTCCGGCCTCAAATGTTGCAGCCTGTGTGTGTGCTGCTGATAACCCTAAAGTAGCAGTTGCTATGGCTAGTACTAGTTTATTTTTAACAAAAAGCGATCTTCTTATCATTGTGTGTCCCCCCTGTCGCGGGTAATTTTGTGATCAAGTTATTGTTTTTAGTGTAGTCGTAACGATAGAAGCGAAATAAAGAAATTACAAATAGAACGCGTTCAATCGGTCATAATTTTTCTGTTTAATTAACGTTTACCTAATGGTAAGACGTCCTACCAGATAATTTATACACGTAAATTAACAATAGAACAAATCGAATTAACAAAAAAACAATGTTATAAGTAATTATTTTAAAATATTGTTTTAAGCAACGCGCTCCAAACGTAAAAATTTATGTTCTGGGGTAAGCAACAGTCGAAAGCGCCCTCTTACTCCTAAAGAAGAAATAAAAGGACGCAAATGGCTGGCGGCAAAACGAACTTTTTTACCACCATCTTCAATTACTTGAACCGATGTATACTTACCTTCATAGTAATCCATACACTGTTTGTAAGTTAGGTTCAGCAAAAAATAATATTCAACCATAATTTATTGCAGTGCTTTGTCAACTTTTTCAAACAAGTCGTCACTTAAGTTATCAAGTAAAGCAAGGCGTTGTAGCTGAGCTTTAATAGCAACCGAACGTACTTCATCGTATCTACGCCATGACATAAATGGTGTTAACATACGTGATGCATTTTGTGGGTTGATTGCATTAAGCTTAACCAATAAGTCGCCTAACAATTGATAACCTGCGCCATCTTCACGGTGAAACTGTGCGGTATTAAAATGGCTAAAACTGCCCACTAATGCCCTAACACGGTTTGGGTTTGAAAAATCAAAACAAGGGTGTTCATATAATTTCTTGATATTAGTAATGGCGTCATCGCCACCTTGCATTGCTTGCAATGCAAACCACTTATCCATCACTAACACATCATGGCGCCACTGACTGTCAAATTGATTTAACAACTCTTTTGCTAATGGGTTATCAGCTTTTACCACCGCACTGAGCGCAGCGAGTACATTGGTCATATTGTGTGAGTTAGCAGTACTTACAAGAAGTTGATTGGTATCAAGCTCATTTATTTTTGCCAAATAATGTAAGCACATACCTTTTAATGCACGTATAGCGACAGCCGTTGCACTCACCGAGCCGTCATCAATTAGACTTTGATAACAATCTAAGAACTCACTACGCAGTTGCTGAGCAATTTGTAACTCAAACTGGTTTGTTACCGCGACCAATTGCTCAACAGGGATCACATTAAACTCAGCAGCGAGGGTATCAAAACTAGGCAGCTTTAATAGTTCTGCGACTAAAGCTAAATCCCCCTCCTGATCAACTAACAAACTACGTAATGCAGCAATAATTGCTGGTTCTAATTGATTGTTTACAGGTGTTGCAATGGCCTCTTTAACCGCCCCTATGAACAATTGTTGTTGAGCATCCCAACGCGAAAAGTCACTGCGAGCAAAGCGCATAATGTGTAGCAATTCAGTGGCTACACTTTGTTGCTCAACAATGCACGGCGCTGAGAAATCTTCTAATAGGACTGCGACTGGTTTCGCACTTAAACCATCAAATCTAAATGTTTGCTGCGCAGTTGTGACATCTAAAACATGCTCAATTGGCTGTCCTTCAAACTGCAAAGGGACAGACTCGCCCTGTTGATCAAGTAGCTCGATAGCAAATGGGATATGTAATGGCGCATTATCTGGCTGATTAATAGGTGCGAGTTGCTCTATATGTAGTGAAAAAGTACCGCTGTCATACTCTTGCTTGACGATTAGTCGCGGGGTGCCTGCTTGACTATACCAACATTTAAACTGAGCCAAATCTATACCTGAGGCATCACTCATAGCTGCAACAAAATCATCGCAGGTAACAGCTTGCCCATCATGACGTTTAAAATACAGTACCATGCCCTGCTGGAACTTTTCTTCCCCCAATAACGTGTGCATCATGCGAATAACTTCAGCGCCTTTGTCATACACAGTCACTGTATAGAAGTTATTCATTTCAATGACTTGTTCAGGACGGATCGGATGTGCCATTGGGCCTGCATCTTCACTAAATTGATGCGTACGCATTACTTTTACCGCATCAATACGATTCAATGCCCGCGAGCCTAGATCACTACTAAACTCTTGATCGCGAAAAACAGTTAAGCCTTCTTTTAGCGACAGTTGAAACCAATCACGACAGGTCACTCGATTTCCTGTCCAGTTATGAAAATATTCATGGCCAACAATTGACTCTATAGTGTGATAATCTTTATCGGTGGCGGTTTCTTGATTAGCCAACACGCATTTAGAATTAAAGATATTGAGGCCTTTATTTTCCATCGCCCCCATATTGAAAAAATCCACAGCAACGATCATATAAATATCTAAATCATACTCAAGATTAAAACGCTGCTCATCCCACTGCATTGATTTTTTAAGTGATGCCATGGCATGAGGGGTTTTCGGTAAATTCCCTTTATCAACAAACAAGGCTAAATCAATTGTACGACCACTTTGCGTAACAAAGGTATCTTCAAGTACATCAAAGTCTCCTGCAACAAGTGCAAACAAGTAACTTGGTTTTTTGAATGGATCTTGCCATTTTGCAAAGTGACGGCCATTGTCTAATTTACCTTCCGTTAATTTATTACCATTTGACAATAAATGAGTAAATTGCTCGTCAGCAATAATAGTCACATCAAAGCTTGCAAGTACGTCTGGACGGTCAAGATAGTAGGTTATTTTTCTAAAACCTTGCGCTTCACATTGTGTGCAATACGCGCCGCCGGATAAATATAACCCTTCTAGCGAAGTGTTCGTTGTTGGTGAGATTTCATTAACGATTGTAAGCTGACATTGCGCTGGTAAATTATGGATCACAAGCTGCTCATCACGTAGCTCATAATCTGTATATGCGATGTTATCTACCGTAATTGAAATCAGCGTCAAATCAATACCATCAAGCACTAAATCAGCCACACCTGCTATTTTTTTCGTGATCGTCATTACATTCGTGACACGGGTGCTTAATGGCAATAAATCGAAGGTCAAATCAACGTGTTCAATTAAAAATAGTGGAGCTTGGTAATCTTTAAGATACTGTGCTTGAGGTTTTTTTAATGCAGTCATGTGAAACTCCAAAATGGCTCCTCTTAGTAGAGGAGCGTATAATTTATGGCTGTTTTTTTGGCTTAATACGTAAAATTTTAATGCCTAGGTAAGCATAAATAACAGCTAAGAATGGATTGATAAGATTAAAAAATGCGTACAGCGCATAATCAAATGGGTTGATCAATAATACGCTTTGCATATATGCACCACAGGTATTCCAAGGGATCAAAGGGCTGGTGATCGTCCCGCCATCTTCTAATGTTCTTGATAAGTTAACAGGCTTTAAACCACGGTTTTCATATTCTTCTTTAAACATCCGACCAGGAACCACAATCGCGATATACTGATCAGCAGCAATTACATTAGTACCAATACAGGTCGCGATCGTCGCGGTGATCAACGAACCAGTGCTTTTCGCAATTTTTAGAATGCTTTTTACAAAAATATCCAGCAAGCCTGTTTTTTCCATAATGGCGCCAAACATCAATGCCGTCATGATCAACCACGTTGTAGTTAACATGCCAGACATTCCGCCACCACTGAGTAATGAATCCATTTTTTCATCGCCAGTTATAATACTAAAGCCATCAAAAAAAGTACTCCAAACTAATTTAAAATAACCAACAACTTGCCCTTGAGAGCCATCAATTTGCGTTGCAATTAAGTCTGATTGAAAAATCATAGCCCATACAGCACCAAGTACCGCACCGATTGAAATAGCCGGGAATGCAGGCATTTTTCTAATTGCTAACACCAATAAAACAGCCAGTGGCACTAGCATCTCCACCCCTAGATTAAAGTTTTGCTGTAAAATAGCGGTTATTTCATCAATACGTCCAGCCTCACTTGACGCTGTGGCATTAAAGCCCATAAAAATAAAGATGATTAATGCAATCACAAAACTTGGTACAGTTGTCCATAGCATATGGTGAATATGCTCGAATAAATCAGCTCCAACAACCGCAGGGGCTAAATTTGTTGTTTCAGACAGTGGACTGAGTTTATCGCCAAAATATGCTCCTGATATAACAGCACCTGCTGTGACTGTTTGCTCTAATCCAAGCCCAGTAGCCACACCAAGTAGCGCCACACCTATCGTTGCCGCCGTGGTCCATGAACTGCCAATACTCATTGCTACAATGCCACAAATTAAACAGCTTGCAGCGTAAAACCAACTAGGATTAATTACCTGCAAACCATAATAAATAAGTGTAGGAACAGTGCCTGACAGCAACCAAGTGCCGATAAGAGCTCCAACCATTAATAAAATTAATATAGCCCCCAAAGATAGAGTGATCCCTTCGATCATTGCTTGTTCAAGTTTTTTCCAAGTGTAGCCATTTTTAAGGCCAATAAGTGCAGCTGTAAATGTAGCAAACAGTAGCGCAATTTGATTCGGTCCTGATGAGGAACTATCGCCAAATAAATAGACCGCTGCGCCTAATAAACAGATAAGTACAGAAATGGGGATCAGGGCATCGAAAAAGCTGGCCTGTTGGATGGGTTTTTCTTTTTGTGAATTCAAAATTAAGACTCCTACGCGCATTTATATACACGTTTAATTATTATTTTTTAGCACAGACGCGACACTTAGCCTAACTAAGTTACTTACTTTTGTCAGCGTTTAATCAGCAATTATAGCAATATCAAGAGTTTTAGGCAGCAAAAAAGGCGCCAAAGCGCCTTTTTATTACTCTATAAAACGAGTTATTTTTTAGCTACACGCCCAAACTTAATATAATCTTGAGTAATTAATGCAGCTTCTTCTAAGAATGGGTCTAAGTCGTCCAAAACATCAGTCGCATCATCCAAGCTCTCAATCGGTTTTTCACCTAAACGAGTAAGCCTTTCATTAGTACGAGCTAATGCACGCGCTTCACCATCGTCTTTTTCTTTAATACGCTGCGCTTCAACAAGAGAAATAGTTTTCCGGTCTTTCTCTTCTTTATAACGTGTAATATCTTGAAAAACATAGTTAAACTCTGGCTCTGATTTAATGCGTTCAGCATGCGCTTTGCTTAAGTAAGCAATGGCTGGGTGTAAGTCATCAACCGAGTTATATTTGGCGCGTACGATACTGTCCCACGGTAATGCATTATCCTCTTGGCTTTCGCCCCATTCCGCTGGATCAATTGCTGATGGGAATGAAATATCTGGGATCACACCTTTATGCTGTGTGCTACCACCATTGATACGATAAAACTTAGCAATCGTATATTGCACACTGCCAAGTGGATTATCGTATAAATCGTAAGCACGACCTAAGCCCTTATGCTGCTGCACAGTGCCTTTGCCAAACGTTTGCTCACCAATGATCACTGCTCGACCATAGTCTTGCATCGCTGCGGCAAAAATCTCAGAGGCAGATGCGCTGTAACGATCAACAAGTACTGTAAGGGGGCCGTCGTAAAACGTAACACCATCACGGTCTTTTTGCTCTTCAATGCGATTATTTAGTGTATGAATTTGTACTACTGGACCTTGATCAAAAAACAAACCAGATAGTTGTGTTGCTTCATATAATGAACCACCACCATTTTGACGTAGGTCAATTATAATACCATCAACTTTGGCTTCTTTTAATTTTGCCAATTCTACTTTAACGTCTTTAGACAAGTTGTTGTAGAAACCAGGGATCTCGATAACACCTATTTTGCTGGTTAAATCAGAGTACTTTGCTTTGAATACTTCTGATTTTGCAGCTCTGTCTTCAAGGCGAATTTTATCGCGAATAATTTCAACTACTTTCGGCGCACCATGATCATCAGCACCTTTTAAGTACTGCAACCGCACCTTTGTGCCTTTTGGTCCTTTGATTAAATCAACTACATCATCTAAACGCCAGCCAATAACATCAACAAATTCTTCTTTGTCTTGAGCAACGCCGATAATACGGTCGTCAGCTTTAATTTGCTCCGATTTATCAGCAGGTCCGCCGGGAACTAAGCTGCGAATAACCGTATAGTCTTCGTCATAGCTTAGTACTGCTCCAATACCTTCAAGTTCAAGATCCATGTCCATTTTGAACTGTTCAGCTCTGCGTGGCGATAAATACGAGGTATGTGCTTCAATACTTCGTGCAAAAGAATTCATTACGATCTGAAATACATCTTCACTGTTAGTTTGCACTAAACGTTTTTGTGCATTGTGATAACGCTTAGTTAACAATTCTTTTATACCAGCCCAATCTTTGCCAGTCATTTTTAATCGTAGTGCATCATATTTTACACGTTCACGCCAAAGTTCATCTAACTCTGCTTGTGTTTGTGCCCAATCAGCATCTTCACGATCAAAGTAATATTCATCCGCCTTATCAAAGGTCATTGGTGTTTCAAGTAACTTTAAAGAATACTCATAACGCTCAAAACGACGCTGTATGCTTAGGTTGAAAATATCAAAAGTAAAATCAAGTTTACCGGTCGTCAATGCATTATCAAATTGGTTGCGGTATTGCTTAAATGAGGCAATATCCGCAGCCAAAAAGACGCTTTTATTAAAATCAAGGGATTCGATATAACGGTCAAACACTTTACTTGAAAGTGCGTCATCAAAACGAATTGGTTTATAATGTGCACGAGTAAATAAGTTAGTCACCCGTTTGCTAGCCGTACTATGCTGACTCTCTTGCGTAAGTACTGGCAAGTCTTTTGCTGTAACTACATCTGTAATATCAGCAATATCTGATGCAAATAATAACCCCGAATACAGGGCCGCAACTAACGGAATGAGCGTAAACTTCTGACTCATACACAACTCCTTAATTTATATACAGCTTAGACAATGTACAGGCTGTCGGCTTTAGTTTTAACTTGCATACCAGTTACCAATTCTACATGAACGTCTTCTTTGTTCACTTCGGTGATTACTGCATTAACAAGGGCTTGGCCAAGTTTAACTTTAACTTTGTTATTAACCTTGACCTCACTTGCTGGTAAAGGTTCAATTTTACCTGAACGTTTAACCGGTGCAGCTTTTACTGGTGTAGCATTAACTTTAGCGTTTTTATCACCTGATTTAGCAAACTGGCCAGGTTTCTTTTTGTAAGGTTTTGTGTCTGAATCATTACGTGGGCGCTGAGCTTTTTTACGCTTAGCCATTTTCGCACGACTTTCTTCAAGCGCTTTTTGAGCATGATCAATGTGCTCTTGTTCCACTTTTGCATCTTGATTTCCATCAAGATCAATGCGAAATTCAGACTTAGTTACGGCCTCTAAATAACGCCAATTTGACGTATATTTTCTAAGCGCTTGACGTACTTGCGTCTTACTTACTTTTTCAGACCCTTCAATTCGCTCAGCGATATCTTTAAAGATACCTACTTTCAGCGGCTTGATGCCGTCTTTTTGTTTAAAACATTGTGGGAATTCTTGATATAAAAATTCCAACACTTCATTAATATCTTTTAGCTTGTTTGTGGTTTCCATTTTAGAACCTATTTTTCACATCTTTTCATCAAGGGACGAATCGACGTAGTGTGTTACCCAGTCGACCAGCTCTTCAAAGTCGGCTTCAATTACAGCCATATCACCTCGAAGGTGTTCCCAAATACCATTTATAATTTCATCAATTAATTCACATTCCGTGTCATCAGGAAGACGATCCCATGCAATGTGAATTAAATCATTGAGCGTTTCTGCTACATGCTCTTCATCCCCTTCCCAATCACCTACATCAGTGATGGCAAACAGATAATCCTGTACATTTACTAAGTCTTTCATGCAATAGTTGCCTCAAAACACGCTATGAGTGCTTCTAAACCTTGCTTATCATCAGCATCAAACCGAGCAATTCTTGGGCTGTCAATATCTAATACAGCATATACTTCACCATTTTTATGGATAGGTATTACTATTTCAGAATTAGACACCGCATCACAGGCAATATGGCCTGCAAATGCATGTACATCTTCAACAAGTTGAGTTTGTGCAGTTGCAGCGGCAGTTCCACAGACCCCTTTTCCGACAGGAATTCGGATACATGCAGGATTACCTTGAAACGGACCAAGCACTAATTCAGTTGGTGAATCCATCAAATAAAAGCCGGCCCAATTTACATCATCGAGTGACGTAAATAGCAGCGCGCTAATATTCGCCATATTGGCAATAATGTTAGGTTCACCAGTAATTAGCGATTCAGTTTGTTTAACTAATGACTGGTAAAATTCTTGCTTTTGCATACCAAACTACTTCTTATCAAACATACAGTAGCTAAAGGTACTCTTTGTCGCCAATAATTGAAACCTTTTCAGGGCAAAAAAAAACAATTTGCCCTAATTTTCAGCAAGCTTGGTTAATAAATCCGCTATTGAGGAGGTTGTTGTTTTACCGCGCCTAGCCTTAACCCATATAAAAACAGTCCCGCTGCTAAAGCTGACATCGCAGTATTAATTAAAAAGACCATACCAGCTGTTGCACTGAGTAAATAACTAAAAATAGCACCACCGAGTAAACCTAATGTCAATACCCCCGAATAATTAACTTTCGCGTACTTATACATTAACAAGTACCCTGGTACTACAAACGCTGCCATGGTTAAACCGACAATATGCGCGTTAGCTATCGCACTCATAAGTAACTGGAAAAAAGTAGTCAACGGATCGGTATTGAGCGTTAATGCATAATAAACACCTAACACACTGCCAATGATCACAGGTGAAAGTAATGATAACCCAACACTTTTTGCAAGCCGATGTTTCATAATGCGTCCTTAAAATCATACCTGAAATAAATACTAAGGATGCACGATGTTTTACAACATCGAAATAGAGACTATGGTCGTAATTAAATAACTACATAAAACTTAGACACAAAAAAACCCGCTAATTAGCGGGTTTTTTTATATGGTGGAGAGATAGGGATTTGAACCCTAGAGGGGCTATAAACCCCTGCCGGTTTTCAAGACCGGTGCATTCGGCCACTCTGCCATCTCTCCGAAACTACTTTAAATCATGAGTAAGAGTGTACTCGCAATTATTTTAATTAGGTGGTGGAGAGATAGGGATTTGAACCCTAGAGGGGCTATAAACCCCTGCCGGTTTTCAAGACCGGTGCATTCGACCACTCTGCCATCTCTCCGCACGGCCTGCATAATAGAGAAGGCCATGGTATTTGTGAAGCTTTTTTTTCAAAAAAGTGTTTAAGTGATTAAAAAACCGCTGATTTGTATATTCACAAATCAGCGCTGAGTAAAAATCACACTAAATTGAACTTTTCTTTTTAATTATCGGTCTATTGAACTACAAAGGTTTGCCCAAATATAGAAGTCTTGGTAATCTAACTTCAGTTTAATTATCAGAACTTAATAACAGGTTTCTAAAGGAGCTCTAAAATGGCATTTAATCAATCGTACAATACCGCTAGACCGGTTATGTCGACCATTGAAACAAACAAGGTACTTAAAAACACCTATTTCTTATTGGCCATGACATTAGCATTTAGTGCTGTGACGGCTGGTATCTCAATGGCATTACAACTACCTTATTTTATGGGGTTAGTTTTTACTCTTATTTCATTTGGCCTTTTATTTGTTGTAAATAAAAAAGCCGAAAGCGCATCAGGCGTTGCATGGGTATTCGCTTTTACAGGCTTAATGGGCGCGGGCCTTGGCCCGTTACTTAACCATTATGCAGCGATGCCAAATGGTCCAATGCTTATCATGCAAGCGTTAGGTTCAACTGCACTGATTTTCTTTGGTTTGTCTGCGTATGCACTAAATACTAAAAAAGACTTCTCTTTTATGGGCGGTTTTTTAACGGTAGGTCTTATTGTTGTGATTGTGGCCAGCATTGTTAATATCTTCATCGGCAGCTCGCTAATGTTTATGGTATTAAATGCAGCGGTTGTATTGATCATGTCTGGCTTAATCTTGTTTGATACAAGCCGCATCATCAACGGTGGCGAAACGAACTATATTCGCGCTACAGTCTCTTTATATTTAAGTGTATATAACTTGTTTACTTCATTGCTTGCACTGCTTGGCGCAAATAATGACTAATTGAATAGTTCTGTTAAAATGGCCCCTCTTTAGGGGCTTTTTTATTGGAATAGTTTTGGCACGATTTGTACTTTCTCTGCACAGCGCACCATCGGATCATGATACGACGCAACGTTTGGTTAAATTTGCACAAGCATGTTTAACACAAGGGCATAACATCGATGCCATTTTTTTGTATCAAAACGGCGTTTTTCATGCCAGTGAGCAACTAGATTTGGCAGCTGATGAATTAGCGATTAATACTTTATGGCAACAATTGCATGAGCAAGGCATTCATCTTATGTTGTGTGTTACTGCTGCCGAAAAGCGTGGCCTTGATATAAATAATACCAGTGTTTTTGCAGTCGCAGGGTTAGCTGAGTTTGCAATGCTTGCCAGTGATGCAGATAAATGGGTGCAATTTAAATGATCAATGTATTAGTTTTAAGCCACCATAGTCCTTTTGATGATTTACATATTCGTGATGCATTAGATATGACATTAATATTCGCTGCTGTTGAGCAAAATATTAGTTGGTTATTTAGCGGCCCTGCTGTACTTGCCCTAAAAAAACATCAACAGCCTGAGCATATAGGTTTAAAGAACTACTTTAAGACCATCAGAACGCTAGAAATTTACGATGTTGAAAACATTTATGTATGTGAAAAATCTCTGCTCGAGTATGGCCTTGATAAACATAACTTGTTAGTAGAAGTAAAAGCGCTTAATTATCAGCAGCAAAATCAACTTATTGCCCAGCAACAACACATAGTGAACTTATGAGCACTTTACACATATTTTCCAAGCCACTTGGCTATTACAACACTGATCAATTAGTTAACCTGATCCAGCCAACAGACAAAGTATTATTATTAAGTGACGCATGCTTTGCTATTGCCCAATTTAGACAGCTTGCAACGCACTTATTAATACTTGCTGATGACGCCAAGGTACGAGATATCACAATCAATCAGCCCGATCACTCGCTTAGTTATGACGACTTTGTCGCACTAACATTAGCAACATCTCACTCTATTACGTGGTAATACATGCTTGAATTTAATAATCAAATTATCGACACGGATAAACAAGGTTACTTACTTGATCACTTGTTATGGAGTGAACAATTAGCCTGCGTTATTGCCGAGCAAGAAAACATTGAATTAACCCCCCAACACTGGGAAGTAATTCATTTTGTGCGTAATTTCTATTTGGAGTACAACACCAGCCCAGCAATAAGAATGTTAGTTAAAGCAATGGCAAAAGCACTGGGTGAAGATAAAGGCAATAGTATTTATCTGTATACTCTTTTTCCTAAAGGTCCTGCTAAGCAAGCAACTAAAATTGCTGGCTTACCAAAACCCGCACGGTGCATCTAGCAATGACAATAGCTAAACCAAATAATACAGCAAAACGCCGAAATAGCGGCCGTAGTTATAATCGCGGTGCTATTACAACCAAAAAAGCGAATAACTCAATAAAGCGCGAGATAAAACCTGCCATTGCCGCCAGTCAGCGAAAAATTGTCTTATTTAATAAACCATTTGATGTGCTGTGCCAGTTTACTGATGAAGCAAACAGACAAACCTTAGCAGACTTTATTACCATTAAAGATGTATATGCTGCAGGACGATTAGATAGAGACAGTGAGGGCCTGCTATTGCTCACTAATTGTGGGAAATTACAAAACACCTTAACAGCACCAAACAAAAAAACCAGTAAAACATACTGGGCACAAGTTGAAGGTGAACCAACTAATGCAGCAATTAAACAACTGTGCCAAGGCGTCGAGCTCAAAGATGGATTAACATTACCCGCCGTTGTTAAACGTATAGATGAGCCAACTTTATGGCCACGTAATCCTCCTGTTAGAGAACGAAAAAACATTCCAACCAGTTGGCTCAGTATTACCCTTACCGAAGGACGTAATCGCCAAGTAAGAAGGATGACAGCACATATTGGCCACCCTACTTTACGTTTAATTCGCTATCGTATTGGTGACTATACGTTAAAAGGAATTGATAATGGCCATTTTAAAATAATCGCAGATGAACAATAAACTAAGCTTGAGTGCTGCTATTTTAATATGGCTAGCAGCACTCAGCTGATTTTTGTATCAATTCTGCACTAACAACAATCCAAAGTATTTTCATACTTAATAAGTAAGAATTAGAACTTAAAATATCTACCCTAAATTTCCATCATTATATGTTCTCAGTGGGCATACATACATTACATAACGGTATTGGCACTTGCGTAAAAAAGTTAGTAGAGAGCTATGCTTATTTTCTTAAATAACTAAAGTATATTAATCCACTGCCGTTATACATAATTCTATGAATAGATTCTCGACTTGAAAATACGATGTTAAC
>NZ_JAGPYN010000016.1 GCF_018069805.1 Pseudoalteromonas ostreae
GGTTGATAGTGCGCTTATTGTGTTAAAGGGGCACCTTCTGATAGAGGAGTTACTTACTGATTTGCTCAAAGAGAAACTAGCACTGGGGAACCCTCTAGAAATAAAAATTGGCCAAAATACGATGTTTGCTCAAAAACTCAATCTTTGCTGGGCCCTTGTACAGAAAGATATAAAGCTGGAAATTTGGCCTTTTCTCAAAGAGTTAAATGCAATAAGAAATAAAATGGCTCATGCTGTTGAACCTAAAGGCATAGACGAAAAAATAGAAGCATTTACTGAAATGGTATCTAGCTATGATCACTATATGATGCCTAAATCTAGAGGTAGCGATCTCGAATTCAGTATTGCATGGTTGCATATTGTATTAAGCCAGTATTTACATCATGTTAAAAACTCATAACAATCAAATTAATACTACCTCCGCAAGTTGTCTTTTTTTGCAGAGCAAAAAAACAACCATCTCGCTTCGGCGAATTATTTAGGCGTTACCACTATTTATCACAGCTAAAAAAGCGGTGATTTAATTATTTATTTAACTCTTAAGCATTTTACGCGCTAAAGCACGACCTACAATGTAAGCCCGAAGCCCATGAGTATTTTTCATTACTATGACTCTTCCCTTGCAAGCTTTTTGAGTATCAGGCACTGTGAACATAATTAAAATTATAAACTTAAATAAACAGGAGTTAGGATGTCTCAGTTTGATAATGTAAGTGTTGTTAAAACAGCGAACGTATATTTTGACGGTAAAGTATCAAGTCGTACGGTGGTTTTTGCTGATGGTAGCACTAAAACGTTAGGGTTTATGCAACCGGGTGAGTTTGAATTTGCTACGAGCAAAAAAGAATTGATGGAATTAAACGGCGGCCAGTGGGATGTATTACTCCCTGGTGAGACGAAATGGCAATCAATGTCAGCAGGGGAATCTTTTAACGTTGATGCTAACGTTACTTTCCAAGTAAAAGTGGCTGATTTTGCTGATTACTGTTGTTCGTATACTTAATATACAAAATTAAGAGTCACGCTGAAAGCCCCGTACCATGCGGGGTTTTGCATATTTAATGTGTATAATTTGATCTGAGTCATCTTTACTAACAAATAAATGTCATATTTATGCTTTGCTTCCTTGTGTTAATCTAAATAGCCCCCAATACTAGTTATGAGGTAACATAAAAAAGGATACCCTATGAAAATTAATCTTTCAGGTCACCATGTTGACGTTACTGACTCTATTAGAGAGCACATCAACGAAAAATTTTCAAAAATTGCGAGTCATTTTCCATCTCTGATCGCACTCGATATCATTCTTTCAAAAGAGCACCACAAGCTCCAAGCAGAAATCAGTACCATATACGAAGGCGCGCGTTTATCCGTTAAAGGTGAGAACGAAGTTCTTTATCCAGCTATTGCAAACGCGGCTAAAAAACTCGATGCAGCACTAAAGCATCGTAAAGGCCAAATTAAAGCCAATTTACATGAAAAACCGGTGAGCACTACACCTGAAATTGCTCATGAAATTATTCAAGAAATGGATTTACGTTAATTAATAAAGGCGCTAGGTTCTAGGTAACTAGGATCTAGCGAATCGTTTAATCTTCCATTAATTTTCTCACTTTCAATCCTCATTAAAACGCTGTAACTTGTTTATTAATAAAAACAATATAGTAAGCTCGCACATGCAATCAGCAGTATTAACTTGGCAAACTCGTTTAAACGCACTCGGCCCTGGTATTTTAATGGCAACAGCCGCTATTGGTGGCTCACATTTAGTGGCATCGACTCAAGCCGGAGCAATATTTGGCTGGCAGTTATTTTGGCTTATCGTGGTGGTTAATTTACTCAAATATCCGTTTTTCCGCTTTGGTATCGAGTACACGCTAGCCACAAAAAAAAGCTTAGTTGAAGGCTATCAAAGTAAAGGCCCGTGGTTTTTTTATAGTTTTATTGGCTTAAATATTATTGCCGCGGTGGTCAATACTGCTGGTGTGCTGCTATTAACGGCCAGTTTATTACACTACGCTTTACCTATTGCTATTTCAGTGACATTACTATGTTGGTTGATCCTCGCCGTTTGCTTAGTCATTTTATTACTCGGGCATTTTAAAGCACTCGATAACGTCGCAAAGGCTATTATGGGGCTACTTACATTAGCAACAGTCATTGCCCTCGCTATTGCATTTAGTAACGGCCCAATGGCACCTGCTGATTACGTTGGCCCATCTCCTTATGAACTTGCTATGCTGGGTTTTATGGTGGCATTGATGGGTTGGATGCCTGCACCGATTGAAATTTCAGCATTAAGCTCATTGTGGCTTAAAGAAAAGCAAAGCCAGCAAAGCGTGACTAAGGCTCAGGGGTTGTTTGATTTTAATTTAGGTTATTGGTTAACCGCAGGGCTGGCATTAGTATTCTTTTCACTCGGTGTGTTAGTACAATATGGACAAAGCGCAAATATAGAGCTTGGCGGCGTAGCATTTGCTAAACAGCTTATTGATATGTATGCCCTGACTATAGGTGAATGGGCTCGACCATTGGTTTCAATTATCGCATTTTTATGTATGTTTGGCACAACTTTAACTGTGCTTGATGGCTACGCCCGCACATTAAACGAATCACACAAGTTATTAGGTTTTAAACAAAGTAAGCACAGCTTAAATATCTGGTTGATAGTGCAATCTTTGGCGGGGATGGCGGTGATTTTATTCTTTAAATCAGCCCTTGGCCCTATGCTTACTTTTGCCATGACGCTAGCATTTTTGACCACACCGATTTTTGCATGGCTGAACTTCAGCTTAGTTCGCTCAGTACCAAGTATTCAGCATTCCAAAGTAATACAAAGCTTGAGCTGGTTAGGACTGATTTATTTAGTTGGCTTTGCGTTAGTTTTTTTAGTTTGGAAGCTTGGTTAACTGCAAAGTAGTTAATTGGAGTTTACGCGGGGTAAACCCGCGCCTGCATATTGGTAGCAGCGAGTTTACCTCGCGACTGTTTTACTCTTTTTTCGGGCTTACTTGAAAAAATCATCGTCGTTTTTAGCAAGCATAGCTTCAATATCTTCAATCATATCTTGGCTTAAATCATCTGCAGAGGTGATTGGAGCAGAGATTTTATTGTTTTCAAACGACCATTCGCCTAAGTCAATCAACTGGCAGCGTTTTGAACAAAAAGGGCGGTGCGGACTTTTTTCTGACCATTCTACTTGGGTTTTACACGTTGGGCAGTTTACAACTGTTGGCATAACATCTTCTCATACATATTGTTTATAATTTATAACTCTAAAACCTAGCACCCTAGGTTTCAGAATATTAAAAACTAGTTACTCGGTTTATCTCGGCTAATGAAGTCATACCGGCGGCAGCTTTTCTGAGGCCTGATAAACGCAAGTTATTAAAGCCTGACTTTAGCGATACTTCAGCAATTTCTAGTGAGTTACCGCCACGCATAATGATCTGTGCAATTTCAGGGGTAATTTGCATTACTTCATAAATACCTACCCGGCCTTTATAGCCATCTGTACAACTATCGCAGCCTTTGGGGACAAATAAAGTGAGTTCACTTATTTGTTCAGGGCTAAAACCTTGGCGTTGTAACTCTTCACTAGGTAAGGTTTCAGGTGTTTTACATTTAGGGCATAAACGACGGGCTAAACGCTGTGCGATGATCAAGCTAATCGAGCTGGCCACGTTATAAGCAGGTACACCCATATTAAGTAAACGGGTTAGGGTTTCAGGTGCAGAGTTAGTATGTAATGTCGATAATACTAAGTGACCAGTTTGCGCCGCTTTGATAGAAATTTCAGCGGTTTCAAGATCACGGATCTCACCTACCATTACTACATCAGGATCTTGACGTAAAAACGCTTTTAACGCATTAGCAAAGGTCATTTCTGCGCGCGGGTTAATTTGTACTTGGTTGATACCTTCAAGGTTAATTTCAACCGGATCTTCTGCAGTGCTGATATTACGCTCTGGTTGGTTAAGAATATTTAAACCAGTGTAAAGTGATACTGTTTTACCCGAGCCGGTAGGGCCAGTAACTAAAATCATGCCTTGCGGTTGTTGCAGAGCATCCATATAGAGCTTTTTCTGCTCAGGTTCATAACCCAGTACATCAATGCCCAGCATGGCACTGGAGGAATCAAGGATACGCATTACTATTTTCTCGCCCCATAAGGTCGGCAGCGTACTTACCCGGAAATCGATACTTTTACGTTCGGTAATTTTTAGTTTGATACGGCCATCTTGTGGTTTTCGTTTTTCGGCAATATCTAAGCGCGCCATAACTTTTATACGCGCAGATAAGCGCGTGGCTAAGCTGTTCGGCGGGCTGGCCATTTCATGCAAAATACCATCGATACGAAAACGTACGCGGTATTTATGTTCGTAAGGTTCAAAGTGTAGATCCGACGCGCCTTTTTTTATTGCATCCATCAAAATTTTATTGATGTAGACAATAATTGGGGCATCGTCTTTTTCGTCTTCACCGTTATTTTGTTGTTCTCGAGGACTTTCGGTATCTAGATCGCTAAACTCTTTAAATTCTTCATCACTTAAATGCAAACTGCCTGAGGCATCAAGTAGTTGATCTATTTTGACTTCAAGCTGGCGATAATCAACCACGACTACCTCACAGGCAAGTCCGGTACTAAATTCAAAGTTTTCAAAAGCACCGTAATCGGTAGGATCAGACGCGGCAATATAAAGTTTACGGCCTTTTTTAACTAAAGGTAGAATATGGTGATCTTTGATCAGCTTTTCTTTAACAAGCTCTTTTGGGATCAGCTCGACATCAAACTCACGTATATCAAAATAAGGCACTCGGAATAAGTCAATGCATTGCTCGGCAAGCTCATGGCCGTCAATACCGCTGCATTTAGCTATTAGCTCTGCGGTTGAGGCATACTCACGTTGCTTTAATTTAACCGTTTCAGCGTCAATACGGCCAAGCGTAATAAACTTTCTAAGTAATGGTGAATTAATATTCATTGCGCACCTTGGTTAGACCCTTTCATAGCCAGCAATTTATCAGAAAAAAGAAAGGTATAACATCAGTCTTGTCGATTTAAGATAATTTGACAACAAAAAGCTAAAAAGTTTTTGTTTATCACAACAGTTATCGTCTTTATGAGTTAAATTTAGCCGCTTGTTGTAAGTAGTTTTGATGCAGTTGCACTATATCTGGCTCAACTAAATACAAAGCGCGGTTGTTATCAATCACATCGTCAGCTCGGTTTAATTTATCTTCGCGCGACATTTGTGCGGTAATAATACTGAGCGCTTGTTGCTCGTTAATATTATCTCGGGCAATAGTGCGTTTGAGTTGTATTTCTACAGGAACGTCAATCACTAAAGTGCGAGCACAATATTGCTCAAGAGCATTTTCAAATAACAGTGGCGCAACGAGCACCACATATGCGCTGTTTGCAGAGTGTAAATCAGTAAGGGTTTTTTCACGGATCAGTGGGTGTAGCAAATTATTAAGCCAATTTTTTTGCGCTGTATCAGCAAAAATAATCTCACGTAATTGCGCCCGGTTTAAACTGCCGTCGGGGTTTAGCACTGGGGCACCAAAATGCTCCCTAATAGCAGCTAAACCAGGGCTATGCGGTTTGACTACTTGGCGTGCAATAATGTCTGCATCAACCACGGTAATAGCGAGTTTTTCAAACATGGCGCTAACGGCGCTTTTTCCGCAACCAATACCGCCGGTTAAGCCCAGCACCCAATTTTTCATCGGTTTATGAGTGGATGCATTCATATTAATAACCTAACAAATTAAAATAAAATACTTGGATTTGTGTGCCCCATAACAAAGTAACCCAACCGGCAATGGCTAAATAAGGCCCAAATGGAATTGGCGTGGCTTTATCTTTGCCTTGAATACTCAATAATGCGATACCAATAATAGCGCCCACTACACTTGATAATAAAACAATGGTGAGTAATGATTGCCAGCCAAGCAATGCGCCAAATACCGCCAGTAATTTAAAATCACCGTAGCCCATACCTTCTTTCCCGGTGATCAGTTTAAACAGCCAAAATACGCTCCAAAGGCTTAAGTAACCACAAGCTGCACCAATAATCGCATCAGTAGGTAAGATAGTGATGCCCATTACCGAGGCAATTAATGCTAGCCAGAGTAAAGGTAAGGTGAGTTGATCGGGTAGCAGCATATGGTCAATATCAATAAAGGTCAGGGTAACAAGCAGCCAAGTAATTAAAATATATAGTAGTGATTGCTCAGTCGCGCCAAAAGTGTAGGCCACTATTAAACTTAAAATAGCAGTAAGCATTTCAACAATTGGGTATCGTACTGAGATTGGGTTACTGCAACTGGCGCAGCGACCTTTTAGCAATAACCAGCTAATAACAGGAATGTTTTGCCAAGGCTTAATGGCCGTTTTGCATTTTGGGCAGGTCGAGTTGGGCTTTACTAGATTTAATTCAGCTTCTGTATTATCAGCTTTTGTAGGTTTTAAATCGTCAGCCAGTAAAACACGGCATTCTGTTTGCCATTCACGCTGCATCATTATCGGCAGCCGGTAAATAACTACATTCAAAAAACTGCCAATACACAGGCTCACTAAGCCAACAGTGAGTAAATAAAACCATAATTGGCTTTGCATTACTGTGATTATATCAAGAAAGAAATTTTGCATTCGCTAAAACCTAAAACCTAAAACCTAAAAAATACTAAAAGCACACGCTTACGTTTATATCGCAGCGAGTTTACCACGCGACTGTTTATACATTTACACCGATAAAACTATTTTACCACTGAGGGCATAAAGGCGCTGTGCGCTATACAGAGAAACCAAAGTAAAAAATCTTTGATTTCTTCTCTGTGTTCTCGGTGGTGAATTAATCACTGACAGAACTTTAATCTATTGCGCGGGGTAAACCCGCGACTACGCATTGGTAGCAGCGAGTTTACCTCGCGACAATGAAATTATTTTCGCGGTGGCAAGCCACTCGCCTACAAGTAATGTCCACAATCAAAAACCTTTCTGCACAAAGAGTAGAATGAGAGCAAATGAGAAAAGCGCCACGGGCTTCGAATACACCCTAGCCACTTCCTAGAACCTATGTTTACAATTACTTCTCTAAAGCACAGCGTCTCTTAATCGCCGTGGTGAATAAATCACTTAAATAAAAAAATGTTGTATTGCTTAATATAAATTAGGAACATTTTTGCTTACAGCTTACAGCTTACAGCTTACAGCTTACAGCTTACAGCTTACAGCTTACAGCTTTTATATAACCGACCCAAGTTGGAAAATAGGTAAGTACATAGCAATGATCAAACCACCAACTAACACGCCGAGCACCGCCATAATAAGCGGCTCTAATAAGCTTGATAGACCATCTACCGCATCATCAACTTCTTGCTCATAAATAGTGGCGACTTTTGCTAGCATGCCATCTAAAGAGCCTGACTCTTCACCAATGGCGACCATTTGGATCACCATATCGGGGAATATTTTAGAATTACGCATTGCCCAGTTCATTTGATTACCAGAGCTTACCTCAGCTTTGATATCTAAAATAGCATAACGATAAACCGCATTACCAGAAGCCCCAGCAGCAGAATCCAATGCATCAACTAAAGGAACACCTGCTGCAAAAGTGGTCGAAAGCGTACGGGCATAGCGCGCCACCGCCGCTTTATTTAAAATCATACCAATTACTGGGAGCTTCAAAATAGCATGGTCGTTAGCATCGCGTAGTTTTTTACTTTTTAGCAGTGCTTCTTTGTAAGCCCAGCCAAAGCCAACGACTGCAATGAGCATTATCCACCAATACTCTTGCATAAACTCAGATATACCAATCACCATTAAAGTAAAGACAGGGAGTTCTGCTCCAAAGCCGGCAAAAATATCTTGGAACTGTGGCACAACAAAAATAAGTAGGATAGAAGTAACAATTAAAGCCACGACCAATACAGCAATGGGATAGAACATCGCTTTTTTAATTTTTGACTTTAGCGCTTCGGACTTTTCTTTATAAAGAGCAACACGGTCGAATATTTTATCCAGCGCACCCGATTGTTCACCAGAGGCAACTAAATCACAATATAAGTCATCAAAATAACGAGGGTGTTTACGCAGTGCGTTAGATAAAGTACCACCAGCTTTTACTTCATCGCCAATGGTCTCCATTAGCTTAGTAACGCTTTTATTAGTCGAGCCAGTGCCAATCATTTCAATTGATTGGATAAGGGGCACGCCCGCCATTAGCATAGTGGCAATTTGCCGCGTAACTAACGCAATATCTTTGGGGGTTATTTTTTGAATATTTTGAATACCAAACAGCGGTTTTGCTTTACGTTTTACTTTTGAGGGGGTGATACCTTGTTTACGTAATTGGGCTTTGACTAAAGCTATACTTGCGCCTGTCATTTCGCCTTCAAGGCGCTTCCCGCGAGCACTCACGCCGACCCATTCAAAAGTATCAAATCCTTTTTTGTCCGGTTGCTTTGCCATTATTAATCCTCGAAGTAAGTAAGTTTACAATTTTCAAAAGATAATTGTCCGTTAGACCAAAAGCTAGGGCCGTATGGTTTAGGGTCTAAACAGCTGTAGCTCAGTATAACTAATGCCGCGTAAAGTAAAGATATTGTGAATGTAATAATTAGTGCTATTTTTTTATGTGTGTTATTTTTTCTTTCAAATAGATTATAACCTAAATACCCAAGTAAAATCCCAACTAAAACAAATAAAAAAGTCTGCGAAATTGGCATGACTATCACGCCGCTGACTAGTGAGTAAATTAGTAAGCTCATGAATGAAGTGAAACAGGTTAAAAACTCATTGTTATCCTTGTTTTTCTTAATGAAGGCTAGTGAGTGATTAATTAATTTGTATATAAAAAAAACAAAAATAGATAAAACAATTGCTCCCCAGCTATTCAGAATTTGAAGGAAGCTATTATGGGGGTGGCCAAAATCGAAAGTTTCTGACTTATATCCACCTGGGCCATTACCAATAAGTAGTGTTTTAAAGTTTATATTGTTGATTACTTCTAGCCATAGCTCGTATCTTTTTGAACTGCCAGTTCTTATTATATATTCAGCTGAGTAGTAAATATCAAGGTAAAAATAGTGAATTAAAAACAATAAAATAGCACCTAATAGACAAAAGAACAGTTCTTTTATCATACTTTTATTTATGAAATAGCAGTAAATTAATGTTGTCACCAATATTGCTATTGAAGCACCTCGAGCACTACTGAAAAGTAACAAAAATAAATTTAAAGCCAGAGTGATTTTGGCAACTCTATGTAACTTAGAGTGTGAAAGAAAATAGATGACAAAGGGTATGCTTAGGACTTGAAATTGATTAAAAAATCGAATGTTATAGAAACCATATAAAACGCCATCAGGAAATGGCGCTTCACTTGATAGAATAAAAAAAGAATAATTAAGTAATGAATAAGATACTAAAAATACGTTAGAGAAAAATATCGTATAAAATAAAATAGAGTTATTATCTTTTATTTTATAACCTAAAAAAACAAGGCTTATTAGCATTGTAGCGTGAAGATAGCTTAAGCTTGAATATAATAGATTGTTACTTAATAACGTGCTGATTAAACCAATGAATAGAACTAAAATCAATATCAGATTAGATCTCTTTTCTAACTTGAATGAATGAAAATAAAGTAAGGAACATAAAATAAGTAGTATAGACTGGAAGACTCTTTTTTCATTAAATAAACCAAAAAAATATTCATCAATAAATGGAATTAAACAGAAAATTAAAAATACAGAGGGAGTTATTGTATGAGATGTTTTTTTTATCATATTGATAGATTGAGGAGCTCCTTGCTAAGAGCTCCTCTCTTTGAATAAAAACTAATTAGCTTTTACGGCAGTTTTGTGGCACATATTTGTTTAACGTTGCTGCGCTTATTTCGCACTTCCAGCTGACACTTCCACTAGTTGCTGTAGGCGTGAATGTAAGTGAACCACCATCAAGTGCCGTAACAGAGGTACCCTGGATTGCTGCAGTAACGACACCACCAGTTCCAACTGTTACTGATTCTACATAAGTAGAAGATATGTTAGTTGCAGTAGGATCCAATCCTACTTTTGAATTACTGTTACATGCGGCAAGTGTTGTGTCTCCTGTTGTGATTGCGCATTCACTAACTGCTGTTTTAGCTGAGCCAGCAAAAGTAACAACTTCACTCATTTTCGCACGAGTAGTATAATCTTGATAGGCAGGTAACGCGACTGCTGCCAAAATACCGATGATTGCTACTACAATCATTAATTCAATTAGGGTAAAACCCTTTTGATTTTGTTGTGTCATTTTTTCCATATTCCTCTCCTAAAGGATAGTATTTTCTGTAAGCTAAATTAATTATGTTAGCAAAGTATGTGTTCACGTTAGCTACTGTAACTGCTTTATCTTACGTTTTTTTTAAAATCGTTAAACTACTAACCCCTAACCTAGCTAAAGAATGCATGATAGGTTTTAGCATCTATTAAAATCAATCCATTATAACAACTTTAGCACTAAAGCTACTTATTGGTAGCTGCTTTAGCTGCATTTTATCGAATTATAAAAACTTTCTTCACTCACAACTTAATTTCAATGTGGCTTATTTTGCTCTTAGCTTTCATCAAATTAGCCGTGCGGTGCACGAAAATTTAAAAGTAGTTATTTAGGCTTGGTTTAAATTAGTTAATTAATCCAAGAAGCTTACAATAACACTGTTTTGTATTATATAAAGCACTAATTTTAACAGTTTGTTATGTTTTGTAAGCCTTTCGGCTTATTTAATGCTGTCTTCGCCAGCTTGTCAATGAGTTAGGATTGCATAATATTTATTTTTTGGTTTTATAGTCATTCAAAACGCATTGATAAATCGATCGATTGTAAATTTTTTGTAAGTGCACCGCTGGATATAAAATCAACCCCGGCCTGTGAGTAGGTGCGCAGTGTCGCAAGGGTCATATTACCCGACACTTCTAATTTTGCGCGCCTATCGGTCAGTATCACAGCTTGTTGAATTTGCTCAACGCTAAAGTTATCCAGCATTATAATATCAGCACCGGCTGTAATGGCTTGATCTAGCTCAATAAGTGATTCGACTTCTACTTCTACTGGTTTAGTTGGATGATTAAGTTTTGCTTGCGCTACGGCTTTATCGATGCCACCGCAGGCGGCAATGTGGTTTTCTTTAATCAAAAACGCATCAAATAAGCCAATGCGATGATTTGCGCCACCGCCACATTTGACTGCGTACTTTTGTAATGCACGTAGGCCCGGAATGGTTTTACGGGTATCGAGTAGTTGGGTGTTGGTGCCACTGAGCTCTTTTACATAATGCGCTGTAGTGGTTGCTGTACCTGACAAGGTTTGTACAAAATTAAGTGCGGTACGTTCAGCTGTTAAAATAGCGCGGGCAGAACCTATTGCTGTAAATAAGGTATCGTTAGCTTTAACAGTCTCACCATCATTTATCAGCACATTAACTTCCACATTCGGGTCAACTTGTTTGAACACTTCTAAGATAATGTCTTTACCGCAAAACACGCAATCTTCACGGGTGATCACTTTGGCATTAGCGTGCTGCGTCGCTGGAATTAGTTGCGCTGTGATGTCGCCTTGTTCGGCTGTTTGGTAATTTAAATCTTCATCAAGGGCAAGTTTAACCAATTGGCTTAAAAGGCTGTGTGGGATAGACATTATAAAAGCTCATTATAATTAGGAAATTGTTCAAATTTTACATGGTTTGAAAGTGAAAGAGAAGGCTGAAACTATAAGTTTGATTAGGTTCTAGAGAGTGAGGTTCTAGGTTTTTGGAAGTGGCTAGATGCTAGGGCATATTCGTGGTTCCCCGCTTGTCGCACGTGGCATTTTTTCTTCTCGGTGTAACAAAGCGCTTTGGTGGGCTCTGCGGTGAAATAGTGTGTCTGTGTAAATGTAAAAACAGTCGCGAGGTAAACTTGCTGCGACCAATACGTAGGCGCGGGTTTACCCCGCGCAATTAAAGCTTTGCTATTATTCTATTTAAAAATCTATTAGCATCTGACTATGCATTTATTTACAGGCCGTTATGAATAAACAATGAAAATAAACTCTTTTGGTGTCGTTAGTACCGCTATCCAGCGACCAAGTACGCATTTTGATGAGCGCCCACTAGCTGAGGAAATATCTTTATTAGTGATTCATAATATTTCCTTGCCTGCAGGGCAGTTTGCCACGCCGTTTGTGGATGATTTGTTTATGGGATGTATTGATTGCCAAGCACACCCTAGCTTTGCTGATTTAAAGGGGCTGAGAGTTTCAGCCCATTGCTTTATTAAACGCACGGGTGAAATAGTGCAATACGTGCCTTTTAGTAAACGTGCTTGGCATGCAGGGCGCTCTGAATTTTTAGGGCGTAGTCAGTGTAATGATTTTAGTGTTGGTATTGAGCTTGAAGGAACTGACACAACGCCATATACCCAAAATCAATATAATGCATTACAATCCTTAACTAACGCATTGACTAATAAATATTCAGCTATCACACGCGAGCGTATTGTTGGCCATTGCCACATTGCACCAGGTCGAAAAACAGACCCAGGTGACAGTTTTGATTGGAATCATTATTTTGCTGCACTATAACAATATTTTAATCAGCTTTAACTAGCGCCAATTTGGAAACAGAAAAGTATGATCTTAATTTCTATAATAATAGCTCTAATATTAGAGCGTTTAGGTGCCCGATCTGATTACTGGCAAATAAGCTATTACGCGCAAGGCTATTTAACACGTTCCAAAAAACAGCTTGGCGAGCAAGGTTTATTCAATTCGCCTGCGGGATTTATAATTTGGCTGTGTTTGCCGGTATTACTTGTGGCGGTTATTTTTACCTTATCTGATTTTGTATTATGGCAGTTAGCTATTAATGTGGTTGTGCTGCTGATTTGCTTTGGCTGTGCTAAACAACGTGCTTTATATAAGTCTTATTTAAATGCGTTAACTCGTGATGATCAGCAAGCTGCAACCTTATATGCACTGCAAATGGGGCAAAATAAAACGGAAGAGCAAAAAGGCGGTGAAACCTTTGGACAAACGTTGGCTTGGGTAAACTTTCGTTTTTATTGTGCAGTTATTTTTTGGTTTGTAATATTAGGCGTACCTGGCGCGACCTTGTATGCATTAGTACGTACTTTTGCTGATTTAGTGCAGAACGACCATAAAGTTGTGTATGCCAAACGTTTTAAACTTATTCATTCATTATTATTTTGGCTTGATTGGTTACCAGCCAGAATCGCCAGCTTTGGTTATCTAGTAATAGGTAACTTTAATAAAGGCACCAGTTGCTGGCTGCATTATGCACTCGATTTTACAGTGAGTAACCGTAAAGTGGTTACTAATACCGCGCTTGCCGCAGAGCAGATAGAACAGCAACATTTTGGTTGCGCGTATGAAGCAACTTGTATGATGAAGCTTGTAAAACGAAATGTATTGTTTTATTTAGTGTTAATTGCCTTGCTTACTTTGTTTGGTGGATTAGCGTAAATAAACAGGTGCTAGGTTACGTAGGCGCGGGTTTACCCCGCGCAATTATAAATTCGACAAAGAAGTTCAGAGACGCCGCACTTTAGAGATGCAACCATCTGGTCAGACCATTTGTTTTTTCTGTGAAAACCCTTCCCAAACTCTGGCTTTATCTCATACTGTTTGATCTTTGTGCAAAATACGTTAGGGTGTTTTTTAAGGTGCATCGCAGCGAAATTGACAGCAAACTTGCTTTTTGGTAACGTATGGCTCAAATTTGGTATGACCAATTTACCTTTTGGTCTAGACTATGGGTATAAACTTGAATTATTCAGGCTATATTCCCACTACAATGCGGACGTTGATTAATGTCTTTAAAGATTAAAGCAGCAAAACTATCGGATGTTATTTTACAGCAACTTGAGAATATGATTCTTGAGGGCTCATTAGCTCCCGGTGAAAAACTGCCGCCAGAGCGTGAATTAGCCAAGCAATTTGAAGTGTCGCGCCCTTCATTACGTGAAGCCATTCAAAAGCTAGAGGCAAAAGGTTTAGTAACACGTCGCCAAGGTGGCGGGACATTCGTAAAAAATCAGCTCGAAGAAGGGCTTACTGATCCGTTATTTGACTTGATCAGTAAGCATCCTGAATCACAATTTGATTTATTAGAGTTTCGTCATGCATTAGAAGGGATTGCAGCTTATTATGCTGCGCTTCGTGGCACGACTACTGACTTTGCTAAAGTGAAACAGAGTTTTGATAGTATTGCCGTAGCGAATGATAATTTACAGCAAAAAGCCAAAGCAATTAACGCCTTTCACTTTTGTGTTGCAGAAGCTTCGCATAACGTGGTGCTGTTGCATTTAGTGCGTGGTATGCGGGCATTGCTAGAGCAAAATGTTTTACAAAATTTAACGGTATTGTTAGAAAAGCCGCATATTAGTTCGCGCTTAGCTGAGCATCGCCGTTTATTAATGGATGCAGTGATTGAAGGGAATCCCGAGCAGGCGCGACTTGCCAGTAATGCTCACTTAGCTTTCATTGAAGAAGCGTTATTGGAAGCAGGTAAAGAGCATTCGCGAATTGAACGTAGTTTAAGGCGCACCAAACAAAATTAGCAAACACAGTAAAAAATCAATAATTTAAGCAAGTACTGCACATGGCAATAATGATTACCACAGTACTAATTAAGAACATTCGTATTTTAAACATAAGGAAACCTCCATATGTCTGAAGTCAATAAAATTGACGTAGACGCGCTAGAAACACAAGAGTGGTTACAAGCTCTTGAATCAGTTGTGCGCGAAGAAGGTGTTGAACGTGCTCAGTTTTTACTTGAGCAAGTATTAGAGCAAGCCCGTTTAGACGGTGTTGATATGCCTACAGGTATCAGCACAAACTACGTTAATACGATCCCGGTAGATCAAGAGCCTGCATACCCTGGGGACGTAAACCTTGAGCGCCGTATTCGTTCTATTATTCGTTGGAACGCAATCATGATTGTATTGCGTGCTTCGAAAAAAGACCTCGACCTAGGCGGCCATATGGCGTCTTACCAGTCATCAGCGGCGTTTTATGAAGTATGTTTTAACCATTTCTTCAAAGCACCAAATGACGTAGACGGCGGTGACTTAGTTTATTATCAAGGTCATATCTCTCCGGGTATTTATGCACGTGCATTTGTTGAAGGTCGTTTATCTGCTGCGCAGCTTGATAACTTCCGTCAAGAAGTTGATGGCGAAGGTTTACCATCTTACCCACACCCTAAATTAATGCCTGAATTCTGGCAGTTCCCTACGGTATCTATGGGTCTTGGTCCTATCGCGTCTATTTATCAAGCGCGCTTCTTAAAGTACCTAGATGGTCGTGGCTTAAAAGACACTAAAAACCAACGTGTATACGCGTTTTTAGGCGACGGCGAAATGGATGAGCCAGAATCGCGTGGCGCTATTTCTTTTGCTGCTCGTGAAAAACTAGACAACCTTTGTTACTTAATTAACTGTAACTTACAGCGCCTAGACGGCCCAGTAATGGGGAATGGTAAAATCATTCAAGAGCTTGAAGGTCTATTTAAAGGCGCTGGCTGGAATGTGATCAAGCTAGTGTGGGGCAGCGGCTGGGATATCCTACTAGCTAAAGACACCACGGGTAAGTTATTGCAATTGATGAACGAAACAGTCGATGGCGATTACCAAACTTATAAAGCTAAAAATGGCGCGTACGTACGTGAACATTTCTTTGGTCGTTACCCTGAAACAGCAGCACTTGTTGCTGATATGACAGATGACGAAATCTTCGCGCTTAAGCGTGGTGGTCATGAACCATCAAAATTATTCGCTGCATTCAAAAAAGCAGAAGAGACCAAAGGTCGCCCAACAGTTATCCTAGCTAAAACTGTAAAAGGTTACGGTATGGGTGAAGCGGCTGAAGGTAAGAATATTGCTCACCAAGTGAAAAAAATGGACATGTCACACGTTGCCCATTTACGTTCACGTTTAGGTCTTGATGATTTAGTATCTGAAGAGCAACTTGCAGAACTACCTTATTTAACACTTGAAGATGGTTCGGCTGAGCACAAGTACTTACATGCTCGCCGTGATGCACTTAAAGGTTATACGCCAAAACGTATTCCTAACTTTACTGAAAAGTTAGTACTGCCAGAAGTAGACGCGTTCAAGCCACTACTTGAAGAGCAAAAGCGTGATATCTCTACCACTATGGGTTTTGTTCGTGCACTTAATATCTTATTGAAAGATAAAGGTATTGGTAAAAATATCGTACCAATTATTGCCGATGAAGCGCGTACTTTTGGTATGGAAGGTTTATTCCGTCAAATTGGTATTTATAATCCACATGGCCAAAACTATACGCCGCAAGACCGCGATATCGTTTCTTACTACAAAGAAGCAACATCAGGTCAAGTATTGCAAGAAGGTATCAACGAGTTAGGTGCAATGTCATCGTGGGTTGCTGCGGCAACATCATACAGCACTAACGATTTACCAATGATCCCATTTTATATCTACTATTCAATGTTCGGTTTCCAACGTGTTGGCGACATGGCATGGATGGCGGGTGATCAACAAGCACGTGGTTTCTTACTAGGTGCTACTGCTGGTCGTACAACATTAAACGGTGAAGGCCTACAGCACGAAGATGGTCACAGCCATATTCTTGCAAACACAGTACCTAACTGTATCTCTTACGATCCAACATACGCTTACGAAGTAGCGGTTATTGTTCAAGATGGTATTCGTCGTATGTACGGTGAAGAGCAAGAAAACATTTACTACTACCTAACGCTTATGAACGAAAACTATGCACAACCTGCTATGCCAGAAGGTGCTGAAGAAGGTATTCGTAAAGGTATTTATAAGCTTGAAAGCTACGCAGGCAAAAAAGCCAACGCACAACTACTAAGCTCAGGCACTATCATGACTGAAGTGCGTAAAGCTGCTGCCATCTTAAGTGATGATTACGGTATTGCATCTGATGTTTACTCGGTAACGTCGTTTAACGAATTAACTCGTGAAGGGCAAGATGCTGAGCGTTTCAATATGCTTAACCCAGAAAGCGAGCAGAAGACTGCCTACATCACCAGTGTATTAAATGACTCAGTGACTGTTGCCGCAACGGATTACATGAAAAACTACGCAGAACAAGCGCGTTCATTCATTCCAAGCAGCAACTACAAAGTATTAGGTACCGATGGTTACGGTCGTTCTGATAGCCGTGAAAACCTTCGTCGTCACTTTGAAGTTAACGCCAGCTACGTAGTAGTTGCGACGTTATCTGAACTTGCTAAACGTGGTGAAGTTGAGAAGTCAGTTGTGGTTGAAGCACTTAAAAAGTTCAACATCGACACTAACAAACTTAATCCACTGTACGCATAAGAGGTTTGCAATGAGTATTGAAATTAAAGTACCAGATATCGGTGGCGATGAAGTCGAAGTAACCGAAATTCTAGTGAGCGTTGGTGACAAAGTTGACGTTGACCAATCATTACTAACTGTTGAGGGTGATAAAGCCTCAATGGAAGTACCTGCGGCACAAGCCGGTACTGTAAAAGAAATCAAAGTAAACGTGGGTGACACGGTTACTACGGGCTCTTTAGTATTTTTATTTGAAGGCGAAAGCGCTGGCGAAGAAAAAGCGCCGGAAGCTTCGGCTAAATCTGAAGATGCAGCACCAGCTGCGTCTTCTGGTTCAACAACTAAAGAAGTCACCGTACCAGATATCGGCGATGATGAAGTTGAAGTAACGGAAATCATGGTTGCTGTTGGCGACACCGTTTCAGAAGAACAATCTATCTTAAACGTTGAAGGCGACAAAGCGGCAATGGAAGTACCAGCGCCGTTTGCAGGTACTGTTAAAGAAATTAAAGTTGCCGCTGGCGATAAAGTAAAAACAGGCTCTTTAGTGTTTGTTTTTGAAGTGGCTGGTAGTGAGCCTGCAGCTGCGAAAGCAGAAACAGCGCCAGCTCAAGAGTCTGCGCCGGCACAAAGTTCAGCGCTAAGCACTAAAGAAGTAAACGTGCCTGATATCGGCGGTGATGAGGTTGAAGTCACTGAAGTGATGGTTGCAGTAGGCGATAAGGTTACTGAAGATCAGTCAATCTTAAACGTTGAAGGCGACAAAGCGGCAATGGAAGTACCAGCACCATTTGCCGGTACTGTTAAAGAGATTAAAGTTGCTGCGGGCGATAAAGTATCGACCGGTTCACTTATCTTTGTATTTGAAGTGCAAGGCAGTGCACCTGCAGCTACCGCTGAAAAAACGGCTTCTGAATCTGCACCAGCAGCAAAAGCAGAGTCGGCACCAGCGCCACAAGCAGCACCGGCAAAAGCCAGCAATGAAAGCTTTGAGAACAACAGTGCATATGCTCACGCATCGCCAGTTGTGCGCCGTTTAGCCCGTGAGTTTGGTATTAACCTTGCGAATGTTAAAGGCTCTGGCCGTAAAAACCGTGTTGTTAAAGAAGACGTGCAAAACTATGTGAAGAACTTAGTTAAGCAAGTTGAGTCTGGTCAGCTTTCAGCTGGTAACGGCAATGCAGGTGGTGGTGAACTTGGTTTAATTCCATGGCCAAAAGTTGATTTTGCTAAATTTGGTGAAATCGAAGAGAAGAAACTATCTCGCATTCAAAAGCTATCAGGTAAAAACTTACACCGTAACTGGGTGCAAATCCCTCACGTTACCCAGTTTGATGAAGCTGATATCACAACGCTTGAAGAGTTCCGCAAAGAGCAAAATGCTCTGGCAGAAAAGAAAAAGCTCGGCGTTAAAATTACGCCACTGGTATTTGTAATGAAAGCAGCGGCAAAAGCGCTCGCTGAGTTCCCTACATTTAACTCGTCGCTATCTGCAGATGGTGAAAGCTTAATCCTTAAAAAGTACATCAATATCGGTGTTGCGGTTGATACGCCAAATGGTTTAGTTGTTCCCGTATTTAAAGATGTTGATAAAAAAGGCATCATTGAATTATCACGTGAATTGATGGAAGTATCAGTTAAAGCGCGTGACGGCAAACTAACCTCGTCTGATATGCAAGGTGGCTGTTTTACTATTTCAAGCTTAGGTGGTATCGGTGGTACGGCATTTACGCCAATCGTTAACGCGCCAGAGGTTGCTATTTTAGGTGTCTCTAAATCTGAAATGAAACCGAAATGGAATGGCAAAGAGTTTGAGCCTAAACTGATGGTTCCACTTTCTATGTCATACGACCATAGGGTGATTGACGGTGCACTAGCGGCACGCTTTACTGTAACGCTTGCAAGTTACATGAGCGATATACGCCAGTTAGTAATGTAATGCACTAATTGATGCATCTAGTTAAATAAATAGAATCAAATCCCAGCCAGTTGTTTTTAGCTGGGATTTTTACCATTTGCAATGATACACTACTGGTATATTTTGCATAAATTTTTGATCTGCTCTGGCTTTCTGCCCATGCAGAAACATGGCAGTTAAACTTTAGGGCAGTGTCCCGTTCAAACAATTAAGGTAAAAGCATGAGCAACGAATTAAAAACTCAAGTTGTTATATTAGGCGGTGGTCCTGGTGGTTATTCTGCGGCTTTCCGTGCTGCTGACTTGGGCTTAGAAGTTACATTAGTAGAATCTCGCGACACATTAGGCGGTGTATGTCTTAATGTGGGTTGTATCCCTTCAAAAGCACTTTTACACGTAGCTAAAGTAATTGATGACGCAGCTGAAATGTCGTCTCATGGTGTTACTTTTGGCGCACCACAAATTGACTTAGACAAAATCCGTTCATGGAAAGAGTCTGTAATTGGTCAGTTAACTGGCGGCCTAGACGGCATGGCTAAAATGCGTAAAGTTAAAGTGGTTTACGGTTACGGTAAATTCACTGGCAACAACACTCTTGATGTTGAAGGCGCAGATGGTAAAACAACAATTACCTTTGATAATGCAATTATCGCAGCAGGCTCGCAACCAGTTAACTTACCTTTCATCCCTGAAGATGACCGTGTAATTGACTCAACTGGCGCGCTTGAGCTTAAAGACGTACCAGAGAAACTACTTGTATTAGGTGGTGGTATCATCGGTCTTGAGATGGGCACTGTGTACCGTGCACTAGGTTCTGCAATCGACGTAGTTGAATTTGCTGACCAACTAGTACCAGCGGCTGATAAAGACGTTATCAAGATTTACCAAAAATACGTGAGCAAAAAGTTCAACGTAATGCTTTCTACTAAAGTAACTGGCGTTGAAGCAAAAGACGACGGCCTATACGTAACGTTTGAAGGTAAAAATGCACCGGCTGAACCTGTACGTTATGACAAAGTACTTGTTGCTGTTGGTCGTACACCAAACGGTAAACTACTTGATGCAGACAAAGCGGGCGTTAACGTTGATGAGCGTGGCTTTATCAATGTTGATAAGCAACTTAAAACAAACGTTAATCACATCTTCGCGATTGGTGACATTGTTGGTCAACCTATGCTTGCGCACAAAGCGGTTCACGAAGCACACGTTGCAGCTGAAGTTATCTCTGGTCAAAAACATTTCTTTGACCCTAAATGCATTCCTTCAATCGCCTATACTGATCCAGAAATCGCTTGGGTTGGCGTAACTGAGAAAGAAGCAAAAGAGCAAGGCTTAAGCATCGAAACAGCGGTATTCCCATGGGCTGCATCAGGTCGTGCAATTGCATCTGCCCGTACTGAAGGTCAAACTAAGCTTATCTTTGATAAAGACAGTGGCCGTGTTATCGGTGGCGCTATGGTTGGTATCAACGCAGGCGAAATGCTTGGCGAAATCGGCTTAGCAGTTGAAATGGGCGCAGATGGCGAAGACTTAGCGCTTACAATTCACGCTCACCCAACATTGAACGAATCAATTGGCCTTGCAGCTGAAATCTTTGAAGGTTCGATCACTGATTTACCAAACAAAAAAGCAGTTAAAAAGAAGAAGTAATTCTTTTAGTTAATTGTTTAAAAACCCAAGCCCCGGCTTGGGTTTTTTGTTTTGTAGGCGCGGGTTTACCCCGCGCGAATGTGCTACAATACGCGCCGAACAATTTTTAGGTACTTTTTTAGGTGACAAACCTTGTGACTAACCGCTCTGCTAATTCAGTACTTACTTTGCGTGCCCAGCAAATTAGTGAATCTCGCCGTGAGTTTAATGCTCGTGGCGGTAAAATGGATCGCTGTGAGCGATGCTTAATTGCAAAACATTATTGTATTTGTGACGGTGTGGAGCAGGCTGATAGTCAGGCGGCGGTATGCTTACTGATGTACCACAACGAGAGTTTTAAACCCTCTAATACAGGGCGTTTAATTGCTGAAATCATTCCTGATAATCATGCTTTTCGCTGGGACAGGACTGATCCTGACGAGAAACTATTAGCTTTATTGAGCGATCCACAATATCAGCCTATGTTGATCTTTCCTGCTACAGATGTTGAAGATACCGCACGCGTTATTACTGATGTACAACACCAGCCTAATAAACGCCCTTTATTTATCTTTTTAGATGGCACCTGGCGTGAAGCGAAAAAAATGATCCGCAAAAGCCCTTATCTCGATAATTTACCCGTGCTGTCGATCACTGCAGAAAAGCTCTCAGATTATCGCTTACGTGTAGCCCCTCACGCACACCAACTTGGCACCGCAGAAGTGGCAATTATGGTGTTAGCACTGGCAGGCGAGGCTGATGCCGCAACAAAGCTTGAGCAGCATTTTATGAAATTCCGCGATGCGTATTTATTAGGCAAACGCAACAAAGGCCGACCAGCGTAGGCGCGGGTTTACCCCGCGCAAATGTAAGTACGGGACAAAATAAGCCACGGAACAGCTCCTGTCGCGATATAAAATCGCTGCTACGAATTTGCAATACCTTGTAGGCGCGGGTTTACCCCGCGCAAATGTAAAATATAAGCACGGGATAAAAATCAGCCACGGCACCGCTCTGGTCGCGATATAAAGTCGCTGCTACGAATTTGCAATACCTTGTAGGCGCGGGTTTACCCCGCGCAAATGCAACATATAAGCACGGGGTAAAATTCAGCCACGGAACAGCTCCTGTCGCGATATAAAATCGCTGCTACGAATTTGCAATACCTTGTAGGCGCGGGTTAACCCCGCGTAGTATCAAGTTAAATGAGCTGCAAATTTAACAACGTTTGAATTTTGATCTACATTTATACTTTACCTACAAGGATTGGTAGATGTATAAATCGCAAAATTTAAGAAAGGGACGGGTTTCTTTATCAAATCACTTTTATGTAATTACCCTCGTTACACATAATCGCAGTAATTACTTTGTAAGTTTGGATTTTAATCGCCAAATTATAAAGCAAATGCAGTTATTGGAAGTACAAAAATACCTCAAATCTAATGCACTTATTGGAAGTACAAAAATACCTCAAATCTAATGCACTTATTGTTATGCCAAATCATATCCATTGGCAATTTCAGTTGCTAAATAACAATCTTTTACCACAAGCAATCCGTTGCTTTAAAGGGCGAACGGCAGTTGTATGCCGTGAATTTGGTATTTATAAATTATGGCAAAAAGGATATTACGATCATTTAATTAGAGATGAAGATGATTTGGTTAAGAGTGCGCGTTATATAATTGCGAATTCACTAAGAGCGGGCTTGGTTAAAAATGTGGCTGATTATCCATATTGGGATTGTGTTTATGTTTGAGTCTTAGCATTTTGGTGATGTAGGCGTAGGTTAACCCCGCGCAAATGCAACATATAAGCACGGGATAAAATTCAGCCGGAACGGCTCTTGTCACGATATAAAATCGCTGCTAAGAATGTGTTATACCTTGTAGGCGCGGGTTTACCCCGCGCAAATGTAAAATGTAAGTACGAGATAAAATTCAGCCACAGAACGGCTCGCTGTCGCGATATAAAATCGCTGCTACGAATGTGTAATATTTTGTAGGTGCGGGTTTACCCCGCGTTGTAGCTCGAAAAATCGCGATATAAAATCGCTGCTACGGGGTGTGCAATATCTCGTAGGCGCGGGTTTACCCCGCGTTGTAGCTCGAAAAATCGCGATATAAATCGCTGCTACGAATGGGCAACATCTTGTAGGCGCGGGTTTACCCCGCGCAAATGCAATAAAAAGCGCGGTGTAACTTAACACACCGCGCTTTTTTAAACTTACAACTCAAAACTCAAATCAATGTGATACCACAATTAAGCGAATGGCATCTAACTGCAACTGTGCTTTGCCGATATAACTTGTCAGCTCTGTGCGTTGCTTATCGTAGAAGGTCAGTTCTTCTTCACGGATATTAGGGTTGATCTGTTTCAGCGCCGCTAAACGTGCTTGTTCTTCACTGAGTGATTGTTGCATTTGCTCAAGTGCTTCAGCTCTAATAACTTCTAGCTTAGTTTGCGCCATTTCTTGGGCAGTTTTAAGCATCGGGTGAATCGCACTTTGTAATGCGCCAGCAAGTTTACTCGCTGTTTGGCGACCTACCGCAGAAAGCTGCTGGTTAAAACCATCAAATCCTACATTATCAGCTAAGTTGTTGCTGGCTTTGTCGAGCAAGATACGAATTGGCGTCGGTGGCAAAAAGCGGCCCACTTGCAGCGCTTTTGGTGCCATGGCTGCTGCTACGTATATTAACTCAACAAAGAAGGTGCCTGGCGGTAACTTTTTGTTTTTAAGCAGTGCTACAGAAGCTGTACCAAAGTCATCATCGCAAATCATGTCTAAGGTGCCTTGCACCATAGGGTGATCCCAGCTGATGAAATGCACATCTTCTTGGGCTAATGCAGTGTCACGGTCAAATGTGACTGTCATGCCGTCGTCTTTTAAACTTGGAAATGACGGATTTAGCATATGCTCAGTCGGTTTTAAGATTATAGTGTTTTCACCTTTATCTTCTTGGCTAACGCCAAAGGTATCAAACACGTTGATCATATAACTTGGTAGTTCAAACTGGTTGTCTAGTTTTTCAATATCAACAACCAGCGAGTCTGCTGCACCTTGGCCTGATGAGTGTAACTCAAGCAAACGGTCACGGCCGCTTTCCATTTGTTTACGCAGTACGGCATTTTGACCGGCTACTTGCTCTAGTAATGGCTCTAGCTCGTCTTCATCACAGTTATGGGCGGCAATAAACTCAAGCAGCTCATCTTTGAACTCTTTATACAAAAGTTGCCCGGTACTAGAGGTGGTTTCAAAGGCATCTAAGCCTTCGTTATACCAACGCAGTAATACTTCTTGTGCGCTGTTTTCAAAGTACGGTACATGGATATTGATGTCTTGAGTTTGACCAATACGGTCAAGGCGACCAATACGTTGCTCAAGTAAATCTGGGTTCAGTGGTAAATCAAATAACACTAAGTGATGAGCAAACTGGAAGTTACGACCTTCTGAGCCAATTTCAGAGCACAATAATATTTGTGCATTGTCGTATTCATCAGCAAAGAAAGCGGCGGCGCGATCTCGCTCAATAATTGTCATGCCTTCATGGAACACTGAGGCTTTAATCGCTTCGCGTTCACGCAAGATTTGCTCAAGGCTGATAGCGGTTTCGGCTTTAGCACAGATAAGCAGGACTTTTTCGCGTTTAAGGGTTTTTAGGGTGTCGATCAACCATTCTACGCGAGGGTCAAATTGTCCCCAGCTAGCGCTTTCACCTTCAAACTCTTGGAATATTTTTTCAGGGAATAGGGCGCGTTGCGCGCTAAGCTCTGCATTTTTAATGCCGCTCATATTGCCCAATACTGAAATTGCCGTTTTATATTGTTTCGGCATCGCCATCGGGTAGGCGTGTAGTTTGCGACTAGGGTAGCCGTCAATGCCGCTACGGCTATTTCTAAATAAAATACGGCCTGTGCCATGGCGATCTAATAACATCGCCAAAATTTCTTTACGGGCGGCTGCATCGCCATTTTGCGCTTGTTCAAGCACCTTACTGATGTCGGTTTCTTTTAATAGCTCAATTAGCGTGGCTTTGGCGCTGTCGTCTAGCGCTTGTTCTTGCAGTAATTGGTTGGCTGCCTCTGCCACATGCTTATAGTTACTTTCTTCAGCAACAAAGGCATCGTAGTCATAAAAGCGATCAGGATCGAGTAACTGCAGGCGCGCAAAGTGGCTGCGGTGACCAAGTTGATCCGGCGTTGCAGTTAGTAATATTAAGCCTGGAATATCTTGGCTAAGCTCAGCCATACGTTGATATTCAGTGCTTGGTTTACCGTTAGTAATACTTAAATGATGCGCTTCATCAACAATCAGTAAATCCCAATCAGCCATGGTGGCTTGTTCAAACCAGCGTTTTTTCTTGGTTAAAAACTCAAGGCTAGTGAGTACTAACTGTTCAGTGTCGAATACATTTGGTGAGTCAGCAAAGGCTTCATCACAACGCTCTTCGTCAAAAATTGAAAAGTGTAAATTAAAACGGCGCAGCATTTCTACTAACCACTGATGCTGCAAGTTCTCCGGCACTACGATGAGTACACGACTGGCACGTCCACTGATAATTTGTTGATGTAAAATCATCCCTGCTTCAATGGTTTTACCAAGGCCTACTTCATCTGAGAGTAATACGCGTGGCGCAAATCGCTTACCGACCTCTTGTGCAATATAAAGCTGATGCGGAATGAGGCTTGCGCGCTGGCCAATCAAACCCTTAATAGGTGATTGCTCACGTTCAAACTGATGTTGCCATGTTTGATAGCGTAAGGTATAGCGGTCAAAACGGTCTACTTGGCCGGCAAATAAGCGGTCTTGTGGTTTATTAAATTTGATGAAGTGATCTAAAAACGTTTCTTTTAATTGTGCTTGTTCACCGTTATCAATACGAGTGCCGTGATAACAAAGTAAATCACCGATAGGTTCAATAGACTCGACTTCAAGTTCCCATTCTTCAACGCTTTTGATCACATCACCAGGATTAAATGCCACGCGGGTAACCGGTGCTTCTAGCATTGAGTAAACACGGTTTTCGCCACTGGCGGGAAATAAAATGCTGACCTGACGGCCCTCAAGGGCAACCACTGTGCCTAATCCTAAATCTGACTCTGTATCACTGATCCAACGCTGACCTAAGGAAAAATTCATGTATGTCTCGTCTATGAAGAAAAAGGCGGCTATGTTACCTGTTAGCTAACACCACTGCAAGGTGCGAACTAGCTCACTTTTAATTAATTTAATAACTGTGAATTATTCCTATTAAAGTTGCTGCAATAAGGATTAATTCAAAACAAAAAAAGGTTTGTCATAAAACAGACTTTTATGACATCTAAGCTAAACTTAGAATATACCTTAACAATTAAGTTTTTCAGGGTGGATATTCAACCCGTTTTACTTGATTAGTTGGGTATAGCATAAAAATCATAAAACGTAAGGAAAGTGCTATGGAAAAAGCTTCGAACCTTGATAGTAAAATGTATGTGCTAGATACCAATGTATTACTCCACGAGCCCCTCGCTTATTTATCTTTCCAAGAACATGACGTTGTGATCCCTATGACAGTTTTAGAGGAACTGGATCATATTAAAGACCGCAAACACGATGTCAGCCGTGATGCCCGTGTGGCCATCCGTGGTTTAGATGAAGTACTCAAAGATGCCACGCCAGAACAAATGCTAAAAGGCGTTGCGTTACCTAGTAATAAAAAGGCTAAGGCGTCATCTGCTGGCACGCTAATTATTGTTAACGATCATCTATTTGCTGATTCGATTTCTGGTTTACCTGGCAATGAAAACGACCATCGCATTATTAACTGTGCAGTTCACCTTCAAAAACAACACCCTAATAGCAAAGTGGTGTTAGTTACCAAAGATATTAATATGCGTTTAAAGGCTAAAGGCGCAGGGCTTAAATTTGTTGAAGATTATCGTACCGATCAGCTGATTGATGATATTGCTTTGCTCTCCAGTGGTTATAAAAAAATTGCTGGCGATTTTTGGCAGCACGTGGGCGAATGTGAAACACAACAACATGGTCGTGATGCGTTTCATAAGGTGGCCAAAAGTTTGATCCCCGATGTATTTTGTAATGAATATTTATTGGATGACAACGGTCACTTTGCGGCAAGAGTTAAGTCGTACGATGATCAACATATTATGCTCAAAGATATTGGTGTCGAGCGGCTAATGCACCAATCAGCATGGGGGGTAAAACCAAAAAATATTTACCAAGGGATGGCGAT
This sequence comes from Pseudoalteromonas ostreae, assembly GCF_018069805.1. Taxonomy (GTDB): domain Bacteria; phylum Pseudomonadota; class Gammaproteobacteria; order Enterobacterales; family Alteromonadaceae; genus Pseudoalteromonas; species Pseudoalteromonas ostreae. The sequence goes on from NZ_JAGPYN010000016.1 coordinate 27,148, forward strand.
GGATGCCTTGTTAGATACTGGTGTTGAGTTGGTTATATTAACAGGCCCTGCAGGCTGTGGTAAAACTTTACTAGCGCTTGCTTGCGCTCTTGAAATGGTGGTTGAAAAAGGTATTTACGATAAAGTTATAGTTACTCGTAATACCCCTGAAATAGCCGAATCAATCGGTTTTTTACCTGGTACAGAAGAAGAGAAGATGGCGCCGTGGCTAGCGGCAATTACTGATACGCTTGAAGTACTGCATAAAGGCGACGAAAATCCTATTTCAAGCCGTAACTATATTATGGAAAAGGCCAATATACAGTTTAAATCAGTTAACTTTATGCGTGGTCGCAGTATTCAAAATGCTGTGGTGATTTTAGATGAAAGCCAAAACTTAACTGCCTCGCAACTTAAAACCATTATTACCCGTTGTGGCGAGGGCACAAAGCTGATTTGCTCAGGTAACCTTGCGCAGATAGACAGTAATTACTTAACACCAGTAACTTCAGGTTTAACCTATATTGTGGAGCGCTTTAAAGACTTTGAAGGCAGTGCCACGGTTAACTTAAATGGTGTGGTGAGAAGCCGTTTAGCATCGTTTGCGGAAGAAAATTTATAACTTGCGCAGTCCCTCTTGGCTCGCTAACCTTGGGCATAAATTTAGCGCCAAGTAACGGACTGTAGATTGAACTTTCTACCTTTAAAACATTACTATCGATCACTGGTTGTGGCACTTATTGTGCCGCTGCTGGTGGCTTTTCTATTATGTTTACACTTATATAATATTAAATTAGATCGCGCTGTTGCGAAGCGTGAAGCAGATTTTGCCAATATAGCGGCGCAAGTTGAGCATGCTATGAATGGTGCTGATGGTTTGATCAACACACTGTTCTCTTTATACGAGCAACCTTTGTTATATCAATTTGAGCTGCAATGGCTTAAAGATGTTAATCAGCAAGAGAATTATTATTATCGAAAAATTCCTGATGGAGGCGGTGAAATTATCGGTCAGGGGAAATTTTCTAGCAGCCCAAATGCAATTGCTCAATGGCAGCAGGTTATTGCCTTTGGACCTGCTTTTAATACCGCATTATCGTTAATTCAATCCTTATCGGCAGTTGCTTATGTGAATGAGCAAGGCTTTGTTTATATTAAGCGCCGCGATGATGGGGATAGCTTAATGTTAACCCAAGTGCTTGATGGCCAGTTGCGCCCTGCACTGATTGACAATTCACTGACATCAAGTGCGATAGTGGAGGTCGCTGGTAACCACTACTTATCAATTGGGCGTGCGCATGAGCGAGGTAGTGAAGATTATATTATTTTGATTTATGACTTATCGGCAGTATCGCAGTGGCTAAAAAAAATATCGCCGCGTAGTGGCGAATATATATTTTTAAATAGTGCGCAGCACGTCATCATCAGCTCACTTTACGATATTGAAGAAGATATGCCATTGACGCAGTATTGGCCCTCAGCTAAAGCGCCATTAACAAAATTAAATAACCAGGGTAATCTTACTCTTTTACAAGCGCAAAAGCAGCTACCAATTTATGCTGGTTATTTTGCATCGCATGCTGAATTAGCCTCACCGATCCTGGCTGATGTATTAATAGAATTTGCTTTTTTGAGTGTGTTTTTAGTAATGATGTTCGCCACCTTACTGTGGTTAAGTCGGCGTATTTTTGTCAAACCTATGACATATTTAATGGCGTATCTTGAACAAAATGAGGAGCACTATAAAAATTATTCAAATTACCACATACCAGCGAACTGGCAGCCGTGGTTTAGCCGAATCAAGTGGGTGCTTAATAAAAATCAGCAGTTGGTAAGCTCATTACAGCAAGCAAATAGTGAACTTGATGACCAAGTAAAAATAAAAACCCGTGAACTCGCGCGCAGTTATGAGGCTAAAGAGCGACATTTAGCCTTGCTAAATACGATGTTAAATAGTGTGCCAGATCTTATTTATTTTAAAAATATTGACGGCTCATTCTTAGGATGTAATCGTGCTTATGAACAATACATAGGTATTGAGCAAGGGCAGTTAGTTGGTCAGCAGTTATGTGATATTAGTGATGATAATGGCCAGATCAGTGAATTAGAGCAACAAGTTTTAACAACCAAAACTAAAGCTGAGCAACGTATTGAAACTCAAAAACAAACATTTCAATTAACCATAGCGCCATTTTATAACGATCAAAATCAGCTACTAGGCTCAATGGGAATTGGCCGTGATATAACTGCTCAACAACACGCACTATTGGCGTTAAAAGCGTCAGAGTCTAAACTTCGTAGCGCTATAGAATATGCAGCTAATGGAGTGATTTTACTTTCACTTGAACAGATTGTATTACAACTGAATAAAACTGCGCGAAAGATTTTTAATATTGACAAAACAGAGCAGGATTTATTATTAGTGGATTTATTTCCACAGCAACAATGGCAAGAAATAGCATCACTATTAGCTTTATTGTTGAGTGAGAAAAAGAAAGTGTATCACCTTACTTTAGGACAAGAGGATCTAAATTGCTGGTGGCAGCTGAGCGTCTCTTTAGTGTGGGATGAGCAGCAAGCACCTTATTATTATGTTATTCATATTCAAGATGTCAGTGCATTGACTCAGGCAAAGCAAGATGCCGAGCGGGCAACAGAAGCGAAAAGCCGGTTTATCGCTAATTTAAGTCATGAAATACGCACTCCGCTTAATGCGGTGACAGGCCTTATTGATATGGTAGCTCAGCAAGGCTTAACAGCACAGCAGCAACAGCATGCAGCTCAAGCAAAAAATGCAGCGCAAAGTTTATTAACCATGCTTAACCGAATGCTCGATTTTGCGCGAAGCGAGAATAATCAAGTACAACCCGATTTGGTTAACTTTGAGTTAGCCGCACTGGTAGATAGCTGTGAGAGTTTATTGATCGGGCTTTGTCAGCAAAAAGGGCTTTCGTTTAATATTGAAGTGGACTCGTTAATTGCGCCTCAACTTGTGGGTGACTATATTCGCTTGCAGCAAGTGTTAGGCAACTTACTGACCAATGCCGTGAAATTTACCGAGCAGGGTATTATTACACTAAAAATAACGGCTCATGATATATCGGATACTCAGCAAACACTGTGTTTTACGGTGCGAGATACTGGTGTAGGCATTGATAAAGCTGACCAAAGTCGATTATTTGACGCATTTACCCAAGGTGACGAATCACTCACTCGCACCCATCAAGGTGTCGGATTAGGACTTGCCATTGTAAAACATGAAGTGGCATTAATGGGCTCAAAAATTAACGTAGTGAGTGAGAAAGGCCAAGGCAGTGAGTTTTTCTTCACCATCACTTTCACTATTGAGCCGCAATTAACACAGCTCGCTCAACCTAAAAAGCTTGAGAGTGCGATGACATCGCCGACTCTTAAGGTTAGTGGCTTGCTGGTGTTAGTCATTGATGATAATCAGCTTAATTTAGATATTATTAGTAACATTTTAAGCCAAGCAAATATTAATGTTATGTCAGCAAATTCGGCAATGGCAGGGATCGATTTAGTGGCACAAGTCATGCCAGATTTGATTTTGATGGATATTCAAATGCCAGAAGTTGATGGGTTGCAAGCAACCGCTTTATTACGACAACGTTATGATCAGCAGCAATTACCTATTTTTGCCCTGACAGCTCACAGTGAGTTGGCTGATGAGCAGCGCTCACTTGCAGCGGGTATGAACAAACATCTCACAAAACCTGTCATTGCAGCGACTTTATTAACAGCAATCAATGATCTGGAAATAACGAAAATTGCATTTTTTGACCGTTTTTTTGCATTAGCTCAATTCTCAGACGATAATACTTTACTACAGGTTATGTTAGAAAAGTTTATGCTGCTGTGTGATAGTCATATACAGCAATTACAAGTTTCAACTTTGGAAAATGGTTTGGAACGATTAGTGCATAGTATTAAAGGTGTGTCAGGAAATCTTGGATTTAATCGCCTTAGTGCTATCGCTCAGCAATTAGAAAGTAGACTACGCAATGATCCACATATAGGGAAAATATCCCTGACTCAGTTAAAGTTCGAATTAGCACAAGTAAATAGATATATCCAAATACAAGGCTCAGTAAATGTTGAAGAAAGCCAAAATACTGATCGCTGATGATGACCCATTAAATCGATTAGTGTTGGAAAAAACCTTAGCGAATGATTACGAAATATTTTTAGTTGACAGTGGTGAAAAAGCCCTGACATTTATTAAGTCAACGGCGGTTGATTTAATTATCCTCGATATAGTAATGCCCGGCATTAATGGCTATGAGGTGTTAATTCAGTTAAAAGAAAATTCAACAACACACACTATTCCTGTCATTTTTATTTCAGCTAATACAAGCCATGATGATGAAGCGAAAGGGTTTGAATTAGGTGCAATGGATTATATTGCTAAGCCATTTAGTCCTATAATAGTACGTGCACGAGTGCGTAATCAATTATTGATCAAGCAAAAAAATGACTTGTTAGAAATGCTCGCCTCAATTGATGGGCTAACAGAAATACCTAATCGGCGTTATTTAGATGAAAGTTTATCGCGAGAATGGCGCCGTAGCCGCCGTGCAGGAACGCCGCTTTCAGTCATCTTAATGGATATAGATCACTTTAAGCGTTATAACGATTGTTATGGTCACCGTGCTGGGGATGACTGCCTAAAACGTGTTGCACATGCATTAGTTGCAGCGTGTGAGCGTGGTACTGACTTTATTGCGCGCTACGGCGGTGAAGAATTTGCCGCTGTGTTACCAGATATCAACCAACACGAGGCATTAAAGTTTGCTAATAAGCTCAGAAATGCGGTTAATGCGCTTGCTATACCTCATAAAGCATCACTTAATGCCGCTCACATTACGATAAGTATTGGGGTTGCTACCACTGAGTTTTGTCAAGTTCATGCTGAGCATATATTACTGGAAGAAGCCGATTTAGGTTTATATGAAGCTAAAGATAGTGGCCGCGATAAAATTATCGCTCGAGTTATTGCCGCAAGTTAGTAAAGTCAGTTATTACAGTAAATAAAGAGTGAGTATGCCCCACTCTTTATAGTCTTTGTTTAGTGTCTAGATGACACTTAGTGAGTTATAAATACTGTCACCCACACCAATCAGCTTGTCGTTTTTAAACACCAGTGGCGTACATTCATCTTTTGTTGTTTTACTATCTGAGTGAATACTTTGGGTGGCATAAAATAGCACTTGATATACATCGCCGTCTTTTTTTAGTAACTCAGAAAAGTCAGGGGTTTTAAGCTTATTTAAAACGCTCTGATAGCTAGTATCTAAAGCTATTGACGCAATTGTTTCACGATTAGATTGGTGATGTTTCTCCCAGCTTGAATTATTGCCTGCCCAGTGTGTTTCTGCTTCACCGTCTGATACGGCAATTACACAACCAGTAAGAAGAGGGGCTGTAAGTGCGGCGATTAAAAATACTTTTTTCATTATTTTATCCTGATACTAAATAGTGATTATTAATTTGTTTATTTAGAAGCAAAGAATCTGCCAATTTTTTAATTTATTAAAAATCATGCGGTTAGTTGTTTTTGTGCAAGGTGGTAAATTGTATTTAACCACCTTTCATAGTAGTAAAAACTAAAATTTAGTTTTTTACACCAATCTGTTTAAGCTTTCACCTTGGCTAAATGCACTGATATTTAAGCTCACTTGTTTAACCAAGCGAATGATTGACTCCTCGCTTGCCCAGGCAATATGTGGGGTTAAAATTAAATTGTCGCCTTTGTAAAGAGCCAGCGGGTTATTATCAGTTGCGGGTTCTTTGCTTAACACATCAAATCCTGCTCCTGCGATTTGTTTATTTTCTAATGCCTGCGCTAACTGTGCTTCGTTAACAATGCCACCGCGCGCGGTGTTAATTAAAATGGCATTGGGTTTCATCATAGCCAGCTCTTCGCTGCCAATTAGATCGCGGCTTTCATCGGTTAATGGGCAGTGAACACTGATAATATCGGCATTCTTTATTGCTTGAAAAAACTCTGTGCGGCCCTCTCTTGGGCTGTGATCTTTACGCTCACTAATGATCACATTAGCACCAAACGCTTTTGCAACATCAGCAACTGCTTTACCAAGCGATCCATACCCGATAATTGCTAAGGTTTTACCGCCAATATCATTAAAGCGATAGTCAAGGCGGCAGAACATCTCGCTTTTTTGCCACAGCCCTTGTTGACAATCAGCAATATAACGGTGGGTATTGCCCAGTAAGTTGGTGATCAAAGCAAAGGTGTGTTGGACAACCGAAGGCGTTGAGTAGCCCGCAACATTGGTTACGGCAATGCCAAATTCTTTCGCGGCAACTAAATCAACATTGTTAGTGCCAGTTGCGGCAACACATATGAGCTTTAACTCAGGGAGTTTTGTCAATGTTTCGCGATTAAGGATCACTTTATTGGTGATCAATACATCAGCGCCTGCACTGTGCGCTAAAACTTGTGCTGGGCTGGTTAGTGGGTAGCTTGTGAAATTGCCAAGTGTTTGAAAAGGTTCAAGGGATGTGCCTGCAAGCGTAGCAGTATCGAGAAGAGTAATATTCATGCGCTTTCCTTATAATAAAAAATTTAAAAATGCTTGACCTTAGTGTGTACTCTAAGGTTTATACTTAATATCAGTTGATGATACGTTAATTGGAGACAGTGATGAAAATAGGCGAGTTTGCCAGTCAATTAGGTGTCTCTACAGATACCCTAAGGTACTATGAAAAGCATGCTTTGTTAACGCCTTCAGTACGAACACAGGCAGGTTATCGAGATTATAGCCAAACCGATCTTAAACAGATGATGTTTATTCTGCGTGCTAAAAATGTTGGCTTTAGCTTGGCTGAGATAAAAGAGTTATTACAAATTAAATTTAAAAAACATCAACATTCGTGCCATGAAGTTAAAAACTTAACAATACAAAAGCGTGACTTAGTCGCAGGGCGTATTGCTGAATTAACACGTTTTCATCAATCATTATCGGTACTTGCTGACAAATGCTGTGGCGGACAAGAGCCTGCAGATAACTGTTCTATACTTACTACTTTGGAGGACATAGATGGACTTAATCAATAATTTTTGGCAGTTATTTTTATTATCTGCACCCTGGTTAATGCTTGGCTTATTAATAGCTGGATTATTAAATGTGTACTTACCGGCTAATTTTTTAAATAAACACTTAGGAAAAGAAGGTTTTTGGACAACTGTTAAAGCTGCTTTAATTGGTGCGCCAATGCCATTGTGTTCGTGCGGTGTAATACCCGCAGCAATTGGTTTAAGACGTGCCGGCGCTTCAAAAAGTGCCACTACTGCATTTTTAGTTTCGACGCCAGAAACAGGGGTTGATTCGGTGTCGGTGTCGTATGTGCTACTCGGTCCTTTTATGGCAATTATTCGTCCCATTGCTGCAATTTGCAGTGCCATAGTTGCGGGTGTGTTGGTAGGACGTGATGCTGAAAAAATGCAAACTACAGATCACTCTAGTGAAGTTAATAATGAGAAAAAGCTAGCGGATACAATAAGTTGCTGTTCAACGAAATCAGTAGCGGCTGAAGAGAAGGCAAGTTGTTGTTCAACGAAATCAGCAGCGGTCGAAGAGAAGGCAAGTTGTTGTTCAACGCAATCAGTAGCGGTTGAAGAGAAGGCAAGTTGCTGTTCAACGAAATCAGCAGCGGTCGAAGAGAAGGCAAGTTGTTGTTCAACGCAATCAGCAGCGGCTGAAGAGAAGGCAAGTTGTTGTGATACACCAAGCGCAGCGCCAGCTAGCCAATGGCAAAAGATGAAACAGGCTGTGAGTTTCAGTTGTAACAAATTACTATCAGACACTATGAAGTGGTTAATGATTGGTTTGTTCTTTGCAGCCTTAGTGCAAACTTATGTGCCAGAATCATTTTTAACCCAATGGGGCAGTGGTATCTTGGCTATGCTGGTGGTGATCGCGATTAGTATCCCGATGTATATCTGTGCGACTGCATCAACGCCCATTGCGGCAGGTTTGCTATTGAGCGGTGTATCGCCGGGGGCGGTGTTGGTGTTTATGCTTGCGGGTCCTGCCACGAATGTCGCGACGCTTGGCGTAGTTGCTAATGAGCTTGGTAAACGTGCAGTAGTTGCTTATTTAGTCGGTGTAATAGGGATTGCTTTAATATTTGGCTTTTTAACCGATTATTTAGTGGCTGAGTTTGGCTTTGTTGTTACACCATTATTAGGTGAAGAACATCAAGTGCTACCACATTGGCTATCCCTTCTCTGTGGTATAATTTTAGCGCTGCTAATGGTGCGTTTAGTTCTTAAAGGAGCGTTTAGTCAATACCGTAGTACTGGTAAGAGCATTGCATAATTGAATATTATTAAATAGGTTTTTAGCTATAATAAAACATAAATAATTGACCAAATTAATGACTTAGTTCGCATTTTAGGTTGTCTGAGTTATAATCGCCTATAGAATATAAACGGTGCGCATGAGCGCACCGTTTTTTTAACTTTATAGATGCAGTAATGAGTGAATTAGTGGATAAGTACGCCGATATAAGACCTTACAACGATAACGAAGTCGCAGCCTCTGTTACTCGTTTGATTGCAGATAACGCATTTATTGATGTATTAGCAAAATATAATTTGCCGCGCTTTATATCCTCAGTGCCATTTTTGGCGCGTTTTTTAGTTCGCCGCCAATTACAAAAAAAATGGGGCGGTGTTAATTCTGTTGAACAAGTGCAGCAAGAAGTTGCGAAATATTTAACTTTATTAGTTAAGCGCACAACCTCAGAAGTTACCTTTTCTGGCTTAGATCAACTCGATCCAAAGCAAGCGTATTTGTTTATCTCAAACCACCGCGATATCGTACTTGATCCCGCTTTAATTAATTGGGGCTTATTCAGCCATAAAATGAAGACAGTCCGTATCGCTATTGGTGATAACTTACTGCAAATACCTTATATTACTGAGCTAATGCGCCTCAATAAAAGCTTTATTGTCAAGCGCTCAGCTAAAGCGCCGAAAGAGATGCTCAAAGCCCTATCGCAGCTCTCTGCATATATTTATGATTCACTTGCTGGTGGCGATTCAATTTGGATTGCGCAAAAAGAAGGCCGCGCAAAAGATGGTTTTGATCAAACCGATCCAGCGTTACTAAAAATGTTGCAATTAAATGGCCGTAAGCAAAAGAAAGAATTTTCGGAGTATGTATGTGAGCTGAAAATTGTTCCAGTATCAATATCTTATCAATATGAACCTTGCGTCATAGCAAAAGCCAAAGAGCTTTATCATAAACAACATCACGGTAAATATGTTAAATCGGTTGGTGAAGATATTGCCAGTATTGTTGAGGGGTTCAGTGCCGCCAAAGGGCATGTACATTTAGCGTTTGGGCAACCTATTGATTCAGATTGTGATTCGCCAGAGCAGTTAGCAAAGACGATTGATCAGCAAATAGTTGATTCGTTTTTCTTACACCCTGGTAATTATATTGCTGGCGGTTGTAAGCAAGCGGTGATTGATAAAAGTGACGCAAAAGCATTTGAGCAACGCATGTCAAGTGTGCCAGAGGAGCTAAAACCTCTTGTATTAGCAATGTACGCTAAGCCTTTTCATCGTAAAACTGAGTTTAATAGTGGCGAAAGTGGCCAATAACTAATGTAAAACATCTTCAAAAAACCGTAATTTAAGTTACGGTTTTTTTTCGTTTAAAAAACGGGCTATACTAAAGTTGTGTTTATTGACTGATGTTTGCTATGCAACAAATTGAAATTTTTGAAATTCCAAGTCCTTGCAAAGGCATTTGTGAGGTAAATAATCGAGGCTACTGCAAAGGCTGTTATCGCAGTCGTGAAGAGCGCTTTGGTTGGAATTCATTTTCAAATGTAGAAAAAAAGCACGTTATCAGTTTATGTCAACAACGCTATAAGCGTTACTTACAAAAGCGCAAAGCACATACTGAACAAGCAACATCACCTAAGCAGAACGATTTTGGCTTTTAATCAAGGTTATATTTAGCTCTGAGTAATCGGATCGTACCGTTTTCATCCAGTTTTTGCAGTTGATCCTCAAGTTTTGGTATTAATGCTCGATGGCGAGTATGTAAAAAATGAAAGCTCTTGATCGATGAAAGCACCTCCATTTGAAATTGATTAACATCAAAGAGAGGGTGTTTAGTCGATAATAAAAAGTCGAGTAATAATACCCCTTGGACTTTTTGTTGGGTGAGTAAATTGAGCTGGGCAGTCACACTTTTCACCTTAACAATGTCACCAATAAAAGGGTGTTCGTTAAGATAACTCTGTGCTGCTGGATAGCCAACTTGAATGGCAATGCTGTCTAGCTGCTCAAATGTACATTGTTGGCAGTTTTTTAATAGCACAAGGTTAAACTCAAATAGCGCAAAGTTAACTGGGTGCAAGTTTTGATATTGTTGGTTGATATTAGCTACTCGTCCTAATTGGCCATCAAGGGTGCCATTGTTCGCTGCTGATAAAGCGTTTTGGTGATTAAAGTCAATAATGTGTACATCATAGCCAAGTTCTTTATATGCAAGGGTCATCAGCTCAATAACATAGCGAGCTTGAGGGGTGTCGGTGGGGCGATTAAATAGTATATCTTGGTTTTTTGCTAACGTGCAAAGTGGTGCAAGTAAACAGTATAGTATGATGCATTGAAGAAAATATTTAATCACAGCGTTTCCATATTAGGACGAAAAACGCCCCCAATCTACGTTTAAAAGCAATTTATACTGCGTTACTTTTATGAGGGACTGATTTTAACAATAGAACCACTATTATTTGCAATTAATGCCTTGCCTAAATTGCTTTTAATTCCAACGACGCTCGCATCTTGAGGTGGTTTGGACATAGTTGTTTGTTATACTCTGAGCATTAATATGATCAGTAAGAAACAGGTGATTTATGTCGTTTAACTTATGTTTACTTCCTCGTGAACAAAAATATCAAATTCAATTGGATTACGAGGCATCGTTTTGGGCTTATCAAATAAAGCGTGGTAAGAGTACTCGTGAGCAAATATACAATACAATTCATAGTCGTCCAGTGGCAGAGCAAATATTTTTGAAGCAGCAGTTTGAACAATATTTAGCGACGATGCAAAGTTAATGACGGCATTGCGTTTTGAATGCCTAGAGCCAATTAAAACCCCCTTAGTGAATAAGTTTTACAGCCAATATAAAGCCCGAGGTCGGGCAACCAGGCAAGATCAAGTGTGGGTTGTTTATCATGACTTAGTTATTGTCGCGGCTTGCAGAATTCAAAATCGCAGTGATTATTTGTTTTTGTCTACCTTGTTGGTTGCACCTGCTTGGCGCGGACAAGGACTTGCCAAACAGCTACTAATACATACCTTATCTAACCAAAACTCACTCGTTTATACATTTGCTTATACGCATTTAGCTGATTTTTATCAATCAATTGGCTTTAACTTTGTGTTAACATTGCCGTCACCTTTGGATACACTCTTTACTGTCTATCAGCAGCGAAATATTGTAGCTATGCAGTGCTAGTAAAAATAATTTGTTAAAACAACTATGTGGAAATTTAAATGGGTCAATGGTTTAAGGCTAGTATATTCTTTTTGTTAGCCGCCTCAGTTGTTGCTAGCCAAGTTGCTATGGCGCAGGTAAAACGTTTATCGCCAAGTGAAGGTTTATCACAAAGCTATGTCAGCACCATGTTGATAGATAAAAGCGGCTATCTTTGGTTAGCGACTGAAGGGGGTTTAAATCGTTACGATGGCTATCAGGTGGTACATATTGCTGGGCCTAATGGTGAACTAGATGAAGCAATTATTGACCTTATATATCAAGACCCTGATGGTTATATTTGGATTGCGTCGTTAGTTGCAGGGCTATTTCGCTATGATCCAAGTACCGATAGCTACCAACAATTTTTATCAAAACCTACCAGTGAAGAGCAAGTTTTAAGTCAGTCAGTATTTAGTATGGTTGCCACCGATAATAAGTCATTATGGATTGGTCGCGGTTGGGACTTTGCTCGCCTTGATTTAGCGACAGGCCAAATTGAGACTATTTTTGAATTGCCAGAGCGCTCCCGTAATACCGTGATCCGCGATTTATTACATTACAAAGGTTATATCTTTATTGCCGCCAGTACTGGCGCATATGTCTATCATATAGCAACTGGGCAATACCGAAAATTAGAGCATTTAAGCACCAAGCCAGACCATGTATATCAAAATTATATAAAGTCGTTTGCAATAGGCGAAAATGAGCAACTGTTAGTGGGGGCCGTACGTGGTTTGTATCAAGTTGATATTAGTGATTTACCGAGTATGTTTGAGCGCCCAGATGTGCCTTTTAAAAATAAAACCATATTGAACGATCTTAATATTTGGAAAATAATAAATGACCATGGGGTGCTTGATTTAGGCACCGATAAAGGTTTATTTAGTCTCGATTTGAATACCGGTGAGCTGACTAAAAATAATAGAGTAAAAGAAAGTAAATACTCACTTGCAGATCCAAGTGTTATCGATATTGTCAAAGATAGTAACGGCGCTATGTGGACAGCTACTAAAAGTGATGGGGCATTTTATTTACCTTATGATAATTATCATTTTGAAAATGTTAATGCCAGTATGCTCTCTGGTGATGGTTTATCGCACCCTTCAATTTGGGGCATAACTGAGTATGAAGATAAACTCTGGTTAGCAACCCATAATGGCTTAACTGCGGTTGATTTAAAGACTAATCAAGGGCAAGTGTTTTTAAAAGATTATCAAGCTGATTTATTTACCACCGAATTTAATATTTACGCTATTTCGCCCTATAAAGATAAATTGTGGCTGCGCACTAATCGCGGGATTTTTAGTTTTGATCCACATAGCTATGAAATTTTTCCAGCGACAACAGCTGACCCAAGCCTGCAACACCTGATAACAGGCTGGGTACATGGCTCAGTATTGATGCCAAATGGTGAATTATTTTATGTTCATTCTGATCATGGCATGTTTGTTTATAATATCGACAGCCAAAAGATCACACCTTTAGGTGGTGAATTTGAAAAGTTTGAACCGTTTTTAGCGTATGGTTTCTTACCGCCTTTATCTACCAAATCTGACTCTCCGTTATTTTACAATGCTGGGGTGCTTTATCAGGTTGATCCAAACTCATTTGCTTTAACAAAAATCTATACAGTGCCACAGCAACATGAAAATGTCGCCGTTAATGTGATGTCTTATATTGTTGATAATAATAATGTGCTGTGGATCACGTTATCGAATTTTGGCTTAATTGGTCTTGATGCATCGAATTACAAGCTGCTGTATACCATAGATTTAGATAAAAATAAGCTCGGCACCTTATTGTACGATATGGTGTTAGATGATGCTGGAATGATCTGGATGAGTAGTCATAAAGGGATCTGGCGATTAAATCCAGAAAACAAACATTTTCAGCAATTTACGACTGCAGAAGGGCTGCTCTCTAGCGAGTTTAATAGTGGTGCATTTACGCGTTTAAAAACCGGCCAAATAGTCTATGGTACGTTAAAAGGGTTTAGTTATTTTTACCCAAATGATAATCACCCTAGGCATGGTTTAATTGATCACGTAAATATAACCAGCATTGATTTGATGTCTCGTGAATTATCTACGGATCTTAAGCAACCGATAAAAACAATCACCTTAGAGCACGACGATATCGGTCTCGAAGTCGCTTTTTCGGCAATGGCATTTAACTACCAAGAACGTATTATTTATGAGTATCAACTCTCTGATGGGCAAAAATCGTATACCCGTAATAATAACCGAGTGCTATTTCCAAAACTTAACCCCGGCAAATACCAACTAAAAATTTGGGCTAAAGATCCGCTTACTGGTGACTACACGCAACCCGCTGTGCTGGATATTGTGGTTAAATACCCGCTATGGCGAGCACCTCAGTTTATAGTGCTTTACGCATTGGTATTTTTAGGATTAGTTGCAGCTTGGATAATGCGTCGTAATCGAATTCAGCAATTATTATTAGCAGCCCACAGAGAAAGCCAAGAAAGTGAAGCGCGCTTAAAGTTAGCATTGGAAGGGAGCCGTTCGGGGGTGTGGGATTGGCAATCTTCAAGTCCAATCATTTATCAACCGCGGCTTAAAAATGAGTTAGGTTATGATGTTGAATCGGTTAATTTAGATGATTATTTAGCAAAAATTCATCCTAAAGATAAACAAAATTTTCGCATTGAGTGGTTAGAATTTTTATCCACCGAAAAAGGCTATTTTAACTGCACCTATCGTTTACGCCATAAATTAGGCTATTGGCGCTGGTATAAAGACTTTGGCAAAGTGGTTGCATGGCAAGGAAGTACACCCGAGAAAGTGGCCGGCACTTATACCAATATGACTCGTGAATTAGTGTTTGAAGAACATGCCCGTTTATTTGGCGCAGCATTTGAGCAGACCCGCGATTGGGTCTTTATTCTGGATAAAAGTTTACGTATTTTAGCTACCAACAAAGCACTGCAAAGCGCATTTAACTTTCCTGTTGATTGTCGTTCTAGCTGCTCATTACACTTAGGATTAAGTCGTGCTGTAAGAGTTAACTATTTACGTGTAATGAAGGAGTTGCAAGCTGGCGAGCACTTTTCTGCTGAAGATACTGTTTGCTTGGCGAATGGCGAGCAGCGTTATGTGCTTATTAAAATTAGTGCGGTTGCTGATACGGAGCAACGCTTAGAAAGCTATGTGGTTATTCTGACTGATATTAATGCGCAAAAGTTAGCTGAAAATGAATTATTCTTATTAGCAAATTACGACAGTTTAACGGGGTTACCAAATCGTACTTTATTTAATGATCGAGTTGAACATGCACTTGAACAGGCTAAAGGCCAAAACCTAAAAGTTGCGTTACTCAATATTAATATCAAACGCTTTAAGTATTTTAATGATTCGTTAGGGCATGAAGCTGCCGATGAGATAATAAAGGCGGTGGCACTGCGGATCAAATCGCGTGTACAGGCGAAAGACAGTGTAGCCCGCTTTAGTGGTGATGAGTTTATGCTGTTAATCGAGGGCATTCAACAAATCGAAGAAGTTGTTTTACTGTGCGTTAAGTTGATGGCTAGCTTGAATGACAACATCATTATTAACAATCAAGCGATTAGTGTCAGTTTAAGTATTGGCGTGGCGATTTCGCCTGATGATGCACTCTGTGCGAAAAGTTTAGTTAAAGCGGCTGATATTGCACTGTATCATTCGAAAAAAAGCTTGGAAGGTTGTTATCAATTTTATAAACAAGAAATGAATCAGCATGTACAACGCTCACTGCATTTAGAATCGCAATTAACTCAAGCCTATCAAAATCATGCGTTTTGTAATCATTACCAAGTGATTGTTAATGCTAAAACTCATCAGGCCGAAGGGCTGGAAGTATTGCTGCGCTGGCCAGAAAATAACAGCTATGAAACACAAGAGTTTGCGCTTGCTGCTGAGAGTATTGGTTTGATCACAAAAATTATGTTGCAAACCCTAGCTAGAGCGTTGATTGAACTTAAACAATGGCAGTTACAAAAGCCTGGCTTGTATGTGTCTATTAACCTGTCTGCACTGGATTTTGAGTATAAAAATTTAGTTGATGAAATTCGCAGTGCGCTAATTAATGCTGATGTATCAGCCAGCTCTGTGGTGTTTGAAATTACAGAATCAGTGCTAATGCATGATTCACCGCAAGCGTTAAACAGCATGTCAAAGTTGAAGCAATTAGGTTGTCGCTTATATATGGATGACTTTGGTACAGGCTATGCGTCACTCACTTATTTAAAGCGCTTTCCGATCGATGTACTGAAAATTGATCGTAGCTTTGTCACCGATATTGGTATAGATAGTGGCGATGAAGCGATTATTCAGTCAACGCTTGCATTGGCGAAAAGCTTAGGTAAAGAATGCATCGCAGAAGGCGTTGAAACTAAGCAACAGCTTACCTTTTTGCGCAACCTAGGCTGTAATTTATTTCAGGGCTATTTATTCAGTAAACCAATCCCAGGTGATGATGTAAGTGCACTATTAAATAAAGACTGGCAGTCGTTGTTGAACGATGACTAATGCTCGCTAGAGTTTTATTAAATGGTGAAATTATCAGAGCCGAATCTATAAATGGTTACTTTTTTAAGTTTTTAAGCTTAACTTGTTTTAGCAAAAAAATAATTATTACGAATCAAGGACGTTATGAAGCCTGAGAAGCCTACTATTATGGATATGTCCGAATTTAAACCATCAGCGAGATGTCCTAATTGTAATTTGATAATGTACTTAGGAAACAGGTGCCCGCATTGTGATTATTTGCTCAGTCATACTGAGCAAAAAACTCAAAGAGAATTTTGGCTTAAAGTTCGAAATGCTGTTTATATAAAAGGTGTGGTCTTCTTTGCTTTCTTCTTTTTTATAGCTTGGGTTTTATTTGCTCAGTCATAACGTTTTTGAGACTCAACACTACAATTAAACCAATCGCAGTGTTGATGCCCTAAATACTTGAAGTTTTAACTAGAAGCTATATCTAGTCTTGGCGTTCACCGCAGTGACGACAATAAAGGTTTTTAGTGCGTGCACTAAGTTGAGACTTAATTGCTTTGTTTGCTTCTTGCTTACTTAAACCAAGCTTACAACGCAAATTCTCTAGGTGCTCCAGTTGCGCATTATCTAGTTTGCCATCTAGCTCGCCATCATGCAGATATTCATGCACTGCATCACTAAACATGATCCTACGTTTACGTAGCTGTTCAGAGAAGCTCGAAGCTAATAAGCCGGTGGGTATTGCTACCATCCCCATACTCAGTAATGTGATCACGCCGCCAAAAAAACGCCCTAGCGGTGTTACTGGCACAACATCACCATAACCTACAGTGGTCAGCGTTGCCATTGCCCACCACATGGCCGCAGGAATAGAGCCAAACTTATCCGGTTGTATATCGTGTTCAATTAAATAAATTCCACAGGAAGCTAAAATCAGCACCACTGCCATTATAAAGAATGCGGCCAAAAGCGAACTGCTTTCATCACGAAATGATTGTAAAAGTAGCTGCATTGCTCGTGAGTAACGAGTGAGCTTAAAAACACGTAGGAGTCTGAGTACTCTTAAAAAGCGTAAATCAAAGGTGATAAACATCATTAAGAGCGTGGGTAGAATTGCCATGAGATCAATTAAAGCTAACGGTGAGAGTAAATATTTTAAACGGCGTTGAAAATTATCACAGTCTAGATTTTTGTACTCGATACGTTCTACGCATGACCAAAGGCGAAGCAAATACTCGATAGAAAATATAATCACTGAGCCTAACTCTAACATTAAAAATTCATGCTTATATTGATGAGCTAAACTAGCAATTGATTCAAGCACAATCGCAACGACGTTAATCATGATCAGCGATATTAGAAATATATCGATATAGTGACCCGCCTTACGGTATTCCCCATTACCTTCAAAAAATAGCGCTGTGCGTTTACGTAAATTATTCAAGCTATTATCCGTCTTCGTTTCTACAAGTTAAAGCAAGTACCATGTTTATACTGCCTTCTTCAAAGTCGCGGCTGATCTTAAAGCCTAGCTTTCTGGCTAATTCAATCATGCCGGTATTTTCCGGTAGGGTGATACCTTCAATAAATTGTACGCCTTGGCTTTGGCAATACTTAATGGCGGCATGCATTAATAAGCCACCTAAGCCAAGGCCTTGGCAGTTTGAGCGTACTACAATGGCAAATTCGGCATGCACTTTATCAGGGTCCATCAACACCCGAGAGACGCCAAGTGTGGCGCTGTCTTGAGTGATAATAAATGCCATTTCACGATCGTAGTCAATTTGTGTCATTTTAGCGAGTTGATCGTGGTTAAATTGCGGCAGCTCACCAAAAAAGCGTTTGTAGCGGTCTTCTTTGCTTAGGGATTGATCAAACTCTTGATGCGCTTGTTCATCTTCTGGTTTTATTGGTCTGAGTGTCGCGTGGGTATTATTTTTTAGCGTCACTTGTTTAACCAGTTCAATTGGGTAAGGGCGAATAGATAAGCGCTTACGATGTGATTGTACTTGGTAGTGACTCAGGGTCATGGTGGCATCAAGCACCAAAAACTGCCCGTTACTGGCTAAAATAGGATTTAACTCAACCGAAGTTATATCGGGTTGATCAATGACCAGTTGTGAAATTCGCGTAAGCAGTGCACAGAGGCGATACTTATCAACTTTCTCAGGTAAAATGCGATCTTTAAGCACGCCTTTGTCATGCGCTGCAGCAATTAAATACTTTGCTAAGTTCATATTCAAAGGTGGCAAAGCAACCGCTGCTTGAGCAAACTCTAGACCAGTGCCAGCTTCTCCTAGAAGTATTACAGGGCCAAAGTTCGGTTCTGTTTTTATCGCTATACGCAGTTCATTGGCACCCGCTCTGGGAGCCATTTTTTGCAGTGAGAAACCTTCAATAATCGCATCTGGATAAGTGTTTTTTATTCTCAGCAGCATTGCAAAAGCGGTTTGCTCAACTTCCTGCGCATCGTTTAAGTTAAGTACCACGCCACCGACTTCTGATTTAGACGGAATGCTAGGGCTGATCAGTTTCAGTGCCACCGGGAAGCCTAGTTCAATTGCTTGTTCTTTTGCTTCTGTTGGCGTGTATGCGACCTCGGTTTGAATACATTCAACGCCATAGTGAGCGAGTATTTGGCTTGCTTGATGGGTGGATAGATAGCTTTGCTGCTCTGCTAAAAATTCATTCACGAGCGCTTTTGCTGCGTGTTTATTGATTTTAGCGTCATCTGTGTTTGACTCTGGAGTTTGGGTTAAATGTTTTTGATTACGGCGATAACTTACTAAGTGCATAAAAGCACGAACTGCGCCCTCAGGGGTACGATAAGTAGGAATACCGTAGTTGCTACACACGCGGCGGGCGGCGTAGGCGGCATCTTCGCCCATAAAATTTGTGATCACATAAGGACGCGCCATTTTCGGTAGTTTATTCAACGTTTCAGCGATAATTAATGCATAGTCTTCACTTGGTGCAAGAGCGGATGGTGTATGAATTATCAGTAAGTTTTTAACCTCTTTTGCTTGCAGTAAAATTTCAAGAGCTTGTTGATAGCGGGCTGGGGCTGAGTCGCCAAAAATATCCACTGGATTAGAAGTCATATCCGATTGTGGGATCACTTTATTTAATGCTGCGCGAGTTTCTTCACTTAGTTGGGCAAGCTTGCCGGAGCTTTGTAATAAGCTATCAACGGCCATTACACCTGGGCCGCCGCCATTGGTTAAAATGGTGAGTTGTTCTACCTCTAATAATTTAGGGTGCATGGCCAGTGTTTGTGTAGCAGCAAACAGTTCTGTTAAATCATTTACCCGTAACATACCTGCGCGTTGGAATAGGGCGTCATACACCGCATCTGAGCTTTGCTTGCCACCAGTGTGAATTTCGGCGGCGAGTGCCCCAGCCGCTGTTTTACCGGTTTTAATGGCGATCACCGGTTTACTAAACGCAGCGGCACGGGCAGCTGAAATAAAGCTGCGGATATTCTCAATGTTATCGATGTACAGCAAAATAGCTTTCGTTTTTGCATCGCGACCTAAAAAGTCGAGTAGTTCAGCAAAGTCGATATCTAAACAATCTCCCACAGAGAGAAAGTAGGAAAAGCCAATTTCTTTATGTTTTGCCCAATCTAAAATAGTGGAGCACACAGCAGCGGACTGTGAAATAAACGCTAATTTACCAGGGCTTGCGATAGTGTGAGAAAAACTCGCATTGAGGCCAATATGGGGGATCAATAAGCCCAAACAATTAGGGCCAAGTAACGATACTTTGGCTTGTTTAGCGGCTTCTTGCAGTGCTGTTTTTTGCTGATGATTGAGCCCGGCTGCGATCACAATCGCATTTTTACAGCCAAACTCTCCCAGCTCTGCAATGATATTAAGTAGAGTGTGTTTGTTCGTACAAATAACCGCAAGGTCCGGTATTTTCGGTAGCGCTGCAATAGACGGGTAGGCCAGCACGCCATGTACGGCGCTATTAGTCGGACTTACTGGCATGATAGGGCCGTTGAACCCCCCTTGTAATAAGTTGCGCATTACTACAAATCCTGCCCGAGAAACGTTATTCGATGCACCAATCACGGCAACCGAAGTCGGGTTGAAAAACTGACTAATGCGTTTTACACTCATGCTCTTTCCTTGCGGGTTATTTGTTTTTTAGCTAGGCGCTGCAATAGAATCTTTTTGCTAATTTATGCACCTCAATGTAACCTGTTTAGGTTGATTTTTCGAGCATCAAACCAACTTAACATTGATAATTATCAAAGGAATCTAAATGAATAAGCCAAATGGATATTACCAGTTGCTAGGCGCAGCTGTATTGAGTGTCGCTATACTTGGCTGCGGATGGATTTTAAAATCAGCAGCGCTTGATGTAAAAAATATGGAACGCACGGTTGAGGTTAAAGGATTAGCAGAGCGTGAAGTAACTGCTGATACGGTGATCTGGCCGGTACAGTTTAGTGATGCAGATAACAATTTAGAAAAGCTGGTCGAACGCGTCGAGCAGAAAAATGCCGCAGTAATTGCTTTTTTAAAACTGCATGGCTTTGATGAACAAGAGATCAGCCAAGGTAGGCAATCAATTGTTGATAAACAAGCGCGCGAATACGGCGCTGAAAATCAACAGTTTCGCTATATTGCCCGCGCTAATATTACCGTGTATTCGCAGCAGCCCGATAAAGTGCAAAACGCCTTAACTAAAGTGGGTCAGCTAGCCAAACAAGGTATTGCGATTGTGCAAGATAATTACGAAACCCGCATTGAATATTTGTTCTCTGGGCTAAATGATATAAAACCAGCAATGGTGCAAGAAGCAACCGAAAAAGCGCGCGAAGTGGCATTAAAGTTTGCCAAGGACTCACAGTCAAAACTTGGTAAAATTCGCACCGCAAGACAAGGGCAGTTTAGTATAATCGACCGAGATTCAAACACCCCGCAAATCAAAAAAGTACGGGTTGTAACCAGTGTCGAATATTATTTATCTGATTGAAGATAGTTTATGGGTGCCCAATAATACAGTTACTGGCACCTGCATGGTTTTAACTATTATCGCTACCCGACATAGTGCGCCAAGTATAAAACCAAAACTAAATGCAGTGGCGACTCCAATTATCTCGTAACTGTCTTTTAAACACCAAGCCATTATCAAGGTAATGCTAGTGGCTGCTAACAAAACATATAAGTTATGTAATGGATTACCGTTTAATTTAATGATACTGCTGGCCAATATTCGCGCAGGCAAAAACAATTGACCCAGTAATAATATCAGCAGTAACTGATGCCCTGCTTCGAGTTGCTTTTCACCATAGAGTGTAAGTAAAGGGTAGGCAATCACTGCTAAAGTGATAATTGCGCCGCAATTTAACTTCCATAACAAGCGCATCAGTTCACTGACTTGCTGATAGGGAGCGGTATTAGCCATTAAAAGAGGTTTCAAAAACTGGCTGGCGGCGTTCCCTATGATGGTTAATAACCCAGCTATTACAATCACAGGAAAAAACACACTGACGCCAGCGGCCCCAAACCAATGATGAACCAACAACACATCTAACTTTGCAACCAACACTGTTCCAGCGCCACTTGCCAACATAATTAGCGATGAGCTGCACCATTGCTTTGTTTGGTAGCGAGCGGGGCTTGGCTCGATAGTTTTTTTTATTAACCAATATTGATAAATCACCACGCACACTAAAGCGCTAAATAGTAACTGGCAAATAACAGTCAGTGATAGTCCACCGCCAATTATAAATACTATAAAACAAAAGAGTGTGGTCAAAACCTCAAATAAACATTGCTGTGTAAACAATCCCACTTTGGTTTTATTGAGCGCAATTAAAAAGGCTGCTTGGCTTTGCATTATTGCTCCCACAGGCACTAATAGCAGCAAATAAAAAATATGCTCTTTGGCTGTTTGATGGGGAGAAACATAGCTAAATGCAGCCACCACACAGCTGACCAATAAAATACCAAACAAACACGATGCAACTAAATAGACACGCTTAAGCCCTTGCAGTAAATCATGTTGTTGAGCTTTGTAGAGCGGGTGACTCAAGCGCATTAATGAGGCTGAAAATCCCATACTGGCAGGTAATAGCAATATTTCACACAGTGCGAGCAGTGCGCCGAAAGTACCAAATTGCTCAGCACTGAGCAGTCGGGCTAAAAATAGAGTCAGTAAAATACGACTAAAATGATTAAGCGCTGTAAAGCTACTTAAAGATAAAAATTGTTTATATACATCCATGTTTTGCTGACTTTATTGTAAACGTTGATTTAAGTAGCGCTCAACTTGCTCTGTTTTACAGCGTAAGTAAGCGCCACTGAGCAGTATTTTATAGTCACTGAGTGGCTTGTTAGGGCTTGTTTGACATAACGTGAGTAAGGCTTTTAAGAATGCGGCGGTGTTTATATTGCCTTGATTTTGTTTAAATTCAACTTCCATTAATGCCAGCAAAGCAGAAAGTTCATGTTTTGGTAAGCTATGTTGGGCTGGGTTGTTTGCAATGTAACTTGCAACTGGGGTGAGCCCGATATCATTAACTTGTGCTAATGCTTGCAGCAAGTTTTCGTTACTTTCAAATAGCATCAGTGAACGTACATAATTAAACGGTAATTTAGCCTCACTACACTCGCTAAACAAGCGGTGCAATACATTTTGCTGCTGTTGGTTTTGTTGTGTAAAACCATGATTGAACTTCAGTCCAGGGGTAAAAAAACTTAATTGATCGGTATTATTTAGCTGACTGATGATGGGCGTTGGTAGCGAGTGTTGAGTTAATATGCGTGTGGCGATATTTTGCAGGTAAGTATATTTTACACTCATGCGTTGCGCACTGCTATATAAGTGCTGTAACTGCATGGCTTGTTGTGTTGCAGATAAACTGGCAAAGCTATCAACAATGGCTTGCAACTGATGCTGCTGCATCTGTTGATTTAGTTGACTGATACATGTATCCATTGTTAATCCTATACGTTACTTGTATATCAATTGCTTTATCCTAGCGTAAAGCACTTGTTGGTCAAGTGTTTATCTATTTTTCAGGCAATAAAAAAGGCCGTAGATACGGCCTTTGTATATGTTATAAAGTAAGGATGCTTAAGCTGCTAGTTTGCTTGCAACCCATTCATCAACAAAGCTTTCAAGTACGTTTAGTGGCACTGCGCCATTTTTAAGTACTACATCGTGGAATTGGCGGATATCAAACTTATCACCCAGTTTAACCTTCGCAGATTCACGAAGTTCTAGAATCTTCAGCATACCTACTTTGTAAGCCGTTGCTTGCGAAGGCATGACTATGTGACGCTCAACCATTTTTACGCCATCAGAGGTCGCATTTGGTGTGTTATTTACGTAATAATCAATACCCTGCTGGCGAGTCCACTTCATTTCGTGAATACCGGTATCAACCACTAAACGACATGCGCGCCATAGTTCCATTGATAAACGACCAAAGTCTGAATAAGGGTCTGCATACATGCCCATTTCTTTTGGTAATAACTCAGAATATAATCCCCAGCCTTCGATATAGGCTGTGTAGCCACCGAATTTACGGAACTTAGGCACGCCTTCAAGCTCTTGCGAAATTGCAATTTGCATGTGGTGACCTGGAATACCTTCGTGATAAGCCAGCGCTTCCATTTGATACGTTGGCATTGCTTCCATGTCGTAAAGGTTAGCGTAGTAAACACCCGGGCGTGAACCATCTGGTGCAGGCTGTTGGTAGAATGCTTTACCAGCCGCTTTTTCACGGAATGCTTCAACACGCTTAACAATCATGTCGGCTTTAGGCTTAACAATAAATAGCTCATCTAAGCGTGATTTCATGGTGTTTATAAGTGCCGTGGCTTCGTCAAGGTATTGCTGCTTACCTGCTTCAGTATTAGGTAAGTAAAATTGCTTATCGGTTTTCATAAACTGCATAAAGGCTTTTAAATCGCCTTTAAAGCCAACTTTTTCTTTGATTTGGCGCATTTCATCATGAATACGAGATACTTCAGCTAAACCTATAGTGTGGATTTCTTTAGCCGTTAAATCAGTGGTAGTAGTGCGCGCTAATGCGTTGTTGTAAAACGCTTCGCCATCAGGAAATTTCCAAGCACCATCACGATCATCGGCACGTTTTTCAAGCTGTGCTAAATAATTAATCAACTTAGAGTAAGATGGTTTTACAGCCGCTTTAAGCGCTTTCTCAGCATCGCTGATCAACGCGTCTTTATCTGCTTGAGCAATTTCAAGCTTGGCAACTTTACGTTTAAAGTCGGCAAGTAAGGTGGAATCATCACCTTGTTCAAACGGCGCACCGTGAATGATATTTTTGCTTGAATCAATCACATGTGGGAATACAAATTTAGGAGCAATAATGCCTTTATCAGCACGTACTTCTAAATCAGTGATCAGTTGATCAATAACTGTGGTTACGCCATTTAAACGTGAGATATAGGCTTTAGCATCGGCAACATCAGTAATTTGATGTTGGTTGATTAAAAAGGCTGGGATCATCGAGTGAGTACCAAACATTTGGTTCACTGGGTAGTTATGATAGCGCCATTTAAAATCAGCAATGTTGTTTTCAAGGTCTTGCTTTTTAAGGTCATAACTAACTTTTGTGGTGTCATCAAGAAGTTCGCGGTTAATTGCGTTTAATGTCACTAAATCATCTTTGGTTTGTTGATGATCTTTCAGTACGCGCGCTTCGCTACCGTCATCCCATTTGTCGTAGTCTTGTTTGATACCCATGTAGGTTTGATAAACAGGGCTGCTCATAACATCACGGTTAAAAGTATCTTCGAAGAACGCATTGGCTTTGTCTATTTCGCTTTGTACAGGTTGTGCTTGTACAGTTGGCGCGGTTTGTTGCTCAGGTGTTTGCTGGCAACCACCTAGCAGTGCAATACTTACTGCGGCAGCGATAAAGGTTAGTTTACGCATGTTTTCCCTTTTGTTGTTAGAAACCCCATTAAAGGTTATTAATTATTATTAGTATGTATTTGTTAGTAAAGTTTGGGTCGTTATTACACAAACAATTCTAGCAGGTCATTTAAAAAGCGATGACCTTTTTGGCTTACCTGCCAATGACGATCCGTTTGCTTAAGCAACCCCTTGGCAATGGCTTGTTGCAGCGCATTAGCTTGGCTTTGCAGCGGTAACTGAGTTAAGGCTGTGAAGTCATTAATTGGGCAGGCTTCAAATAACCGTAAGCGATTCATAAAGAATTCAAACGGTAAGTCATGTTGTTCAACTTGCCACTGTTTAAATAAATAGGGCTTCGCTAAATCCATGTATCCACGAGGATGTTTTACTTTTTCAGTGCGGGTAATGATGCCTGTTTTAGCATCGGTTACCTTACCATGGGCACCGCAGCCAATACCTAAATAGTCGCCGAAGCGCCAATAATTCAGGTTGTGTTGACATTGGTAGCCAGGTTTCGCATAGCCAGATATTTCATATTGTTGATAGCCAGCTTCTGCAAGCAGTGTTTGACCTTGCTCTTGAATATCCCACAAGGTGTCATCAGCTGGCAAGGTAGGTGGCTTAGAAGCAAATTGCGTGTTGGCTTCAATAGTTAATTGATACCAAGATATGTGTGGTGGATTAAGAGCTATTACTTTTTTCAAGTCGCTCAGCGCATCAGCAACCGATTGTCCAGGTAAGCCGTGCATTAGATCAAGGTTAAAACTGTTTAAGCCTGCCTCATGAGCTTGCTCTGCAGCATAAGTCGCTTCATCGGCACCATGAATGCGCCCGAGTGCTTTGAGCTTGTCATTTTGCATGCTTTGTACGCCAATCGAAATACGATTAATCCCAGCAGCTACGTATTCTTTAAAGCGGCCAGTTTCAACCGTGCCCGGGTTGGCTTCTAAGGTGATTTCGCAGTTTTCACTCAGACCAATTAATGAATCCACCGCTGTTAGTAAATTAACGTAGGCCTCACCGGTTAATAAGCTAGGCGTGCCACCACCGATAAAGATTGAATGAATTTTACGTCCTTGCACTAAGTGTAAGTCAGTTTTTAAATCATCAATTAAATGCTGCACATATTCTTTTTCAGGAATATCGCCTTTTTGGCCGTGACTATTAAAATCACAATACGGGCACTTTTGCACACACCAAGGTACGTGCACATATAAACTTAATGGTGGTAAATTCACAGGCCGCCTTTAAGCTTAAGCTCTGATAGTAATTGTTGTAATGCCTGGCCGCGATGGCTTACTGCATTTTTTTGCTGTTTAGTTAATTGAGCACTGGTGCAGTTAAGTTCTGACACATAAAAAACCGGATCATAACCAAAACCACCTTGGCCGTTTTGAGCTAAGGTAATTTGGCCTTCCCAGCTAGCACTGCAAATCAGTGGGGTAGGGTCATCGGCGTGGCGCATTAGCACCAACACACACCAAAATCGTGCACTGCGGTTAGGGTTATCAGCAAGCTCGCTTAAGAGCTTATCAATATTATCTTGATCGCTGGCGTGTTCGCCTGCAAAGCGTGCTGAGTAAACACCTGGTGCGCCGTTTAATCCATCTACCTCTAACCCTGAGTCGTCAGCAATAGCTGGTAGCCCAGTTATTTTTGCCGCATGGCGAGCTTTGATAATAGCGTTTTCAACAAAGGTGGTGCCTGTTTCTGCTACTTCTGGCACGTTATAGTCGTTTTGTGGCACAACGTTGATTTCAAGCGGGCTTAGCATTTGTGCTAATTCGTTGACTTTGCCTTGGTTACCGGTGGCTAAAACTAAAGTTTTTTTCATAAATTAATCTACGTAAAATTTTTGCTGGAACTGCAGCTTTTGAAATTGGTTACCTTGCTGTATTTCAACGTCAAAGCGAAGAATTTCTTCGTTGGTAAAATCAACCTGCGCGAGGTAATAAA
Organism: Pseudoalteromonas ostreae; assembly: GCF_018069805.1. Classification (GTDB taxonomy): domain Bacteria; phylum Pseudomonadota; class Gammaproteobacteria; order Enterobacterales; family Alteromonadaceae; genus Pseudoalteromonas; species Pseudoalteromonas ostreae. The sequence continues at coordinate 54,035 of NZ_JAGPYN010000016.1, forward strand.
TTGCATCGCCTTCGATGACTTCTTTGAAATCTAAGGTTTGCTTATTACCAAGTAGGTTTTTAGCAGTGCCTTTAAGAGTGGCGGTTTGCGCTGTGGCATCGGTATCTTTTTTAAGGATTGAAATATTTACAATGCCTTTATAGCCACTACGTTCTAGGCCGTAGGTTTTGGCTATTTGTGGTTGAATAAACGTAGACGGAAATGCAATGTAGTGAACTTGCCACGGGCCAAGCTCCTTGTATTGTGCGCCTTGCATTTGTTCGCTGTGAGCACTAAAGGTAATACCTGCCAGTGCAAAAAATAAAATACTTGCTAGTTTTTTCATAAATGACTCTTAAAAAAAGAGGCCTAGTAGGCCTCTGTGTTAATAATAAGGTTAGCCGACTAAGTCTATAAACAAAAACTGGGCAAATTGCAGTGCAATAATTAACACTAAAATTGATAAGTCTAAGCCACCTAGTGGTGGTAATACTTTACGAATAGGTCTTAGCATTGGCTCTGTTAATTGGTGAAAAACCGCTTCGATTGGATTGTTACCTTGACTTACCCAGCTTAATAGCGCGCGAATAACTAACACCCAAAACAGTAAGTTTAAGCCTTCTTTAATCACCGTTACTAACGCATTTAACAGGACAAAGCCAACTTCCCATGTCGCGCCGACTAAAAATATTAGCGCAGTAATTTTTGCTGCCGCGATAATGAACGCGAGCAATAATGAGGCTAAGTCAAGCCCACCTAACCCTGGAATTATTTTACGCAGGGGGTTAACAGCAAATGAAGTGGCTTTAACCACAAACTGACTTAATGGATTGTAAAAGTCAGCTTTAGCGGCTTGTAGCCAAAAGCGCAGTAATACGACCATTAAAAATAGGTCGAATAATGTGCTTATTAAAAATTGCATGGCGTTCATAACTTACCTTAATTAAAAACCTTAAATATAAATTGGGCTAAAAGCTTAGAGTTGCTTTTAAAGTTCTTGTTCCATTTGCTCTGCACGCGCAATACATGCATCCATTGCATCAGCGACGGTGCCAGTTAGGCCGTGTGCTTTTAAATGTTCAACTGCTGCATGAGTAGTGCCACCTTTAGATGTCACGTTAGCACGCAATTGTGAAATACTAATTTCAGGCTGTGATACCGCCATTTCAGCGGCCCCCAATGCTGTTTGCTGTACTAGGCGACGAGCGTCTTCATCACTAAAGCCAAGTGCTTTGGCTTTTTCTTCTATGGCTTCCATAAATAAGAAAAAATAAGCCGGTGATGAACCAGTCACAGCAATAACATCGTTAATTTGGGACTCTTGCTCAACCCATGCCGCAATACCTGTACATTCAAATACTTGCTGCACAAATTCGTGTTCTTGCTTGGTCTCGCCGGCACCAAATAAACCCGAAACACCGCGTCCTAATAAAGACGGAGTATTTGGCATACAACGGACCATTTTAACGTCTTTTCCGAGCATTTCACGTAAGCGTTTAACGGTAAGGCCTGCGGCAACAGAGATAAATAGTTTATCGCTAAAGTCGATACCAGAATCTTGAAATGATTGACATAAATCCCCCATCATTTGTGGCTTTACAGATAACACAATAATATCGGCATCGCGCAGTGCTGCGTTGTTATCTGCGGTGGTTTTAACCCCGAAATCCGCTGCTACCTTAGCGAGTTTTTCGTGGTTACGATTTGTTGCAATTATGTTCGATGCAGCAAATCCTTTTTTTACCATGCCGCCAATAATGGCGTAGCTCATATTACCTGTGCCTATGAATGCGATTGTTTTATCTGACATATCTTAGTTATCACCTTAGCTTCGTTGGCCAAAAATATCCGTGCCGATGCGTACCATGGTTGAGCCTGCTGCAATCGCAGCTTCGACATCACCACTCATCCCCATCGACAAGGTGTCTATTTGAGGATATTGGGCTTTAAGTCTATCAAAGCAAGCCCGTAATTGCTTAAAATATTGTATTTGTTGCTGGTTGTCGTCGGTTTTGGCTGGGATGGCCATCACTCCACGTAATTCTAAATTTGGACAGTGTTGAATATATTCAGCAAGGCTGTCGAGTTGATCCGGGTGGCAACCTGACTTAGCAGCTTCTAAGCTTATATTCACTTGGATCAGTACTTTTAACGGGGCTTTATCTGCGGGTCTTTGATCGCTTAACCGTTTTGCTATTTTCTCACGTTCGATACTCTGCACCCAATCAAAATGTTCAGCCACAGCCGCTGTTTTATTTGATTGAATTGGGCCAATGAAATGCCAAACGATATCGTTATAATTTGCTAGTTGGGTTATTTTATCAACAGCTTCTTGTACGTATGATTCACCAAATTCTCGGTGACCTTGTTGATAAGCAGCTAAAATAAAATCAGCAGGTTTGGTTTTTGATACTGCTAACAAGCACACATCACGTTCGTTACGGTGATGTTTTTTTGCAGCTAGAGCAATTCTAGCATAGGCGGATTTAAGTCGTTCTGCTATTGTAACCATATAATTATCAGTTAGTTGTGGAGTCATAAATGGATATTACCGAATTGTTGGCCTTTAGTGTGCAGCACAAAGCATCAGATTTACACTTATCATCAGGGGTTGCGCCAATGATCCGTGTTGATGGTGATGTGCGACGTATTAATATACCAGCGCTGGAAAACAAAGATGTTAACAGCCTAGTTTACGATATTATGAACGATAATCAACGTAAGGACTACGAACAAAACCTAGAAGTGGATTTTTCGTTTGAAGTGCCAAACTTAGCGCGTTTTCGTGTTAATGCCTTTAACTCTAATCGAGGCCCAGCTGCTGTATTTCGTACCATTCCTAGTGAAGTGCTGACACTTGATGATTTAGGTGCGCCAGATATATTTAAAACAATCTCAGATACGCCGCGTGGTTTAGTGTTGGTAACAGGACCTACAGGCTCTGGTAAATCGACCACATTGGCTGCGATGGTGGATCATATAAATCAACATAAGCATCATCATATTTTAACCATTGAAGACCCTATTGAGTTTGTGCACGACAATAAGCTATCGTTGATTAATCAACGTGAAGTGCATCGCGATACGCATAGTTTTTCTAATGCACTACGCAGTGCTTTACGTGAAGATCCAGACGTGATCTTGGTTGGTGAGTTGCGTGATTTAGAAACTATTCGCCTAGCTATGACCGCAGCTGAAACCGGCCATTTAGTATTTGGTACTTTGCATACCACCTCTGCGCCAAAAACCATTGACCGTATTATCGATGTATTCCCTGGAGAAGAAAAAAGCATGATCCGCTCTATGCTTTCAGAATCATTGCGTGCGGTAATTTCACAAACCCTGTTGAAAAAAATTGGTGGTGGGCGGGTCGCCGCCCATGAAATTATGATTGCAGTGCCTGCGATCAGAAACTTGATCCGCGAAGATAAAATTGCACAAATGTATTCGTCGATTCAAACTGGTGCATCGCACGGCATGCAAACCATGGATCAATGTTTAACCAATTTAGTTAACCACGGTGTAGTTACCAATGCCGAGGCGCGCGCTAAAGCACAAGATAAAAATACTTTCGGCAGTTAGGCCCGAGTAAGGATCTGTAATGACACATTCTCTTGATTACTTTTTACATTTAATGATTGAAAAGCAAGGTTCGGATTTATTTGTATCAAGCCAATTGCCGGTCAGCGCAAAGATTAATGGCGAACTGATAGCATTGGGCGACGACAAAATATCAGACGAGCAGTCGCTGCAGTTAGTTGAATCAGCGATGAGCGAAAAACAAAAAGCAGAGTTTCATAATACCAAAGAATGTAACTTTGCGATTGCCACCGAGGAAGGGCGCTTTAGGATCTCGGCATTTTGGCAACGTGACTGTGCGGGTATGGTTATTCGCCGTATTGTTACGCAAATTCCTGATGTTGCTGAGCTTGGTCTACCTTCGACATTGACCGATGTGATCATGGCTAAACGTGGTTTAGTGCTGTTTGTCGGTGGTACTGGCACAGGTAAATCAACGTCGTTAGCTGCATTGTTGGGTTACCGTAACCGTAATCAACGCGGCCATATTTTGACCATCGAAGATCCGATTGAATTTGTTCATGAACATCGCAAAAGTATTATTACTCAGCGTGAAGTTGGCTTAGATACGGAAAGTTTTGAAGCGGCGTTAAAAAGCTCATTACGCCAAGCGCCCGATGTAATTTTAATTGGTGAAATACGTTCGCAAGAGACCATGGAATACGCACTTAGTTTTGCTGAAACAGGTCATTTATGTGTTGCTACTTTGCATGCCAATAACGCTAACCAAGCAATTGACCGTATTATGCATTTAGTGCCTAAAGAAAAGCACGATAAGCTTAAATATGATCTATCTTTAAATCTACGCGCGATCATTGCCCAGCAGTTAGTGCCTACCGCAGATGGCAATGGCCGTGTCGCTGCTATCGAAATTTTGTTAAACACCCCAATTGTTGGCGAACTTATCAAAAAAGGGGATATTGGCGGTATTAAAGAAGCGATGGCTAAAGCGAAAGACATGGGGATGCAAACCTTTGATCAGGCGCTCTTTGAGCTTTATAAACAGCAGCGAATTAACTATGCTGATGCATTACATTATGCTGATTCACCAAATGATTTACGTTTGATGATTAAGCTGAGAAATAACGAGCAGCAAGGAGCTGGTTTTTTACAGGGAGTGACCATTGACGGGTTAGAGCCTAAAGGTCAATAAAATGAAAAAAAGCATTAAATGGTTACTCATAACAGTTGGTTTTTATGTTGTTAGTGGATCATTTTTTGCTTTCGCTACTGAGCAGCCAAGTGCAGAACAATCGGTTGCTATTTTTATCCGAGATGATGTGTATCACGACTACAGGCGCTTTTTAGCGGGTAGGCAGCCACAAAATATTACTGATTTCAGTGGCCAGTTTATTCGCCGTGATGTTGTTGATATGATCATCGCGCAGCAAGCTTTGTATTTAGGCGGTTTTGATAAAACCTTTAATTATCAAATTGGTAAAATTAACTTTCGCAATACCAAACTGTTAGAGCAAGGAGAGTTGCTGATAAGTTTTGATACGTATTGGTACGAAGACGCTAAGTTACAGGTAGATAAACTACATATAAGTGATGCGGTGATCCGGAAAGGTGAGTATTTTGCGGGTATTTTTGCATCCCCAAAAAATAAAAAAGTATTTAATCTACGTAACTTATCCGATTTTAATCAGCTCACCAGCGTTTCTACACCACGCTGGCGCACAGATTGGAAAACCTTATCACAATTGCCATTAAAAAATTTAGTTGCAGAAGATGAATGGCTGAGCCAAGCTAGGATGGTGTCAATGCAATGGATTGATTTTATGCTGATGCCATTGATGCCGCAGGTGAATAACCAATATGTACTTGAAGATATTCTGTTAACTGCAGTACCTAATGTACTGGTTTTGCTCGATGATAGTCGTCACTTTGTGATATCAAAACATCATCCTGACGGTAATCGCGCATTTAAAGCATTACAAAAGGGTTTAACACTATTACGTAAGCAAGGCGCGATAGAAAAAGCCTACCGTCAGGCAGGACTTATTCCTGACCTGACAGAACAGTTGATCATTAACCTACCATTTACCCGTAAGCTTGTTCAAAGAAGCTTTCCAAAATAATAACAGCCGACATATTATCAACATTGCCTTTGCCTAAGTTGCGGTAACCGCCTTGCTCAAATAATCGTGCTTTTGCATCTGCGGTGGTTAAACGCTCGTCTTGAGTCTCTACAGGTAGTCCATAGTGGTTATGTAATCGGTTGGCAAACTTCTTGGCTTTAAAAGTCACTTCTTGATTACTGCCGTCCATATTGAGCGGTAAACCAACAACCAGTAAATCAGGCTGCCATTCATCGACATGCTGTTTAATAAAATCCCAATTTGGTATGCCATCTTTTGCTTTAATCGCAGTTAAACTCGATGCAGTACCCGTTAACTCCTGGCCAATCGCAACGCCAATGCTGGTGGTGCCAAAATCAAAGCCCATTACGGTACGTTCACCTTTGGGCTTGAGTTGTTTTTTCGTCATGTTATCTCTGTGCGTAAATAGGTGGTGACCACGCTTATGCGTGGCCAGCTTCTGAACTTAATTGGCTAATATCAAATCCGAGTGTCGCGACTGCTTTTTCCCAGCGCTGCTCAATCGGTGTGTTAAAAATAATATCAGGATCGGCTTTTATAATTAGCCAGGAGTTTTCAAGTAGCTCTTGTTCTAGTTGGCCTTGTTCCCAACCAGAATAACCAAGTGTAATAATAAATTGCTCTGGTGCTTGAGCGGTGGTTAAACTTGCCAACACATCTTTAGACGTAGTGATCATAATTTCGCTGCTGAGCTCTTGGCTTGCGCTATAACCGGATTTTGGTGAATGCAGTACAAAACCACGATCCGTTTTTACAGGCCCCCCAGCAAACACGGCCACACTGGCGGCTTGGGTTGATTTGTCGTTATCAATCTCTATTTTGTCGAGTAAATCACCGACAGTAATATTGATAGGCTGATTGATCACCAGCCCCATAGCCCCGTCTTCATTGTGCTCACAAATATACGCGACAGCACGTTTAAAAAAAGGGTCTTGCATTGATGGCATTGCGATTAAAAAATGATTTTCTAATGATTGCATAACGATACCCCTTTATTGTTAGTAAATTTAAGTATGGCTCAGTTTTCTTTCTATGGCATCAAATAAGCGCCCAGTAATTGAAATATCATAAGCGGCTTCAATTTCTTTTACGCAGGTAGGTGCTGTTACGTTAATTTCTGTTAATTTATCACCAATAATATCTAGGCCAACAAAAATCAGCCCTTTGGCTTTTAATGTCGGTGCCACGGCTTCGGCAATTCTACGATCTGAATCACTAATTGGGCGTGCTTCACCACGACCACCAACGGCTAAATTACCGCGCGTTTCACCATTTTGAGGGATACGGGCTAGGCAATATGGGATCACTTCACCATCAATGACCAATACGCGTTTATCGCCTTGTTTGATCTCTGGGATATAGTTTTGTGCCATGGCGAAACGGCTACCATGCTCGGTTAGCGTTTCACAAATAACCCCAATATTAGCGTCATTTTCAGTAACCCTGAAAATAGATGCGCCACCCATGCCATCTAAAGGCTTTAGAATGATATCTTTATGTTCAGCCAAAAATGCGCGGATCTGATGCTTACAACGGGTTACTAACGTATCAGGTGTGTGCTCACTAAACCATGCAGTGAATAACTTTTCGTTCGCATCACGCAGGCTTTGTGGCTTATTAATAATAAGTGTACCTTCAAGCTCGGCGCGTTCTAAAATATAAGTAGCGTAAATATATTCAGTATCAAATGGCGGATCTTTACGCATTAAAATAACATCTAAATCAGCAAGTGCGATACTGGCTTTTTCTTCAAGCTCATACCAATGGTTTGTATCGTCGAACACGGTTGTTTTTGCGGCTGTGGCATACGCTTTGCCTTTACGTAATGAAAGATCATTCATTTCCATGTAGTAAATTTCATAGCCTCGGCTTTGGGCTTGCATCATCATTGCAAAACCGGTGTCTTTTTTGATATTGAATCCGCTGATCGGATCTGAAATTATACCTAACTTAATTGCCATGTTCGTTGCCTTACTGAATCTGTTGCTATTGATATGAGGGTGGTTTTACTAATTTCAATTAGCTAAATCGCCAAATTGTAGCTGTAGTGCACTTAAGACCGTCAAAGCGGCAGTTTCGGTACGTAGCACGCGTGGCCCTATACGGATATCAACAAATTTTTGTTGTTTGGTTTGTGCAATTTCATCATCAGTGAAGCCACCTTCAGGACCAACTAAAAACCGCACGCCAGCGCTAGGTACTTTGATTGTCTTGATACTGTGCTCTGCACGAGGGTGTAGGGTAAGCTTAATTTCATCACTGCTTTGTGCAAGCCATTGGCTGATGTCAATTGGTGGATGAATGGTGGTGATCCGATTACGACCAGATTGCTCTGCTGCAGCAATCGCTATTTTTTGCCATTGCAGGTGTTTTTTTGCAAGTCGCTCGGCGCTTAATTTAACCCCGCAACGCTGGCTAAAAATAGGGGTAATTTCAGTGATCCCTAATTCAACAGACTTTTGAATGGTAAAGTCCATTTTATCACCACGAGAAATCCCTTGGCCTAGATGAATGCTCAGCGGTGATTCAACATCTTTGTTATTAAATTCAAGCGGCATTGCAATGACTGACTTTTTCCCCACTTCAATAAGTTCACAAAGATATTCGCCGCCTTGACCATTAAACAACGAAATATGTTCACCGGCTCTCATTCGTAATACGCGACCAATGTGGCCTGCTGCATCATCCTCTAACTGAAGTGCAGTGGCAATTACAATAGGGCTTGCTTGATAAATATGAGGAACTCTCATGATGACCTTCAACAAAAATAGCTAATATTGTTATGGTATGTAAGTCATCTCTTAGGTGCAAATACTTATTGTGAGTCAGTGATAATTAGTTCAACTTTATTTTGACTAGTTATTAAGCTTTTCACATAAAGCTTCTAAATTTTGTGGTGTTTCGGCTATTTCGGTTTGGCATGACAAGTGGTTGTTTTGTGCTATATCCGTGATTGGCTCAAACAGGTATCCATTATCAACTTCTTTTATTAAAAATCGTACAGAATGTAATGAATTGAATATAAATCGTTGCTTATCATCAGCTAATAAATAGTCCGTTTGATTGTATAGGACACCGGCAATATCATGATGTTCATGTAAATAGCTTGCCAGTTCTGATACGCTAATTTCATTGCTAAAGTCACAGTAGCAATAATCTTTAATCAATTGATCAAACATTAATTTAACCAACTGACGAGTATTTGCGCCAGCAACAACAAGAGTACTTGGGCTGGTTCCGTGTGGCTGAGCGAAATAGTGTTCAGTGAATTGTCGGCTGAATTCACTGTCGTTATCGATCAGTAGGTAGTTATTTACTTCAAACGGCATAGGGCCCCACGTATTACGTTATTTTCAATATTAAATTGAAAACATACTTATTAGTAAATAGCCTATAGCACTGAAAACAGCAAATTCAATGCAAGCTATTCCAATATTATCCTGATGATCAATTTCAAGCGCAGTATCAATGTTTGGTAGTGAGATGAACTTGATTATAGTTGTTAATAGATACAGTAATAACCACATAGTGCCGCAATGTAAAGCTAATGTGAATAAATTTTCAACCATTTTACCACTGTGAAAAGTGGCACTGGCAAGACCTGCATAAATAGCTAATGCAAGGCCTATGGATTTACCGGCATAACGAATGCCAATAGAGGTATTTTCTAAATTAAAGTTACTTTGTAATGATGCACCTTGATTGGCGCGAGCAAAGCGATATTCACGGAATTTACTGTCTAAGGCAAAAATAGTCTGCAGTAAAAAAAAGCTAACAAAGGCAATTAGTAAGCTGCTAAACCCTTGGGTATGAGACCAGCTGTATAGCCCTAATGTAATAATACAGTTAGCGATCAACATGCCTGAATCTACCAAAGCGGCACAGACATTTTGTTTTAGTATGGCGGCTTCTTCATTAAAGCGGTGCAAGATCCACTTGCGGTGGATCAAGTGGCCTACTTTAATAAAAGTAAACAACAGTACTATCAGCACTATCATCTTAAGCGGGTTTGATTGGGCTGCGTTGATATTAATTTCATCAAATAAAAATGCTACAGTCGCGACCACCACACTGATTTCTGATGCAAAACTAATTCCTAGAGCAAAATTGTCATGTTGAGCAAGCTCTTCTTTTAATGCTTGTTTAGCTTTGAGTTGACTTACGACACGCAAACAAATAACAGCTAAACAAATAACCATAAAACAGATAGCAATCGCGAGTAAACTAGTGTTAGATAAAGATAAATATGACATTGAGAACCTAGGGGGGTTATTATTATGTTAACTATTCTAGTACGGTTACGACTGATATAAAAGAGAGTATTTGATGACACCAGGCGAACAACTCCCAACACCACTGCACGCACTAGGCCGCGAACGTTTTGTTCAGTTATATCCAGAGCTTCCTGCTAATGAATTAATTATTAATCTATTAGGCTTGAGTGACTTTGCTTGGCGTTGCCTACAATCTCAGCCGCAATTAATTGAAATGTTGCTCAGTGATACGCAAATGAGTTTACGTGATAGTCCCAATCCATTTCAAGGCTTAAATTTGGCCGAAGTGGACGAAGCGCAGTGTCATAAAATTTTACGTCGTTACCGGGAACGCTATTGGCTAAAAGTAGCGTGTTTAGATTTGTGTTTTCGCAATGATATAGCCGATAGTATTGGCTATATCTCGGCTTTAGCCGATCAGCTAATTGATAGTGCCAATAACTGGGCATTTGCCCAAGTTACTCAGATTAATGGGCAACCATTCGATGAGCAACAACAGCCACTGTCGATGTTGGTATTAGGAATGGGTAAGTTAGGTGGCCAAGAACTTAACTATTCGTCAGATATTGATTTAATTTTTTCTTATCCGCGTAGTGTAAAAACTCAAGGTGGGCGGCGCTCTTTAGAAGCGCAAGTGTTTTACACTAAAGTGGCACAAAAGCTGATTGCCGCACTTAACCAAACAACGGTTGATGGCCAAGTCTTTAGGGTCGATATGCGGCTGCGGCCTTTTGGTGAAAGTGGCCCCTTGGTGATGAGTTTTAATGCCATGGAAGATTATTACCAAGATCAAGGCCGTGAGTGGGAGCGCTATGCGATGCTCAAAGGGCGTTTAATTGGCCCACAAACGTGCTACTGCAATGAATTTTATCAGTTATTAAAGCCTTTTGTGTATCGTCGCTATATTGATTTTTCTGTGATTGATTCGCTGCGTAAAATGAAGCAAATGATAGCTCAAGAAGTACGTCGTAAGCGCTTAACCAACAATATAAAATTAGGCGCTGGTGGGATCCGTGAAGTTGAGTTTGTAGTGCAAGCATTGCAAATGGTACGAGGTGGGCGTGAAGCCAATTTACAAACACAATCATTACAAAAAGCGTTAGCTGAATTAGAGAATATTCAAGTTATTGGCGCAGATGAAGCAAAGCTATTACGCCACAATTATTTATTTTTAAGGCAAGTTGAGCAATATTTGCAGATTTTTGCAGATCAACAAACGCAAACATTGCCAGATGATGCTCTGAACCAACAACGGTTAAATTACCTGTTAGAGCAGAGTGACTTCAGCGCATCTTTAGTCCAAATAAATGACATTATGGTCGGCATACACAGTGAATTTGAACAAGTTATTGGTTATGAAAGTGAGCCTGTCGATCCTTGCGAAAGTGCTTTTATAAGTGTATGGGAACACACCGATATTAGTGTTTTAACCGATCCAAATGATGCATGGCAAATGCCATTAGAAGACTTTAAAGCCCGCTTAACGAAAACTAAAATTGGTCATCGTGGCCGCGATATTCTCGATAAACTCATGCCGTTAATGCTAAAGCAACTGTCAGACAGTCAAGCAAGTGGTGATGTATTTAGTATGATCTGCCAAGTATTAAGCAAGGTTATTTCGCGAACCGCCTATTTAGAGTTGCTGTTTGAAAACCAAGGCGCGTTAAAACAGCTTGTTTCGTTGTGTTGTCATAGTAAATGGATTGGTGAGCATATTTCGCGTTACCCGATTTTACTTGATGAGCTTATCGATCCTGCGGTGCTGTATAAGCCTACACCACTGACAGCATATAAAGACGAAATACGACAGTATTTTTTACGTATTGATAGTGCAGACTTAGAACAGCAAATGGAAGCACTGCGTCAGTTTAAACAAACCCATCAACTACGCATTGCTGCCGCTGATGCAACCGGTGTGTTAGATGTAATGAAAGTAAGCGATCATTTAACAGCATTAGCCGAAGCGATAGTTGAGCAAGCGGTGAACCTTGCTTGGCAGCAAATGGCGCAGCGTTTTGGTATTCCGCCCAATACTGATGAAGAGCACAAGGGCTTTGCCGTAATAGCGTATGGTAAAACTGGTGGTTTCGAAGTGGGTTATGATTCTGATCTCGATTTAGTCTTTGTACATAATAGTGATGGCTCAGAGCAAACTAATGGCACTAAAGCGATTGATTCACGGCAGTTTTATTTAAAATTAGCACAGCGACTAATGCATTTATTTAATACTCGTACGGCGTCGGGCATTTTATATGAACTAGATACGCGGTTACGCCCAGAAGGTGCCTCAGGGTTAATGGCAATCAATCTTGAGAGCTTTAACCACTATCAGCAAACGCAAGCTTGGACATGGGAACATCAAGCGCTAGTGCGTTCCCGGATGATTTTAGGGCAGTTAGAGTTGCAGCAGCGCTTTGCGCAAATTCGCTTAGGCATTTTGTGCCAGCAGCGCGACCCGCAAAAGCTTAAAGACGATGTGATCACCATGCGTGAAAAAATGCGCACACATTTAGCGAAGGGCAACGATATTGAGTTTGATTTAAAACAAGATACTGGCGGCATTGCTGATATTGAGTTTCTGACTCAATATTTAGTGCTTGATAACGCTTATAGCTTGGAGCAACTAACTACTTACTCAGACAACGTAAGGATTTTAACCGATGCAGCAAGGCTTGGTTGTATTAGTGATGAGATCAAGCAAGGGCTTATTACAGCCTATATTGATTATCGCTCGCGTTATCATGTGCTGAGCTTAGATCAGCAGGGACGTTGTGTAACAAAAGCTGAATTTGCGAAAGACATCGCATTTGTTACACAAGCATGGCAGCAGATATTTGAGTTAAGCGCTTAACTTTTTAGACGCTTACAGTTTTCGCGCACATATTCAGAGGGCAGCTCGGTGATCACGGCTGCTCGCTGTTTAAAACAAAAGAAGGTATAAACTTCGTTTTCAAAGTCATCATTGATCGCCCGGCCAACTTGATAAAGTGTTGAATTAAAACTGCTATCCACTCTAAAGTGTTCTTTTATCACATAGTCTTTACTTAAATACCAATATAGAACGATATCTTCATCGTGTGCGTAGTCAGTTAACACCTTTTTTAAAGTCGAGCCATTTTCAAAGCGTCTCGGCATTAATTCCCCTGTCCAATTTGGTGAGGATGGTTCAACAACTTTAGCGCGCTCGGTTAGCGCCGCATCTATATTTATATCCGGATTAGCTAATTTAAGTACGTATTTATCGCGTTCATTACTTTTATTTACCTGATTGCGTAAGGATGAATAAAAACGTGATAAACCTTGTGCTGCGGCATTTTTAGTCTCTTTCATGTCTATGACTGGACCATGGCCTAATAAAAAATAAATCGCTGCGGCTATCAAAATGGCAGCTAATGATAAATGCTTAACCCAAAACCACATGGTTCATACTCTTATGTTTATATTCATTAATAAAAGCATATTACAGCGGCGTTGTCACTGGTAATAAGAGGGGGCGTTCTCATCAGGCCTAGTTTTAAAGCGTCGATGAACCCACATATATTGTTCTGGTGCGACATTAATAGCTTCTTCAATGCGCTGATTTACACGAGTCACATCGGCGAGGTTATCGCCAGATGGAAAGTTTTCAAGCATGGGGCGTACTTCTAAATGATATTTTCCCTGTTCGTCACGTCGACTTATAAGACTGACGGTTTCACAGTGTTTACTGGTTGCAAATAGCAAAGTCCCCGTAGTCGTTGCGGTATCTTGAACTGCAAAAAAAGGTGCAAACTCGCAGCGTTGGCGGCCATAATCTTGGTCGGGTAAGTAATAACATAATTTTTTATTTTTCAAGGCGTTGAGTAGGCCTTTAACATCGCGTTTGCCAACCACAAATTCATTTGAACGTAAACGTCCATTGGTAATAAAATACTCCATTAGCGGATTATTATGGGGGCGGTAAAAACCGATACCTTGATAGTGTAGCCCCATGACACGGCTTGCCATTTCAAGATGCAGTATATGCGGGACTATCATTAGAATCCCTTTACCAGATTGTTGTATTTGCTCAAAGTATTCAAGCCCTTTAACCGAGCCGTAAACTTTTTTTACACGCCAATCAGGCCACCACCATGACATGGCTGTTTCAATCATACCTACACCGGTATTTTCTAAGTTAGAAAGTACTAATGCTTGTTGCTCGGCTGCGGGCATATCTGGAAAGCAGCGTTTAATATTGACTTCAGCGATATGGCGGCGACTTTTCATAAAGCGATGGACTAAACGACCTAGCAGTCGGCCCAAGGCAAGTTGTAATTTCTGCGGTAGCCAAGAAATTATATATAAAATAAATACGCCAAACCAAGTAAACCAATAACGAGGGCCCAAGAAAGACCATTTAAATGGGGAGTTGTTGACCACAGAAGTATCTCATATGCAAAAGAAGCTAGTTTAACTGGATGAATAAAAAAACACAAAAAAGCCAGCAAGTTGCTGGCTTTTAAATGAGGCACGTAAAGCCTATCCCTATTGGGTTTCTTTTAAACCTTGGTTGATGGCTTGTAAATCATTACTTGTTAACGTGCCCGCAGCTTGTTTTAGGCGCAGCGTTGATACAACGTAGCGATAACGTACATCGGCAAGGTTACGTTTGGCGTTAAATAAGTTTTGTGTACTTACCAATACGTCAACAATAGTTCGAGTACCTACTTCAAAACCAGCTTCAGTGGCTTTTAATGCGCTTTGTGCAGAAACTACGGCTTGTTCAAGCGCTTTAAAAGTCGCAATATCTGATACCACTTGATTATAAGAGGTGATCACCGATCGGGTTACGCCACGTAATGAAGCTTCTAAGTCTTCGCTTGCCGCAACATAAAATGCACGAGCTTGTTCGGTTGCTGCTGTCGTTGCTCCACCTGAGTATAGTGGCACACTGAAATTAAGGCCAACACTGGTACTATCACCTCTAGGGCTTGCTGTGTTGCTATTGCTATCAGCTAGTGAGTCACCGTAGCTGGCATTTAAAGTCAGCTTAGGGTAGTGGCCCGCTTGCGCTAAATCAATTTGATCTTTAGCGATATCAACTGTTACTTTAGATACCTGCAGAGTTAAATTATTTTGTTCTGCAAGCTTAATGTAATCAGGTGATTTTTTTGTCGGTTGAACGGTAGAGAAAGTTTCTGTGTTCAACATATCTAACTTAGCGTGATACTTACCAGTGATTTCGCGAAGCTGCTCTCGGGCTGTTTCAACACTATTTTTAGCCACAATTTCGCGGGCAACCGAGTTATCATATTGTGCTTGCGCTTCATGTACATCGGTAATTGCCGTTAGTCCTACAGCATAACGTTGCTTGGTTTGCTCAAGTTGACGTTCAATGGCGCGTTTTTCCGATTGTACAAATTCTAAGTTATCAATTGAGCTTAATACGTTGAAATAGCCATCAGCAACACGAACAATGAGATCTTGCTTGGCAAAGTCATATTGAGCAGTTGCTTGCAACGCTTGTTTGTCTGCAATACCGAGTGAATTCCATGCACCTAAATCAAACAGTGGTTGGCTAAGGCTAAGGCCACGGCTGAATGTATCGGAATCGCTATCTACTTTGGTATAACCTGCCGCATCAGTACCATTAAACGATGTGCTATCGGTTTTTTCATACCCCATAGAAAAACCGATTTGTGGTAATAATGCGCTCATTGCACGGTCACTGTTATAAGCTTGTGCATTTGCTTGGGCTTTTGCTTTTAAAACAGTAGGATCGTTAGCTGTGGCAATTTCATAAACTTGTAATAAGTCTTCAGCATTTGACGCTGTGGCGGTTAATGCGCAAGATATACCAATCAGCGCAGCAAGAATGTTTTTTTTCATTATTCGTTCAGTCCTTAGACAATTTACGTTCTAAAAGCATGGTAACCTGTTTTACTTAAGAACAAAAAAAAATTTGCGTAAAACAGCGTAAACAAGTGTAACAGAATATATACCCAAACCACCTCAAGATGCGAGTTTCAGTTGGAATTAAAAGCGATTTAGGCAAGGCATTGATTGTAAGTTATAGTGGTTCTATTATTAAAATCAATAACGCAGTATAAATCGCTTTTAAACCAACCCCCTGGGCGTTTCACAGGCACTTACTCTCATCGTTGTTACTTCTTAAAAGGGACTGCCATTGTTGCAAAGTAACGCCTTGATATTAAGCCCCTGTGAAACGCTGGATTCTGCATTTTGAGGTGGTTTGGGTATAATCCCCGGACATGATAGTAAGTATCTAGGTTTAAATTCAAGTAAAAGCATGTGTAATAGGAAACTTCATGGCTGATGACAAACTCACAAAATTTACTAAGCAAGACGTTATAATAGCTCCAATAAAAGCACTTTATAACGGCTTCTTTAAGATTAACTTATATCAGTTTGAACATGCATTATTTGCGGGAGGGCAATCAGCAACGATCCGCCGTGAAATACTCGAACGCGGTGACGCTGTTGCTGTTTTACCGTATGATCCAATATCAGACAGTGTCTTGCTGATAGAACAAATACGTATTGGCGCGATAAAAAGTAAACAGTCACCTTGGTTATTAGAATGTATAGCAGGTATGACCGATGGCAGCACTAATTATGAAGATGTCGCTAGGCGAGAAGCATTTGAAGAAGCGGGCTTAGTACTGAGCGAATTAGAATTTATGCTATCGTACCTGTCAAGCCCAGGAGGGACCACTGAGCGGTTATATCTTTATCTTGCAAAAACCGATTTAAGTCAGCTGCAAAGTGGCGTGTATGGACTTGCAACGGAAGGTGAAGATATTAAAACGCATATTCTCAGTTTTGATGATGCAATGGGGCGTTTAGCAACCGGTGAGATAGATAATGCAGCCTCGGTGATTTCATTGCAGTGGTTAGCACTTAATCGCGAACGTATAATTAATCAGCGCAGCTAAAATAGTAATAGACTACCCTTAACCTCTAACTTTATGGCGGTAACGTGACAGCACTTGCAGTGAAACAACGATATATTCAGAGTCTTCCTAAATACTTGACGTTATGTGAGCATAACTACTTACGTGCTTTAAAATTGTTGCCCAATGAGCGCAAAGAAGGCAATACACGGCAAGTACAATTGGCTAATAACCAGTTTGTAATTAAGGTGGATGGCTGTGCTAAATACACAATGGATATTTCAATAACGCAATTAACCGGTATGTTAAAAGGGTTTAATCCGCTGTTTTTAACTGTGCGCTTGTATCATGATGCAAAAGTTGCTGAAATAATTCACCATGATTACCATCAAAGGATCAAACCTTCATATGGTTACCCTAATCCGAAAATGCATCAAAAAGATGAAAAATATCAACTCAATGCATTTTTGTATGATTGGTTAGTGGCATGTGTTGAAAGTGGCCGTGCGGTACTTAACTGGGATATAAATGATGGCTTGGTTTAATGAGTCTGCGCAGTTCAATAATACTCAGCTGCGCTTAGCGCATATTACCGATTGTCACTTATTTGCAGACCCACAAGGAGAGTATTTCGCGGTCAATACCGCTGAGCACTTTTCTCGCGCACTTGCAGATATGGCAAAACAGTCACTAGACGCCATAATCTTTGGTGGCGATTTAACCCAAGATCACAGTTTCGCTTCATATTTATTGTTTGCTCAGCTGATTGCCGATTCAGCGCTTACTTGCCCTGTTTTTTGGCTGCCAGGTAATCATGATGATATCAGTGCAATGCAGCGTATTTCTGGTGGTCAAATCAATAGCGCAAAGCGATTAATTGCCGATGGCTTTGAAGTGTTGCTAATTAGCTCTAAAGGGCCAACACCAGCAGGTTGGGTAAGCGAAGCAGATTTAAATGAACTCGCTGATTTATTAGCGACTTCACAGTTGCCGAGCGTGGCTTTTTGCCACCATAACCCATTACCTATTAATGGTTACCTAGACAAGCATATGCTCGAAAATGGCCCGCAATTACTTAATGTATTGCATAATAGCGCGCTAGTAAGGCAGTTATTTCATGGTCATGTTCACAATGACTATCAATTTAAATTCAGAAGTATTGAGATTTTTGCTACGCCAGCAAGCTCAGTACAGTTTACTAAATACACCGATGACTGGCAGCAGCATAATGCGGGGCCTGGTTATCGATTGTTGACAATATCAAAGCCAGTAAACAGTGAAAAACTATTAATTAACTCGGAATTGATGTGGCCCAACGAGTAATTTATATTCATGGTTTTAATAGCAGCGAATACTCATTTAAAGCTGTCCGCTTTGGTGAGTATATGGCACACTATGACGTTGATTATTGTGTGCCACGGCTAAGCCATGAACCGTTTCATGCGGTAATTCAAATTGAACAATTATTAACGCCAAATACTGTATTACTTGGCAGTTCTTTAGGTGGTTTTTATGCCACCTATTTATCGCAAAAATATCAGTTACCAGCAGTGGTTATAAACCCTGCGGTTAAGCCTTATTTATTATTGAGTTCTTTGTTAGGGCCGAACTATAATCCCTATCAGGATAGCCATTACGAGCTCAACAATAGTCATATTAACGCGTTAAAATCACTGTCGATATCCTGCTTAGAGCGTCCATCTCTA
Organism: Pseudoalteromonas ostreae; assembly: GCF_018069805.1. Taxonomy (GTDB): domain Bacteria; phylum Pseudomonadota; class Gammaproteobacteria; order Enterobacterales; family Alteromonadaceae; genus Pseudoalteromonas; species Pseudoalteromonas ostreae. Next base: position 72,550 of record NZ_JAGPYN010000016.1, read on the forward strand.
CTGTACTTATTACAGCAAACGGGTGACGAAGTACTGGATTATCAACAGGCCGTAAAATATTATTCACAATGCAAGCAACAGATAGAATTTGGTGGTGATCATAGCTTTATTGGCTTTGAAGACTCCATTGCACGTATTGTAGATTTTCTTAAAATCACGTAAAACATAGCTAAGCGCATAAAAGATAAACACTATGAGTCAGCAAAATTATAACGCCGAAGCCATTGAAGTATTAAATGGGTTAGAACCTGTTAAACGCCGCCCTGGTATGTACACCGACACCACCCGTCCTAATCACTTAGGGCAAGAGGTTATAGATAACAGTGTTGATGAAGCCATGGCCGGACATGCCACTAGAATTGATGTCATTTTGCATGAAGATAACTCGCTAGAAGTCAGCGATGATGGCCGTGGTATGCCTATAGATATTCACCCAGAAGAAGGTATTCCTGGGGTTGAATTGATTTTTACCAAGCTGCATGCTGGTGGTAAGTTCTCTAATAAAAACTACCAATTTTCAGGTGGTTTACACGGAGTAGGGATCTCCGTGGTTAATGCATTATCAACACGTGTTGAAGTGGTTGTGCGCCGCGATGCACAACAATACATGATGGCGTTTGAAAATGGTGATAAAGTTGAAGATCTTCATGTTATAGGCACCGTAGGTAAACGTAATACAGGTACAACTGTACGTTTTTGGCCAGATGTAAGCTACTTTGATTCAGCTAATTTTTCATTACTTAAACTGCATCATTTACTTAAAGCCAAAGCGGTATTGTGCCCAGGTTTACGTATTAAGTTTACCAACAAGCAAACCAAAGAAACCCAAGAATGGTATTACGAAACGGGTTTAAAAGATTACTTAAACGAAGCCGTTAAAGGTTACGAAGTACTGCCAAAAGACCCATTTACCGGTGAGTTTTCAAGTTCAACGGAAGGTGCCGATTGGGCGGTTGTGTGGTTACCTGAAGGCGGTGAATCGATAGCTGAAAGTTATGTTAACTTAATACCAACTGCGCAAGGCGGTACTCACGTAAATGGTCTGCGTCAAGGGTTACTCGAAGCAATGCGTGAGTTTTGCGAATTTCGCAATTTATTGCCGCGTGGCGTTAAGCTCACCCCCGATGACATTTGGGAACGGTGTAGCTACGTTTTATCAGTGAAAATGCAAGATCCACAATTTGCCGGTCAAACCAAAGAGAAATTATCATCTCGTTCGTGCTCGGCATTTGTATCTGGAGTGGTAAAAGATGCATTCAGTCTATGGTTAAATGAGCACACCGATACTGCTGAGTTACTGTCAGAGTTATGTATTTCTAATGCGCAAAAACGTCTTCGCGCTGCCAAAAAAGTGGTACGTAAGCGTGTTACCGCAGGTCCAGCATTACCGGGTAAGTTAACTGATTGTAGCGCTGCAGATAACGACCGTACGGAGCTATTTTTAGTTGAAGGTGACTCAGCTGGTGGCTCAGCTAAACAAGCGCGTGATCGTGAGTTTCAGGCAATAATGCCACTACGCGGTAAAATTTTGAATACGTGGGAAGTTGAATCAGGGCAAATTTTAGCGTCACAAGAGGTACATGATATTTCTGTGGCGCTGGGCATTGACCCTGACTCAACTGATATCTCTTCGTTACGCTATAATAAAATTTGTATCTTAGCGGATGCTGACTCTGATGGGCTGCATATTGCGACTTTATTGTGTGCACTATTTGTTCGTCATTTTCCAACGTTGGTGAAAACGGGTCACGTATATGTAGCTATGCCGCCGTTGTTTAGAATCGACATTGGTAAAGATGTTTATTATGCCCTTGATGAAGATGAAAAGTCCGGCATTCTAGCGCGTATTGAAGCAGAGAAAAAACGCGGTAAAGTCAATGTACAGCGTTTCAAAGGCTTGGGTGAAATGAACCCATTGCAACTACGCGAAACGACCATGGATCCTAATACTCGTCGCTTAGTTCAGCTAACCTTAGAGGATGAAGTTGAAACTATGGAAATGATGGATATGTTGCTGGCTAAAAAGCGCTCATCAGATCGTCGTCAATGGCTAGAAGATCATGGTAACCGTGCTCAAGTGTGATTTTTAAAAGTTTTTTGATAAAGCGGATAGAGTGTTATATGCAGCGAAGCAGCATGCTCAAATTGGGTGAAATCGATGAATAAATTACTAGTTTCTCTACTAACTTTAGGCTTGCTAAGTACTCCCTTAGCAGCAAAAGAAATCCTTAAAGAGCTCAGTGTTCCAGATGGTTTTACCGTAAACATATTTGCCAGTGATGTGGAAAATGCACGGCAATTAGCAGTATCTAAAAAAGGTATTGTTTATGTTGGTTCGCGTAGAGCGGGAAACGTGTATGCGCTGATTGATCATAATAGCGATGGAGTTGCTGATAGACAAATACTGGTGGCTAGTGGTTTAACCATGCCATCGGGTTTAGCGATCAAAGATGGCGACTTATATGTAGCTGAAGTACAACGTATTATTCGCTTCAAAAATATTGATACACAATTGAAAGCACCTAAATATGAAGTGGTTTACGACGCATTACCGACAGAACGTCATCACGGCTGGAAGTTTTTACGCTTTTCGCCCACTGGTGAGCTGATTATTCCTGTGGGTGTACCCTGTAACATTTGTGCTGACGATGAGCGCTATGGGCGAATATTTTCATTGGATGTTAACACCAAGCAAATGATTACGTTAGCGCAAGGTGTGCGTAATTCTGTTGGTTTTGACTTTCATCCCAGTACCCAAGCTATGTGGTTTAGTGATAATGGCCGCGACATGATGGGTGATGATCTACCACCTGATGAACTAAACCGGCTAACAACCGAAGGTGAACATTTTGGTTTTCCGTATGTGCATGCAGGCGCCATCTTAGATCCTGAATTTGGTAAAGGTAAAAATATTGCCGATTACAGTGCCCCAGCTTTAGCCCTGGATGCGCATGTTGCGCCGTTAGGGATCCATTTTTATCAAGGTAAACAATTTCCTGCTAGCTACAAGCAGCAATTATTTGTTGCAGAGCATGGTTCGTGGAACCGCAGTAAAAAATCCGGGTATAAAGTGGCACTTGCCACCGTTGAGCAAGGACGTGTGATAAAATACACGCCGTTTATTACGGGCTTTATGAAAAACGAAGAAACATTGGGTCGTCCGGTTGCTTTTGCAGAACTTGCCGATGGCAGCTTATTGATCTCCGATGATTATGCCAATGTGATCTACCGTGTAAGCTATAAAAAAATTAAGTAGGCTTTGATGAGTGATACAGATACCTTGCTATTGCAAGGAATTGAACAACAAACAATGGGGCGTTTTACTGAAGACGCCTATTTGAATTATTCCATGTATGTGATCATGGATAGGGCATTACCACATATCGGTGATGGTCTAAAGCCAGTACAACGGCGTATTATTTACGCCATGAGTGAACTGGGTTTGTCGGCAACGGCTAAATATAAAAAGTCAGCTCGTACTGTTGGTGATGTACTCGGTAAGTATCACCCACATGGTGATAGCGCCTGTTATGAAGCGATGGTGTTAATGGCACAACCGTTTTCTTATCGTTACCCATTAGTTGATGGGCAAGGGAACTGGGGGGCAGCCGATGATCCCAAGTCATTTGCGGCCATGCGTTATACCGAAGCGCGCTTATCTAAGTTCTCAGAAGTACTGTTAAAAGAACTTGGCCAAGGGACTGTCGATTGGACGCCAAACTTTGATGGCACAATGGACGAACCACAAGTATTACCATCACGGTTACCACATATTTTACTCAATGGTATAACAGGTATTGCTGTGGGCATGGCAACGGATATTCCGCCACATAACGTGCGCGAAGTAGCCAGTGCCTGTTGTTTGTTATTGGATAATCCCAAAGCTGAACTAGAACAACTGCTTGATTATGTACAAGCTCCTGATTATCCTACAGAAGCTGAAATAATTACTTCAAAAGCGGATATTCGTAAAATTTATCAAACCGGCCGTGGTTCGATAAAAATGCGCGCTATTTATACAGAGGAGCATGGTGATATTGTCATCACTGCACTGCCTCATCAGTGTTCTGGTGGTAAGGTACTAGAGCAGATCGCAGCGCAAATGAATGCCAAAAAGCTGCCTATGGTGGCTGATTTACGTGATGAGTCTGATCACGAAAATCCAACTCGTATAGTGATTATTCCACGCTCTAACCGCATTAAAGTGGAGCCGTTAATGGCCCATTTATTTGCGACTACAGACTTGGAAAAAAATTATCGCGTTAATATAAATATGCTTGGCCTTGATGGTCGTCCGCAGGTAAAAGACTTACGAACCATTTTAACTGAGTGGCTGGTGTTTCGCCGCGAAACAGTGCGTCGTCGCCTGCAATATCGTTTAGATAAAGTATTGGCTCGTTTACATATTTTAGAAGGTTTATTGGCTGCCTTTTTAAATATTGATGAAGTGATCGAAATTATTCGTAGCGAAGACAAGCCTAAGCCTGTGTTAATGGAACGCTTTGGCATCAGTGATATTCAAGCCGAAGCAATCCTTGAATTAAAACTTCGTCACTTAGCGAAGCTTGAAGAGTTTAAAATTCGTGGTGAGCAAGACGAGCTTGCCAAAGAGCGTGATAAATTAGAGCTGATCTTAGGTTCTGATCGTCGTATGTCGACGTTACTGAAAAAAGAAATTCAAGAAGCCGCAGAGCTGTATGGTGATGACCGTCGTTCTCCAATTGTAGAGCGCCTTGAAGCCAAAGCATTAAGCGAAAAAGATTTGATCCCATCAGAATCAGTAACCGTTGTGTTGTCTGAAAAAGGTTGGGCCCGAGTGGGTAAAGGTCATGATTTAGATGTTGAAGGGCTCAGTTATCGAGCTGGCGATGGCTATAAAGCCTCAGCCCGTGGTAAGAGCAATCAGCCAGCGGTGTTCTTAGATTCAGCAGGGCGAGCATTTGCCACCGATGCGCATGGCTTACCGTCGGCGCGCAGCCAAGGTGAACCAATGACTGGACGCTTTAACCTCACTGCAGGTGCTAATTTTGAGCATGTAGTGATGGGAGAGGATAAACAAGTGCTGTTAATGGCATCGGATGCGGGTTATGGCTTCATTACAGATTTTGTTGATTTAGTTAGTAAAAACAAAAACGGTAAAGCACTGGTTAGTGTGCCAAAAGGTGGGCAATTATTAGCGCCAATTCGAGTTAATGATGTTGCTAATGATTACTGTATGGCGATATCGAATGAAGGACGGATGTTGTTATTCCCATTACGTGATTTACCAAAACTTGGTAAAGGCAAAGGTAATAAGATAATCTCTATCCCAAGTGCCAAAGTACAAGCGCGTGAAGAGTTTGTTAAAGTACTTGCTGTAGTGCCAGAAGGCACAAGTGTGACCTTGCATGCAGGTAAGCGTAAACTGACTCTTAAACCCAGTGATTTAGAGCATTATCATGGTGAGCGTGGTCGTCGAGGTAATAAATTACCGCGTGGTTTACAGCGTGTCGATGAAGCCGTTATAGAGCTGACGGCGATTGACGATGACATTGAGCCGATAGAAACCGAGTAAGTACTTTAAATACTCATAAATAAAACGGCCTGCTATTGCAGGTCGTTTGTTTTTAAAGCAGAAAATTATTTTAAGCTTACATGTGTTCGCTAAACACTCGTTTAGCGGTAAAAATAACGCTATAATGCCGGCGTTGTTATTTTTGGAGAGTTTTTTTGTTAGCTATTATTCGTATTGTTATTATGGCATTGTTTATTTTATTAAGTTGTGTATTTGGTTTACTCCTTTGTTTAGTAAAACCTTTTCATATAAATAATGTACATATTATTTCAAGTTGGTTTGGCACTGTGGCTAAAATGCTTGGTGTAAACGTGGTTATTACACGCCACCCTGATGCGCAAAGTTGTGGGCCCGCAGTGTATGTTGCAAACCATCAAAATAATTACGATATTTTCACTTTACCTGCGGCAGTCCCTGAAAACTGCGTCAGTTTAGGGAAGAAGAGTCTCAAGTGGATCCCATTTTTTGGCCAGCTATATTGGTTGTCGGGTAATATTTTAATTGACCGTGGTAACCGTTCTAAAGCCGCTGGCACGATCACTAAATCGGCCGATAAAATTAAACAAACAGGCTTGTCGGTGTGGATGTTTCCTGAAGGAACCCGTAGTTATGGGCGTGGCTTATTGCCATTTAAAACCGGTGCCTTTCATACTGCTTTAAACGCTGATGTACCTGTAGTGCCTGTGTGTATGAGTACAACATATAAAACCATTAAGCTAAACCGCTGGGACAATGGTACAATCTACATAGACATGTTAGCGCCAGAGCCACTTGATAAAACGATTGGAGCACGTGAACACGCAAAGCGTATTCATAGCAAAATGGCTGCTAGAATAACTGAATTAGATGCTCAAGTGAGAGAAAAGTAATGGAAAATTGGCGTGAAATTAGTGAAGACATTGTAACTTCGTTATTAGAAGATGGTTCTGATCCTGAGATTTTATACGAAGTAGAACACCACTTTGTTTGCGAAGATTTTGCCAAGCTTGAGCAAGCTGCACTAGCTGCGTTTAAACTAGGCTATGACGTTGAAGAACCTGCAGAACTTGAGCTTGAAGACGGCAGTAAGATTTGGGGCTTTGACATCGTAGTTGAAGCTGAGTTAGATGTTGATGTAATAATGGAAGATGTTGATAAATTAGCACAACTTGCAATCGACACCGACGTAGAGTACGACGGCTGGGGCACTTACTTCCAAGAGTAATGTGCTAGCCACTAGGTCCTAATCACTAGGACCTAGTGTAATTCATAACTATTATTAACTCCCCAACTCGCTATTTCCTAGTGCTTATTTCGTATTCGTTACTTTTGTTATAGACATTTGTAGTGGATCGTTGATAATCAGTAACTATTATTGTTTGAAATGAATTAGCCACTTTATATGCTTATTACCCTTCCTATTTCTGAACTCGTACCAGGAATGTTTGTTGACAGTGTTAGCAAACAGTTTGAGGGGGGGGACAGTATAAAAATTAAAACTCGTGGTCTTGTTCGCGACAAATCGATCATCAAACGCTTGGTATCTGAAGGCGTGCAGGAGCTGCTGATAGATTTTACGCAAAGTGATGTGAGTGTTCCTGCCAAATATCAGCTTAAACCTGAAGTTGCTCCTGCAACGGTCGATAAACCTAAAAAATTAAAAATAAAAAAGGTCATTTCAGTTGAGCAAGAGTTTGCCAAAGCGAGTGTCAGTTATGAGCAGCACAATCGTAATTTACAAAGTCTATATGGTGATGTCACCTCAGGTTTAAAGATGAATATCACATTGCTTGATGACATTGCCAAAGATATCGTGGCATCAGTCTTTCGTAATCATAATGCAATGGCTATTTTAACCCGCATTAAAGATAAACATATGTACAATTGGCGACATATGACTAATTGCGCTATTTTTGTCACTGTATTTGCTAAGTACTTGGGTTACAAAGAAAGTGTTGTGCAAGAACTGGCCATGGGGGCATTGCTGCATGACTTAGGTCAAGCTAAATTACCACAAGGGATTTTTTCTAAACCTGAAAAAGTAAACAAGCTAGAGATGCAATCGATTAAAAAGCATGTAGCACAAAGTTTAGGCTTGGTAAAAGGCGAAAAGGGCATTACCCCATTAATGCTTGATATGATAGTTAATCACCATGAACGTTTAGACGGCAGTGGTTATCCACGAGGTTTACAGGGGGAAAAGCTAAGCCGACCAGCACGAATTATGGCGATAGTTGACGTTTATGATGCAATGACAGCAGATAGACCCCATCAAATTGGTGATGAACCAATCAACGCACTGCGCTATTTACTTGCTCATAAACACTTGTTTGATGGTGAGCTGGTACAGCGGTTTATTAAGTGTTTAGGCGTGCATCCGGTCGGTACGATTGTTAAATTAACTAATGAACGATTGGCATTAGTAACTGAAGGTAATCATCAGAATCCAATTCAACCTAAAGTTAAAATTTTCTATAATGCTAAGCATAGCCATCATATTACCGCAAAAGATGTTGATTTAACTTCACCAGATCACGACTTAAAAATTTTAGCGAGTATTAAACCATTAGATTACCAGCTTAATTTGGCTCGTTTGTTAAAAGAGCATCTGTTGATTTAAGGGCTTTTTTAGTTATTGCTTTGTCACAGTGTTTTTTAGTTGATTGCTTAGCCGATAATAGTGCACCACTGAAGCAACTCACCATTAATAGTAGCCACAATAAAGTCCCATTCTCTGAATGTAACGCACCACAACAGCACAATAGTGCGACTAAAGCACAAACAATAGCACCTAACCAATAATGGTTAACAGGGTTATCGCATTCACCAGCTCTGGTGCAAGCACAAAAATTAGCTTTGCAGAAGCAATATACACTTATCCCACAAAAAGCCAATGAAGCAATAATTAATGCTATTTCCACCGCTTTATCTCCTTTGCTAGTCCTGTTTGGCAGTCTAATAGTGCTAATTAAGCAAGTCAATCTAAATGATAATTAATTGCAAGTGTGTTTTTCCTGCAACTTATCCGATGAGTTTTAAAAAACTGTTACTTTGCTGTTAAAAATTATCTTTGTGGGGCTTTTTAACGCTTTGTTACAGTTTTTTATATAAAAGTAAGGTACTGTGCTAAGGTTTTGAAGTAACTTACTCCTAATAATTAGAGACAACACATGGGAACCCAAACATTTTGTTTGGTTAAGGAAACACAATGAAATTTACAAAAACTTTAATAGCAGCATCACTTGCTGTGATGTCTGCAGATACGTTTGCAGCGGCTTTCCAACTAGCAGAGCAAAATGCCTCTGGCTTAGGGCGCGCATATGCTGGTGAAGCAGCAGTGGCTGATGATGCCTCTGTTGTTGCGCGCAATCCCGCTCTTATGTCTGTATTTAAAGAGCAGCAGTTAAGTATTTCTGGTATCGCTGTCATTCCAGATGTCAGCCTTCGTGGCACTGAAGCTAGTAATCAATCAGTTAACCCCAGCCAACTAAACGACAGCAGCATTGCTCCTGCTGCATTTGTTCCTGCGGGTTATTTTGTTATGCCTATCGATGACAAATTTGCCGTCGGGTTTGGTGCGTTTTCAAATTTTGGTTTATCAACTGAATTTGAAGCCGATTACCCTGCAGGGCAACTTGCTGGTGAAACCGAGATTGTGACTGTAAACATGAATGTTAGTGGTTCATATAAAATTAATGAACAATTTAGCGTAGGCCTTGGCCTGAACTATGTTTATGCAGATGCAAAAATTGTCCGTAATTTTGGTGCTAATCCATTAGGTTTACCAGCACAAACTCAAGCAGTACATTTAGAAGGCGATGATACTGGCTTTGGTTGGAACTTAGGAGCTAGCTATCAGATTGATGAAAATAGCCGCTTTGGTTTTAACTATCGTAGTGAGACAGACATCACATTTGATGGTGAGTTTTCTAACCAATTACCTGCACAAATCGGCGGCCTAGTTGGCGTAAGTGTGCCTGGAAGTGTTGAAATTACACTACCTGCGATTGCTGAGTTCTCTGGCTCGCATCAGTTAGATGAGAAGACAGGCTTACACTACAGCGTTATGTGGACTGGTTGGGATAGCTTTGAAAAACTAGAAGCGCATGTTGCTGGTAGCGATGCTCCAGTATTCTCTAAAGATGAGCACTTCTCAAACTCAATGCGTTATTCAATCGGTGGCGATTATCAGTTTAACGATGCTGTACTATTACGTGCAGGTATTGCTTATGATGAATCACCAGCCGATCAAAAACACCTGTCGATTTCTATCCCTGATACTGACCGTTTTTGGTACTCGTTTGGTGTTAACTACACCATGAGCGAGCGAGCAAACTTAGATATTGGTATGAGTATTCTCCGTGGTAAAACACAAAACTTTACTGAATCAGACAAGCTAGGTCAGCAGTGGGGCTTTGAATCAAAAGGCCATGCATACTTATTTGGTGCGCAGTATAACTACACGTTTTAATTTGTAGGCGCGGGTTTATCCCGCGCAAATAAAAAGCCGCGTTATTTATTAACGCGGCTTTTTTTGTGTCTAGCTGTGCGGGTTTCCCCGCATCTAGTTACAAGCTTTCGATCTTGGCTTTTTGCTCAAGTAGTTTTGCTTTCGCATCTGAGAACTCTGCAAGCTTCTCATTTTCTTTAGCAAGGACTGCTTCAGGTGCATTGTTAACAAACTTTTCGTTTGCTAGTTTATTTTGCACTTGAGCTAGGCCTTTTTCGGCTTTTTCAAGCTGCTTAGCAATACGTGCAAGTTCGGCGTCAACATCGATTAAACCTGCCATTGGGATCATGATCTCAAGGTTACCAACATACGATGTTGCACATGCAGGTGCGTCATCTTTGTTATCAAGCAGCGTAAATTCTTCAATTTTAGCAAGTGATGCTAAGAAAGATTTATTTTCTTCAATACGACGTACATCATCCGCAGATGCATTTGCTAGTAATACTGATAACGGCTTGCTTGGGCTAATATCCATTTCACCACGAATGTTACGAATGGCTAAAATGAATTGCTTAACCCACTCTAAATCATCCATTGCTTTCGCGTCAACGCTCGCTTGATTATAAACAGGGAAGGCTTGTACCATGATGCTGGTATTCGCTGTTTCAAGACCTGCAAGTGGCGCAACACGTTGCCAAATAGTTTCGGTAATGTATGGCATCATTGGGTGCATTAAGCGCAGTAGGCTTTCAAGCACAGTGATCAGAGTATGACGCGTACCACGTTGTTGTGCTTCATTGCCTTTGAATAATACTGGTTTAGTCAGCTCTAAGTACCAATCGCAAAATTGGTTCCAAGTGAATTCATAAAGCGTATTGGCTGCAAGGTCAAAACGGTAATTATCTAAGTGCTCAGTATAGGTCTTAACGGTTGCTTCAAATTGGCCTAAGATCCAACGATCAGCAAGTGAGTATTCTTTCGCTGCGTCGTTTGCAAAACCACAGTCTTGCTCTTCAGTGTTCATTAGTACATAACGGCTGGCGTTCCATAACTTATTACAGAAGTTACGGTAACCTTCAAGGCGGTTCATATCCCAGTTGATGTCACGACCAGTCGATGCCATTGCCGCTAAAGTAAAGCGCAGTGCATCTGTACCGTGGGCTTCAATACCGTTATCAAAGGTTTTACGAGTATCTTTTTCGATTTTTTTAGCAACTTTTTCTTGCATCAGGTTGCTGGTGCGTTTTGTTACTAAGCTTTCAAGGTCGATACCGTCAATCATATCGATTGGATCAAGCACGTTACCTTTAGATTTTGACATCTTATCGCCATTTTCATCGCGAATAAGGCCTGTAACGTAAACCGTTTTAAAGGGCACTTGTGGCTTGCCGTTATCATCTTTGATGAAATGCATGGTCATCATGATCATGCGCGCTACCCAGAAGAAGATAATATCAAAACCAGTTACCAATACGTCAGACGGGTGGAAGGTTTTTAAATCATCAGTGTTCGCAGGCCAGCCTTGGGTTGAAAAAGTCCAAAGTGCTGATGAGAACCATGTATCGAGTACATCTTCGTCTTGGCTAAGTGTGACGCTATCAGCAATGTTGTTTTCACGACGTACTTCTGCTTCATCACGGCCAACAAAAACGTTGCCTTCGCTGTCGTACCAAGCTGGAATGCGGTGACCCCACCACAACTGGCGTGAAATACACCAATCTTGTACATCGTTCATCCACGAGAAATACATGTTCTCGTATTGTTTTGGTACAAATTGAATATCGCCATTTTTAACGGCGTCTTTTGCAGGTTCAGCCAGCGGCGCAACACGTACATACCATTGGTCGGTAAGTAGTGGCTCAATTACTACACCAGAGCGGTCGCCGTAAGGCACGGTTAACGCGTGATCTTCGATTTTTTCAAGTAGACCTAATTGTTCAAACTCAGCCACAATCACTTTACGTGCAGCAAAACGGTCAAGGCCGTGTAAGCGCTCTGGAATTGGTGCATCAAATTCAAGCTCTTTACCATCAAAGGTGTAGGTTTCACCTTGGCTTAGAATTGCTGCATCTTTATCGAAGATGTTGATCATCGGCATTTGATGACGCTTACCCACTTCGTTATCGTTAAAATCGTGTGCTGGCGTGATTTTTACACAACCAGTGCCTTTGTCTTTATCGGCATGTTCATCAGCAACAATTTTAATACGACGATTAACAATCGGCAGTAAAATGTCTTTACCGATCAAGTCTTGATAACGTTCATCATCAGGGTTTACAGCAACACCAGAGTCACCCAGCATGGTTTCTGGACGAGTTGTGGCAACGACAATGTACTCTTTGCCATCTTGGGTTTTCACACCGTCAGCAAGTGGATAACGTAAGTTCCACATGTGGCCTTGCTTATCTTTGTTTTCAACTTCAAGATCAGAGATCGCTGTGTGTAATTTTGGATCCCAGTTTACAAGGCGCTTACCACGATAAATTAAATCTTCTTTGTGCAGGCGTACAAATACTTCTTTAACCGCTTCTGATAAGCCGTCATCCATAGTGAAACGTTCACGATCCCAATCTACAGATGCGCCAAGGCGACGAAGCTGCTTGGTAATTGTACCGCCAGATTGTTCTTTCCACTGCCAAATTTTGTCGATGAAAGCGTCGCGACCTAAATCATGACGCGTTTTGCCTTCTTCAGCAGCAAGTTTACGTTCAACCAACATTTGTGTTGCGATACCTGCGTGGTCAGTACCTACTTGCCATAAGGTATTGTTACCTTGCATACGCTTAAAACGCGTTAAGGTATCCATAATGGTATCTTGAAACGCGTGGCCCATGTGTAAGCTACCAGTGACATTAGGTGGTGGGATCATAATTGAATATGCATCGCCTTTACCCGATGGTTTAAAGTAGCCTTTTTCTTCCCAGTCTTGGTATAGCGACTGTTCAATATCTTGCGGATTGTAGGTTTTATCCATTACACAGAACCTTAAATAAGTACTTAAATGAGTTAGTTAGCTATTAATAAAAAAGGTATGTTAGCTATTAATATCTTGCGTGGTGATGTTGGCTCCGAGTTGACGCAGCTTTTTAAAGCGCTCACGGGCAGCTTGTTTAGCAGTGGCTTCAACGGGCACAAAATCAAAAACTTGGTTAAACCGACGAATAAAGTCCGGCAATTGTGCAGCCAAGTTAATTAAAACTTTACGATTACCGACTGGCGGGGTAGTACCTATTTCAACGGGCGCACCACCTTTTGGACCTTCACCTTGGAGATTGTGAGGCACAAAACTGTCGGGGTCGAATGACCAAATAGTTTCATCAATGGCATGGGCAATTTCAAGATCATCAACGTAAATAAAGATACGATGACCAAGGCGATACTGTTCAGCAGCAATATCAGCCGCTAAGCTAAAGTGATCATCAGCCTTGGCTAATGACTCATCTTGTTGCTTTAGAACGAAAAACTGGGCGTTCATGCTCATTGTATCGGGGCTTCCCACAGTATTGAAAATAATACTCAAATCAAAGCAGGGATTTTGCCATATAACGCGTTTTGCTTCAATTAATACGCTAATTTATACGTTAATAAGTGGGGAATAAATAAGGCGCTAAAAAGCGCCTTATTTAAATTTACAATGTATTGTTAAACGCGGGGTTTAATCTTGGCTGGTTTCGCTTACACCGGCACGGTTTAGTAAATATTGCGTAAGCATCGGCACTGGTCGACCTGTTGCGCCTTTGTTTTTACCACTGCGCCAAGCAGTGCCTGCGATATCTAAATGGGCCCAGTTATACTTTTTAGTAAACTTAGATAAGAAGCATGCTGCTGTTATCGTTCCCGCAGAGCGGCCGCCTAAGTTAGTAAAATCAGCAAATGGACTTTCTAGTTGATCTTGATAATCATCCCACAGTGGTAACTGCCACGCACGGTCGCCACTTTGCTCAGATGCTTTTAACAAGTCATGTGCCAGTGGGTTGTGGTTAGATAATAACCCCGTTGCATGAGCGCCAAGGGCAACAATACACGCGCCAGTTAAAGTAGCGACATCAATCACGGTTTCAGGTTCAAAGCGCTCAACGTAAGTGAGTGCATCACATAATACTAAACGACCTTCAGCGTCGGTATTTAGTACTTCAACTGTTTGCCCTGACATAGTGGTCAAAATATCACCCGGACGATAAGCATTCGAGCTTGGCATGTTTTCACAACCTGCGAGTACACCAATTACGTTAATCGGTAATTGCATTTGCACCAAAGCACGCATTGCGCCAATAACACCGGCTGCACCGCCCATGTCGTATTTCATTTCATCCATGGCTTCGCCAGGTTTTAGTGAAATACCGCCTGAGTCAAAGGTTAAACCTTTACCAACCAGTACAATAGGGGCTTGATCTGCTGCGCCACCTTGATAGTTGATAACCGACATAATAGATTCGTTATCACTACCACGACCAACGGCTAAGTATGAATTCATACCTAACTCTGCCATTTTATCTTCGCCAATTATATCAACCGTAATGTTGGCAAAGTTAGCTGCAAGTTCTTGTGCTTGTTCACCTAAATATGCAGGGTTACAGATGTTTGGCGGCATGTTTGCTACGTCTTTACATAACTTACTACCTGCGGCAATCGCTAAGCCATGTTCAATGGCGCTTTCACCAATGGTCAGTTCGCGGCGAGTTGGTACGTTAAACACAATTTTACGCAGCGGGCGACGTGGGTCGCTTTTTTTGCTTTTTAATTGGTTAAAGGTATACAAGCAGTCTTGGGTGGTTTCGACCGCTTGGCGAACTTTCCAGTAAGTGTCGCGACTTTTAACATGTTGCTCAGTTAAAAAGCATACAGCTTCCATCGATCCTGTTTCGTTAAGGGTATTAATGGTTTTTGAAATAATTTGCTTGTACTGTTTATCATCAAGCTCGCGCTCTTTACCGCAACCAACCAGCAGTATTCGCTCACTTAGCACATTAGGTACATGGTGTAATAACAGGACTTGCCCAGGCTTACCTTCAAGGTCACCACGGCGTAATAAATTAGAGATATAACCATCGCTGATTTTATCGAGTTGTTCACCAATGGGGGATAAACGACGTGGCTCATAAACGCCAACTACAATACATGCGCTACGTTGCTTTTCAGGACTACCACTTTTTACGCTAAATTCCATTGTCACTCCTAATTTTGAGTCATTTAACCCTTAAATAAGGGTAATAAAATAAAAATCCAGACACTAGCTTAATACTAGCTTATAAACGTTGACTCATTATGTGTATTTGAACTTTATACTTTTGTAGCCATCAATACCACTAATGCGACAATATATCGAGTTGCTAGGTATAATATTTAATGTTGATGACATATAATAAAACCCTAAGTTTACTCAAATTTTCTTACTCTTGAAGTGAAACACTATGTTTAACAGGGGCGATCATTGCTAATTTTCCGTTATTTGACCACTGAAGTTTTAAAATCTCAGGCTGCTGTATTTGTAACTTTGATGACTATTTTTTTATCTCAAAATTTTGTGGTTCTGTTAGGTGAAGCTTCAGAGGGGGACATACCGGCTCAACTGTTACTGTCCGTTATTGCGCTTAGGTTGCCGCAACTAGCTTCACTCATTTTACCATTAAGCATTTTTTTAGGCATTATTTTGGCCTACAGCCGTATTTATGCGGACAGTGAAATGACGGTATTGAAAGCCTGTGGTGTGAGTGAGTGGTATGTTGTTCGAGTAACATTAATTTCGAGTACTGTATTGGCTATCTTTGCCACTGTTCTTACTTTTTACTTGGCGCCTTGGGCTAGTGAACAAGAATATCAGCTTGCAGAAGAAGCAAAAACAGATGCGGGTTTATCGACATTGAGAGCTGGCCGTTTTCAGCAAACAGACAATGAAAAAGCTGTTGTATTTATTCATAATATTGAAAATGGCGGTAAAGAGTTGCATAAAGTGTTTGTGGCACAGCTACCGAGCGACACTAAAGATAACTTAGCCCGTTTAGTTTATGCCGAGCGTGGTGTGGTTATTGAATCAGCTACGGGAGAGCAGCAATTGATTCTGAACGATGGCAAAAGATACGAAACCGATGGTTTAACAAAAGCATTAAACCTCACTGAATTTGATGGCTACAGCGTACAAATTCAAGATAAAGAAATAGAGCATAAACGGCGCCAATTAGAAGCAATTGCAACATCTGATTTACGGTTAATGGCAACGCCAGAGGCCGTTGCTCAATGGCAATGGCGAATCGCTGTGCCTTTATCAATTCCGTTGCTTACTCTACTTGCTGTACCTTTAAGTGTGGTTAATCCCCGTCAGGGTAAATTTGCTAAATTAGTGCCTGCAATTAGTTTGTATTTAGGCTATTTCATTTTATTGAATGCAGCTAAATTTGCTGTTGAAGATGGCAAAATACCGCCTTCAATTGGTTTATGGTGGATTCATTTAAGTGCTTTGTTTATTGGTGGTTTTTTAATAATTAAAGGGCGACCTTTAGGTAGTTGGGTGAAAGCGCTGCTCACTAAATGGAGAAAAGGCGCATGATGAAAACGCTTGATTGGTACTTAGGTCGCAGCATCTTGCAAACCACTGGTTTTACTTTGATGGTATTGGTGGGGATCAGTACTTTGATTAAATTTATTGACCAGCTAAGAATTGTAGGCCGAGGCAGTTATGATATCACTACTGCATTGCTTTATACCGTGTACAGTATGCCAGGCGATCTGGTAATATTTTTTCCTATGGCTGCGTTAATCGGGGGCCTAATGGGGCTGGGCGCACTCGCTTCAAGTAGTGAGTTAGTGGTTATGCAAGTGGCGGGAATGTCACGATTACAAATTATACTATCGGTGATGAAAACCGCTTTGTTTATGGCGCTTTGTATGATGGCATTAGGTGAGTGGGGCGCGCCAGAGACACAGCTTAAAGCTAAAGAAATGCGTAATCAAGCTATTCATGGTGGTGATGTATTTACTGCTCAGCAAGGTGTATGGGCTAAGGATGGTAATAACTTTATTAATATTGAAAATGTTGATCAGAATGGTGTATTACACAACTTAAATATGTATCAATTTGACAAGTCATTGCAGTTAACTCAAATAACCAGAGCACGCGAAGCTGTGGGACGCGAAAATGGTTGGCTATTGCGTAATGTAAATAAAGTGATATTGGGTACGGAAATTATTACTACGCAGCAGGTAAAAGAAGAGTTTTATGATTCACAGTTAACTGCTGAAAAATTGGGTGTGGTATCGGTAAAACCAGAGGCGCTTTCTTTCACAGGACTTTGGTCGTATTTAGGTTATTTAAAGCAAAATGAGCAAGATACCAGCACCTATGAGCTGGCTTTATGGCGTAAAATTATGCAGCCAGTATCGATTGCGGTGATGCTATTAGTGGCACTCTCGTTTATATTTGGACCATTACGTACGGTAACTATGGGCGCACGAATTATAATGGGTGTCATCACGGGGATTACTTTTTATCTAAGCAATCAGATATTTGGGCCTGTAGTTTTGGTATATCAGATCCCTGCGATTATTGGCGCTATTCTACCAAGCTTACTTTTCACTGGTTTTGCGATTTACTTACTCAATAGGCGAAACTGATTCGAGGAGCTAGAAGCGTAGCTCCTTCTTGTTAATCTAAAGAGCGGTAAATTCGTTTATTTTCTTCTTTTGTTAGCGCAACAACCTCGGTTTTAGAGAGGTAATCTTGCAATGCTCGTTTGTTCTTAAAATCAACTAATACTACTAAATTCCCCAGACCAAGCAATGCTGTCATACTGCGAATAATTGCTTGTGACCAACTGATCAGATCGCCATTACGCGTTTGCACTTTTAAACGCCATGCACGCATACCAATGGTTTGCCCGCTCTTAGTCCAAAAATAAGCAAAAAATACAATATTTACACCAACAAATAAGACACTGCGAATACCATAAAGTAACGGGGAGTCTTGTATAAAAGCGGCAGGATCTTCAGTTTGTGGTATCAGATCGAACGCGATTACGCCTTGAATGACCGCAAAGTATAGTATGGCAGTCAACATAGATAATGAAATAACGACTAAAGAATCGTAAATTAAAGAAGCAAAGCGACGCCAAAAGCTCGCACGCGGAAATTCAGCAGACATAAACAAACCTACAAAGTTAATATGCGCGCTAGTTTAGCAAATAGCGAGACAAATACTAGCTACACCGCTAGCTGCTTTTATGCGTGAATGTTAATGGTTGCTCAATTGTTAAGCGGTTGATCGTGGTTTTGTAAAAAATGCTTGCTGCTCACCTTATTCTTTGTATAATGCTTGCCATAGAGACGAAGACGGTTTGATAAGTCCCAGCTCTAAAGTGGTTTTTCTTTATCTTCTCATGTTAGAAGGTTAAAGAAAAATGATGCCAGCGTGATGAAATTGGTATACATGGGGGATTCAAAATCCCCTGCCGAAAGGCGTGCCGGTTCAAGTCCGGCCGCTGGTACCACTTTTAATAGCCCTTGCTTTTTAGCAAGGGTTTTTTTATGTCTTAAGAAAGGGAAATCGAGCGCCACGAGCTGCGGCATTGTTATGAGTGCCCGCTGGGTGAGAGTAGATAGAGACGAAGTTTTAGTGTTGCTCGAAGTAAGTACATGGATGAATTATGCATTTAGGTGTAAAAGTAAAAAGGTCTTTTCCATGATTATTCCGCGTGTATTAAAAGTAACCATTACAATATGCTTTGTATATTAAAATATAATGACGCTACTTAAGTGAAAATCTTAATCATGAAGGGGAGTTACATGAGGAAAGGTACAAAAAGTTGTGTCGCTTAAACGGTGTAATGAAATTATCGGTACTTAAAGGTCAAGCATCGATATAGGATGAAGGCGAGAATCAAACTTACTTTCTATTAGTGGTGTAATCACCAACAAAAAGCTGCTTTACTGCTAGCTTACACGGTTTAAAAAGGAAGGTGCGCAAGCGCCTTTTTTGTTGCTCATTTTGTGCGTACAATAGCGCCATTATTAGTTATTTCAAGTTTATGCTATGTCTGCTGCAACCTTTAATGATCTTCACCTCGACCCTTTACTGCTTAAAGCGCTTGAGCTAAATGAATATCAAACGCCTACGGCTATTCAACTACAAACAATTCCATTAATTTTAGCCGGTCACGATGTGATGGGCAGTGCGCAAACGGGCACAGGTAAAACAGCGGCATTTGTGCTGCCATTACTGCATAAACTGTTAACCACTAACAAAAAAGATGAGCAGGGCACTGCACGGGTATTAATTTTAACGCCAACCCGAGAGCTTGCTCAGCAAGTGTTTGCCAGTTTTGAGAAATACGCACAAGGGTCTGATATTAAAGGCGCATTGGCATATGGTGGCGCAAGTATTGGACCTCAAGTAAAAGCAATGAAAGACGCGCAAGTTGTCGTAGCAACGCCAGGACGGTTACTTGATCACATCATCAAAGGCAGTATTAAATTATCAAGTGTTGATTCACTGGTGTTTGATGAAGCCGACCGTATGTTAGATATGGGCTTTATCGATGAAATTAGGCGTATCTTACGCCACGTGCCAAGCGATCGGCAGACCTTATTATTCTCAGCGACTTTTGATGACAGTGTGTTTGAACTGAGTAAAAAACTACTCAAAGATCCTAAATTAATTGAAGTTGATAAGCGCAATTCGGCCGCCGTTGAAGTCGAACAAGTTATTTATGCAGTAGATGAAGACCGTAAACGTGAACTCGTCTCACATATGATTGGCATGAAAAACTGGCGGCAAGTATTAATTTTTACCCGTACTAAACAAATGGCCGACAAGCTCGCCAAAGAAATGTGCAAAGATGGGCTTAAAACTGAGTCAATCCACGGCGATAAATCACAAGGTGCCCGTGATAGAGCGCTACAAAACTTTAAAGACGGCACAACTCGGGTGCTCGTCGCTACCGATGTTGCTGCCCGTGGTTTAGATATTGTTTCACTAAAATATGTAATTAATTTTGAGTTACCTTATATAGCTGAGGATTATGTACACCGCATAGGTCGTACAGGCCGAGCTGGCGAACAAGGCTTGGCGATGTCGTTAGTGAGTCTTGATGAGCAATGGCTATTAGAAGAAATTGAAGTGCTACTTGATACACGGCTAACGCCGCAGTGGTTAGCAGGTTATGAACCAGATCCAAATAAAAAGCCCAAAGATAATCGCAAAAACTCTAATAAGTCGCGAAAAGACCGTGATAAAAAACGTATTACAGGGCAAAGAGCACCAAGCAGACGACGTAAATAGAAGCTTTCAGTTTTTAGTTATCAGCTGTCAGTAAAGCTCTAGCACGGCGCTAAAACGAGCGCCGTAGCTTTATTGTTTTATATGCTAAATTCAGTAGTCAATAGTATTAATAATAAAGCGCGATATAACTTTACTAAGCTAGAGTGCCCTCTAAAAAGATAAATTTTTAAATTAAAATCGCAGCTAAAGGTTCTTACTTCAATTTAGTGTAGTTATTTCATATGGTTTATCTGCGGATTTTTTCGTAACCATAATAAGCTTAAACCCTTTACCAAATGCATCAATTACCTGCCAGTCAATACGAACTAATGCGTCTTGAACTTTATCAGCATTGAAATCGCCTGTGGCAACAACGTAGTAAAACATCTGATCTGTTTCTGTCTCAACCTTTATTGCTCCACTAATGTCCAATGATGTATTAAACTTTTTATGGTATTCACTTAGTGTTTTACCTCGCCTTTGGCTTTTATCATGTTTATTAACATAAGGGTAAGCTGTAGCAGGAAGATTGCTAATATCCTTTTTATCAAGAATTTCCTGTAAATAACTGACGTTTGAACTTTTAGCTTGGGAGTACTGTTTTAATGCGGCACAGTTCGCTTTCAACATCTGTAACAAATGAAATTCGCTCACTGCTATATCATCAGAAGCGGTTTCTTCTACTTGTTTACAGGTAGAAAAGTGTACATTCTTCTCTGAACGTAAAGTTAAATCATAATTTAATTTAATGCTCTGGTAATCCATCACAATTTCAGGTTCTAAACCTGTAAAATAATTAGTAAATAATTTAGGTTTTATTTCATTAGCAGATAATTTTGAGCAGCTAACACAGATAAATATCGATAATAATAATGATAAGTTTTTCACGGTGTCGTTACCTTTATGCTGTTAGCCGCAGATAGCTTTGCTCTTACGTAGTTATTTCTTTCTGCGCTGAGTTGAGGACGATAGCTTTCTTTAGCTGCTTTAATCCAATCTCCAGTTTTGATTGCTTTATCAAACTCAGTAAACTTCGTGACAATTTTTACTGCACCTAAGTTAAAAATCATATCAAATAATGCGACTTGTATATTTTTGTCTAATTTATCAAAATCATCATAATAACCATTAGACTTTTTATATAGAGTAGAAAGCTCTCTGTAAAAAGAATCCATATGTTTGTCTAGTTGGCGTGTAATTTCTACATCTTTAATTATGAGTGTAGTAAATTGCTTATACCATTCAGCTTTATAATTTCTTTTTTGTTTAGCTATTGTTTCAAATTCTTTTTGCTTTTCTAGAGGAGTTGCAGGAGGACCCGGTTGATTGTTAACTACTTTATTCATTGGGAGCAGGGTTGCAGCTTGTTTGTTTTTTATCATATGACCTACGCCTGTGGTTACATAGCCCTGAGAGTCTAGATAAAAGTGATTAATTTTTTTCTCATATTTTATAATGTTTTTAATTACTTCTGCTTTCACTTGTGGATTTAATGGCATTTAAAATTCCTTTTAATAGTATTACCTAATTAGCATACAAGAATACTTAAAATTACCTAAAAAAACAACAATCATGAACACTAGTTCACTTAAAAATAATGGGCAGGCTCAAGTTTAACTCTATTAAGCAATCTGTTTTTCAGCAAGATTTAATTCCATTGTCGCTTTTAATAAGCGGTAAAGATTAATTGATGCATCAATTTCTTCTTTACGGTTGGTTAAACTTTCAATATTTAACCCCAGTGGCACGTCTAAATGCGCGCAACTTCTTAGTATTAAATCTAAGTTTTCACGGCAAATACGTACAGATTCACTCAGTGAGTTTTGCGAATCAAGCATCCGCCATTTAGTTGCATCAGGTACGGAAATTCCTAACCATTGCATAAACTCAAGTGTTTTTTCACTGCCACACGGTGTAAACGTTAAGATGATACGGTTTGGTTTAATCCCCTGTGCTTTGCAGCTACGTGCGTAACTGGTGATCAAATCAATAGTCGCTTGGGCGTTGTATACTGCTTGTGAGATGAAAAATTGACAGCCTTGTCTGGTTTTTTCAAGTAGACGTTCATGTTCGTTACGTTTACTTGCGTGGCGCTCAGCAATAGTCACACCACCTAAAAAGAAGCTATCAGATTGTTGCTCTAATACTTTATAGGCATTCGGTAAACTTAACTTTATATCACCGGCTGATGATGGGCTGCCAACTAGCACTAAGTTCTTTAAGTCATAATCGTTTTTAGTTTCGTCTAACCACTGTTTAAACTCCGCTTCGCCGCGCTGAGCAACACTTTTATAAGTGATCACATCTTGTGCCGATAAATTGCGTAAAAGGTGACTGTATTCTCTTGGGTCAACAGTCTGCTTGAAAGGAAAAGGGCGCGGCTTATCTGTACGGCTACTTTCATCTTGAATATCGTAAATAATCACACCATCGTATTCAATTTCATGCAAACGAGCTAAGAGCTTTTGAGCGATAGTTTCAAGTTGCGCTTTATCAGTACTAATACGTGGCGGGGTGGTACCAATTAAGTAAACACCTTGATTGGTGTCTTCAATTTTCTGTTGTAGTGATAAAGCCATAATCCTCATTCCAGCCAATTAACTTTCTATGTCAGCTAATATAGCAGCCATTTAGACGTCTAGATAGATTTTTTTAATGAAACTTTCTCAATGTGTATGAATTTATCTCATGTTTAATCTGGTTTTAGGTACGGAAAATACACAACTGTTTACATAAATCATTGGCCAAGGGCTCTTATATTGACTTGCTTTGTTGCATAATCGAATGTCTAAAAACAAGAAATTTATTCAACTAACAAGGGATAGCAATGAAATTTAAATTATTAGCAACCAGCCTTGCGGTAACGCTTGCACTGGGCGGCTGTGCAAGTAACAGCGGCTCAAACATGGTCAAAGAGGTTGAGATTGAACAGTCAACAGTTGCCAGCAGTAATGATCGGGTGTTCTCACAAGATTATTTATTAGAAGAGCTTGATAACGGTTTACGCGTTATGGTGGTGAAAACTGATTACCCAGATGTGGTTTCATTACAAATTCCTGTGTCTGTTGGCTCACGTAACGAAGTCGAAGCGGGCAAAACTGGTTTTGCGCACTTTTTTGAACACATGATGTTTAAAGGTTCTGAAAAATTCCCGCAAGATGTGTATTCAGACATCCTGAAAAATTCAGGTGTAGATAACCATGCTTACACTACCAATGATTACACTAACTATCACTTAAATTTTTCAAAGCAACATCTTGATAAAGTACTTGAGATTGAAGCGGATATTTTTCAAAACCTCACTTACTCAGAAGAACAATTTCGTACTGAGGCATTAACAGTTAAAGGCGAGTACCTTAAGAATAATGCCAGCCCAGTACGAAAGTTACTTTCTGCAGTACGCAATGAAGCATTTGAAAAACACACTTATAAGCATACCACCATGGGCTTTTTTGAAGATATTGAAGCCATGCCGGATCAAATGGCATACGGTAAAGAGTTTTTTGAAAAGTTCTATAAACCTGAATATGTATCGCTAGTAATTGTCGGTGATGTCGATCCGCAAGCAACCATGGCAATGGTTAAAAAGTATTGGGGTAAGTGGCAAAAAGGCGATTATATTGCTGATATTCCAACCGAACCAAAACAGCAAGCGGCGAAATATATACATGAGCAAAACGAAGGCTTGCCAGGGCATTGGTTATTAGTCTCGTATAAAGGCACAGCTTGGCAGCCAAAGCAAAAAGATAGAGCCGCGCTTGATTTACTGTCACAGCTTTATTTTTCTAACAACTCAGATTTATACCAAGAGTTAGTAGTCGATAAACAAATCGCCAGCCAAATGTTTACCTACAACCCAGATACAAAAGATCCGGGTTTACTGCATGTATTTGTAAAAGTTGAAAATGAGGCCGATTTAGCGGTTGCTCGTGATGCAATTAATAGCACCTACGCAAAAGCTCGCACAGAGTTGGTTGATAGCCAAAAGTTAGCCGATTTAAAGTCAAATTTAAAATATAGCTTTATTAACGGCTTAGATTCATCACAAGCAATAGCTTCAACCCTTGCCAGTTATATGCATTTTGAGCGCGATCCAGAAGTCGTCAATCAGTTATATGCAACGTCAGATAGCATCACCGCGCAAGATATTAAAGACATTGCTAATAAGTATTTTGTAGACAGTGGTCGTACTACTGTGACTATGTCTGCACTGGATAAAGTGGCTGGTTTTGAGCAAGACGTTGATTTAAACAGGCTCGTTACTAGCAAGCAAACAGTGCAACAGCGTCACTTTAAAGTGCTAGATAAAACCAATAGTTCGCCATTGATTGATATTAACTGGTTATTCCATACCGGTGCTGCGGCTGATCCTAAAGGTCAAAAAGGCGTAGCGGCACTTACTGCGGCCATGCTTGCGCAAGGTGGTTCGCAGGCGAAGAGCTACAACGACATTAAACAGGCACTTTATCCCCTGGCTGGTAGTTTTGGTTATCAGATAGATAAAGAAATGATTTCGCTGCAAGGGCGGGTACATAAAGATAACGCTGCAACATGGTATGCACTGGTTAGTGAGCAGTTACTAAACCCAGGCTTTAGAGAAGATGACTTTAAACGCCTGAAGAAAGAACTCATCGACGGCATAAAGTCAGACTTAAAAGCCTCAAATGACGAAGAGCTAGGTAAAGAAGTGCTTTATCATAAGCTGTATCAAGGTCATCCTTATGAGAGCTATAACTATGGTGATTTATCTGATTTAGAAGCATTAACCCTTGATGACGTGAAAGCGTTTTATGCGAAAGAATTTACTCAAGCTAAACTTACAGTGGGTTTAATCGGCGCAGTGCCAGAGGCTCTTAAAACCATCATGTTTAGCGATTTAAGTGCTTTGCCTAAAGGTCAGCAAAGTCGTTTATTGATCCCTGATGCGCCAGTGCTTAAAGGTCACCATGCAACGATAGTAGAAAAGTCAGCACAGTCAACTGCGGTATCATTTGGTTTCCCAATTGATACCATTCGTAGCAGTGAAGATTGGACAGCACTGTGGTTAGTACGTTCATACTTTGGTGAGCATCGCAGTTCAAATGCATACCTTTATGAACGTATTCGTCAAACACGTGGTATGAACTACGGTGATTACGCGTATATTGAGTATTTCCCACGGGGTATGTTTCAAACTAAACCTGATGCCAACTTAGGTCGTTCAGAGCAAATCTTCCAAGTCTGGTTACGACCACTGCGTTCAAACAACGATGCGCACTTTGCAACGCGTACAGCGCTGTTTGAACTTGATAAACTGATCAAAAACGGTATGACTGAAAAAGATTTTAACGCAACGCGTAACTTCTTAATTAACTTTGTGCCACAAATGGTCGCCAGTCAAAACCGTCAATTAGGGTATGCGCTAGATAGTGAGTTTTATAACACCGATACTTTCGTGAAGTATGTAACGAGCAAGCTTGAAAAGCTGACTTTAGCTGATGTTAATCGTGTAATTAAAGCGAACTTACAAACAGATAATATCCAGTATGTGTTTATCACTGGCGATGGCAAAGATATGCAAAAGCGCTTAGCGTCAGAGCAAACATCCCCTATGGTATATAACGCAGAGAAATCAGCTGAACTAGTTGCTGAAGATAAAGTAATCGCTGATTACAAGTTGTCTATCCCTGCGAAAAATATCGAAGTACTTGCTGTAGATAAGGTGTTTGAATAACGAACATTTAAATAACTTAGACGCTTAATTTAAATGCCCCAAATTTGGGGCGTTTTATTTTGTCTATAATAAAGTGAACTAGTAATTTAGTTATACCTAATAACTAGAACAAATAACCGCAGCGTTAACACATCTGACTTGAAATCCGTTAAACTGCATAAAAGCTTATTTTCGTATTAATTTAAGGTCGTCCTATGCGTCATGAAATTTGGCAACAGCTTCGCACCGAAGCAAATGAAGTCGTTACCCGTGAACCTCTGTTAGCAAGTCATGTGTATTCATGCATTTTAAATCATGAGTGTTTGGGGTCTGCATTGAGCTTTATTGTTGCTAATAAGTTGGCAGACGCAGTGGTATCTGCATTTACCATTCGTGAGTTATTTGATCAGGCGTTTGTGGAATGTGATCGTATGTTGACTCATGTCGCCCATGATATAAAAGCCGTTAAAGATCGTGATCCCGCTGCCGATACATATTTAACAGTGATCTTAAATTTAAAAGGTTTCCATGCAATTCAAGCACATCGACTCGCCCATTGCTTATGGTTACAAAACCGTAAAGAACTCGCTCGCTTTATTCAAAGCCGCACCTCAGAAGTATTTGGCGTTGATATCCATCCTGCTTGTAAAGTCGGCCATGGTATTATGTTTGACCATGCAACTGGTATAGTCATTGGAGAAACCGCTGTTATTGAAGATAACGTCTCTATTTTGCAATCAGTCACCTTAGGTGGTACTGGTAATGAAAAAGGTGATCGTCATCCCAAAATTCGTGCCGGGGTATTGATTGGCGCTGGGGCAAAAGTATTGGGTAATATTGAAGTTGGGGAGGGCGCCCGAATTGGCGCAGGCTCAGTGGTATTGAGCGCCGTGCCACCACATACTACGGTAGTTGGCGTGCCAGCCAAAATAGTGGGTAAACCGAGCTGTCCCTGTCCAGCGCAAAGCATGAATCAAAACTTTTTAGAAGTTGAAGCTGTAAATGAATCACACACCAGTGCAATGCTATAAATCAGAATTAGCCATAAATGGAATTATAAATGAGTAATAATGGTTTGTTTTCTCGTATGCTGGCGTTTACTGTTGGTGTGGTTTTAACTTGGGGTTACTTTCACTTTGCCTCAAGCAAGACAACACCTGTTCATACACTATCAATACACGAGCTTGAGCAGCAACGCGATATAATGGAGATGGACGTTGAAACAGCTGTTGCGAATCAAGCAGCAAATTTTGCACAAGCGATTGATAGCAAAAAAATGGCCATTGCGTCACAACAGCAAACGGCAGAAGAGCAACCGCTTGAGCAACAAGTGCAACAGCTCAAGCGTGAGTTACTGCAACAGCAAAAATTAGTAAAAGCTTACCAACAACAATTACAAGCACCGTCCGATTTTGAACAAGCTTTGCTAGACAAGTTTACTGAGCAAAGTCGCAATGAAGAGTGGGCTTATCGTACCGAAACTGCCATGAAAGACTTTTTACAGATTGCTGATCTTGGCATCACCCCTGAGTTGGTTAGTGCGCAGTGTAAAAGTTCGGTATGTAAATTTGAACTTGCAGCGCCAAAGGATGTAGATGATTTTGATCATACCCAATGGCGCGAACTCAATACTAAGTTGGTACAAGAAGACTTTTGGCAGCAATTTAAAGTCAGTACTTCAAAATCAAGCGATCGCGATTTTTCGTTATTATTAAGCACTCAGACAGAATAACGAGCTTCAGCTGACATGAGCTTGAATCACGCCATCAGCAAGCTCAGTTACAATTAAATCACCTTGAGTTACTTGCTTAATAGACTTAATCACTCGCCCTTGCTCATTTTTAGTGATGCTATAACCACGAGCGAGCACATTGAGCGGACTTACAGATTCTAATCGACTAGCCTGCATTGCGAGGGTATTTTGGGCACTGTGTAATTGCTGCTGCATGGTTTGCGTTAAACGCCCTTGCAGTTGCTGTAATTGATGACTTGCCTGAGTGATTTTGCGATCTGGCGAGCGCTGCATTAGTCGCGGCGTTAGATTATTTAAGCGGCGCTCATATTGATAGAGCCGCTGTTGTATTGCCTGCTGTAATGCTACGGTCAATTCATCTAAACGTTGCGTTTGCTGATTTAACTGATTACGCGGATGGCACAATGTTAAACGGTGCTCAAGTGCTGTTGCAATGCTTTGCTTTGCAGATAACTGATGTTTAAACGCATTGGCTAAGCGATTTAATTGTTGTTGGATTTGATTATAAAGTTCGCTGCTATTGGGGCTAACAAGCTCTGCAGCCGCGCTGGGCGTTGCGGCGCGCACATCGGCAACATAATCGCTAATGGTGGTATCAATTTCATGACCGACAGCACTGATAATTGGTAGCTTACTGGCAAAAATAGCGCGTGCCAGTAGTTCATGGTTAAAGCACCATAAATCTTCTAGTGATCCACCGCCGCGGCCTAAAATAATTACATCAACTTCATTGCGGGCATTCGCAATATTGATTTTATCAATTAATTGTAGGTGCGCATCTTTTCCTTGCACCATAGCAGGGTAGATCACCACTTCAAGTTGTGGAGCGCGGCGTTTTAGAACGGTCAAAATATCTTTGATAGCCGCTCCTGTGGCTGATGTAATAACACCAACACGATGCACAACCCCAGGCAATGTTTGTTTATGGGCGGAGCTAAATAAACCTTCGGCGGCTAAGCGCATTTTTAATTCATCAAACTGTTGCTTTAGTTGCCCTTCGCCAGCAGCTTCCATGTGTTCAACAATCAGCTGATAGTCACCACGGGGTTCATATAGCGATACTCGGGCTCGAACTGTCACTTGTGCGCCATTTTCAGGGCGATAGCGTTGGCCTCGATTGTTGCCTCGCCACATCGCCGCTTTTACTTGAGCGCGATCATCTTTGAGGGTGAAATACCAATGACCAGAGGCTGGTGTAATGAAATTTGATATTTCACCGGTTAAATTTAACGATGCGAATCCTTGTTCGAGTACGGTTCTTATTTCTCTATTTAACCTAGAAACGGTATAAATCGTTTGCTGCTGGGATGTTACGGCCATAAAGCGACTCTAAAAAGCGATGATGGGGGTATTTTATCATAAATAATTGTGAAATCTTATTTACTCGTGTCCACAACGCTGATAAAATTTGGCCGCAATTCCTTAAACAAGATCCACATGTGAGAAGTTGCCAAAATGCTTAGAATTGCTAAAGAAGCTCTTACCTTTGATGACGTACTTTTAGTACCCGGTCATTCTACTGTTTTGCCACATACGGCAAACATTTCAACTCGCTTAACGCGTGGTATCAAACTTAACTTGCCGCTAGTTTCAGCATCTATGGATACTGTTACCGAAGCACGCTTAGCGATTGCGCTAGCGCAAGAGGGCGGTTTAGGTTTTATCCACAAAAACATGACAATTGAAGAACAAGCCAAAAACGTACGTAAAGTTAAAACGTATGAAGCGGGTATCGTATCTTTCCCTGTTACTGTAACAGCGGATTTAACCATTGCAGATGCAATAGCGCTTGCAGAAGAAAAAGGCTTTTCAGGTTTTCCGGTAACGGACGCTGAAAACGGCCTTGTTGGTATTGTTACCAGCCGCGATATGCGTTTCGAAACCAAGCTTGAGCAACCGGTTTCAACAGTGATGACTAAAAAAGAAAAGTTAGTCACTGTAAAAGAAGGTGCTGCGCGTGATGAAATCTTAGGATTAATGCACGAACACCGTATCGAAAAAATCCTTGTTGTTGATGATGTGTTTAAATTAAAAGGCATGATCACAGTAAAAGATTATCAAAAAGCACAAGACAAACCACATGCATGTAAAGATGAGCAAGGTCGTTTACGTGTAGGTGCTGCCGTTGGTGTAGGTCCAGGTACTGATGAGCGTATTGCAGCATTAGTCGAAGCGGGCGTTGATGTATTACTAATTGATACCTCACATGGTCATTCTCAAGGTGTTATCGACCGTGTGGCTGCCACACGTCAAGCGTTCCCAGACTTACAAATTGTAGCGGGTAATGTTGCAACAGCTGAAGGTGCGATTGCGCTTGCAGACGCCGGTGCTGATGCAGTTAAAGTAGGAATTGGCCCAGGTTCAATCTGCACTACGCGTATTGTTACTGGTTGTGGTGTACCACAAATTACAGCTATCTCTGATGCTGTTGATGGCCTAAAAGGTCGTGATATTCCAGTGATTGCTGACGGTGGTATTCGTTTCTCAGGTGATATCGTAAAAGCACTTGTTGCTGGTGCATCATGTGTGATGGTTGGCTCAATGCTAGCGGGTACTGAAGAAGCGCCTGGTGAAGTCGAGCTTTACCAAGGCCGTTACTACAAGTCATACCGTGGTATGGGTTCACTCGGTGCGATGGATCAAAAAGAAGGTTCATCAGATCGCTATTTCCAAAAATCAAATCAAGCAGACAAACTTGTTCCTGAAGGTATTGAAGGTCGTGTGGCTTATAAAGGTCCAATCGCGACAATCATTCACCAACAAGTTGGCGGCCTGCGCAGCGCAATGGGCTTAACCGGTTGTGCCACGATTGAAGAATTAAACACTAAACCTCAGTTTGTACGTGTTACTTCAGCAGGTATGGGTGAGTCACATGTTCATGATGTGCAAATCACCAAAGAAGCACCTAACTACCGCTTAGGTTAATAGCTTCAAATCTATTAAAATTACTGGGCTAGCTTCGCTAGCCCTTATTTATTATAGTCATTCAGGTAACCTGAGTGCTAGTTCTTGACTAACGAGACCCTCAATGAGCAAAGACATTCACGATTCACGAATTCTTATTTTAGACTTTGGTTCGCAATACACGCAATTGATCGCCCGCCGTGTGCGAGAAATTGGTGTTTACTGTGAACTGTGGGCATGGGACGTAACGGAAGAGCAGATCCGTGAGTTCAATCCACAAGGTATCATTCTATCTGGTGGCCCTGAGTCAACAACCTTAGAAAACAGCCCGCGTGCCCCTGAGTATGTATTCAATGCAGGCGTACCTGTACTTGGTATTTGTTACGGCATGCAAACAATGGCTACTCAGCTTGGCGGCAGCGTTCATAGCTCTGATAAGAAAGAGTTTGGTTACGCGCAAGTTGAAAAAGTCGGTAACTGTGCATTATTTGACGCTATTGAAGATCATATTACTGATGGTGGCAATGGCATTTTAGACGTGTGGATGAGCCACGGCGATAAAGTAATGGAAATTCCAGATACCTTCAAAACCACTGCTAAAACATCTACTTGCCCACATGCGGCAATGTCTAATGAAGAAAAACGTTTTTACGGCGTACAATTCCATCCAGAAGTAACCCACACCCATCAAGGCCAACGTTTACTAGAACGCTTTGCGATTGATATTTGTGGTTGTGAAAAGCTGTGGACTGCTGCAAAAATCATTGATGACGCCATAGAGCGCATTAAAGATACTGTGGGTGATGACGAAGTAATCTTAGGTTTATCTGGTGGTGTAGATTCATCAGTGGTGGCTATGCTTATTCACCGCGCGATTGGCAACCGTTTAACCTGTGTATTTGTTGATAACGGTTTACTGCGTCTAAATGAAGGTCAGCAAGTAATGGATATGTTTGGCAATAAGTTTGGCCTAAACATTATCAAAGTGGATGCCGAGGAATTATTCTTAGCGGATCTTGCTGGCAAATCAGACCCTGAAGACAAGCGTAAAGCGATTGGCCATACATTTATTAAGGTATTTGATAGCGAATCTAAAAAGCTTAAAAATGCGAAATGGTTAGGTCAAGGTACTATCTACCCAGATGTTATCGAGTCAGCAGCGTCTGCAACGGGTAAAGCGCATGTGATCAAGTCTCACCATAATGTGGGCGGCTTACCAGATGACATGGAAATGGGCTTAGTTGAGCCACTGCGTGAATTATTTAAAGATGAAGTACGTAAAATTGGTTTAGAGCTCGGTTTACCGTACGACATGCTTTATCGTCACCCGTTCCCTGGGCCTGGTCTAGGTGTGCGCGTACTTGGCGAAATCAAAAAAGAGTACTGTGACTTATTGCGCCGTGCTGACGCTATCTTCATCGAAGAACTACACAAAGCCGAGCTTTACCATAAAGTAAGCCAAGCGTTCACGGTATTCTTACCGGTGAAGTCTGTAGGCGTTATGGGTGATGCACGTAAGTATGATTGGGTTGTAAGTCTTCGTTGTGTAGAAACTATCGACTTTATGACTGCACGTTGGTCACATTTACCGTATGAGTTCTTAGGTCTGGTTTCAAACCGCATCATTAATGAAATCGACGGTATCTCACGCGTTGTTTACGATATTTCAGGAAAACCACCTGCGACAATCGAGTGGGAATAATTTTTCGGCCTGAAACGTCTGGCACTAACAGGCATTAAATCTTAATTAAGTCCGCGTAATTGCGGACTTTTTTATCATCAAATGGATTTTAGCATACTCAGGTTGATTACTAGCGATGTCATAGAAGGAAAAAAATCATTGTTCAACATTTTGATTTATAAAAACTTTCCAGTTTGTCTAAAAAACCATGTAATAGCTGATTCATTTTGTCATAGTCATGATTAAGTAAAACGCTAGGTTCATCGACAAATCGATATTTTTTAGCTTCGCTAAGATCACTGTTTTCAATGAGTAATGCTACGACATTTTTAGTTAGCTCCAGATGACACTGAAATCCAAACACTAAATCACTATAAGCAACAATTTGCCTTGGGCATCCTTCACTATAAGCAATAATTTTAGCGTCAGTAGTTAGCCCTGGCATGTCATTATGCCAATGACCCACTGCTAAGGTTTTACCTAAATGGTTAAATAATGGATGTATTAGCCCTGTATCAGTTAGCGTTATCGAAAACTTCCCAATCTCACGCTCTGGGCTATGTTCATATTTTGCCCCTAACGCTTCACCAATCAGTTGTGAACCTAGACAAATGCCAAGTACAGCTTTTTTTGCATTAATTGCTTTTGAAATAATGGCCTGTTCGCTTTTTGCATCGAAGTGTACACATTGTTCAATTGTTGTTGTTGGATCTTGAGGTCCTCCCATTACAATCAGAAAATCAATATCTTCAATATGTTGAGGGAGAGGTTCTTTTAGATATACTCGCGAGTAAGTAATTGTATGATTACGTTTTTTTGCCCAAGATTCATAGGCTCCAGGGGCTTCGAAATGTTCATGGACAATAAAGTGAATATGCATCTTTCTACCTTTTGATTAATCGGTTTTTGATGTTATATCAAATCCACGTGGCGTGATTTATACTAACTGACGTTTAATGTAGATAAGTCGCCAATTATGCAAGCTAATAATCTCATCCGAGACTTTCCTAATCAACAACTCATAACTAAAACAATTAACATGGTGTCTGGTTATATTGATGATTTTCATTCACACCCATGGCACCAAATAGTATTTCCATTGAAAGGATTACTGCAATCTAATCTTGGAGATAAAAGTGGAATCGTCCCTCATAATGGGATGCTTTACATACCCGCAAATACAGTTCATAAATCCATTGCTGTAACAGATACGCAATTTTTGGCGATTTACCTCAATCCTAACCTGTATGTTCAGTATGGAGGTGAGGCGAAATCATGCCAAATAAATTCTTTCATGAAAGAGTTAATACTGCTTTTATTTGAGAGCAATTCACTATCTCAATCAGAAGCTAATATCACGCATTTGTTAATCGTATTGAGAGATCAAATCGAGGTAGCAAACAGCTATGAAATACCTCTACTTATTCCTACGGATAAACGCCTTTTATCTGTTTTTTTACAGCTTAAACAGCACCCAGATTTGCCTTTCACATTGAAGCAATGGGCAACAAAAGTCGGGGCGTCTGAGCGTACGTTATCTCGGCTATGCGCGAAAGAGTTTTCTCAATCATTTTCGCTGTGGCGGCAAAATATAAGGCTCGTTTTATCTTTGCAGTTATTAGACTCGAAAATGAGCATACAGGAAATTGCTATCGAATTGGGGTACACGTCAGATTCCGCTTATGTACAGGCTTTTAAGAAGTTGTTCAACCAAACACCAAGAAAATACTCTGCAGCCAATTTATAGAATACAAATGCAAATTTGCTGATGTAAAGAAGCCAAATAACATCTCTTTTCATTCAAATATTGTTAGGGCAAGCGCGTTATAAAAATATTGAGTAGCATGTAAATTCATCGTTTTGCTTATTTAAGAGGCAGTTAAACTAAAAAAATGATTTTTTTCTTTACCTTTAGCGAAAGGTCTCTATAATTCGTCGTCATTGCAGGGGCGTAGTTCCAATTGGTAGAACAGCGGTCTCCAAAACCGATGGTTGGGAGTTCGAGTCTCTCCGCCCCTGCCACTTCTTCTTTACATAGCCTTGATTACTTCTTATATTGTTCCAGTGTTTAAATCTACTGAGTTTTTATGCATACACGATACGCAGCTATTTTTGGTATAGAAAACCTCGAACTAAATCAGCATTTCCGATTACAGCCTGTCGCTGAACAACGTTCTTATGCACCAAGTGCAGCGCCGCAGGTAAATATAGAGCTAAGTACAACGCTATTAGCTGATTTAAATCGCGCTATTGCCCCATTAAGAATTAGCCAAGTAGTGCAAAGCGATACGCTGGCATGGCATGATGGTCAACTGAGTATTCCTAATCAACAGCTTAATGCTAACAATAAACGCGCACTATGGGCGCTGATGAGCACACACCTTGATAACCTTTGAATCTGTTACTGAATTATCCATTGATGCACTGATGCGTGTTGAAAACGCGTGTCACACTCATCCGTGGACAGTAAATACCATGCAATCATGTCTTGCTGGGCGTTACTTTAATTTAGCCGCGTTTAGTGAGCAGCAAATTATTGGTTTTTATATCGGTGAAAAAGCAGGGCCTGACTTTACTTTAATGGATATCTGCGTGGCACCTGATTTTCAGGGGAGGGGGATTGCAAAAAAATTGCTTGCCGCGTTTATTGAATATGGCGAAAAACACCACGCTGAAAACTTATTTTTAGAAGTTCGTGAAACCAATACTCGCGCCATCGCCTTGTATGAGCGGGCAGGCTTTAGTGAAATGTCGGTGCGTAAAAATTACTACCCAAGTGATGACCCATCAAAAAATGGCCATGAGGATGCTATCTTAATGGGAATGACATTACTTTTTGGTTAATGATTGTTCTTGTTGCAGGTATATTTTATCGCTTCAATTAAGCTCATTGCTAAATAGTCACGGCGGTTGTGATCAGAGCTACGTAAATTATCTTCAAGTGTAGCCGCCGCATGATGAATATTACTAAAACCAAAACAACCAGCACTGCCTTTTAAACTATGGGCCAGCGCTCTGAGTTGTTCCCATTCAGCATTGTTGTATAACTGTGTAACGTCGGTTAAATAATCCGGCAGTTTTAAGCGATAGTTGTCGTTGATCTGTTTAAACTTTTCGCTGTTAAGCAAGCTATCCCATTTTTTTTGACTGCCTTTTTCAATATTTAAGTAGCTAACAAGCAAATTTTCTAAGGCATCTTTATCGATGGGTTTAGCCAATGCTTCGTTACAACCAGCTTTGAGGTAGGTGTCAACATCATGCTTCATAACATTCGCAGTAAGCGCAATGATAGGACCATCATAAGCGGCGTGACGTAACATTTGTGTGGCTTCTAAACCACCCATTACAGGCATTTGCATGTCCATAATAATGAGCTGATAGTCATTCACTAGCGCCATTTCAACAGCTTCTGCACCATTGTTGGCTATATCAGGTTCAAGTCCCCATGTTTGCAGTAATAACTTGATCAGTACTTGGTTGTCAGGGTTATCCTCGGCGACTAATATATTGGCATCAAAACTATTTTCTGCAAACGAAAGTTGTAAGTCCTTGGTGGGCGTTAATTGGCTTAACTCAGTCAGCATTGGCACTGTTTGTTGTTTATCAGCAGGTAAGTTACAGGCAATTTGTATGCAGAAACAGCTTCCTTGGCCTGGCGTGCTTGTTACATGAACGTCACCACCAAGCAATTGTGCTAAATTTTTAGAAATACATAAGCCTAAGCCCGTGCCGCCAAAGCGTCGTGTTGTTGTTGTATCTGCTTGTTCAAAAGGTTTAAATATCCGCTCAACTTCTCGCTCTGACATGCCAATACCGCTATCTTTAATGGCAAATTCTATGAGTTGTAAATCACTGTTATAGGTAATATCTAATTCAATTAAACCTTGCTCGGTAAACTTCACTGCGTTGCTGGCAATATTAATGAGAATTTGTTTTAAGCGAGTGCTATCACTATTAATAATGCGCGGTAATGGTAAGTGAAAGTTGATATTGCAATTGAGCCTTTTCTCTTGTGACAAGGGCCGAATAATTGAATCTATATCATGCACTAATTGCACTATATCCAGGGGCTCTTTTTCAACTGCTAATTTTTCGGCTTCGATTTTAGACAAGTCTAGAATATTATTAATTAACTCAAGTAGATGCTTTGAGTTACGTAATATAGTGCTCAGATGCAAAGCATCACCGCTGGTTTTATTGCTGTGTAATAGTTGCTCAGTAAAGCCCATGATGGCGGTTAGTGGTGTACGTATCTCATGACTCATATTGGCTAAAAAGCGGCTTTTTAATTGGTTCGCTTGTTCCGCTTGGGCAATGGCCACCTCGAGTTGACTATTCATGGTTTCAAGTGCCTTGGTACGGCTTTCGACCTTATCTTCTAGGTGTTGCTTATATTCTTCAAGTTCGTCTTGATAATGACGAATTTGGTTCACCATGTGATTAAAATCATTAAATAATACCCCCACCTCATCATTATTATGGGCAGGCAAATATACCGACAAATCGCCGTCACCTACTCGATGGCTGGCTGCCCCAAGTAACTCAATTGGGTTAAGTAGTAAATTTCGAACCACAATAAAAATCAGCATCGGCAGGGTGATCACTGAGACTATGACAATCAACGCGGTAATTAAGCTGATAGCTTTACCTGATTGATACAGCAAAGCTTTAGGAATGGTAGAGACATAATAATAACCTCCGCTCATTTGGATGGCGTAAATCATCCGTTCAACTTTATCTATACTCGATAGCTCTATGGTTGAAAGTTTGCCTAGATCAGCTAATTTATGAACTTGTTTAAGTTCATATTCACTAATATATTGACCGCGCTTATCATAGTCTGAACTAAATAATATTTTCCCGTTATTGGTGAGTAGTAAATTCAGCGTATTGTTATAGGGGGCTTCTAAAATACTGGTATTTAAAATCGATGGTTCAACGTGTACGACAATAAAACCGAGTTGTTGCGGGCGCTTTAGGTAGTAATCGGCACTGTAAATACGTTGAATAAAATACAGGCTAGTGGTGCCATCTTGTTTTTGTACCATAAACTGCTGTTGGCGTAAGTTACTTTGTAATACTTGCGGGAAAAACGGGTAGTTGGTTGGCGCGGTATTTAAATTACTAGAGTAATAGGCATCACTTTGACCATCAGGTGAAATCAAATTCACGCTAATAATATCAGGGTAAGCTTCTGAGTAACTGGCAAATACATCCATTAGCGCGCCTAGCCTGCGAGTGTAATTATTATTGTCGCGTAAGTCATCGGCTAAAAAGTCACTTAGTACCGGGGAGGCCGAGAGTAACTTTGTAGTGGAATGGAATGAATCAATGTAATTGAACATTTTTTGTTGTTGCTGTTCAACAAAACGGCTAACAATTAGCTCAGCTTGTTTTTGCGTGGAACTGGTAACGTTGGTGAGAGTAAAGCCACCTAAAAACAATAACGGTAAAATCACCAACGGCGTGATATACCATAATAATCTTATACTTAACTTACTGGTTCTCATACCCAAACAAAATATCCTCCATGCAATCCACCAATAGTATGCGTTAGCGTAAAATTACACAAGTTTAGTGCGTTGGCTACTGCAATAGGGCTGGTATTATTTGAAACTAAATTATCAGCTAATTACTTACAATCGTTGCTTTTTTGGCTAAGACAAACAAGGTATAATACTGGCAATTCTATTTTCAAATTACAGTGCGCAGCAGAGCCCTTTGCTTAGGGTTGTTTTAGTGGCGTCTTGTTATGACTTAAAGCGGCTTACATGTCTAATTTATTAAATGAAATCAATACGCGACGCACGTTCGCTATCATCTCTCACCCGGATGCAGGTAAAACTACTATCACCGAGAAAGTACTGTTGTTCGGACAAGCTATTCAAAAAGCAGGGACTGTTAAAGGCCGCGGTTCTAACCAGCATGCAAAATCAGACTGGATGGAAATGGAAAAAGAGCGCGGTATTTCTGTAACTACCTCTGTGATGCAATTTCCATATAATAAAGCGCTTGTTAATTTACTGGATACCCCAGGACACGAAGACTTCTCTGAAGATACTTATCGTACTCTTACTGCGGTAGATTCATGTTTAATGGTTATCGATGCGGCGAAAGGCGTAGAAGATCGTACCCGTAAATTAATGGAAGTAACGCGCTTACGTACCACACCAATTGTGACATTTATGAATAAATGTGACCGCGATATACGCGACCCAATGGAGTTGTTAGACGAAGTTGAAACAGAGCTAAATATAGCTTGTGCACCGATCACATGGCCAATTGGCTGTGGTAAAGAGTTTAAAGGTGTTTATCATATTCACCGCGGCGAAACCTTGTTATACAAAACAGGCCAAGGCCATACTATTCAAGAAGTACGCAGCATTAAAGGGCTTGATAACCCTGAGCTTGATGTAGCGATTGGCGATGAGCTTGCTGGGCAACTGCGTGAAGAGTTAGAGCTGGTTATTGGTGCATCGCACGAGTTTGATTTAGAGCTTTTTTTAGCAGGTGAGTTATCACCAGTGTACTTTGGTACTGCGCTTGGTAACTTTGGTGTTGACCATGTGCTTGATGGCCTAACTGAGTGGGCACCAACGCCATTACCGCGTGAAACAGAAGACCGAACTGTTGTTGCAACAGAAGAGAACTTCACGGGTTTCGTATTTAAAATTCAAGCGAATATGGACCCTAAGCACCGTGACCGTATTGCGTTTATGCGTATTGTATCAGGCAAGTACAGCCAAGGCATGAAAATGAACCATGTACGTATTGGTAAGCAAGTCAGTATTTCTGATGCGGTAACCTTTATGGCGGGTGATCGTGAGCGCGCAGCAGATGCCTATGCTGGCGATATTATTGGTTTACATAACCACGGCACAATTCAAATTGGTGATACCTTCACCCAAGGTGAAAAGCTTAAATTTAGCGGTATTCCAAACTTTGCGCCAGAATTGTTCCGCCGTATTCGTCTGCGCGATCCACTAAAGCAAAAGCAATTATTAAAAGGGTTAGTACAGCTGTCTGAAGAAGGTGCAGTACAAGTATTTAGACCACTTATTAATAACGACTTAATTGTAGGCGCGGTTGGTATATTGCAGTTTGATGTGGTTGTAGCGCGTTTGAAAGCAGAATATAACGTAGATGCTTTATACGAAAGCGTGAATGTAAATACCGCACGTTGGGTAAGTTCGGATGACGTTAAAAAGTTTGAAGACTTTAAACGTAAGTGCGAGAGCAACTTAGCACTAGATGGCGGTGATAACTTAACTTACATAGCACCAAGTCGTGTAAATCTTAATTTATCAGTAGAGCGCTATCCAGAAGTGACGTTTAACCACACACGTGAAAACTAAACTTAAAAATTAATTTAAAGCCCGCCAACGCGGGCTGGTAAAGGTAATAAATTGCATGAATATTCGTACCCTACTAATTGAAAGAGCTATTGCAGCCATGACTGGCGCTGGCTTACCAGCAGATACTAACCCTGCGGTAACACAGAGTACCCGCCCACAATTTGGTGACTACCAAATAAACGGTGCTATGGGCGCTGCTAAAAAAATGAAAAGCAACCCGCGTGAGCTTGCACAACAAATTATTGATCACTTAGATGTAAGTGATATCGCAGACAAAACAGAAATTGCAGGCCCTGGTTTTATAAATATTCACTTAAAATCTGAGTTTTTAGCGCAAAGCTTAAAAGCGGCAAACCAAGATTCAAAGCTGGCTGTTGCCGAGCACGCGCAACCGAAAAAAGTAGTGGTTGATTACTCCTCACCTAACCTAGCTAAAGAAATGCACGTAGGGCATTTACGTTCAACGATCATTGGTGACGCGGTTGTTCGTGCACTGGAGTTTCGTGGCGACACGGTTATTCGTCAAAATCACATGGGTGATTGGGGCACGCAATTTGGTATGCTTATTGCGCATCTAGAAGATCAAATCGGCCAAGGTGTTGATTTAGATTCTGTGGCTCTTGCTGATCTAGAAACTTTCTACCGCGACGCTAAAAAGCGTTTTGATGACGAACAAGGTTTTGCCGATAAAGCTCGTGACTACGTAGTAAAACTGCAAGGTGGCGACGCGCACTGTGAAAAACTGTGGAAGTTGTTTATCGCAACCTCGGTAAAGCATTCTGAAGAAGTATACAAACGCTTAAATGTAACGCTTACACCAGACGACATCATGGCTGAAAGTGCTTATAACAGTGAGCTGAACAATATCATTAAGCTCTTACAAGATAAAAAAATGGCCGTTGAGTCACAAGGCGCACAGGTGGTGTTTTTAGATGAGTTGGCAAATAAAGATGGTGAGCCATCAGTGTTTATCGTGCAAAAATCCGGTGGCGGTTTCTTATACGCAACCACTGATTTAGCCGCCTGTGATTACCGTTCAAACAAGTTAGGCGCAGCGCGTATTTTAATTTTTGTTGATGCGCGTCAAAACTTACACTTCAATCAAGTAGAGCTTACAGCCCGTAAAGCCGGTTTACTACGTGATGAAACTAGCTACGAATTTTGCCCATTTGGCACCATGATGGGTGAAGACGGTAAACCATTTAAAACGCGTACAGGTGGCACGGTAAAACTTGCTGATTTACTTGAAGAGTCAATCACTCGAGCTGCTGCTAAGC
The DNA here is from genome assembly GCF_018069805.1 of Pseudoalteromonas ostreae. GTDB lineage: Bacteria > Pseudomonadota > Gammaproteobacteria > Enterobacterales > Alteromonadaceae > Pseudoalteromonas > Pseudoalteromonas ostreae. The sequence continues at coordinate 113,444 of NZ_JAGPYN010000016.1, forward strand.
TTGCTGAGCGCGAGTCTGACTTAACTGATGAAGAGCGCATTGAAATTGCCCGTAAAGTAGGTATTGGCGCAGTTAAATATGCTGACCTTTCTAAGCACCGTACCAGCGATTACATTTTCAACTGGGACAGTATGCTTAGCTTTGAAGGGGCAACAGCACCTTACTTACAATATGCTTATACTCGCGTACGTAGTATTTTCCGTAAATCAGGCGTAGACGCGGCAAGCTTAAACGCAGATGTTGCTATTGTAGAAGCACAAGAAAAAACCCTCGCGCTTAAATTGTTGCAGCTAGAAGAAGTGCTAGACCAAATGATCAGTGAAGCAACTCCGCATGTATTGTGTAGTTACCTATACGAGCTTGCCAGTCTTTACATGACATTCTACGAAGCCTGCCCAGTGCTAAAAGAAGGCGTAGAGCCAAGTGTACGTGATAGCCGTTTAGTGCTGTGTAATTTGGTAGCGGATACGCTGAAAACGGGCCTAGATCTTTTAGGCATTGAAGTCATGGAGCAAATGTAATCACCGTCGTATTTTAATCTAATACTGCGTTGTCCACTCGACTGACCCTAATCACATACAACTACGTATGCTCATAGGGATAAGTCGAGTGTCCGCCTTATCTTAGACTAAACTACTTAGGTGAACGTCTGCTGCGTGTAGTTCACTTTGACTACGTTGTCGTGCTTTTTTAGCCTAAGTCACATACAAAAACGTATGCTCTTTGGCATAAAAAAGCACTCCGCCTTGTCAGCACTTGCAGATAATTTTAGGTGCTAGGTGTAGCTTACAGCTGATAAAGAAGGATTTGATATGAAACTCGAAGATATTCGTCGCGAGTACCTGCAAAATGGGTTAAGCGAAGACAACTTGCTTGATTGTCCGTTTAAGCAGTTTGAAATGTGGCTTGAAAATGCAGTGGCGACACAAATGCCTGATCCAACGGCTATGGTGGTGGCAACGGTTGATGAAACCGGTCAGCCTTCACAGCGTATTGTGCTATTAAAGCATCTTGATGATAACGGGTTTGTGTTTTTTACCAATACGGGTTCGCGTAAAGCACAAGAGCTAAAAGGCAATAATAAAATCTCTTTGCATTTTCCGTGGCACCATATGGAGCGCCAGGTGATTGTTTATGGTGAAGCACAACCACTGCCAACTTCAGCGGTTGCCAAGTACTTTTTGTCACGTCCCAAAGAAAGCCAGCTGGCTGCATGGGCGTCAGCACAAAGTCGGCCAGTTTCATCGCGTAAAGTGTTGATGGAAACTTTTGCTAATATGAAAACCAAGTTTGCTAAAGGCGAAATACCACTGCCTGATTTTTGGGGGGGCTATTGCGTAGTACCGACTAAAATTGAGTTTTGGCAAGGTGGTGCACACCGCCTGCATGACCGCTTTATGTATCAGCGTCAAGCTGAGAATAGTTGGCAAATTACTCGTTTAAACCCATAAGTGTTATGGCATTTATTGATTCACACTGCCATTTAGATTTTACTGAATTTGATGCTTGCCGCGCACAACTAATTAATCAGTGTCAGCAGCATAACATTAAAAAACTAATCGTGCCGGGGGTTACCTTGGCACAATCCCAGGCGTTAATCGCATTTTCCGCGCAGCATACAAACGTTCGTATTGCCGCCGGTTTACATCCTTACTTTTTAGCTGAGTATCAACATAGCCATTTAGCAGCATTAACTGAATTTGCAGAGCAACATCGCTCGCAACTTATCGCTATTGGTGAGTGCGGAATTGACCGCAGTATTGATGACTTAGCCGTACAAACTCAGATTTTTGAGCATCATATCGCGCTTGCCAATCAGCTTGAGTTGCCTTTGATTGTGCACCACCGACAAAGTCATGACTTAATCGCCCAAGCATTCAAACGCTGCCAGCCTAAAAAGGGGGGGGTTATTCATGCCTTTTCAGGTTCAATGCAACAAGCACAGTATTATATTAAACAGGGTTTTAAACTCGGGGTAGGCGGGGTGATCACTTATCAACGAGCACAAAAAACACGTTCCGTTGTTGCTCAAATAGCACCGGAGCATTTACTACTAGAAACAGATGCACCTGCAATGCCGTTAGCTGGGTTTCAAGGGCAAATAAACACGCCGTTACAGTTACCCTTGGTGTTTGAACAGTTATGTCAATTAAAGCAGATCACAACGCCTTGCAAGGCAGGTTTTAAAAAGCAGCTTTATAATTCGTGCTCAGAACTTTTTCGGATATAACGATTTACTTGCCAGCGTTTTAAACCACGGCCTAATTGCCAAGTAAAAATACAGGTTATCACTAGCATCAGTAATACTTGGCGGCCTAAGTCATGAAAGCTGCTATGACTGGTTGCCACTGCTGAGCGGGTCAAATAAGTTATTGCAACAAACCCAAGAGGGCGATCGTCATCACTGATTATCGGTTCAACAAACGGGGTTTTAAGTTTACTAATCCCTGGGGTTGAATTAGGTAACTTGCCAAGTAAGTGATGCATTTGCCAATTGTCACTACTGGCGATAAGGACACCTTGATGATCGTAAATCGTTGCTGCTAGTACAAACTCATCTTTGCTAATGCTGTTACATAAAGCTGTTAATTCAGGTTTGTTTTTTTCAAGTAACGGTGTTTTAGCATTAAGTGCCATAAAGCGGGTTAAGCTTTTTGCTGTGCTATCGGCATTATCATAAAGTAGTTGATGGCTTTGAAAACTACTATTAACCGCAACCCAAGTCAGTAACAAAAAGCATGCCGCAGCAATGCTTAATCGCACTAGGCGTTGCCTAAGAGATGCTGAAATAGGGTTTTTAAGATGGTTATTTTTCATAGTCACCGTTTACGCTGCTGACAGCTTTTGCTTTTGATGTTACAACTAAGCCTAACTATAACCTTAAATCCTCCTTTATGGCGAATTAATACCAATCGACTTAAATATTTAGCCTTTCTAGCGTGCTAAATAAAGCGCTAACGGCGTTATAAATTTTTCATGTAGAACAACTGCATATCAAAATTTATGCCTTGTTATCACTCTATTTATCCGTCGCTATAAATGACCAATAACTTAACACGAGTGGTATAACTGTTATTTTACAGGGGAGACATTAGTATCATTTTTGGAGTCATCATGACATTGGACTGCTTTGCGAGCCTTTCATCAGAGCAATTGGCAATGCAATTGCCGTTAGGTAAATGGTATCACTATCAAGATGCCTTAGAAGAGCAAGAAAGCTTACCTAGTGATCCGCAAGGAATGTTTAGTATTGCTTTTTCAGGGGACTTTAGCGGCCAGCAATTAACCAGGATTGTGCAGTTTTTAGCGCAACAGCAATTTACAGTCACTGCACTATGCCGTTATCAGCCTGATCCAAACTTAACGCCGGCATTGTGTTTTTACACTGATACCGCAAAAGTGGGCATTAATCCTTTGGTACTGAATGAATTTTCCCACCCATTGGGATTTCAACTTGTACAAGTTAGTAAGCCACCGATTTTAACTAAGCCCGGTTTATTAGTAATGGATATGGACTCAACCGCCATTACGATTGAATGTATTGACGAAATCGCAAGGCTTGCTGATGTCTATGAAGATGTTGCAGCAGTAACGGCACAAGCGATGGCTGGTAAGTTAGATTTTAGTGAAAGCTTACATCAACGAGTCGCTAAACTTGCGGGTATTGAGCAAAACTTAATTGATGAACTAAAAAATAGTTTACCATTAATGTCAGGGATCAAAGCACTATGCCAAGTGCTAAAACAGCATAATTGGTATTTAGCCATTGCCTCCGGTGGCTTTGTACCGTTTGCAGAACAAGTACAAAAACAGCTTGATCTAGACGAAGTGCATGCCAATGTGTTGGAGTTTGAAGATAATAAGTTAACAGGTAAAGTGCTAGGCACGATTGTTGATGCGCAGCAAAAAGCCGTGGTGTTGAGTCAATTACAGCAGCGATTAAACTTACCTATGCAACAAACTGTGGCAATCGGTGATGGTGCAAATGATTTAACCATGATGGCCGCAGCAGGGCTCGGTGTTGCGGTACACGGTAAACCAAAAGTAGTTGCACAAGCCCCAGCAGCAATTTGCCAAGGCTCTTTGTTACAATTATTATATTTATTATGTATTCCTGCAGTTAAGTCGGAAGGCTAAGTCAGAAAGTTAAATCAGCCGTTTAAGCCAAATCTGTTTACGCTTATTCATTTGCTCTATCAGCTCTGCTGTAAAGTCCAAATGAGTAAGCGCTTCATCAGTTACGTCAACCATGTCACCAACGCCAACTACTGACCATAACGCTTCTTCAAGATCTTTGGCTTTATGCAGTGCATATTGGCTTACGTATTTTAGTTCGTTAGCTAAGTAGTCCGTATCGGGGCGGCCAGTGCGTGAAATATAAATACGCATTATAAAGAGTAACTCAGATTTAATCCCTTTCTTTAAAAAGAGTAACTGTGGGGCATAATCATCGCCAACACTGCACTGGCTTTTTATAGCGTCTTCAATGGTTGATTCTTTAGGATCAAAACGAATAAATAAAGTGAAAGGTAATGGTGGATCTTGACGACTGCGATCTTTTATAAGCGGAGTGATCACCTCATTGAGGTGCTCTGGCGATAAAAAAGCATCAATGCTGGTGGTATCATTAAGCAAGCCATAGTTTCGTAAAATTATATGCAATGGGCTTGGGTACAAGCCTTGGCCGATAGCTCCTGTTTTAAAATGTGCAGCTTCCTTATGTAGATAAAACGGGAATTGGCAAACACTTTTAGTGACCATATTTCGCAGTGCTGTCGATAACCCTGGCACCTTAGGCGCTTCTTCAGATACTTTTAATTTTTCTTTGTTGTTTTCAATTAACTGTGTAAAAAATTTTACGCCCTCGTGTGGGTTGTCTGCAATACGTAAGGCTTTTAAGTTGATAGTAGTTAACGACTTACTGACTGCCATTACTTCGTATTTTAATTTGCTAAGTACATGCTTTTTGGTTATTTTTTGAAGCTCAGGTAAGCTGAGTTCAATCACTTCACCTTTTTGAAAAGTAACCGGTTGGTCGCACTCAATTTGTAAACCCATTACCGAAAAATCTCGACTATGGGCAATGTGTGTTTGCTCATCGTGAGCTGTTAGTACCACATCAGTTTTATACAAATAGCGTTTGTGAGAACGCAGATTTACATACTCTAGATCAACGGTTTCAAGTTTTGGTGGCGTTTTATGTTTACCATGCCCAAAGTGCTTGAGCTGGTTAACTATATTCTTATCGTAATTAAAGCTTTGATAATGGACTCGTTCAGCGTTTGTTCCGACCGCAGTTAAAATCACAAGGTATTTTACGTCTTTGATCATTCCTTGTACGCGAGGCGTTGGTGGCTTATTTAATTTTTCAATATTTCTGCCAGCGGTATTTGGCAAACTCAGAGGAATATATGAATCTTCAGGGTGACTTGGCATTAACTGTACTTTAAAGCATTGCCAGCTTTCTTTTTGACTACCAAAACCAAAAAATAATGCGCTTAATTTTGGCTCAGCAGTCAACTCAGTACGTGTTGCAGAGTAATAATATATTTTACCAGCAACCACGTGCGTAAAGCTGTATAAATACTCCTCTTTAACTTGGGCTGGGTTACTTAATAACTGAGCTAAGCGTTGTTGATTTAAAATTGTGTATAAACATGACAGCTTGCGCTCATCACAAAAATAACGCTGGATGAAAATATTATTTTCAGTAGTCAGCATTAAACTTGGGTAGAGCTTGTCATTTTGCAGACTAAAAAAGGTAAACAAAGACGTAACACGCGGAATATAATACTGCTCATAACCTTTTGAGACCACGGCATCTAAGGTGTTATCTAAGTTTACTTTATAACGACGCTTGTTGCCGTGAATAAAGCTTTCTAAAAATTCATCAAATTTTGCGTTATTTTCTATAAACGTGCGTTTTAAGCGAATATGATTAAATTCCGCAGAGATTTTCTCAACTGCAACAACTTCATATTGAATGCCGTTTTTTAAACCTAATTCAAAATCTTGCTCAAGACCGACTAAGCGTAGCCCTAGCAACTGCCCCTTTTTGACTTGATAGCGCGGTGAAAGCTTTATTTTTGAGCCACTTAAAGAAATATCTGATGTAGTGGCAGCAATGGTGTTGTCTTTGTTGAGTTCTACAGTGATTTTGATCGAATAATTCATCCGTTCTTCACAGCGACTTTCATAAGAGGCAAATTTAATAACCTGACAATCTAATTTTTGTTCATTTTGTAATTCAGGTTGCTTAGCTTGTTCAGCGGCTTTTTTTTGCATTACACGATGGTTATTATCGGTGTTCATTACTGCTTCGTAAACAGCAAGGGTATAACCACCATGGCGTTCTATAGCTTGTTCAAATACCGCAATAGCGGTTTCATCCATAAAGTGTTGCTTACCTTCATACTCATAAGGCTTCACTTGACCTGTTACTTGGCCGCGTAAATCAATAAACCGAGCGATAGGTTGCGACAAGCGCGACATTTCCATCTTGATCAAGAACTGCTCAGGCTTTGTTAAACCCGCCGTCTTCGATTTAAAGATCGTGTCAAATTTGGCATTACCTAAATATGATTTAAGCTCGTCAACTAAACTTTCATATTTAAGTAGAGTGTCTTCAGTCATTTATAAAACCATCACCGTCTATTCTAAAAAGTTGGTATACTGCACATGTATTTACACACTCACTTGGTTGCTGGTTTGCCCCTGTGCGGTGTAATGAGCTACCATCTTTAATTTTTATTATTTGAATTCAGTATGAAATTGCCAAATTAATGGCTCATTACTTTAGTTTATTAATCAAAAAAGCCCAAGCTCAGAAAATTAAGCAAAAACTATGCCCTAAAATAAAAGTGATAAACTTTGCTTTTTATATATCTCGATTGTGGCGTTGAATTGCCTAGTTGGCAAGGTCAATATGCGATAACAGAGAACAGCATGGCAAACTAAGCATTACCTAGTATTAGCATAAATAATTTCAAAATGACGAATATAGGCAGACGTTAATGGCAAAAGCGGCAAAAATAGAGTTTGTTTGCACCGAATGCGGAATGAACTACCAACGCTGGCAAGGACAGTGTCGCTGCGGCGCATGGAATACCTTAGCCGAATTTAAGCCCTCAGCAGGGCAAACTAAAAAAGCAGCAACGCGCAGCGTTGTTGGCGGCTATGCCGGTGGAGTGGGCGGCGGATCTAAAAAAATTAACGACATCTCAACCACCGAAGCCGAAAAGCAACTCACCGGTATTGGTGAGCTTGATCGCGTGTTATCTGGTGGCGTTACCACAGGCTCGGTGAATATTATTTCCGGCGATCCAGGTGCGGGTAAAACCACTTTATTGTCTGACTTAGTGGCCCGCATGTCTCAACGTATGCCATCGCTATACTGCACCGCAGAAGAGTCGTTATCGCAATTTAAAAATCGTGTTAATCGCTTAAAGCTCGATTACAACCCAGACGAACTGTATTTGTTATCAGAAACCAGTGTTGAAACCATTATCGAAGAGCTTGAAAAAAATAACATCAAGTTTGCGGTGATCGACTCCATTCAAGCGGTTGTTACTGATACCGCCAACGGCAGCCCTGGCTCACCGTCACAAGTTAAAAGTGCAGCGCAAGCGCTTACACAGTACTGCAAGCAAAACGACGTCACAATGTTTATTATTGCTCACGTAAATAAAAACAATGAAATAGCGGGGCCGCAAACCTTAGTGCATATTGTTGATGCGTTATTACATATTGACACTAACGACGGGCAAATACGTACCTTGCGCGCCAATAAAAACCGCTTTGGTGACATTGATACTGTGGGCATTTTTAGAATGTGCGAACGCGGCATGTTAAGTGTTGATAACCCCAGTGAAATATTTTTATCGGGATCAAGTACCGACTCGCCCGGTTCAACCATTACTTGCATTCGAAAGGGTAACCGCAACTTGTTGCTCGAAATACAATGTTTAACCACCGAAACCGAGGCGGAGTTTCCACAGCGAGTGTGTGTAGGTTTAAATATGAACCGAATAAAAATGCTCACAGGTATTTTACGCAAGCACACTAAAACCAAAATCTTTCATGATACGTTTTTTAATATTGTTGGCGGGCTCAGAATTGATGAAACCGAAACCTGTATCGATTTAGCCTTAGTGACTGCCTTACTCAGTAGCTTAAATGAGTTTGTTGTACCGCGTACCACCTGCATAATGGGCGAGCTGAGCTTAAATGGCGATGTACGGCCAATCGACAGTGGCGTGCCGCGCGTTAAAGAAGCTGCCCAACATGGTTTTACCGAAATATTTATTCCATTTCGTAATTACCATAAATCAATGGAAGGGCTGGGTGCTAAAATAACCCCAGTTAAAACAGTGCATGAACTGCTAAGTTTAATTAATTAGCCACGCTCAAAAAAGTGCAAATCAATTTGCACTTACTTATGCTAGGCCTTATCAAAGGTATTATTGAATGATACGCTTAGCAAAATCTTAAGTCTAAAGCCGTTAGAGACTAAGCTAAATAACACGGTGATAATAGAAATCGTAATAAGGAAATAGAATGAAAAAACTCGTAACTGTTGCTGTTGTTGTCGCTGCGGCTATCGGTGGTGTTAGCTATGCAAATCATGCACTGACTCAAGAAGTTAAAGTAGAAGTTGATCGTCAGCTTGCATTAATGAGCCAGCAAATGGGTGTAACAACCAGTTATGAAGATATTTCGGCTAGCGTGCTTGGGCAAAGTGTTGAAATATCAAATATGCAAATCACAGGTTTTGATCAGCAGCCGGTTGCTAATATTGCGAGCATTGAAGTGGCGGGATACAAAGTAGATAAAATTGCCCCTCGTACCGAGTTGAGCATAAAAAACTTTACCTTTAGTGAGCATTTTTTAGCACAGTTACCACCAGACGCTAACAATAAACTCGCTGCTGCTAGCTATGATCTCCATACACTGATGAACTATGATGAAAAATCAGGTGATAGTGATATCGACTTTGCGCTTAATGCTAAAAATATTGTAGGCCTTAATTTTAACCTCGGTCTAGCAAAATCAACCGCACTGATGAATGCTTCATTAGCGCTGAGCAAAATGCAGCAACAACTAGGTAGTCAACAGCCGACTTTAGAGCAGCAATTACAGCAACAAACCTTACTAATGGAGGCGCTTGCAGAGATTGAACCACGCAGCATCGAAATTGCCCTCAATAACGAAGGTGAATTTAAAGCACTCGTTGAACAAACACTTGAAAAGCAAGGTATGACGCTGGAGCAAATGCAGCAAATGGTCAACATGCAGCTACAACAAGCGCCAGTCAGCGAGGAGCTGAGTGAAGCGATTAAAAATTTCACGCAAGGCTTAAGCTCATTAACCGTGTCAGCAAGCTTGCCAGAAGGGCAAACCATGACCGAAATTAACCAACAGATCTTCACCCTAATGGGGCAACCAGAAGAACTGGCAGAGTTTATAAATTTAAAAGCGAAGGGCGAATAGCTCGTAGAGCTATAAGTTGTAAGCCTTAAGCGGTAAGTTTAAGACAAAATACAGTTTTGAGTTATTTTAAAGCGCGAGTTAATCTCGCGCTTTTTTATTGGCGATTCGGGGGAGGGACTAGGATTTAGGCGCTAGGAAAACCAAAGCAGGTCGGCGTAAAATTTATTATCGTAGGTTGTGGTTCAGAGCAACGAAACCCAACGGTGAAAATTAAAGTTTAGAGATGGTTTCAAGTGGGAAACTGACGTTGATATAGGTTTAGGATAATAACTCATTGAATTATCAAGCTGTTGTTTGCTCCCATATTCAGGAAAATGAGCGACACGCGTATCTTTATCTGCTTTATTTTCCTGTATTCATAAACAAACAGTTTTGAGTTTTTTAACAACTCGCGGGTTTATTTCTTGTGATTTACAGCAACAAAAAAACAACAAAGATAAATCCCTTGATTTACATTTAGATACAGAGTTAGACTGAAAGTATTAAAAAACTCAAAAGATTTTCTGTCTGCAACTTGTGGTTTTAGCTCCTTTGAATAAGCTGTTATATTTATTAACCAACCAGAGTATACATATGAAAAAACTGTTATTTATTATCTTTACAATATTATCCCCACTAGCTTATTCGTCCACAATAGATTGCCAAGGTTTATATATTGGTAGGATATGGGTAGAGCAAGGTGTGGGGTTAAAAGCCGTTGTGTATTTAAACAATCCTACTACAACGTCAGGATCGTATTGGAGTTACTTTACTGAATGGTCTCCAGAAGAAAAAAAAGAAGCATTATCTATATTAATGATGGCTAAGGCTTCTCAGCACAGAGTTAATGTAGTAACAACCAAGGATAATAATTGTGGATTACAAGATGGCAGTACAAATACAAAAGCACTTTATCTGGCTACTAACCCATAAATATAACAAACGGATAACGTGCAAATAACGCTTGGTTTGTCGCTTCGCTCAATTATAACCAAGCGTTATTTGCACGCTATGCGGACGTTCCGCTTATTAAGGCTTATTCTACAGGCTCGTTAACATTAAAAATCATGGCTTAGGTCAGGTCATATCAACAAAGCAAAGGGAAAAATTATGGATAATGTAGAATTGCTAGAAGATGTATTATTAGAGTCAGGAAGTATTGACCGTTTTTTTGGTCGTAAAATACCTGTAGACTTATGGAGGGCAAAAAAAGTAAAGAGCAAAGAACAAAGAACCTTTATTTAATTTGGTTGAAACTGAAGTTGAGCGAAAAAGAGGTGCTCCAAGAAAGCCTGATATAACAATTAAAAATGATAGAGTACTAGTTAGAGATAGACCTAGAGGAATAAGTACTTTTGATAGACCAAATACTTTCAAAGGGCACTGGGAATATTATAAACTCCCCGCAGGTTCTTTATTACCAAAAGGATTAGTTATAGTGAGAGATTCTTATAATCCAGTATTTAACGCAACCCACCATACTATTGCCCCTGAAAGAGATATGTCAGTCGTAAGGTTTAAATTATTACTTAACGAACTTACCAATATGATTGAAAAAGATGAGGTAGCGTAATGCAAATAAAAGATGACTGGTTAGCAACTATCTTATGCGCACTAAATGATTCAATAAAATACAATGATACATTAAGAAATAGCGAAACAGTTTCAGACGTAGAAGACATTGAAGAATGGTTAATGCAAATTTTTGAGTGCAAAGAATATTTACAGGAGGAAATTGTTAAAAACCCTGAACTCCTCAGTAAATTGGAAAAGCATTTTAAAATTTAATGCTAACTGGGTAGCCGGAGGTCTCTAACTTCCAGCCCCCACACCACCCATCATGCGCTTTTTATTATAGGAAGTGCAATGGGCGGTTCATCTCCCGTAATGAATATTGATCCAGAAATCTAAATCCACCGTTAGCTATAATAATCAAAGTCAAAATAGACAGCCCAATGGGGCGACGGCAGCTTTTTATTGAAGGAATGGCAAACGACTAGGCTGTATAGAGCCTGCATTCCTTTAAATAAACAGCGGAATTACAGTTAACAAAGGCATGAATAAATTGACCTTACGCGGTCAAACGAAAGTGAATGCCCAATGGCAACTGTATTGCTTAGTTCATAATATAGAAAAGCTGCAAAACACGATGCATTAATTAGAGTAAGCCCTTATCACCTCAAATAAGTCACTCAAACAGCTGCAATCCCTTCCAAAACCGCCAATTAAAGCAACAGCAAATTCTCTTTTTATATTTTACGTAAAATCGAAGTAACTAATTGAATCAAAATAGGAACTCGGCTATGGTTAATGCATCAATAAAAATAAATTAAAAACGGGTTATTCTGCAGGCTCGTTAGTTGCACTGGAAAAATATGAGTACAGCTGGAATTATCATTTTTGTGTTCCTACTTATCACATTTACCTTCACTTTTAGAAATTTCGTCATTTTCATAACAGCTTTTTGGCGTGGTAAATTTAAACTAAAAGAGTGTAATTGCTGGTTGTTGGGTTTTATTATTTTTGTATTAACTTTTAGTGTCACAACGCATTTTCACGAAGAATTAGGTATAAAGAAAACTTGTGCACAAAATGCTGCAACTTGCTGAGTGGGTGCAACTTAACACATATGAGCCTTAACTCTGTCAATAGGCACTAGTATTTTATTTGACCGTTTTTATAAATGGAGGGTCAATTCTAAATCAATAAACAAATTCGTTTACTTCGTCTGTCGATGCGGCTGTTAAGCAAGTTGCTTACGGCAAACACATATAGGCGCGTTACGCAGTAATCGATTCCAGGTTTTTCCCATATCCTTTGGGGTCGCTGGGGCACTACGACTAAATGGATTTAGGAGGTAGAGCGAAAGCAGGATACCAGAGCCGAGACATTCATCGGTTAACCTCATCATGGTACTATTCAAGGCGGCTGGTTTCATTATTGGTAAAAGCATGAGCAGTTGACCTTACGCGGACAAACGAAAATGAATGCATTCACTTCATTCTGCGGCAACTATATTGCTTAGTTTATAATATAGAAAAGCTGCAAAACACGATGCATTAATTAGAGTAAGCCCTTATCACCTCAAATAAGTCACTCAAACACCTGCAATTCCTTCCAAAACCGCCAATTAAAGCAACAGCAAATTCTCTTTTTATATTTTACGTAAAATCGAAGTAACATTTACGCAAGTATTGATGATATGCGAAAAAATAGGACTGGTACTTTTCTTTACACATTTTTTTTGCAAAATTTATAGTATCAACCACTGTTGTTATAT
>NZ_JAGPYN010000017.1 GCF_018069805.1 Pseudoalteromonas ostreae
AATAATTAAATGTCGTGTGTTACATTGCGATAATAGTAAATAACTTTATCAGTCGATACGTATGAATAATGAAGACAAGGGATTGGAAGGTGAACTGTTCGAAGATTTAGAGCATGTTTTGGCTTCTATTGGACACGCCCTAGTAAACAAGGGAAATAATAAGTTTGCGACGTTTTTTGCCAAATCGAATACATCGATTGAGTTTGATTCGTATGATGGATGGAATGGTGGCACTTCAGTTTGGAAATTGGTTATCGCGTTACCGTACCCAGAATATATTTCTATAGATGACGAAGAGCGTCAAGTTATAGAAAAGTTTATAGATAAAGTTATAGAGCCGTTTGTGCCAGACAGTGGACATTGGATAAATTCGAAAATAACACCTATAGCCATCAATGATACTAATTGGCGTCAGAATATTACAAATAGCACCCCAGCTCTTTCATTCGGTAACGAGCAAAAAATAAATCTTGTAGAGAAGCTTAATCAACTCGTAAATTTGATAACAGGTTACTTAACAGGTGAAACAGTTGATGAAAAAGAATTTTCTGATGTGCGCAAGATTATTCTAGCGAACAAAGAGCTATTTGATTTGACTCCTAGTTGGCTAAAGAAATATCGAACATTAAAGTCATTATGGGGGTTTATACAGCCGAAATATTCTACTTATGCAGAAAGGCGCTCGTTTGTAGATGAAGAATTTTCTGACGCATTTAACTCAATAGAATTTGGAAAATCATCGAGTGACAAACCATTTGAAAACTCTTTGCCAAATAAAAGGGAGTTGAAGAAAGTATTTATAGTTCATGGCCGAAACGATGCTATCAAGTATGAAGTTTCTAGGTATATTGAAAGCTTAGGGTTGGAAGCAATAATTCTCCATGAACAGGTAAGTGGCGGCAAAACCATTATTGAAAAGATAGAGCATTATGCTTCGGTGACACAATTCGCTTTGATTTTATATACTGCTTGCGATTTTGGTCGGGGGGCGCATGAACCAAAAGTTCCGCCGAGACAGAGAGCAAGACAAAACGTAGTTTTTGAACACGGATATTTAATGGCTAAGTTGGGAAGAAATAACGTATGTGCGCTTGTTCAAGGAGATATTGAGATTCCAAATGATATTAGTGGCGTGGTTTATACTGATTTTGACCCTTCAGGTGCATGGAAGTTACAAGTTTATAAGGAATTGAAAGATTGTGGTTACAACCCACAAGAAATTTTAATCTAAACTGTTTCTGTCCAAAAACAAGCTAAAGTGAATGTCCGTTCCTCGCTCTTTGCCGAATTTGGGCTCAGTGCCATGAGGGGACGGTGGTACTAACTCGTTTATGCCCCAAAGTAAGCTAGGGTGACATTGAAGTTTATTTCAAACCTAGTAATTTGACATACTTTTTCCTATCTAACCGCCTACCCAATTTTGTTAATCCACTACAGTCATCTTCAATGAGTTGGAGGCTTATGATTCTCAATCGTGCTTTTTTCCATTATTAATAACATAAACACGACACTACAGTGGAAAAAAACATTATTGTGATTGGTTAATTAATTGGCAATTGAGACGTTTAAGGCGCGAATTTCATTTCCATTTTTCGAGTTTTATTTGTTAGACTGGAATTTAATTTAATCACTGAACCTGTGTTTACACTCTTCCAATCTTCAGGGGGTAAATTCACTCTTATGAACAAAAAAAGAGAACACTCAGTTTTCAAAGAAGCGTTTATTGGTAAGGCATGATGAGCACTATCATGTCGATTTTGAAATTACTTGCAGAGACTAAAATTTATTTTAGAAGAGCCCAAAGAATAAATTAGCGCGATATAGTTGTAGTCAAAAATAAACTAAAGCGGAAAATTGTAGATGATAAAAATAAAAATGTATCCCGCTTGTCAGGGAGATGCTTTTCTTGTCAGTTTTAATAATGAAAGCACTAATATAATTATCGATATGGGTCTAGGAAAGACTTATACCGACTTTATTAAACCAGATTTAACAGCTCTAAAGCATCGTGGCTCTAGTATTGATTTGTTAGTGGTGACCCATGTCGATAACGATCATATCGAAGGAGCTATTAAATTTGTTAAAGAAAATGCAGGGAACAGCGAGATTATAGAAGTTAAGGAAATTTGGCATAACTCATATAGGCACTTGCAGTTCTCTAAAAACGCTAAAGCCTTGGAACATGACGAGATAACGACTTTAAAACAAATTTGTTCTCAAAATAACCTTAGAACTGAACAGGTTGGATTACAAAATGTAAGCATTGAGGAAGGGGTAACATTAGCTGGCCTGTTGTATGGGTACAATTATCCATGGAATATAAAATTAGGTAGCAACGCAGTAATTAAACAAAATGAAGTGGTAAAAATAGCCGATGATGTAGCAATTAGGCTCATTTCTCCAGATGTAAACAAGCTTGAAAAACTAGCTCAAAGTTGGAAGTCAAAATTAGAATCAGAAAAATACGACTTTACTATGAATGATGATGAGCTATTCGATGATGCATTTGAGCAATATATGAAAATGCCAGAGCTTCACTCAAGTGTTCAAGATATATCTAAAAATGATCAACAACTTAATTTTGGAGAATTAGTTAATCTGGTTGGTAAGGATAATTCTGCGACTAACGGCTCATCGATTGCATTTATCATCGAACATAAGGAACATAAATTATTATTTTTAGGCGATGCGCATGAAGATAACGTATATGAAGAACTATCTAGGTTGAACGCCAATGGGTACGAATTGGATTTCGAGCTTGTAAAAGTTTCTCATCACGGAAGTAATAATAATATCTCCAAAAGACTATTAGGTTTAATTTCATCAAAACGATTTTTAATTTCCACAAACGGTAGACATTTTCATCCAGACTTAGGTGCTATTGCAAAAGTAGTAGATAGCGGCATGAGGGCGGAAATTATTACAAATTACCCTCACGATAAACTTGAAACTTTTAGAGCGTCAATAGCCAAGCAAAGTCAAAACGTAAGTTTCAAAACAACAAATCAAATTATAGTTGAGTAATCAAATGGATTTAAGAGAATTAGTAATTAAAGTTGAGTGCGGAACTAAAAGTGGCACAGCTTTTTTTGTAAGTATTAACAGAGCCTTGACTGCGTACCATAATGTCACCGAAGCCGAAGATAATGAAATTATTTGTACTAACAATTCAGGACTCCAAGTTAAGGCAAAAGTCAGTGACCAAATAAACGAACACTACAAAAAACTGGATGTTGCACTATTGGTCTTTGAAGAGACTGTGAATATTCCTCAGGAATTAAGCTTTACCGATTATAAGGAAATTAAATCTGGAACTAACTGGATTTCAAGAGGCTTTCCTTCTGCAAAAGGGGTTTCTGGAGATAATATTTTATTAGGTGATAACAACGTTGTTAATCAACAACTAAGTTCTTTAAGAAATAATAAAGTTGATATTGAGTTAGAACATTCTAAAAAGTTATCTACATATGCGGGCTACTCTGGTTCACCGCTGGTTATTAATAACACCATAGCTGGAATCATTAACCAAGAATTGTTAGAAAATGGAGAGTCAAAAGAGTTAACAGCACTATCAGTAAAGCATTTTAGAGATTTATTGATTTCAGAAGGTATTGAAATTATAGAGAAGAACTCCTCTCAATTAAATCCTTTACGTAAAGTTCTCTCACCTCAATGGTTTGAACGCCACATAAATAGAGCAATTCGAGATTTAGGGGTACGGTATACGCCTGAAGTTAATGTTAAGCTTGGTGTAACCCAAAAAATAGATGCTTTACTTAAAAATGAAGGGTTTTGTGAGGAAGCGAGGGCTGAATTTCATAGATACTTGTTATCAGTTAATAGCTTAATTGGTAACTTTTCTTCATTTTCTCCTTTTGAAAAGACATCGAGTGAACATTCAACGCAGTTAAACCTAATTAATGAAATAACTATAATCAAACAGTCGATACAAAAGCACTTTGAAAACTTTAGCGAAAACATAGGTGTTGCTTTTGATTTCGTAGAATTAGTCAACAAAGCAAAGAATGTCAGTAAGTTAGTAGATAGCTTAGCAAGACTGTATCTAGATAATGCGGCTGCTGATGAGAAAATAGCGGATGCCAAAACAGCCTCAGCAAGGTTCATTGCTTTTTTAGATAATCCTGACAGTAATATTTTACTTGCCAACAAACCTTATTTGCTTCTAAAAGGAAAGGCTGGAACTGGGAAGTCTCACTTGTTAGCAGATGCTGTTGCAGCTCAACAAGGAAAAGACGTTCCTGCTATTTTGTTGCTAGGTCAGCACTTTACAACAGATAAATCCCCTTGGACCCAGATCTTATCGGATATTTTAAGGTTGGACTGCACTGAAAATCAATTTCTTGAAGCCTTAAACGAGATAGGTGAAGAAAGGGGACAAAGGGTGCTTTTTTGCATTGATGCTATCAATGAAGGAAGAGGTAAGTTCTTCTGGGCTGAGCACTTTATATCTTTTGTAAATGACTTTGAAAACTATCCATGGATTAGTTTGATTGTCTCTGTTAGAGATACTTATTTTCCAAAGTTGATACCTGCGAAATTTGATGAGAATACTCATTTGAAAACTGCTACTCATAGAGGGTTTGTTGGTCGCGAGTATGAAGCTATCAAAGTATTTTTCCATTACTATGAGATTAATTTGCCAAAGATTCCTTATCTAAAAGCAGATTTTTCCAACCCCTTATTTTTAAAACTGTTTTGTGAAGGGCTATGCAAAAGGGGATTACATGAAGTGCCAGAAGGATATGGTGGTATTTCAAGTGTGATGAATTACTTCATTGATAATATCGATATGAAGTTAGGTGGCTCGAAATATTATGATTACGATAGTTCGGCAAAGGTATGTCGAAAAATAGTAAATGGTCTAATTAAACACAAACAAGAGAATGACTTGAGCTATATTCCATACGATGATGCATGTGATATTGCGAATAATGTTGTAGAAAGATACACAAGCAAGAGAGGGATTATAGAAGACTTAGTCCATGAAGGGTTGCTATCTAAAAACCTCTATTGGCTTGATGGCGGAGATGATGAAGAAGGAATATATTTCGCTTATGAAAGACTCGATGATCATTTCTTGGCAGACCTTATAGCTCGAACAATTATTACTTCAAAAAATATAAGTAAGATATTTAAAGTAGGTGGGGAGCTATTTTATCTAATCCAAAATGAATATAGATACCAAGGTGTCATTGAGGCTCTATCGATACTCCTACCAGAGTTACACGGCAAAGATCTTTTTGAACTTGTAGACCATGAAGAACAAACAATTATTGATGCATTTATTAATAGTTTGATATGGCGAGATTTGGACACGATAAAAAGCAACTGTAATGATTATATTAATAACACTGTACTTCAGTATGAAGATTCGTTTCATAGCTTTTTAGAGTTTATGTATACGGTAGCTGGTGATGTGAAGCACCCATACAATGCTAACAAGTTGCACAACTTTTTAGTTGGTATGCCACTGGCTGATCGAGATGCAGAGTGGACTATACATTTGCGATACGTATATGAACCTGAAGGTTCGATTGACAAAATGCTCGAATGGCTTCTTCAATCTGATATACACAAAACTTTATCTGATGAGTCTGCGTTACTGGTATCCATCTCAGTATCTTGGCTATTAACTTCTACCACTCTTGAATTGAGAAATAAAGCTACCAAAGCACTTTCAAATATTTTGATAAACAAGCTCCACATTGGGGGCGAATTATTAAGAAAGTTTGAATTAATAAATGATCTATATGTTTATGAAAGAATCTTAGCCGCAGTCTATGGCGCAACATTGAATACAGTTCAATTAAATGAGCTATCTAACTTAGCGCATTATATTGTTGAACATATTTTCCTTAAAGAAGAGGTTTACCCAAATGTTTTGGTTAGGGACTATGCTCGAAATATTGTGGAATACGCGCTATACAAGGAAAAAATTGAATTAACTGATCCTGAAATTATTCGTCCCCCATATAACAGTACCCTTCCGGATAATTACCCTAGCAATGAAGAAATTGATTCATATAAATTTGATTGGGATGGTAAGGGATTTAAACAAATATATGGCTCTCAAAATAGAATATTAAGCTCGATGGTTACTCAGTATAGACGAGGAATGAGTAGTTATGGTGATTTTGGTAGATATACATTTCAATATGCATTGAGATCATGGAAGAATTTAGACCCTAACCTTTTAAGCAATTACGCATGTAAGCTTATCTTTGAAAAATTTGGATACAATGTTGATATGCATGGTCAATTTGATCGTTATGCTGGTAGTGGGGATAGATTTGAAAACAAAGTTGAGCGCATCGGGAAGAAATATCAATGGTTAGCACTATATGAAGTTGTAGCTCGCGTTGCTGACAATGCTCAATTAACAGATTGGGATGGGAATGAAGTTGGTTACTTTCAAGGTCCATGGCAAAACTATTTGAGGAACATTGATCCAACGTTCTCACCTCAAAGAACTATCAGAACTGAACTTCCTGCTCAAATCAATCATGTTTCTTATGAACATTGGGATGATGAAGAACAGGGCTGGCTTACTTCTGAGAATGGTTTACTAGACCCAAAAGAGATGATTTTAAATGGTGAATTTTTATCATTAGAAGGTGACTTTTCTTGGTCTGAACCAGAACGATTAGGTGTTGACCGTGATACTAGTGATAAAAAAAGTTTGTGGTATCAAGTTAGAAGTTATTTAGTTAAAGAATCTGAATATGAAAACCTAAAAGAATGGTTAAAAGATCAAGATTTCATGGGGCGATGGATGCCAGAAAGTAGTGAAAATTATTCTATATTTAGTAAAGAACACTATTGGTCTCCCGCATATCACGATAGAGACGAAGATACTGAAGAAACTCGTTGGCAACCTATAGGGAAAAATCGACTTGACCATAGAAATGAAGAGATTATTGCCGATGTTTTGCCTACTGCTGAAGAACACCGATGGGAGGATGAAGATAGCACTTCGTTTTTAGCTCCACGGATTGAAATGTTTGACGGTATGGGGTTATGTGCGTCAGAAATACCAAGTTGTTGGTTTAATGATAGAGGTCAACTAGCTTGCTTTGATCCTCATGTATTTGGTGAAGAAAAATCTGAGCTGCTGGTAAATCGTAACCTTTTGGAAGAATTTTTAAATAAGAATGGTTTAAAAATTTTGTGGACGGTGCTCGGTGAAAAGCAAACTTTGGGTTCATGGCCAGTCAACAATTGGATCGATATTTCAGGGGTTTACTATCTATGTGGTAACTCAGTTGAGGGTAGTTTTACTGTTAACTTAAAATATCCGGGGTAGAAATCCGTAGAGGGAAGTAAACGAATTACCCCTGAATTTGATTTTGAAGATTTTCTGAAAACAATGTCTGATGAACCAGACTAATTTTGTCGAATAAAGATCCCAGAATACGAGTTTCTTAAATTAAATAGGGTTTGAGTCACAAACTCTATTAAAGTTGGGCAGGAAAAAATGACTGAACTATTGGTAGATTCACAAAATTCATTAAAGTACGAAAGTTAGATAAGCGATAATTGGGAATGAAATCTGTGACAATCTAGCTAGTCTAATACTAAAAAGGCGAACCAAATAGTTCGCCTTTTGCTAACTCATAAATGTCCAAAAACGCGCTAGAGTGGCCATCTGCCTCGCGCTCAAAGTACTCATTCAGTAAGTTTGGTTACACTACTCTTAAAAATCATTATATTGCGGTTACATTTATGCAAAACTGTGATACAGCACTATTGTTTTTCCTAAAACCTAAAACCTAAAACCTCGCACCTTTTCTTCTTTACTTAACCGACAAATCATATTTAAGCACCAGTGCATCAATATAACGGGCACGAAGGGTATGTTGTTTTTCGTGTTCGGCACCATGACTAAGCGCGCGATTTAATAGTTTTAAAGCAGGGTGTAATTTGCTTCGCTCTGCTTGTGTGAGGTTTGGCTTTGTGCGTAATTCGGTTATATCATCTACAACTAAGCGACCAATATCAACGGCGGCGATTTCTTCAATTAAGCCATTTTGAGTTAGCACCCCGTATTTACTGCATAAAAATTGTTGCCACACTTGTTGCAGGTGCTCTTCTAATTCACAACCAAATAGCTCTTCGTTAAATTCAAATCCTTGTTGAGCTAACTTCGTTAAACTTGCACTGTATTGCTGTGCAAAGTAGTTGAAGGCTTGACTGGATGAATCAATTTTTTGCTTGGCTAAGCCTTGTCCCCAGTTAACGCATCCTCTTGGATAGAAGTCGTCGTATTCTTCGCATTCATATAAACCAGAGTAAGAGCTACAACTAAGCTGATTTTTAATACAGTAACTGGGTTTTGGAAATAACCCGTTTTGTTGCCAAATTGCAAGAGTATCTTCATCGATTGCTAAGGCATGACAAAGCTCTTCGCTGTGATAAAAATGGGTTGCTAAAAATCGTGATAAACGCATAAAAGTGCACTCAAGGTTAGAAAATAAATATACTGTTTATTTATACAGCTTT
Organism: Pseudoalteromonas ostreae; assembly: GCF_018069805.1. Lineage (GTDB taxonomy): Bacteria > Pseudomonadota > Gammaproteobacteria > Enterobacterales > Alteromonadaceae > Pseudoalteromonas > Pseudoalteromonas ostreae. The sequence goes on from NZ_JAGPYN010000017.1 coordinate 8,521, forward strand.
TATTTTGGACTAAGCTCCTTAACAACACAAGTAATTTAATTAATTAGCTATGCAAGACTCGGAAAATGTCTGTTTTTATGTTACAACTACAGCAAGTTTTTTTAAGATTAATTTTTTATGCGCACCCTAGAACAAATTAAACAAGCAAGCCTCATCACAGCTATTAAAACGCCTTATTTAGCCAGTGGTGAAATTGACTTAGCCACCTATGATTTTTTAGTTGAACAACAAATTTCCGCAGGTGTCGACGGTATTGTGGTTGGTGGTACTACAGGTGAAGGCCAGTTAATGAACTGGGAAGAGCATTTAATGCTGATTGCGCACAGCGTTAATAAGTATTCAGAACAGTTGGTGATTGTTGGTAACACTGGCAGTAACAATACCCGCGAAGCCGTTAAAGCGACAGAGTATGGCTTTGCCAGCGGTATGGACGCAGCACTACAAATTAACCCTTATTATGGCCGCACATCGATTGCCGGTGTGCTTGAACACTTCAAACGAGTGCTGGCAATTGGTCCTGCTTTTATTTACAACGTAGCAGGGCGTACAGGACAAGATTTAACCCCTGATATTATTGAGCCCTTAGCAGAGCATGAAAACTTTATTGGTGTTAAAGAGTGTGATGGGAATGAGCGTATTAATCATTACGAGCAACAAGGCATTGCGTGTTGGTCAGGTAATGACGATGAAGCACATGATGCTCGCCATACTTATAAAGCGCATGGGGTGATCTCGGTAACCTCTAATTTAATCCCAGGCTTGTATCGCCAATTAATGGATACAAAAAATGATGAGTTAAACAGCTCGTTACAGCCATTAATGAATTGGTTATTCTGCGAGCCAAATCCTATCGCGATTAATACTGCCTTGATGATGACAGGTGCAGTCAAGCCTGTATTTAGACTGCCGTATGTGCCATTAAATGAGCTGCAGCAAGCGCAAGGGGTTACGTTGATCAATCAACTTGATGATGTTGCTGTTGTAGGTGGCTCTAAAGCCACACCATTAAATTTAGACAATACAATTATTCTGCCATAATTTAGTTTGGGCTTTAAAAGATCGCCAACCATTGTTGTTATTGCTTAGCAAAGTATGCTTTGAAAAGGTCAAACACAAAAATGGCTGTAGAAGAGAAAAGGTAATTCTAGTTGGTTTATATATTTAAAAACTAACTGTTTGCCTTAAATTACTGTATAATTTGCGACCCTTGATAATGTGGCCGCAGGTTATACAGCATGAATTTTAAATCTTTTAGTTTTGCCCCTGAACTTCTTCAGGCGTTAGATGAACTTAACTATCACACCCTTACGCCCATTCAACGTAATGCTATTCCAGCAGTACGTAAAGGCAAAGATGTTTTAGCCAGTGCCCAAACAGGCACCGGTAAGACAGCTGCTTTTGCTTTACCAATTATTCAAAAATTATCTGAAGTTGAATACACAAAAACTAATGCACCACGTGCCGTAGTGCTAGCACCAACCCGTGAGCTTGCAGAGCAAATTGCAAATAATTTTACTGATTTTGCGAAGTACACCAAGCTTAAAACTGTGAGTTTATTTGGCGGTGTTAGTACGGTAGGTCAAGCTAATGGCTTAAAAGCGGGTGTCGATATCGTAGTCGCAACACCGGGTCGTTTACTGGATCATATTCGTTTAGGTAATCTAAGCCTTGCTGACGTACAACATCTGGTGCTCGATGAAGCTGACCGTATGCTTGATATGGGCTTTATTGGTGATATGCAAACCGTGATCAATGGCTGTGCTGAAGATCGCCAAATTTTGTTGTTCTCTGCAACATTCCCAGCGGCAATTAAACAGTTTGCTAGCAAAGTACTCAAGCAAGCTGAAATTGTCCGTGTTGATCAAACCAACAGCACTGCTGCAACCGTTCATCACGTGGTTTATCCAGTTGAAGAGCGCCGTAAACAAGAGCTACTTTCTGAATTGATCGGTAAGAAAAACTGGCAGCAAGTGTTAGTGTTCGTCAACATGAAAGAAACCGCTGATGAGCTAGTTAAAGAATTAAACTTAGATGGTATCCCGGCTGCTGTGTGCCATGGTGATAAAACCCAAGGTAATCGTCGTCGTGCATTAAGTGATTTTAAAGCGGGTAAAGTACGCGTACTCGTGGCTACAGAAGTTGCCGCTCGCGGGATTGATATTGATGATTTACCACGTGTAATTAATATTGACTTACCATGGCTTGCTGAAGATTACGTACACCGTATTGGTCGTACAGGTCGTGCCGGTAAACAAGGCCAAGCAATCTCATTTGTTAGCCGCGAAGAAGAAAACATGTTGTTTGAAATTGAAACCTTAATTGGTCAAAAAATTCAGCGTGAATATTTACCTGGTTATGAAGTAAGTAACCGTGAAGTATTGATTGATAAAATTGGCAAAAAACCGTCGCATTTACGTCGTAGCCATTCAAATAAACCATCAGGTCAAGCAACTGGTGAAGCACGAGCTAAAAACCGTTCACGTATCTCAAACGTACGTAAAACCTTAAAAGGTGCCAAACTTTCGTTAAAGAAGTAATGGTATAAGTTAAGTTATTAATACCAAAAAGCCTCAATAAATGAGGCTTTTTTGTGAACAGTGAAAAAATACTTAGCTATTTTTCTCAAGCATAGATAACGCTAATGCTTCAGCGGCTTTTATACCATCAATACCTGCGGATAAAATACCACCTGCATAACCCGCGCCTTCACCTGCAGGGTATAAACCTAGAGTATTAATACTTTGCATGCTTTTATCACGTTTAATGCAAATTGGTGATGAAGTACGGGTTTCAACGCCCGTTAATAAGCCATCGTTTGATGAAAAACCACGAATTTGCTTATTAAATGCAGGAATTGCTTCACGAATGGCATCAATTGCATAGTTAGGTAATACGTTTGCTAGATCAGTAAGTTTGATACCTGGTGTGTATGAAGGCTTTACATCGCCTAAGTCACTTGAATCTTTACCTTTTAAGAAATCGCCAATTAACTGTGCTGGTGCATCGTAATTACTACCACCTAGTTCAAAGGCTTGCTCTTCTAGTTTTCGCTGCAGATCAATACCAGCTAATGGGTGACCTGGGAAATCTTCTTCAGGAGAAATCCCCACAACAATGGCACTGTTAGCGTTGCGTTCGCTGCGAGAATATTGACTCATGCCATTCGTTACCACGCGACCTTCTTCAGAGGTTGCTGCAACCACAGTACCGCCTGGGCACATACAAAAACTGTAAACAGTACGGCCGCTGTGACAATGGTGAACCAGTTTGTAATCTGCAGAGCCAAGGATCGGGTTACCAGCATTATTACCAAAACGGCATTCATCGATCATAGATTGTTTGTGCTCAATTCTAAAACCAACTGAAAACGGTTTTGCTTCAACGTAAATCCCTTTATCGTGTACCATTTTAAATGTATCACGTGCGCTGTGACCTACCGCAAGCACAACATGACGGGTATCAAGTTGTTCACCGGTGGATAATTTCAGTCCTGTTACTTGGCCATCATCAAGTAGGATGTCATTAACGCGGGTGCTAAAACGAATTTCACCGCCGAGCGCTTCAATACTTGCACGCATTTTTTCAATCATAGTCACCAGCTTAAAAGTACCAATGTGCGGTTTGCTGACATACATAATTTCTTCTGGTGCGCCCGCAGCTACAAATTCAGTGATCACTTTACGACCATAATGGTTTGGATCTTTAACTTGGCTATAAAGTTTTCCGTCAGAGAATGTTCCTGCGCCGCCTTCACCAAATTGCACGTTTGACTCGGTATTTAGAGTACGTTTTCGCCAAAAACCGAAAGTGTCTTTGGTACGTTCACGTACTTCTTTACCACGTTCTAAAATAATGGGTTTAAACCCCATTTGCGCCAGTATTAAACCAGCAAACAGTCCACAAGGGCCAAAGCCTATTACCACAGGACGTTCTTGAATCGTAGCTGGTGCTTGAGCAACAAATTTATAGCTGGTGTCAGGGGCTGGTTTTACATGTTGGTCTTTAGCAAACTGAATTAATAATTGCGCTTCATTATCAACCTCAATGTCGAGGGTATAAATAAGTAAAATGGCGGTTTTTTTACGGGCATCGTAACCACGTTTAAAGACATTAAAGCTATGGAGTTGGCTGTTATCAATGCCAAGTTTAGTTATAATTGCTTGCTTTATGGCATCTTCGCCATGATCAAGTGGCAGCTTAATTTCTGTTAAACGTATCATATTTAGTCTCTGTTAGGTGTCTTAGCAGTCGCTGACGCGAGTTGCTCACAATAGCGAGCTATTTTACGTTAATTTAAGCCTCGATGGCAGCGATTATTTATTGTATTTTGGCTGTGGTTGGGTATGATCTCCAGCTGTATTAAGATATGTTAGGCAAACGTTAAAATGGCATTTGTAGTCACTGAAAACTGTATAAAGTGTAAATACACTGACTGTGTAGCAGTGTGTCCAGCAGATGCGTTTTATGAAGGCCCTAATTTCTTGGCGATCAGTCCGATTGATTGTATTGATTGTGGTTTATGTGTTCCAGAATGCCCCGCTGAAGCAATTTATCAAGAAGATGAATTACCTGATTCGCAACAAGAATTCACCGAACTGAATGCCGAACTTGCTCTTATTTGGCCGCGTATCACTGATGTAAAACCAGCCCCTGAAGATGCCGATACCTGGAATGGTGTGGCCGATAAATTAAAGTTAATTGAGACCTAAAATCTCAGCTTTTTTCTTGATTAGTTAATTAAAATAACATTTTTGCAATTAAACTATTAACAAATGTACCTGCGTGAGTTACAGTTGCTACTTAACTTACTCATCCGAGTAACTGAGTATTAAATGGATGTTTATGCAGTATATAAAATTAATAACGTTACCTGTCTGGGTTTTTGCTTTATGTAGTACGTTTGCACACGCTGCGCAACAAAATTTTAGTTTAGCGCATATTGAGCAAGGTATTGAGCTTGATGGGCAGTTGAGCGAACCGCACTGGCAACAAGCCACTTTAATTCCTTTACGCTATCAAAATGAACCCAACGAAAAAGGCACACCACCTGTAAAAACAGACGCTTATATATATGAAGATGGCAACTATTTATATCTTGGTTTTGTTGCTTATGATAATGATCCCGGTCAAATACGTGCATCACTTCGAGATCGCGATACATTATGGTCGGATGATAATATCGCATTGATGATTGATACTTTTAACGATGAGCGAACAGGTTATGAGTTCTACGTAAACCCACTCGGTGCACAGGGTGATATGCGCATGACCGATACCGATGGCTGGAGTGAAGACTCATCGTGGGATGCGATTTGGGACAGTGCAGGGCAAATAACTGAGCAAGGTTATGTGGTTGAAATGCGTATACCATTTACAGCATTAAGGTTTCCTAAAAATAAAGCCGATATGACATGGGGATTTGCGCTGTGGCGTAATTATCCTCGAGATGTTTTATATCAATTATCCAATGTAGGTTTTGACCGCGACGTGAAATGCAGTTTTTGCCAGTTTGATAAAATAACTGGCTTTAATGCCATGGAGCCGAGCAAAAATATTCAATTAACACCGACCTTGACTGCTCTTCGCAATGATGTAAAAGAGGCTGTACCAGGGGACTGGCAAAATGGTGATATTGAGACTGAAGCTGGACTCGATTTACGTTGGGGTATTAGCCAAGATGCGGTTATCAATGCCACCATTAACCCAGATTTTTCGCAAGTAGAAACAGATAGTTTAGAGTTGGATGTCAATACGACATACTCTATTTATTATGCTGAGAAACGTCCGTTCTTTTTAGATGGTGCATCGTATTTCAAAAGCAGTTTATTTGAGCTTTTATATACTCGTACAATTGCCGAGCCTGAAATTGGCGCCAAAATAACAGGTAAAACAGATGCACATAGTTATGCCTTTATGTATGCGGATGATGAAAATACCAGTCTTTTTTTACCGACTAACCAAGGTTCTGGCTTTGCTAATTTAGCTGAAAAATCAAAGTCAGCGGTTGGCCGGTATCAATACGACATTGGCGAGCAGGGCACTATAGGGGTGATGAGTACCCACCGTGAAGCGAATGACTATCACAATACCGTACTGTCTGTAGATGGTAGTTATTGGTTTAATCAAACAGATAGTGTGTTGTATCAAGTTGCTAGCTCTGATACTAAAAACTCCGCCTTTTTAACTGATAACTATGGCTTGGAGAAAAATCAATCTGATCAAGCTTATAAGCTCGAGTTTTCTCGCGAGAAAAGGGATTATAAGCTACTTGCCAGTTACGAAGATATTGGTGAGGATTATCGTACCGATGTTGGCTATCAAGAAAAAGTGGATTATAAAAAAGCGTTACTAGGCGGCGGGCAAACTTGGTACTTAGACGCAAATGAGATGATAACCGAATATTCTTATAATGTTGATTGGGACAAAACCTGGGCGCAAGATGGTAGCGTGCTTGAAGAAGAGTACGAAGGGTATATTTTTTTAAAAGGCCAATTACAGTCATCCTTAGAGTTTGGTTTGATCCATCGTAATGAGAGCTATAAAGATGATTTCTATAATCAAAATATCGGCTTTATCTATGGTGGTTTTAACCCAAGCAAAGATTTACGTATTACGCTCTATAGTGAGTTTGGTAGTAAAATAGATTACAGTAATGAGCAGTTAGGTGATTTATTTACCCTAGAGCCAGAACTTACCTGGGACATCAATGATCATTGGCAACTACAGCTTGAACACAGTTATAGCCGTTTAGATAACCCACAAGGTGACAATGTATTTACAGCGAATCTAACCGATTTACGAATTTACTATAAATTTAATATGCGCTCGATGCTGAAACTGATTTTACAGTTTGAAGATATCGACAGAAATCAAAATGCTTATTACTATGCTGTAAATCACATCAACCGAGATTATGGCAGCCAGCTTGTTTACTCATATAAAATTAATGCACAAACATTATTTTATTTGGGTTATTCAGATAAAGGCTATCAAGATGACTCATTAAAAAGTATAGAACGCGATCAACGTACTTTCTTTACTAAATTAAGTTATGCATGGCAGCTTTAAATTACATTTTAATGCAGAGTTATTTTATAGGTTGCTATGGCGTCTCTTACCACAGGTTCAAGACCTTTCAATCCCCACTGTTTACCGGTCTCAATCGCTTTTTCAATTGGCTGGTTAAGCTCTGTTGCGTTATAAAGTGCAATCAGTGCTCCAACTCGGTTACCACTTGCACAATGCAGTAATGTTGGGCTCTCAGATGCTTGCGCTAATAATTGCTGCAGCTTTTTTGCATTTTCAATATTGATATCGGCTCTTGATGAAATGGGCAGGGAAAAGTATTGCAGTCCTAAATTGGACACTAAAGCTTGCTCATCCCAATTATTTTCTCCATCTGCGCGTAAATTGATTACATACTTTATGCCTTGCTCTGCCAGCTGCTGAAATTGTTCTTTAGAAGGTTGTCCTGCGGTATAAATGTGTTGTTGCGGATTCGCATAATAGGTTAAAGCAATGGACTTTATATTAGCTGATGCAGGTGGCTGCGCATAACTTGTTATACTGTTCGAAAAACATACTAAGGTGATAATAAAACATACTCTTTTCATAATTTTAGACCTTGTTGAAGTTGCTACTATGGTTAAACTAGATAGTTTAGTTTTTCAAACAGGTTAGAGCCAGTCAATAATAATGCCAGCAATAGCTGGCATTATTTATCGTTCATTAAGGTGTGTAATAAATTGGTGAGCCAGGTCCTACTGGCAAACCAAATACAAACACCCACAAATAAAATAGAGCAACCCAGCCGACAAAAAAGATCATACTATAAGGCAGCATGGTGGCGACTAAAGTGCCTATTCCCATGTCTTTTTTATATTTAGTGGCAACGGCGAGGATCAAGCCAAAGTAACTCATCATTGGGGTGATCAAGTTGGTGACAGAATCACCAATTCGATAAGCCGCCTGAATGGTTTCTGGCGCATAGCCAATCAACATGAGCATTGGGACAAAGATAGGCGCAGTGATTGCCCATTGTGCAGATGAAGAACCTAAGCTTAGATTAACTAATGCACACATCAATATAAATAATACAAATACTTCAGGACCGGTCAGATTGAGAGCTTGTAGCATAGCAGCGCCATTTATGGCTAAAATAGTCCCTAAGTTAGTCCACTTAAAAAAGGCGACAAACTGCGCGGCAAAAAATACTAATACAATGTACATACCCATTGAGCTCATACTTTTGCTCATCGCGTTGATCACGTCTTTATCGTTTTTCATGGTGCCTACTACACGGCCATAAACGAAACCTGGTATACCAAAGGTAATAAAAATAAATACCACAATCCCTTTAGAAAAAGGTGAGTGGGCAAATAAGCCTGTTTCAGGATGGCGCAAAATGCCATCTGCAGGTACGATTGTCCAAGCAAGTAGTAGTGATACTAATAATAATGATACTCCAGCCCATTTTAGGCCTGACCTTTCTTTGGTTGTGAGGCCTTCAATATTATTTTGCGCTAGATCAGCTGTGGCATCATCGGGGTTATATTTACCAAGACGGGGTTCAACAATTCTTTCAGTGACCCAAGTGCCTAATACTGCGATTAACAATACCGATATCATCATAAAATACCAATTCGCTTCGGCACCTACTTGATAGTTGGGGTCAATCATTTGTGCTGCAGGTGTCGTGATACCTGCAAGTAGCGGATCTATGGTGCCAAGTAATAGGTTAGCACTGTAACCGCCCGATACACCGGCAAAAGCTGCGGCTAAGCCCGCTAATGGATGACGGCCTAAACTATGGAAGATCATTGCGGCTAAAGGAATTAATACAACATAACCAAGTTCAGATGCGGTATTAGATAAAATAGCGGCAAATACTACCATAAAGGTAACTAAGCGTTTAGATGCCCCCATTACCATGCCCCGCATTGCAGCAGATAATAGCCCTGAATGTTCGGCAACGCTGACACCTAATAGTGCAACAAGTACCGTGCCTAAAGGGGCAAAACTGGTAAAATTAGTAACGAGGCCCGTTACTATACGTTGTAAACCCTCAGCACTTAGCAGGCTGACAACTTCAATTACGCCGTCAGGTTCACGACCTGCGGAGCCAATTGGACGAGGATCAATTGCACTTAATCCAAACCAATCAGCAATACCACTGAAAACGATAATGGCCACACAAAATAGGGCAAACAAGGTAATTGGGTGGGGTAACATGTTCCCCAAAAACTCAACCGAGGCTAAAAATCGGTTAAATAACCCCGATTGTTTTTCTTCGCTCGATGAGTCGGCAGTGTCGACGGCTTTTGACATAGCAAGGCTCTTAAAATTGAAAAATTTCCGCAATCTATCATTTTTAAGCATGATTATCATTAATAAACGGTGGTTTACCAATCTGGGTACGAAAAATTGTTAATTAGGCTATAGCTCTGTCTTTGCAAAATTATGGCAAGCTTATTTTCATCGCCACGTAATTGCTGCACAACCTTGGCATTAAAAGCCAGGGTTGTGCTTATTAGTTGCGAGAATGTGGGGGGGACTGCTATGTATACTTACATCTCATGGATTATATTTCCCAGCTTTTTAAGGAAATCATCCTTATGTTTTTCATGTTGATAATCAAGGTGATAGGTGTTGTGAAAACCAAATTTAAGCAATACACCACTGCCTTTAAGATAAATGGTATAACCATCAATATCTGAGAATGCGGTTAACCCTTTGTAGTGTTTTCCTTCATTATTTATTTCTCCATGTTGGATGATCTGCTCATAGACGGCTAATATTTGTTTTCCTTCGATGTCATTTTTCATCACTACTCCAATGTCGTTTTGATAATTAAACTAATACGAAACCTAACTCTATTTAGTTTATACCATGTGATGATAAATGAACCGAAAAGTTCACCGTTGTCGCAAAATTACAATCAGCCGAGAAAACAACCATGCTAGAGTATATTTATTTTAGGGATAACAATGATGAAATCTAAATATATTATGCTGCTGTGGGTCTGTTTATGCTTTTCAAGTAGTCAACATTTGTTAGCAAATGAGTCTGATTTGGTTTTAAAAAACCAACAGGGCGAGCTGTTCGAGCTGAGTAACATCGTTGGCAAAAAGCCTGTTTATTTAAAATTTTGGGCAACTTGGTGTAAACCGTGTATTGAGCAAATGCCACACTTTCAGCATGCCTATAAACAGTATGGAGATACAATCGATACAATAGCAATAAACATTGATCTAAATGATGATCCTAGAGCTGTTGCAGCGGTTAAAAAACAGTTTAATTTAACTATGCCAATCATGAGTGATCATACCGCAAAAGTTGCTCAGCATTATCAATTTATAGGCACTCCTTTTCATGTGTTACTCGATAAAACGGGCAAAGTAATTTTTCAAGGTCATGAAGCCGATAAAGCACTTGATAATACACTGCGATTATTATCACATGATGGCGTGGTGGCAAAGGCCCACTTGTTAGATGAAGGTAATAAGCAAGCTGCGACTGCTTTAGTTATTCCAGAGTATGGCTTAAAGGCTGTGTTATATACGGCAACGTGGTGCGATTGGTATTTAGCTGATACTCGCCCGAAAATGGCAACAAACTGTGCTGCAGCTCAAAAGCAAATCAATATATTAACCAACCAGGGGATTGATATTGAAGCGAGGGTTAGCCAATTATGGACAGATCAAGCGGCTGTTGATGAATACATCGAAAAATTTAAAGTCATACATCCAGTGTATATTGATCACGGTAATGATCTATTTATTGATAATGAGATTAACAAAGTGCCAGCATTATTGATTTATAAAGATGGCAAAATAACAAATAGAATTACTGATTTTTCAAGTCCAGTAAATCTACAAAACACACCATAATTAGCTTTGAAAACGCGCAAATCTAGCCTATGCTCTAGGCTCATTCATCAGTGAGCTTAGAGCATGATAGATAAGGCGTTATTACTTAAAACTCGCGAGTTATCAGATCGATTAATCGCCCTACAAACCCCGATACGAATCTTAGATGCGATAAATTGGGATAAAAGTATAAAAGAAGAGTTTTTTAGGCATAAATGCCAAAAAAATCCACTGGTTGATAAAGCCTATTATCAGCAACGGGATCTAGGGTTTGTACCCAGTGAGTTACGCCAAGCGTTCTCTGATTTAAACCGTAATATCATTAGCCAGCTTGGGCAACTCAATCCAATCACGCAGTATATGAGTAAAATGTGTGCTGAATATAAAACAGTACTCAATATGCTTGAATACCGAGGCACCGCTGAGTTTCACGATTTATCGGTGGAATTGTTTGGTCACCCAAAAGATTTATTTCATGCCGGTGAGCCATCGCTGTCAGAGCTTGCTAATATGCTCGAACTACCACTTAAAAACCTGCTTGCTGCGGATATTTTACCTGATGATCCAAAAAATATTGATGCCGATGCTGCGGTTAAAATTCTTGCGGAGCAAGTGAGGGCTAGCATGACTGGTATCGATGTTGAAGTGATCATTAGTGACGGTATTGTCAGTGATGCAGCTGCTGGTGCTAATAATATAAAGCTAAATCAAGATGTTAAATTTTCTCAGCGTGAACTCGATATTCTAGAAGTCCATGAAGGCTGGATCCATGTCGGCACCACGCAAAATGGTTTAGCGCAACCTTATTTAACCTGTTTGAGTAAAGGCACGCCAAGTTCCACAGTAACCCAAGAAGGGCTAGCGGTGCTGACTGAAATCATCACCCTTAAATCAACACCACGGCGTTTATCAAAACTTGTTAATCGTATTCAGGCAGTGACAAAAGTAATAGACGGCGCAGAATTTGTGGATATTTACCGAGATTATGTGGCACAAGGATTAAGTAAAGATGAAAGTTATACGCTTGCGCAACGAGTTTTTCGTGGCAGTACAGCGACAGGTTTACCGTTTACAAAGGATATCGCTTATATCAAAGGGTTTGTATTGGTTTACAATTTAATTCGGGTTGCTATACAACTTGGTCGCATCGATCAATTACCTTTGCTGTTAGTGGGTAAAATCTCGATTGATGACTTTAGACTAATATCACAATTACATGATTTAGGTGTAATTGAAGACCCTAAGTTTGTTCCGCCACATTTTAAAGATTTACGTGGTTTAGCAACCTGGCTTAGCTTTGGCCGTTTTATTGGCAACCTGTCTTTTGAGCAGCTAGAAAACGATTATAAACCACTATTTTTATAGTGATTATTTGTTATTAGTAACGAAATAAAAAACGCAGTTTGAATGAGTAACTGAGGAAGCCTTCATATCAATAGTGAAAAAATAAATACTTAGTCAGCAAGTATTTTACTGTTCTTTTTGCTTTAATACAGACACTTAAGGTTGATAGTTTGCAACCTTAAGTGATGTATTAAAATGGACTAACGAGCGTTAGTACTTTCGAAAATTTTATCGGCAGAGGCTGCAACAAAACCAGTGTAAAGTTCGCCATCAGCTTTTGCATAGCGCAGGGCAAACTCATAAAAACAACTAGGTACGCTCATCGTCGTGTCACTAAACTCTACGGCAAAGTCGTCGGCAAGGGTTGATGATTGCTCAAGTAATACCTCTGGTGAGCCTTTTACTTCACCGCCAGAAATATTAAGGGCAAAACCAGCATCTTTAAGTGCTTGGTTAACATCTTCAATTTTATCAAATTTGGCAAGTTCATTAATGTTCACGGTGAAATGATTAGCACGGTAACCCCATGCTGACATCCATGCTGCATATTCGCTTTCAGCGAGTAACTGTTTATAAGTTTCAGAACTTACTTGCCAATGGGTGCCTGAATATAAGAAGTCTTCTGCGGTTACGGCATCTGCATCTATGCTGGCAACCAGCTCATTAACTATTTTTTGCAGTTGTTCAGAACACTGCTCTACAAGTAATTCGGAAATAAACACTTTTGGTTGCTTTGGATCACTATGCTCATAATGTTTAGCATACAATTTTTTAGCTTCAAAATGATATTCACCACATTCTTTATAACCGACTGCTAAAAAATGCGCGGCTAACTTTTCCAGACCAATTTTTTCATGATTGAAAGTGCGTAGTGCAATATGGTCGTTGATCACATCATCTTGTTGTGTCGAGCCTAATAGCTCATGAACTTTTACAGCTGACGGCGTTACCGCCAAGTAGTTTTGCCATAGGTTGTCAAATAGGGCATTTACATCTGTGTGCATTTTTAATTCCTTAATTTGGTTTAAATGGTGTGTAGCCATTTTGTCATTATTTAATGATTAAGCCTGGCGCGAGGGTATCAGGTAAATTTACTTTGTCCGCTTCAACTGAAGCAACAGGGTATGAGCAGTAATCAGCAGCGTAATAGGCGCTTGCTCTGTGATTACCACTGGCACCAATGCCACCAAATGGGGCTGCGCTCGATGCACCTGTGATAGGGCGATTCCAATTAACAATGCCAGCACGAATATGCTTCAAAAAGTGTTGGTAATCATCACTTGAGTCGCTTAACAGGCCTGCTGACAAACCAAACGAGGTATTGTTAGCCTCATCAATGGCACTGTTAAATTCAGTATAACGATAAACTTTAATTAGTGGCCCAAAGTGTTCTTCATCGGGCATGTTTGTAACATTACTTACATCAATGATACCTGGGCTTACAAAGCCAGTGCCTAGTTTTAAGTGCTTAAGCTCAACCAGTGATTTAGCACCCACATCGAGTAGTTGCTGTTGTGCGTTAACCATACCAAGGGCGGCTTTTTCACTGATCATTGCGCCCATAAATGGTTGCTCTTGGGCAAAGCTATCTGCAACTTTAATATTTTTTGTGGTGCTAATGAGTTTGGCTAAAATAGCATCACCGTTTGCTGTGTTTTCAATAAATACACGGCGGGCACAGGTGCAACGTTGTCCTGATGTAATAAAGCTTGATTGAATAATATCGTGCACCGCAGCGTTAATATCGGCGACACCTTTGATAATAAGCGGATTATTGCCGCCCATTTCAAGCGCGAGAATTTTTCCTGGATGCCCTGCAAATTGCTTATGCAGCAGATGGCCTGTATTTGAACTGCCAGTAAAAAATAAGCCATCAATATCTTGGTGGCTGGCAAGCGCAATGCCCGTTTCAACCTCACCTTGAATGAGGTTGATCACACCTGCAGGTAAACCTGCTTTTAGCCACAACTCCAGCGTGAACTGCGCAACATGTGGCGTTAGTTCAGAGGGTTTAAATACCACGGTATTCCCCGCCAATATTGCAGGTACTATGTGACCGTTTGGTAGATGACCCGGGAAGTTATAAGGGCCAAATATTGCGACAACACCATGCGGCTTATGGCGAATAAACGCTTTGGCGCCAGGCATTGGGTTTTCAGTGGTGCCGGTGCGTTCATTGTGGGCTTTAATTGAAATAGCCACTTTACCGGTCATTGCACCCACTTCTGTACGTGTTTCCCACAGTGGTTTACCGGTTTCACGTGCGATAATACTCGCAAACTCTTCGCTGTGCTCTTTTAACTGAGCAACAAAGTTTTCTAGCACGGTAATGCGATCACTAATAGACGTTTGTGCCCAATCAAATTGCGCTTTACGTGCTGCTGTAATAGCCTCATTTACTTGCTCTTTACTGGCAGTTTTACCTTGCCAAATCGTTTCACCATTACTTGGGTTAACTGATGTAAAGGCGTGACCAAGGCCGCTTTGCCATTGGTTATTAATAAGTTGAGTTGTTGTACTCATAAGATGATTCCTTAAGAAAGTTACAGACGAAAGAATCGTGCTGCATCCCCTTGCTGTAATTTAAGTGCGTGGGCGACCTCTTGGCTGATTATCAAGGTATGCTTGGCATGATTGTAATGTGCGTGTTTGGTAAATGTGGCTCTAAAATCGCTGACGCCTTGATTACATATTGCCAAAGTATCTGAGCTTTGTTCGTCAACGTAATCGAGCTCACCAATAGAAATAGGGCATACGAGTGATTCACGAACACTTCGAATATTGCCAAGTTTGGCTTCGACAGTTGGCCCTGCATCAAATAAATCAACGTAGCCACGGTGCTCAAAGCCTTCTTTTTCGAGTAGTTTGAGTGCCGGTTTAGTTTTGTCATGCACTTTACCAATTACGGCTTGCGCTTTTTTACTCAATAGATTGGCGTAAATTGGGTATTTTGGCATCAACTCACTGATAAACACTTTATCGCCTAACCCGACAAGGTGATCAGCTTGTGGAAATTCGATACTAAAAAAGTGCTCTTCTAACCATTGCCAAAAAGGAGAGTGGCCATGTTCGTCGCTCACACCACGCATTTCTGCGATGATGGTATCGGCAAAACGCTCACTGTGCTGGGCCATAAACAAAAACCGTGAGCGTGATAAGAAACGTCCGGTTAGCCCTTTACGGCTAGCTTCACGTAAAAACAATGTGCATATTTCAGAACAACCAGTGTAATCATTACACATGCTTAAAATATCAACTGTGTTGTATACGTTTAAAGTGCGTGAGTGGTGAACGGTTTTACCAAGGTGATAATGATACAAAGGAACATTAAGGCCAACAGCCGCTTCAATAGCGGTTGTGCCAACTACCTCACCCGTCTCACTATCTTCTAAAACAAATAAATAGCTTTCATCTTGAGGTTGATTAATGTTTTTCGCAAAGCTGCGTTCAGCGCGCTCAATTTTATCAAGTAATAGGGCATCATTAACAGGTAAGGAAGTAAAGCCATGACCAGATTCAATGGCTATTTGCTTGAGTGCATCAAAGTCTGTGGCTGTAATAGGACGTAATACGTGCATTTAAAAGAGCTCCATTAGCGCCCAGCGAGGGCGCTAAATTAGATTAACCGTTTATAACATCCGCAACTGCTTTTTCAAAGCGTGTTAAGCCTTCTTTAATGTCTTCAATTGGGATCACTAATGAAGGTGTAAAGCGAATTACATTGGTTCCTGCAACTAAGCTCATTAAGCCGTGTTTGGTACTGGCAACTAAAAAGTCTCGCGCACGCCCTTCAAATTTGCTGTTAAGTACTGCACCTAATAATAGGCCTTTACCGCGCACTTCACTAAATACGTCGTATTTTGCGTTGATCGCTGCAAAACCATCACGGAAAAGCTGTTCGCGCTGTTTAACGCCGCTTAGCACTTGTTCGGTATTCACTGTATCAAATGCCGCTTCCGCCACTGCACACGCTAACGGGTTACCACCATAGGTTGAACCATGTGTGCCCACTTTAAGATGTGCGGCAATATTAGTCGTGGTGATCATCGCAGCAATAGGGAAACCGCCCCCCAGCGCTTTTGCTGTTGTTAAAATATCTGGTGTCACGCCTAATTCTTGGTATGCATACAGTGAACCTGTACGGCCTACACCCGTTTGCACTTCATCAAAAATAAGCAACGCATTGTGTTTATCACATAAAGCACGCACGCCTTTGATAAAGTCATTACTTGCAGAGATAATACCGCCTTCACCTTGCAGAGGTTCCATCATGACGGCACAAGTTTTATCGCTGATCAGTGCTTCAAAAGCAGCTAAATCATTGTAGTCACAATGATCAATTGCGGCCGGTTTAGGACCAAAACCATCAGAGTAGGCTGCTTGTCCACCTACTGTTACCGTAAAGAATGTACGACCATGAAAGCTTTTATTAAATGCGATGATTTGGCTTTTATCAGTATCATGTACATCCAATGCGAAACGGCGCGCTAGTTTAAGTGCCGCTTCGTTTGCCTCTGCTCCAGAGTTGGCAAAGTAAACTTTGTCTGCAAATGTTGCGTCGGTGATTTTTTTAGCTAATCGAAGTGCTGGCTCATTAGTCATCACATTTGATAAATGCCAAATTTTGTCGCCTTGCTCTTTAAGTGCGTCCACAAGTGCGGGGTGACAATGACCTAAACAGTTAACTGCAATTCCCCCTGCAAAATCGATATATTCTTTGTCGTTTTGATCCCATACGCGAGAGCCTTGACCACGCACAGGGATCACCTCTGATGGATTATAGTTTGGCACCATTACGCTGTTGAATAATTCTCTTGTTACTTGCATTTGTTACACCTAAATCTGGCTTGAAGTGAAAAATAAATTGCATCTAATGGGTGAATCAAGCCGTTATTACCCTGCAATGGTGTGCTCTAATAATTTTTTTTATTTACTACTGCTATTATCTGAGTTCAAAGCTTAAATTTGCAGTGCTATTTTGTGAAAAGTGATTAAAATAAAATACAAAATGACGAGGTTAATACTCAATATGATAACTACACAAGACGAAAAGCTACTTTCTATACTACGCACTAACGCCAGAGCGAGTATTTCAGATCTTGCCAGAGCACTTAATTTATCACGCTCGACGGTACAAAGTAGAATGTTAAAGCTAGAAGAGACAGGGGTAATAAAGGGCTACAGTGTTGACTATGGTGATGCGTATTTAAGCGCGATGGTATCGGCCCATGTATCAATAAAGGTAAAGCAAAAGCTAACCACTAAAACTAACCTTGAACTCAAGCAGATTGATGCTATTACTCAGTTGTTTGCTATCAGTGGTGAGTTTGATTTAATAGCCGTTGTGCAAGCACAAAATTTAGAAAAGCTCAGCCATTTACTCGACGATATTGGTAACTTAGATGGCGTTGAACGTACAACGTCTTCTGTTATTCTTGAAACAAAATTTAAACGCTAAGTTGACGATCAATACAGAATGTCATACTTTTTATTGTGACTAAACAGTATTTACCCGCTACACTTACTACTAGCACAGGGTTTTCTTACTCGTTAATGTAATTATGATACCGAACTTTATTAGCGTTTTTATTTTATTTATGTTTTTATCGCGTTTACACGGGTAATAAATCATAATTAAGAATGTTCAGTTACTTGAATGCAGGATCCCCATGGAAGAAAACTTATTAAACTCACTAATTAAAATAACTAAAAATCGTGATGTAGATTCATTAGAATATAGCTTGATCACGACGATCCAGGAATTTGTTGGTTGCACAGAAATTGTGGTTTATAAGGATTTAGACGTGCAATGTGATTTAACAATTGAGCGCAGTATATCGTTAAGAGTTGTTAATGGTAATCAGTTTGAATGGGCGCAACGCAAAGTGGTTGACTCACCAGAATCTGAGCTGTTGTCATGTTTGCGCTCAGCGTGCATTATTACTGTGCAGTCCGCAGATGGTATTGAGAAGCGTTGGTTACCAATATCTTTACAAGATAAGCCGATAGGCGCTATTGCCGTTGTATGCAAAGGTTTAGAAAGTGCGGATCAGGTGTTGTTAAATGCCTTTTGCCGTATTTATGAAAACTATTTGTTTATCCTGCATGAAAATGAACGGGATCAATTGACTGGTTTGCTGAATCGGCAAACATTTGATAAAAAAATTAAACAGCTAATTGAAAAGCAAGTAATAAAACAACATAAAACGGTTAAAGCGGATGATAATCGCAAGCGTAGACTTAGTTCAACATCTTGGTTGGCAATGCTTGATATTGATCATTTTAAAAAAATAAATGACAGTTTTGGTCATGTCTGTGGAGATGAAGTTTTACTATTGCTTGCGCAAAAAATGCGGTACTTTCTGCGTTCAACAGATTTGATTTTCCGCTTTGGTGGAGAGGAGTTTGTGGTAGTGTTTGAACCTACCAATTTTGAGTCTATTGAAAAGAAAATGAACGAGTTTATGGATATGATCAGAGAGACTCGCTTTCCATTTGTGACAAATATGACCGTTAGTATAGGTATGTGTCGCATTAGTCCTTACGACTTTCCTATAAATGTATTAGAAAATGCAGATAAGGCACTTTATTACGCGAAGGAAAATGGTCGCAATAGGTTGTGTTTTTATGAGGAGTTAATGGAAAATAATTTGATTGACTCAAATGATAAAAGCACGGATATAGATTTATTTTAATCTGACGCCTTTACTACTTTCTTAATGATGGTTTTTGTTACCTTATCAAGTTTAATTACATAGGCGTTACCGCCAATTCCTTTAAATTCTTCATCGGTGAATACAATGGTATTTTCATCATAGAAAGTAATCGCTTCTTTTTGAGTCACAATCCCTAAATCTATCCGTGATACGTCCCCAGAGAAAAATTTATCACCAGTAAAGTTTTCAAATAACCAAATGCTTGTTGAATCCAATAATACTAATTTTGTACGATCAGGACTCAATGCCGCTGAAGTTATCCAACAGAGCTTTTCCATTGTTGTACAGGTCTTAAATGAATCGATTAATTGCGCATCAAAGTTCGCCGCATGATCGCCAACTTTATATACATTGGTGATCCCATCGAACGGTTCAGTTCGGTTTTTTGTAAACAAATATAAGTGACGACCAAAGGCTACAAATGCTTCAAGATCAAAATTTCGTTTATCTGGAGTGATAGGACTACCGTCGAGTTCTGGGTAAGTGAACTTGATAATTTCAGCCTCGGTGGTATCAGTTTTAATGTCGATGGGATTTTCTATTTTATAAATAGTGAGCCATTTACGTTCTTGATTATTATTACCAAAATCACCTAAAAAGAAGTGTCCAAAATCATTCTGAGTCATATCCTCCCAATCAATATTTTTCGCATTAGTAACTAGGACTTCTTTGGCTATAGAGCCATTTTCGTTGAGGCGATAAAGTTTTGCTTCATTACCGCCATCATTTATTGCCCACAAACGCTTGAATTTATCAAATTCGATCCCCGATATTTCTTTTAGTTTAGGATCAACACTGAGTTTTTTTTTGCTATATAAGGTATAAATTGACATGCTAGTAAGCACAATACTCACTAAAATTGCGAGTGAGATTAACGAAAATAGACTTTTTTTAAGCATGTAAGATGGGGGATTTGATACTAAGTTATTAAGTATTATTATCTATTTTTAGCTAAATTTCCATGGTAATAAAATTATAAATCACTAATCGTTAGGTTTCGAGGTTCCAAACCCCAGTGCCTGTTGCCGCGATATGATTAATATTCCCCTGTAGTACTTTACTGCCAACATTCATAGATGATTGCGGACGACTGACTAAATACCCTTGCACACAGCTGATGCCCATACGTTTTACTAATTCAAATTGGGCTATTTCTTCCACCCCTTCAGCAACGATTTTAAGTCCAAGCTTAGTACCTAATTCACTGATTGAATTTAATATTTTGTTATATTTTGGGTTTTCATTAGCTTGTGTTATGAATAATCTATCAATCTTGATCACGTCAATTGGTAGATCAGCTAAAGTACTTAACGAGCTAAAACCGGTTCCAAAATCATCAATTGCGATAGTGACGCCTTCATTTCGCAATTTTTCTAATGCATTAATGATAGTGTGGCTTGCGGTGATCAATGTTGATTCGGTGATCTCTAACATCAAAGAAGTGGGCGGTAGACCCGTTTTGGCGAGTTTTTTCATAACCCATTCGTGAACGGGGCGATGTTTGAGCTGAATACCTGAGACATTAACTGAGATTTTAACTTTGCGCATACCTGCATTATGCCATGCCGCCATTTGTCGACATGACTCTAGCATTATCCAATCACCTAACTCTAATATAAGGTTTGATTCCTCGGCAATGGGAATAAACTCTACTGGAGAAATAGCCCCTTCAACAGAGTGTTCCCAGCGGACTAACGCTTCGAAGTAATCAATTGCGCAATCTTCAACATGCACTATAGGCTGAAACGATAAATGGAAGTTATGACAGGCAATCGCTAAGCGTAGCTCTTCGAGTAAATAATGATAGCGGCGCATTTTATTACCCATTTCTGGAGAGTAGACTTTAAAAATACCACGTCCATCGGTTTTAGCACGATACATAGCAACATCCGCCATTTGCAACAAAGCATGGGGCGTTGAGGCACTTTCAGGGTAAACTGCAATGCCGACACTGGCACTTATCTTAATCAGTTTATTGCCTAGAACAAAGTCTCGCTCTATTTCGTTTAGCACATGTTGTGCAATATCTAAGCTTTTAGAGGTGTAATCAATGTTATTAATGAAAATAGAGAATTCATCGCCTCCTAAACGCGATAAATTTTGTTCAAGCAAGCTAGTGGGGTTGATATCATTAAGTTTATGATGGCGCAATACGCAGCTAAGGCGTTCAGCCACTTGAATCAATACTTCATCACCAAAACTGTGGCCAAAAGAGTCATTTACTTGCTTAAAGCCATCTAAATCAATAAATAACAAAGCACAGTGAATATTCGTTAATTCAGCACCGTTGAGTTGGCGTTCTAGGTGCTCGATATAAGCGTGACGGTCAATTAACAAGGTCAACTTATCTTGACAAATGCTGGTTTGAGTTTCGCGAGCATAATTGGCTACATGGCTTGTTAATGCATTAATTGCTTGACTTAAACGAGTGACTTCTGTCGCATGCTCAAGTTCAGGAAGGTAAATATTAAATGACTCGATTACTTTTTTTGTTTGTGTATTAAGTTGTTCTATCTGCTGTTTTTCGCGTTTAATGTTTAATTGTTTACCAAAATACCATATTGAAAATAAACCTATTAAAATTAATAAAATAAAGTTTACAGGTGATAAAAGAGTGGCATTGATCAAGGCGGATGTTTGAGCGGTGATAAACTGTGTATCAGTTGCTTTAATTAGTAAGTAATCAGTGCCGTCTTTGTTAACTATGTAGTGACCATTTAATATAGGGTTATACCAAGATGGCATCGTTAGTTGGGTGGCAGTCGCATCAAAAGCGCGAGTGGCAATACTCGATTGTTGTGGGTTGATGGTATTGACTTGCTTCGTCAATAAAATATTCATGCAGTAGCAAAAAATAAATACAGCAATAAAAGCACTGCTGAATAAGCGAAAAAGTTTAGTCATTCCATTGAACCATTTTAATCCAATTATATGAGTTTATTATTAGGTGTTCTATCGTTTTATCAGTATATAGTTTGCTATGCTAACTGACAAATATTTCTTTAAATAGTCTTATATGGGAACCTTTTTCTGTTAAGTGTTATTTTATCAGTGTTTTTGAATGCTTATTTAATTCAATTATTAAATAAATTCACTTTACCAAAGTCTATTTGTTAACTACTTTAAAGGTCATAATTTAGGCAGTGATTAACTTGGTTTAGTTCTTGCTGTCATTTAGTTGGTAATTATAAAGCGAGTGTTTTTGCTTTATTTGCATGAGTTTGGTGCAAAATTTATTTAATTGCACTGTCATAAAGCATTAATATAACTTTGTTTAACTTGAGCGTGTTTTTGTGGTTACTTTTACCGCAGTATGTTTGATTCTATGCTAGGTAGAGTGTATGCCACTGTTTTATAAGAAAAATCATGTTAAAGCGTAGTATGTCAATCAAACACACTGCTTTAAGGTTGAAAATTTCACTTTGAAAGGCCAACACGCCCTAATAATATATTTTACAGCCCCGCGTATGTTGAGTAGTTGAACGCACTTCTGTGGCAAGGATTAATTAACCTTAAGGTTTAGTTTGGAGCCCACTATGTTAAGTAAACGATTTTTTAAAACTAAAAATGAAGCTGAAGTTACATTTGAATTTCAGCATCCTCAGGCAGAGCAAGTTCAGTTAGTTGCTGAATTTACTGGTTGGCAACCTGTAGCGATGAAGTTTAATAAAAAAGAGCAATGTTTTAAGTTAAAACAGCGCTTACCGAATGATCAACAGTTTCATTTTCGATATTTAGTTAATGGCACTATTTGGGATAATGACCATCATGCAGATGGATACATAGCAAACAGCTTTGGTACAGAAAATAGCATAGTCAATACGCAACGTATTTAAGGCGTGGTAAATGGAGTCTCTTTCGCAGCTGTTTTATCTGCATGGTATTGGCTATGAATACACCAAGTATACCGGTGAACATGTGGTTTTTAGCGATGCAACCCGCAGTGCTGCACTCAGTTGTTGCGGTGTTGATGTTACAGATCATGCCCAAATTGCGCATTTAAATATTAGCTTGGATGCTAAGAAGTGGCTGCAAATAGTACCAGAGTGTAGTTTGGTGTGTGCTGAACAACCAGCCGTTAAAGTACGTATTGATAAGCGTATGCTAGGGCAACAATGTACCGTCTCCTGTGCGCAGCTTGATTTACCCAGCATCACTCACCAATTAGCTGATTTACAATGCAGTGGCGATTATTTATTTAATGGTGTCATATATTTAGAGCTTATTTTTCCGCTTCCATTATTGCCAATTGGTTATCATGATGCGCACATTAGCATTGCAGATTTAACATCTGAAACTCAACTGTGGGTGACACCCAAATATAGTTTTCAAGTGACAGATAACAAGCAAAGCGGGCTTTCAATTCAACTTTATAGTTTAAAAAATAATGCAGGATTAGGGATTGGTGATTTTGCCGATTTATTAGCGTTGACCGAGCAAGCAGCAAGTCATAAATTGGATTATATTTTACTCAATCCACTGCATTTATTATTTTCTGAGCAACCAGAGCGAGCAAGTCCTTATAGTCCAAATAATCGCGCGTTATTAAACCCACTCTATATATCGATTGATTTATGCGATGACAGCATTAATAACCCCCATATTAGTGACTATTTACAAAACCGCAATGCGAGGGACTTTAAAAAGCAGATTCAGCAGTCTCAGTATATTAATTACAGTGCAGTGAGTGAATTCAAATACGCAGCCTTTAACTTGCTATACCAGCATTTTTGTATGCATGGGAGTGAGTATCGCAAACAATGCTTTAGTGATTTTTGTAAACAGCATGGCGCGACACTTGCGACCTTAAAAGTTACTGACGACGACTTTGCTTACTATTTGCAATGGCAAGCATATGTGCAATTAAAGTTATGCCAAACTACCGCCCGAGAGCAGGGGATGAGTATTGGATTGATCAATGACTTAGCGGTGGGTTGCGCCGGTGATGGTAGTGAGTTCCTTAATCAGCAATCGTTATTTACCGATTCTGCTTATGTAGGCGCACCGCCTGATCCATGGGCGGAACATGGTCAAAACTGGGGATTGCCAGCACTAAATCCCATCAAGCTCAGTGATAATAACTTTAGCTACTACCGAGCATTGATCCGTGCCAACATGGAAAGCGTCGGTGGTTTGCGTATTGATCATGTTATGGCGATCCGTCGTTTATGGTGGTGTTTTGAGCATCAACAGCAACAAGATGGTTGCTATGTGTATTATCCGTTTGAGCATTTATTAGCGGTACTGACAATAGAATCCCATTTGAATCAATGCATTGTCATTGGTGAAGATCTTGGGGTCGTTCCACCAGAGGTGAAAGCTGCATTGGCGGATAAAGCAATATTTTCAAATGGCTTATTCTATTTTGAAAAAGATTTTCATGGTGAGTTTTTAGCGGCCCAGTCATTTGCAGCACAATCATTATTAATGGTTGCAAATCATGATGTACCGCCTTTTTTTGGTTGGTGGCAAGGGCTTGATCTTACCTTGAAACTAGAATATCAATTAGTTGATGAACAGCAATTAATTCAACTGCGTGCAGACCGAGATATTGAAAAACAACGACTACTGCGTTTTTTGTCGGGATGTGCAGCGCACACTTTGCTTATGGACAGTGCAGCAAGTGATGTTTATCAGGCGCTGACATTAGGCTTGGCCGCAGCACCAGCGCGCTTATTTACTATTCAGCTCGATGATCTAGATGAGCAAACGTTACCTGTAAACATTCCTGGAACAGATCAAGAATACCCGAATTGGCGTCGGGTATTAACGCATTCAAGTGAACAAATCTTAACATGTCACAGTGCATTGCTCAGTGCTATTAATTCTATAAGGACTAATTAAATGAACAGTATTGTTCGTAAAACCGCAAAGTCACAGCACTATGATCAACAAGTTAATGCGTTAAAGCGTGGCTGCTTTAAAGACCCATTTAGTTTTTTAGGGTTACATGCAATTTCAGATACCCACAGTGAGATCCGCTGTTACATGCCTGGCGCCACAAATTTAAGTATAAAACTGGCAAAGCAAACGCTTAGTTGTACACGTTATCCTGACTCTGATTTATTTATTTTACAACTGAGTAATAAGGCTATCTCGGCATATAAATTAGTGGTTGATTACAGCGACTGCCAGGTTACCTGTGAAGATGTTTATCGCTTTGAAAGTAGCCTTGATAACAGCGCCATGTATTTGTTTAACGAAGGCACATTAGAGCATGCATATCGCCATCTTGGTGCCCACTTTATTGATTTTAGAGGTGTTGCAGGTGTACGTTTTAGTGTTTGGGCACCTAATGCTAGCAGTGTTTCCGTTATTGGTGAGTTTAATCACTGGCAGCAAAACCAGCACTTTATGCGTTTGAATCCGGCTTCGGGGGTCTGGGATTTGTTTATTCCAGAGCTTAAAGAAGGTCAGTGTTATAAGTTTTCGATAACAACAGTCAGTGGTGAAGTGCTCGAAAAGGCTGACCCCTTTGCATTTAAAATGCAGCAAGCGCCGGGCACGGCTTCTGTTCTTCAAAGGCGCCCAGCTGCAATTAAACTAACGGATAAAATGCAATGTCAGCGTGTTAAACGCAACGCGATTGATGCACCTATTTCTATCTATGAAGTGCATTTAGGTTCGTGGCAGCGAGAAGAGGGAGATCGTTACTTAACTTATCAAGAACTAGCACAGCGATTAATTAGTTATGTCACTGAACAAGGCTTTACGCATATCCAACTTATGCCGATCAGTGAATTTCCATATGATGGTTCGTGGGGGTATCAGCCAGTTGGCTTATTTGCTCCTACGAGTCGTTTTGGTGGTTTGGATGATTTTCGTTATTTTGTAGAGCAATGCCACCGAGCTGACATTGGTTTACTTATTGATTGGGTTCCAGGCCACTTTCCAAGTGATCCGCATGGCTTACATCGTTTTGATGGTACACATTTATTTGAACATGCTGATGTGCGTCAAGGTTTCCATCCAGATTGGAATACCTATATCTATAACTATGATCGCCCAGAGGTTCGTAGCTTTTTAGTTGCTAATGCAATGTATTGGTTAGAAGAATTTGCCATTGATGGGCTACGCGTCGATGCGGTAGCCTCAATGCTGTACCTTGATTACAGTCGTGAAAATGGGCAGTGGATCCCCAATAAGTATGGAGGACGTGAGAACCTCGGTGCTATTGAGTGTTTAAAGCAAGTTAACTTACGTTGTTATGCTAATAACCCCGGCATTATGATGGTGGCTGAAGAGTCAACGGCGTGGCCTGGTGTTACCCGTCAGGTGAATCATGATGGCTTAGGGTTTGGCTACAAGTGGAATATGGGCTGGATGAACGACAGCCTTCATTACATGCAACGCGACCCTTTGTATCGTCAACATCATCATCACGAATTAACGTTTTCGATGGTATATGCTTACAGTGAAAATTATATTTTACCTTTGAGCCATGATGAAGTGGTGCATGGTAAAGGCTCATTAATTGAAAAAATGCCGGGTGATGATTGGCAAAAATTTGCAAATTTACGCGCGTACTATGCATTTATGTGGGCACATCCAGGCAAAAAATTACTATTTATGGGCAGTGAGATTGCCCAGCGTAGTGAGTGGGATCATGATCAATCAATTGATTGGCATTTGCTTGAGCATCTATCGCATCAAGGTGTACAACGAACTATCGCGCAGCTCAATAAAGTATATCGTGATGTGCCAGCTTTACATCAGCTAGATACTGAACCGTCAGGTTTTAGTTGGATTGATAATCAAAATGCCCAACAGAGTATTTTTAGTTTTATTCGCTTTGCTAAGAAAGCCAGTGATTATGTAGTGGTGATAAGTAACCTCACGCCAACGGTTTATCATGATTATTATATTGGTGTGCCAAACTCAGGTGAATTTGAAGTCATTTTAAATACCGATGACGAACAGCTATTTGGTTCTGGAGTACAAGTGTGTGGGCAATCAGCTAAACCAACCAGTACGGCAACTCCGTGCCACGGGCATCAACATAGTATTAAACTCTCACTGCCAGCGCTTGCTACGGTTTATTTAAGAAGGGTCGCTGATGAGTTTATCGATTGAATTAAATAAAGGGCAAACTTTTCCTCTGGGAGCCAGTGTACTGACAAACGGTGTAAATTTTGCCGTTTATGCACCATTGGCGAAACAGCTGTATGTGTGTTTATTTGATGCCAGTGGTCATACCGAAGTTTTAAAGTTAGCAATGAATAATAATGAAGGGGGGATATGGAGTTTGCATATAACCCCACTTGCTGTGGGTACGCTATATGGTTATCGCGCAGAAGGAGAATATCAACCTAAAAAAGGGGTGTTTTTTAATAGCCAAAAATTGTTAATTGACCCCTATGCAAAAGATTTATTTGGCGAGTTTACTTGGAGTGAACGCCACTACGGGCAAATGCCAAAAGGTACTGTGAGTGCGGTCAATAACGCTATTGATATCCCTAAATCTAAAGTTACTCAGTTGCAGCCTTATCAAGGTAAAAAACCGGACCATAGCTGGGGGAAAACAGTTATTTATGAATGCCACGTTAAAGGTGCCACAGCACGACATCCCTCTATTCCAAGTCAGCTACAAGGTACATATTTGGGCTTGAGTCATCCCAGCTTTATAGAGCATTTACGTACACTTGGTATAACCACTTTAGAATTATTACCGGTACATAGTTTTATTAGTGAACAGTTTTTAACCGCGAAAGGTCTGCAAAACTACTGGGGTTACAATACATTAAATTTTTTTACACCAAATAAAGATTACTTAGTAACTGATGAAATTGGCGAATTTCAGCAAATGGTTACTAAACTACATCAAGCGGGTATCGAAGTGATTCTAGATGTGGTTTATAACCACACCGCAGAGGCTGGCAGCGATGGCCCAGTGTTATCTTGGCGCGGTTTAAATAATCCAGGCTACTACCGCAGTATTAACGATAATCCTGAAGTGTATATCAATGACACTGGGTGTGGTAATACCTTAAATATAGACGACCCATTTAGTTTGAAAATGGTACTCGATAGCCTACGTTATTGGGTAGAAATAATGGGGGTTGATGGTTTTAGGTTTGATTTAGCAACCATTCTTGGGCGTACGCCGCATGGCTTTAGTCAAACCCATAGTTTTTTACAAGCAATCAATCAAGATCCTGTGTTAAGTCAAGTGAAATTAATTGCTGAGCCCTGGGACATAGGCCCTGGTGGTTATCAATTGGGAGCATTTCCAGCGCCTTGGCGTGAGTGGAATGATAAATACCGTGATGTTGTTAGGCGTTTTTGGCAAGGACAGCACAATATGCTGGCTGATCTTGCTAAACGTTTACATGGCTCTTTTGATTTGTTTGATCATAATCACCGTGGGCCATTGAATAGTATTAATTTTATAACCAGTCATGATGGTTTTACTCTAACAGATTTAGTGAGTTACGAACAAAAGCATAACGAAGCAAATGGTGAACAAAACCGCGATGGTCACAGTGCCAATTATTCGTTCAATTGTGGTATTGAAGGCTTTACTGATGATCTAAACGTGACCTCCATAAGGTTGCAACAACAAAAAAACTTTTTAATTACCTTACTACTTTCCAAAGGGGTGCCTATGCTGTCATCAGGCAGTGAAATGGGGCACTCGCAAGGTGGAAATAATAATGCGTATTGTCAGAATAACCGCACCAGTTGGCTGGCATGGAAAGACTCGCAGCGTAGCCACAGCCTCATTCGTTTTATTGATGATGTATTGACCTTACGAAAGCAGCACTGTGTATTTGAACACTGTGTATTTTTACATGATAGCGATAAGCGGTTCAGTGTTGATTGGTATACCGAGCAAAGCCAAGTTATGCAAGAAAGTGACTGGCATGATGGCTCAAAACAGTTTTTGATGTATAGCTTAAGAGATACACAATTAAATACGGTATTACTCATTATTTTGAACGCCAGTAATGTGGCGGTTAAATGTCAACTACCTGCTAATAACAATTTATCGGTATGGCGTTTAGCGCTTAGCAGTGTTGAGCATGCAATAGTTAAAAATACCGAGCAATTCGAGGTTGCTGCACAAAGCAGCTGGGTTTTTACAGCCAATTTAGAGGACGAATGTAATGGCTAATAATGGTGAACAAATGTGTGTTGCTAAAGGTTGGCAAGATGCCCCTTTGATAGATAAAAGTACGCTTGAAGATGATTTATCACGCCATTTCTATTATACCCTTGGGCGCGATAAAGTCGGCAAGTCTCAACTGTATTTGTACAACGCATTAGCGTTGACAATTCGCGATCGATTAGTCGCCCGTTGTCGAGCGACAAAACAGCAAATGCATAGTGAAAAACGTCGTAAAGCAGCTTATATATCACTTGAGTTTTTAATGGGCCGAGCACTAGGTAATGCCATTTTAAATTTAGACTTAGACGAGCAAGTTAAACTTGCACTTACTAATTATTGCGCTCACATTGAGCATGTTGCACAAGCAGAGCATGACGCAGGATTAGGTAATGGTGGTTTAGGTCGCTTGGCTGCGTGTTTTTTAGATAGTTGTGCGAGTTTAGCGTTACCTGTAATAGGGTATGGTATTCGTTATGAATACGGCATGTTTAATCAGTCAATTGAAAATGGCCATCAAATAGAGCAGCCTGATAATTGGTTACGTGAAGGCCACCCGTGGGAGCTGAGCGCACCAGAGCAAGCCAAGCGTGTTAAGTTTTTTGGCCATGTTGAAAGTTATACTGATAAGAACGGACGCATTCATCGCCAGTGGCTAGATACTGAAGATGTATTAGCTGTCCCTTACGATGTACCTATTCCAGGCTATAAAAATGACATAGTTAACACCCTCAGACTCTGGAAATCAGAAGCCACTGATGAGTTTGATTTAGGTGAGTTTAACGCCGGTAGTTACTCAGAAGCCGTCGCGCATAAAAACCTTGCCGAACAAATTACCATGGTCCTTTATCCTAATGACAGCAGCGAAAATGGCAAAGAACTACGTTTAAGGCAGCAATACTTTTTATCGTCGGCGAGCTTACAAGATATTGTTGCTCTATGGGTATCACAGCATGGTGAAAGCTTTAGTGATTTTGCTGATTTTCATGTTTTTCAACTTAATGATACCCACCCAAGTATTGCTGTTGCAGAGTTAATGCGATTGCTGATTGATGATTATGACTTAGATTGGGATGCGGCATGGCAGATCACCACAAAAACCATGGCGTATACCAATCACACGCTGCTTCCAGAAGCGCTAGAAAAATGGTCTGTATCGTTATTTGCGCGTTTATTACCGCGTATTCTTGAGATAATTTATGAAATAAATGCGCGTTTTCTTGCTCAAGTTGCGTTGGCGTGGCCGGGTGATGTTGCGAAACAACAAGCATTGTCTTTAATTGAGGAAGGCTCAGAGCCACAAGTACGGATGGCGTACTTAGCGATTGTCGGCAGCTTTTCCGTTAATGGCGTAGCTGCATTGCATACAGAATTACTTAAAGAAGGTTTGTTTAAAACTTTTTATGAATTGTGGCCTGAAAAATTCAACAATAAAACCAATGGGGTAACGCCAAGACGGTGGATAGCTCATTGTAATCCCAAACTCACCCAGTTGATTAGTGAGAAAATTGGTCAAGATTGGGTGGGAGATTTTGCGCAAATTAGCCAGCTGCGTCGCTATTATGATGATGTTAAATTCCATAAACAATGGCAAAGCGTCAAACTTGAAAACAAACAACGCTTAGTTGATTTAGTCAAAGCGCGTTGTGGTGTTGAATTTGACACTAGCATGTTATTTGATGTGCAAGTTAAACGAATTCATGAGTATAAACGCCAATTACTGAATGTGTTACACATTATTCACCTGTATGACCGTATTCGTCGTGGCGATACTGCCAATTTAGTGCCACGCTGTGTATTACTAGGAGGAAAAGCTGCACCGGGGTATTACATGGCTAAACGCATTATTAAACTAATTAATAATGTTGCTGATGTGATCAATAAAGATCCGCTCGCTCAGCCTTATTTACGCGTGGCATTTTTACCAAATTATAATGTTACAGCAATGGAAACTATTTGCCCTGCAACGGACTTATCAGAACAAATTTCAACCGCAGGTAAAGAAGCATCTGGCACCGGAAATATGAAGTTTATGATGAATGGTGCGCTGACGATTGGCACTTTAGATGGTGCAAATATAGAGATCCGCGATGCAGTAGGGGCTGATAACTTTTTCTTATTCGGCGCACAAGCTGAACTAATTGAGGGGATCAAACAAAGCTATAACCCATTACATATTATTCATAATACGGCTGACTTACTGAGTGTTATGCAATTACTTGAAAGTGGGCACTTTAATTTATTCGAACCGGGTTTATTTGACGATATTATTGGTGCAATCAAAAGCCCACATGATCCTTGGTTGGTTGCCCACGATTTTGATAGCTTTGTACAAGCACAAAAGGCGGTTGAACACGCTTATCAAAATCAACAACATTGGACGCAGATGAGTATTTTAAATACCGCAGCCAGTGGTACTTTTTCAAGTGATAGAACGATCAGCCAATACAGTGAAGATATTTGGCATTTGGAAGCATTAACAACATCTAGTTCGGCCGACACAGCCTCAAGCAATAGCAAAGATTAATAGGGAGATAAATTATGCCAAGTTATGCAAATCGCTACATAAGTAGTCTGACACGAGAAACCTACGCACTGATTTTAGCAGGAGGCAGAGGTTCACGCTTACATGAATTAACAAATTGGCGGGCCAAACCTGCGGTTTATTTTGGTGGCAAGCATCGTATTATCGATTTTCCGCTATCAAACTGTATTAATTCAGGTATTCGTCGTGTTGGGATTGCCACACAGTATAAATCGCACTCACTGATCCGCCATGTAAACCGCGCTTGGGGCCACTTTAAAAAAGAACTGGGTGAATCGGTAGAGATATTACCAGCATCACAGCGTTATGGTGAAGAATGGTATTGCGGCACAGCCGATGCAGTGTTTCAAAATATGGATATCATTCGTCATGAGTTACCTAAGTATGTAATGATTTTATCTGGCGATCATGTGTACCGTATGGATTACGGCGGCCTATTGGCAAAACATGTAGAAACAGGTGCAGACATGACGGTGTGCTGCATTGAAGTTCCTTGCGAAGAAGCCGCAGAGACGTTTGGTGTGATGACTGTTGATGAAGAAAAACGAGTGCGTCGTTTTGACGAAAAACCGATAATACCCAGTTCAATTCCTGGTCGTCCTGGAACTTGTTTAGCGTCAATGGGGAATTACATATTTAATACTGAGTTTCTATTTGAACAGCTAAAAAAAGACGCAGAGAATGAAGGTTCAGGACGTGACTTTGGCCATGATATCATTCCGGCAATTATTGAGGAGCATAATGTATTCGCTTTTCCATTTCGAGAGCCGGGTCATGACGGCCAACCTTATTGGCGCGATGTGGGCACACTAGACTCATTTTGGGAAGCAAACATGGAGCTGGTGATGCCAGAGCCACAGCTGGATTTATACGATCCAACTTGGCCTATTTGGACCTATCAAGAGCAACTACCGCCAGCAAAGTTTATTTTTGATAATGATGACAGACGCGGCATGGCTGTCGATTCAACCGTATCAGGCGGCTGTATTATTTCAGGTTCGGTGGTTCGTAAATCACTGTTATTTTCTAATGTACATATTCGTTCATACTGCGTCATTGAAGAGTCGGTAATATTACCGGGTGCGATTATTCAACGTAATTGCCGCATTCGTCGTGCTATTATCGACCGTGGTTGTGAAGTGCCTGCGGGCGTTGAAATTGGTTTTGATCGCAAAGCAGACGAAGAAAATGGTTTCAGAGTATCTAAAAAGGGTATTGTGTTAGTGACCCGTGAAATGCTCACAGAACTTTCCAAAAAACTTGAGCGCCAAGAGCGTGAGAGTAAACAATTAGCTTAAAATATCATACAGTTGTAGGAAGTAAGATAAAGATGCATGTATTAATGGTTGCGGCCGAAAATGACGCTTTACCAAATGCCAAAGTGGGTGGTGTTGCAGATGTACTACGAGATTGTCCCAAAGCATTAGCGGAGCTTGGCTTAACCGTTGATGTGGTTATTCCAGATTATGGTTTTTCCGCGTTAGAGCGTGTGCAATTAGGCACGCTCCATGTGCCCTTTGCCGGATATATCTATGATGTTCAAGTGTGGCAAGTATATGTTGATCAGCAGCAAGTCAGGCAATTAGTTCTATCACATCCGTTATTTAATCAGCACCATGGCGCTGTATACTGTAATGATGATGGTGACCGACCTTTTGCCACCGATGCCACTAAGTTTGCATTATTTAATGCTGCAGTGTGTGAAGCGCTATTGCAAGGTGTGATCACCCGTCCCGATGTGTTGCATTTGCATGATTGGCACAGCGCGTGTGTGGCGGTATTGTTAAAGTTTGATCATCGGTTTGCATCTTTTTCTTCTTTGCGCAGCGTATTTACAGTACACAATATTGCACTGCAAGGGATCCGCCCATTCAAAGGCGATGATTCAAGTTTGGAAGCATGGTTTCCGGCGTTAAGTTATAACGGCGAGATATTATGCGATCCGCGTTATCCTCATTGCTTTAATCCGATGCGCAGCGCTATCAATTTAGTTGATAAGATACATTTAGTATCTCCAAGCTATGCACAAGAAGTATTGCAAGCCAGTCAGCCGCATAATGGTTTTTTTGGTGGTGAAAGCTTAGAGCGGGATTTGAATGATGCGATGACGAACAATAAAGTCGTTGGAATATTAAATGGTTGTGAGTACACGGATCACAATACGCAAACAACCAGTATATTATCACAATTATACTTTGAGATAGAGCAGGCATTGTTTGCTTGGATGGCTAAAGATATCAATTTGCAAAGCAGTTACTATATAGCTCATCAACGGTTACAGCAGTTTATTGAGCAGCCAGTTAAAGGTCCTTTAGTCACCAGTGTTGGACGCCTAACTGATCAAAAAGCTTTGTTACTGCGCCAACCCTATGAAAACCTGCAAGTGCTTGATGCATTGTGTGAAAAGTTAAATGATCAGCAAGGGCGTATGATTATTTTAGGTTCCGGTGATACCGCGCTTGAAAATGTTATCACGGCCGCCATGGCACGAAATAGTAACCTATTATTTTTAAAGGGTTATGGTAATAAAGTTGGCGAACTACTGTATGAGTTAGGGGACTTATTCTTGATGCCTAGCTCTTTTGAACCGTGTGGTATTAGCCAAATGCTTGCTATGCGAGTAGGGCAGCCTTGCTTAGTACACCAAGTTGGTGGTTTAAAAGACACTATTACTCATTTGGAAAATGGTTTTAGCTTTAGTGGTGATACATTACAAACACAAAGCGAGGCACTAGTAGCGTGTTTTGTCGATACTCTAACTCTCAGACAAAAACAACCCAAACAATGGGATGAAATTGTCAGTAATGCTAAGGCTACTCGCTTTACATGGTCTCTCGTAGCAAAGGACTATATCAGTAAACTTTATAATTAATACTACTATTTATCATCTTACTAGCTATAATGGATTGAAATAACATTATGATTTAGTTACTTAGTATTATTTTCTATTTGTAACTAACCATCAATAGTCGAGTTTAAGGGTGAAAAAGTGCAAGTATTTGTTGCGCGCCAAGCAATATTTAATCGTCGTCAACATGTTGTTGCCTACGAATTGTTGTTTCGTAATAGCAGTGATAATTATTTTCCGGATATTGATGAAAGTGTCGCAACAGCAAAACTGATCATGGAAAATCAGCTTAATTTTGGCACGCGTCATATTACATCAGGTAAAAAAGCACTGATTAACATTGGTCCTGATTCCTTAAAGATGGACTTATGTGCATTTTTACCTTCGCAAGATGTGGTACTTGAGCTGCTCGAAACAATTGAGCCGACTGAAGAAAACTATCAGCTATGCCGTGCGCTATTTCAAAAAAATTTTGTGTTAGCACTTGATGACTTTGTATATGAGCCTAAATGGGAAAGGTTTTTAAAACTCGTTAAATTAATCAAATTTGATATTCAAATAACTCCTTTTCAGCAAATTGAACCGCTAATAAAAAGGCTACAAAAATATAAAAAGCTAAAGTTGCTAGCTGAAAAAATTGAAACTATCGATGATTTTAAAATAGCTCATCAGATGGGGTTTGATTATTTTCAGGGTTACTTTTTTGCCAAGCCGGTAGTCATTCAACAAAAAGACATTAATATAAATTACGCACTCGCGTTGACGCTTTATGCACAAGTTATGAAAGAGCATCCTGATATCAATGCGATTTCGCGGTTGTTTCAATTAGATACGGCGTTAGCATTTAAGTTATTAAGATTGATCAACAGCGGTGTATTTCCTGTCCAAAAAGAAATAGAGTCACTCAAACAGGCTTTAGTTTATTTAGGCCATGATCATATAAAGAAGTTTGTTAGTTTGATTATTACCGCTCATGTTGCACAAACGAAACCTAACGAGTTGATCAAAATGTGTATTATTCGCGCGCGATTTTGTGAGCTGATAGCGAAAAAGATAGCGCCTTCACAAGCAAATAGCGCCTTTTTAATCGGTCTTTTTTCGTTGTTAGATGCAATATTAGATCGACCAATGGAGCAATTACTTATACGCTTACCGTTCCCAGAACCAATCAAGGACGCTTTAATGGAAGAAAAAAACACCCTGTATTATATCCTTGCAACAGTGAAAGCGTATGAATCTGGTAGTTGGTGGGCTATGGAGCAAGCAGTTGTATTTATTAATCTAAATAGCGATTTACTGCCTAAGCTTTATCGGGATGCGTTAGACTGGTCAAGTACACATCAGCACAATTAAATAAGTCGAGTTTATCAATAATGCGTAACCAAAATATGGATATTATTCGTGGTCTTGCTGTGCTTGGCTTAATGTACATGAATGCCTATTTCTTTGGTTTATTTGAATTTGGTTATGTACCATTACAGTCCCCACCTTTTTCTGATCATATTATTCAATGGTTGAGTCTTAGTGTCATTGACGGTCGCTTTCGCAGCTTATTTTGCTTACTATTTGGTGCTGGTTTATACATTCAGTGGCAACGTTATCAGCAAGTTGAGCAATTAAAAAAGCGCTTAAAAATATTAGCCGTGTTTGGCTTATTACACGGCTTTTTGTTGTGGGCCGGTGATATTTTATTTATCTATGCGTGTGCGGGCTGGTTGGTTATAAGATACCTTGACGCGAGTGACGAGATGTTATTAAAACGCGGTTGGCAATTTTTATTATTAGCCGCAGCGATAACTTTTTTGATCGCCCTAGTTGAACCAAAATTGACGATATATCGAGATTCGGCTGATTTTTTAGCAAGCTACAATGCTTCACGAGGATCTGCATTCGCTATTTTTGTCAATAATAGTGTGATGTTTCTCGTGATGCTCATTGCGCTTCCGCTGATCACTTTATGGATGACAGCAGGATTAATGCTATTCGGTATCTATGGCTATAAAAATAAACTGTTTGAGACTGGTTTAACTAAATTATACAAGATCAGAGTATTGATAATTGCGCTGCTGTTGAGTGCTATAAGGATCAGTTTTGAATATCAATCTAGCTTATTTATTAGTGCATTAAAAGAACCTGTAAGTTGGTTTGCAGCATTATTCACAGCTCTACTAATTATTCATTTTGTGGTGACGCTGACAACAAAATATAACTTCCAACTTATCACTTTTCAGCGTGTAGGAAGGCTCGCACTGACTTTATATTTAATGCAAACTATTTGCTTGTTATTGTTGTTTAAAGTTTTTTATCCACACTGGGTGTTAAGTTTTAATCATTTAGAATATTATGTATTAGTGAGTGGTTTAGTCATTTTTCAACTTAGTTTTAGTGTGATTTATTCATGTTATTTTAAGCAAGGTCCAATGGAATTTATTTGGAGAAAGTTATCACGCTAGTTTTAAGTGGGCTATGCTCTCTAATAAGTCAGCTTAGTCGGAGTCACATATGAAATATTTTCTGATCATTATTCTAGTTGGCTTTACATTCCATTTAAATGCGCAGGATAAATCTTTTTCAGTACTTTTTGTAAACCCCTCCGTTGAAGGTGACCCTTTTTGGGGCAAAGTACAAAACATCATGACGGTTGCAGCAAAACAAAATAACATTGCCTTGGATGTGATTTATGGTGAGGGAAACCGCTATATACAACTAGCGGAACTTAAGAAATATTTACAGTATCGTGCGTCGCCTGATTATGTGGTACTGCTTAATTATCCCGGAGGCGCAGAACAATCACTGAACCTTTTAGAGCAATACAAAGTGAAATTTATTACGCTCGAGCAAACCATTATCGGTGAAGAACGTAACACTATCGGTGATCCTAAGCAGCATTATAAGTTTTGGTTAGGAGAGATATATCACGACAATTTTATTGCAGGTAAAAAATTAGCGCAAACGCTGATTACGAGTGCTCAACAACGTAATATAATACCTCATGTTATTGCTATAAATGGCCACTATGGCTCAGAGTCTGATGCCCGTAGCGATGGCTTAAAGTCGTATTTAACTGAAAATAAGCTTGAACTGAGTCAAACTGTGTATGCCAGCTGGTCAAAACCAGAAGCGATGGAAAAAACCCGCAAGCTCATTCAGCGTTACCCTCAAACCAATATTATATGGAGCGCGTCAGATTTAATGGCGTTAGGTGCCTACTCTGCGGTAAAAAATGCAGATCAAAAAAATTATATTATTGGTGGATTTGATTGGCTAAATGATAATTTACGTTTGATCAAGCAAGGAAAAATCACCGCAAGCGTTGGCGGCCATTTTATGATGGGCGGGTGGGCGCTAATAACGCTAGTTGACTTGCACGACGGTATTGATTATTGGCAAAGGCACACCGCCATCGCAATTGACTTAGATGTGATCACCGCAAAAAATATTGCGCAGTATGAGCATTTGATTGATGTGCAGGATTGGTCATTTATTGATTTTTCTCGCTATCGGTTACAAAGCAAAGGAAATGTAAGCTACCAGTTTAACGTAAAAAATTTACGCAAAGATTAGCTTACAAGGCAAAATTAACCGCGCAAAAAATGTGGCACTAGTTTAAACTACTGGCCTTTGAAATTAAGATGAAATGACAATGACAGATTTAAAACGATTAAATAAATTTATTAGTGACACTGGTTTTTGTTCACGACGCGAAGCGGATAAATATATTGAAAATGGTCGTGTTACTGTCAATGGTATATGTCCGGAAATGGGTGTAAAGGTTGCAAGTAGCGATATAGTCTTAGTTGATGGTAAAGCACTTAAAAATGTGCCTAAGCGTGCGTACATTGCTTACAATAAACCTGTTGGCATCACCTGTACGACAGAGCGTAAAATTCAAAGTAATATTGTTAAAGCGGTTAACTACCCTGACCGTATTTTTCCAATTGGTCGCCTAGATAGACCATCAGAGGGGTTAATATTTTTAACCAATGAAGGCGATATCGTTAATAAAATCCTACGTGCTGGCAATAACCACGAAAAAGAATATGTTGTAACAGTAGATAAACCATTAAATCGTCAGTTTGTAAATAAAATGGCTGGTGGCATTCCAATTCTAGATACCGTGACCAAAAAGTGCAAAGTTACACAAACAGGCTCGCAGCAATTTACTATTGTATTAACGCAAGGTTTGAATCGTCAAATTCGCCGTATGTGTGAGTATTTAGGCTACGAAGTGGTGACGTTAAAGCGTACTCGTATTATGAATGTTACATTAAAAGGCTTAAAAATAGGGCAGTGGCGTCATTTAACTGAGCAAGAAATGGCAGAAATTAATAATTCGATTGCCGATTCAGGTAAAACAGAAGAGTTATCTGTGGATGAAAACAAACAGCCTACGAATACCAGCAAACTAAAGCAAACACGCATGCCTTATAAAGAAAATGATAAAAAGAATGAGTTTGCAAAGCATGTCAAACAAGGTCGTTTTGTGTCTAAAAATGGTCAATCAGCTGCTAAGCCAGCTAGAAGAAATAGCACCACGCGCACAGGCACATTAAGCCTTAAAAAGTAAAACGCTGAAATAATACTCCTTGGGCCATAACACAGAAGCTGAGATAAAGTTCAGGTTATTTATTTAATAAAAAGGAGTATGAAGCGTTTTATTTTTGTATTATTTTGCATCTAAGTCGGTATTGAGATTATTCATAATTTGGTTGAACTCATCATTTTTTATTAAAACGTCCAAAGCTCTTAGCAGCTTTTGATATAGGTGTTTTGAAAGCGATTTATTACATGCTAAAGAACGTATCATGGTAAAAAAAACTAGCTCTAATTGAATGTTTTCTTTCATGTTTAGCCCATTATCAGTGCTAGAAAAACTAATATCTGCAGCTGTGAAATTGACGCGATTTTTAGCAAGCATACCCAACCCCATTTCAAGCTTTGGAGTTAAATATATATTGTGTCCCATCGAGCTTAAGTATTCCGAGATCCCACTACCTATGTAACTGGCTATACGATACCCCTTAGCATCTTCAAGTGTTTGTATATTGTAATTTTTATTTTTATTACTGTACAAGCCATATCTACTGATGCTAATCGGGCTGATCCAAATGAAGTCAGTTTCGCGCTGCTGAGATCTTTCAATAGGAAATGTACATGTCAGTGGTGAAGATAAGACCGTTTTCATTGCTCGTCCAGGGGGAAAGACGACTACTTTATAGTTAATTTCAGCTATCTCAAATAAACGCCTAATTAGATTGACCGCGTATCCATTTACTGAGTGATGACTGGATACATTAACTAATGGTGGAACCGGATAAGTTATTAATGTAATAGTCGTGAGGTCAGAGTTAGGGGTAGTAATTGTTGTAGCTATAATATGACTTGTGAGAATGAGTGCGCTGATAATATTCATTTTATGTATTGCTCGGGTAATTTTGGCCAAGGTGCACTATCTGTTTTTAACCACAGTTCGGCTTTTTGGATATTATTTAGTTTCGGGGGGCATTCCATATTTGGGTATTTTTCGGCAATTTGTATAAGTCGTTCATCAATTTCATGAGCTAAATTATTCATGGCTTCAGTGGGGGTAACTAAGTTATTCAGAGCAGGGATAATATGTTGCCACCATGCACTAGCAAGATAGGCATATTCTGGTACATTTGTGCCAGTTGGTGTCCACAAGTCACTAATTTTACTGCGATAAAATTCAACTAAACCACCAAATCGAGGTGCGTTTTCTGTAACAAAATCGCTCTGAATATCTGTCTGTCTAATAAAACTGCCGCTAACTAAGAATTTTTCCGTAGTGACAGATTTAGATACGGTGAATTGAGCAAAAAGCCATGCAGAAATAAGCTTTTCTTCAGGGGTGTTTTTTAAGAACGTCCAAGCCCCGATGTCTTGATAACCATTTTTCATCCCTGCTTTCCAATATGAGCTTACAGGAGATGGTGCGAGTCTCCATAAAGGTTCACCGTCGGGAGAAGTTAATTTGCTTCTCGACATTAGCTCAGGAACAAAAGCCGTATAGAAAAATATTTGTTGTGCAACATCTCCTTGACCTAAAGTGATGGCAGTGTGTTTAAAACTATTTTTTATTGTGTTTGGGTTAGCATATAGTTTTAGCCAAGATAAATACTTTTTTAGTGAGTAAATTGCGGCAGGTGAGTTCAAAGCACCGCCGCGCTCAACTGAAGCGCCGACAGGCTGGCAACCTTCGACTCTTATTCCCCAGTCATCTACCGGTTGGCCATTAGGTAACCCAATATCTGATGCCCCCGCCATACTCAGCCATCCATCGGAGATCCGCCAACCAACTGAGGGGTCTGCTCCACCGTAATCAGAGTGTCCCCACACTTTGATGCTATCAATATATTTAATATCGTTAGTAAAAAAATTTGCAATGTCCTCATAGCTTTGCCAATCTTTTGCTACACCTAGCGGATAACCATATTTAGCAATAAACTTTTCTTTAAATTCGGCTCTGGTAAACCAGTCATGTCGATACCAATATAGAGATGCAAATTGTTGACTTGGAAGCTGATAGAGCACCCCACTAGGTGACGTTGTGTATTTTGTACCAATGAAGTCAGCTAAATCTAAGGTTGGAAGGGTATACTGTTTCCACTGGTTAGATATGTAGTCTGAAATTGGAACTGTGACACCTCTACGGTAGTGAGTACCAAGAAAGTCCGCATCGTTTACGTATGCATCATAAATATGAAGACCCATATCCATTTGTACTTGAAGCTTTTTTACTAAATCGTCTTCTTCGGTGATCTCAAAGTTAACCCTAATTCCAGTTAGCTCATAAAATAATTTTGTAAGAATATCCGCTTCGTATCTATGTACGGCTAGATCTTCAGCTACGACACGGATGGACGTGCCTCGCAATGATTTAGATGCTGCAACAAACCATGCTAACTCTTCATACTGTTGATTTTTGTCTAAAGAAGTATGTGGTAACTGTCGCTGCACTGATTCAATTAGTGCAGCGTTGTGTTGGGATAGAACTTGCGTATTGTTTGCAAGAGCATGCTCAAGTGCTGCTGCATTGAGGGTGAATACAGTCGTCAGAGGTGCCATCGCTCTTAAACACCTCCAGATTATTCTCATTTGACTTTGAACCCTTTAATAATATGCACTAATTGTGTGTTTGTATCAGTCAAACATTGCATAGAGTGTGAATTAGTACCGTCTTGCTCAACAAGTGTGTTCACGATTTCTCTGATATTGACCATGCTGCTATCAATCTGCTTGGAGACGGCACTTTGCTCCTCTGCTGCTGTTGCTATTTGAAAGCTAAGTTCATGTATGTGGTTAATTGCTTCAGCAACATCATCCAAGCCTTGATTAACGGATGAAGTATGCTTGGCAGTTATATCTGTACAGCTTCTGGTTTTTTCAATAGAGCTGACCACCGAGGCTACTCCACCATTTAATTGACTAAGTTTCGTATTAATTTCCTCTGTGCTTTCTTGTGTTCGAGCTGCAAGGGCTCTGACTTCATCGGCTACAACAGCAAAACCTCTCCCTTGTTCACCAGCACGAGCCGATTCTATTGCTGCGTTTAAAGCCAGTAAATTCGTTTGCTCGGCAATGCTTGATATGCCATCTAGGATCGGGGTAATGTCTTGCACATGTTGGCTCATTTGCGTTACTTCCTTTGTCGCTAACTCCACAGTTTGAAATAACTCATCAACCGAGACGGATGCCTTGCGGACTAAACCTTTAGAGCTCAATGCTTGTTCTTTAACTTTTTCTATAAATTCGGCTGTGCTGTTTGAATTGTTCGCCACTTCGTCTGAAGTTGCACTCATTTCGGTGATTGCAGTCACTATTTGGTCCGTTTCCTCAGCATGAGAAAGTAATGTTTGTTTACTGTATTCGGATCCTGAATACAATTGGTTCAATGATTGGGTAATAGCATCGCTTGATGCTGAAATATTAGCAACCATGGATTGAAGGTACTCAATAAAGCGGTTAACTGAGATGGATATCTCATCAATCTCATCACCTCTGCCAATATTTAAACGCCGAGTTAGATCTGCCTCCCCTGCAGAAAGCTCGTCAATGCTTTGTTTTAGTCTAGCTAACCTGTCAAGTAGTTTCCAAGCGCCGATGGCGACAATAAAAAATAATAAAAGCAATAGAGGGATCTGAATTGAGAGCAATATTCTCATTAATGCTGACGTTTGTTGTCTCAAGGCACTACTAGGGATGTTTACAGCCACAAGCCATGGTGTACCAGAAACTTCCATAATAAGTATGGTCAGTTCCTCATCATTAATACCGTTATATTCATTTATTAATGAAGTAACCGATGACAACTGAGTTTTTACGAGTTGGCTAGCAAAGCTAGAGGAGTCTTGAAATTCTTGAATATTATGAAGTAGAATTGATCCGTCGATAGCACTAGAATTACTGACAATCGTACCATCGCGTTCTAAAATCATGACTTGTGCATTTAATTTTTTTTCACTATTTTCCGCAAGAATGTTAAAGAAACCGAGTGTGATATCTATTGTCGCTACGCCATAAAGATCCATGCTATTATAAATACCCATAGCGCAATTAGTTCTTGCTTCTATGCTCGCATCATCACGATACGCTTTAGCCCATGCGCACTCACCTTTTGGTGCATTGCTACCATTGTTGTACCAAACTTGTTCGAAGTAGTTAGGAGCTTCAGTAGAATTCCAATAAGTGTTTTTACTCATTTTATCTTGGTCATCTCTGTGAAAAAAAGTGCTGAATTTAATTTTTCCTTTTTCTCGTTTATTGGGCAAAGGCCATATTCCGCCGCCGAACACTTTCTTCTCGCCGTATTGATCTAAAAGATGTGGAAGTAATTTATCAATTTCAGAGCTTTGCAGAGTAGGGGTTAACTGAGTGATTGCTCTTTGCTGGGCTTTAACTTGATCTAACTCACGAAGTATATAATTACTGATCTGTGATATTTCATTTTCGACCAATTTAGACTCAATTTTAATAAGCTTTGGCGTAACAAGTTTGTTAAGTATGGTCATAGTTAGCACTATCAATACTATGAAAAATAAAAGCATAGATAAACTAAGAATAGATTTTATTTTTACTATCATTTAACGCTCTCCAAATGCCCCGATACTTACAAAGCATTGTATATTTACAATATATTTCCAAGTGTAGCGGATTTTCTCTAAGGTGCAATTAAGGGAGGGGGCATTTCTGTGAGTTTTAGGTATTGTTTGCTTTATTATATATCTGCTAACAGTACTAGTAGACACAAGCTATAACTATTAAATTAAGGTTAGTGCTTATTTTCAGTGGTTGCAGTCATATCTTAGCCGGTAATTTAAATAAAGTTGTATGCTATTAACTACTAAGCATATCACTAAGGAGTACTCATTGTGCTCCTTAGTGATATTTAACCTTAGGTATCTTGCCTTTTAGGCACTTCAATTTTAAATAGTACCGTATAAAGCACTGGCACTACGATTAAGGTCAGCACGGTTGCAAAGCCTAATCCAAACATAATTGTTACCGCCATAGACTGGAAGAACACATCAAATAATAATGGGATCATGCCTAAAATAGTGGTTATGGCTGCCATGGCAACAGGGCGTACACGGCTGACACCTGAATCAAATACCGCTTGGTAGGGGGCTTTCCCTTCACTAAGTTCTAGGTTTATTTGATCTACTAACACAATTCCATTCTTAATAAGCATACCGCTTAAACTGAGTAAGCCTAGCAGTGCCATAAAGCTAAAAGCTGCATTCATTAATAACAAGCCAGCACTGACACCAATTATGGCAAGAGGTACGGTTGCCCAAATCACTAATGGCTTTTTAACTGAGTTAAATAACAACACAGTGACAGCAAACATCGCTAAATAGCCCAGTGGTAAAGAGCCAAAAATAGCTTTTTGCGCTTTAGTGGAAGATTCAAACTCGCCGCCCCATTGCAATTCATAACCGTGGGGAAGCTCAATCGCTTCAACGCCAGCTCTTACTCTAGCAAATAGCTTTGCGGGTGTTTCATCGCCAATGACATCATGATCGGCCATCACTGTGATGGTACGCTTGCGGTCACGACGCATTATTAGGCTGTCTTCCCATTCAACAACAAAGTCATCAACCACTTGAGTAACGGGCACAAATACACCTAATACAGGGCTGTAGATTTGTAAGTCACGCAGGCTTTCAACATTTAAGCGTTCTTCAGCAGGGGAGCGGGCTATGATCGGTAATTGTTGAGTGCCATCTTTATAAACCCCCACTTTTTTACCCGATAAACTGGTTAACAACAGTTGATCTAAGTCTGTCTTAGCAATGCCCAAGCGTCGTGCTTTTTGCTCATTCAATTGTGGTCGAATAAGTTTTGAGCGTTCACGCCAATCATCACGAACATTATACGCTCCCGCATCTTGGCTAAAGA
Source organism: Pseudoalteromonas ostreae (assembly GCF_018069805.1). Classification (GTDB taxonomy): domain Bacteria; phylum Pseudomonadota; class Gammaproteobacteria; order Enterobacterales; family Alteromonadaceae; genus Pseudoalteromonas; species Pseudoalteromonas ostreae. Next base: position 53,366 of record NZ_JAGPYN010000017.1, read on the forward strand.
GTTGTTTGGCTTGTTTTGCTAATTGTCGTAGCACCACTGGATCCGCTCCCGAAAAACGGGCTTCTATCTTTGCATCAGTAGATGGGCCAATTTCCATGCGTTTAATTTTAAGTTTGGCATCAAAAACATGGCTGTGCTCATAGTCTCTTACTTTGGCAATCATGGTTGCAACGGCTTCACGGTCTTTAACCCGAATGATCAATTGGCCGTAGGCGGGGTATGATTTTTCGGGCGCGTAGGTCAACATAAAGCGCGGTGCGCCTTGGCCGATTGTTGATGTTACTTCTTCGACCAGTTCATCTTTTTGTAAAAAGGCCTCGAGTTTGGCAACGCCATCTAATGTCGCGTGAATATCAGCGCCTTGCGTATGCCAATAATCTACGTAAAACATCGGGGTGTTAGAGGCTGGAAAAAAGGCTTGCTTAATAAACTTGAAACCAAACACGGAACTGACAAGTAGTACCACCATCAGCAATAAAGTGGTTTTACGAAAACGCATTGCGGTGCTTAATAGGCTTTTATAGCAGTTAAATATGATGCCTTGGTATGGATCTTCAGCGTGACTTTGCTCTTTTAACTCAGATTCTTTAAACATTAAATCAGCAAAGAATGGGGTTAGCGTAATAGCAGTGATCCAGCTCAGTAATAACGAGATAAATAGTACCCAAAATAAACTACCCGCAAACTCTCCACTGGCATCAGAGCTTAAACCAATAGGTGCAAATGCGGTTATCGCAATCACGGTTGCACCAAGTAAAGGCCATTTTGTTTGCTGTACAATATTTGTCGCAGCTTGGACTTTTGTTTGCCCTCGTTTCAGGTTTATTAGTATACCTTCGGTGACCACGATAGCGTTATCAACCAGCATACCTAAGGCGATGATCAGCGCGCCTAACGAGATACGTTGTAAATCTATGGCAAATAGTTTCATGAATATGAAAGTACCGAGTACGGTAAGTAGTAAAATTGCGCCAATCAGTACACCACTTTTAAACCCCATAAATACGAGTAGTACAATGATCACAATCGCAACGGCTTCAAGCAAGCTAACAATAAAGCCACTGACTGATTTTTCTACTTCAACGGGTTGGTTATAAACTGTGTTTATTTCCATGCCATGAGGACGCTGGTATTCTAGTGATGCTAAATGCGTGTGGATGTTATCGCCAACATCGACCACATTAACGCCCGTGCTAAAAGAAATACCCACCATTAATGCTTGCTGCTGATTAAAGCGCATTACATTATTCGGCACTTCTGCGTATTCACGGTATACCGTTGCCACATCACCCAAGTAAATAAGCTCACTGGCACCTGGTTTTGAGATCAATAGGTTTTCAAGCTCTTTTACGTCTTTAAATTCGCCCGTTGGGTGTAGCCTGATTGATTCATCACCGACACGTACTTTACCTGCGTTCGATACCGTGTTTTGTGATTGTAATAATTGATAAATTCTATTGGGTGCAATGCCTAGCTGGGCAAGTTTGCGGGTTGATATTTCTACCATTACTTGCGCTTGTTGTTCGCCGCTGACAGTCACTTTACTGACCCCCTCAACGAGCACCAGCTCACGTTTTAAGAAATCCACGTAATCTTTTAATTCATCGTATGAGTAGCCATCACCCGTTACCGCATACATTACTCCGTATACATCACCAAAGTCATCCAAGATAGTACTTGGGTAAACGCCGCTGGGCAGTGTTGCAGCATTATCGTTAATCTTACGGCGCAACTCATCCCAAATTTGTCGTAAGTCTTGTTTACGATAGGTATTTTTCATTTCTACGGTGATTTGGGATTTACCAGGAGATGAAATACTGGTTACATAATCAACGTAGGGTAATTGTTGAATTGCATTTTCTATTGGGAAAGTAACTTCTTCTTCCACTTGCTGAGGTGACGCACCGGGGTACAAGGTGATCACCATGGCTTTTTTGAGTGTGAACTCTGGATCCTCTAGTTGTCCAAGGCCAAAATAAGACACCGCACCACCGATTAATAACAGCAGTGCAAACATCCAGCTAACCACTTTTTGTTTAATGGCAATTTCTGCAAAACTCATTGTTATAAGCCTCGCTCTTTTTGCCATGGACGAACTTGCATACCTTCTTCTAAATAGTGAACCCCAGCGGCAACTACAGTTTGCCCTTGCTTAATACCTGAGAGTACTTCAATGCCACTACGGTGCAATTGGCCTACAGCTACAGCTTGCTTATTTACTTTGCCCGTTTCTGGGTCATATACCCAAACATAACTGTTATTTGCAGATTCAGTTGGCTCAGAAAACACCGCTTCAACAGGCAATAAAACATAGCGTGATTGGGAATGGGTTATTTTGCTCAAATCAATATCGACACGTCCTGTCATACCTGCGAGTAAATTAAAATCCTTTGGGACAGGTAATGAAAAAACCACCTTGTAAGTCAGTGTGGCAGGATCTGCTTGTGTATCGAATTCTTTGATTGTTAATGTATAAGATTTATTGGGGAAACCGTCAAAAACAACACTTGGTTGATAGATAGCATCTTTATCTATGCGAGCAATAAGTTTTTCGGGTACTTGGATAATAACATCCATTAAATCACGGGTTTCTAGGCGCAGTATATTTTGCTTGGCTTGAATGTTTTCATAGTTTTTAACAAATACTTTTGCCACGGTGCCACTAAAAGGTGCGCGCAATTCGCTGTTATCTAAGTTTGTTTTCGCTATTTTTAAGGCTGATTCTGCTACCTGTTTATTAGCGAGGGCTTGATCAAGCTCTGATTGACTAGTGATAGATTTATCAAATAGGGTCGCCACGCGCTCTAATTGCGATTGCGCTAATTCAAATCGCGCTTTACGCTCTTCATATTGCAGTTGAAAATCTTCAGGATCGAGCTTAGCGAGTAACTGATCTTTTTCAACGTGTTGACCTGACAGTGCAGGGAACTTTAATAACTCACCATTGACCCGAAAGGCTAAGTAAGAGCCTTGATTTGCCACTACTTCGGCTGGAAAACTACGAATTGTCTCGTCGGAATTGCTATTTATGGCAAATAATTTTACAGGGCGAACTGGTTGCTCGACCTCTGTATCAATATTTGCTTCCTTACAGGCGACTAAACTCAGCATTAATGTCGTTATGATTAAAACTGGCGACAGTTTCATGGTCTTCTCCGTGGTTATGAAAACATAAATTGAGTGCAGCATACGCCGCAAACATATAAAATAAAAATTATTAAATTTTAAAAAGATCATAAATAAAATTTATGAAATTTGCGAGAGTACGCTATGAATCTTGTTCAATTAAGGATGCTTGATGCCATTGTAAGTACCCAAAGCCTTTCAAAAGCGGCGAGTGTATTACATAAATCGCAACCTGCGTTGACGTTAGCAATCAAAAAATTAGAAGCAGAGCTTGGATTTGAATTGCTCGATCGTAACCAATATCGGTTAGCACTTACAGAAAAAGGTCGATTGTTTCATCGAGAAGCACAACTGTTGCTCAATGCGCAATCTCATTTAACGCAGCTAGCCAGTGAATTAGCGCTTGGTAATGAAGCTAACTTTAAAATTTGTTACGAACAACTTTGTCATGCGTCACAGTATAACGATATTATTTGTGATGCTTTTACCCAGTACCAAAGTACAGAGTTTAGCGTAAGCAGTGGAAAACGCTTTGCTTCTTTGGAGCAAGTGAATAAGTCACAGGCTGATTTAGGTATTGGTCCGTGGTTTGATTTATTTCATGCCACAGGGGACTTAGAAAGTATGCCTATTGGAAAGCTCGATATTGGTCTGGTGTGTGCAAATAACTTAATGCCTAAGCAACTTAATTATCAACAGCTTCAGCATTATCCTTGTTTAGCTATGTTTGAAAGCGAGATGAGTTTTGACTCCGAGCGGTTATCTTATTCAAAAGGCTCTGCGATAATGAAAATAGACGACATCGCTACGTTAAAATCATTTTTAATTTCAGGCGCAGGTTGGGCGATGATAAGTTTAGCTCATTGCCAAACAGAGCTTGACTCAGGGCTATTACAACGTGTTGAAATATTTGATAGAGAGCATACATTTAGTGCTCAAATTAGAGTGTTTAGGCAGTATTCAGTGCATCACGGGCCAGTTGCACGCGCAATCTGGCAGGGTTTTAAGCAAGCAAGCGAGCAGTTTTTAAATGGATGACAGCCAAGCAAGCAAAGAAGATAAAATTTATACCGTAATGGCGAATATTCCCCTTGGCTGCGTTGCAAGTTATGGACAAGTCGCTGCGATGGCTGGGCTTGCAAGTAATGCGCGTTTGGTGGGGCGATTGCTAAAATTAATGCCTAAAGATTCAGTTATTCCGTGGCATCGAGTGATCAATAGCCAAGGTAAAATATCGTTTCCTGAAGGGTCCCCTCAATACCTTAAGCAATATCAATTATTACAAAGCGAGGGGATCATCTTTAAAAATGGCAAAGTGAATATGCGCATTTATCGTTGGCAGTAACATTAATATATATATTTGCTGATCGAAATATAATGGCAAACACAGCCCGCAATAACAAAAACATGCCATATAGCGTGACTAAATTGGCGTTGTTTAGCACTGTAAAACAGCGTCCCTAGGCTGTAAAGAATTCCGCCTGCGAGTAACCACCATAGTGCATTGAGCGGTACGCTTAAATACAGAGGATAAATTATAGCCACTGCAAACCAACCCATTAATAAATAGGTAGCTAGTGACACTTTCTTGTTTTGGTTTGTTACGCATAATTTGTAGCACACTCCGCCAAGAGCAAGGGACCATATAAATATTAAAGGCAAAATTGCCCACAGCCCACTTAAAGACAGCACTAAAAAGGGAGTGTAAGTACCTGCAATCAATAGATAAATAGCACAGTGATCACATTTTTTATAGATAGCGCGAGCACGTAAACTAAGACTATTGTGATAAAGCGTAGACGATAAAAATAGTAAAAATAAGCTCACACCATACACTACGGCACTGATCATCTGCGCATAACTTTGCGATTTTGTCAGCAGTTCCCACAACACATAGAGTGAAAAAATAACCCCAGCCCCATGTGAAAGCACATTAAGTTGCTCTTCTTTTACAGAATAAGCAGATACAACACTCATAGTATACTCATAGATAGTAATAAACTATTTCAGTGTACAAGTGTACGCTAAAGTTATCAAACAAAGGAATACACCAAATAATGGTTAATTTGACCAGTTTAATGGTCAAAAATATTTTCAGAAGAATGTGTTTTTAAAATTTTTTTATAAATTGTTTTTACTTTCAATTAGTTAAAAATCATTTCTCACTTGGCACAACCTTTGATTAAGTAATAGCGACTAACTTAATAACACAATAGGGAATACCATTATGAAAAGCATTATCAAACTATCTGTTGCAGCACTTTTGGTTGTTGGTTCTACACAAGCAAGTGCAAATGACGGTCAATTAGACATCACTCAAACGCTATCCAACAGCATCGCACATTATATTGAAAGTACGAGTAATGAATTACAAAGCAAATTAAAACAGTCATTGTTTAGTGATTCGCAAAAAATGTTAACCGAACAGCTTTCACAGCAAAGTGAACAATCAGCTAAAGTAGCGGAAAATACATCACAACTCGTTGCAACTAGCAATGCAGTAAAAGTTGAGGGTTAAGGTAATGAGCAGCGAATTAGGATTATTAGCTTTAATGTTAGCACCTGTGGTGAGCTTGTTAAGTGCATATGCGTCAGTTGAACTACTGCGCAATGTGGGGCAATGGCTAAACTTAGGTTGATTGGAATATAGATAAGTAATAGCCAGTAACATTGATCTTATTCGCTGCGGTGCACGTAACGTAATGCATAGTTAAACTGATGTAGTAAGCCTTATGAAACGTGCAATCTTTCCATTACCGGTATTTATTCTACCAAACGGGTATACGCGGCTACGTATCTTCGAACCTCGCTATCTTGATATGGTTAAAGAATCACTTAAAAATGATCATGGTTTCGTACTTTGCCAGTATGATGTTGATAGTTATCTCAATGTTCCTCGGTACGGTTGTTTAGTTGATATTATTGACTTTTTGCAAGATGAACAAGGACTATTATTGATAGATATAGTTGCTAAATCGGTGGTTGAAATTAGCGATGTAAGCGAAAATAACCAACAATTACGTTATGGTCAGTTAATGACAACTGAAAACATTTTTTGGTTTCAACAACCTCGCCTATTAGTAGACAAAGATGCATGCTTACAAGCGGCTTTACAGCGGTTATTTGCTGCTAATCCGCAATTAAACGACTTATACCGTGAAACTCAATTTGATGAGATTAACTGGGTTGTTGCTCGGTGGATTGAATTTTTACCTATCTCAATTGATAAAAAACAACAACTTGCCTTTAAATCTGACTTTGCGAATATTCACTCTTTCCTCCATACTGTGATCAATAACGAATTTTCCTAATTAATATGATCCCTCTGTATTTTTGCAGCGTATTGATCCTGTAAGAAAACTAATAGGAATATTAAGATGGTAAGTCAACAACCAGCTACACGTTGTGAACCTAACACAGGTAATTATACTGCCATGCCAGAAACGCCGAGCCAAGAGCTCGCTGATGCCTTATCCGCTGTCGCCGTAAAGCGTGATAAACAAGCGTTTGCTTATTTATTTACTTATTTTTCGCCAAAGATTAAACGTTTTGGTATTAAACAATTTAACTCTGATGCGCAGGCGATGGAGCTTGTGCAAGAAACGCTGACCTCAGTGTGGCGTAAAGCGCATCTGTACAATAACGATAAAGGTGCCGCTACTACGTGGGTTTACACCGTAATGAGAAATGCCTCATTCGATATGCTTAGAAAAATGAAAAGTAATAAAGAAGAGCATATCAGTGAAGATATTTGGCCGTTGGTCGAACAGCATACCAGCTCAGACTACGAGTTTAGCGATCACCTTGAAAACCAACAAATGAAAAATTATTTGGATAAATTACCCCAAGCGCAACGGGAAGTGGTTAAAGGGGTATACTTTCAAGATATGTCACAGGAGCAACTGGCAGAGCAGCTAAATATTCCTGTAGGCACTGTTAAATCACGTTTACGACTAGCGTTACAAAAATTACGCAATGAAATGGGAGACCGCAATGATTAAACATCACCCAAGCGATGCGTTATTAGCGCAGTATTGTAATGCGTCACTGCCAGCAAGCTTAAGTATTGCCATAGCAATTCATGTAGAAATGTGTGAATGTTGCCAAGCGGAGGTTAAACGCTTGGAAGCACAAAATGCCAATGCAATCTTTACTCAACCTGATTTGTCTGTTGATGAAGAGCTCAGTGATGATGCGATGTCATTATTTGCTGCAATCACAGCCAGCGATGATGTTGATGAAGTGTATGAAGTGACGCCACAAACTATCCTTGTTAATCAGCAAAACTATCAATTGCCTCGTGCTCTTGCCCGTATTTCACATGGTAAGTTTATGCAAATGGGTAAGTTATCACGTTCTCGTATCGCTCTCGATGATGGTGCGCTGCGCTCTAGCTTATTGCACATCGATGCAGGCGGCGAGATCCCAGAGCACACCCACACAGGTTTTGAACTGACTTTATTACTCGATGGTGAGTTTAGTGATGAAGAGGGTCAATATGTGCCCGGAGATTTTATGTGGCTTGATGGTCGTCATCAACATACTCCGATCACAGAAAAAGGTTGTCTATGTTACACGGTAGTCAGTAGTGCTCTACACTTTAATAAAGGACTGAGTAAGTTGCTCAATCCAATTGGCAATTTGATTTACTAGGAGTGTATATGCAGCAATCGACTATTCAAATAGGTATCAGTGCGTGCCTTGCTGGTGAGAAAGTTCGGTTTGATAGTGGCCATAAAAAATCAAATTTTTGCATGGATGAATTAGCAATACATGTTGAATATAAGCGTTTTTGTCCTGAAGTGGCGGTAGGTCTACCGATCCCAAGACCAACAATTAGACAAGTTAAAGTAGGCGCAACTATTAAAGTGTGTCGTCCTGACGGCAGTGGTGATGTTGGCCCACAATTGACTGAATACGGTAAAAAAGTCGCTACAGAGCAGGCTGTACAATTAAGCGGTTTTGTTTTTTGTGCGAAAAGTCCAAGTTGCGGTATGGAACGGATCAAAATATACAATGAGGCAGGTACTGGTAATACATCTGAAGGTGTGGGCTTTTTTGCTGCGCAAATTATGGCTCACAACCCATTGTTACCGTGTGAAGAAAATGGTCGTTTAAATGATATGCACTTGCGTGAAAACTTTGTAATGCGAGTGTTTACTTATAAAAACTGGCAATTATTGCGTCAACAGCCAGCAACCCTGCATAGGTTAACGCAGTTTCATGCGCAATATAAGTATTTGTTAATGGCTCACAATTATCAGGCATATAAAGATCTTGGTAATTTACTGGGCACCTATGTTGGCGATGATTTTGAGCAGCTTGCTGACGATTATATTGCAGGTTTAATGGCAGCGCTGAAAAGACCTGCATCCCGTAAAAATAACAGCAATACATTAATGCACTTACAAGGCTACTTTAAAAAACACTTATCTAAAATTGAAAAACAAGAATTGCGTGATGCGATTGATGAATACCGTGATGGGTTAGTGCCCTTGTATGTACCGCTGACACTGTTAAAACATCATTTAAAAGTGCATCCAAATGAATACTTAGCAAAGCAAGTTTACTTCAACCCTTATCCAAACGAATTAAAATTACGCTACGGAATTTAATGAACACTGTATTTTGGTTTAGGCGCGATTTGCGCCTTTTTAATAATCATGCCCTTTATCACGCAATCGAGAATGGTTGTAAAGACGCTATATTTTTTATTACTGAGCAACAATGGCAGCGCCATAGCGTTGCTTCAATACAAATTGATTTGTTAAAACGAAGGTTAAACTTCTTAGGTCAATTACTAGCTGATAATGGCATCACCTTGCATATCATTGAAGCGGGTGATTACGACGGATGTGTGCAGCAGTTAAGTGAGTTCTGCCAGCGACATTCAGTAACGCAGTTATTTGCCAATAAAGAATATGAAATTAATGAAGTTGGGCGCGATAATGCATTTTTACATCATGCTGATGAACTTAAAATATCAGTTACCTTGTGTGATGGTGATGTGGTTGCACCGCCTGGAACGGTACTGAATCAAAGTGGTGAGATGTTTAAGGTGTTCACCCCTTTTAAAAATGCCTGGCTAAAGCAATATCAAGATACTCATTTTTATTTTCACGCCCCCCCAACAATGTTTAGCCCAATACCTTGGCAAGGTTCAGGGTTACTTACTGGCGATGATTCTTCACATAAGTGGCCAGTTGATGATGCGTCATTGAGTCAAATCTGTGCCCGCTTTATCAGTGATAAATTACTTAGCTATAAAGATCAGCGAGACATTCCAAGTATTAAAGGCACATCAGGCTTAAGCCCGTATTTAGCTTTAGGAATTGTCAGCGTTCACCAATTAATAACCCTTGTACAACAACAATATGTCGATGTGTTAAGTAGCTCTAAAAGTAACTTATTTACTTGGGTTAACGAGTTAGTGTGGCGTGAGTTTTATCGTCACTTAATTGTGGCTTATCCAAAACTTAATAAATATAACAACTTTAATGAGAAATATGACCCAGTAAAGTGGCGTACTAATGAGGCGGATTTTATTGCTTGGTGTGAAGGTAAAACAGGCTACCCGCTTGTTGATGCCGCCATGAGGCAACTTATTCAAACAGGTTGGATGCATAATCGTTTACGTATGGTGGTTGCCAGTTTTCTTACCAAACACTTGTTAATTGATTGGCGTAAAGGTGAGCGTTTCTTTATGCAACATTTGATTGATGGCGATTTAGCGTCTAACAACGGCGGTTGGCAATGGGCTGCAAGTACTGGGTGCGATGCCCAGCCATACTTTAGAATATTCAACCCGATCACTCAAAGTGAACGATTTGATCCTAACGGTCATTTTATTCGTAAGTATATACCGGAGTTGGAAAATGTGCCGAATAAGCAAATTCATTTTCCACATCAATATTTAGCGAAAAGCGGCAAAGCAAAAGCTGTTTATTGGCCTGCAATCGTTGATCATAAAACCGCTCGCTTACGAGCGCTTGATGCATTTAAGGTATGATATGAGCAACCACAGAACAGATAAATTTATTGCGACATACCAAAAGCTTAATAAAGAAAATCTACATTTATTGAGTGATATTTATGCTACAGAGATTCATTTTTCTGATCCATTGCATGAAGTCGATGGTTTAGCTGACTTACATCAATATTTTGCTAAGCTTTACAGTAATGTTATTGAATGCAGGTTTGATATCAGTGATGCTGTTAGCGTGGACGATAATGCCTTTGTTTACTGGACTATGTATTATCGCCATCCAAAGCTTAGCAATGGCCAGCAAATTGCCGTAGCAGGCCACAGCAAGTTAACATTTACTGGTGACAAAATCAGCCTTCATAAAGACTACTTTGATGCTGGTGCATTACTTTATCGACATATCCCTATTCTCGGTTCAATTATTAAATACATAGATAATAAGGCAGCGGAATAATGATCACGCTTATAACAGGTGCAACATCAGGTATTGGTGAACAACTTGCGAAACTGTATGCGCAAGCCGGGGATACAGTTATCGCTTGTGGGCGTAACCAAGAAAAACTAAACGAACTTGCGCAACTAACGAATATTGAAAGTTGTCAGTTTGACGCTACTGATTTACAAGCAATACGAAGTAGCACTATTGCTTATACGCAATTTGATCGCGTTATTCTTAATGCTGGCAATTGTGAATATATCGATGATGCGCATAATTTTGACAGTGCATTGTTTACCCGCGTTGTTACTACTAATTTGCTTTCGATGGGTTATTGTCTTGAGGCTTTACTACCGAGGATAAAGCCCGGTGGTCAGTTGGTGATTGTCAGTTCAAGCGTAACTTATTTACCGTTACCGCGCTCACAAGCATATGGCGCATCAAAAGCTGGGGTCAGTTACTTAGCAAAAAGTTTAGCCATAGATTTAGCTGATATTGACGTAACCTTAGTGCACCCAGGCTTTGTTAAAACACCGTTGACTCAAAAAAACGATTTTCCAATGCCAATGGCAGTTACTGCAGACAAAGCGGCAAATTATATTATCAAAGGGGTCGCTAAGCGCCGCAAAGAGGTGCATTTTCCTTATCGTTTTACCCTTATTTTAAAATGTTTACGCATGCTGCCGCTGCCAATTTGGCTCATGCTTGCAAAAGGATTAAGTCGTTGAAAAAAATAGCAATTATAGGTTCTGGAATTGCAGGGTTAAGCTGCGCTCATTTGTTGCACAAAAAGTATGAAATTACGGTATTTGAAAAAAACAACTACATAGGTGGGCACACCGCAACGATAGATATACAGGTTGATGGTGTTAAGCGTGCTATTGATACTGGTTTTATTGTTTTTAATGATCGCACTTACCCTTATTTTGAAAAGCTGTTAAAGCGCATCGGCGTTGAACGTCAACCGACAGAAATGAGTTTCAGCGTACATAATCAGCAAACTGGTTTTGAATATAATGGCCACACCTTTGCCAGTTTGTTTGCTCAAAAGCGCAATATATTTCGTCCGCGTTTTTGGAAGTTACTTAGTGATATTGTGCGTTTTAACACCTTGTGTAAAAAACTATATCATGACAACGACTACCAAAGTGAGCAGATGCTAGGTCAGTTGCTCGACCAACACGGTTTTAATGATTTTTTTCGTTACCATTATATTTTGCCGATGGGCGCGGCTATCTGGTCAACAAGTATTAAAGAAATGAGTAATGTTGGCGTTGAGTTTTTTGTAAAATTCTTTTTCAATCATGGCTTATTAGATATTACTAATCGTCCGCAGTGGTATGTTATTCCCGGTGGTTCAAGGGAATATATCAATCCATTGATCAGTGGCTTTAAAGATAAAATAAAATTGAACACGGATATACAGTCTATTTTTCGCACCCCGGAGCAGGTGTTGATCCGATTGAAAAATGGTACCGTTGAGCAATTTGATAAAGTTATTTTTGCTTGTCATTCTGATCAAGCTCTCGCTTTACTTGAAAACCCAAGCACAGATGAAAAAGCAATTTTATCAGCCATTCCCTACACTGAAAATTCAGTGATTTTGCATACTGATACAGCTTTACTGCCAAAACGCAAAGCCGCATGGGCCAGCTGGAATTATCTACTTACCGATAATCTTGATAAAGCGGCCGTTGTGACCTACCAAATGAATATTTTGCAAGGCATAACAAGTAAAACGCAATTTTGTGTCACGCTTAATCACCGCCAAGGAATTGATAAAAATAAAATACTTCGAGAATTTACGTATCATCATCCAGTATTCAATAAAACGTCGATTGCTGCTCAGCAGCAAAAACAGCTTATTGATGGGGTTAACAATAGTTATTTTTGTGGCGCTTATTGGTATAACGGATTTCACGAAGACGGCGTGAAAAGTGCTGTAGATGTTGCTCGCAAACTTGGAGTTGATTTTGAATAGTGCACTTTTAGTCGGAGATGTTCGCCATCACCGATTAGCAATTAAAGCGCATTGCTTTAATTATCAGTTGTACATGATGTGGGTGGATCTTAATTCTCCTCAGCAACTTGATGGTGTTCACCCTTGGCTTGGAACAACAGGCTTTAAAGCGCTTAAATTCAAACAATCCGATTATCTTAATCGTGATTTAGATACTCAACAACCAATAAAACAACGTGCAATTAATAAAATTGTCGAGCTGGGGATCACTGATCCGTTTAGTAATGTCTACATGCTCGGACAACTGCGCTGTTTTGGAGTGTATTTTAGCCCAGTTAATTTCTTCTTTTATGAAACGACCGATGGTGATTTTCCCTACATGGTTGCTGAAGTAAGTAATACGCCCTGGAACGAGCGACATTATTACTTAGTTGATTTACACAAGAAAGTGAACTTTCAAAAGGCTTTCTCCGTATCACCATTTATGAATTTAGATATGGATTACCACTGGAAAGTGCGTTTAACAAAGCAAAACACTTTGATCCATATAGAAAATAAAAAAGACAATACGCTATTATTTACTGCCAGTTTGCGTTTACAACGCCAGTCACTCAGCCGGACTGCGGTTACTGCGTTACTGAAACGTTTTCCTGCCATGACAATCACTGTGATGAAAGGAATTTACGTCCAGGCGTTCAAACTATTTTGTAAGCGAGTGCCTTTTTTAGGTCACTCAGGCAAGAATTGATAAGCTAAAATAATGAAGGTCATGGGATGGAAAAAGTATCCAGTTTAGCTGATAACGCATCGAATAGCTTGTTAAGTAAGCTGTATAAAAAGTTAGTCATTGGTGCGTTTGATAGCATTGAAGTTGGCGCAATTACCTTAGTTGATGGTAACGATGTTCAACATTTTGGTGATCCTCAAAGTCACTTACAGGCTAAAGTCGTTGTGAATAATCCGGCAATGTATAAAGCATTTGCGCTCTCTGGCAGTGTCGGAGCTGGCGAAGCTTATATTTTAGGCCAGTGGGAATGTACTAACTTAACTCAGTTGATTGAGATTTTTGCCATTAATCAGGCTCAACTGGATCAATTTGAACGTAAGTTTGCGTTTATTAGTAATCTTTATAATCGAATAAACCACCGTAGAAACAAGAATTCTGAGCAAGGTTCAAAGAAAAATATCGTTGCTCATTACGATTTAGGCAATGAGTTGTATTCATCATTTTTAAGCACTGAAATGCTTTACTCAAGCGCTGTATACCCATCAAAAGACGCTTCTCTTGAGCTAGCACAAAGCCATAAGCTTGATTTGATCTGCCAACAAGTAGATTTACAACCCGGTGAAACGGTTATTGAAATTGGTACAGGGTGGGGAGCATTTGCCATTCATGCTGCAACACATTATGACTGCCACGTTACTACTACAACTATTTCTGATGAGCAACATGCGTTTGTGGCAGAAAAAATTACCCAGTTGGGGCTTGAAGATAAGATAACCTTATTGAAACAAGATTATCGTTTACTCGAAGGCAGTTACGATAAGTTAGTGTCAATAGAAATGATAGAAGCGGTTGGTCATGAATACCTCCCCAGCTTTTTTAAAAAATGTAATGACTTACTCAAAGACAGTGGTGCAATGCTGATCCAAGCAATTACAATTGCTGATCAACGCTATCAACATTACCTGAAAAATTCTGATTTTATTCAGCAGTATATCTTCCCAGGTGGTTGTTTACCGTGTATTGATGAAATGAATAAGCAAATAAAAAGTCAATCAGACATGGTGGTACACAGTATTAACGATATTGGTGTTCATTATGCAAGAACCTTAGCTGATTGGCGCACACGTTTTATCGCAAGCTGGCCAGAAATCGACAAAGTTAAGTTCGATCAGCGTTTTTATCGATTATGGTTATTTTATTTAGCTTACTGTGAAGGCGCATTTAGGGCACGAGTAACCAGTACTGTACATTTAGTTGCCCGTAAACCGCGTTTTAACCATTCAAGTGATGACATTGCGCTCAGCTATTAATTTTTTGCTGTTTCAGGGAGTGTGGTTTTTAGCATTATTCCTTGAGCAGCGCGCTATTATACCGATTTTATTAATCATCATAGTGATGCTATGCCTGTCGCAGCAAAAGCAACAAGATATGCTGTTACTGTGCTATGGCTTAATGATCTCGTTAAGCTTTGAATATTTGATGGTTGAGGTTGGCTTTTTATCTTTTAGTATATCGCCCTTTCCAGTGTGGTTTGTATTACTTTGGTGTGCTTTACTCTTAACCATCAATACGTCAATGCAATTTTTGCATCGTATGCCCTGGTATTTAGCGCTGTTATTCTGTGCTGTTTTTGCCCCAGCAAGTTATATTGCCGGAGCACGCTTTGGGGCGTTAGAGGTTCATCCTGTAGTTTGGCAATTTTGGCTTATATATGGTTTTGCTTGGTCGCTTATGTTCAATTTTATCAGGATGATAAACGCATATAACAAAAAATACCTGTTAGTTTCTGAACATAAATGAACATACAGGGTAACTATTTAACTTAGACATTTGGAGTCCGGTAATGATAGCAAGATTAACTAATGGGCTAATTATTTTAAGTGTATTGGTATGCAGCCGAAGCTTTGCTGTTGATTTTAAAGTGGTCGGTGAGGCTCGTTTTGAATATCTATTTTGGGATGTTTATCAGGCGCAGTTAGCAACCCCATCGGGAACCTATCAGTTTGGCAATCACCCCACTAAACTGACATTGACCTATTTACGCGATTTTGCTGCCAAAGACATAATCAAAGCGACGAACGAACAATGGCAGCATTTGGGCAAAAAAGAGATCATCAATAAATACGATGCACAGTTAAGTGCGCTTTGGCCAGATATCAAAAAAGGCGAATCGCTATCATTCATTACCGATGAAAACGGTGTTGGCACATTTTATTTTAATGATAAAAAGCTTGGTGTTATAGAACACAGGGGCTTTGGTGATGACTTTTTAGCTATTTGGCTTGATGTTAATACCTCTGAGCCACAAATGCGAAAACAACTTATAGGGCAATAACATGAAGCGAATTACTATATTACTTTTACTTAGTTGCACATTTTTATTAAGCAGCTGTGCTGCGCCAGACGTTGAGTATTACCAAGGAAGTCAGCCAGAATTTAATTTTAAACAATTCTTTACTGGTAAATTGAAAGCCTATGGCGTTGTCCAAGATTATAAAGGTGAATTAACCCGTAAGATGGTCGTTGACATGAATGCGAGCTGGAATGGCAATAACGGCGTTATAGAGGAAGATTTTGTTTACGACGATGGTGAAACCCAACGCCGAGTGTGGAACATAACACTCAATGCTGACAATAGTTTAACTGGCACCGCAGGTGATGTGATAGGTATCGCGAAAGGAAAAAGTAATGGCAGTGTATTTCATTGGCAATATACCCTTAAATTACCCTATGGAGATGACACCATTGAGGTTAATTTAGATGATTGGATGTATCTGGTAACACAATCGCGCTTGATTAACCGTACAGCTATTGATAAGTTTGGCATTGAGGTTGGACAAGTAACCTTAGTTATCGAAAAAGTTGAATGATCAACAAATTACCATATTGATTTAGTAAATAGTGCTTAAGTTCATTGTTGGTTAATCTTTAAATCAATATTTATTTGGGCAATTATTTAAAATTTACTCATTTTTTAAGAATTTACGCGAAAAAAGCATTTTGCTGTTGCCAATACTTAAAAAATGCATAAAGATAGGTTTTGCGAAGGCAAAATAATAACGTATAGGAATTTAACAAATGAATAAAGCTCAATTAGTTGAAAAAATCGCTACTGATGCAGAAATCTCTAAAGCAGCAGCTACACGCGCACTTGACGCATTCACTGGTGCTGTTACTTCTTCTTTAAAAGAAGGTAATTCAGTTGCACTAGTTGGTTTTGGTACTTTCTCTGTAAAAGAGCGTGCTGCACGTACTGGCCGTAACCCACAAACTGGTGCCGAAATTCAAATTTCAGCGGCAACTATCCCAAGCTTTAAAGCAGGTAAAGGTCTTAAAGATCAAGTTAACCCTTAATCAATTAGATTGGTTAAATAAAAAAGGGCTAATTAGCCCTTTTTTGTATCTGATCACATAAGGTTTAAGCCTTTAGTGCTTTATCACCGCGGCCAATGCCTACCGCACCAGAGCGTACAACTTCAATTATGTCAGTCTCATGGCGTAAGGTATCTAAAAACGATTCAATTTTATCCGTGCTACTAACAAGTTGTAATGTGTAGCTGTTGCGACCCATGTCTAAAATAGCACCTTGGAATACATCTACCACTCGCGTTACTGCGGCACGTTTAGCTTCATCTTGAGCGAATACTTTTACTAATAGCAGCTCACGCTCAATATGCGCCATTTCAGTTAGATCAATAATTTTTAATACATCAACTAATTTATTAACCTGTTTAGTGATTTGCTCAACCACACGGTCATCACCCATGGTGGTGATAGTAATACGTGATAAAGAATGATCATCAGTTGTGCCAACGGTTAGACTATCAATGTTATAAGCTCGTTGTGAAAACAGACCAACAATACGCGACAATGAGCCTGGTTCATTCTCAAGTAAAATAGATAATATACGACGCATTATGCTTTCACTCCTTTACGTAACCACATGTCATCAACTGCTCCAAGCTTAATTTGCATTGGGTATACATGTTCATTTTCATCAACAAGAATATCTAAAAATACTAAACGGTCAGTGATCGCCATGGCTTTATCGATAGCGGGTTGTAATTCTTCAAGGGTATTAACGCGAATACCTACGTGGCCATAACTTTCAGCAAGTTTGACGAAATCAGGTAATGATTCCATATACGACGATGAGTGACGACCGCCATAGACCATATCTTGCCATTGACGCACCATACCCAAAGAGCGGTTATTCAGTGACACTACTTTTACAGCCAAGTTATATTGTAAACATGTCGAAAGCTCTTGAATGTTCATTTGAATCGAACCATCACCGGTGACACACACTGATTCTTTATCCGGAAACGCAAGTTTTACTCCCATAGCCGCAGGTAGACCAAAGCCCATAGTGCCAAGACCCCCTGAGTTGATCCATTGACGAGGTTTTTTAAACGGGTAGTACTGCGCTGCAAACATCTGATGCTGACCTACATCAGAGCTTATATAGGCATTACCATTGGTGGCTTTATAAATTGCTTCAATGACGGCCTGAGGCTTTATTCTATCGCCTGCAGTGCTGTAGCTTAAACATTTTTGTTCACGCCAGCTAATGATCTGACGCCACCAATCTTCTTGCGCGCTTCGATCAATTTTGATCGGACTTTTATCTATGGCTGTTTGTAATTGTTCAAGTACGGTTGATAAACATCCGACGACTGGAATGTGAGCTTTGATCGTTTTCGAAATAGAGGTTGGATCAACATCAACATGAACAATCGTCGCATGGGGACAAAATTTCTTCACATTATTGGTTACCCTGTCATCAAATCGGGCACCTAGAGCTAAGATCACATCGGCATTTGCCATCGCCTTATTTGCTTCAAGGCTCCCGTGCATCCCTAGCATACCAACGAAATTAGGGTGAACACCGGAAATACCGCCCAATCCCATTAAGGTATTAGTGATTGGGGCATTGAGCGATTCAACCAAATGAGTCAGTTGCTCTGAAGTGTTAGAAATAATAATCCCGCCACCAGAGTAAATGACCAGTTTTTTAGCTTCTAAAATAGCGGCAACGGCTTTACGAATTTGCTTTGGGTGGCCTTTGGTATTTGGACTATAGGTTCTCAGCTCTGTGGTTGCTGGAAACTCAAAGTCAAATTTAAGTGCAGGGTTTAACATATCTTTTGGTAGCTCTACGACCACAGGACCTGGGCGTCCAGTACTTGCAATATAAAATGCTTTAGCTAAAATTTTAGGGATATCTTTTGCGCTACGACAGTTAAAACTGTGTTTTACGATTGGCCGAGAGCAACCAACAATATCGGTTTCTTGAAATGCATCATCACCAATTAAGTTAGTCGGCACTTGACCGGATAGCACAACCATAGGAATAGAATCCATATAGGCTGTAGCGATCCCCGTGATACAGTTTGTCGCACCTGGACCTGATGTTGCTAATACGACGCCCACTTCACCTGTGGCACGTGCATACCCATCAGCCATATGGGTTGCTGCTTGCTCATGACGAACTAAAATATGCTCAACATCATCTTGCTGAAATAATGCGTCATAAAGATCTAATACTGAGCCACCGGGATAGCCAAATATATATTTTACCTTTAATGCCTTTAATGCCTGAACAACTAGTTCGGAGCCATTATATTGTTGTGTAGTCATCCTCATTCCTCTGTGTGCCTGTTACCGATTGATTATTATCATGAGTAATAATGTGCTATTGCACGCACTCCCCATTTATTCTATGCCATTACCGTGTAATTTAAATGCATAAAAAAACCCCCGCTTAGGGCGGGGGTTTTTAAAAAGCGATTTCACCTTCTAATACATCCCCGCTGGGCTTAAAACTAAGACCAGTACGAGTACAGTGACTAGGTGAAATTGATATTTCATAATGTTTTTCTTCTCGGTATTTGTTGTATAAGTTCTAATGGGTTGTTGCGTCGTGATAGCCAAACGACACACTAACTCTACAAATTTAATAGCCTTATTTTTAAAGGTTTTGCCAGCTAATGTCAACAGTCAAAATGGCAATGCTGCATTAAAATTCCAAATTAATTGTTTTTAGATTTAAAAGTTGCTTTAAATTGCGTTTTTAACCGTAAAAAACAAAGAATTATGCTTTTTGAAGTGTTGGAGTATTTACGGTGTACTTATAAATGTAATGTAAGCATGTAAATTATTCGCTATTATTATCGTTATGAAGTTGTTGATAGGTGTTCTTGTGAAATACTCCCAATTGTTATGTGCCCTGACTTTGGCATTGTTAAGTCAACATAGTGCGGCAAAACCACAAAATAGTAGCCCAACTGATATTGGTGTCGTTAATAAGGAGCGGATCTTATATTGGTTAGATAAACGCGGACAGCTTGATGATAAATTAGCGCATGACAAATTATTGTCTGATTATATTGGCCGTGGTGAATCGATGCATTCACGTCGGCAACTTAATCCCCAAGTTTTAACTCAGCAACGCAAAATGGCTCAGCGCTTGGCGAGTGTGTCTTCGCAGCTACCTAACTCAAAGAAAAATACCGTAAAAGTGCTAGCTATATTGGTTGATTTCCCTGACTTACCTCATGATAACAATGGCTTATCAGCAGCAGATAGCGATATGTACTACCCAAGCTATAGTCAACATCATTATCAACAAATGTTGTTCGCTACAGATGGTTACTCAGGACCACAGCAGCAAACTTTACAAACAGCTTATCAATACTATCAGCAAGCTTCTGGGGAGAGCTTAGCATTTACGGGGCAAGTTTATGGCTGGGTAACCGCCGATAATGATGCGAAAAGCTATGGTGCACGCCAAGGGGATAATAATGATATTGATGCACCTAGTTTAGTGAAAGAAGCGGTAGAAAAAGCCGTAGCCAAATTTAATATTAACTTAGCAGATTATGATTTAACGGATTTGGATGATCGTGATGGTGACGGGATCACCAATGAACCTGATGGCATTATTGACCATGTTATGATTTTCCACTCAAGTATAGGTGAAGAAGCCGGAGGTGGCGTACTGGGTACTGATGCGATTTGGTCACATCGTTTTTATGTGTACGATCAAAACAATCAGCCAAGTGCGGTTGATGGCAGTAGTATTCGTTTATTTGGTTATACTATCAATCCTATCGATGCTGGTATTGGCGTGGTGGTACATGAGTTTGGTCATGATTTAGGTTTGCCTGATGAATATGATTTAACCGGCAGTGCGCTTGGTGAGCCTGTGGCGCTTTGGTCAGTTATGTCTGGTGGTAGTTGGGCCGGTTCACCTCGTGGCTCACAGCCGGTTATGTTCAGTCCTTATGCACTCGAATACTTACAAAACCGTTACCAAGGAAACTGGCTTAATCAAACGACGATATCGTTAGACGAAATCGCCACCAATCAACAGCAAATAGTTCGCCATAGTAGTGGTGTATCAACTGAATTAAACCAGTTAAAAATCATCCTGCCAACCAATTTACAACCATTTTATCCAGCGGTAGAAGGGCGCTTGCAATACTATTCAGGCAGTGGTGACAATGTTTCACAAAGTATGACATTTACAGTCAATTTACCTGTAAGTATGCAGCCTACTTATCTTGATTTAAGTGCCTATTACAGCATTGAAACACATTATGATTATGCTCAAGTATTAGTAAACGCACAACCTATTGCGTCACAATATACCCAAGCGGTTAATCCATTTTATGGAGACATTGGTCCGTATATAACAGGGTCTTCAAGTTCAGTAAATGACGCTCAGCAGCCGAATAATTATTTACGGCATCGTTTTGATTTATCAGCTTATGCTGGTCAAACAATCACACTTAGTTTTAACTATAAAACGGACACGTATACTCATTATTTTGGTCTAGTGGTTGATGATATGGCCATTAGCCAAGGTAATACGTTCGTTTGGCAAGATAACGCAGAGCAGCCAACACAAGCACAACTTGATGGTTTTAGCAGAGTGGGGGAGCACATCTATGCAAAACCACACAATTACTATTTACAGTTGCGTAGTTATTTAGGGATTGATAGTGGTTTACAAGTTGAGCAGTATTCACCAGGTTTATTACTTTGGTCTGCTAATGAGCAGTATACAGATAATAATACCCCGGAGCATATTGGTGATGGGTTTATACTGGTTGTTGATGCCGATCAAAATGCCATTGCAAAAGGTAACAGTAGCGCGCCTGCCAGTACTACGATCCAGTTGAGAGATGCTGCTTTTAGTCTTTATGATCAGCGCCAAGGTTTAGGTGATACACAGTTAGCAGCAATTGCTGAGTTTAATGATAATAATGATTACAGTTTTGCCACGCAACCGGCCTCTGGTGTAAAAGTTTTACCGTTTGGTTTTAATTTTTCTATTGTTGAGCAAGCGATTGATAATAGCTCAATTGAATTGAATTTAGGCTATACCCGACAGTCTGGGATCAATGCAGTTACTAATGATCTCGAAGCGAGTTTTGAAATTAAAGGAATGGCGTTGACCCCAACCGATAGTTTTAATTGGCAGTTTGGTGATGGCCAAAGCAGTGATAAATTGAATCCAAGCCATAAATTCGCCGATTATGGTAGCTACACTGTGAGTTTTACTCGTACTAATGAACAAGGGCAGCAGTTTCAAGAATCGATGACTGTTGTGCTTACTGCGCCGTTATTAATTTCCAGCGTGGATACCAATATAGAGAAAGGCAATGTAACTGCAAAAGTCACTATATCAGGGGGTCAAGCACCTTATGACTATGCGTGGCAATTAGGTGATGGCTCAACTGCGAAAGGGCAGAGTATTAACCACAGCTATCAGTACAGTGGTGACTATACCTTGAGCGTTATTGTAACTGATGCAAATGGCGTGGCGCAGTCTTTAGCAACCCGAGTATCGGCAGATGTATTACTTACAACACAGGCCAGTTACAGTGCAAAAGATTTACTGGTTAATTTTAGCAGTGATACTAAAGGCGGGTTTAATAACTATACTTACAGCTGGGATTTTGGAGATGGCAGTGCTGTAAGCCAACGTGCTAATCCTTCACACACTTATAGCCAAGCAGGAAGCTATAGGGTGGCACTGATCGTGACTGATACCTCTGCAAATGGCATAAAAAACACCTTACCGGCTAGCAAGCTTACGGTAACAGTGCAAAAACAAGTTGCCAGTTCCGGCTCCAGTGGCGGAAGTATATTTTGGCTATTGTTACTGCTACCACTGAGTTTTCGAACAAAGAGGCAAGCATAAACTAAGTTACAAAAAAGCCAGTAAATACTGGCTTTTATTAGCATGATAATAATCTAGGTTTGGTTTATAAACGGTCGATAACAGCTTGAGTGAAATCAGTAGTACCGTGGCTGCCACCCAGATCGCGAGTTGTACGGTCACCCGATTTAATTACGTCTGCTACAGCACTGCGGATACGCTCTGCAGTTTCGCCCATTTCTAAATGCTCTAACATTTGAATAGATGCTAAGATAACAGAGGTTGGATTTGCTAGGTTTTTACCTGCAATATCAGGTGCGCTGCCGTGAACGGCTTCAAAGATAGCTGCATTTTCACCAATGTTAGCGCCAGGTGCCATACCTAAACCGCCTACAAGACCCGCACATAAATCTGATAAAATATCACCAAACAGGTTTGTAGTAACGATAACGTCAAACTCTTCTGGGCTCATTACCAGTTTCATACAGGTTGCATCAACAATCATTTCAGTTGATTCAATTTCAGGATAACGTTCCGCAACTTCACGGGCTACTTTTAAGAATAAACCTGATGTTGATTTTAAGATGTTAGCTTTGTGAACCGCTGTTACTTTTTTACGGCCTTCACGCACGGCAAGTTCGTAGGCAAAAGTAACGATTTTCTCAGCACCTTCACGGGTGATCATAGACATCGCTTGTGCTTCGTTACCATCTTCAGATGTCACTTGACCTAAACCAGAATACATACCTTGCGTATTTTCACGTACCGTGATGATATCAATGTCTTCATAACGTGCTTTAGTGCCAACAAATGACTTAACTGGGCGTACATTGGCGTATAAACCAAACTGCTTTCGTAAAGTTACATTGATTGAAGTAAAACCTTCACCAACAGGCGTAGTTAGTGGGCCTTTAAGAGTGATTTTATTACGCGCAATAGTATTAATGGTATCTTGTGGTAATAATTCACCGGTTTTTTCTAAGGCAGCAAGACCTGCATCAACGAATTCATAATCAAAATCGCACCCTGCGGCTGTTAAGATCTCAAGGGCTGAATCAATAATACTCGGACCGATGCCGTCGCCTTTGATCACTGTGATGGTTTGTTTGGCCATGAACTTTTCCTATTACGAGTTAGAAATGCACGTAAATGTGACGCATTATTATACCAATCGACTTAAATATTTAACCATTCTAGCGTGCTAAATAAAGCGCTAACTGCGTTATGAATTTCTCAAGTAGAACAACTACATATCGAAATTTATGCCTTGTTATCACTCTATTTATCTGTCGCTATAAATGGCTAGTAACTTAACACGATTGGTATTAAGCGATTACTTGTTAGATTATTTACGTGAATGAGTTTGAAAATACAAGCGGCTTTTATAGCAATTTATTCAACTTTTTGCCAGTAAAACCCGCGAAAACGCGCTAAATTAGTCACAATGGCTAATAAATATTCATACACTATTGCTTAAACTTAGGCTTGGCAGCTGAGTATAAAAATCCTCGCTGGACTGCCAATCTAAGCGTTTTAACACTTGTTCAAAAGTATGTGTTTGCCAACTACTTTGTATTGCGTCGGGTTGATACACCTTAATAACGACGAGTTTTATTGCAACCCATAATTGTGCTTCTGCAGATAAGTGTTGTTTTTTTTGCTGCTCAGCATCTAAAAGCGCTTGTGTCCATGGGTTGTTACCAAGCAATTCTAGTAAATAAGCCGATAAATGATCACTATCATGATCCATGACACCAAATAGCCACGCAAAAGGCATACTTACATCACTTTTGGGTGAGTGTTCATACACTGTTTTACGGCTAATTGTAGTACTACAGTATTCAATCAAATAATTTACGTAACCATAAATAGGCAGAGCTAGGTGCTCGAACTGGCTGTATTGATCTCGACTTACCAGCTGATTTAATAAACTTATGATTGCCTGTAAGCGTAATCGTATATGTTGCATTAATGGATGTGTTTGGTAGTTTACTAATTGCTCAAAGAGCACTCGTTGAATGATTGCTGGCGCATTATATAAGCCGACCATTGATAAACAATGGCGTAAGTCTTTGCCTGGTAGCTGTTCTTTATTATAAGGTTTTACTGCTTCACGGAGTAATGCAATTGTTGCAGAATGATTATTAAGTAATTTAGCAAGGGCACTGTATGAGTATTCTTTTTGCACTTTGACTTGGCTTATCAACATTAGTAATTGTTGTTTTTCAAGGTTTACAATTTCAATAGGAGGGGCTATGTGCTCATTGAACCATACGCTAAACAATAATCGCTTGTCTTTACTTGGGCGTTGTTTTGAATGCGATTCTAGCTTTGCTTTGACACTGTACCATTTGGTTTTTTGCTGTTCATGTAAAGCAATTAACAAATCCCGTTGCTGGTGGTTTTTACCAATATAAGTGAGCTGCTGATCGTTATAATTTACCAACGAGCCTGGCAGGTAAGGGCCAAAATGACCAATTAGTGCTTTTAAGGCTTGTTGAGCAAACAGGTTGGGAGTACGAATATAAATATCAGCCACTGCTTTATAGATATCGATATGATCATTTTGGGTACGATAGGTAATGTTCATCGCAATAATATTTGCTAACGCAACTAACGTCGTTGGTCCATCATAGATCATGATTTTTGGCGTGCTTAGCAAGGCCTGCTTATACTTATTTAAGCGCGCTAAAATACACGCAATATGGTTAGTGGCAATATTAGCAGATTGCAGTAATTTTACTGCTAGCTGATGACGCGACTGCCATTGCTTTTTTTCTTGCTGGGTAAGTGGTTGGCGAAGAGCCAATTTATTGGTTTGTGTTTGCACACATAAATAGTTGGTTAAACATACACAAATAAGCAATTGGCTGATTTTACTGTCATAACTTAAACTGCGACAAAAAGCGGAGATAATAACACATTGATTAACCACTAAATTGGTTGTATAACCATGGGTTGTTACATATAAAGTAAGCTGGGCTTGCATCGCATTTGGATGTGAATTATAGAGTTTATAATATTGCTCAGCCAGTTGTGTCAACAGCGGATAAATTTGTGACCACTGATTTTTATTATGATAAAAACTTAATACTTGGTGAGTTTTTTCAAAGACGCTGGCAAGATCTTGTGCGCAATATTCATCCATAAGTAATCAATTACCCGCGTTGTTCAAATGCATCCAATGCATTTGGGCCCCAAAAAATTAACTGGCCATTTCTAAATAGTAAACCGGTGCACTCATCCATTGTCGTGATCCCATCTGATTTGATATGTTGAGTACGGTAAAAAATAATTTGCCATACTTCCTCTTTATCACGTTTAGCGAATGTTAGATCAGGGCTGCCTAAATACTCTAATACAGTGTTTAAGTTAGTCGGTGTAGCGATACTTAATTTAGCGATATAACGTTTATTGAACGCTTCTCGGTCTTGCCAGATCATCGCCTGCGGATCATCTTTATAAAAATTAATGACCAAAGTGGCGATCAAGGCGTATACACCTAAACCTAATATGAGATAGCGGAAAACCTTCTTAAACATTGTGCACTCTTACGCTGATACTTAAATTCAGTATACGCATAGTTCAAATTCAGTGCTACGTGAATGCGATTAATTGAGCCTTAACTGCTTTAAACTAAAGCCTAAGTTAATATCTGTACGTAAAGCAACCAAGTTTTTTGAGGTAATATAGTCAGCCATGCCTATTGCTAACTTTTTACGCACCGCAGCAGAAAGCGTCTCATCCTCTGCAGCCAATGTTATATCTGCGTGCTTACTAATAATTTCTTGTGCTGTTTTTGTGCCAATTCCCTTAATACCTGGAATATCATTGGTTTTATCACCAGCCATGGCCCAAAAATCAATTAATCTAGCTTGCTCAACGCCAAAGCGTTGTATGATAGAGTGATGATCTAAATATTCTTTTTTAAAATAATCATACACATTTATATAATTATTTAAGCTAGGTAAAAACCCTTTATCAGTGGAGACAATGGTACAATATAACTGATTTTTCGCCATTTTATCGGCTAATGTGGCAATAATATCATCTGCTTCATCGTTTACTGGGGCAAACACTACAATACCCGTCTGCTCAATCGCCTGTTTAAATTTATCTAATGAATTTTTCAGAGTTTCAGGCATGGAAGCACGACTACTCTTATACTGTGCGTAGTAATGATATCGCCAGCTTTTATCGCCATCAAATACTGCAATAGCATGCGTTGCTTGGGTGATCTTTATAAGTTTTTCACAGGCGTTAGCTACCCGCGCGCAGCAGGTATTTATCATTTGCTCATCACTGCCTTTGTTTTGATTACTATCAACTGCATAAATGCGCCTAATTAAATTAAGCGCATCGATTAAAAGTAACTGACCTGACACGAATACATTAACCCTTATGCTTTGACTTCATAACATGGAACATATTGACTACCAGGGAGTTTCATTCTTCCTTGCTCAATAAATGCTTGTAGTAGTGTATCCATGGCTTTCATTAACGTTGGCTCACCACTAATAACAAATCGACCATGCTGTTTAATGGCTTGAATACCTTCGTCTTTTACATTACCCGCAACAATCCCAGAAAATGCACGCCGTAGATTAGCTGCAAGCAATTGCTTTTCTTGGTCTAAATGTAGATCAAGCCCAGCCATATTTTCATGGGTTGGTGCAAAAGGTTGCTGAAATTCATGTTCAATTTTTAACGTCCAGTTAAAGTAATAGGCATCACCTTGGCTCTTACGGTAATCACGTACATTCGCCATTGCAGATTTGAGTTTCATTCCAACTAATTCTGGGTTGTCTATAATAACTTCAAATTTATCAAGAGCTTCTTTGCCAAGCGTCATTTCAATAAATTGGCATAATTCGCTAAAGTAATTTTCACTTTCTTTCGGCCCAGTTAAAATAACTGGTAACGACTGTTTAGCATTATCAGGGTGAAGTAAAATGCCAAGCAAATACAATAACTCTTCAGCAGTACCCGCACCACCAGGAAAAATAATTATAGCGTGGGCGGTGCGTACAAAGGCCTCAAGGCGTTTTTCAATGTCTGGAAGGATAACTAATTCATTGACGATTGGATTCGGTGGTTCGGCGGCAATAATACTGGGCTCAGTCAGGCCTAAATAGCGGTTATTAGTGTTGCGTTGTTTTGCATGGCCAATAGTGGCGCCTTTCATTGGACCTTTCATAGCACCTGGGCCGCAACCAGTGCAAATATTTAAGCCACGTAAACCAAGCTCGTAGCCCACTTGTTTTGTGTATTTATATTCGTTTTCGTTAATTGAATGACCACCCCAGCAGACAATCATACTTGGATCGCTATTAACGCGAAGCGCTGCGGCGTTACGCAACATATCAAACACCATATGAGTAATGGCTTTTTGTTCGGTTAAATCTTTTTCGTATTTTTGACAAATAAATAAAATATCACGAATAACAGAGAAAATATGCTCGTGGATCCCTGTGATTATTTCACCATCAACAAAAGCGGTAGTCGGAGGATTGAGTAGCTCAATTTTTATGCCTCGCTCACGACTTAGTAAGCGAATATCAAAATCTTGATATTTATTGTAAATCTCTGAGCTGGAGTCAGTATGACTGCCAACATTGAGAACAGCTAGCGCACAGTTTCTAAATAACTTATAACGCTCACTGGTAGACGATTGCTCTAATAAATCAACTTCAAGCTGCGACAGTAAATCTAACACACCTGTCGGGTTTAACTGTATTAACATAGGCGTTCTCCTTGCTATAAAAAGCACTAGGTCGGTCGCTGTTATTTATTGATACACAAGCGATCACGACCGGTATTTTTTGCTTTGTAGAGGGCATCATCGGCACGGTCAAAAGCGCCCAATGGGGTATCACCTTTTTTAAACTGAGTGGCTCCGACAGAAACCGTTATCTCTACCTGTTTATCTTTGAACTTAAACGGAATTCCTTTCACTGCTTTTCTTAGTTTTTCAAGAGGTTTTTTGGCATGTTCTAAAGGCATACCTGGCATTAATAACACAAATTCTTCACCGCCGTAGCGGGCTATGAAATCAGATTTACGAATTGACATTTGCAATGCTTTAGCAATCACTTGCAGTGTTTTATCGCCTGCGCTGTGACCGTATTTATCGTTGATAGACTTAAAGTGATCAACATCAATCACCACTAGGGTCACATCGGATTCTTGTACTGCAAACAAATGAAATTCATGATGAAAGCGTTCATCAAATGCGGCTCTGTTTGGCAGCTTGGTCAGGCCATCAAGCAAACTTTTAAAACGTTGTTTATGCAGGCGTTTTTTATATTTAGATAATTTAGTTTCGAGGCTGCCAATGCGTTGATTGATCTCTTGAAAACTGCTTAACAACATATCGCGATCTTGCTGCTCGAGACGTTCTTTTTCAATTAAGTCTTCGCTTAACGATTTTAATTCGTTATCAACTAACGCTTTTAATGATGAAATTGACGTGGCATTTTGGGTTTGCGTTGTTAGGTTGTTAATTTTATCTTCAATGCGCTTATTTAATGCAGCAAATTCAGCCCCCATTGCTTCTGAATGCTGACTCGAAGAAACAATTGAGTGGTGTAATTCTTCAAGAGTTTGATTCAATGACACTAAAAAGCTTTGTGCGGATTGACGCTCTTTACTGATATTGCCGGCAATGATGCGAATAATATCAATCGCAGAGGTTAATAATTCATCCACTGAATCGGTTTCAGAGATGTTGTTTTTTATGGTTTTGATTTCCTCAGCCGCTTCATCTTCAAATACTAAATCGTTCGCTAAATTTAGTAACTCTTTTGCTAAATTAGGTTGCATAGCACTTTGCTGGCATTCAGAAACAGTTAGTTTTACTTGCAAGGCTTGATGATAAATAGCTACTAAACGGTTAAGGAGTGGAATGAAGTCTCGCGTCGATTGCACATTATTCAGTTCATGATCCAGTAAGTGGCGCAATGTTCTGCGTGCATCGTCAGGTAACCCTTTGGTTTTTTGCAGTAACTTGCCAGCATCGAGCACACTGTTATGAAGTTCGCGCTGATGTGAAGCCTGTTGTGCTTCTTGATTTTTTAGTAGTAGGAGAATTTCGTCTATTTGCGGGGAAAATACTTCAAAATCTACTCCTTTAGCAAGCGCACTACGAAACTTTGCTAAGCGATTATCCAGTTCAATGTCCATGCCTTTACAGCTTAACGATAACTTAGCCGCAAAGTGTGTCAATGTGTCTACCTGATGCTTACGTGCATGTTCAACTATCATGCGAGTATCAATGGCTTGTTTAAGTTTTTTGTTTAAAACGTCGAGCTGTTGTGACACTAATAATTACCGCCATTGAAAAAATTTCTATTGCATAAGTTTACAACAAAATTTGCACAAATGTAGTTACTAAGTCAAAAACTTAGCATTTTTGATGATTTTTATTCATCGGGCCTATCTGCACGTGTATTTATCGCTTTTAATTCACATTTCTCATCATCGTTGTTAGGCTCAAGCATAATAAAATCACTGGATAAAAGAATTAAGAGCCTTTATGAAAAAGTTTTTAGCTGTGTCAGTATTTGCCGCATTATCTCACTCGGTATGGGCCGATGTTAATTATTCACTCACTGTTACTCAACCTGAGCATCATTTGGGTAATGTGAGTGTTGAATTTCCGCAAACTGCGCAGGCACATTTAGACGTGAAATTACCAGCTTGGCGTACGGGCCGTTACGAAATTTTAAACTTGGCCAATGGAGTGCGTTTTTTTGAAGCTAAAGACGAGAATGGCAAAGCATTAAAATGGGAAAAAGTGGATGCCAGTACTTGGCGAGTTCATCTTAATGAGCCAGCCGACGTAAATATTGATTACCAAGTTTATGCT
Organism: Pseudoalteromonas ostreae; assembly: GCF_018069805.1. GTDB lineage: Bacteria > Pseudomonadota > Gammaproteobacteria > Enterobacterales > Alteromonadaceae > Pseudoalteromonas > Pseudoalteromonas ostreae. Next base: position 83,636 of record NZ_JAGPYN010000017.1, read on the forward strand.
AATGAGCTTGGTAAACGTGCACGTCATATCGATGACAGCCACGCCTTTATAGATGCATCGGGCTTTTTTATGTTCAGTGAATCATTTCGTCAAGAGCCAGTGACGGTTAAGCTCGATGTGCCGAAAGCATGGCGCTCAGTCTCTGGTATGGATAATGCGGGCTCAAAACATAGCTTTAAAGCAGCAGATTACGATGTATTAGTTGATTCACCGATTGAAACTGGTATTAATGAACTCCATAAGTTTGCCGTAGATGGCCGAGATTACGAATTAGTGATCTGGGGCGAGGGCAACTACGATGTTGAGCAAATGCTTACCGATCTTAAAAAGTTAGTCGCTACTGGGCATATTATTTGGGATGCGTACCCTTATCAGCGTTATGTCTTTATGGTACATGCAACCTCTGGGGCAGGTGGTGCCACTGAGCATTTAAACTCAACGATTATTCAACGCCCACGTGATCGTTTTGGCTCACGTAAAGATTATCTTGCTTTTATTAGCACCGCAGCACACGAGTTTATTCATACTTGGAATGTAAAAGCATATAGACCTGAAGGTTTGGTTCCATATGATTATACTAATATGAACTTTGATAAGTTGCTATGGATTGCTGAAGGCTCAACTAGTTACTTTGAAGATCACCTAATGGTGCGTTCAGGTATATCAACCACGGATGAATTCTTTAAAACCTTAACTAAAACAGTTAATCGCCATTTATCATCACCTGGGCGTGAAGTACAAAGTGCCACTGAAACCAGTTTTGATAAATGGATTAACCAAGGTGGTGACCATGCGCGTAACTACAGTACTAATATTTACTCAGAAGGCGCATTGATTTCGATGGCCCTTGATATTGATTTACTAGAAAAAAGCCAAGGTAAACAGAGCTACCGTGATGTTCATCGTGCACTTTATAATCAATATAAAATGCCGCATGGCTTTACTGCAACTGACGTGAAAACTATTTTAAAACAGTTAACGGGCCGCGATTACAGCCGGTGGTGGGCAAATAATGTTGATGCACCAGCAGATATTGATTTTGAGGCACTGTTTAAAAAAGTCGGCTTAGTGTTAGCGCGTCCAAAAGATGCAAAAGCCGTTGCCAGTGTTGATGCGATGGCAAAAAATACCGGTGAGTTATTGACTCTTACTCATGTACGTCGCGATGGTGCTGCATGGCGGGCTGGTTTAACCAGCGACGATAAAATTGTTGCGATTAATAAAAAGCACGTTAGCAAAGATTTAGAATCGAGCTTAGAAACCTTCAAAGCAGGTGCTAAAGTAACCATTGACTTTATTCGCCGTGATGCGCTGCAAAGTAGTACATTAGTGCTCAGTGAAGATTTTGATAAAGCTAAGATACTTATTGCAAATAAAGATGCAACAGCTGAACAAATGGCATTATTTAAAGCATGGATGGGTGTTGAGCATCCAAATTTAGCTAAAAAATAACGACTGTTTGTTTAAGTTATGATGAGTAAAAAGGAGCTGCGGCTCCTTTTTTGTATTTAGCAGCGGGTAATGCACGCTTAGTTTGTGCTATAAATGCGGCCGTAGCAAAGTGATTATTTATTGCGCTACTGAGTTGCTGGCCTTTACGCGCTAAAAACGATTTCTCTTCGCGCGTATTACTACGTGATTTGATATCACTTACTTGCTCACAATCTTGAGAGAATGGATAAGGGAGTAACGAATAGCCAGCTACTTTAGTTTCCCATATATGTTGTAGGTCACAATCAACAGGACGGGCAAACGTTTTAGTGGCAGCTAATAATTGTTTTGCACCTTGATAACTGATTGCAGAAGCACAACATCCTGTCATCAACTTTTTATGGATCACTAATTTTTGCTCAAACTGCAACGGCACTTGATAGGCGATTTTGCGAGTACGGTTTTGATAAGCTGAGAGTTTTATCAGCTGCCAAGCAAACGGTAGTTGCTCAATATTTTTAATTGCACTATCGATACTTGAATCTAAGATAAAGTCATCTTCGAGTACAATTGCGTAATCAAGTTTTCTATCGACTATGGTTTGCCACGCTTTGCGATGGCTCAAATAACAGCCAATCTGCCCAGCACTGAGCGGGTAGTGATATGTTTGCTTGTTGAGGCTAGGACTGTAATTAATTTCTTTTTGTGCTTGCGTGAGCATGGCGCCATCAATTGCATCTATACGCTCAAAACTTAGCCCATGTGCAGCTAATTGTCGCTGGCTGTTTGCTAATCGCTCGGTTGAGCGAGCGAGGTTGATCAAAAAAATAGCAGTCATAGTTAGGCCGTGCATTATCAATAATATTTAAATCCTAGCTATTGAAAATGACCAAAAGATTGCATTGTTGTGTTGTTTTTATTGCTAACAAGGCTCGAAGGAGTATTTGTTTTCAGTATTTTGTTACATAAAAGTGGGGCTATTTGTCGCAGAAATATTGACCTTACTAATGTTGCACGCGTAACCTGTTATAGAAACAATAAAAAGGATTAAAAAATGCGTTTAAAACCACTCATAGCATCACTTGCTATTGTAGTATCGGGCTCAACATTTGCTGATGAAGGCATGTGGCAACCACACCAACTTCCTGATCTAGAATCAATTCTAAAAGCCAAAGGATTAGAAATTGATGCAAAATCGATTTCTAAATTAACTGAGTTCCCAATGAATGCGGTGATAAGCCTTGGTGGATGTACCGCATCATTTGTATCGCCAAAAGGGCTGGTGGTTACTAATCATCACTGTGCATATGGTTCGATTCAATATAACTCAACACCTGAGAACAATATTTTAGAAAACGGCTTTTTAGCAAAAAAACCAGCTGAAGACTTACCAGCAGCACCAGGCTCTAGAGTGTATGTAACTAAAACAGTTACTGACGTGACCAAAAAAGTAATAAAAGGCACTGAAAAACTCAGCGCAAAAGCGCGCTACGACGCGCTAGAGAAAAACGAAAAAGCGTTAGTGTCAGCATGTGAAGCTGACGACAATTATCGCTGTAATGTGTATTCATTCCACGGGGGTTTAGAGTTTTACTTAATCAAATCTCTAGAAATTAAAGATGTGCGTTTAGCTTACGCACCGGCTATGGGCGTAGGCAAGTACGGTGGCGATATCGATAACTGGATGTGGCCGCGTCATACCGGCGACTTTTCATTTTATCGAGCATATGTTGGTAAAGACGGCAAGCCAGCAGAATTTAGCGAAGAAAATGTACCTTATGTGCCTGATTCATATCTAAGTGTCAGCGCCAAAGGCGTGCAAGATGGCGACTTTGTAATGGTTGCTGGTTATCCTGGACGCACTAACCGTTACCGCATTGCTGCTGAAGTTGATTATGTATTTAATACCAGCTACCCCAAAGCGCGTGAGCATAATTCAAAATATGTGTCTTTAATTGAAGAAAACTCAGAAGATGGCAGTAAAGCGCGTATTGCTTATGAAAGCACTATTGCGGGTTACAATAACTATATTAAAAACTACGGTTCAATGATCGAAAGCTTTAATAAAGGCACTATGTATGAGCGCAAAAAGCAATTTGAACACGATCTAACTGCGTGGATAAACAGCGACCGTAAGCGTAAAAAACAATATGGTTCTGTGTTAAATGATTTATCAACGCTGGTGGCTCAGTCGCAACAGCACAATGAGCGTGATCGTATGCTTGGTTATGTGCACCGTTCACAAATGATCAGTACCGCACGTAGTTTATATCGCTTAGCATATGAGCAACAAAAACCGGATAGCGAGCGTGAATCAGGCTATCAAGAACGCGATTTACCACGCTTTGAAGCCGGTTTAAAGCGCATGAGCAGACGGTTTGATGCAACAGTTGATAAAGCAATTTTACTACACTTTTTAGAGCTTTATGCTGCGCTGCCTAAAGGAGAGCGTTTTGCTGAGGTTGATAAAGTTTTTAAGTTAGAAAATGGTTTTGATGCAGCAAAACACAGTGCATTGTTATCGAAAATGTATGCTAATTCAACACTTAATGATGAAGAGGTGCGCATTGCATTATCTCAGCAATCATTTGCTGAACTTGAACAAAATCAAGACCCATTCATTCAATATGCGAAGGCGATCTTTGCCGTAATGAAAGCTGAAGAAGATAAAGACAAAGGGCTAGCAGGTAAACTTCAAGCTGCGCGTCCACAGCTAATGAGTGCCATCATAGCGTTTAATAAAGCACAAAATAAACCAGTGTATGCAGATGCTAACAGCACATTACGTGTAACGTATGGCACCGTTGGAGGCTATTCACCACAAGACGGTTTGGTTGCAAAACCGTTTACAACACTTGAAGGGCTACTTGCAAAAAATACTGATGTTGACCCATTTAACGCGCCTGAAAAACTGCAGCAGCAAATCAAGGCTAAAATATTTGGTGACTACACCGGTGGCATGAACACAGTACCGGTTAATTTTTTATCAAATGTTGATACCACTGGTGGTAACTCAGGTTCACCGACACTTAACGGCAAAGCCGAACTCGTAGGCTTACTGTTTGATGGTGTGTATGAAAGTATCATTGGCGATTGGGATTATAACCCAGCACTTAATCGTTCAATCCACGTTGATTCACGTTACATGCTGTGGGTGATGGACAAAGTAGATAATGCACAAAACTTACTAGATGAAATGAAAATCGTAAAATAAGTAATTAGTGAAATAGCAGGGCGCTCAGGAAGCGCCCTTTTTTATTACATACGATAGAGTCTTGAGCATCGCAAGATGTAACAACAATTACAACAATCAGCAGCCAATATTTTGCAGTGGCAGCAAAGCAGAATTGAATTGTCCGGCTATGAAGAATCAGAGTTAAAAATACTGAGCTTTACTTTAGTGAGTCATATTTATCAAAAGCTTGGCCAGTACCAAGATGTATTAGATACATACGAAAAGTGGTATGCACCAGGTAGTAACCCTGAGTACTTTTTGAAGAATGTACTTGCAACAACCTATATTCAGATGGGGCGCAACGAATTAGCCATAAGCGAACTTGAAAGTTTGTCTGATATATTAGCTGGGAAATTGCAACCTGGTTCATTGATGAATCTAGCCCGTGTGTATATTGAAGTTACTGACTATGACAAAGCAATGGACTTACTCAATAGTGAAAATGCTGAAGATAATACTTATACAAATATTCTTAGATATTATGTGTATGATCAGCAAAATAATCGCCAAAAGGGGGACGAACTAAAAGCTAAAATTCCAACTCCTTTTGCAGTTACACCCGCAAAACTACCGCAAATTAGCGTTCCAGGTTCACCATTATTAAAACAAATTTAGGGTGCTATTAATGGAAGGCATAGCCTTCCTTTTTTAGATCTTCCACCTCTAAAATGCGTTTAAAACACTGGATAAAGTAGATACTTTTTATTAACTACATTTGTTGTCTCTAACACGTTTGATATTTCTTATAATGTAACTGTCATCTAAGTAAAAATATTACATACCAACTAACATGACTTTACCTTGCGCCATCCCCTCAAGCTGGCAACTAAAATCAATTCGCTTCTCTGCAGGTGTTTTATATAGCAAAGTGAGTTTATGAAAAGGGGTTGTAATAACTTTGACAGTTTTGATTTGCAAACTGACTCGTGTTCGTTTGTCTAAAAAAGCGAAAGCAGTTTTAGTTAGCGCCTTTTTACATGCAGATAATGCTGCATTTGACACAACGCCCGATAGTATTGAGTTACTGATATCCTCAGCAGACAAGGAACTATATCCGCTAGCCATTACACAGGCTGCATAAATATCAAGTATTGCAATAGCTCGCACTTTTTGACTCTTTGGATCTTCATAAACTGCCATCACACAAGGAACTTTAGATTCATTGAATACTTGTGGCTGAATTGTGTTAACTATTAAGGATGGACTTATATGTTTATGAAATAAACGTTCTAATTGTGAAAGTTTTGGTAAAGCTAAATCACTGTTTAACTCAACTTCATCAGGGATGACTTCGTTATTTTCTACTAGTTGCACTAAAGGTAATAATTTATCATGTAGTTGCGCGTCAGTGAAAGGTTTTGACAACACAAAGGTTGCACCATAGCTAATCGCTTCTTCAATTTGAGACTTTTCATCAACAGTAGTAAGCATCGCCACTATTATATTGAGTTGTCTTTGCTTAATTGCACGCAATAACATTACTCCTGACATATCAGGCATATGCCAATCTGTAAGGACAATATCTGGATGCCAACTACCAATAAGGGTCAACGCAGACTTAGCATTGTTGGCTTTCTCTATTAATAACTTTCGATAGCCAAATTTTTCCAACCCTCGGCGTACTATTTCGAGTGTTGCTTGACTATCATCCACAATAAGTATTTTCACGTACATTACTTTTTTTTTAAATGTTGTTGTTATTATGGCATATTATTTTGACAGCGCTAAACTCTAATCAATTAACGCTTAATTTAAGATAATTTAACAATGCCATATGCCATACTTCCTCCTGAGGTCTATCATTATATTGCTATAAATTTTGGGCTACTCATTTTAGCTGCTTGGTTTTATATTCTTTTATTGATACTTAGGGAGTTTAGATCATTTGCGCTTAGCATGGTGAAAAATAATGGAAATATGGATGATGCTACGCTAGCTATGTGCAGAGAGTCTGTTGACAATGCAATGGGCTATGTTAACGATAATCGTAAGACTATTGCTGAGTTAGTTAATTTACAAATATTGTTACAGCAACAATTAACCGAGGTGACTTCCTCAACTAAAGACCATGTTACCGAAAAAGAACAACAACTAATTGATGATCTTAATAATAAATTAAAACAATCGCATAAGTTAATACGTAAGCTTAAGGGAGATCTCGATAAAAGTGTCGAAAAGTTAAAAGTTACTCGTCAAAAACTCTATGCACAATATGATGCTGTTACTGTGCTGCAAGAGGAAAAAGACCAGTTACAAGCGGATTATGAAGCACTTAAAAGCGCGAGCGAAAATAGTGATAAAACACTAAACGTAGATGCATCATCAACGCCAGATCAAACTAGGCTACTTAACACTTTAAACGAATATAAAAGGCAAATAGCAGAGCAAGACCAACTGCTACAGCAACTGCAATTACAAACTGACGGACCAGAAAATAGCGAGGAGTTAGACACCCTAAAACAAGAGCTAGAAAAAACGCAGTATGCACTTAAACACCTTACAAAAGAAAAAAAATTCATTGAAGGACGATATTTAGAAATAATGAAAAATAGTCAAAAATCAAGTTAGCCAATAAGTTAGGTTTAATTAAGAGTAAAGGCAATTTTAAATGCCTGTTCCTCTGAATAAATTTAATAAGCTATTTAAAGCAAGTCAGAACATCTTCCTCGAAATAAGGTTTTTGATTTACCCAAAACATGTAATTTACTTTCAAAAAATCCTCGGCGAATGCATGTAGTAATGGAACTATATTTTTTCTTTTTTCAACAACGTTGTTTTCATTACCTTCTAAATCCGAGCCTGCGCTAAAGTCTGCTCCAGTTAGCCCAGTATAATTTCCATCTTGTACAGCGATACCAAGAGGTGTTGAATATTTGTGTTCGTGCATCATTGCAAGCGCATGATTAAGCTGGCCTTTCCTTCTGACCATCAGATCTGGAGCGGCCAGTGCTACCCCTATTTGTTCACCGTATTCATAGATAGATCGAAGATACCCTTTATCTTCCCAAGGAAGCCATTCTCCAGGCATGAAATTCGCGTATAGCATAGCCGTTGACTGTGGAAAAGCTTTTCGCAAGGAAAGCATATTTTCCTTAATGGCATCTCTATAGCCCTTATAGGTGAAGGTAGTATCCTGATTAGGATCCACTCCAATTGCGGTTTCTTGTAAATTGATGCCCTCAATCTTCCCATCAAACTCCTTTCCAAGTGCTTCCAGTAAAAACGTGAATCTTTTATGTACTTTCTTATTCCAGCGTTTCGCAGTCCAACCGTCCACTCTGCCGTGATCGTTAATTTGTTCTATAGAGCCGCCATCGTATTCGCTAGTATTCAAATATTCCGGAAGTCCTCGGACCTTGGGATCAAATGTAGCATCCTGAAGTTGAACAAATAATTTTTTATCATATTTTTTCAAGTATTCGTAGTCATGACGAATAGTAGAAAAATCGTATTTCCCTTCAGCAGGCTCTAATCGCGACCATAAATACATAATTTGTGCACCGCTAAAGCGATCATGTTTCAATAAGGGGTGGTCTTTTATCGCCCCCCTATCTCGAGCGAAGTAGACAAAATGCTTAATTCTGTTTTCGGGAATAGGGCAGCGCGCTTCAGCGTATTTCTTGTAAGCATTAGCATAGCGTTCGCTCTGGTTGTCCCATTTAGCATAGCAATTAGCACATGACAGAAAAAATGCTAAAATGAGAAAATTAGATAAATTCATAAAATTTTTCCTGACTGATAGTGACGTCTGATTACTCTATTGTGAGCAACTAACTACGAGCCTGTAGAAAAACCCGTTTTAGTTTATTAATGGTTCAATCATAGATTGTTTCCTGCTTTAATTCAATAGGTTACTTCGATTTAATAAAAATATAAAGAAGACTTGGCGTTGTTTTAATTGGCGTTTTGGAAGGTATTTGAGAGCTTATTTGAGGTGCTAAGAATGTCTCCTAATGATGCATCGTGTTTTACAGCTTTATATATTCTGAACAAGGCAATATGCTGTGATTCAATAAAAAGCTGCCGTCGCCCCATTGAGCTGTCTATTTTGACCTTCATTTTGTCGATATAGCT
>NZ_JAGPYN010000018.1 GCF_018069805.1 Pseudoalteromonas ostreae
CTCTCCTACGGTGGTAGGTGTATATTACTTTGTAGGAACAGGCTTTAGCCGTGATAGGTTAAAGCATCGTTCAATATTAAAATATGTATGTAGGTGTTATAAGGTTTGAAATCTATGCTAAAGCATTCAGCGCTAATGGCTTAGAAAACAGATAAGATATAAATTAGGTATAGGGAATTTTAAAATTTGTAAAGGTGTTCTAAGATATTTTAATTACTAAGAAGGGAAAAAATGGGGCGATTGACGGGGCTTGAACCCGCGACAACCGGAATCACAATCCGGGGCTCTACCAACTGAGCTACAACCGCCACAATACACCTTGTTTGGTGTGGCGCGGATAATACATAAAATAATAAATCTTGTGAAGGGTTAAGAGCAAAAAAAGTGAAAAAAATTTAAAATTGAATGTTTTTGTTCATAAAGCAGCCAGAGAATGAATGTTTAAATCGCTTTTTATCTGGTTGAGTAAAATAAAAAATTAATCCTAAAGACGCTCTTTAAAGATAAATAGATTAAATAATAAATTGAAATCAGATATAATTTAATCAGCAAAATGCTTACATACTGAATATCAGGAGCCATAATGGATACAATACTTAACTGGATAAACGAAAACTCAGGTTTGATTTTGCATTATGGCATTCAAGCTGTAATAGCATTGGTTATCTTTTTACTGGGCGGCCGTGTTGCAAAGTTTTGCTCTAACCTAACTGAAAAAGCATTCGATAAAAAGAAAGTAGATAAGGCTGTTGGTTCGTTTGTATCAAGCATTGTTTATGCCATAGTATTTATGGCAACAATCCTAATGGCGTTGTCACAAATTGGCATAGAAACCACTTCATTTATTGCTATTTTAGGTGCAGCAGGCTTAGCGGTTGGCCTAGCACTGCAAGGTTCACTATCTAACTTCGCATCTGGCGTACTTATTATTTTACTTCGCCCTTTCAAATCGGGTGATTATGTCGAAGCTGGCGGTAAAGCTGGTACAGTTAAGAAAATCGAAATTTTCTCTACAGAGCTACGCACACCCGATAACAAAGTTATCATCATGCCAAACTCTAAAATTATGTCTGACTCAATTATTAATTACTCGCGCGAAGCAACTCGCCGTATCGATTTAGTTATTGGTGTTGGTTACGATGCTGACTTACGTAAAGCAAAAGAAGTACTTAAATCAGTACTAGATCAAGAGTCGCGTATTCTTAAAGACCCAGCTTACAACGTATCAGTATCTGAGCTTGCAGACTCAAGCGTAAACTTCATTGTGCGCCCGTGGGTTAACTCAGACGATTACTGGCCAACTTATTGGTCTTTAATTGAAAACATTAAAATCGCATTAGATGATGCGGATATCACTATTCCGTTTCCGCAAATGGATGTTCATTTGCACAAGCAAGATTAATCAATCAACAAGTAGCAAAGGTTATTTTTTAATGAAATTAAAGCTTTTATCAATTTTAGTTGCAGCATCTGCCGCAACCAATGCATTCGCTGAAGACGCTAAGACATGGGATGTTACTAGTGAGTTAGGTGCAATTATCACTAGCGGTAATACTGAAACAACTACTCTTAAAGGTGGGATCAAAGCATTACATAACTTAAATAGCTGGAACAACGAGTACAAAATTAACGGCCTTTACAAAGAAGACAATGTTGAAAATAAGGCCGGTATAAAAGAAACCCAACGTACTAACGAAAAATATTCGTTATCAGCGCAAGGTAACTATAAATTAAATGAAGAGCATGCTCATTTATATATCTATGGCTCACATGTTTCAGATTACTTTGGCGCTTATCGCAGCGAGTCGGTTATTTCAGCTGGTTATGGTCAGCGTCTCTTAGATCGTTCAGACATGTGGTTAAACGCAGAGATTGGTCCAGGTTATAAATACTTTCAATACCCTGATAAAAGTACTGAAGTCGATGAAAATGGTAACTCTTTAGCAGGTGAGCATGAGGGGGAGGTTATTGCTTTAGGTAAGCTTGATTACAATTGGCAAATTTCTGATAACGCTAAGTTTACCCAGTTAGTTGCAGTTGAATATGGTGATACCAACACTAAAACACGTTCTGAAACAGCGCTTTTAGCTAAGATCAACGGTTCATTACAGATGAAAGTTGCTTATAACATCACCAACAACTCAGCTGTTGCAGATGACAAAGAAAGTACAGACACAGAAACCTCATTGACATTGGTTTACAGTTTTTAACAGTTTAACGCAGTTAAATGACATTTAACTGCAATAAAGGGGCGAAAGTCCCTTTTTTATTTGTGTTGAAATAATGTAGAATAGCCAATCTTTTGGCCGTAGTACTAGGAAAAACCTAATTGTGATGCTTTTTAAACGATTTTTAATATTTTTTTTACTGTTAACGACGGCGACAGCATTTGCTTTCACGCCGACTGCATCGCAAATTGAACAATTTAAAAAGTTGCCAAAAGCCCAGCAAGAAGCACTTGCTATGCAATATGGGGTTGACTTAACAAGTCTCACCGGTAACAAATCATCGCCTAGTGCTGCAGCAGAAGAACAACAAACAGTTTATCCGCGTCAAGAGCAAGAAGAACCTGTATTGACAGACGAAGAACGCTTTGATCCACAAAGGGATGAAATCAAGCCTTTTGGTTACGATTTGTTCTCTGGTGAGCCTACTACCTTCATGCCAAGTGAAAATGCAGCTGTGCCAGAAACCTACTTAATTGGTCGAGGTGATCAGCTAAATATTAACTTTTATGGCAAAGAAAGCGAAAGCTATGAAGTGTATGTTGATCGTGAAGGGCGAATAAATATCCCAAATTTAAGCCCTGTAGAAGTTGCTGGCCTAACATTCGGGGAAATAAAAGAACTTATTAAAGCTAAAGTAGAACAAGAAATTATTGGTGTTAAAGCATTTGTATCACTAGGGCAATTACGCAGCATGCGTATTTTAGTGTTAGGTGAAGCGTATAAGCCAGGCAGTTATAGTGTTTCTTCTTTAACGACTGTGTCACATGCGCTTTTTATTAGCGGTGGCGTAACTGATATTGCATCTTTACGTAATATACAAGTAAAACGTGCTGGTAAAGTCGTTGCAAACTTTGACCTTTATGAATTACTGATTAAGGGTGATAGTCGTAACGATATTGTTTTAAAGCCTGGTGATGTGGTTTTTGTTCCACCCGTGGGAGCGCAAGTTGCTGTTGAAGGGTTAGTGAAGCGCCCTGCAATTTTTGAAATAAAAAAGAATGAAACGGCCCAAGATATATTGAAAATGACTGGTGGCTTAAAACCAGAGGCTTATGCTCAAAAAGGTATCGTTGAGCGCTTTAATAATTATAATGCTAAAGAAATTTTATCAGTCGATTTTAGCGTTGGTGATATCAACTATATACCGCAGGATGGCGATAGAATTCGTTTTAACCCAGTAAGTTTACAGATCCAAAACTCAATTACCGTAATAGGTGCTGTTGCACGCCCAGGTAATTATCAGTGGCATCAAGGTAAGCATATCTCTGATGTCTTTACGTCAGTACGAGGTGATTTATTACCGCAAGCAGATCTTAGTTATGCTTTGTTAGTGCGTGAAACCAATATTGCAGGCGATATTGAGCTGTATCAATTTGATATTGCGCAAGCAATAGTAAAAGCCGCTGAACACGATTTAGAGTTGCATGCAAATGACAAATTATTAGTTTTTAGTCGTTTTGAAGCAAAAGAAGCTGAAAAGTTAGCGCTAACAAACATGGCATTGACCGAAAAGCAACAGCAGCAACAAATTAAAGTTGAACAGTGGCATAGGTATCAAAAGAAAGAATTCGAAAAGTACATTGGAATTATCCAAAACGAAGACCCTTTTAAAAAGGCTGATGATGGTGCCAATCTAACTATTTCTCAATTGGCTAAGCAAAGAAAAGAGGCTGAAGAGGCTGTTGAACTTACGTCCGAAGATTATTCAATTTTTAGTCGCTATAACATATTAAAACCAATCAAAGCTAAATTAAAACAACAAGCTTCGGTTAATCAGGCTATGCAATTGATTGAGATAAATGGCCATGTAGCTTACCCAGGTGTGTACCCACTAACAGTGGGAGCTGAAGTTAACGAGTTAATTATAGCCGCAGGCGGGTTATTAGAATCGGCTTATACAGAACAAGCTGAAATCACTCGCCAACTAGCTGGCGATGCAACAAAAGTAGAGCACATAAAGTTTAATTTGCATAAAGCGATGCTCGGTGAGCTTAGTGATAACCGAGAACTACGTAGTAAAGATAGCCTTAATATTTTTTCAATTCCAAATTGGCAAGAAAACGTAAAAGTTGAGCTAAAAGGCGAAGTTAAATTCCCTGGAACTTATACAATTCGTCGTGGTGAAACATTGACCAACTTACTCTCGCGGGCTGGTGGATTCTCAGAGTTTGCTGAAGAGAAAGCAGCAATTTTTACACGCGAGTCTATTCGTAAACAAGAGCAGCAGCAATTAACTAAGTTATCAGAAGAGTTACGTCGTGATCTTGCGCAAAAAAGCTTTGAGAAAGGCGCCAGAACGTTATCGTACGATGAGATGAACAAGTTACTTATCGACTTAGCAGATATAGAAGCGGTAGGGCGACTCGTTATTGATCTTCCTTTAATCGTTGAAGATAAACAAAAGCTTGTGCTGCAAGACGGCGATACTTTATATGTGCCAAGCAAGCGTGACTCTATCAGCGTAATTGGCGAAGTTAATTATTCAACCTCGCATTTATACAAACCAGGCGTAAGTTTTGAAGATTACATAGCATTGAGTGGTGGTTTAAAAGAGCGGGCTGATGATGATCGCATCTATATTATTAAAGCCAATGGTTCAGTAAAAATTCCAAACTCAGGAAGTTGGTTTGCTGTGAATGATTCACAAATGTTAGAAGCTGGTGACACAATCGTAGTTCCATTAAATTCTGGTTATATGGATAACCTCACTCTGTGGAGTACAGCTACTCAGATTATTTATCAGATTGGTGTAGCTGTTGCTGCTATTAGCCGTATTTAAATTAGTGTTATAGGAACCGTTATATATGCAAAATGATAATATCGATCTTAAGCAAAGTTCTATGACTGAAGATGTTGATTTAAAAGAGCTGATTAGTATTATTTGGAGTAGAAGGCTTTTTGTCTTTATTGTTACATCTAGTTTTTCGGTGCTAGCGATAGCATTTGCTTTATATTTACCAAATATTTATAAATCAGAAGCTTTGATTGCTCCTGCTGAATCTGAGGATGTAAGCGGTCTGGCTGGTCTTGCAGGTCAATTGGGGGGGGTTGCCAGTTTGGCTGGAATAAATTTATCAGGTCAAAGTGGTAAGGTGAATAAAATAGATTTTGCTCTTGCAGTTATACAATCAAAAAAGTTTGCTCGAAGCTTCTTTGAACGGCACAACATCTTACCTGAATTGATGGCTGTGAAAGGGTGGAAAGAAAATGAACTTGAGTATGATGAAGCGTTATTTAATTCAAGTACAGGAGAGTGGGTTCTGCGTGATGGACAGACTAAGAAGCCAACATTCCAGAGTGCTTTTATCACTTTTCGTAAAGCAATATCTATCAGTAAAGTCTCTGATTCTGGAATGTATACAATTTCGATTGAGCATTTATCACCTTATATCGCTCAAAAATGGGTCATTTGGGTTGTTGAAGATATAAATGAAGAAATGAGAAAGCTAGATGTGGATGAAGCAACTAAAAGTAAAGCATTTCTCCGCGATCAAATAGAGAAAACAAGCGTAATGGATATTAGAAAGGTTCTTTTTAATCTTATTGAAGAGCAAACAAAAACAACAATGTTTGCGGAAATTAGAGATGAATATATCTTCCAGACAGTTGATCCTGCACTTGTCCCAGAAAAGAAAGTTTCACCTCATAGACTTTTGATTTGTATTTTAGGTTTCTTGTTGGGATTATTTAGTTCAATAATAGCAATTACTGTAAAATTTTATTTTCGAAATCGCAAGGAGTGCATAACTTCATGAGTCATCGTCAAACTTTGGGAGTAAATAAATTACGGATAAATAAGCGATTTAGAAGTCGAAAACACGTGCTTAGCAAGTCAGTAATTTATGTCTATTGCCCTAGTGAAAAAGAAAAGAAGATAAAGGAACTCTCAAAAAAGTATTTATTTGACGTTGTGCTTAATGATTATACTATCCGTGATTTAACGCGAAAGGTTATATGTCATTATGATTGCGCTATTTTAGAATCAAAGCATAAAGATTTTTTAGTCGCTGCAACTGAAGCTGGCGCTTGGGTTGAGCCCTTAGTGAGTTATTTAGATGAAAGGCTTGGCTATACTGAAATAGAGTTACTATCTAGTGGTTATTTTTTACATCAAAAAGCATTCTCTATTTTGTCTGCAAAAAGGACTGAAATAGCGAAGAGAGTTATTGATGTTTTCTTTTCTTTCTTATTATTCTTGTTTGCATTACCTATAGGGCTGGTAACTGCAATTTTAATTAAGTTAGAAAGCAAAGGGCCTATTTTTTATAAACAGAAAAGAACTGGTTTATATAATATTGAGTTTAATGTTATAAAATTTCGCTCTATGTATGTTGATGCTGAATCAAATGGAGCTCAGTGGGCATCTGAAAATGATTTACGGATAACTAGAGTTGGTAATTTCATCAGAAAAACAAGGATAGATGAATTACCGCAAATCATAAATATAATTCAAGGAGATATGTCTATTGTTGGACCAAGGCCAGAAAGAGAAGTGTTTATAAGTGAGTTAGAAAAAGAAATTCCATACTATCGATTCCGACATGCAGTTAAGCCAGGTGTAACAGGCTTAGCACAAGTTCGCTATCCGTATGGTGCATCTATTGAGGATGCAAAGTGGAAGCATAAATATGATATATATTATATAAAACATCATAAAACTCTCACTGACTTTAAGATACTGCTCAAAACTATAAAGATAGTTATTTTTGGTATGGGACGTTAGTAATAATCTATTAGATTATAATAAATGCAGTCTAATATTTATACTTTAAATGTGTTTGAATGAGTAGTGTTTTAATGTCAATAAATTTACAAGTCTTTGATTTTTAAGTGTCGCAATATATGCGTGATGAAAATAAGCTATTAAGTGTAAATAGGTTTATTACTGGTCTTTTTGTTTCTTCTTTTATATTTTCAATATATAATAGAACCTTTTCTTTATTTGGTGATGTCAGATACATTGTTATAATTTTTTTACTCTTCAATATATTTACAATAATAATCGATAGGGAGAAAAAAGGCTCTTGGAAAGTTAGCGGTAGCTTTATCTTTCTTGCTTTTTTATTTTTTTCTTTGTTTTTATTAGATCAGATCTCATGGTTGGTATCTGATCTTCCAAAAAATAAAGCCGTCTATACTGATGTTGTAATTCTTTATGCTTATCATTTTCTAGCTGCATTAGTTTTTATAATAAATAGACATAATATGAATAAAAGTTTTGTGATAAATTCTATTTTATTTTCAAGTGTCTTTTTGTCATTTTCTTGTTTTTACCAAGCTTTAATTGGAGACTTGCCATTTGTTTCAGAAAACTCCTCGCCTGAAGTGTTTAAAGATAATCTCTCTATATTAGGTGTTCGTCCTGGAGGTTATTCGCATGATCCAAATTATACATCGCTCTTAATGGTTTTTAGTTTATATGTTTTATCAAAAAAAGATAATGGAGTTTTTGGTTTTATACTTACTTTTGTTTTTTTATTTACTCTTTTTATTTCTGGTTCAAAAACTGTATTATTAATACTTGCTATTTTAATTGTAAGGTATTCTTTTATAAGATTGAAAATTACATTACTCTTTAATTTATTTTCAGTTTTATTGTGTTCATTTGGTCTCGCAGCTATATTTTCCTTGTTTGAGCAACTATCAACTTTTTCTCAGCGTTTGACTATGTGGAAGCTGGCGATAGAGCAATTTTTTATAACTCCTTTCCTTGGTGCAGGTATTACTGGGGTGAGAAGTGCTTTATCTCTTGAAATGAGGTATGTGCAGCCACACAATGGTTGGTTAGCCCTATTTGTTGACCATGGAGCCTTGTTAGGGGGCGTTATTATGGGAATTATATATTATATGGCGATTACCGTAAAAGATAGATTAACTCGATACTTATTAGTCGTTTATATATTTTTATCATTTACAAATGAGATGTGGGTATACCCGTATTGGATTTTGTTTTTTGTAATTGCTCCCCTAATTATGATGAAACCTACTATACATGAGAGAAAATATGTCACCAAGTATTAGTGTTTATGTTCCTTCACATAAAAGACCAGATAAACTATCTACTGCATTAGATTCTATTTTGGAACAGACTTATTCTGATTTAGAGGTTATTGTTGTATTAGATGGAAGATGTCAACAGTCATTGAAGATACTTGAAGAGAAATCAAAAAAAGATCATAGAGTTTCATATTTACTCAATGAGTCACCTAGAGGAGCCTGTAATGCTAGAAATCGAGCTATTGAAGTAGCAAAAGGGGATTTTATAACAGGTTTAGATGATGACGATGTGATGAAATCTGATTGTCTAGAAGTCTATATGAAAAACTGGTCTGATGACTTTGCTTTTATATGCGCTAGTTATGATTTTACTGGGGAAGTAGCCAATAATTTGACTGGTAAGTCTTTTGTTATCAAAGAAAATGACCTTATAAAAATGAACTATGTTGGTAATCAAATTTTCACTCGTATAGAAACACTCAAAGCAGTAATGTTTGATGAAACTTTAAAGGCATGGCAGGATTATGACTGTTGGTTAAGAATTTTAAAAATAACTGGTAAAAGTTCACTAAAGTTAAACAATAAACTCTATTTTGTTGATGTAGATCCAAATCGTGAAAGTATTACTACCCAATCGAATGCATCAAAGGGAGCTATTCAATTTTTGCAAAAGCATGCAAGTTTATATGATGGAAAGTTTCACGTATGGCTTTTTAATGACCTTGCAAATAGGAGGCAGTCAATTCCTTTCTGGTTGCTTTTATCTTTATTTGGTACATCCATGTTTTATCGAGGATTATATTTGAGTTTGAAGCACTCTTTTTTTCACAAGTATGTTATTAATTGCAAGAATTTTTTTACCACGATAGTTAATGCTTTTGGGGGGCGATCTTGAAAATTTTACATATCCTAAACTCAGATGGTGTTGGTGGAGCCGAGATATTATTACGTCGTATGATTGATTCCAGTCAACTTGAGAGCGAAGTAATGCTATTATGGAAACATAATAATAGCCAAAAAGGTTTTTGGTCTGGACGTAATTTTAGATATATAACAAATTCATTCTTTGGTTTGCATGCTCTATTTTTTGCGTTATTTAGATTGCCAGCAGCTATAAAAAGTTCAAATTCAGATTGTATACAGTCCCAGCTCAAAGGAGCTGATATAATCCTTAGTCTATTGTTTTTATGTAAGCAAGTTAAAAAGAAAGGGAAGTATATTGTTGTTATACATAATAGTTATTCATTTTACTATGGAGGGGGTATTAAAAATAAATTAATTGGTCGAGTTCACCAGTTTTTGGTTAATAGGTATGCAGACGAGATTGTTGGAGTTTCAAGGCAAGATATTGATAAATTTGAGAAAGCATTTGGGCGAAAGTATCATGTGATAGAGAACGGTATCGATTTTAAAAATTTAGCACCTAAAAAACATTTTAACTTAGAAAAAAATAAACTGAAAATAGCTTGTGTTGGCAATGTTAAGCTTAGAAAGGGTTATGATAGGCTTCAGGAATTAAAAAAATCTATCGATAAATCAAAAGTTCTAGAGGGCACAGTGATTGAATTGAATATTGCTGGAGCTATAGAAAACGAGCAGTTAAAGTCGCAAGTTGAATCTTTATCTGGAATGTATTTTAAAGTGAACTGTTTAGGTAAGGTGAAAGATGTAAACTCTGTATTGAGGGAGGCTGATTTATTTTTGTCTTTATCCAGAGAAGAAGGCTTACCTATTTCGGTTCTAGAAGCAAATGCATTACGACTGCCATTTTTAATTTCAGATATTCCTGCACATAGATTAATTGTATCTCCGGAAATTCAAAACAGTGTTCTGTTTGATGATGAGGCTCAGTTGTGTACTCGATTAGAAAATGTTTTTGAAAGTAAAGAATTGAGAAAGCTTATTGCCAATCAGCAGTTTGAACAAGTTCGCCAAAGGTTTGACTTTGATATGATGATGGAAAAATACCAGGGTATTTACTCCAGAGTGGATTGTTTATGAGAGTATTAATTATTACTAATTCAAAGTTTGGTGGGGGAGCCGAAGTTGTTGTTAATACACTTTCTATGGAACTCACTAAACTCCAAGGGTTAGATATTCAAACTTTCCATTTGAAGGATAGTGACTCGGTATTTTGGAGATTTATAGCATTTTTTAAAATGCTATATTTAATTCTGAAGTTTAAGCCTAAAGTTGTGCAGTCTCACTTATTTTTCCCAAGTTTTTTATCAATATTTTTTTCTAAATTTTTTTCCTTTAAAACCCAGGTTGTTGTGCATAGTATTTCAGAAATAAACTCAACCAATCTAGCTTCTAGAATCGCAAAATATATTTATAGGGAAGCAGATATGATCGTATGCATTTCATCTAAAATGTTTGATTTGGCAAAAGCGTTATTCCAAAGTCCTAATGTGTGTTTAATTCATAACCCTCATGACTTTCAAGTATATTTAAGTTTATCAAATGAAACCGTACAGCTGCCTACTAGCCAGTACTTTATATATGTTGGGAGATTAACTGCCTCAAAGAGAGTTGACCAACTCATAATTGCTATTTCAGAGGCTAAAGGGGAGCATAAATTAATAGTTGTAGGCGATGGTGAGGAAAAAGCTAATTTAAAGGAATTAGCTTTGAAACTAGGGGTTGATGACAGGGTTTATTTTTTAGGGCGTTTATCAAATCCGTACCCCTACATTAAAAGTGCAAAGGCTTTGCTTTTGGCCTCAGAGTTTGAAGGTTACCCTAATTGTTTAATAGAAGCTTTAGGGCTCGGGGTCCCAGTTATTACTTCAAATTGTCAAACAGGACCAGCAGAAATTTTAGGTGTTAGCTACAACAACGATATTTTAAGAACAACAAATCAGCAGTGCATGATATACCCAGTGGGTGATAGTTATTCTTTAATTAAAGCGATTGAGTCTGAAGCATATTTAAACGCAAAGGCATCTACTTTGAAAAATATGGTTAGTCAATTGTCATTAAAGCTAATCGTTAAAAAGTATGTTAGTGCTATTGATTCTTTATATTAATATAAAGAAGTAGTAAAAGGCTTTAGTATTAAATTATTTAGTGTTTAAAAATAGTAATGCTAGGTAGTCTGCAATAGTTTTCGTGTGAGTGCAAAGGCTTGTTTTATTGCTTTTTAGAAAAGATAAGTCATGGGGTAATGGCTAGGGAATTTAAAATTAACACCAAAGCATTCTGTTTATCTAAATACTTTTGTATAGAGTAGATTTAAGCAGGGCATCATTTTTTACATATTCGGTTAAAGGTTTTCTAAAATATTTAAAATGAAAATATTAATAACTGGCGGTGCAGGCTTTATTGGATCTGCTGTAATTCGCCATATAATAGAAGATACACAAGACTCAGTCATTAATCTGGATAAGTTAACCTATGCAGGCAATTTACAGTCATTAGCGCATGTTGAGAGTAATGACCGCTACGCATTCGAACAAGTTGATATTTGCAATCGCACTGAGCTTGATCGCGTTTTTTTAACTTATAAACCAGATGCTGTGATGCATTTAGCGGCAGAAAGCCATGTTGATCGCTCTATCACCGGACCTGCAGAGTTCATACAAACAAATATTGTTGGTACTTATAACCTATTAGAGGCTGCTCGTGAATATTGGAGTGCATTAGATGCGGCGACTAAACAAACCTTTAGATTTCATCACATTTCAACAGATGAAGTATATGGTGACTTACCACACCCCGATGAACAAGAGAGTAAGGCATTAGATAAAGAGTTACCTTTATTTACAGAGCTGACTTCTTATGCACCAAGTAGCCCTTATTCAGCAAGTAAAGCATCTAGCGATCATTTAGTGCGAGCTTGGTTAAGAACTTATGGCTTTCCTACAATTGTAACTAATTGTTCGAATAATTATGGGCCGTATCATTTTCCTGAAAAACTGATTCCATTAGTCATACTTAATGCGCTTGAAGGTAAAGATTTACCTGTTTATGGTAAAGGCGACCAAATTCGCGATTGGCTTTATGTTGAAGATCACGCTCGCGCTTTATATAAAGTAGTGACTGAAGGCAAGGTTGGCGAAACATACAATATTGGTGGCCATAATGAGAAGCAGAATATTGAGGTTGTTAAAACAATTTGCAGTATCTTGGATCAGTTAGTACCCAAAAAGTCTGCATATGCAGAGCAAATTACATTTGTAAGTGACCGACCAGGGCATGACAGGCGTTATGCAATTGACTCTTCAAAAATAGCTAAAGAACTAAATTGGTCGCCAATCGAAACCTTCGAAACAGGTTTACGAAAAACGGTACAATGGTATTTAGATAACCAGCAGTGGTGTCAAAACGTTCAAGATGGTTCATACCAACGTGAACGCCTCGGCGAAATAGATACACAAACTTAAGGAGCACTAAATGAAAGGAATAATTCTCGCCGGGGGATCGGGTACACGTCTTTACCCTATAACGATGGGTGTATCAAAGCAGTTATTACCCATTTATGATAAGCCAATGGTTTATTATCCACTCTCGGTGTTAATGTTAGCCGGTATACGCGAAGTGTTAATTATTACTACGCCTGAAGATATTGATTCATTTAAACGCTTATTAGGTGACGGTTCACAGTTTGGCATTGAGCTTAGTTATACAGTGCAACCTAGCCCCGATGGACTAGCCCAAGCATTTATTTTGGGTGAAGACTTTATTGGTAGTGATGACGTATGCTTAGTGCTTGGTGATAACATTTTTTATGGGCAAGGTTTTACCCCTAAACTTAAACACGCTGTTGAAAATGCAAAAAATGGTCAGGGTGCAACGGTGTTTGGTTATCAAGTAAAAGACCCTGAGCGTTTTGGTGTTGTAGAGTTTGATGAAAATCAAAAAGCGATTTCTATCGAAGAAAAACCAACCAAGCCAAAATCAAATCTTGCTGTAACAGGGCTTTATTTTTACGACAATTCGGTTGTTGAACTGGCAAAACAAGTTGAACCATCTCATCGCGGTGAATTGGAAATCACTTGCCTTAATGAAATGTATTTAAAGCAAAATAAGCTGAATGTTGAAATTCTGGGCCGTGGTTTCGCTTGGTTAGATACTGGTACGCACGAAAGCTTATTAGAAGCTGCACAGTTTGTTGAAACCATAGAAAAGCGTCAAGGTTATAAAATAGCCTGCTTAGAAGAGATTGGATTTAATAATGGTTGGTTAACAGAGCATCGCATAAAAGAGTTAGCAACGCCGATGTTAAAAAATAGCTACGGTCAGTATCTAATGGGTTTAATATCACAGTAATGCACAATAATTTTACTTTAAGAGAGTGGGATAGCCAGTTTTTCAATCGGAGAATCTTTTCGTTTGGGTTACCGGTTATTGAAATCTCAAGTCATGATTGGCCTAAAAACTCACTCACAACGGTAAAGGTTGACTCTGCGAATTCTTTTTTTTTAGATGAGGTAAATAAGCATAAGTTTAGCTTTGTAGAAGGTGAGCTGGTTTTTAAAAAGCTATTACCTGTAACTATAAAGTCTGCTTTAATAACGGATTTTGGCGCTTATATAGCAACTGATAGCTCTCTTGATGAGCTTAAATTCATTGTTAGTGATTTATATGTAAATAGCCGATTCAGAGAGCCATGGTTTACACCAACAGAAAGAAATAGTTTCTATCAAATGTGGGTGGAAAATGCTGTCTTGTCTAAATTTGATGACTGTTGTTTGGTTTTAAAAAATGAAGGCTCAATTTCCGGTTTTGTAACTATTCGGATTAGGGGGGGAGAAGCAACTATTGGACTTATAGGTGTTCCAGAGCCCTTTCAAGGTCAAGGAATTGGTAAGAAGTTACTTGAATTAGTTCAAGATTATTGCGTTGCCAAAAAGGCAACTGTCATTAACGTTGCTACACAAACAAGCAATATTTCAGCTGCAAATTTATATAGTAAAACTGGCTTTGCTATCGCTGATATTTCATATTGGTTTTATAAACAGGTTTAAAGATGATCCCTTTTAATGTTCCCCCAAAAACAGGCAATGAACTAAATTATATAGAACAGGCTATAAAGTCTGATAAGTTATGTGGTGATGGGCAGTTTTCAAAGAAATGCGAAGCATGGATAGAAAAAAGCTTTAATACAGCTAAAGCTTTACTTACTCCTTCATGTACGGCTGCATTAGAGTTAGCGGCAATATTAATAGATATAAAAGAAGGCGATGAAGTGATCATGCCTTCATATACGTTTGTATCGACTGCAAATGCATTTGTACTGCGAGGTGCAAAAGTAATTTTTATTGATGTACGCCCTGATACCATGAACATAGATGAATCATTAATCGAAGCAGCCATCACATCTAAAACTCGTGCCATAGTGCCCGTGCATTACGCTGGTGTTGCATGCGAAATGGATACTATATTAGCCATTGCTGAAAAACATGAACTCTGGGTAATAGAGGATGCTGCTCAAGGTGTAATGTCTACCTATAAGGGGCGGGCATTAGGAGCGATAGGTCACATTGGCTGTTATAGCTTTCATGAAACTAAAAATTATTCATCGGGTGGTGAAGGTGGAGCAATATTAATTAATGACCCTAAATTGGTTGCTCGAGCTGAGATTATTCGTGAAAAAGGCACTAATCGAAGCCAATTTTTACACGGTATAGTTGATAAATATACTTGGCAAGATATCGGCTCAAGCTTTCTACCCAGTGAATTGCAGGCAGCTTACCTTTATGCGCAACTAGAGTCGGCTGATGCGATTAATGATTTTCGTCTGTCATTATGGAATAACTATTACACTGAGTTTAGTAAAATACTGCAACCAGAGCAACTCCCGCACATTCCTAATGATTTAAAGCATAATGCACATATGTTTTATATAAAATTAGCTTCTAGCGAGGAAAGAGCAAAGTTTATATCTATTATGAAAACTCATAATATTGTTACTCCATTTCATTATATTCCATTGCACTCAAGCCCAGCTGGCGAGCAATTTGGTAAATTCAGTGGCAATGACCTCCACACATCGGTTGAAAGCGCCAAGTTAGTACGTTTGCCGTTATATTATGGAATGAACGATGATAAACAATTAGAAGTAGTTCAGGCAGTAAGGACGTTTTTCCTTGAGGAGTAAAAAAATATTACATGTAGCAGAATGTGATAAGTTTATTCCTCCATTTATTGATTTTGTTAATAAGCATTTTGAACCAACAAAGCATGAGTTTATGTTAACTGGTGGTATGTCATCTGGAAATCTTAAGAATTGTGTTAATGTACACTTATCAGGCGAATCAAAACTTTTAAAATTAAAGCATTACTTTTCTTTAATTTTAAAAATGCACCAAGCTGACAAGGTCATTTTACATGGTTTATTTAATATAAAAATTGTTCAGATCTTGTTTTTCGCTCCATGGTTACTAAAAAAGTGCTGCTGGGTAATATGGGGAGGCGATTTATATACATATCAATTTGGTCTGCGTAATAAAAAATGGCTAATAAATGAATTTTTTCGTCGCCCTGTGATAAAAAAAATTGGTCACCTAGTTACTTATATTGAAGGTGATATAGCGCTTGCTAGAAAGTGGTATGGTGCAACAGGCAAATACCAAGAATGTTTAATGTACACTAGTAACTTATACAAAGAGTATGAAGTATCTGAAAGTAAAAAAACGAGTATTAATATTCAAGTAGGTAATTCGGCTGATCCAAGCAATAATCATATTGAAGCGCTTGAAAAGTTACTGCCTTTCAAGGAGCGGGATATATGTATCTTTGTACCTTTATCATATGGTTCCAAAGAATATGCCAAGCAGGTAATAACGCAGGGTAAAGAATGGTTTGGTGATAAATTTAAGCCCTTTACTGAATTTATGCCTTTTGAGCAATATTTGTCACTTTTAGGCTCAATCGATATTGCTATTTTTAATCATAAACGCCAACAAGCAATGGGTAATACTATTGCATTGTTGGGTCTTGGGAAAACGGTTTACCTTCGTAGTGATACTTCTCAATGGCCATTTTTTGAGATGAAAGGTATTAAAATTGGTGATATAGAGAAGCTAAATAGTTTAGATAGTCAAAAGATAACTGGAAATGTCGAAATCGTAAAAGCCTATTTTTCTCCAGAAAATTATAAAAAGCAACTCACTCAGTTATTTGATTATTAGATGTAAACTGTATGTTGCATGTGTTCATCTATTACATTCGCTTGGACTTAATATAAACATGATAAAAAATATAAAGTTATGACCCCTAAAAAAATATTATCATTTGCATTAGGACCAGTCGGTGGTGCACTTTTAGGCTTCATTAGCCTACCAATTATCACGTGGTTTTTTTCTCAAGAGGATATTGGTCGTTTAGCTATGCTAAATGTAGTGGTTGGGTTTTGCACACTGTTTTTTAGTTTAGGGTTAGATCAAGCGTATGTTCGCGAGTTCCATGAAGTAAATAACAGACCTGCTTTGTTTAAAGCGACGTTGCTACCAGGCTTAACTTTATTAATCATTAGTCTATGCTTACTACTCGGTTACAATAATATTATTTCGCATTGGCTGTTTGAGGTAGACAGTCAACTACTTAGCTTACTAGTGGCTTTAGTGATTTTATCAACGTTTATTTCCCGCTTCTTGTCTCTAATTTTACGGATGAATGAGCAGGGGGTTGCTTATTCAATGAGTCTGTTGCTTCCTAAGCTACTTTTAATCATTATTATTTTGAGCTATCTCTTATTTTCCGTGAGTAAAAACATTACCAACCTTGTATTGGCGAATGTAACAGCCGCATTACTTGTTTTTTTTATATTTGCGTGGAATACAAGAAATGAATGGCTTGCGGGGCTTAGAGAGAAAATTGATTACAGTTACTTAAAAAGTCTTTTAAGCTTTGGGGCGCCACTCATTTTTGGTGGCTTGGCATTCTGGGGGCTAACAGCGTCTGATAAAATATTACTAAAAGAGTTATCTGATTTTGAACAGTTAGGACTTTATTCTGTTGCGGTTAGCTTTGCCGCAGCAGCAACTATCGTTCAGAGCGTTTTTTCAACTGTTTGGGTTCCCACTGTATACAAATGGGCTGCAACTGGGGAAGACCTTGATAAAATATATAAAGTTAACCGGTATGTTTTATTGACAGTTATAGTTCTATTCTGTTTAGCAGGTTTACTTTCGTGGATGGTAACATTTATATTACCAAGCAATTACGCATCAGTGCAGTGGATTTTAATTTCTTGTTTGGGTTACCCATTACTTTATACGCTTTCAGAGACTACAGTTGTCGGAATTGGTGTAACCCGTCGCACTAAGTTTTCATTACTAGCTACTTTATTTGCTTTTATTATAAACTTATTTGGCAATTGGTGGCTGATACCCTTGTGGGGTGCTGCTGGTGCTGCAGTGAGCACTTGTATTTCTTTTTGGGGGTTTTTATTCTTAAGAACTGAGTTTTCTATTTATGTGTGGAAGTCCTTTCCAAGAGTGCAATTATATAGCTATTCGGCTTTGCTTGTAATTGGAGCATCCATAAACACACTTTATGGTAAAGATTACACTACTCCATTACTTGTTTTTTGGCTTTTTGTGATGATCAGTGTATTATTTACTTTTAAGCAAGAGGTTATGGAGATGAAAAATGTAATTTTTGCTAGGCTGTCATCCGTTTTATAGCCATGCTACTTGATTGAAGTATTAGTTCATATTTTCTTTATACAAAATAAATAACATAACAGTTTTATTATTCGCAGTCATAATATTTACCACTTAAACACCTGCAGTGGTAAATATTAAACATGAAAACTTTTAATATGGGGTTATAGACACCACCCTAAAGTCGCACGTATAATCCCTGCCGTATGCAGAAGAATAAAAATAATTAGCAGGCAAAAGTCAGTGTTTTAGGGATTGATATGGATAGTTGGTGCTTATTATTTTGTAAATCAAGGCAGGAGACTCGTGCCCAAGTTAATTTGCAAAACCAAGGGATTAAAGCTTTTTTCCTCAGCTACAAAACAGTGTTAATTAAAGGTCGCCGTACTTTTAAGCAATCTGCTGTGTTTCCTAATTATTTATTTCTCCGCTTAAATCCTCAAACAGGCAACTTTTCAGCGGCAAAAAAACATCCGTGGTATTAGTGATTTTGTGTCGTATGGCGCATATTATCAATTAGTCCCAGAACGGCTTATCATCGAATTAAAAACGTCGTGCTAACTCAAGATAGTAATAACCTACCGCAACCTGTTGATTTAGTATGTGTTAGTAATTGCCCATTAAATATGTGCATAGGTAATCGCGAATTAAAAAAGTTAGCTAAAGGGAGCTAGGTTAATAAAGAAAAGGCCAAAGCTGCTAGGGAAGTGACTCGGTACTAGGATTGCGCTTATATTTTAACGTGGGAGGCGGCCTTAGCCGCGAAGAATTTGACCTTTCACCTCGTACCTTTAAATTTATTAACCTAGAATCATACAGCTTAAAACAATATTTATCAGTAAGTAAGAATTGTAACCTAGGTGTGGAAGCGCGTCCGAAGAACTAGATAAGCAAAATGTTTTGCTTATCTAGTTGGGTAAGAGGAGTTCTGCGATGAACTGGAACGGAAGTGCGCCCGAATGACTAGGGAAGTAAAAGATTTATAAGTATTTATTCACAAGGAGGGTTGTGTCATGTGCTGCGCTTCAGAGAGAAAGGTACAGGGGCTGAAATTTTTAACTAAATTAACAAAAAAGTTAATAGCTCGCACATTAAACGTGCAGTGAACCTTGCGAAGCAAGGATAGCCATGCTTTAATTAGCCAGCAAAAAATAACAGCAGTATATTTAAAATAAGCTGAAAGTTTTAGAATTTAATATTATTTTGGGAATACACAATGGCGCTAAGCTGTAAAACACTTGTGGCATCACTAACGTTGCTAACAATGACAGGTTGTACAATCATCCCCGGTAGCCATTTCGAAGGAATTGAATCGGGTGAGCAGATGAAAAACCTTGAGCAGGATCTTGAAAAAGTAAATATTCAAATTATTGACTCATCTTTAATTTATCAGCAAAACCAATCACGCAAAAAAACTAAGCCACCTTCAAGCCTTGATGGTTTAAACGTTAGCGATTACGAATATATACTTGGTGTAGGTGATGTACTGACCATTGGTGTATGGGATCACCCAGAGTTAACCATACCAGCTGCAGTACAACGTACCGCTGAGTTTGATGGTTTCCGCGTGCAAGCCGACGGCACTATTACGTATGCCTATGCGCCAAATATTCAGGCAGCAGGTAAAACAGTACAACAAGTACACAGCGAGTTAGTTAAACGCTTAAGCCGTGTGATTGAAGACCCACAAATTGATATTAAAGTAGTTGGTTTTCGCAGTCAAAAAGCGTATGTAACTGGCGAAGTAAAACAACCGGGTATTTTTCCCGTAACAGAAATTCCACTCACACTTATTGATGCCTTAAATCAAGCTGGTGGTTTAACTGAAGCTGCCGATTGGCGGACTGTAACTTTTACCCGTGGCGATCAAACCGAAGTTATCAAACTTGATGATTTTTATGCTCATGGTGATATTTCGCAAAACCGTTTACTACAACACGGCGATATAGTTCACGTTAATCGTAATGACTTACAACGCGTGTTTGTATTAGGTGATGTTAAAAAAGCAGGCTCAGTGGATGTTAACCGCTATGGTTTAAACCTAGCCGAAGCACTCAGTAATTCTGGTGGCTTAAATGAAAACACCGCTGATGCAAATGGCGTGTTTGTACTGCGTAAACGTAATTTGGAAACTGACGGTATTATTGCCGATGTCTACCAGCTACATGCAAAAAATGTTGCTGCTTTAGTGCTAGCTGAGCAGTTTGAATTACAACCACATGATATTGTATATGTAACGTCAGCACCACTAGCCCGTTGGAACCGTGTAATAAGCTTGTTACTACCGTCAATCGCAACAGTCGATTCAATTGACGATTTAGCTGCAGCAAACTAAGGATTACGATGTTTGATTCTATCTTAGTAGTGTGCGCAGGCAATATTTGCCGCAGCCCAACAGCTGAATACGTATTAAAAAGTAAATTAGCGGGTAAAAATATTAAAGTATCCTCGGCAGGGCTAACGGCGCTTGAAGGTAAAGCGGCTGATGCAACTGCAAAGCAAATTGCGGTGCTGCACGGTATTGCTATGGACGAGCACCAAGGCAGGCAGTTAACCTCAAGCCTTGTTGCACAAAACAGTGTTATTTTAGTGATGGAGCAACGCCATTTAACTGACCTGTGTAGTCGCTACCCAGAAGCACGCGGTAAAACTTTTTTACTTGGTAAGTGGCTAGGTGATAAAGAAATACCCGACCCATACAGGCAAAGTTTAGAAGCGTTTGAACACGTTTATGCATTAATCGACAGCGCCTGTAGCGCTTGGCAAAAGTATTTATAAGGATAGGCTAGTACATGAATGCTCAGCCCACTGCATTAGCAGCAAACAAACAAAATAAGCAAGACACACAAGCAAGCCAAGAAATTGACCTAATGGCGCTGTTAGGCGCATTAATTGATCGTAAATATTTTATAATCGCTTTAACCGCGCTTTTTATGGCTATTGGCGTAATTTACGCAGTGTTTTCAACTCCGGTATATCAAGCGACAGCAATGATCCAAGTTGAAGAGAGCGGCGGATCTGTCCCAGGCTTTGATGATATGTCAGGTATGTTTGAAAGTACCTCAGACGCAGTGACGGAAATTGAGTTATTGAAATCACGCTCAGTCATTGGCGAGGCTGTTGATACCTTGCGTCTTAATGTTGAAGCAGAGCCAAATTTATTCCCATTAATTGGTAATCGTGCGTTTCGTAAGTTTAGTCCAATTAACGAGGGGGAGTTAGCTGAGCCGAGTTTTGGGGCTAGCTCATATGCTTGGGGTGGAGAGAGTATTGATATATTTAGGTTTGATGTGCCTCCCTCAGCCGTTGGAGTTAAATTTACGCTTGCGGCGCAAGAAAATAACTCAGTAGTATTATTTAATAGTGATGGTGAACAGGTATTAGCGGGAAAAGTAGGCCAAGAGTTAATAAATGGCAAATTTAAATTAACGGTACGTAGTTTAAATGCTCATGCGGGTACTGAGTTTACAATCAAGCGCAAAGATCGGTTGAATACAATTTTAGATTTAAAAGCTGCAATTAGTGCCAGCGAAAAGGGTAAAGATTCGGGTATTATTAACTTAAGCCTACAGAACGAAAATCCAAATTATGCTGAAAAAGTACTTGATAAAGTAGCGAGTATTTATGTCAGGCGTAACGTGGAACGTAACTCGGCAGAAGCACAAAAGTCGCTTGAATTCTTGGAAGTTCAATTACCAGAGATTAAAAAGCAATTAGAGTTTGCTGAGCAGCGTTTTAACGATTATCAGATTAAGCGCCAATCAATTAATATTACCTTAGAAACGCAAGGTGTGTTAGAGCAAGTAGTTAAACTTGAAACTAAATTACAAGAGCTTGAACTCAAGCGCTTAGAGGTGAGCCGTAAGTTTAAAAAGGATCATCCAACTTACCAAGGTTTAGTTGAACAAATCAGCGCAGTTAATGAGCAGAAAAAGGAACTCGTTGGTGAGGTCGGCAACTTACCAGAGACTCAGCAGGAGCTATTACGCTTAAAACGTGATGTAGAAGTAAGTAATCAAATTTACACAATGCTACTTGGTAAAACACAAGAGCTTGATATAGTGCGTGCTGGTACTGTCGGTAATGTGCGTATTATTGACTACGCCGAGGTGAATACCTCAAAACCTGTGAAGCCTAAAAAAGCCTTAATTGTAGTAATGGCGACTATGCTAGGTGGCATGCTTGCTGTGGCGGTTGTATTGGTACAAAAAGCCATGCATAAAGGCGTTGAAGATCCAAATGAGATTGAGGCTATAGGTCTGCCAGTTTACGCCAGTGTGCCATATTCAGATTATCAAGATAAACTCACAGGTTTTAGCAAAGCACTTAAGCATAAGATTAAGAAACCTAAATCAATATTGGCGCTTGATAACCCTGCAGATTTGTCAATTGAAGCGCTACGCAGCCTGCGCACAAGCCTGCACTTTGCAATGATGGAGGCTAAAAACAACTTGATAGCAATCTCAGGACCAAGCCCCGGTGTAGGTAAATCGTTTATATCAGTTAATTTAGCTGCAGTATTGGCGCAAAGCGGCAAAAAAGTACTGATAATCGATGCCGATATGCGTAAAGGTTATTTACAAACTCAGTTTGGTTTAAAGTGGGATAACGGCTTAAGTGATTATTTATCAGGGAGCTTAAACCTTGAACAAGTAACTAAACCGACTCCTGTTGAAGGGTTGAGCGTGATTACCCGCGGGCAAATACCACCAAACCCGTCAGAGCTGTTAATGCACAGTAACTTTAGTAAATTGGTAGAAGAGGTAAGTGCTGAATACGATATCGTAATTGTAGATACGCCACCTATTTTAGCGGTAACTGATCCTGCAATCGTAAGTGCCCATACCGGTACTACACTGTTAGTAACGCGTTTTGGCCAAAACCACCTTAAAGAAATAGAGCTAACCAGAGCCCGCTTTGAACAAAACGGCACTGACGTTAAAGGCGTAGTATTTAACGGTGTAGTTAAAAAAGCCAGCAATGCTTAC
This sequence comes from Pseudoalteromonas ostreae, assembly GCF_018069805.1. GTDB lineage: Bacteria > Pseudomonadota > Gammaproteobacteria > Enterobacterales > Alteromonadaceae > Pseudoalteromonas > Pseudoalteromonas ostreae. The sequence continues at coordinate 22,825 of NZ_JAGPYN010000018.1, forward strand.
GGTTATTACGGTTATTACAACTACGAGTATAAATCGGATAAGTAAGGGAAAGGCACTAGGTGCTAGGGAAGAGACTAGGAGCTAGATCTTAAAACCTAGACGCTTATTGTTCATTGTAGGCGATTGGCTTGTCACCGCGAAAGGTTAAAGACAAAGGTGCTAGGTAATAGGCTAGGACCTAGATCCTAAAACCTAGCACCTATGTATTAAAACGTAGGAGCAGGCTTTAGCCGCGAAAGAGAAAAAGAAAAGGTGCTAGGTACTAGGTACTAGGAAAAAGACTAGGAGCTAGGTGTTTTCATAGCCCGTTGTCCGCAGCCCATGGCTTTTCTTTCTGTGTAGCGAAGCGCCTCACTGCCCTCGGTGGTAAAAATGTTTTGTAGGCTCGGGTTTATCCCGCGCTTAAATAGTAAAAATAGTATTCGTAGGAGCTGGCTTTAGCCGCGAAAGACTTAACCTTGCAACTTAAAACTGATCAACCTAGAGCTAATTTAAATTTAACATCAAGGGAGTATTAAAAAATGCACGATTCATTAACGGACCTAAAGATTGGCATCATAGGTTTAGGTTACGTAGGCCTTCCATTAGCAGTTGAATTCGGTAAAAAATATCCGGTATTAGGTTTTGATATAAACCAAAAGCGTGTTGATGAATTAGATGCAGGTCACGACGCCACATTAGAAGTTAGTGATAACGAACTCGCTGATGTAAAAAACCTAACTTTCTCTTGTAATAAACAAGATTTAGCTGAATGTAATGTTTATATAGTAACTGTACCAACCCCGATTGATGACAGTAATGCACCAGACTTAACACCACTTCGTAAAGCATCTGAGTTGCTTGGTGAGTTTGTTAAAAAGGGTGACGTGGTTATTTATGAGTCAACTGTATATCCAGGTGCGACGGAAGAAGTGTGTTTACCAATTATTGAAAAAGTATCAGGTTTGGTGTTTAACCAAGACTTTTTCGCGGGTTATTCACCAGAGCGTATTAATCCAGGTGATAAAGTTAATACCTTAACAAAAATAATGAAAATCACCTCAGGCTCCACTCCAGAAATTGGTCAGTTTGTGAATAACTTATATGGTTCAATAATTACTGCGGGCACTCATTTAGCTGGCTCATTAAAAGTAGCTGAAGCCGCCAAAGTGATTGAGAATACTCAACGTGACTTAAACATCGCGATTATCAATGAGTTTGCAAAAATATTTAACCGCTTAGGTATCGATACTGAAGAGGTGTTAGAGGCTGCGGGGACTAAATGGAATTTTTTGAAGTTTAAACCAGGCTTAGTGGGTGGTCACTGTATTAGTGTTGACCCTTATTACCTAACTCATAAAGCACAAGAAGTTGGTTACCGTCCTGAAGTTATTTTAGCTGGTCGCCGCATTAATGATGGTATGGGTGAGTATGTAGCAACGCAGCTAGTTAAAAAACTATCAAGCCAAAAAATCCATATAGATGAAGCAAAAGTGCTGGTATTAGGTTTTACCTTTAAAGGTGATTGCCCAGATGTACGTAATACAAAAATCATCGATATTGTAAATGAGCTTAATGATTTTAATATGAGTGTGGATGTATACGATGGTTGGGCAAACGCAGCAGAAGTTGAGCATGAATACGGGTTATCGTTAATCGATACGCTTACTGAAAACCATTATGATGGGATAGTGCTTGCAGTAGACCACAGTGAGTTTAAAAACATGGGCGTAGAGGCTATTCGTAAGCTGGGTAAAGAAAAGCATGTACTGTACGATGTTAAACATGTGTTTGGCCCGAAAGACTCAGATATTAGATTATAATAAAGGATTTTAACATGAAAAATTTCGCCCTTATCGGTGCCTCTGGTTACATTGCTCCACGCCATTTAAAAGCAATTAAAGAGACAGGACATAACCTGTTAGTTGCGATGGATATTAATGACTCTGTGGGCATAATGGATAGCCACTTCCCTGATGCTGAATTTTTTACCGAGTTTGAAGATTTTACCGCGTTTGTTGAAGACTGTGCAATGAAAGGGCAAAAGCTAGATTTTATTGCTATTTGTAGCCCGAATTACTTGCATGCACCACATATGAAATATGCACTTAAAAACGGTATCGATGTAATTTGTGAAAAGCCATTAGTGCTTCACTCAGAAGACATGGATATTCTAAAAGAATACGAAGAAAAGTACGGTGCAAATGTAAACTCAATACTGCAACTGAGACTGCATCCGTCAATCATTGCTTTAAAAGAGAAAGTGGCCGCAGCACCTGCCGATAAAGTATTTGATGTTGACCTAACGTATATGACATCGCGGGGTAAATGGTACATGAAATCGTGGAAAGGCTTTGACCATAAGTCAGGCGGTGTAGCGACTAATATCGGTGTGCACTTTTACGATATGCTGCATTTTATTTTTGGTGATCTTAAGCATAATGAAGTCCACTTTAGAGATGAAAAAACATCTAGCGGCTACCTAGAATATGAGCGCGCACGTGTTAAGTGGTTCTTATCAATAGATTCGAATAACTTACCTGACAATGCAGTTAAGGGTGAGAAGCTTACCTACCGTAGTATTACCATTAATGACGGCGATAATACCGAGGAGCTTGAGTTCTCAGGTGGCTTTACTGATTTACATACACAGAGTTATCAAAATATCTTAGCGGGTAATGGTTTTGGTATTGATGAAAACCGTGTTGCAATTGAAACCGTTGAAAAAATCCGTGAAATGCCACTGGCCCAAGCTGGCAGCAAAGCGCATCCACTTCTTTCAAAGGTACTATAACGATGAACTATCATGTGCATGAAAGCGCCATTGTTGATGCTGGCGCACAAATAGGCAATGACACCCGTGTTTGGCATTTTGTGCACGTGTGTAGTGGTGCTCAAATTGGTGAGGGTTGTTCGCTTGGTCAAAATGTATTCGTAGGTAATAAAGTCACCATTGGCAATAACGTAAAAGTGCAAAATAATGTATCAGTGTACGACAACGTGCACATTGAAGATGATGTCTTTTGTGGTCCGAGCATGGTTTTCACTAATGTGTATAACCCGCGTTCATTTATTGAGCGAAAAACAGAATATCGCGATACATTAGTAAAAAAAGGCGCCACGTTGGGTGCTAATTGCACCATTGTATGTGGTGTAACCATTGGTGAATATTCATTGGTGGGTGCGGGCGCTGTTATTAATAAAGATGTCAAACCGTTCGCGTTAATGGTGGGTGTACCAGCTAAGCAAATTGGTTGGATAAGCAAGTATGGTGAGCAGCTGGATTTGCCTTTGACTGGTAAAGCAAGTACCACGTGTGAACACACCGGTGAAGAATATGTTTTAGAAGGGAGTGCGTTGTTTATAAAATAACACACACTGTCATGTAAACATCGCCAGTTATTAATTGTAGGGCTTTAGCTCTGCAAGCCATCAAGCCTGTAGGGGGTGGCTATAATTTAATAAGCGTATACAAACTAAGCATAAAACCTAATTTGAAGAATTTAAAATGACCATACAATTTATAGATTTAGCGGCGCAATACCAACACTTAAAAACAAAAATAGACGCACGAATTAAAACGGTTTTAGACCATGGTAAGTATATCATGGGGCCAGAAGTGCAAGAGCTTGAAAGCGAACTAGCAAGCTATGTTGGTGTTAAACATGCCATAACCTGTGCTAACGGCACTGATGCACTCACACTTGCCATGATGGTGCTTGATATAAAGCCTGGCGACGCAGTTTTTTGCCCCACCTTTACGTTTTTTGCAACAGCAGAGGTCATAGCTTACGAAGGTGCTACACCGGTATTTGTAGATTCAGATGAAGCCACCTTTAACATCTGCCCAATCGACCTAGAAAAGCGTATTCAAGCAACAATTGCAGAAGGTAAGCTGACTCCTAAAGCCATTATAGCGGTTGATTTATTTGGTTTACCAGCGAACTACCCTGAAATCCAAAAAATTGCCGATAAGTATAATCTAAAGCTCGTTGAAGATGCGGCACAAGGGTTTGGTGGCAGCATTGATGGTAAACGCGCTGGTAGTTTTGGTGATATCGCCACAACAAGCTTTTTCCCAGCAAAGCCACTGGGTTGTTACGGTGACGGTGGTGCTGTTTTTACAAACAATGATGAATATGCAGAGCTATTAAAGTCATACCGCGTACACGGCAAAGGTAAAGATAAATACGATAATGTGCGCATCGGCATGAACAGCCGCTTAGATACTATTCAAGCGGCTATATTGCTTGAAAAACTAGCCGAGTTTCCGACCGAGCTTATTAATCGTAACAAAGCGGCTGATAACTATGAAAAAACGCTATCAGGTAAATACCAAACCCCACAAGTTCCTACAGGCTATGTAAGCTCATGGGCGCAGTATACGCTGGTATCAACCAATCGTGATGTAGATATGGCTGAGTACAAAGAACAAGGTGTACCCACTATGATTTATTATGGTACGTGTATGCATGAACAAACAGCATTTAGCCAGCTGGGTTATCAAACTGGCAATTTTCCAGTAGCTGAAGGGTTAGCTCAGTCAGTATTTAGTTTGCCTATGCATGGCTATATTTAAGTGTTTAATTATTCTGAAAAAAATAAAGTATTAATAAGGCTCATTTCATCGACTGCAATAGCTCAGATTATTCCATTTGCTATCAGCCCTATACTTACAAGGCTTTATTCACCTTCAGATTTTGGTTATTTTAGTTTCTTTTGTTCTTTAGTCGCAGTTTTTGCCGTTTGGGCTAACGGACGTTTTGAGCTTGCAATAGTATTAGGGAGGCAGAAGAAGGTATCAATAGCGCTGTTTTACATAGGTCTGTTTTTTTCTTTTTCTGTCTGCTTATTATTGTTAATTCTGGGTGTAATATTTAAAAGTTATTTGATGGATATTGGGTTTGGGGAGTTTACATTTCCATTGATCTCTTTCTATATTGTAGTTGTTTTAGGTGTAAGTAGTAACTCCTTATTTAATTATTACCTTACTAAGTTAGAAAGGTTTAAGACGATAGGTAATGCACTTATTGGAAAGGCTATAAGCATAAGCCTACTTCAAATTGTATTTGGTTTTTTTGAGCTTGGGGGAGAGGGTTTAGTTTTGGCTTGGTTTTTAGCTTTTTTATCTTCCAGTATTTTAATGTATATCTATGGAGCTAAGAATCACCTTTCTTTTCAAGGCTTGGGAATTAGGAAATTATATGTTTTTTTTAAGGCTTATATTAGGTTTCCTTTTTTCTCCGCACCCGCTAGTTTGCTAAGTACAATTTCAAGTCAGGCTAATAACTTATTAATCCCTTTTGTTTTTAGTATGAGCACTCTTGGTTTGTATTCATTGGCTGAAAGGTTGCTATCAGCACCTATTACACTAATCGGAAACTCTATTAGCCAGGTTTACTTTAAAGCTATTTCTTCAGATCCAAATAATGCCATGGTTGAGTTCAAATCTGCATTGTTAAAATTGTCTATAATATCTATTTTAATTTTTTTTGTAGTACAATTATTTGCCGGCTCGCTCTTTGTTCTGTTATTTGGTGATGAGTGGGCAGGGGCTGCAAATATAGCTAAATTATTTTCTATTCAATTTTGTGTTCAATTAATTATATCGCCTTTGTTGGTTACTCTTCAAATATATAAAAAAAATAAAATTGAACTTTTATTGCAGTTTTTGATGTGTCTTACATATATGTCAGTCTATTTAGTTGCATATATTTATGCTTGGAGTTTTCTTGAGCTTGCCAAATGTTTGTCTTTATTGGTTGCGTTTAATTATTTTGTTATAGGGGCTTATTTATATAGCCTTGTGAAGAAAAATATGAGGCTGTGAAATGTTGTATTTTAGATTTGTATTTTTATTGCTTTTTATTAGGTTTTTGCTCGACTTTTCATATGTTAACTTTGTTTTTAAGTACTATAATTATGCAGGGTTTAATTATGATTTCGACATCAATCAGTATGTACTTTCTATAATTATGTATTTGTTATGTATACCTCTGTGTAGTTTATTTCTTAAAAAGGTGAGTGATTACTTTTTTTTAAGTGCTTGTATGTTTTTTTATGCGCCTATTACGAGTCTATTCGGATTAGATTCTGCTAGAGATTTTTATGTTGTATTCCTTTGTTTAAGTTCATTGTATTTAATGTATTACTTTATAAATCATAGTTTTGTTTCTTTTAAAAATGTGCCTTATATTAATGGTGGGGGGCAATTAGCAATTTATCTATCAATTTTCTTCATGTTTCTCGTTTTGTCTAATTTCCTATTATCCGGTGCTAGTTTAAATTTTGATTTAGACGCGGTTTATCAGTTTAGAGATCAAAATGCAAAATTGGCAGAAGTCGGGATATTTACATATTTAAATAACTGGACCTACTCTATATTTACTCTTTACATATTCGCAATTTGCTTAAAAAACTCACGTTTTTTTCTGTTAGCTTTTTTTCTGAGTTTACAGGTTGTGTTTTTTGGCTTTTCAGCACATAAAGCCGTGCTTTTTATGCCATTTTTAGTTATTGGTGCTTGGTATTATTTCAAAAAGGAAAGAAGCTTAATAATTCTCCCTTTCTCAATTTCATTTTCTTTATTGGTGTGTGTAGTTTTGTTTTTGTATTTTGATGATATACAGGTTTCTGGGCTATACGTTCGCCGTGTGTTTTTTGTTCCTGCGCAGCTTACTTTCGCTTATGTGGATTTCTTTAATCAAAATGAGTTTACCTTCTGGTCTCAATCAATCATGAAGTACTTTATAGATTACCCATATGAGCAAGGCATTTCATCTTTAATTGGTAATTGGATGTTTAATGATGATACTAGGGCTAATAATGGCCTGGTTTCTAGTGGTTATGCTAATTTTGGCGCAATAGGTGTGTATATTTATTCGCTTTTATTAGCTTTAATAATAAAGATGATTGATGACTTTTCACTAAGTGGAAATATGCCGACATGGTTTGCAATATCTTTGATTGCTAGCCCTCTTAATGTTGCGCTTATTCAGTCTGATTTGTTTACAGCCGCTTTAACTCATGGTCTATTAATAGCTCTCCTTTTAGTTTATATAAGTAGAGCGAAAGTTATAAAGGAGACTACTATTGAGCAATAAAGTCATACACGTATCTAATACAGATATACGATCTGATTTTAGAATCATTCGACAAATAAAAGCATTGCAAGATTATGATGTTATAGCAATTGGGATCGAAGATAAGTCCGAGCCACACAAGTTTAATTTGGATAGTTATTGTAAATATATAATTCTCAAAAGCTTTAGCGCCAAATTTGTAACTAAATCGATTAGACATTTTTTTAATCTAATTTATTTTAATATACAAGCTTTTTTATTGTTCAAATCTTGTAAACCTAGCCTTATTCATGTGCATGATACCTATCCGCTTTTTTCAGCAATAGCATATAAAAAACTATATGGCTGTAAGGTTGTTTATGATTGCCATGAATTAGAATCAAATAAGGGCGGGCAAAGTAAGGCCCTTGCTCGTTTGACATATTTTATCGAATCTTTGTGCTATAGACATTGTGATTCATTGATCACAGTATCCTCACTCATTGAAAAATGGTACATAGACACATTTTTGGAGTTGCCTTATCATGAGTTGATATATAATTCTCCTGAGTTTAAACAAAACCTAGCATCAAAGACTTTTTCGGATACTAATAGCAATAAGTTTGTCTATGTTGGACAGTTTTCAGAAGGACGTAATTTAATCGAGCTATTAGATATTTTCCAGGATAATGGGCAAGAGTGTCATTTTATAGGTTGGGGAGTGCTGGAGGATAGAATTATAGAATCCTCTAAAGGTTTTAAAAATATCCACTACCATAAGCCAATGCCAAATGATCTTTTGATGGAGTTTTTAAATGAAAATGATTTTACTTTTGGCCTATGTATATTAGCCCCTATTTCTTTAAGTGATAAGTACTCATTACCTAATAAGCTTTTTGAATACACTTTTAGCGGGTTTAATGTTATCGGCAGTGATTTCCCTGAAATTGCAAGTTATATAAAAAATACAAACTCAGGGTATACCTTCAAAAATATAGAAGAATTCAAGGTTTTATTAAATACAGGTGGGTTAATAAGAAAAAATATAAATCATGAGGAGCTTGATGGGTATTCTTGGTCTCAAATGATAGTAAAACTTAGACGTTTATATTCGAATTTGCTTTAATTTGTTTTCTAAAAGGTTGTTAAATTATGTGTGGAATTTTCGGTGTTGTTTCTAAACAGCACAATATTAATGTTGGGCATCTTAAAGAGTTAGCTAATCACTCTAGGCAAAGAGGAAGGGATTCAAGTGGCTTAATTACATTTGAGGCTGGTTCTTATGCAACTACTAGAGCTGATTTTGATATTAACAAGCTACTTAAATCGACTTCATTAAATAATAAAAAGCTTGTGTTTGGCCATAGTAGATTAGTAACAAATGGTCACACAGATAATCAACCAGTGATACGTGATGGTATAATTGCTATACATAATGGCATTATAGTTAATGATGAAGAGCTATGGAAAGATATAAATGTTGAACGTAAGTTTCAGATAGATTCTGAAGTTATTATCGCTATTGCTCTAGATTGTTTAGAAAAAGGCGTTGCTTTAGAGGATATCCCCACTCATATTTTGAATAAATGTAAGGGCGTGGTTGCGTGTGCGCTGTTGTTCCCATCTATGGGTAAAGCGCTTCTTTTTTCAAATAATGGAAGTTTATATGTTGCAGATTCAAATGATAGTTTATATTTTTCATCTGAGAGCTATCCTTTAACTAAATTGGGTTTATCAGTTGTACATAAAGTAATAAATGAAACAGTTGTTTGGGATATTCCAAAAGCAAATAATACTGGTGAGGTTAAAGATTGTCACTCTAGAAAACTAGATCTAGTGCCAGCATTATCTTTTAATGCTGAGAAAGAGGCTCTTCTTGAATATAATGAGCCAGTACTTAAACGTTGTACTAAATGTATTCTTCCAGAGACTATGCCTTTTATCCATTTTGACTCACTCGGTGTTTGTAATTATTGCAATACGTACAAGCCAAAGAATCAGCCCAAGCCCAAAGAAGAGCTTTTTGAGCTAGTAGAAAAGTATAGAAGAAAAGGTGAACCTGACTGTATTGTACCATTCTCTGGTGGGCGAGATAGTTGCTACGGTTTACATTTAATTGTTAATGAATTGAAGATGAAACCAATTACTTATACTTATGACTGGGGGTTAGTTACAGATTTAGGGAGACGTAATATTAGCAGAATGTGCGCGCAATTAGGTGTTGAAAATATCATTGTTGCGGCTGATATTGAGAAAAAACGTAAGAATGTTGCGATAAACCTTAAGGCTTGGTTGAAGTCTCCTCACCTTGGCATGATGAGTATATTGACAGCAGGTGATAAACACTTCTTCAGGCATGTTGAAACGGTTAAAAAGCAAACTGGAATTGATATTAATTTATGGGGCGTAAACCCATTAGAGGTAACTCACTTTAAAACTGGTTTTCTCGATATTCCACCGGACTTTGAAGGTAAGCATGTTTACACTAACGGCGCAATGAAGCAGCTGCATTATCAGAAAAAGCGCTTTACGGCAATGATGGATAGCCCTGGTTACTTTAACTCTTCATTGTTTGATACGCTTGCTGGTGAGTACTTCCGTAGCTTTACAGAGAAGAAAGATTACTTCCATATATTTGATTATTGGAGATGGGACGAAACTGAATTAGATAATATTTTACTTAATCAATATGATTGGGAAAAAGCGATAGATACTCCTACAACATGGCGTATTGGGGATGCAACAGCCGCTTTTTACAATTATGTTTACTATACAGTTGCAGGTTTCACTGAGCATGACACTTTTCGAAGTAACCAAATTCGTGAAGGGGATATCACAAGAGATGAAGCTTTAGCGCTTACAAGAGAAGAAAATAAACCAAGGTATCCAAATATTAAATGGTATCTTGATGTTTTAGGTATTGACTTCGGTGAAGCTATTCGTACCGTTAACAGTATTCCTAAGTTATATAAATCTTCCTAATTTTTAGGCTTAGATATTTTATGAATATTTGGTGTATATCAAAATATGCGAGCATCCCCAGTTATGGGGCTGCCGCTCGCCTTTTCTATTTAGCAAAAGAGTTTAGTAAGCAGTGTGAACAAGTTGTTCTCATTACTTCTGACTCAAATCATTTATGTAAATTCCCTGAAACTGAAAGTAGATATAATTACGAAGAGCAGGATGGAGTAAAGGTTTGTTGGATTAAAAATATAAAATACAACAAGTCAGCTTCGATGAAACGTGTATTGAGTTGGTTTGACTTCGAGTTTAGGCTTTTTCTAATGGATAAAAAAAAGCTAAATAAGCCAGATGTAGTTCTAATATCATCACTGTCATTGCTTTCGATTGTATACGGGTATTATTTAAAAAAAAGGTTCGGTGCATCACTAATTTTTGAAATTAGGGATATTTGGCCTCTAACACTTATTGAAGAGGGAGGGGTAAGTAAATACCACCCCCTATCAATTGTATTAGGGTGGTTAGAAAAGTTTGGTTACAAAAATGCAGATTTAATCGTTGGTACTATGCCTAGGCTAGACTTACATGTAGAGAGTATTCTAGGTTATAAAAAAGAAGTTTTTTGTTCTCCGTTAGGTATCGATGAACATCAGATTGGTGCCGTTTTAGAGGTGCCTAAGTTAGATGTTTATTTCCCTGAGGGGAAAAAAATAATCGGTTATGCTGGAAGTATGGGTATATCTAATTCACTTCAGCCGTTTATTGATATCATCAAAAATATGTCAGAATTTAAAGAGCTTCACTTTGTTTTAGTTGGCGCTGGTGATTTAAAAGATAAGTTCAAAAATGAACTAACTAGTTACGATAACGTAACTTTTGTTCCAAAAATAAAGCAAGAAGAGGTTCAGTATTTTTTGAATAAATGTGATGTTTTGTATTTATCAACCCAGAATTCAAAAGTGTGGGATTTTGGGCAATCCATGAATAAGGTAGTGCAATATATGTTATCAGGTAAACCTGTGGTTGCTTCATACTCAGGTTATCCATCGATGTTAAATGAGTCAGGTTCTGGGATTTTTATACCTGCTGACGATAAAGATGTGATGCAAGATGCATTAATCAAGTTTGCGTTCTTGAATGACGATGAGCGGCGCAACCTTGGCGACAAAGGAAAAGAATGGATCCTCTCCAGGAGAATGTATAAAACACTTGCTGAGGAGTACCTTGTTAAAATTCGTGAAATAGAAAATATTTCAGGGCAGAATGGAAGGTAGTTATGAAACGCCTCTTTGATTTTTTAGTTGCCCTCAGTGCATTATTTATTTTATTACCCATAATAATTGTTGTTGCTGTACTTATTCGTTTTAAATTGGGCTCGCCTATTTTATTTACGCAAGACCGCCCTGGTTTGAATGGTCAAATTTTTAAAATGATGAAGTTTAGGACCATGCTTGATGGTAAAGATAAGCAAGGTAATTTACTGCCAGACGATGAACGGATGACTCAATTTGGTGCTTTTTTACGCTCTACCAGCTTAGATGAGCTACCTGGTTTATTTAATGTATTAAAAGGGGATATGAGCTTAGTTGGCCCACGGCCTTTATTAGTACAGTATTTACCTTTGTACAGTACAGAGCAAGCGCGACGCCATAATGTACGCCCGGGTATTACCGGTTGGGCGCAAGTGAATGGCCGTAATGCGATTAGTTGGGAGCAAAAGTTTAAGCTCGATGTGTGGTATGTTGACAATCAAAGCTTCTTACTTGATTTTAAAATACTATTACTTACCGTAAAAAAAGTATTTGTACGTGAAGGTATAAGCGCTGAAGGTGAGGCGACAATGTCTCTTTTTAAAGGGAGTGATAATAAGTGAAAGAAATTATAGTTATAGGTGGTGGTGGATTTGCTAAAGAGGTTGTTTGGCTAGCGCATGATTGCAACCGTAAAGTAAGAGGTGTTTTAGACGATAATACTTTTACACATGGTGCAGATGTCCAAGGGGCAATCGTTTTAGGTTCAGTTGACTCTTGGGTGGATTACACTTCAGATTGTGAGTTTGTAATAGCTATCGGTAATCCTAGGACGCGTAAAGCTGTCTCAGATAAAATGCAGCTATTAGGAAAGCCGAATTTTGCAACATTAATCCACCCGAGTGCTAGATACTCCAATACTGTTAGTTTTGGTCAAGGTAGCATCATTTGTGCAGGTTCTATACTCACTGCAGATATTACCCTTGGCGCTCACAATATATTAAACCTTAATGTAACCGTTGGGCATGAATGTAAATTTGGTGATTTTATAACTGTAGCTCCAATGGCCGCTATTTCTGGAAACGTAATATTAGACGACCTAGTTGAAATTGGTACGGGTGCTACAATTAGACAAGGTTTAAATCTTCAGAAAGGCTCAATGCTTGGAATGGGGGGAGTATTGACTAAAAACATTCCGGAAAGAACTATTTTTGCTGGTAACCCCGCTAAAAAATTAAAGGAGATAACTGAGTAATGGAAGTATCAATAATAGGCTCTGGAACTATGGCTACGGGTATAGCCCAAGTGCTTTGTGTAAGTAATGAGGTTTCAAAAGTAAATTTAATCGCAAGAACTGAAGATAAAGCTATTACTTCAAAAAGTACCTGTGAAAAAAATATATCTAGACTTGCTCGTAAAGGGAAAATATCAGCTGAGCTGTCAAGTATTGCAATAGAAAAAGTTGTCTGTTGCACCGAGCTTGCAATTGTTGGTAATTCTGATTTGATTATAGAAGCGATTGCCGAAGACTTTGTCGCTAAAATGGAACTTTTTTCTAAGCTTTCTGGTTTTATTAATGAATCAACAATTGTTGCTTCTAATACTTCATCTCTATCTATTACAGCTTTTGGTAGTGTTTTACCTAACCCAGAGAATGTAATCGGGTTACATTTTTTCAACCCTGCTCCTATTATGGAATTAGTTGAAATAGTTGTAGGCCATGAAACTAACCCTTTGGTAGTTGATAAGTTGCAAACTCTGACTAAGGCTTTAGGTAAAGCGCCTGTTGTTGTTCAAGAAGCTCCTGGGTTCGTTGTGAACCGAATGTTGATACCGATGATCAATGAAGCTGTAAGTATTTTAGCCGAAGGTGTAGCAACAGCTGAAGATATTGATAGAGCTATGAGGTTTGGTGCGCACCATCCTATGGGCCCTTTAGCACTAGCCGATTTAATTGGTAATGATGTGAATTTATCTATAATGGAAACTCTTTATAGTGAAACTGGAGATCCTAAATATAGAGCCCATCCCCTCCTAAGAAAAATGGTTAGAGCTAACCATTTAGGCCGTAAAACTAAGAAAGGCTTTTTTGAGTATTAATATATGTTAAATACCCCATTTTCTCCTTGGCCTAGCTTTACTCAGCAAGAGGCTGATGCTGTAAGTCGTGTTGTTTTGTCAAACAAAGTTAACTATTGGACGGGTACTGAAGGCCGTGAATTTGAAAAAGAGTTTGCCATCTGGGCTGATAGTCAATACGCAATAGCACTTGGTAATGGTACGCTTGCATTAGATATTGCGCTTAAAGCGTTAAATGTAGGTGCAGGTGATGAGGTTATAACTACACCGCGTACTTTTTTAGCATCAGCCTCTAGTATTGTTACTGCTGGCGCAGCACCGGTATTTGCTGATGTTGACCTAAACAGCCAAGCGATTACTGCTGAGTCTATAAAGGCGGTACTTACACCAAAAACCAAAGCCGTTATTGTTGTACATTTGGCGGGTATGCCAGCTGAGATGGACGAAATAATGGCGCTCAGCAAGCAGCATGATTTTTATGTGATCGAAGATTGTGCACAAGCGCATGGCGCTAAGTATAAAGGTAAGTCTGTGGGCAGTATAGGCCACATTGGGGCATGGAGTTTTTGCCAAGATAAAATAATGACTACCGGCGGTGAAGGCGGCATGGTAACCACAAACTCAAAAGAGTTATGGTCAGCTATGTGGAGCTATAAAGACCACGGTAAAAGCTTTGATGCCATTTATAACCGTGAACACCCACCAGGGTTCAGGTGGCTGCATGAAAGCTTTGGTACTAACTGGCGCATGACTGAAATGCAAGCCGCAATCGGCCGTATTCAATTAACCCGCATGAGCGATTGGACTGCTAAACGCCAAACATACGGGACGCAGCTTGATAAAGCTGCAAGTGCTTTTGACTGTATTCGTTTAGTTGAGGTTCCGAAATACAGTGAACATGCAGAATATAAGCATTATATGTTTATAAAGCCAGAACAGTTAGCCAAAGGTTGGGATCGCGACCGTATAGTTAACACTATAGTTGAGCACGGAGTACCGTGTTTTCAAGGTAGTTGCTCAGAAGTGTATTTAGAAAAAGCGTTTGATAACACCCCATGGCGCCCAGAAACCCGCCTACCGAACGCTGTTGAACTTGGTGAAACGTCAATCATGTTTTTAGTGCACCCAACGTTGACTGAATCTGAAATAGCCAAAACAACTCAAGTAATGAAAGAAGTGTTTGAGTTGGCGAGTAAGTGATAGGTTGCTAGGGGCTAGGAAGAGACTAGGGACAAGGAAACTAAAGAGGGACGTTTTATGCAATTTGAAAAACTGGATGTTTGGAAAAGAGCTGCTTGTTTAGCTTGTAATATTTATAAAGTTACTAAAAATTGCAATGATTACGGCTTTAAAGATCAGGTAATGCGGTCTGCTGTTTCTATTCCTTCTAATATAGCTGACAAAATTGCAGGAGCAAATTTTGAACGCGCTTGCGCGGCCTCGAATAGGTGAGATAAACGGACTTATCGAATAACGAGTAGAGCGCGAAACTGCTAATGATGAATCTAGATTTTTATATTACGCGAAAGGCTCAGCTGGTGAGTTAGTCACACAACTTTATATTGGTATTGAAATTGGCTTTATAAATAAAGAGCATGGATTAAAGCTAATATCTGAAGCTAAAGAAGTTGCAGCAATGATCGCGGCGTTAATTAAACGCAGAAAAGGCTTTGTTAAAGAGCAAGAGCCTGATTATGATATTCCTAGCTCCTAGCTCCTAGCTCCTAGCTCCTAGCTCCTAGCTCCTAGCTCCTAGCTCCTTTACTTTTTATACGCTATAATTCATAAAATATTAACAAATAAAGAGTATGCTATTAGCTCTTTGAATCAACAAAGTACAAAAAAGGGAACTTATTGTGGATAGTTTCATCCGATCTATTTTGAATGCCTCGCGTGCTAAAAAGCGCGTGATTACCTTATTTATTGATTCACTTTTTATCGCCGCAGCATTTTGGCTTGCTCTTATTGTGCGTTTAGATAGCTTTGCACCATTTAATGAACTTGGCAATTGGCTACTTTTAGCTATGTTAATTCCTACCGGTTTAATCGCGTTTATTAATTTTGGTCTATATCGTGCGGTACTTAGGTACATGAATGCGCAAGCATTATGGGCTATTGTGCTTGGTACAGTTATCACCACTGTAAGTTTAGTATTACTGTCGTTTTTTGTCGGTATTACCATCCCACGGACTATGCCTTTTATCTTTGCTTGGTTATGTTTGTTGACAGTTGGTGGTTCACGCATTGTAGTGCGCGCCATGATCGGAAAAATGGCCACTGTGAATAAGGAGTCGGTCATTATTTATGGTGCAGGCTCTGCGGGAAGGCAGCTTGCAACTGCACTTGGGGCGGGGCCTGAGTATTATGTTCGTGCTTTTATTGATGATGATGTAACTAAGCAAGGCTCTATCGTGCAAGGGATTCCCGTAATATGCTTTAAAGATATTTATGAGCTTATTAATAAAGGCAAAGTAACTAAAGTATTATTAGCATTACCAAGTACTAGCCGTGCACGCCGAAAAGAAGTACTCGCCCAACTGGAGCCATTAACAGTTAAAGTTTTATCTATCCCTGGTATGGCCGATGTGGTTGAAGGTAAAGCGCAGCTTTCTGAATTTAGAGAAGTTGAAATTGAAGATTTATTAGGCCGTGATCCTGTTACACCAAAGCCTGAGCTTATGGCTGCAAATATTACTGGCAAGGTAGTAATGGTAACTGGGGCTGGCGGGTCTATTGGTTCAGAGCTGTGCAGGCAAATAATTAGGCAACAGCCTAAAAAGCTGGTGTTATTTGAAATATCAGAATTTGCCTTGTATTCAATTGAAAAAGAGATAAACGAATATATTATTCACAATGCTATGGAGTTAGAATTAATCCCTATTATGGGATCGGTACAGCGTATTAATCGTATTGAAACCGCAATGATGGCATTCGGTGTGCAAACGGTTTATCACGCTGCTGCTTATAAACACGTTCCATTGGTTGAGCACAATGTAGTGGAGGGAGTACGTAATAATGTATTTGGTACTTACTACGCAGCCAAAGCTGCTGTAAATGCAGGGGTTGAGACTTTTGTCTTAATTTCCACCGACAAAGCTGTACGACCAACTAATGTAATGGGCGCTACTAAACGTATGGCTGAGCTGGTGTTACAAGGTTTGGCACAAACTAAGGGCAAAGAGCATCGCACCCGTTTTTGTATGGTGCGTTTTGGTAATGTGCTTGGTTCGTCTGGTTCTGTTGTACCGTTATTTCGTAGGCAAATTAAGGGAGGTGGGCCAATTACGCTTACCCACCAAGATATAACCCGTTTTTTTATGACGATACCTGAAGCTGCACAACTGGTAATTCAAGCTGGATCTATGGGGAAAGGTGGTGATGTATTTGTACTCGACATGGGCGATTCGGTTAAAATTAAAGACTTAGCCAGTAAGATGATCCGTTTGTCAGGTTTTGAAGTGAAAGACAAAACCAACCCCCATGGTGATATTGAAATTCGATGTACCGGCCTGCGCCCAGGCGAAAAGCTATATGAAGAACTACTAATTGGCGATAACGTGGGTGAAACACCGCACGAACGTATAATGACGGCAAATGAAACTATGCTCCCACTGCCTAAGTTAAAAGTGTTTTTAGAAGCATTTGATATTGCTTGCCATAATTTTGACCACGAAATGATACGCCAATTGTTACTTGATGCCCCAACAGGGTTTAACCCAACTGATGGTATTTGTGATTTAGTATGGAATGCTAAAAAAGATGTACAGATCGAAAGTATCCCCCAAGCGAATGTTGTTAATTTAAAGGGGTAGGTTAAAAGGTAGGTGGGGCTTTATGCCGCGTAGTTTATAAAATTCATGGCGAAAGCCATTGCCTACGTTACACCTAAGATTGCTGGAACCCTCAAGCCTAGCGAGCTAAGCTGCCACATTTATTCTAAAACTCCGATTCACTTCCGATAAAGCTTTGTGCTGTTAAATTAAATTAAATTAAATTAAATATGAAATAAAGGACTAACTATGAAAGCTGTTATACCAGTTGCAGGTCTTGGTACGCGTATGTTGCCAATGACTAAAGCAATCCCCAAGGAAATGCTACCTTTAGTTGATAAACCACTTATTCAATATATAGTGAATGAGTGTGTTGCGGCAGGTATTAAAGAAATTGTACTCGTAACTCATAGCTCTAAAAATGCTATTGAAAACCATTTTGATACTAGTTTTGAGCTTGAAGCGACACTTGAAAAGCGCGTAAAGCGTAAGTTACTTGATGAAGTGCGCTCTATTTGCCCTGCAGATGTAACTATTTTGCATGTACGCCAAGGTGAAGCTAAAGGTTTGGGTCATGCGGTGTTGTGTGCTAAGCCAATCATTGGTGATGATGATTTTGTAGTTTTACTGCCAGATGTAATACTTGATGCGTATACTGCGGATCAAGAAACTGAAAACTTAGCGGCAATGATTGCGCGTTTTAAAGCAACATCAGCAAGCCAAATTATGCTTGAACCGGTACCTGAGCAAGATGTATGCAAATACGGTATTGCTGATATAAATGGCGCTGTAATTACTGCGGGCGAAAGTGCTAAAATC
The DNA here is from genome assembly GCF_018069805.1 of Pseudoalteromonas ostreae. Lineage (GTDB taxonomy): Bacteria > Pseudomonadota > Gammaproteobacteria > Enterobacterales > Alteromonadaceae > Pseudoalteromonas > Pseudoalteromonas ostreae. The sequence continues at coordinate 40,744 of NZ_JAGPYN010000018.1, forward strand.
AAAACCATGGTTGAAAAACCAACTGTTGGTGATGCGCCATCAAACCTTGCTGTAGTCGGCCGTTATGTGCTGTCAAAAATTATTTGGCAATTACTGAGTAAAACTCCGGTTGGCGCAGGCGGTGAAATTCAATTAACTGACGCTATTGATATGCTGATGAAAATTGAAACGGTTGAAGCATTTCATATGAGTGGTCGCGCCCATGATTGTGGCGATAAACTTGGTTATTTAAAAGCGATTGTTGAATACAGCATGCGTGATGAAAGCTTAGGCGCTGACTTTACAAACTTTGTAACAGAATTAGTTAACCCTAAAAAAACAAATTATTTAAAGGCAGTGTAAATTTATTGTAGGCGCGGCTTTATGCCGCGCACTTTGTATTGAGGCGTTAGATTATAGGGGAGCTAGTCTCTAATCTTTGATTTTGTGCCTGTACCTTGGTCCCAAGTTCCAAGTATCGTCATTACCCAGAGTAGCTTTAGCCTTTGCATTCAATTAAACTTAGTCTCTTCAATGTAACTTTTGGTGTTTTGTATGGCTAAAGATAGGTTCGCGCCAAAACCTTTAAACGATATTATGGCTGGCCTGAGTGGTCGACTGTCGTCGTATGCAGGTAAAAGCCAAGCATTAGATAAACAACAAATTTTATTGAGTGAATTTTTGGGGGCTAATTTAGGTGGAAAATGTCGCGTTAGTAATTATCGCGATGGTACGCTGATGATTGAGGCGGTATCTGCGCCTATAGCACTGCGTTTAAACTACTTAAAAATGGATATGCTGACACACTTTCGTAGTGCCGGTATGGCAGAGCTTGGACAAATTAAAATTACTGCAAACCCACAAGTCAGCCAGCGATTAAGTGCAAATAATGCGTTAAAAACAGCTAATGCCACTCCTGCGAATAAATTAGCTATGAGTGAACAAACCGCTGATTACCTCAAAGCGATTGCACAAAGTGCACCACCATCACTAAAAGAAAAGCTAGAGCGATTAGCGAGGCATGGTAGGAAGTGAACGTAAGCCATAAGTTTTAAGCCGTAAAATTCAGTGCTTATTATTGGTGAGTATTTATAAATTTTACAATGGATTCCATATTTTTAAATCCGCTTACCACTTTGTCTTCTCCCCTTGATTTTCTTTTATCCACCTCCATATCTTCATAGTTAATATAATTTTATAGTCTTAATTAAAGTTATGTTTACGGCTTATTTTAAATTTTCTTGCAGAAAACTGATATCTTAACTATGCGATGGTTTGATGTTTCGCAGAGTCTGGTATAGTAGCGCACGTATTGAACGCTGTATTTCACAACGTTTCTCGAAATTGCTAATTAATATGTGCTCATGTGAGTAATCTATTAATTAGTAATTATAAAAATGGGTTAGCTGATACTCGGCTAGCAAAGAACACATTGTAACGGTTTTATCATGATATCTAATTTATTTACCAAGATTTTTGGTAGTCGCAATGACCGCACTATTAAAAATTTAAGAAAGACGGTCGCGCTGATCAACGCGCTTGAAACGCAACTTGAAGCGCTTTCAGACGAAGATTTAAAAGCCAAAACAGCAGAGTTTAGAGAGCGTTACGATAACGGACAAGGTCTTGATGACATTCTACCAGAAGCGTTTGCTGTGGTACGTGAAGCATCAAAACGTGTAAATGGTATGCGTCACTTTGACGTACAGTTGCTAGGTGGTATGGTTTTACACCAAGGCCGCATCGCAGAAATGCGTACTGGTGAGGGTAAAACCCTTACCGCAAGTTTACCAGCATACTTACGTGGTATAACGGGTAAAGGTGTTCACGTAATTACTGTGAATGACTACCTTGCCAAGCGCGATGCTGAAACTAACCGCCCATTATTTGAATTTTTAGGTTTAACTGTTGGTTGTAACGTACCGGGTATGATGCCGCAACAGAAAAAAGAAGCCTACGCCGCTGATATTACCTACGGTACTAATAACGAATTTGGTTTTGATTACCTGCGTGACAATATGGCGTTTAGCATTAACGAACGCGTACAACGTCCACTTTACTATGCGGTAGTCGATGAAGTTGACTCGATCTTAATTGATGAAGCCCGTACTCCACTGATTATTTCCGGCCCCGCTGAAGACAGTTCGCAGCTGTATGCTGAAATCAATACCATTGTTCCGCTTCTTGAATTACAAGAGAAAGAAGACGAAGAAGGTATTGAAGGCGATGGTGATTTCACTATTGATGAAAAAGCCAAGCAAGTTCATTTAACTGAACGTGGTCAAATTAAAGTTGAAGAATTACTGATTGAACGTGGTTTGATAGCTGAGGGCGACTCGCTTTATTCTGCTGCGAGTATTACCCTGCTTAGCCATATTTATGCGGCATTACGTGCTCATAAGTTGTATCAAAAAGACATTGATTACGTTGTAAAAGAAAACGAAGTAATCATTGTTGATGAACACACTGGCCGTACAATGGAAGGGCGTCGTTGGTCTGAAGGTTTGCATCAAGCTGTTGAAGCAAAAGAAAATGTAAAAATTCAAAACGAAAACCAAACGTTAGCGTCAATTACATTCCAAAACTACTTCCGTATTTACGATACCCTTGCAGGTATGACCGGTACTGCCGACACTGAAGCATTTGAGTTTCAGTCAATCTATGGTCTAGATACTGTTGTTATGCCAACTAATAAGCCGATGATCCGTGAAGATCGCGCTGATTTAGTTTACTTAACGCAAGAAGAAAAATACGAAGCCATTCTAATCGATATTAAAGATTGCCAAGAGCGCGGCCAGCCAGTATTGGTGGGTACGATTTCAATCGAAAGCTCTGAGTATTTATCGCAATTTTTACGTAAAGAAAAAATCAAGCACAACGTACTTAATGCTAAATTCCATGCCCAAGAAGCAGACATCGTTGCCGATGCTGGTTTACCAGGCACAGTAACAATCGCAACTAACATGGCCGGTCGTGGTACTGATATCGTGTTAGGCGGTAACTGGAATAGCGAAGTTGAAAAACTTGAAAATCCAACTGATGAGCAAATCAAAGCGATTAAAGAAGCGTGGCAAATTCGCCATGATGCAGTAATTGCTGCTGGTGGTTTACATATCATTGGTACTGAGCGTCACGAATCACGCCGTATCGATAACCAGCTACGTGGTCGTTCTGGCCGTCAAGGTGACGCCGGTTCAAGCCGTTTTTACCTTTCGATGGATGATGCGCTAATGCGTATATTCGCTGGTGAACGCATGACTAATATGATGCGTAAACTAGGTATGCAACGCGGTGAAGCGATTGAGCACCCGTGGGTTAACCGTGCCATTGAGAACGCGCAACGTAAAGTTGAAGCACGTAACTTTGATGTGCGTAAACAGTTGCTTGAATACGATGATGTAGCAAACGACCAACGTCGCGTTGTTTACTCACAACGTAATGAGTTGCTTGAAGAAGGCGATATTTCAGAGACAATCACGGTTATTCGTGGTGACGTATTGGGCAACACTATTGACCAATATATTGCACCGCAAAGTTTAGCTGAAATGTGGGATATTCCGGGCCTTGAAGAGCGCTTAAAGCAAGACTTCTTAATTGAGTTACCGATTACACAATGGTTAGCTGACGATAACAAACTTTACGAAGAAAAGTTACGTGAGCGTATTGAAGAGTCAGTTGAGCAAGCTTACAAACAGAAAGAGCAACAAGTTGGCGATTCTGTACTTCGTCAGTTTGAGAAAGCAATTATGCTACAAAGCCTGGATCAACATTGGAAAGATCACCTTGCTGCGATGGATCACCTTCGCCAAGGTATTCATTTACGTGGCTACGCGCAAAAGAATCCTAAGCAAGAGTACAAGCGTGAGTCGTTTGAATTGTTCTCAGAGATGCTTGAGAATCTGAAAATTGATGTAGTTAGTATTTTAAGTAAAGTACAAGTACGTGCTGAAGAAGATGTTGAAAAAATCGAAGAGCAACACCGCCAAAGTGAAAATGCTCCTCGCGAATATCAACATGAAGAAGTTGAGCACGTAGGCGGCGAAGCACCTCAAGGTGCGGTTGTAACATCACGCGCAGAGCCAAAAGTTGGCCGCAACGAACCTTGCCCGTGTGGCTCGGGTCAAAAGTTCAAACAGTGTTGTGGTAAGTTAAAATAACCAAATGTTATAATTAACCATTAAAAAGCGACGCCTGCGTCGCTTTTTTGTTTTTCGGAATGTGGTTAAAGGTACTAGGAAGACAAAGGTGCTAGGAGCTAGGATAGCGCCTTTGTTTTAAAGCGTAGGCGCGGCTTTATGCCGCGCGGTTTTAATAAAGGTATTACGATGACTAAAAAAATTGTGCATGTAGCGGTGGGGGTTATCAAAGCAGATAACACACTATTTATCTGTAAGCGCCCTGACGATAAACATCAAGGTGGTTTGTGGGAGTTTCCGGGCGGCAAAGTAGAAGCTGGTGAAACGGTATTCGAAGCACTAAAGCGCGAACTTCAAGAAGAAGTAGGTTTAACAATTAATAGTTCAAGCGAGCTGATGGTTATTGAGCATGATTATGGCGATAAATGTGTAAAACTCGACGTGCATTTAGTTACTGATTTTAGCGGCCAAGCCCATGGTGCAGAAGGTCAGCAAAGTGCATGGGTCGCAATAGATCAATTAGATGAATACAACTTCCCTGCTGCAAACGTAGAAATCATTGAAAAAATAAAAACACAGTGGTGAACATAAAATAGCGCGAGGTGAACTCCTATTTACAAACTTTGTTACATATTAAAAGCGGCTGTTTTGGCTTATCGGTTTATTGTTACATGGAACATGTTTAAGATGGGGCTAACGAATATTCTATTTAAGAGCCTTATTTGAGTGGCTGAGTATTCAAACAATAACTAACAAACGAGACAATCATGAAAAAAGTAACGCTTACCGCGGCAAGTATTGCACTTGCTTTGGGATTAGTCGGTTGCGGCGAACAACAAGAACAAGCTAAAGCACCGGAAACGGTTGCTGTTAGCGCGCCGGCAGAACAACTCAATTCAGGTATTGAATTAGTAAATATGGACAAATCGGTCCGCGCTCAGGATGATTTTTATTATCACGTAAATGGCCAATGGTTGGCGACGACTGAAATCCCGGGTGATAAATCAAATTATGGTTCGTTTTCACAGTTATATGATGATTCGCAAGCGGCAATGAAAACAGTGCTTGAAAAAGCAGCAGCAAATACAGCGGTTAAAGCTGGTACGGATGAATATAAGCTAGGTGCGTTCTTTAAGAGTTACATGAATAAAGCTAAGCGTGATGAATTAGGTATAACACCGCTAAATGGTCCGTTAACTGCTATTGATGGTGTTAAGAATAAGTCTGATTTAGTTACACTTATGGCGCAAATACGTATTCAAGGTGGCGCGGTGCCATTTGGTTGGTATGTAAATAATGATGCTAAGAACTCGAGTGAAAATGCATTATATGCGTATCAATCAGGCCTTGGCTTACCGGATCGTGATTATTATTTAAAAGACGACGAAAAGTTCACTAAAATTCGTGCTGCGTACCAAGTTTACATTGCTGACGTTCTAAAACGCGCAGGTGTAGAAAAAGCCGATGAAGCTGCTAAAGCAATTATTGCACTTGAAACCAGTATTGCTGATGCACAGTGGACGCGTGTTGAAAGTCGAGATGCTACAAAGTCTTATAATAAAATGAGCGTGAGTGATGCAAGTAAGCTAACAGGTGAGTTTGACCTTGCAGAATACTTCAAAGCGTCTGGTGTGAATGTAGCCGATATTATTGTTAGTCAGCCTAGCTACTTTGAAAAGTTTGCAGATATCTATAAAACAACAGATCTTGAAACGTGGCAACAATACCTTAAATTTCATTTAGTAAGTAACTACGCAGGTATATTAGATAAAGATCTGGTTGATTTAAACTTTAACTTTTACAGTACCACATTACGCGGCGTAAAAGAGCAAACTCCGCTTTGGAAACAAGCCGTTGATGCATCAAATGAAGTGTTAGGTGAAATTTTAGGAAAAGTGTACGTTAAAGACAATTTCCCGCCAGAAGCAAAAGCGCGCATGGAAGAGTTAGTTGATAACGTGATCAAAGGCTATGGCGTTGCAATTGAAAATCTTGAGTGGATGAGCCCTGAAACCAAGCTTGCTGCGAAAGAAAAGCTCGACAAATTCACCCCAAAAATTGGCTATCCAGATAACTGGAAAGACTATTCACAGTTAAGCATTAATGCCGATGACTTAGTGGGTAACTATATTCGCCATAGTGAATGGGCTTATGCCGATATGATTGACAAGCTAGGTAAGCCAGTTGATCGTTCTGAATGGCACATGACACCACAAACAGTGAATGCTTATTATAACCCTGTGAATAACGAAATTGTGTTCCCAGCTGCAATATTACAACCACCATTTTTTAACTTAGAAGCCGATGATGCGGTTAACTACGGTGCAATTGGTGCGGTAATTGGTCACGAGTTAGGTCATGGTTTTGATGACCAAGGTGCTAAGTATGATGGTGATGGTAATTTACGTGATTGGTGGAGCGAGTCAGACCTTAAACAGTTTGAGGCGCGTACTGGTCAGTTAGTTGCACAGTATAACGAGTATCAACCATTTGCAGATGCCAGCGTTAATGGACAATTGACCTTAGGTGAGAATATTGGCGATTTAGGCGGCCTAACGGTTGCTTTCACTGCTTATCAGTTATCGCTAGGTGGCGATAAAGCCCCTGTGATTGATGGTTATACGGGTGATCAGCGCTTCTTTATGGGTTGGTCGCAAATTTGGCGTCGTAAATATCGTGACGAAGAGTTACGTAACCGCCTAATGACAGATCCGCATTCACCAAGTCACTACCGCGTGATTGGTATTTTGTCGAATATGCCTGAGTTTTATCAAGCATTTGACGTTAAGGATGGCGACGAAATGTACATAAAACCAGCTGAACGCGTAAAAATTTGGTAATTAATTTTTATTAGTTTGATGATTAAACGGTGGCTTAGGCCACCGTTTTTTTTGAAGGAAGCAAAAGGGTTAAAGAGAAGGCTTCTAGGTATTTAGGTGCTAGAGTCGGCGGGGCTTTATGCAGCGTAGTTAAGGTTGTTTTGTGTTTGTCTAGATCTCACCTTTAAAACTGGTAAACTCGGCTTTAATATACGTTAAAGCTGATTAAAAATGAAAAAACATCATCTAAGTTTAGTCGTCCTCGCGGGTGGCTTGGGCACTCGCTTTGGTGGCAATAAGCAAATTGCTGAGATTGCCGGGTTGGGTTGCACCATTATGGAGTTGAGTATTGCTGATGCTGTAGCAGCAGGAGTAACCCAGGTTGTATTAGTGGTTAATAAAGCGGTGCGCAGTGAGATAGAGCAAGTCATTTTACCGCGACTTCCAACAGGTATAGATGTTGTACTTGTGGAGCAAAGTATTGATTTAGTGCCTGAGCAATTTCAAACTTTGGTGCAACAACGAGAAAAACCTTGGGGCACCGGGCATGCTTTATTGTGCGCCAAAAAGTATGTTCATAACCCCGCTATAGTGATAACAGCGGATGATTACTATGGCGCGTCGTCATTTATATTACTTGCCGATCATTTTAAAAATCACAATAGTTGGGCTATGGTTGGTTATCCAATTATTGATACCTTATCAGAGCAAGGCGGCGTAAATCGTGGTGTATGCCAAGTTAACAATAACCAATTAATTGATGTTGTTGAGTATTTAAATATACAAAAAGAAAGCACGCAAATAGTAGGTGATAACCCACATGGCTACCGCGAGGAAATCGCTGCAGATGCATTGGGTTCTATGAGTTTCTGGGCCATTACACCTACGCTATTTGGCTTTCTTGAAGCAGGTTTTATTGAGTTCCTGCAAAAATATGACAACGGTGTCAAAATGGAGTATTATTTACCAGATCAAATTCAACAAGCGATCACATTTAATCAACAAATAGTTACTATTTATACTGCTAAAGAGTCATGGTATGGAGTAACTTATAAATCAGAATTACAGGATGTTGCAGGTAAATTATATGAATTACGTCGTGGATGAACCAGCCCCGATCTTGCCTTTTTCTGGGCACAACAAAAGCGAAGTAAGTATGAAGTCAAATTCCATAGCGGTTTACTTGTCGGAAAGTTTTGGCCTTGGCAATGAAAAAGTCAGTATGAAACCAATTGGTAGTGGTCATATTAATACCACTATGTTGTTAACGGCGCCAAAAAAATCATTGGTAGTGCAAAAGTTAAATACTGAGGTTTTTCCTGAGCCTGATATGCTGGTAAAAAATGCCCGTTTAATTGAACGGCATTTAACTAAAAAACATCAATCTGGTGACTATGATTTAGCAATCATCCGCCATGTTCCTACAGTTGAAAATAATTATTTAGTTGATTGTGATAATGGTGTTTGGCGCGCACTCGAATTTATTGGCGGCAGTTACAGTGAAGATGTAGTTTTAAATACTTCACAAGCGCAAACTGCAGCCAATGCATTTGGTCAATTTGCTGTTGCTTTAGAAGATTTTGATGCCAAGCAACTACATCATGTTATTCCTGATTTTCATAATTTAGCAATGCGCGCTGAAAAGCTCAAAGCTGTGGTTGCAAAAGATCCACAGCAACGCTTAGCCAGCTGCCAAGCTGACGTTGATTTTTGTTTCGCGCAATTTGGCTTAATTGATGAGCTTAAAGCATTGACGGGCATTGTGCCGGTTCGACCATGTCATAATGATACTAAAATTAATAATATGCTGTTTTGTAATACATCAAATGATGCCAAAGCAGTGATTGATTTAGATACCTGTATGCCTGGTTATTGGTTGTATGATTTTGGTGATATGGTGCGTACTTTTTGCTCTCCTGAACAAGAAGATTCAACAGATTTAGCTAATGTATGTGTGCGTGAAGAAATTTTTGCAGCGGTAGTTAAAGGTTATGTAGAGCCTTTGAAAGACTTGATTACCGAGCAAGAAAAACAAAGTTTTTGGTTAGGCACGAAAGTAATGACCTTTATGATTGGCCTACGTTTTTTAACGGATTACATTGATGGTGATCATTATTTTTCAATCAAGCATGCTAACCATAACTTAGAACGTGCGCAAAATCAGTTTGCTTTATATCGTGATATTCTCGCAAAAAAAAACACGCTTAAAGCTATTTTAAGAGATGTGTGATTTTTTAAGTTAAAGGGCTAGCTGCTAGGTCGTAGGTTTTAGGGGGAAGTGAAATATCTTCTCACTAACACTCATTCACTTCTCTTTGTACAAAAATAGTTTTCGTAGGAGCCTGCTTTAGCCGCGAACGAAAGATTTATAAAATTCATGGCTAAAGCCATTTCCTACATCGTCGATTGAGGTTGGTTAAATACCAAGAGTTAAGGTTAATTCTAACCCCTTCCTTTCCTATGCTATCCATCCCCATCTGCTTTACCTCCCAAGCTGTTTTAGGTAAGTTAAAACTAGATTAGTTCTAGGATAATAATAATGAAGCAGTTTAATCGTCGAGATTTTTTAAAAGCCGCGAGTGCTACGGCAGCGGCTAGTGTGATTTCAGGGTGTGCCACGGGGACTCAAAGTGGCGTTATTACTCCCCCAGCGCAAGGGCGCTCTGTAATTGACCTTGTCGCGCCAAAAATGGATGTAGTACGGGTTGGATTTATTGGCTTAGGGCAGCGTGGTTTTGGCCACGTAAAGCGCATGAGTCATATTGCTGGTACAGAAATTAAAGCAATATGTGATAGCCATGACGAAGTATTACAGCGTTCAGCTAACTACCTCACTGACAAAGGGTTGACTAAGCCTGCACTTTATACTGGCGCCGATAATGCCTATCAAGCAATGCTTAATCGCGATGATATTGATATTGTGATTATTTCTACACCATGGTCGTGGCATGCACCGATGGCAATCGATACCATGAATAGTGGCAAGCATGCTTTTGTTGAAGTGCCGTTAGCATTGACGGTTGAAGAAATGTGGCAACTAGTTGATACCGCTGAGCGTACGCAAAAGAACTGTATGATGATGGAAAATGTCAACTATGGTCGTGATGAGTTAATGGTATTGAATATGGTTCGCCAAGGCGTGTTTGGTGAGCTGTTACATGGTGAGGCGGCGTATATTCATGAATTACGTTGGCAAATGAAAGAAGTTGAGCATAAAACTGGCTCTTGGCGTACCGCTTGGCATGCAAAACGAAACGGTAATTTGTATCCAACGCACGGTTTAGGTCCTGTGTCACAATATATGAATATTAATCGCGGCGATCGATTTGATTTTTTAACCTCGGTGAGTTCACCAGCACTGGGCCGTAGCGCCTATGCAAAGAAAGAATTTCCAGCCGATCATCAACGTAATCAGCTTAATTATATTGCTGGCGATATGAATACCACGCTTATCAAAACAGTAAAAGGGCGCAGTATTATGGTTCAACATGATACCACTACGCCACGCCCGTACTCGCGCCATAATTTAATTCAAGGCACTAATGGTGTGTTTGCTGGTTTTCCAAATCGTATTGCGCTGGAGGATGGTGGTTCGAAAAGTTTTCATGAGTGGGATTATGAAATGGCTGATTGGTATAAAAAATACGACCACCCACTGTGGACCAAAATGGGCGAAGAGGCAGAGCGTAACGGCGGCCATGGCGGCATGGACTTCTTAATGTTCTGGCGGATGATTTATTGTTTACGCAATGGCGAGGCGCTTGATCAAGATGTTTACGACGGCGCTGCTTGGTCTGTTATATCGCCGCTGTCGGCACAGTCAGTTAGTAATCGTAGTGCGTCAATTGATATTCCCGACTTTACTCGTGGTGCATGGCAAAGTGCCAAACCGCTAGGAATTGTAGGTTAAACTATAAGAGCTGCGCGAGGTGCCGTGGTTAAGTAATTCCGCCTACGGGGTGGCATCGGTGTTTAAAGTTATTAATGAGGGGATTTGAAGAGGTTACTGATCAATAAATGGTAACTGCCTATAAATAGCGGGGGTTTACATCCAGACTGTATATAGGCAATTTATTACTAAACTAAATGTAGTTTAGCGCATGATGCTTTCTTTAAGATATTGAAATAGCTCTTTATAGCCTTTAGCTGGCTTTTCAATTTTTACTTCTTTTGCTGCATTACGCACCAATTGACGTAATTTTTGACGGTCAATAGTCGGGTATTGCTCAATGGTTTCATTCACTAAATCATCACCTTGGGCAATTAAATCATCGCGTAATTGCTCAATCTTTTTAATCATCACTTCGGCTTGATTATTTTTATTCAGCATAATGTCGATAATAGCGTTGATCTCATCGATATTCTCAACGGTACGCAACGTTTTTGCGATGTAATTTAAGTGACGACGATATGCATCACTTTTGTTACTGATTTTGTCTGCAACAACCATTGCCGCTTTTAAATCGTCATTTAAGGGTAAGCGCTCGCGCTGTTTTTTCCCCATTTTGGCAATTTCAGCACCTAACTGATGAAACTCTTGCGCTTCGCGCTTTAGCTCACTTTTTGATATATAGATAATTTCTTCTTCAATTTCAGCAGGCTTGCCTTTTTTCTTCGCCATGGGGTACTCATATGATAACGTTAACTGTAGTCATTATACGTGATTCTTTTAATGATTAATATTAGCTGATGCAATGCAGTGAGTGTGTTAGCATTTAAGTATTATGATTGCGCATGCAAAACGCTCCAAGCTCAGGACTAAAAATATGAAAAGCCAACAGCAAGATCCTATTTATACTCAAATTTCTCAAATAAAAGATGCCGTTGCAGAGGTTTTAGAACACGCGAAAAAACTCGGTGCTACTGGCGCTGAAGCGGCGATGTCGAGCACCTCAGGTTTATCAGTTAGTACCCGCATGGGTGAAGTCGAGACCATTGAATTTAACCAAGATGGTGGGCTGGGGATCAGTGTGTACGTTGGTAATCACAAAGGCTCTGCGTCAACAGCTGATTTAAACCCCAAAACACTGCGTACAGTGGTAGAGAAAGCCATTGATATCGCCAAGTTTACCTCAGATGATCCACATAATGGCGTAGCCGATAAAGACCTACTTGAATTTGCTCCGCTTGATTTGGATTTATACCACCCGTGGGATGTCAGCCCTGAGCAGGGCATTGAATTGTGTCATGCTGCAGAGCAAGCGGCGCTTAATGCCGATGCGCGTATTGTTAATTCAGATGGCGCCAGTTTTTCATCGCATCAAGGTTTACGCGTGTATGGTAATAGCCATGGCCTTATCACTGGTTACCCGCGTACTCGCCACAGCATTAGTACTATGGTGATTGGTAAAGATGGTGAGCAAATGCAGCGGGATTCAGCTTATACCGTAGCGCGAGACCAAGCTGGTTTGAAAGATGCAGCGGCAGTAGGTTTAGAGGCTGCGAGTGAAACCCTTGCTAAGCTCAATAGCAAAAAATTAGGTACCATGAAAGTCCCAGTTGTTTTTCGTGCAGATATCGCTAATTCATTGTTTGGTCACTTGGTGTCTGCAATAGGGGGTGGTGCGCTGTATCGTAAATCGAGCTTTTTGCTGGATAGCCTTGGCACGCAAGTATTTAATAAGTGCGTTAATATTTCAGAGCGCCCGCATATTTTAAAAGGTTTAGCGTCTTCACCATTTGATAGTGAAGGGGTAAAAACCATCGACCGTGAAATCATTCAAGGCGGTGATCTGCAAACTTACTTATTAGCGAGCTACGCAGCCAGAAAAATGAATATGACACCTACCGGTCATGCTGGTGGTATTCATAACTGGTTAGTAGAACAAACTCATGCTGACTTAGCTGCGTTGTTAAAAACGATGGGTACGGGTTTATTGGTCACCGAATTGATGGGCCAAGGCGTTAATACCGTAACAGGTGATTACTCGCGTGGTGCTGCCGGTTTTTGGGTTGAAAATGGCGAAATACAATATCCTGTAAGCGAAATAACCATTGCCGGTAAGTTGCAAGATATGTTTAAAGGTATTAGCGGCATCGGTGGTGACATAGAGCGTCGTGGTGGTATTCAAACCGGTTCGGTATTGATTGAACAAATGCAGATTGCGGGAAGTTAGGTTAAAGTCATAAGCTATAAGTTTTAAGTTTTGATCGGTGTTTTAATTTGCGTAGGCGCGGCTTTATGCCGCGCCTACGCAGGAAAGGTTAAAGATGCTAGGGAATATGCTTTTGTAGGTCGGGCTTTAGCCTGAAAAAAGTAAAATATTAATTTTTTGGTTTCTCATTTACCCTCATTGTTTTCTCTTTGTGCAAAATGTTTATAGGTGCGGGTTTATGCCGCGCGGTTAATAAAATGCATGGCTAAAGCCATTTCCTACGTGGTTTGCATCGGTGTGTTAATTTTTTATAAAAAACACTTTACCTCAACGTTACTTGAGGTTTTATTGTGACTTTAATTACTTAAATAAAGGAAACTAATTATGTATTTAGAGCACGTAAATCTGGTAGTTGATGATGTTGAAGCTATGCTGCACTTTTATAAGGCGGCTTTTCCGTACTGGTCTATAAGAAGCCAAGGCGAAGGGGAGTGGTACGGTAAACCACGAAAATGGTTACATTTTGGCGATGATTTCCAGTATTTAGCATTAAGTGATCATGGTGAACAACACAACCGTGACATAACCGGACATCAAGTTGGCTTAGCGCACTTTGCTTATGTTACGAATAATATTGCTGCAGTAATTTCGCGTTTAGAAAGCGCTGGTTACAGTATTGATCAGCCAGGTGCGGTAAATCCATTTCGTAAAAATGTGTATTTTATTGACCCCGCAGGGTTTGAAATAGAGTTTGTTGAATATTTAAGTGATATTCCTAGTGAGCGTAATAATGATTTATAACATTAGTTTCGCGTCAGTAAGCTTAACGCCTGACGGTGTTAAGCTTTAACTGTGTTTTATCCATTAATGTTTATTCATATCTTGCCAGCTGGTTTTAAGGCTGTTAGCAAAAGAGACAAACTTTTCCTTAATAGTACGCTTGATTTTGATTTCCACAGAGCCAAGCAGCACTTTACCTTCGATAGTAATGGTTGGCCCTTGCTGCTTGTTTAGTGACACTGATTTGTTTTCAACACTACCAATAATACTGAATAGTTTTGAGACGACATTGACGTGCTCTGGCACATAAATTTCATCACTGCCTAGTAAGCAATTGACATGGAGGGTGATATTTTGATGCTGAAATATGGCGTCAGTAAAATCAAGCTTAATAGAACCAAGTAAGTTCGTTAGGTGGATTTCTTTTGGTACTACCCATTGCCCACTGCGCTCGTTTGATCCTAAGATACTTCGCAAGTGTAATGTTTCATCGCCGCTTTTATTACTATAGTTTGGGCTAAACTGCGCACGTTTTTCCCACTGGTAATTACTATCGGTTGTTAATTCTAGGTCACTTACCAAATCAATTAAGCTTTGGTTATCTTTCGCAGCCATTGCCTGATCTAATCGACGCTCAAAAGCCTCAGCTGAGATAACAGCATGACTGTAGTTATATATTAATTGATCAATAACTTGTTCACGCACTTGCTCAATTGGGCGATCTGCTAATTTTACAGTCATGATGTATTCCTTATAAGTGATGCTGTTGGTGTATTTTACGATTGCTCAGTACTGCAATAGTTAAAGCAAAGCTTAGGCCATTATTAATTACCTTAATTATCAATGCATTAAATTTATTTTCGTTAGGTGTATTTGTTATATTAACGACAGATTAACGAATAATGCTATTAAATGGTTGATTTTACAATGACCAGAATAAATTACCGAACAGTCTGTAAATAATTACCAGGCTAAAACTTATTTAACACATGATTTATTTTAACATACTGATTTTTAATGCTTTAAAAGTTGGCTTGATGTTCGCATTAATCATATTGTCTTTAATCAAAAGGAGAAAGATTATGAAAACATTTAACAAATCAATTATTGCTGCGTTAGTTTTTGGTACTGCTGCTATGGGTGCCCAAGCAAGTAGCTGGGAAAATGAAAGTAAAGATGCTTGGATTGATGGAAAGGCAGAAACAGTTCTTCTAATGAACACTAACTTAAACAACTTTGACATTAACACTGATGTTAAAAACGGCAAGGTAGTGCTTACCGGTAAAGTTGAGAGCGATTTAGATAAAGAGTTAGCTGAAGAGCTTGTATTAAGCCTTGATGGTGTAACTGATGTCGATAACGAGCTAACGGTCGTTAAAAACACGGATGCAAAAAGTAAGAAGATGAAACCAGATAGCACAGAAAGTGATTTAACAGATGCTAAAATTACTACCGTTATTACAACACGCTATTTGTTTAACTCTGAAGTAGGTGGTACGGATATTGACGTAGATACCGATAAAGGTGTGGTAACGCTAAATGGTACTGTTGGTTCGGATGCTGAAAAACAGTTAGCGCTGAAAATTGCTAAGAATGCTGAAGATGTCCATGATGTTGTTGATGAATTAACAATTGTTGCTGAATAATCTATAAGCCATGAATGCCCAGCTATGCTGGGCTTTCTATACAAATTTCAGGGAGTGAGAGCGATGGATTTAATACGAATTATATTTTCAGTGCTTATTCCACCACTTGGTGTATTTTTACAAGTTGGTTTAGGTGCTCAATTTTGGATTAATATTTTGTTAACATTACTAGGGTATATTCCTGGTCTAATACATGCAATTTATATAATCGCACGTCGTTAGAGTCACAGTGTTCAATATAACAAGGATGAACAGCCAATAAATGGCAAGGAGAAACATTATGGATAACGTATTAAGGAAAAGCCAGCAAGGGATCGTAAAAAACCCAAAGCCACTTTGGACAGCACAACAATGGAAGGAGCTAATCAATGGTGCGCCAAGGAGCGAAGTGAAAGCAGCAAGGATTGGGCTTTAACTATCAGATATTAGAAGGATTTTTGCTAGGATGCTATATCAAATTATAAGTGTATGTTGTTATTTTAATTAAGAACATCCACTTATAACCCTCCCCCAAGAATGTTTTACCTCTCATTTTTTATAGGTGTAGAGTGCTCAATCACCGGGTTTTGAAATGTGCCTTGGTGTTTTTGCATCAGCAAGCTTAACGCCTACGATGGGTCAATTTTTTAACTTTTAACCTAATTTTTAACTACACCAACAACCAAGTGGCGGTGCCTAGAAAGGCGAAGATCCCTACAATATCGGTTACGGTTGTCAGTACCACGCTGCCAGCTAATGCAGGATCAATTTTCATTTTTTTTAATAGCAGCGGAATACTAGCACCGGCGATACCTGCGGCTACTAAGTTCATAAACATGGCAAAGGCGAGTACGCCGCCAAGCTTAAAGTCCCATTGCCACAGTGCAACTACACCGGCTATTAAAATTGACCATACCATGCCATTTATAGCACCGATCGCCAGCTCTTTCATTAATAAAAAGTGTTGGTTAGTTTGGTTTATATGCCCCACTGCAATACCACGTATTACCAGTGTTAATGTTTGGCTGCCTGCTACACCACCCATAGACGGCACTATACCGTTGAGTACCGCTAGAATAGGTAAAATTGCTAAGGTGTTTTCAAAGAAGCTAGCTACAATCGCAGCGAGCAACGCGGTTAATAAGTTAACGCCAAGCCAAATTGAGCGCTTTTTCGAACTTTTTAACACCGGAGCAAAGGTATCTTCTTCATCATCAAGACCGGCTAGGCTCAATAAGCTATGCTCGGCGTCTTCACGGATAACGTCAACGATATCATCGATGGTGATACGGCCAAGTAGATGGTCATTATCATCAACCACAGGGGCTGATATCCAGTTATGACGTTCAAATAGTTGTGCAACATCGGTTTCATCCATCGAAATGAGGATAGATTCACAATCTTCATCCATTAAATCGCGAATAATCTTATCTGGTGAGTTAGTCAACAAGGTTGTTAACGACATGGCACCTATAAAGCAGTTATGTTTATCAACCACATAAAGGTCATCGGTACCTTCTGGTAGCTCACCACGTAAGCGCAGGTAACGAAGCACTACATCAATGGTAACATCAGGACGAATAGTCACCGTATCTGTGTTCATCAGGGCACCGGCAGAGCGCTCTTGATAGGAAAGTGCTTGAGTTGCACGTTCTCGATCTTGGCTATCCATGGCCCCAACAACATCTTGGTAGACGGTGTCTGGTAGACTACGTAAAACTTCCCCTAGGTCATCGTGGCTCATATCCTCAGTAGCCGCAGCGATGTGCTTCGGCTCCATTTGGGCTATGATCCCTAAACGAACATCTTCCGAGAGTTCTTCAAGTACGTCACCTTGTACATCTGGATCAACCAATTGCCATAGCAGGGTACGAATTTTATGCGGTGATGACTCGAGTAATAGTGCAGTGTCACAAGGAGCTGTTTTTGCCAACATACGCCTTACTTGAACAAATTGACCACTGTTAAGTGACTTGGTCACTTGTTCTAGTTGTTGTAGTGGGTAATCTTGTTCGAAAGCTTCTGGCATTGGCGTCCTTAAAAAATTAATACACTTGATAGGTAGGGTAACAGTTATCGGTAATTAACGCAGTTGAGCTGCTTAATTAACGACTTTATTCAGTTTAGTGGTACTGACTATGAGCTATTCTTGTTCGTTAAAGCGTTGTGCGATCAGCTCGCCAATTGCTGCAAGCGCAGGTTCAGCGTCTGGACCTTCACACACGACTTTAACTTCTTTGCCTTGGCTACTTTCTAATAGCATTAAGCCGAGTACGCTATCGCCGGCGGCTTGTTTTTCATCTTGATGAAGTGTGATGCTGGCATCAAACTGCACCGCTAATTGCGCTAATACGCTGGCTGCGCGAGCATGTAAACCAAGTTTGTTTTTGATTAAAAATGTATCTTCTAAGCGCATCAACATTCCTTACTGTAAACGTGAGTTGTTATTCTTGTTCACGATGGCGAATCTTTACATTACTGTGGCTCATCGAGAAGCTTTCACCTATAGTTTGCGCTAGATATACTGAGCGATGTTGACCACCAGTACAACCAATAGCAATTGTTAAGTAACTGCGATTATTACGCTCCAAGTGCGGTAACCAAGTTTGCACAAAGGTTTGAATTTGCCAAGTGAATTTTTGCACGATACTGTGACTGGCTAAATAATCTTTTACCGGTTGATCAAGCCCAGTGAGTGGTTTTAACTCAGGTTCCCAATGTGGATTAGGTAAAAAGCGTGCATCAAATACATAATCAGCTTCTTTTGGAATACCATGTTTAAAACCAAAAGATTCAAAGGTAATAATTAGTTTTTTGTCTTTTTTACCTAAAATCTTTTCCCGGATTGACTCAGCAAGTTGGTGGACACTCAGATCAGTGGTATCCAGCATAAAGTCAGCTCGGGTCGTTAACACATCAAGTAATATTTTTTCTTGTTTGATAGCTAAATCGAGCGGCAAAGAATCCAAAGATAATGGGTGTAAGCGGCGAGTTTCAGAAAAGCGTTTGATCAGTGTTTGATCATCACAATCTAAATAAAATAATGTTGGATTTGCAAAGCCCGGTAAGTATTCGAGAATATCGTTAAACTCGTCCTGCTCTTTTGGTAAATTACGTACATCGATACTGACGGCGATCTTGTCGTAATTATCAGAAACACTACGTACTAATGAAGGTAATAAGTTTACAGGAATATTATCAACACAATAATAGCCAAGATCTTCTACTACACGAAGAGCAACAGATTTTCCGGAGCCAGAGCGGCCACTGATGATAATTAACTCCATGTAAATTCTCCTTCATTTGGCTACGATTGCGCAGCAATTACGTGATACAAATCTTGGTCCGTTTTTGCGCTACGTAGTTGTTTACAAAAATCTTTGTCGTTGAGTTTATCAGCAATTGTGGCTAACGTCTTCAAATGAAGTTGGCTATCACCATCTGGTACGATGAGAGCTACAAATATATCTACTGGGCGATTATCAATCGCATCAAAATCAATTGGTGATTCACTCACTAAAATTATCGCAAGTGGTTGTTCAACACCACTCATACGGCCATGAGGAATAGCAATACCACGACCAATACCCGTACTACCTAGTTTTTCTCTCGACAGTAGCGCGTTGAGGATTTCTTGTTGTGATAGCTGAGGAAGTTGTTCATGAGCCAATTGGCTGATAAATTCAATGATCCGTTTTTTGCTATTAAAAAGGACCGCAGTTTTACTGCAGTCCTGGCAAATAAGTGAGCTTAATTTCATAGTGTTAGTGTCGAGCGTGCTTCTCTTTGTGTTTAATTACTTGACGGTCAAGTTTGTCGATTAGTCCGTCAATGGCTGCATACATGTCTTGGTGCTCAGTTGAGGCAAATAATTCAGCGCCACTGACATGTAATGTGGCTTCTGCTTTTTGGCTTAGCTTTTCTACATCAAGAATAACATGGACATTGTTTATGTGATCAAAATGCCTCTCAAGCTTGGCAAACTTATTGTTTACATAGTCTCTTAATGAATCAGTAATTTCTACGTGACGACCAGTTAAATTTAGTTGCATAAGCATTTTCCTCTTGTGATTTTACGCCTTAAATCAAACTTTTACGTTGATTTGACGGTGGAATAGCCAGTGACTCGCGGTATTTTGCAATAGTTCGTCTAGCTACTTTGATACCTTGCTCTGCCAATATATCTGCAATTTTACTATCACTCAATGGTTTTGCTGAGTTTTCTGCACTGATCAACTTTCTGATCAATGCTCGAATGGCTGTTGATGAGCATTCGCCGCCGTTCTCAGTACTTACATGGCTTGAGAAAAAATATTTTAACTCAAATATACCGCGAGGAGTATGCATGTATTTTTGTGTTGTTACACGAGAAATTGTTGATTCGTGCATCTCAACCATTTCAGCAACATCGTTTAGTACCATAGGGCGCATAGCTTCAGGGCCATGCTCAAAGAATCCTTGCTGTTGTTTAACAATGCAGTTGGTTACTTTGAGTAATGTGTCATTGCGACTTTCTAGGCTTTTTATAAACCATTTAGCTTCTTGCAGATGCGAACGAATAAATTGGCTGTCAGTGCTCGATTTGACTGAGCGTGACATCGCCGCATATTGGCTGTTCACTCTAATTTTTGGCATGCTGTCTGGATTAAGCTCAACCACCCAGCGGCCTTTAATTTTTTTCACTGATACGTCAGGAATAACGTACTCAGACTCTTCCCGTACTATGGTATCCGCAGGCTTTGGATTAAGGCTGTGGATCAGTGTCATTACTTCTTTTAAATCTTCTTCTTTAAGCTTAGTCTTTTTCATCAAAGTACGATAGTCGCGACTAGCTAATAAATCGATATGATCTGTTAAAATCATTTTTGTCTCAGCAATCCAAGGGGTTGCAAGATCAAATTGATTTAATTGAATACATAAGCATTCTTGCAAGCTACGTGCAGCAATGCCAACAGGGTCAAATAATTGAATGCGCTTTAACACTGCTTGCACTTCGTCAAGTTCGATTTCTTCTTCGCTGTTGCCTTGATTTAAACTCTCTACAAGGTCTTCGCAGCTAAGGGTTAAAATACCTGAGTCGTCAACGGCTTCAACAATCGCAATGGCGATTGCTTCATCGGTTGGGCTAAATGGAGTTAACTGTAACTGCCACATTAAATATTCATGTAATGTCTCTGTTGAAGCGCCTTGATAAATAGATTCATCTTCAGGCATTGGGCCGGATGACGTATTTGGCGCAGCGCTCATGTATTCATCCCATGTGACGTCCATCGCCATTTCATCACTGAGTGTTTCTTTACTTAATGCTTCGCTACTTTCTTGTTCATATTCGCTGGGCTTGTCGTCAGCTGAGGCACTGACAGTTAAGTCATCGTTATCTTGTTTTTGTTCGTTTTTGCCAGCAGTATCTTCTGAATATTCATGTTCTTCTAGCTCTAATAATGGATTGCTATCTAGTGCTTCTTGAATTTCTTGTTGGAGATCCAATGTACTGAGCTGCAATAAGCGAATGGCTTGTTGCAGTTGCGGTGTCATTGTAAGTTGCTGGCCCATGCGCAGCTGGAGTGATTGCCTCATGTATCTTTAACAATCCTTTTATTGTTGTCATTATTAAGTTTAGCAGATGCTTAGCTGAGTGTGGCTTTATAGCCTAAATTGCTCACCAAGATAAACATCGCGAACTGTTTGGTCGGCGAGTACATGCTCAGGTGTGCCTGATGCAATTAGCTCCCCATGAGAAACTATGTAGGCTTTTTCACAAACATCAAGAGTTTCTCGTACATTGTGGTCGGTAATAAGCACGCCAATACCACGGTTTTTAAGGTGTTCAATAATCTTCTTTATATCTAACACTGAAATAGGATCAACACCAGCAAAAGGCTCATCAAGTAAGATAAACTTTGGATTTGCGGCTAAAGCGCGCGCAATTTCTACCCGACGGCGTTCACCGCCTGATAGTGCCATACCTAGGCTGTCGCGAATATGTTGAATGCTAAATTCATCAAGTAAGCTGTCTAGGGCTTCTTCTCTGGCTTGTTTTTTTAGGTCTTTGCGGGTTTCTAAAATCGCCATTAAATTTTGATACACAGTCAATTTACGAAATATTGATGACTCTTGAGGCAAGTAACCAATCCCTAAGCGGGCGCGGCTGTGCATTGGCAGTAATGTAATGTCATTATCATCAATGCTGATTTTGCCTTTGTCGCTTGGCACTAAACCAACAATCATATAAAAGGTGGTGGTTTTACCTGCGCCATTTGGGCCAAGTAAACCAACAATGCTGCCAGCGGTTACTTCTAAACCAACACTTTTGACAACTTGGCGGCCTTTGTAGCTTTTAGCTAAAAATTCAGCTTTTAATGTACTCATGGCTGGCCTTTCGATTTGGTTTTATTACTGTTTACAGGCACTAGTATAGTGTGTACGCGATCATTTGAACTTGCGCCTTTTTCGGCGCTAATAAGCTGCTGATCCATGTCGTAGGTAATGCTTTTAGCGTTAATTTTTTGACCTGCTTGGGTAATTTGTGCATCACCAATTAATGTTAAGTAGCGCTTTGCAACGTCGTAACGAACTTCATCAGCACTGGCACTCATTACTGTGCCATCAGTTTGTTTTTCTTCAAAGTAAGCCGGGCTGCCAGTGGCGACAAGCAGTTGTTTGTTATCCCCTAAATCTTCGCGCTCATGGACTTCAAGTCGATCTGCTTTGATACGGCGGTTGCCATGAATGATTTCAACATTTTTTTCAAAAATACCGATATTATCTTTCAGCTGCGCGAGTTGTTTGTCTGCTCTGATCGATACTTGATCCGCAGGTGGTGCCGTATTTTCAGCAAAGCTTGCAAAGGCAATGAATAAGCTTGGTATAATAAGCAAGTGAGTAAATTTATTGGTCATAATATATGGTTCGCGTATGGTTAATTAGTTCTACCACTTCGGCTTTTAAGTCGGCATGGAGGCCGCGCCCAGTGATCTTCAGATTTGGTCCGCTCAATTCTACAGGTTGTTCAGAGCTCATAGTTTGCAGTTCAATATCAACCTGAATATTATCTGCGTTTATATGTTCAATCATGGCATTGTTGGTGAGGTTTTTAGCCACTACATTACCTTCTAAAATTAATTGATGGTTTTCATATAAAGTGGCTTCATTGGCATTAATTTGCCACGTTTGTTGTTGATTATAAAGTGTAAAAATAGGTTGTTCAAAGTAAGTGAACCCTAACTTTTGGTAGAGTTCCATTTTTGCTGCTGTTACTTTGTGGCTAATTTTACCTTGCTCATCAAACGCGGTTTGTTTTAATGCCACTGCAGTGTAATCAGGTTCAGCTATTATATCTTCTTGGTTTTGTACTGTGCTTGCTGGCTGATTAAAATAAGGAAGCCACAGCCACACCATGCAGCCAACAAATAATACGCATAATATTAAACGAGGGCTATTCATGAGCTCGTGCCTTCACTGGTTAATGATTTACCATTTTCGAGCATTAATAAATCAGTGAGTTCACGCACCGCCCCAAAGCCACCAGGCAACATAGTTGTATAATGTGAAATGCGCTTGATCAAAGGATGTGCATCATTTACTGCCACCGCAAAACCAACTAATTCCATTACTGGCAAGTCAGGTCCGTCATCGCCTATGTAAGCGATTTGTTCATCGCTTAACTGCAATTTATCTTTGAGCTGTTGATAAGCTTGCAACTTGTTTTCTTGACCTTGGTAAATATGCGGTACTGTCAGGCTAGTCATTCGTTGCTGAACTATCTGTGAATGACGACCGGTGATCACGGCAACTTCAAAACCGCTGTTGATCAGTGCCTTTATGCCAAAACCATCTTTAGTATTAAACGCTTTGAGTTCTTCACCTTGATTGCCAAGATAAATGCGGCCATCTGAAAACACCCCATCGATATCACAGATCAGTAGTTTGATTTTTTGTGCTCGCTCGCTCGCATCATCTGAAAGTGGCTGATATAAGTCAGCAAACTGCATTATAAAACTCCTGCTTTGAGCAAATCTTGCATATTAAGAGCACCAATAGGGTGGTGTTTATCATCAATCACAATCAAGCCATTGATACGCTTATTCTCCATGATATTGAGCGCTTCGGCGGCAAGCATATCTGCGGTTGCTGTTGTGCAAGAGCGAGTCATGACAGTGCTTATCAAAGTACTGTGAATATCTATTCGTTGCTCTAAAATTCGGCGTAAATCACCATCAGTAAAAAGCCCTGTAAGTAGCCCTGTATCATCAACAATGGCTGTCATACCCAAGCCTTTTGCCGACATTTCGATTAATGCATCTTTGATACATTGCTTATCATTGATCATAGGCGTTGCTGGGCCACTGTGCATAATATCTTTTAAGCACAACAGTAAACGCTTGCCTAAACTACCACCAGGATGCGATAGCGCAAAATCATCGGCTGTAAAGCCACGAGTTTCTAGCAGAGCAACGGCTATTGCATCACCCATTGCAAGTGTTGCGGTCGTGCTTGCCGTGGGCGCTAGACCTAATGGGCAGGCCTCTTGGCTTACTTTGATGCATACATGGGCATCAGCCCAATTTGCCATTGATGATTCAGGGTTACCTGTCATGGCGATCATTTTTGCGCCAATACGTTTAATAACCGGAATAATATTCAGTACTTCGCTGGTTTCACCTGAGTTTGATAGCAGCATCACCACATCATCACGAGTGATCATCCCTAAATCACCATGACTTGCCTCACCAGGATGGACAAAAAACGCTGGCGTGCCAGTGCTTGCCAGTGTTGCAGCAATTTTATTACCAATATGCCCTGATTTCCCCATACCGACTACTATGATCCTACCGTGACACTGATACATCAATTGGCAAGCTTTATTAAAGTTTTCGTCTAGATATTGGGTTATATCAAGCAGTGCTTGGCGCTCTATCTCAAGCACGCGCTTACCTTGTTCAATAAAATCTAACTGCGTCATAGTGTTATCCATATAGTGGGTAGCATTAAGCAACTTGGCTGAAAATATAACCTTGATATACTAAAAACGCGATCAATAACAGGCCACCTTCAACTCTATTAATGCGTCTTGTGCCCCTAAAACTCAAGGACATAGCAATAAGGGCTATGGTGGCACCAATCATTATTAAGGCATCACGGTTTGCCGCTGAAGGATCAATAATCGAAGGGTTAATAATCCCAGCTAGTGGCAACACTGCTAAAATGTTAAAGATATTTGAGCCAACAATATTACCCAGTGCTAAATCATCTTCGTTTTTTAATACTCCTGCAATACAGGCTGCAAGCTCAGGCAGACTGGTGCCAATAGCAATAATGGTTAACCCTATTACTAAATCACTTAGGCCAAAGTATTTGGCTATATCAACTGCTGAGCCAACTAAAAAATGTGAGCTGACAGGCAGTAATATCATACCAATAATTAACCAAAGTAAAGCCGATTTGGTTGGCACGTTATCTGGTACGTCTTCACAGGCTTCACTTACAAATGGGTCATCAGCTTGGTTTTTGGCGCGAATAGAAATAATAACTAAGCCCGCAATAAAGACCACAAAGCCAATGATTAATGCAACGCCCTCAGCAAATGAAAAATAGTTATCAGAAAATATATACCAAGCGGCGATAGACACTAGCAGCACAAGTGGCATTTCGCGTTTTAGTGTCATTGATGATACTGAGAGTGGGCGCAATAACGCGGTAATACCTAAAACAAGTAAAATATTGGTGATATTTGAGCCAACAGCGTTACCCACGGCAGTGTCAGTCTTACCTGCAAGCGCGGCTGATGCTGAGACCATCATTTCAGGAGCTGACGAGCCCATCGCAACAACCGTTAAACCAACAATAAGGGTAGGAACACCGAAATTTTTTGCCAGTGCAGCAGCACCATAAACAAAGCGATCTGCACTCCAAACGAGAGCTGCAAATCCGAGAATTAAAATGACAAAAGAAGTCACCATTACGTTACGCCAATTATTCAAAATGAGATGGCTGTAAATAGTAACAAAAGCCAACCTGAAAGTATAAATAAAAGAATCAGCCCAATTTATTGGTTTTTGTTCAGCAGCAAGTTATTTAAGCAACAGTTAAGCCCATTGCTGTAAGGGTTGTAGAGCTATTACATAGAATATTACAAAATTTTACGAATTGTTTTTTCCATCTTGCTGCAAAAACGCTTAAAATAGGGGAACTAGTGAAAATAGTAATGGAGAGCGACTTGTCGCAACCAATAGTAGAAATCAAGGATGTAAGCTTTTCTAGGGGTAATCGCTGTATATATAAAAATATGAGCTTTAGTGTCCCTAAAGGAAAAATTACGGCAATTATGGGGCCAAGCGGAATTGGAAAAACCACCATGTTGCGTTTAATTGGTGGCCAATTAAAACCAGATAACGGCACTATTTTATTCGAAGGTAATAACATTCCTACTATGTCGCGCAAAGAGCTTTATGCGGCGCGAACCAAAATGAGTATGTTGTTCCAAAGCGGCGCATTATTTACCGATATGTCAGTGTTTGACAATATCGCTTTTCCGCTGCGTGAACATACTCGTCTTAGTGAAGACTTAATTCGTCTTGTAGTATTGATGAAATTACAAGCCGTTGGCTTACGTGGCGCACAAGATCTAATGCCTTCAGAACTGTCAGGTGGTATGGCACGTCGCGCTGCATTAGCACGTTCAATCGCACTTGATCCTGAATTAATTATGTATGATGAGCCATTTGCTGGGCAAGACCCTATCTCCATGGGGGTGTTAGTCAAGTTGATTAAGTCGCTTAATCAAGTGCTTGGGTTATCATCATTAATTGTCACTCACGATGTAACAGAAGTGATGAGTATTGCCGATCACGTTATCATTATTGCCGATCAAGGTGTTATTGGTAGCGGTACGCCGGATGAAATGCGTAATCATGAATCGGCTTTAGTTCAGCAGTTCTTAAAAGGATTATCTGATGGCCCAGTGCCGTTTCATTTTCCTGCTCAACCTTATCAAGAAGAATTACTGGGAGGGCGGCGCTGATGTTTGATTTTTTGCAAATGCTAGGTCATAAAACGTTAGGGCGGTTTGCTGCACTTGGTCGCTCCACTCAGATGTTGATTGGTGCGTTATGGAGTTTGCCTAACTTTAAAAAAGGCACGCCGTTATTAATACGCCAATTATATATGGTCGGCTCGCAGTCACTGTTGATTATCCTTGTGTCGGGCTTGTTCATTGGTATGGTATTGGCGTTGCAAGGCTATACCGTATTAGTTGGTTATGGCGCAGAAGATAGCTTAGGGCCGTTAGTGGCCTTGAGTTTACTCAGAGAGCTAGGCCCTGTTGTTACTGCATTATTGTTTGCAGGGCGAGCTGGTAGTGCATTAACCGCTGAGATAGGTTTAATGAAAGCCACTGAGCAGTTATCTAGCTTGGAAATGATGGCGATTGACCCTCTTAAGCGTATTATCGCGCCCCGCTTTTGGGCGGGCTTTATCAGTATGCCATTACTGGCGTTAATATTTTCAGCAGTTGCAATTATTGGTGCTCATTTAGTGGGGGTTGATTGGCTGGGGGTGGATACGGGAAGTTTTTGGTCTATCATGCAGTCGCAAGTATCATTCCAGCAAGATATTTTAAATGGCATGATCAAGAGTTTTGTATTTGCTATCGTGGTTACATGGATTGCGCTCTATAAAGGCTACGATTGTATACCGACCTCTGAAGGGATCAGTAAAGCAACAACAGAGACAGTTGTACACTCATCTTTGGCTGTTTTAGGGTTTGATTTTATTTTGACAGCGGTAATGTTTACTAGCTAATAAAGGTATAGATAATGAATTCACGGAAATTAGAAATTTTAGTTGGTTTTTTTGTTGCGCTAGGCATCGCTGCTTTTGCTATGTTGGCGTTAAAAGTTGCCAATGCAGGGATCAGCGGCAACGGCGAAACCTACTTATTGAAAGCTAAGTTTGAAAACATTGGCTCGTTAAAAGCGCGCGCACCAATTAAGGTAGGCGGTGTTGTGGTGGGTCGAGTTGAGGCTATTTCAATTCACCCACAAGAATTTGTGCCAGTTGTTGATATGACCATTGATGCGCAATATCAATGTCGTTTTTCAGATACCAGCTCAGTTTCAATTTTGACATCAGGCATCCTAGGTGAGCAATATTTAGGGATTAACCCTGTCATTGCCCCAAAATCAGCTGAACAAGCGTGTTTAGGTGTTGCGGTAACAAGTAATGATAAAAACTTAGGGTTAGACGAGTTATTTGGCGTTGAAAGCAAAGCACTAAACGATGGTGACTATATCACCGACACGAAATCAGCATTGGTGCTTGAAGAGTTGATCGGGCAATTTTTATTCAATCAAGGCGGCGAGTAAGTAATTATGTTTAAGAAATTTTTAATGGTAGTTGCGCTAACTTTCAGCGCAATCAGCGTAGCAAGCGATGCGATCGATTTAAAAGACCCATATAAAATGGTCCGCCAAGTATCTGATAATACCTTTCAACGTATTACTCGTGACCAGCCTTTAATTGAAAAAGATAAAGAGCACCTACGAGTTATCGTCAAAGAAGAGTTGATGCCTTATATTGATTATAAATATGCTGCATTGCGTGTTTTAGGTAGTCATGTATCAAAAGTGCGTGCGATTAAAGATCCCGCAGAGCAAAAGCAAGCTGTTGAGGATATAAAACACTTTATTGATGTGTTTCAAGAATACTTAATAGCAACCTATGCTGGCGTGTTTACGCAGTATACCAACCAAAAAGTAGAGTTTGGTCCAAGCAAAGAGTTTGCTGGACAAGACCTAGTATTAGTGAAAACCAAGATTATCGAGCCAGGCAAGCCGGAAATTAAAATTGATTTTAAAGTACGTGAAGATCGCGATGGCGAATGGCGCGCTTATGACATGGTTGCTGAAGGTATTAGCTTATTAGATGCTAAGCAAAGTGAATTTCAAGGCATTTTACGCCAGCAAGGTATTAACCATGTAAGTAACCTACTTGAACAGAAAAGTAAGTTGCCAGTGCAGTTTAGAGGTGACGGCGGTAATGAGTAAAGTAACGGTTACTCAGCTTGACGAACAGCACTATCGAGTCAGTGGTGAATTGACTCGAAATTCAATTTCTGCTGAACGACTTCTGAATAAAAACTCGCAAAGTAACCATAAAAACTGGTATTTTGACCTTTCTGAGGTGTCTAGGGTTGACACGGCGGGCTTAGCTTGGTTAATTCACTCTTTCGCAGAATTAAAGCAGCAAGGTATTCACCTTGAATTGCAAAATATTCCTGAACAACTGCAAAAGTTGATGCAGTTGGGACAGGTTACCAACCTATTTGAGTGAGAGTTATGGAAACAAGCCAAGTCGAAACCCTATTGCGCGACGAATTGCAATTAGCTGAAGTACATGTGAAAGCCAATGGTAGTCATTATGAAGTTATCGCAGTCGGCGATTGTTTTGACGGTTTAAGCCGAGTAAAAAAACAACAGCTGGTATATGGTCCGTTGATGAACACTATTTCTGACGGCACAATCCACGCAGTTTCGATCCGTGCATTTACACCAACTGAGTGGAAGCGCGAACAAAAATTCATTTTACCTCAATAAAAAGGTTTCCTCATGGATCAATTTGTAATTCAGGGTGGAACCGGACTTGCCGGTGAAGTCACTATCTCTGGCGCTAAAAATGCTGCATTACCTATTTTGTTTGCAGCATTATTAGCTGATGGTAAAAGTACTTTTAAGAATGTGCCTCGTTTACGCGATATTGGCACCACGGAAGCATTATTAAAAACTCTTGGTGCAGAAACCCAATGGTATGGTGAACAGCTTGTTATTGATGGTGGCAAAGTTGATAAAACATTAGCCCCTTACGAGCTAGTTAAACAAATGCGTGCATCTGTACTCGCTTTAGGACCATTAGTTGCGCGTTTTGGCCAAGCACAAGTGTCGCTGCCTGGCGGCTGTGCAATTGGTGCTCGCCCGGTTGATATTCATATTCAAGGTTTAGAGCGTATGGGCGCTGTTATTAGCGTTGAAAATGGGTATATCAATGCTAAGGTAGATGGGCGTTTAAAAGGTGCTGAAATCTACATGGAAATGGTTAGCGTAGGCGCGACCGAAAATTTATTAATGGCCGCAACCTTAGCTGATGGCAAAACCGTATTAGAAAACGCGGCGCGTGAACCTGAGATTATAGATTTAGCCGTTTGCTTAACAGCAATGGGCGCAAAAATCAGCGGTGCAGGAACTAGCCGTATTGAAATTGAAGGTGTTGACAAGCTGCATGGTTGTGAGCATCGTATCTTGCCTGATCGAATTGAAACTGGCACATTTTTAGTAGCCGCAGCAATGGCGGGTGGCGAAGTGCTATGTAAGCTTACCGATTTTCATAGTTTAGAACCTGTGATTGAAAAATTGCGTGCTACTAATGCTTTAATTGAAGTACATAAAGATAGTATTTATCTTGATATGCGTGGTCGTGAACTGAAAGCCGTTAACATTAAAACCATGCCACACCCAGGTTTTCCTACCGATATGCAAGCGCAGTTTACCGCGTTAAATGTAGTAGCAAGTGGCAGTGCAACTATTACTGAAACAATTTTTGAAAACCGTTTTATGCATGTACCAGAACTACAGCGCATGGGGGCTAACATTCGTTTAGAGGGCAATACTGCAATTTGTGGTGACACTAAGAGTTTGAGTGGTGCGCAAGTGATGGCAACCGATTTACGTGCATCAGCGAGCCTAATTTTGACTGGTATTGTGGCACAAGGTGAGACGGTTGTTGACCGTATTTACCATGTTGACCGTGGTTATCAACGAATTGAAGATAAACTCAGCGCACTGGGTGCAAATATCAAACGTAGAAGTAGTTAATAGCCTAGAAGCTAGAAGCTAGAAGCTAGAGCCCCTAGGTCCTAGCTTCTAGACCCAGGGTTTTTATAGTTTAGTCTCTAACTCTGCAACCTTCACCATTACTTTTAGTACTTTTGCGTTTCGATAAAGTTCAAACTCAATCTCATGGCCTGGTTCTGAATTCCCAATAATGTTTAAGGTTTTTTGCGGATTAGTGACATTTTCCCCTGCAATTTTTACAACGATATCTTGCTCTTTAATACCTGCTTGCCATGCAGGCCCTAACGGATCAAGATTGGTAATGCGCAGGCCAGCCACTGGCGTATAGTTATCGCTGACTTCTTTACCAGTGCTATCAACGGCGGTGCCTGTAAAGCCTAAATAGCCTCGTACAACACGACCATGGCGGATCAGTTTATCCATAACCTCTTTGGCTAACGAATAGGGCACAGCAAAGAAGATTCCCTGAATATCGAGATTTTCGCGGGTTTTAAATTGTGCTGAAGTGATACCGACCAGATCGCCGTTTGAGTTCACCAGTGCACCGCCTGAGTTGCCGACATTAATTGCCGCATCCATCTGTAGCAGACTATTATAAGGGCTATCGGTAATTTTTTGCTTACCCGTTGCACTGATGATCCCTTGGGTGATTGTTTGCCCTAAGTTAAGTGGGTTGCCAATCGCCAGTACCACATCGCCAACACGTGGCGAAAAACGCTCACTAATTGGAATAACTGGCAAGTGCTCCACGTTAATTTTCAATAGTGCTAAGTCGGTGATGGTATCAAAACCGATGAGCTGAACATCAAAATAACGGCGGCCATCAGTAAGTAGCACCATAATTTGATCTGAATTATTGATCACATGATAGTTGGTTAGAATATAGCCATCACTCGACATGATCACCCCTGAGCCAAGTTCTTGCACGGTGTTTTGTCGTTTATAGCGCGGCTCTTTTGAAATGCTTTCAGAAATGATTGTCACTACTGATGGCGCTGCGCGCTGTACTGCATCGGCAAAACTCAAATGGTCAATACTCATAGCACTTGGTAAGGGTACATTAGGTAATAGCGTTGCACGCATATTTGGACTAAAAAAAACCACCAAAAAAGCGATGCCGAGTCCGGCAAAAAGCGGGGGAAGGACAAACTTAAAAAATTTCAGCACAATTGTCTTATTCTTAGTGAGCAATCTTCTAATGATGACATAAAAAAAATAGCAGCGGCAAGTACCACTGCTATTATTTGTGTGATTTACCTAATATTTATTTTATTGGATCAAAACAAATACTGATTCACGACCACGCTGCACTCCAAGCACGATATTACCTTTGGTGTTTTCGATGATCTTATTCATGTCACTAATTGTTTCAACACGTTGACGGTTTACTTGCATTACCACGTCGCCTTCTTCAAGGCCGACTCTAGCCGCAGGTGAACGCGGATCAACAGTTGTCACCTCAACCCCTTTATTACCATTCTTTTGGGTGTTTTCAAGTGTTGCACCTTGGAAGGCTGGATGTAGTTCATCACCGGCTGCGGTTAGTGCTGATGCACCGTCAAGGGTAACTTTAACAGTTTGCACTTTGCCATCACGATAAATGCCTAATTTTACCTTTCTGCCTTCACCAAGCGTGGCAATTTTACTGCGCAGTTCATGGAAGCCGCTGATCTCACTACCATCAATACTAATAATGACGTCACCTGCTTTAATACCCGCTTCACTGGCGGCTGAATCATCCATTACTTGCATAACATAAGCGCCTTGTTTTACATCAAGCTGTTGCGCTTTAGCAAGGCCAGCATCCAGTGGGCGCCCAGAAATACCTAGTGAGCCACGACGCACTTCGCCATGTTCAATAATTTGGTCCACGAGATTTTTCATCATATTGGATGGAATAGCAAAACCGATACCGACATTGCCACCTGATGCACCTAAAATGGCTGTGTTAATACCAATTAGCTCACCGTTTAAGTTAACTAGCGCACCTCCTGAATTACCTTGGTTAATAGCTGCATCGGTTTGAATAAAATCTTCATAACCTTCAATATTTAAACCACTGCGCCCCATTGCACTAATAATCCCTGAGGTAACGGTATGACTTAAACCAAATGGATTACCAATTGCTACTGCAAAATCACCCACTCGTAGTTGATCTGAGTTTGCCAGTTTAACGGCGACTAAATCCTCGGCATCAATTTTTAATAACGCGATGTCTGACTCTTTATCACTGCCGATTTTTTTTGCTTCATACTCACGGCCGTCTTCAAGGGTTACCAGCATTTTTTCTGCATCTTGAATTACGTGGTTATTGGTAACGACATAGCCTTCTTTGGCGTCAATAATAACGCCTGAGCCTAAACCACTAAATTCACGCTTTTGGCTACGCGGTTGCGGATTGCCAAAAAAGAAATCAAGCGGATCAGCACGACGACGAACTTCCTTTGAACCGGATACTTGGATACTAACAACGCCTGGTGTTATTTGTTCTAACATAGGCGCTAATGTTGGTAATTGTTGTCCATTGACTGCGATAGGCATCTTAGCCATTGATACTGCAGGGGTTAATAATAAACTGGCAGATAACATTGCTGCACTGATTAACGATAATTTCATTTTCATAGTCAGGGTTTACTCCACATCACAGGAAAAAGCACAAACAAAAAAAGGCTGCATAGGCAGCCTTTTATTAATTTAGTCCAAAACACTTTAAACTTGATTGGTTCTTTAGAGTGTTTTAGCACGTATATAAACATAAGCTGCTCTATAAACAGACTGTGGGGTCAAAAAAAAGTTCATCAAGAGGCTTTAGAATGTTCTGAAACTTTATCTTCGCCAGCGAATAAGCCTGATTCACCTGATACATAATCAGCCGGTTGAGCATGCGCAGATGAACGGTCACTTTGACGTTCTTTTAGTGAGCGTTGTAGCTGTTCGGTGGTTTCTTTAGAAAAAAACGGTTCGTTAGGATGCTGTTTTTTATCTGTTAATAGCAGCTTATTAGTTTCATCAACATGATTTAGCAATTGGTCGTAGTTGTCTTTCATCTTGTTGACGAGTCTACCTGTGCTTGCTAAATGATCTGCAACATCTTGACGGTATTGTTCTAATGCATTTTTAGCTTGTTCTGCTTGTTGCTCTAATTCATCTTGCTTAAATTGCTTTTTAGTGACGAAGGCGCCAAGGAAAAATGCAGCTACTGCCACAATAACAATAATGCCGATCCAAGTAATTGTACCCATAATCATACCCCTTTGGGAATTAATACATAAAAATAAAATAACGCCTAGATTGCGTACTCAAGAATAAATCCTGTTGCTGCTAATATACCCCGAGTTACGATGCGTGTTAACATATTGCGTAAATTAAACCGTGTTTTATTGTAACTATCTATGACTCCTTGGCAAAAGTACCAACAAGATTTACAGCGTGATGACTTTGTTTACGATGCTGCGCAAGAAAATGCAGTACGTCATTTACAAAGGCTCTTCGATGACTTAGCAGCGCAAAAACCTGCCACTCAAGGGTGGCTTTCTAAGCTATTTAATAAAAATAGCACGCCAGTTATTAAAGGGTTGTATTTTTGGGGAGGAGTAGGGCGTGGTAAAACCTATTTGGTTGATACCTTCTATGAGGCGCTGCCGGGAACGCGCAAGATGCGCGTACATTTTCATCGTTTTATGCACCGTGTTCATGATGAACTAAAGAAATTAGATAAAACAGCCGATCCGTTAGAGGTTGTGGCGGATATTTTTAAAGCAGAAACTGACATTATCTGTTTTGATGAGTTTTTTGTGCAAGACATTACCGATGCCATGTTACTTGGTGGTTTAATGGAAGCTTTATTTGCGCGCGGTATTGTTTTAGTCGCAACGTCCAATATTATACCTGATGAGTTATATCGCAATGGCTTACAGCGCGCGCGTTTTTTACCAGCAATCGCACTTGTTAATGCAAATACAGAAATTGTGAATGTGGATTCTGGCATTGATTACCGATTGCGTACTTTAGAGCAAGCCGAGATATTTCATAGCCCATTAGACGAACAAGCCGATAAAAACCTGTTTGAGTATTTTGACAAGTTATCTCCAGAGCCAGGTAAACTTGATCAACCTATCGAAATTGAAGGGCGAAAGATCAAAACCCGCAAGGTCGCTGATTGTATTGTGATGTTTGATTTCTCTCAGTTGTGTGAAACCGCGCGCAGCCAAGTCGATTATATGGAAATAAGCCGTTTATATAACACTGTTATTTTATCGAACGTAAAACAGCTTGGCCAAAATAACGATGATGCCGCTCGTCGGTTTATTGCGTTAGTCGATGAGTTTTACGAACGCCACGTCACATTGATTATCTCGGCTGAAAAACCGATCACTGAGCTTTATACCCAAGGTAACCTTAACTTTGAGTTCAGACGCTGTATTAGTCGATTGCAAGAAATGCAGTCGCTAGAGTATCTAGCAAAAGAACATTTGGCTTAATGAGTCGTTAGCCGTTAGTAAAGATAAGTTTTCTTTTAATTCTTTACCTCAATACTAACAATGTTGATAAGCTGAGCCATATTATCTATCCAAAATAAAAGCCAACTATACAAAAAAGTATAGTTGGCTATTAAAATTTTACAGACTTTAAAAAGGTGCGTATATCTTTTCTACACTAACCTGTCATAGTAACAAACTCTTCAGACCCAGTCGGGTGAATTGCGACTACAGAATCAAAATCTGCTTTGGTTGCGCCCATCTTCATGGCCACGGCAAAACCTTGGATCATTTCATCAACCGCAAAGCCTAAGCCGTGCAAGCCAACTACTTTTTCATCATCACCTGCGCAAACCAGCATCATGTTGCAAGCTTGGCGGTGCTGGGTAACCGCTGTGTACATAGCTGCAAACGTTGATTTATACACTTTTACGTTTTCGCTACCGTACTGTGAAATTGCTTCTTGCTCAGTTAAACCAATCGTTCCAATCGGCGGGTGACTAAATACTACCGTTGGCACTAAGCTGTAATCCATTTTTAAATCATCAGGTAGTTTTTTATTAAATAAACGCTCTGATAAAGTACGACCTGCTTTTACCGCTACAGGGGTAAGCTCTATACCGCCTTCAATAATATCGCCTACAGCATAAACATTTTTAGCCGTGGTATTTTGGTATTCGTCTACCTTTACGTAACCGCCTTCGTTTACTTTAACCCCCGCTGCCGCTAGGTTAATTTTATCTGTGGTAGGGGTACGGCCAATGGCCCAAATAACTTGATCAACGTTTTGGCTATAACCATTTTCAAAGTGGATAGTTAAGCTGCCATCGCTTTCTTTAACCACTTCTTTGGGTAGGCATTCGGTATGCAGTGTAGGCCCTTCTTTAGCCATAATATCAACAAGCGTGTCGATGATATATGGGTCAAAAGTGCGCAGAGGCTTATTTTTACGCACAAATAAATGGGTTTCTGTACCTAGGCTGTGCAGCACTCCGGCGATTTCTACCGCGATATAACCGGCACCAACAACGGCAACGCGTTTTGGTTGTTCATTCAGTTCAAAAAAGCCATTTGAATCGATACCGTGTTCAGCACCTGAGATATTTGGAATGCTAGGGCGACCGCCTACGGCTACTAAAATATGCTCGGCGGTGTAGTGTTCGCCGTCTACTTCGACCGTTTTACTGTCAACAAATTTAGCGAAGCCTTTAATAACTGTTACGCCGTTTTTAGCAAGGCCGTTGTCATAACCTTTATGAATACGGCTAATATAGGCTTCACGGCTTTCTACTAGCTTGCTCCAGTTAAACTCTTTTACTTCAATATTAAAGCCATAATCAGGAGCGTATAAGTTAATTGCTTCAGCAACTTGAGCGCCATGCCACATCACTTTTTTTGGCACACAGCCTACATTTACACATGTACCGCCCATGTGTTTTGCTTCAATTAGTGCCACTTTCGCGCCACGCATTGCTGCACGGTTAGCTGACGCTATTCCGCCGCTGCCGCCGCCAATTGCAATGTAATCAAAATGCTGAGCCATAGTTATTCCTCAAGTTTATATAAACGTATTTATCCGATAATAACACATGAAAGACCCGTTAAAAGCCCCTTGTATTTCGAGACGTATGCCCCAACTTAAAAATCATATTCGAAACGATTTGAGAGCTAACATGAGCGATTTACAAAATAACCCACTAATAGGCCTTGAAGGCTTACCGCCGTTTTCAAAAATTAAGCCAGAGCATGTTGTGCCAGCGCTAAAAGCGGGCATTAGTGAATGCCGCGCTAAGATAGACGAAGTGTTGGCTAATAAATCATTCACTTGGCAGGATTTAGTGTTACCTCTTGAAGAAGTTGACGATAAATTGTCGCGAATGTTTTCTCCGGTATCGCATATGAACTCTGTAGTTAATAGCGATGAATTACGTGAAGCGTACGAACAATGTTTACCACTTATTTCAGAGTATTCAACCTTTGTTGGTCAACACCAAGGGTTGTATGAAGCCTACAATGCACTGCACAACAGTGATGAATTTAAAACATTAAGTACGGCAGAACAAAAAACGATTACTAATGCATTGCGTAGCTTTGAATTATCGGGCATCGCCTTGGCGCCTGAGCAGCAAAAGCGCTACGGCGAGATCAGTGCACGTTTATCAGAACTTGCGGCTAAATTTGGTAATAACGTGATGGATGCCACATTGGCTTGGCAAAAGCACATTACTGATGAAAGCGAGCTCGCAGGTTTACCTGAGTCGGCATTAGCGCTAGCGGCAGATACAGCTGCAAGCAAAGAATTGGACGGCTGGGTATTTACTCTTGATTTCCCGTCTTACTTACCGATCATGACTTATGCTGATAACCGCGAATTACGCGAAGAGACGTATACGGCATTTGCAACACGCGCATCTGATCAAGGCCCACATGCTGGTCAGTTTGATAACTCTGAGATCATGAGCGAAGAACTCGCGCTGCGTCATGAAATTGCGCAACTGTTAGGTTTTGCCAGTTATGCTGAAAAATCATTAGCCACAAAAATGGCTGAAACACCAGAGCAAGTATTCTCATTTTTAGAAGACTTAGCTGCTAAATCTAAACCTCAAGCTGAGCAAGAGCTCGCTGAGCTGCAAGCTTACGCTAAAGAAAAACATGGCATTGAGCAACTCGCTGCGTGGGATTACGGTTATTACGGTGAAAAGCTTAAACAAGAGAAATACGCAATATCAGACGAAGTACTGCGCCCGTATTTCCCTGCAGATAAAGTACTAAGCGGCTTGTTTGAAACAGTAAATCGTTTATTTGGTATTAGTGTTAAAGAGTTAAAAGACATTGATACTTACCATAAAGATGTACGCTTTTTTGAAATTTACGACAGTAGCAATACCTTGCGTGGTCGTTTTTATCTTGATTTATACGCGCGTGATCACAAACGCGGTGGCGCGTGGATGGATGACTGCATGGGCCGTAAAGTACGCGCCAATGGCGAGTTACAAACGCCTGTAGCGTATTTAGTGTGTAACTTTAATAAAGCGGTTGGCGATAAGCCTGCACTGTTTACTCATAACGAAGTCACCACTTTATTCCATGAGTTTGGCCATGGTATTCACCATATGCTAACCCAAGTTGATGCCGCGCCAGTTGCGGGTATTAATGGTGTTGCATGGGATGCTGTTGAGCTGCCAAGTCAGTTTTTAGAAAACTGGTGTTATGAAGAAGAAGCACTTAACTTTATTTCAGGTCACTATGAAAGCGGAGAGTCATTGCCTAAAGAGTTATTGGATAAGTTACTAGCCGCTAAAAATTATAACTCAGGCATGCAAATGCTGCGTCAAATCGAGTTCTCGTTATTTGATTTTAGAATTCATAACGATTATCAAGCGGGTGAAGAATGCCAAATTCAAGCGCGTTTAGATGAAGTACGTAGCCATACGTCAGTTGTTAAAGCACCAGAGTTTAACCGTTTTCAACATGGTTTTAGCCATATCTTTGCTGGTGGTTATAGCGCGGGTTATTATTCGTATAAATGGGCTGAAGTGCTCTCAGCTGATGCGTTTTCCAAATTTGAAGAAGAAGGTATTTTTAACCCACAAACTGGGCAAGCTTTTATGCAGCATATTTTAGAAAAAGGCGGCAGTGAAGAGCCAATGGAGTTGTTTAAAAACTTCCGTGGTCGTGAGCCAAGTGTCGATGCACTATTGCGCCACAGTGGTATTGCAGCTTAAGCACTACGTATACTGGATATAAAAAGCGCCGTTTGGCGCTTTTTTACTATTTAGAGTAATAAATTGTCGCAAAATCAGGGCTCCGTACTATGCTTTTTTAAGTAATTAATAAAAAGGAATTGGGTATGACAAAACTGGTACTGGCGATTGATGATGATAAATATGTTCATCGAGTAATAGAGGAATCATTAGCGGGGTTTTGTCAGTTAATTCATGCTAAAAATGGCGAAGAAGGTTTAAGGCAAGCTTATAAATATAGCCCTGACATTATTCTATTGGATGTTGAAATGCCCGGTAAAACGGGCTATGAAGTGTGTCGTGAGCTGAAAAGTAATGAGCAAACCAAAGATACCCCAGTAATGTTTTTGTCGGGTAAAAGCGAATTACCAGAACGAGTTAAAGGCTATAACGCCGGTGCTGCCGATTACATTGTTAAACCTTTTAATGCTGAAGAATTAGTGGCACGTATTCGGGTGCTTTATCAGTATCGTCAGCATTCTATTAAGTTAAAAAATGATGTAGAGCGTGCGCAAAACACCGCTGAAATAGCCATGATTGACTCCGGCGATATGGGTCGCATAATGCGTTATGTCGGGCAAACTTATCATGCTCATGATGTGCAATCATTATCGGCCTATTTTTTTGAATTTTTTCGACCGTTAAATCTCGATGTGGTCGTGGCATTTTGGTATCAAGACGTAGGGGTTGTGTGTACTGATGACGGTGGTGTTTGTCCGTTAGAACAAGAGCTATTAGAAAAGCACCGCGATTCAAACCGGTTTGTTGATTTTAGTAGTCGTACTATTGTTAACTACCCTAAAGTGTCTATTTTAATTAAAAATATGCCTTTAGATGATGTTGTGTTGTATGGCCGCTATAAAGATTTATTCCCGCATATTTTGGAAGTAACCAATGCTAAAATCCAAGATATGGAGGTAAACGAAAAAGCATTAGCTCAAGCGCATGCGGTTGGGAATGCTTTTAATGAGCTTTCTTCGCAATTATTTGTCAGTAGCGAAGCGCGCGAAGAAGCAGTCGCAAAACTAGCAACCCAGCTATCTGATTTACGCGCTCTTATGCAGCAAGATCCCACTTTTGCTACGCACCAAACCTTGGCACTGCAAGTTGAACAATTAGAGCAAACACAATTACAGTTAACTATCTTAAATGATGATTTAACTTTTATTAAGCATCAGCTCAACCATATTATTGAATCGCGCAACGAATTGATCGACAGCTTGAGTAAAATTGCTACACCGGAGCACACTCAAGACATTACTTCGCAAACGGATATTGAGCTATTTTAGTGCTATAGCGCCAAGCAGTTGATATACTTCGCGAGCTATTTACGGTCGGAGTTTATTTTGGTTATACAGTG
The DNA here is from genome assembly GCF_018069805.1 of Pseudoalteromonas ostreae. Lineage (GTDB taxonomy): Bacteria > Pseudomonadota > Gammaproteobacteria > Enterobacterales > Alteromonadaceae > Pseudoalteromonas > Pseudoalteromonas ostreae. Next base: position 80,602 of record NZ_JAGPYN010000018.1, read on the forward strand.
TCTTTTTAAAGAAGTACGTCCTTATCTGAATGAAATTGAGCAGCGTTTTGGGCTTGTTGAGTGGGCGGCGCAAAGTGAAGGCTTTTCACTTCATTATGATGATCAAGGATTATGCTTACGAAAAACCAATGAACCAAAACTTGGTGCTATTAGCGTTGACTTTGTTACTGGTGCAGTGGCTCATCGACGTAAATTCGGTGGCGGTAAAGGGCAATCAATTGCGAAAGCGGTGGGTTTAAATAAAGGAGCGACCCCCGTTGTTCTAGATGCGACCGCAGGGCTTGGCCGTGATGGTTTTGTATTGGCATCACTAGGTTGTAAAGTGATTTTACATGAGCGTCACCCAGTTGTTGCGGCCTTGCTTTATGATGGCTTGCAACGTGCTTATAGTGATGCTGAAATTGGCTCGTGGATGAAGCAAAACATGAGCCTAGTGTTTGGCTCAAGCCATACGTTACTCGCGCAATGCGAAAGTATGCCTGATGTAGTTTATTTGGATCCAATGTTTCCACACCGTGAAAAGTCAGCACTGGTTAAAAAAGAAATGCGGGTGTTTCAAGACTTAGTTGGTGCTGATAACGACGCCGATGACTTACTTGAATTTGCCTACCCACTTGCCAGCAAGCGAGTGGTGGTTAAGCGCCCCGATTACGCACCGTTTTTAAACAACCAAACGCCAAGCATGCAAATAAAAACCAAGAAGAATCGCTTTGATGTGTATGTTAAAGCCGCTATGGTGTGAGGCTTTATTCGTATTTTTTAGTTTTGTTCCCATAAAGTTATAAGTGTTTCATATCGGCTTTCATTAAATTGTCATAAATAGTTAATATTGTACGCGCAGTTACCCAAAGGAATTTAATTTCATGCGCGTGTCATCATTCACTCGGTTGCTGGCTATTTTGCTGGCATTGGCTAGCCTGCTGTTAGGCGGAACCTTGTACTGGGCAAGTCAAACCTTAGTTAAACTCGAACAACAAGACCAATCTTATAATCAATTAAAAAATAAAATACTTGTTGATTTAAAAGGCTTACTAGAAGATTACTTAGCACAGGGTGATAGTCAGTATTTAGGGAAAGCGTCGGATTTAATTAGCCAAGTAAAAGACACCCAGCTGGCCATTTTGCCAAGTGACTTAAAACAACAATTAAATAGCCAATTAAGCCAACTCGATACTGATATAAAAGGTAAGTATCGTGCTTTAGGTAAACTGTCAGGGAATGAAACAGCATTGCTTGATAATGCACTTAGGCAAATGGCGGGCTCAGCTTCTTCATTAATTGGTTATGCTAACAAAGCAGGGCAACAAAATACTAACGCGCAGGCTTATTATCAGCTTGCCAGTGATTACTACCGCGAAGTGGCAAATTTGTCGTTGTTTACTTATCAGCTAATGCTTAGCTTTGATCAAGGCACACAAACCAACTTACAACAAAGTATTGCTAACTTAAACCGTTTAGCAAAGCAGATTGACGAGCTTGAAAACTTAGGCGTTATGAGTGAAGTTGATGAAGATAGTTTGTTTATAGATGAAGAAGCCGAAGATTTAGCAGGTGAAATTAAGGCAGAGCTAAGAAGCTGGCCGAACCGCTACCCACGTGATTTAGAAAACACCATTGCACAAGCTCAGCAGCGTCAAACAGGCATACAGGCTCTGCGCAAACAGATCAGTACACTTTCTGACACGGTGATAAATGCTGAGCAGCAACTTAAAATTCAGCAAGGTACGTTAAAGCAGCGAGTATTCGTAGTGTTTTGTATTGCCATTGGCATGTTGGTTGTATTGGCTGTTGGTGTTTACTTTGTACAGCGAAATCAAGTATTAACCCCGCTTCGTCAATTACGTGATGGCTTTGCATTTTTAATCGAAAGTAACGAATTAAAAAATATTGAAAGTAGTAACTCAAAAACAGAAGTTGGTGAAATAGCTAGTTACTTTAACCAGTTAATTGAGCGTCAACGGTTAGAGGCTGAAGAGCGTGCACAAATGCTCAAGGTGATTAACGATTTTATGCAAGAAATGAGCGAGCATCTACATACGATAAGTCAGCAAACAGATGTCAGTCATCATCAAGTTGAACAAAATCAAGAATTATTGGCTGATATTCAACATATTGGTGAGCAAGTAAATGATATAAACGGCAAAGTAGCAGATAACGCCAAGCATACGTTTTCAGCTATGGAGCAAAGTTTAGGGTTTGCCCAAAACATGCTTAGTGCTAGCTCAAATACACAACAGCGGGTGGATCAAGGTTTACATAGCTTGCAAGAGTTACTCAGTGGTGTACAAGACGTAGGAAAAGTTATTGAAGTGATCCGCAATATTGCAGATCAAACTAATTTGCTGGCACTCAATGCTGCGATCGAATCAGCGCGCGCAGGTGAACATGGCCGTGGTTTTGCTGTGGTTGCAGATGAAGTGCGCAAGTTAGCTCGGCAAACACAAGGTTCGTTGAGTGATATTAATAATCAGCTCAATCTATTGAGTGAAAACTCTACTATGGTGTCAACGCAAATATCTGCACTAGCTGATGATGCTCAATTGCAAACCGATAATGCCCAAGAGCTGAAACGAAACTCCGAAGGGGTAGCTCATAATGCACAGGATGCTAATAAAGTCGCTTTTGATGCAATGGAGTTGGCAAAGCAGCAAAACTCATTGTTAGAGAACTTCAGCCAGTCAATGCAAAGTATGAAAGGGCAGGTGAGTGAATCCAGTTTATTAGTGGCTGATATTCATCAGCGTTTACAGCAGCAAATGCATACTATTCGCAGTAGTTTAGGATTGTAACTTTGCTTGCAAAGGCACAGTTACTCGCAACTCGATGTTAGGGTTGCTTGCGCTTTTGTGCTATTTTGGTGTTGTTCAAAACCCATCACTTTAAAAGGAAATATCATGATTTCTCAAGGTCAAACATTACCAGCCGTTAGTCTTACACAGCTTACTGACGACGGTATGCAAACACTTACCAATGAAACACTTTTTGCAGGTAAAAAAGTGGTGTTATTTGCAGTGCCAGGCGCGTTTACACCTACCTGTTCAAATGCACATTTACCTGAATTTATTACTCTAGCAGATAAAATAAAAGCCAAAGACGTTGACGCTATTTACTGTATATCAGTAAACGATGCGTTTGTAATGAAAGCATGGGGTGAGCAACATAATGCTCAAGCAATCGAGATGCTTGCCGATGGCGATGCGAGCTTTACCAAAGCACTTGGTTTAGATAAAGACACAGCAGCATTTGGTGGCGTACGCTCAACGCGTTATGCGATGATTGTTGAAGATCAGCAAGTCACAGGTTTATTTGTCGAACAAGATAAAGAGTTTGCAGTAAGTCGCGCAGAAGCGGTACTTGAAAAGCTTTAAAAAACAACACTGATTGGCATAGGGTTTAATACAAATCCTATGCTTTACAGCTTATTATGGCTGGTATTTTTGGTTTTGCGCTATTTCGTTTGCTTTATGTGTAAAGGCTCAAAACTGACTGGTTTGAAATCACAGGCACTCTTAAAAACTACTCTTAGCTTCTTATAATCCTCTCCCTCCCAAAAAACTTATTATTTTTTGATTTTTTTAGCTGTAATGCTTTGTAATAGACATAAATCAAAAATGCCATATTATTATTCCCTTTAATGTGGACAAATTAAAGCCGTTAAGCATTAATGAAAAAAGATTGCTTTGTTGTTGGTTTTTGTGCTTTTTTTGTGCTCTGATTGTTCACATAGTTTCTAATTCTACGTCATCGCTTCGTAAATTCAATTTAACGCGGAGAGATGATGTTATTATCAAGGAACTTCCACACAAGTGATCAGTATGAAACTAATCCTCATCTAAAGTTTTGGGTTATTTGGTCTGATTATGAAGATCGAATTCGTGCTTGTTGTTATAAGTGGTTACATAGTGACAGAGGCAAAGTTGAAGACGCGATGGCACAAGCTTGTGAAAAAGCACTCACAGTGTATGTACAAGATAGTTCAAAAATAGAAAACATGTTTGCTTGGCTGTGCCGCATAACGCACAATATTTGCATGGATATACATCGCTTAAACACTAAAGAAAGCGACTTAGTAAAGCGAGTTAGTGGTTCCCCATCACAATTTTATTTCACCGAAAACTATTCAAAAACACTAGAAAGTGAATATGAACGTGACCAATTATATCAAAAACTAACCGACGCAATTAATAGCTTACCTTATGACTTAAAACAGGTGATCCAATATAAATTTATTTATGAGATGGAATACTCTGAAATAGCACTCCAACTACAAATCAGCCAAGAAAATGCGAGAAAACGTGTACAACTGGCGCGAAAAAAGCTAAGTGCGTTGCAGTATGCGTAACCTATATGTCTAGGTCATAGCTTTACTTGGGTTTTTAACCACAAAAATAATTAAAAACCTTTTTCACAAACCAAGGAATATCCCGTTATTTAGGTAACGGGGGATCTGAGCAAGATACCCAAATTCAAATCGAACATTCGCATCATCTTAACTGGGATTGATGTGGCGGAGCTTGGCTGGAGCATTAAAATGAAAAATGAAAGGCAGTGGTTTGTGGTTTATACCAAAGCTAATAGTGAAAAAAAGTTTGCTGTGCAGGTCAATCTTTTACAAAGTGATTGTGAAGCCTTTTTACCTTTAATAGAGCAGACCCGCCAATGGAGTGACCGAACCAAGCTGATTAGCGTACCGTTATTCAAATCATATGTGTTTGTTTATATTGATGGTAATGAATACCAGCAATTAAAACGTCTACCAGGTTTTGTTTCATATATTAAATTTAATAATTTTCCTGCTGTTATTACACCGCAAGAAATGGAAAAAATTCAACGTTTTTTAGCTACAGGCAAGGTAGTTGAGGTAGCGCATAATCATTTACTCGTAGGTACTAAAGTTGAAATTGTTAGTGGGAGTTTGCAAGGGTATTGCGGCACGTTGGTTGAGCGACGTAATCAGCAATTGGTAGCGATTGAAGTGGAAGGGTTAGCGCAAAGCATGATGTTGACTTTACCAGAGGCGCTATTGAAACCGATTATAGAGGTATAAGCATGGCGCATCTAAGTGAAGTAAATATACAAGCGCTGAAAGATCAGTTATTACGTTATGAGGGGTTGTCGTTAAAACCGTATATATGCACGCAAGGCAAATTAACGATTGGCATTGGTCGTAACCTTGAAGATAAAGGTCTGTCATTAGATGAGGTGGATTATCTACTCAATAACGACATTACGAGTGTTATTGCACAGGTTTCAACGCATATTCGCGTATTTGAATCATTAAGTGAAACTAGAAAAATTATTTTGCTCGATATGGCATTTAATCTAGGAACGACAGGGTTATGTAAGTTTAAAAAAATGCTTAGAGCGTTGGAAGCTGGAAATTACTCATTAGCAGCGGCTGAAATGCTTGATTCTAGATGGGCAGAGCAAGTTGGTGTGAGAGCGCATGAGTTGGCACAAAAAATGGTTTTGGGAGAATGAAATGAGAGGCCAAATTCCTGCACTGCAAGTATCTCATTCAGAGCAAGAACAACGTGTTGCTTATCATCTCTATCAATTTGGTAGTGCGCTAAAAGCGCAAGATGAGCACGTAAGTGATACTGTTAAAGACCTACATGAGCAGTTAAATAAACTTATTTCTATGCCAAGGTTTACTCACCTTGCTCATTTATTTTCGTTGTCTAGCGCTGAGACCAAGTTGTTAGCACTTGTTTATATTCAAGCCCAAGATCCAGATGTGATAGCCCCTTTTTTAGGTTTAAGTTGGTTTGAGCAAGGCCCATTTCTGAGTTTAGACAAGTTAGCAACTTTGATAGACGACTCGCTAAATAAATACACAACTATAGCGGATTTTGGCTCTAAGTCAGCATTGTTTAAATGGGGTTTAGTGCATTTGAGCAATGAAAGCATAGGCTTACAAAGTGCAGTGATCATTGCGCCTTATTTGCACGAGTTTTTACAGTGCGGCACTACAAGCTGTGAACATCTTAGTTTATTGACGATAATTGAAACAGCGCAAGATCCGGTATTTGACAGCTGCTATAGCTTACCCAAAGAAGATGTTACTACTCAGTCTTTGCTTATTCTAGCTAGTGAGGACGAGGATATAACCGCTTGGTATGCACAACAGTTGGCATTGCGGTTTGATAGCAAGTTAGCATACTACACAGCAGAGCCAAGCAGTGGGGTTAATATAACGCATATAATGCATGAGTTTGCTTGCTTACAGCTGGTGGCACAAGGGCAGCCAATCTTGTTGTATTGGCCCGAGATCAGCGACTTGTTGCAACACAATTTGATCCAATTAAATAGCCTGATTGAACAATGCAAAAAATTAGTGCTCATCACCCCAAAAGCTCAACCTCTACTTGGGGAAATATTTTCTCAGACATTAAAAATTGTATTACCAACACCAACCTTATCACAACTGAGGGATGCTTGGTTGTCGTTATATACGAATGAAAAATCGAGCTATTTAGATATAACCCAAGCTCAGCAGCTGGTGGCTAAATACCCTGTAGCCTTATCTCACATGAAACAGCTAGCAAATAAGGCAAAGACCGAAAAAAGTGAGGATCACGATTACTGGAAAACGTTACAAACATTGTGTTTCGTAGCGCAAAGTCAATATTGCGATGAACTAGCAAAATTGTGCCAAGCACGTTTTACCCTAAACGATATGGTACTAAATGATAAAATTGCAGTGCAATTGCAGGAATTGATCGCTCGAGTTAACTTCAAAAGCGCTTTACAGCAGCGGCTACCGAGTTTTCATCAAGGATGTAAAGCACTGTTTTGGGGCAAGCCTGGCACGGGCAAATCGATGGCGGCAGAAGCTATAGCAGGAGAGCTACAGCTTCCTTTGTACATGGTTAACTTAGCGAATATCGCCAGTAAATGGATTGGTGAAACCGAAAAACACTTAGCTAAGTTGTTTGACTCAGCAGAGCGAAACAATGCTGTATTGATGTTTGATGAAGCGGATGCCATTTTTGCAAAACGCAGTGAGGTAGAGTCAAGCCATGATAAAAACGCCAACATGGGCGTAAGTTATCTACTACAAAGAATGGAGCACTACAGTGGTTTACTACTGCTGAGCACGAACTTTAAAAGTAACTTGGATGAAGCATTTTTGCGTCGTTTTCATGGTGTAATAGAGTTTACCCTACCAACAGAGCAAGAACGTGTACAAATTTGGACTCGGCATTTAAACAGCAATGCTGATATACACTTACAACAAGGTATCGAAAAACTTGCTACGCTTTTTGAACTCAGCGCTGCGCAAATTATCAATATTTGCGAGGTCGCGCTACTGCAAAGTTTAATGCTAAGCAAACCGCTGATCAGTCGCGATGAAATAGCCATAGCGCTACACCGAGAGCTCTCCAAACAACATGCAGGGTTTATGGCTCAGCAATCCCTAACAAATTGGCTCAATGGAGATACATATGGATCCCACGCTTATATTTAAAGTGCAACAAGCGCTTAAATCATTTATTACACAACAAGCGTTAGCGTTTAATAGCACCGATGTAAAAGCCGACAGTAACTCAGCCATTACATTAAGTTTTCAAGCTCCAGATAAAGCATTTTTCGACAAAGTCGTCACCAACACCCCAGCCATAAACTGTTACTTAATAGGCATAACAGAAGATATTCAAAGACGACAAAGCGAGCCTCCTCGCACGCAAATGAACTTTACCCAAACACATCGTACCCGCTTTATTGAGCCCAAGTTTATTTCTTTAACTTATATGCTGACCGTATGGAGTAAAGATGAAGAAAAAAGTGCAGAAATAGAGCACATGATTTTAAGTTACTTGATAGCAGGATTAGGGCGGTATGACTTCTTACCCAATGAGTTATTACAAGCGCAGCTAATAGATACCTCTCCTTACGGTATTCGCAGTCAGCTATTTGGTAATGAACAAAGTGAAAAAGTGACAGGCCAAGTATGGCAAGCTTTAGGGAGTACCCCTAAACCGACTCTTATCTATTCACTCTCTCTACCAATGCCTGTATTTGAACCTGTAGAGCTACCAATTATTAAAGAAATGAATAATAAACTTGATAACAAACCCAGTTAACTTTCCTTTTATTTAACAAATCATTTTTCATTCGGCTTTTATGGGTACTCAACCCCTAGCTGATCTCAACATTTATCTACAGACTATAAAGGACAATTATGAGCACTTTAGATCGCAATGCTGAAATAAAAAGCTATTTTCAACGGGGTGATATTCCTACACAAGAAGAATTCGGAGCCTTAATTGATGCTGCAACCACTGATCAAATTGATAATGAGCGCCTGCCAGAGCAAATAGATCTTACTGTACGTGGTGACAGCTCGTCATTAACAGCCAAAGCGCTCATTGGTAATGGTGCACAAGTCACCAATCTTGCAAACGAAAACCTACCTAAACAAATTGATCTAAACGCGGCAACGGGGGAAGGTAATGCAAGCTTATCAACAGAGCAACTCACCGCAACTACCGTCAACGCTACAGCACTGATTGGTGATGGATCACAAGTGACAGGCTTACATGTCAGTAATTTAAGCGGTGGTGTGATTGATAACAGCTTGTTGAACAAGGCCAGCCAATCAACACAAGGGATCGCAAAGTTCGCTACAGCCAATGACTTAGACAATGGCAGCATGGCAAGCATGATCTCGGCAGGAGATTTAAAGAGTGCCTTAGATACCAGTAAAAGTTATGTCGATCAGGAGCTTGCACTTATTCAAGCTGGTATTAAGTTTAAGAAAGAAGTCGCGACAGTGTTCACTGATAATTATGATTTGACCGCTGGTGTACCAACAGAGCCTGTTAATGGTTACCTTATTCAAACTGGCGATAGGGTGTTGTTTAGTGCTCAAATTGAGCTTGCAGAAAACAAAGTTTGGGTAGCACAAGCAAATCAAACATGGTTACTAGCAGAGGATTTTGATAACACGTCTGAGCAAGAGCTATCTGCAGGCATATCTGTTGAAGTGTTAAAAGGCGGCGACCTAGAATACACGATTTGGACTGTGAGTGAGGTAAGTACAGTTAATACGCAAGTGCGTTTAACATGGCGAAAGCGTAATGACATTAACAATTATCAACATGGTGATGGCGTTATTATCGAAGGTTTGACGATTAAAGGCGATCAGAGTTGGGTTGAGGGGGTTGTACAAAACACAACGATTAACGCAAGCAGCCTACAAGGCGAAATCGCCAGTAATCAAATTGCAAGTACCATCGAAAACAAAACGTTTTCTGGCAACGGGCTAGGACTCACCGATCTTAACGCCGATAATATTACCAGTGGTAGCCTTGGTATTGCACATTTTCCTTCACAACTAGACTTTACGCGAGGTAATACGGTTCCTAACTCAAGTATTCAAGCTGGTAGTTTTATTGGTGATGGCAGTGGATTATCAAATATCAGCATAGACCACTTACCAATAGCGACACTAGAGGAAATTTTAGTCGGTGAGCAGAGCAAACTACCTACGGCACAGCATGGTGCGTGGTTAAATAAAAAAATCGATGCCTTAAGTTGCCCAAAGCTTAAAGAGTTCACGGTTGCTTGTATCGAAACTACACAAAACATTAATATTGATAATGTACCTGGCGAAATAGATGGGTATGCACTTAAAAATGGCGATTTAGTGCTTTTTAACGCACAAGTAAACCAACGAGAAAACCATATTTGGCAAGTAAACAAACTCACAGAAGGGTTTAGCGTACAACCGACAGACGTGTATCTACCTGCCGATATGCGACAAGGTGATGCAGTAATTATTAGCTATGGTGCAAATTATCAAAATCAAGCGTTTTTACTAAAAACACATCATGCAACAGAAAGTGGTGATGTATATAAATGGCAGGCAACAGAGACGTTATCAATAGCCGGTACCGGTTTAGTGCAAGACAGCAACCGCTTTAGCGTAGACTTTGCTAGCAATGATGATGTTACCAATGGTGTATCAGATAAAGTGGTGGATAGTGCCTTGTTGCAACAACGGATGAGCACACTCACCCCAAGCCAGTTACAATTTTCAGGTGAAAATCAACCGTCAGTGCAAAGTATCGCGCAAAGGCTTGATGCCACTATTGCGCTGGCAGATCAAACTTTACCCACGGTCTCTGCAGTAAACACATTGCTAAATAAAATCCAAGCAGTGGACTCACAGAGTCACAACACTGACTTTACAGTTGAGCATAATACCTCCTGTTTTTTGCAGTTGAATGCTGCTCAAGAGGTTACCATCACATTGGATGAGTCAGTGAATCACTTTAGGGTTTTAGACTTTGCTAGTTGGGACAATACAAATGCAATATTATTGAACCAAGCTTCGCAAGCAAACACGCTAAAACTTCAGCTAGACACTAACTTAAAGAGCATTGATTTTTATAAAGTAGATAATGGATGGTATATCTTTGACGGTATGAGTGGCAAAAGACAGTTACAGTCATCACCAGAATAACAATGCATTTTACTTCTTAGCGCTTACATCCAATCAGTAATAGCGAACTCAAATCTCACTGTCCTTAAAGGAATCAAAATGTATCAGTCACTTAGTCATGAACAGCAAGAGCACGACACGCTCCCCGTACAACGCCAAGCAATAAGCCGAGAGGCGCGTTTAAAAGACAACGTAGGCAGCATGATGGGCGTCGATTTAAGCCACGTAAACGTGCATACCAACTCATCCAAGCCCGCGCAACTTAATGCCCACGCTTATGCCCAAGGCAGCGAAGTACACATCAGCCCAGGGCAAGACCGCCACCTAGGCCATGAGCTTGCT
>NZ_JAGPYN010000019.1 GCF_018069805.1 Pseudoalteromonas ostreae
TATTTCATTGAACTCAGGCTTTAATAAACCATAACATTTCAAATCGTGGAATTCATTTTTCCAGTAACCACTTGCACGACGGATACCTTCTTCTTTGAAGCCAAGCTTTTTCAGCACAGACTCTGAGGCACCATTGCCAAGCATAGTATCACCTTGGATTCTATGAAGCTCACCAAATGGTAATTGATTTAAAAAGGCTGAATCAATGATTTTGTATAAAGCTTCTGTGGCATAGCCGAACCCCCAATACTTAGAAGATAGCTCGTAACCAATACCAGCATTCTTCATCTTTTGGTTCCATGAATTAAAGCCGCAGGTGCCAATTAACTTACCAGTGTCTTTTATACGAATAGCCCACCGAATACCAACGGCCTCAGTGAAACGAGAATTGAAGAATTCAATTAATTTTAACGATTGATCTTCAGAATCATAAACGTCTATATCATAAAATTTGATAACATTTTTATCTGAAAAAATATTTAATAATGCAGGGCTATCATCCAATGATAGCTTGGTAAGCATTAAACGAGATGTTTCTAACTCTGGGAAATCCATCTAAATCCTCCATGAAATATAACAATTTTATAGTGCGCTCATCGCGCATCTTTCTGCCGACGCCACGCTCATGTATTAATAAATCTATTTTTAACAAATAACGTAATGTATTGCCAACTATAATTTTTTATTGTTGCTAAAGATATTCAGAAAAAAGAAAATGCGCTCCCCATTTTTAAATTATATCGCTGATTATATGTTGGTACGTCAGTATTCATTACGTACCGTGGACACCTACCTGAGATGGATTGCATCTTATGTCCATTTTCATGATAAGCGCCACCCGGCCTCAATGGGAGACAATGAAGTCGAACGCTATCTAGAACACTTAGTATTAAAGCAAAACGTTGCACCGCGTACGCAAGCAACGGCTCTCAATTCATTGTCATTTTTATATAAGCACATAATAAAAAATGAGCTGTCGTTAAACTTAAATTTTGCTCGCAGTAAAAAACAAGCAAAACTGCCTGTCGTGATGACCCCAGAAGAAGTCAAAATATTAATGGCTCATTTAAATAAACGCTATTATTTAATTGCTGCCCTTATGTATGGAAGTGGTTTAAGAGTAATGGAAGCTGTGCAATTAAGAGTGAAAGATATTGATTTTGATTATAAATGTATTCAAGTATGGAATGGCAAAGGCAATAAACACCGTATTGTTACGTTGGCCACCGAGCTAATTCCTATGCTGAGAACTCAAATTTTAAACGTTGATGACTATTTAAAGCTTGATTTAAAGAATACCGATTATGCTGGCGTATGGATGCCATATGCTTTAACAAAAAAATATCCTTGCGCCGCAAAATCACTTGCGTGGCAGTATTTATTTCCCTCTCATATATTAAGTACAGATCCTCAAAGTGGTGAAATAAGACGACATCATTTTCATCACTCGTGCATAAGAAAAGAAGTAAAGAAAGCAGTTCAAAAATCGGGATTAACAGAAATAATAACACCGCATACCTTGCGTCATTCATTTGCAACGCATCTATTGCAAAGTGGCGCCGATATCAGAACAGTTCAAGCTCAGCTTGGCCATTCTGATGTCAAAACAACACAAATATATACGCATGTTTTACAGCAAGGAGCAAATTGCGTAGTGAGCCCCTTAAGTAAAATATTTTAAACTTTATCAATGTTCGCTTCACGCCAAAAGTATGATGAAAAAGCACGTCTATTTGATTAAAAAATGATGCCATTACAATTTTGATGAGAATTCACCAAAAAGCGCATTGTGAAAACATAGTATTGGTGATTTTTAGATAATTTAAAAGGGAATTTTATGTCACCCAATGTTGTTTGAAGTAACTTATAAATTTATAGTGGAAAGTGTACTAAATTCATAATAGTAATGTAAAACAATAATATACGGTAGTAAAATATTAGTAGTGAGGGCGTTCAGTATTCAGTGTTAGTTTACCTTTCAGGCTTGTACTAACCAGCTATTTTGCGCCCTTTAAATTACAACTCTACAGATTTTGGTTAGCAATTTTTCCAGTAAAGCCAGAGACTAAAGCCAATGACTTTTTATTTTGGCTGGCATGCCTATACATACAAGCAGAACGCCCAAAGCCTAACGAAGGCTCCTTCTCTTCATGAGGAAAAAATGCACTAGAGTTATATTCAAATAAAATGCCAGCTACATTGCGACCTGCATTTTTGGTGGATACATATTCCTGCTCTTTAGCGAAATCCGTAATTGCTCTTTGTATTTCCATATCATATAAATGCACATTACTAGTTGCGGCTACTGTACCTTCAGGCAAAAGTACATCAGTCACGTCCAATGCTATCAAACCATACTTGTTTTTTCGATTCGCACCAATGCGTGTATCAATCTGACTTGATGCTTTTTTAATACGAGAGGCTAATTTCTTTATGGACTTGATACGTTTACACTCTACGTACAACTTATCCTTACCTATATTGACAACAACATCACAGTCATCTGTTAAATCAACTTCATATCCCCCCTTGAGAAACCTAGAGGCAATATTCAGTTCAAACGCGAAGTCTCGTGCAGGGTCATCATTTTCCCCCTTTGCATTCTTCTTGATTGCTTCGGCCCGCAAGCTCTTACCTGACATAACATGCTTGATACGATCTTTTAAACCATCGTGCTTACCATCTTTAAAAGTGTTCCATAAACGGATAATCTGACATGCCTCGGTCGCAGCTTGCATAAAATGATAAAAATCATCAATTAAGTCCTGTTCCGTTGGTACTTTAGCTCCAGGGTTAACAAAAGTTTTTAGCAAACGTTCATAGTCTCCCATTCGAGTACTTTTATACGGAAAACCCAGCTCTTCGGATAGCCATTTACACGATTCTGAAAATTCTATTCGACGATCCTTAAACTCTCCTTCATACATTGCCGTTTTACTTATTTCCAACATTGAAATGCTCATATATCTCCGAACTCAAGTAATTGTTAATGCCGGAATAAACGGCGAGGAATTGTAGACTACGATAAATGACGAAGGAGCGTAAGCCTACAGTTTTTGCATCCACAGTTTTATAAATGCTAAATGCACTTAGGTCGATAGGTGACCAGCAGCGTAGCCGACCCCAGTAGCCCAAGTTGTTTCGAACATTGAACTAAAAAGAATACGAGCACGAGCTTTTAATGTTTTTGCCATAGACACCTCCTTAAATTTGCCTGCCGTGGTTGATAGGACCATTTGGATACTTGCATATCGAATAAGCACAAAAATAAGGGCTACGGAGCCAACAAACGCCCAAGGAATCGAACCTTGGCCTACCTCCCCCATCAGCCTAAGTACACTCTTTTAAGAGCTATTTAAAAACACATATCTAAATAAATTAAGACTTTACTTTATTTTCCATATTCTGCAACCTATTCACTATCCACCTATAGCTGCATGGCTTTAGCTCAACTAAATCAGCCTCACGTCTTTCTGCATTAAGCGTATCAAGCTGTTCAAGAAACTGGTCATACACCTTCTGGTACCTCATCACGGTATGCGTGCGCAGGTATTCGTTTATCACTTCATCAATGAGATCATGGACTTCTTGAGGCAGTTGCTTGGTTCGGTTGCCTTTGGCCTTATGTTTGGGCATCAGTGCGTGTTTATCCCAGCCGCTTTCCACAAAGGCTTTGTTCCAATAGGCTAGCGTGCGCCATGACGGTGGGCCACTGTCGTTTATCTCCGCCGCCTTTTGCGCAATATACGGGGTTAACCATTTCTCGGTATAGGCTGGAACGCTTTGTTCAATTGCGCCTTGCACATACCTATAACGTCGCTGCATTTCTTTTTTTGATGCAACATCTTCCGCAGTTTCTGCTTTAGGCTTTTTAACGGTACTGAGTGGTTTAAAGGTTAGCTTGGTTGGTAGCTCACGCCGCGCAATGGTTCTAAGCTGACCGTTTGAAACCAGTTGTTCAAGTTTTGGCTTTGCAAAATTAAACCGCCCACCGCTTTCAATATCCGTCAACACCACATCACTACCCGCAATGCTTTCAACCGCAAAGTAGGAGCATGAATGCTCCGATAGGCGTTAAACTAAAATCAGGTCGGGGTTTTGCAAGTCCATTATGGTGGCATTTCCTAAAACGACGGTAAAGCACAAGTTCAAATAGCGTATACCCTAATTGAACATCACCAAAACAGGCTAAAAGTGTTCATTTAGGGTGGTTTAAAGCGTTAGTACGCACTATGTTTATTTAGTCTAGATGCTAAATGAACAATTGCCATGAGTAAGATTGGATATGCGCGAGTTTCGACCACAGATCAGTCTTTAGATCTACAAGTAGCCAAACTTGAGGAAACTGGTTGTGACAGGGTGTTTACCGACATGGCATCAGCATCGAATACCAAACGTGATGGGTTTCAAGCCCTACTTGACTACCTTCGTGCCGGTGATACCTTAATCGTGACTCGAGTCGACCGTATCGCTCGTTCCGTACTCGACTTACAAACCTTAGTGTACCACCTAAAATCCAATGAGATTCAGCTACAAGCGCTAGAGCAACCCATCTCAACCGACTCTGCTTCAGGAAAAGCTTTTCTAGATATGCTCGCCGTGTTCGCAGAGTTTGAACTCAATATTAGAAAAGAGCGCCAACTCGAAGGCATCGAAGCCGCTAAAAAAGCGGGTAAATACAAAGGCAGAAAACCAATATCAGACAACACCAAACAAAGCATTTTATCGCTACGCGCAAAAGCTACACCGGTCAGCCAAATAGCAAGCACAGTAAACGTTTCAAGAAACACAGTTTATAAAGTTATCAATCAAGATATTAACAAATGAATTAACTAGGTATAACATACTTAGCTTTGCTATCTGCTTGTGAAAAAGGAATAACAGTGGAAATATTGATACCATTTGCTAAAGATAAAAATGGCTCGCTCGCATTTGTCGATGAAGTAGAAAGCGGTTTAGAATGCAATTGTTTTTGCATCAGCTGCGATATGCCTCTTTCCGCGCACAAGTATAAAACGAACATAAGACGCGATCACTTCAAACATGCACCGAAAGTAAACTCCGAAGATAAGCCATGTGAGATAAGTTATAAACGCGCTATTTTTTGGTTGTGCCGTAATATACTTGCTACCAATTCTAGCATTCACCTTCCTCGATATGTTGGTTTTCCAAACAGTGATAAATCCGATGAAGGTGTGTTGCTCACTGAAGAGAAGGTATACGAATATCAATCTCAAATAACATTAAACCCAGCTATTGAAAGCGCGCAAAACGAAATTGCGATCCTACACACTAATGACTTCGACATCACCCTTGTTTTAACGCTAGAGAGCTCTTCTTACCAATTTAGCTCTACATACAATCAAAAGTCCGCCATTGTAGTTGTCGACGTGGAGGATTTTAGAAAGTATGTTGAAGGCAAAGTAAATGGTTACAGAGAGCAAGTTGAATCTGAATTACTTGTGAAGCTAAGCATCAAGCATTGGCATTACCACCCTCAGCAAACACAAAGGTTTACAGAGTTTTATCGTAGTAAAAATCAAAGAGTACAACTCGCTAAAAAGGAACAAGAACAACGTAAGTGGGAGGAACAGGAGCTATTGGCAGAAGAGAGCGAGCCGTTATATGACTCAGTTTACGGTTTTCAGCAAAATCCTCGTTATAAAAGAAAACCAACACGTGCTTTTAGGGATATTATTGATCTAAATCCCGCACCAAAACAATACGAAAAGAGATGGTTTAGATGTGGCTACTGTACGAATATTTGGCAACGCTCAAGTACAGATGTTCCTTACTCTGTTGATGAAACGCCATGCCCATCTTGCGATCACCTTATTATAATTGGTTAAGGCAAACGATATGATTAGCGACAAATCAAAAAACCTTCTTGAAAAAATGAGAATTGACTCTGATGAATACTTTAAAAGCTTACATAAAAAGTTTGGTGATGATTACAGAGTTTTCGCAGACGTTTTAGATAGCTTTGATTGCGAGTCAAAAACAGAGCCAAAATTCGCTTTTAGAGATTTTTGGCAGCAAAAGTACGCATCTAACTCCATAGAATCAGAACTGTGTAATTGGGCTTTTGAGCTTTTTAACAATTTAAAAAGGTTTTATTCCGGAGGCGTATTTGAACTGTTCAAAAGCAAGCAAGCTGAGTGGGGGGCCCCCCCCGTCAGAATTAAACGCGAAGACGTACCGACTACGTCAGATATTGAAATGCTTGAAGAAGAAGTAACGATATATCGTGGTTTATCACCAAATGAGTTTGCAAGTAAAAACTTTGCACAGTCTTGGACCATAGATCGACAAATAGCTAAAAAGTTTGCCCACGAAGTATATAAAGATAAGATTCAAGGTATAGTTGTTAAAGGTGTTGTTTCAAGAGACAAAATTATCTATTTTGATGCTTCAGACAAAGAGCAAGAAGTGATCATTGAATATGGAGCGGAGATATTTGCTCAAACAAAAACTATCAAGGCCGTTAGTTGAACCACTAGTAATCTGGTAATGGCCAGATTTCTCCTTTAGTAAAACTTGAGCTACTAATGAGCTTCTCTCTATGAAGTTTATCTAATTCATAAGGCACAGCCGCTAAAAAGCCCTGCTTAAACCTCCTGGCTATATGCCTTTTTAAGTGGTGCTTAGGTACAATAGTCGAAGGGCAGTTTATCCATACATTAGGGAGAAATAAGATAGGCAACAGTACAAAGTTTCTGTCAAACTTCACACTTTCGCAGCTAACTTGTAATGTGAGGCTATGGGAGTATATAGCTTCTAGATTAAGCCTCTGATCTTTATATTGTATTGCGAAAGTGCTTAATAAAAATATTGTACAAAAAAGAAAATCTCGGAAGTTACCATCATTTTTATCTATAGAGCCCGACCTGATATTAGCTTGGTCGAAAATAAGTTTAATATCCTCAATAATGATATCGCTTTCCAGACTTTTGAACCTTGGCCTCTCTTCAAAGCTTCTCTCAATTCCTGCCCTATAATCCTCTACTTCAGCCTCAAAAAGTGGCATCACATCAGTGATACTCCTTAAAACAATACCACGATCTTTTTTATCTGGATGAGCTAAAAAGTCACCTATTTCACGAATCACACTGTTTTTCCTCGCATAGTCTCTAGACATCACATAGAAATTCGCAATGTCTTTTTGATCAAATGAACGCTCTAGAAAAGACCGGTAAAACTCTTGTATTTGGTGTTTATAATATTGGTTCATACTTACCATCTTCGACTCTAAAATAGTCACTTATTAAAAGTAATTTCTCTTGCTTGCCAGAATACTAAACTTTCAAGTTGATTTAAAACTTCATCGCAACAGCTTCCTCACCCCGTGAACATACCCACGCTTATAGATTTCATTTCCATCAGCATCTTTGACTTGGCCAGTAGGCATAACTTCCCAGCCTTGTTTATTGAAAAGTTCATCAGAAATTGCCGCTTTAATGGCTTCAACTTCCAGCGGTACCAGTTGTTTGTTTTCAAGTGTGGTGTTGGTTTTATCGCCTTTAGTTCTGTCTATAAACAAGTCAGAGTTGGCTTTTAATGTATTGAGCTGGTCACGGTATTTGTTACGTTCAGCAATTAATGACCCTACTACGGCTCTAATCACTGGGTCGTCGATGGCATCCAAAATATGTTGGTCATTGCTGTTCAATAACTGTTTTTGGCGTACTGAGAGCGGCTTTTTACACGTTGTGCCTGCATAAGCTGCCCAAGCCTCAATTAATTGCTGAAAATGCTTTCCTGTGCGATTACGGATGGTTTGTGTTGATGGGCCGCCTTGCTCTTTTGACAACCGCCCGATCGTTGCCATGGAAAAGTCGAGAGGCGTTATTTTACTTTGTTGCTCAAGCACAGCATTCAATACCGTTAAAGCATTGGCAGTTCTTGTGGTGGCGCTTGCGCATAGCTCTTGCAGCACTAGGGTTGGGTCGACTGGATTAGCCATTTTTCTTTACTCCTAAAGTGGCTGTTGCCATGTTTGCCAATGTTCTGATGCTAATGCCTGTATTACTTTCAATCGCTTGTACACCTTGCTCGAGCAGGCCTGCGTCTTTTAAGTAAGCTTCAGTATCAAGGTAAGTTGAAAGCATTGTCATGGCTTTACTTTTATCTGGTTCTTTCGTGGCATTTAGCATGGCATTGACCATCACATTGCCAAGCTTAAGCTGTGCTTCGTCGTCAAGCTGCATCAAGATTGGTTGGTAGCCCATGCGCATCAGCATAGTGTTTAGTATGTTTGATCTGTGATTAATGGCCGTGGTTTTCTTTAAGTCATCTTTTAAGTCTGCAAATACTTCTGCGTCATCGCAGATTTGGATCAGCTGCCTAAACTCAGATTTCGTGTCTAAAAAGCTAAAGAATGGTGATATGTCTTCTGCCGAGCCAAGCGCAATCACTTTGTCTTTGCGGTCGTGTTCTTCCCGATTTTGCTCGATACTTAGTACCTTACGGATCACCTGAAAACACGCTACTAAGTCTTTGCAGTATTCATCGGCTTCGGTTTTGTGTCGCTCAATACGCCTGTCTATACTGTTTAGCTGGTCGCGCTTGCTAAATGGAGTGCTGTTTACTTCGCAAAAGTATTCTTCATCCAACAAACTCGCTTGCTCGCCCTCAAGCTCCGCAGCAATTTTGGCCGCTTCTGTGGCGTGATAACTTAGGTTATTAAAATGAGCCGTAAGCGATTGAATATAGCGGATGCTGGTAATAAACCAGCGGCAGCGAATACAGTTTTCAATGCCATGGGGTACTGGCGCGTGAAGATCGGCTTGGTTTCGATTCGCTTTTTTTAGTTTATCGCCGCCATTCCAGCACCCAGCAATAGAGGCATGTTCAACCAAGGGCGAGGTGTTGCCTCCTGCTAAACAAATGCCTATCGACTTTTCTTGCCATCCAGCTGGGTTGCGCACTCTCAATGCAGTTTGTAGCGATTCAATGTCTTTAAACGCGGCTTGCAAGCCGATTTCTTCAATGGATTTATTGGCTAGGAATGACTGTAGACTATCGTCTTCTTTGTCGATTATTTTGCCTTCGGCCTCGCGCATTTTCTTGGCCATCATCACAGGCGTGAGCTTGGTGTAGTGCAAAGTCATGATCAAACGACTGTGGCCAACCAACAGCTTTGACAATATCGGTGTGGGTATTTCCCCCTCAATGGCGTAGCAAGTGATCAAAGAAACGCGTAATGCATGCAAAGGAAATAGCGGCCTTCTGGCATTTTTAGGGTCAACAAAATGCACTTTGGCACCATCTCTTAAAGTATGCTCTTTTTTCGCTACATCGTGCTCGAGTTGAGCAAGCAAAGCCACCCAAAGTGCGTTAACATAACCGTCAGTAATTGGCATACAACGTTCGCGCTTACGATACGCAGCAGCATTGCGAAACAAAAAGCAAATATCACCAATTTCACTGCGCTGAATTTTGGTTTTAGTGCTACCAAAGTGCTTGTAATCCAAGTCATAAATTGACGTAGGCTTGTTGATTGGGTTGTACTTTTCTTGCCAGTTTCTTAGCTTTTCTAACCAATACAACACCTCTTCGTGTTGCCACGGGATCATGTATCCCCGAGTTATTTCATCTTTGTTTCTATCAGCGGTTTTATTGGTGTTTATGTACATACCCGTCATCACATCACCAATATCTGGCGTAATAATGCGGTGGAATACCCCTTTTTGCCATGGGCGCTTATCGCTGCCTTCAGCAAAATGATGTTGCTCATTCATTTGCCACTCGCCATTGCTGTAACGCCATGTATCAGCCTCACCCGAGTCCAGCATTCGTACTTGAAAGGTTCGTAAAGGTAGCTGCAATTTAAGATACAAAGCCATGGCACGAACAGGTGACCAAATTAAGTAAATGCTGTCACCCTCTTCTAGGATTCTAAGTGCACCATCTATTCTTATTTGCCGCTGTTTATCTAGCGTGTGTTTCTGCCAAACACAATCGGGGTCTGCTTTGTCTATCACCGACTCATCAACCAAAATCCAGTCTTTTAAAAAGCGAGCATTGGTGAAGAAAATCTCACTGTAGTCGATGGCCCACTGCCATTGTTTAAAGTGACCCCGAGGCGCGGGGCATAATATGCTGCGCAGCTGTTTAATATAGGCGTAGGGTAAGGCGTTATAGACCGTTTCCTGCCGTCTTACTGGATTTTGCTCTTTATCAAAGGGGTTTTGAAGTAGCGGCACAGGATCGCCATTGTCATCTGGTTCTGAGTAGTAGGTATCAATTATCCAATCAATAAAGCGGCATACATCGTTGTTTTGCCTAACACGGTAGCCTTCATTCAGCTCAAGCGGTATAAGAAACTTGTTGTAGTCTTGATCTGCCAGTGTAAATAGCTCAATGGGGTCGATAATAAATCGCGGTACCAAGTATTCATCTAAAAAGCGTGCGATGGCGGCGCGTGAATGGTCAATGCCGTATTGCTTTTGTTCAAGCCAAGATGAGGCCAACTCCCGCCATGTTTCCCAGCCTGAGCCGTTTTTCTTGATAAACCAATTGAACTCATAATCCTGTGTTTTCATGGTTTATATCTCCTTAATTTAGGGTACTGACCGCTAAATAGTCCATCAGGATCAATATCTTCAAAGCCCGATTCCATCACGTTTTGCCAGCTCACGCTGACGTCTTCTTTAAACTCAGCATAGTGTTGGCCATCAAGATTTTTTGATGCTCTTTCACATGCCAAAGTAACATCTCTAATACTGGGCTGGGTATAAACGGCTTGTGATAACAACGAAGCATGGTGGAGCGCCTTTTTGATCAGTCGTGGATCAATACCCGCGCTCGACATACGTCTGCCATAAGCATGACGATGAGCATGTGGGGTTCGCCCTTCTGGTTTTGACACCACTAGGTTTATTCGAGCCATGGCCGCTTTATAACTTTGGTTAAACGCGTTTAGGGTGAGTGATTGGCCTTCGTGTGTTTGTGAAAACGACACAAATGCATAGGGGTGCATTCTCGGTAACGGCAATAAATACAGTAAGTATTGCTGCCACAACTTGGCAAACAGCTCACCGTAAAAAGCAGGAAACCAATGCAGTTGAATGTAATTTTCGTCATCATCAACCACTTTGGTTTTCCAGCCGATTCGGGCGGTACCCGTCATGCGGTTACGAGGAATTAAGTTAAAATTCTCGGCCAAATACGCTGCGCGTGTTTTTTGTCGTTTGCGGCCAGTCCAATTATTTGGTGCTCTGCCATCTTCGGGGTGATACAAGCGTACTATCACACCACTTGGGTTTTCTGGGTCGTAAAACACGTCATCCACCCAAAGGTGCAAAGCATCACTTTCTCGTACACCGGTGCCATGCATCAGCAGCACAATAAGCTGATCACGCAGTGCAACGCGCTTATCTCTGGCTTTGCCTAAACCTTGAACAAAAAAGGGCTTAAAGAGCTTTTCTGGAAATGAAATAGCATCACCGTCAACCTTAAGCACATCCTTTTTACCACGTACCTTGCGCACGGTATTAAGCACACTGGGTAAAGGGTTGCTTTTGATATGGCCTAAAAAGTTGTACTGATTGCGTTTGTACCATGCAGCATAGTTAAGGCGTTCTTGATGAGAGCTGGCTTGTTCAAATGGGTTTAAGCTGGTTGTATTTCTGTTATTGGCGAGCGAATCTGTTAAGCCATTTAGCGCAGATAAAAGTTGATTTACGTTTGCTGTAGAGCGAGGTAGCCAGTATAAACCCGATGGGTCATTCCCTTCTGGGCTAATGGTACCCAGTGACAAACGCATTACAAATGATTGAAATAACTTGCTGGCGTCTGAAAATAATCCTGTGTTGGCTTCCATGTACTCGAGCAACAGTTGGCAAGCAAACGTAATGCGATTCATCCATGGCAAACTTTTAATGTGCGACTGACTTATAACGTAATCAAGTAAGGGATCAAATACACCATATTCGCTAAGCAATACAGGTACTTCAATCAATAAACCTGAATTATCTGTTTTAACTTGCGCAAGAACTTTGACTAACACGGTAACTAAACCAATTTGTGCTGAGGAGTTTTAGTAGATTAGTACAAGAAGTGATATTGATCTAATGAGCTGAGATTTAGTTTTTAACTTTAAAAAGATAAGAATTAGTACAGATTAGTATACTTTTGACTACTATAAATAAAACTTATACTTCAAACAACACCAAATGAGGAATTTGGGTGGCAGTCTTACCAGCCACATCTCGGCACACACGTCACAAACTGTGGCTGCTCCCTTCCGGGCCTGACCAGGTTCGCCTGCTAGTGTTGCGAGAGGACCAATAAGACTACCATTGAGGGCCTTGGTTGGCGCGGGAAGGATTATCTCTACTTTTGCTGTGTTATTCAAGGATAAACACAAAAAGAAAGTGCGATTGCATGTTAAACATACAATCACACTGTTTTTTAAACGATTTAAGTAAGATTATTGATTATCTAACTCTTTTTTTACGTTACGTAGTACAGCTTTTATTTTTTTCATGTTTTCAGGGCCCATACGTAGCAGTTGTTTTTGTGCCGCTGGTAGACGTTCCCATTCTGAGTAAGCATATTGATAAGTAACAGAGTCACGTAATAAAGGCATATCTCCTTTTGGCTCTGGAGTATCCAATAATAGGTCTATCGCTTCTTCAAGTGTTTGATTAAATACATCACCTTGATAGCCAATTTCTGCATACGCATCATTAATTAGTGGTTTATATTCATCATATAAACGCACGATTTGTGCTGCACTCATACTGGTAAATATTTTAACGTATGGGGTATAACGCTCGTAACTATTTGGATCAACAGTCAGTATTTCGCCCTCAATCACACTAAAGCTTTCTTCTGGGCGCTCCACTGGAGTATGTTTTTGCGCAATTTTGCCTTTGGCAAGGTTATCTATAAATACCACGCCACGACGAATAACATCGTCGTTTATAACCAAACTCATAGCTGCATCGGTTAAGTATTCATCTAACTTGGCTACAACGACAGGATCGCTTTCATCAAGGGTAGGTAATGGTTTTACTTGCGGCTCAGGCTCTACTGGGCGAGGTGTTGGCACGGTTAAATCGGCGGGCTTCTCAGGATTAACAGATGGGGCATTAACAACCGGATCGTTCTCTGGTTTTAGCTCCATCATAGGTCGCTCTGCTATGGGTTGCTCAACTTCGATTGCTGTTTGCGACTTATCAGTTGAGTTCAACAACACAAACGCCGCAGCAATAATAAGAATAATTAAAATGATGCCTGCAAATAAAAGGTTATTATTCGGTGGACGTTTTTGAACATCTGACGCTGAAGGTTGATCTGACATACGAACTCCATAAATATTAAAATGCGATAAAAGTAAGAGTACCTTAAATGGATTTAATTCATAGCCTACATGAATAATTATTAACGTAGCTAAGGTATCCTTTGATTCTTCTAGCTTAAAGACTTACAGTTAATAAATAAAGTAAAGACGCTTAACCGCTTAATTACAACGATGAAACTCAACTATGAAAATCAATAAAATCGATAAATACAAACCTAAAGTTGCTCTGTTACTGACTGGTGGTGGTGCGCGTGCGGCTTACCAAGTTGGGGTTCTTAAGGCACTTGCGCACAGTATGCCACGCACTGCCCCACTGCCATTTACTATTATTAATGGCACATCTGCCGGTGCGATCAATTCAGCTGCGCTAGCAAGTTATGCTTCATGCACCCATTTGGCAGTACGTAAACTGGAATCTGTTTGGAAAAACTTTTCAACTTCAATGGTTTATAAAAGTGATTTTATCAGTGTATTTGGTCATTTAACCCGTAATATGCTGACCAGCTTTCAATCTGAACATATAAATCACCCACCAGCGAGTTTATTGAACAATCAACCTTTACGTGTGTTGCTGAATAATATTTTGGATTTATCTCGCATTGAGCGTAATTTACATCGTAATTATTTAGATGCTTTGTCAATCACTGCATCGAGTTACACTACTGGGGATTCGGTGGCATTTTTTCAATCCAATACGCAATCGCCTTGGCAGCGCGCTAAACGTGAAGGCCAAGCAACGCGTATTAACGTTGAGCACTTAATGGCATCCAGTGCTATTCCGATGGTGTTTCCAAGTGTGAATGTGCATAACCATTACTTTGGTGATGGCTCTATTCACCAGCTGTCACCTCTGAGCCCGAGTGTACATTTGGGGGCTGAGAAAATATTTATTATTGGTGTTGATCAACCCAAAGAAGCTCATCCACCAGGCTATTTACCTCACTTCCCAGGGCTGTCGTCTATTGCAGGTCACTTACTCGATAGTGTATTTACCGACACCTTGCAGTCCGATTTAGAGCGCTTAGAGCGTATCAACCGTACCTTAGGGCTGTTGCCAGCGCGTGACAAACACCAAGAGCTAAAACAAATACACAGCTTTGTGATCAATCCATCAGAAAACTTTAATGCCATTGCCACCCAGTATTACGATGATATGCCACTGGCTATTAAAGTGTTGCTACGCATGATTGGGGTTAAAAAACGTTCACAATCGAGTTTAACCAGTTACTTATTGTTTGAAAAACGCTACACCCAGCACCTAATCGATATAGGTTATAAAGATGGTATTGAGAAGTTACCACAAATACGCGAATTTTTAGAGTTAGATTAGGGTCAGATTAGAACATCTTACTCACAGCCATCAAGCAAGTAACGCTCTACTCGCTCTACCCGACGAGGTTTACCTTGTAGCACTAGAATATCACCGGTGAGCAAAATAGTGTGCAGCGACGGGCTATCAATTTCACGGTCTTGGCGGCGTAATGCCCGTACTGATACACGGCGCTTTTCAAGCTCTAGTTCGCCGATATTTTTAGCCACCGCAAAGGCATGTTCAGGCAGTGCTATTACGTGTAAATACTCAAGTCGCTCAGCGTTGTTTTCTTCACTATCAAAGTTGTCACCGGCAAAAAAACCATATAAAAATTGATAGCGATTACGCCGCTCTTTGCTTACTCGCCTAACAATACGTGACATAGGCACACCCGACATAGATAACACGTGCGACACTAACATTAAACTCGCTTCGAGTGTTTCTGGCACCACCTCAGTCACGCCAAGCTCTTTGAGTGCTTCGAGATAACTATCATCGCGCATTCGTACCAGTATTTTCACGTCAGGGGCTATTTGCTTAATCGCATCGATCACGATTTGCACATGTTCAAAATCAGTAAATGTAATGATCACAAGTCGCGCTCGTTCAACGCCTGCTGATTTTAAAATATCTTTTTGTTTTACATGACCAAAAATAACGGGCTCTCCAGCTGCTTTGGCTTCTTGCACTAGAATTGGATTACTTTCGACGGCAACGTACTCTATTGCTTCTGGTTTTAAAAATCGTGCAATCGTTTGTCCAACCCGAGAGAAACCACAGATCACCACATGATTATGATACAAGGTGCTACTGTTAGGCTGTTGCTGCCATTCATCGTTGGGGTTTTTTAATAACCCTAGTTGCTTTAATAACCAAGGCGTACACCCGATTAAATAAGGGGTTAAACCCATCGACATTACAGCAATAGCAATTAAAAATGAGGCGTGATCTAACGCTAATAACTGATGCTTAGTGGCGAGCGCAATTAATACAAAACCAAATTCGCCCATTTGCCACAACATAATACCGGCAGCTACAGCATCTTGTTTTCGCTCGCCCATTAATTGCGCTAAAAAAGTAATAACGCCTATTTTTAATACTAACATTAACGCAAGTGCAGCCACTATCCAATACCACACGCCAAACACATATAAAATATCGAGCTGCATGCCGACAGTGACGAAGAATAGGCCCATCAAAATATCGCGAAATGGCCGAATATCGGCCTCTAGTTGGTGCCGATACTGGCTTTCTCCCAGCATCATGCCAGCTAAAAAAGCCCCTAATGCCATTGATAAACCAAATAAATAAGTTAGTCCGGCTGCAAATAAAGCAACCAATAACGTGGTTAAAACAAATAACTCTTCTGTGCGCATTAACGCCACTTCACTAAATACTTTGGGTAACACCCATTTACCAATAGCCCACAGTAATAAGCAAACAAATGCGCCTTTAGTTAACGAAAAAGTCAGTGCCCATGCTATGCCTTCTGAACCACTACTTTGCGCAAGTAGTGGTAATGTAATTAGTAAAGGAACAACTGCAATATCTTGAAATAACAACATACCGATGGCAAGCTGACCACGTCGCTGTTTAAGTTCGCCGGTCTCTTTAAGTAATTTAACCACCACTGCTGTTGACGACAGTGCCATTAATGTCGCAATAGTAAAACTACTCAGCACTGACAAATCCATCAGCAATAAAATCAACATAAACATAATACTTGTGACTATTACCTGCAGAGTACCTAAACCAAATACAATATTACGCATCGCCATTAAGCGACCAACAGAAAACTCCAACCCTAAACTAAACAATAAAAAGACAATACCAAGTTCAGCTACAACATGTATTTCATGACTTTGCGTCATCCAGCCAATGCCATGACTACCCGCTAATAAGCCAGTAGCAAGATAGGCAAGGATCGGCGGTAAGCCAATGCGCTTAAATAACCATACCAGCACCACTGCAGCCAGTAATAAGCCAAATATTTGAGCCAATACACTTTGCAAATAAACCCCCTATTTATATTGTTGCCATACCGTCAAAATTTTAGCTGTTTAAGAGTTAACTATAGCAACCATCTGTTTTTCAGCCAGTTTGGAATAGTGGCATAAAAATCGCTTAAGAAAGTAATAACAAACTCCTAGGGGGAGAAAATCATGGAAAATGTCCATATTTTGACGCAACGCATCTCTGCACGAGGCGAATTTCTGCCGTTTTCGGCAGAGCATTACCGTAATAACAAACCTGCAGCTATTCATAGCTTGCTTGAGAAACTACAAACAACATTGAGCATAGAAGAGCTGCTAACAATTTATGCTGAACACGCAAAGCAGCTTATTAATTTTTCAGGCTTGCAGTTTCAGTCGTCTCTTGGAGTGGCACAAATAGCTGATAGTGATAACAGTAAGCCGCCATATTCATTTAATTTAGACATAAATAATGAACATTTAGGACAGCTTATCTATTTTTGCCAATATCCGCTTTCAGGCAGTATCAAACAAAAGTTAGTTGACCTACACAGCGTATTAGCTTACCCATTACGTAATGCATTAATGTACAGTCGTGTGCTAAAGCTAGCAACTAAAGACACTTTAACAGGGCTTAATAATCGCAGTCAGTTTGATGCTATGTTGGCTCAGAAATTAGAGCGTTTTCGTCGCCATCACCGCCCATTTAGTTTAATGCTGTTAGATTTAGATAATTTTAAACAAGTTAATGATAGCTACGGCCATAAAATTGGTGATGACGTACTGCAGGAGTTTGCCAACGTTTTATGCAGAAGTATTCGCGGTACTGATTCTGTATTTCGCTTTGGTGGCGATGAATTTGCGGTATTAATTGATGATCCTGAATTTACCACAAATAAAGTGATTGCTCAGCGAGTGATGCAGTTAGTGGCGCAATCAAGTTTAATGAAACAATATGAAGTCACCACCAGCATTGGATTTACCCTGGCAAATAGCAAAGATTGTGAAAATGAGATTTTTGCCCGCGCCGATAAAGGCCTATACAAGGCCAAAGCATCAGGGCGTAATTGCGCTAAAGCGTATTAATTAAAAGTAAGCCTAGTTCCCCCCGCTAGGCTTACTTTGATACCCATACTAATTTTTTGACTTAGCTAATAACTTATAGCCTAATAGTGCTAAGCAAAAACCAAAAAAGAAACCACTAATTAGGTATAACAATGCAGCCATGCTGGTAAGTGGTACAACAATGACCATTAATAATGGCATACTCACCCCCACAATAAAAAATAGTCCGCCTTTACCTAACCAGTACGCAATTAAAATAATCGCACACACCAAACCACCTGCAACCGAATACGCTAACGTTAATAACGCCAGCTCAAACATTACCGTGGCAATGCCCGCTACAACGGCTGTAACTATAAGCCCTAATGGCGCTTTATTGACGAGTGATAAACCAACGTGTGGCTGTGACGTTGTCATGTTTTTATCTCCCAAAATATACCTTTTTCATTGGCGTGTTCTGCACTTATAAAATGCCCTACGACATAAACTAATTGCTCATTATAAAAAATTAATGGCACATTAGCACGTAACCATGGCGCTACTTTGGCATCTTTAAACCAATGTTTAATACTGTTGTGACCCGGTTTTTTAAGCGGTTTAATACGCGCCTGAGGGCAATTAAACTGAACAGAAACGTGTTCATCAGGCAATGGTTTTCTGACCCCTACACCTGATAATTGTATGAGAGTGCGACCATCTGAAAGTAACTGTTTTTGAGCTGTTAGTGATTGGCTGTCAGGTACGCTTGTTTCACGTACAAAATATAAAAAGTTTTGATGCCGGCGTACTTGCCCTCCGGTTAACTGAATAAGTAGCTGCGCATCAGCTTTTGCTGTTAAACCTTGTGTAAGTATTTGCTGAGTTTGTTGTTGTGATGGCATAAGCGTCGTAAATTGCCCAAGCCAACACCGCAGAACATTTGCTTGGCGCGCAGCGCTAAAATTTGCTAGCTGTAAGCAGCTTAACCCCTGTTGGGTGTTTTGGCATTGGCTTAAATCTAACTGAGTGTATTCATCAAGTACATCTTGCTGCTGTTGAAGAAGGTTAACACTGCGTGCTGCGCTTTTCTCAAAGCCGATAAATCGTTCACTTAATAGAGGCACTATTTGCTGACGAATAAAATTGCGATCAAAGCGCTCATCTGTATTTGAATCATCGGTAATATGCTCAAGCTTAAACTGGCTAGCAAATTGTTCAATACTGTGTCGTGTGGTGTTCAGCAGTGGCCGTAAACATTCTCGCCCAGAACTCAAGGTGCGAATTTGCCGCATAGATGCTAAGCCTTGTAATCCTGAGCCGCGTTTTAGTCTCAGTAAGAACGTTTCTAGTTGATCATTTAAGTGCTGCCCTAGCAAAATAATACTGCCGCTTGGGCTATGCTGATCAAGTGCCTGATACCGAGCATCGCGGGCGAGCTCTTCTAGACTCGTGCGTGATTTATTGGTGATTTTTACCTGAGCCGAGTAAAAAGAAACTTTTACTATTGCACATAGTTTTTCGCAAAAATGCTGCCAATCGTCGCCATACTGACTTAAACCATGATTAACATAAACTGCGCTTAATTGCAGTTGCGGTATTTCAGCTTTTAGCGCATTCATTATATGCAGTAATACCACCGAATCCACACCACCAGAAAGCGCTACCGTAAATGCGGTTTTGTACTCATTGGTATAAGGCGTAATGGCATTTTTTACTTGTTGGTATAACGATGTTGTTTGCATGAGTAACCATCAACTTAAATTTAGTGGTGCTCTTAGCTCCTAGCTCCTAGCATTCTAAAACAAAAAAGCCGCAAAAGCGGCTTTTTTCATCAATTGGTTATTAACAATAACCGAATGACATTAAACGTTTATAGCGTTGTTCAAGCATCTCATCCAATGATAGTGCCTGTAAATCAGCTAAGTCACGCTTAAGTTGATTTTTCAGGTTACGCGCCATGCCTTCGTAGTTGCGGTGTGCGCCACCTAATGGCTCTTCAACTAAGCTGTTGATCAAATCAAGCTCTTTAACACGCTCAGCGGTTACACCCATCGCTTCTGCAGCAAGAGGGGCTTTATCAGCGCTCTTCCACAAAATTGATGCACAACCTTCTGGTGAAATCACCGAGTAAGTGCTGTACTGCAACATGTTAACGCGATCACCTACACCAATGGCTAGAGCACCACCTGAGCCGCCTTCACCAATAACCGTACAAATTGTTGGCACTTTTAATGCTGCCATCACTTTAAGGTTACGTGCGATTGCTTCAGATTGGCCTCGCTCTTCAGCGCCAACACCTGGGTATGCACCTGGGGTGTCGATAAAGGTCATAATTGGCATTTTAAAACGCTCTGCCATTTCCATTAAGCGTAATGCTTTACGGTAACCTTCAGGCTTTGGCATACCAAAGTTGCGTTTAATTTTTTCAGCGGTATCGCGGCCTTTTTGTTGGCCAATAACCATCACTGGTTGGCCCTCAAAACGTGCAATACCACCTAAAATTGCCGGATCATTAGCAAAAGTACGATCGCCAGCAAACTCGTCAAATTCCGTGAAAATACGCTCGATATAATCTCGAGTATAAGGACGCAACGGATGACGGGCTAACTGAGAAACCTGCCAAGCACCTAATTTAGAGAATATTTCCTCTTTCATTTTAGCGCTTTTCTCTTTTAATCGACTGACTTCCTCTTCTAATTCAAGGTCTAAATCGCCAGCGCGGCTTATATTTTGTAACTCTTCAATTTTTGCTTCTAACTCTGCGATTGGAAGCTCAAAATCAAGATAATTGAGGCTCATGCTCTAAACTACCTAATTAGTTAAATTCTAGTTCTACATCTTGTGCCGCCATTAACGATAACTTATGAATTAAGTCATCACTAGGCGTAACACACCATTCTGTCCCGAGGGTTAACTGTGCCAGCGCATCTGGACGCTGGTAGTAAACCTTAATCGGACAAGTACCGAACTTATAAGGTTCAAGTACTTTTTGTAAATTATCGAAGAAGTTGGCTTCGATTTGCACCATATTCAGCGTCATTTTAATCGCTTTAATACGTTTTTCTCGCGCTTGCGCGATGGTGCATATGTCTCTGGCAGTCATTGTAATACCACCGGAGAAGTTATCAAAGCTGACCTGTCCAGATATTACCAAGATATTGTTGATTTGCAGCATATCTTGGTACATTTCAAACTGTTCTGGGAATAAGCGTACATCAATACGGGCACTCTTGTCATCTAAAGTTACAAGGCCCCAGCGATTTCCCTTTTTATTTACTAGCGTACGTGCAGCTATAACAAGGCCTGCAGCAGTTGATTGCACATCACGATTAGTTGGCTGTAAATCCACTAATTTACCACTGGTGTAATATTTCAGTTCTTTGCGATACTGATTTATGGGGTGCCCGGTTAAATATAAACCTAAGGTTTCTTTTTCCCCATCAAGCCATTGGTTATCAGTCAGTGGCGTGGCTTTTATAAATGCCTGCTCGACTTCATCAGGCTCTGTCGCTAATAAACCAAATAAATCAGTTTGCCCTAACGACTCTGCTTTATTATGTTGATCTGCCGCACGCATGGCATCTTTCAAACTAGCCAGCAAGGTAGCACGAGCTGGTTGCGTTTTCTCGGGACCGAGTTGATCAAGCGCACCGGCGTAAATAAGTTTTTCGGTTACGCGTTTATTGATACGTTTTAAATCTACCCGCGCACAAAAATCGAATAGGTCGTTAAATGGCCCACCGTTACTTCGCGCTTCTAAAATTGCATCTACAGGCGCTTCACCCACCCCTTTAATAGCACCGATACCATAAACAATTTCACCCTTGAGATTTACTGTAAACTTATAGGCACCGGCATTTACATCGGGCGGTAATAAAGTGAGTTTCATGTTCTCACATTCATCTACTAGAGTAACAATTTTTTCGGTGTTATCCATATCAGCCGACATCACCGCCGCCATAAATTCAGCAGGATAATGGGTTTTCATCCAAAGTGTTTGGTACGATACTAACGCATAGGCTGCGGAGTGCGATTTATTGAAACCGTAGCCTGCGAACTTCTCTACCAAGTCGAAGATCTTAATCGCCAGTTCGCCGTCAATACCGTTATTTCGCGCACCATCTTCAAATGTTGAACGCTGTTTTGCCATCTCTTCTGGCTTTTTCTTACCCATTGCACGACGTAACATATCGGCGCCACCTAGGGTGTAACCAGCCAGTACCTGAGCAATTTGCATTACTTGTTCTTGATACAAGATAATGCCGTAAGTCGGCTCCAAAATAGGCTTTAAGCTTTCGTGTTGGTATTGTGCATCTGGATAAGAAATTTCTTCGCGACCAAGTTTTCGGTCGATAAAGTTATCTACCATGCCTGACTGTAATGGCCCGGGACGAAACAAGGCTACCAAGGCTATCATATCTTCAAAGCAATCGGGCTTTAAGCGCCTTACTAAGTCTTTCATACCCCGGGATTCAAGTTGGAATACCGCGGTAGTTTCTGCTCTTAATAGCAGCTCTATACTCTTTTTATCATTCAATGCAATGGTGTTGATATCGATTGACTCTTTGCCCTCTCGGGTTAAGCGCTCATTAGTCATATCAACTGCCCATTGCAAAATGGTCAGGGTTCGTAGACCTAAGAAGTCAAACTTTACTAATCCGGCGGTCTCTACGTCATTTTTGTCAAACTGAGTAACCGGAAACTTACCTTCATCGTCACAATACAGGGCGGCAAAATCAGTAATTGTAGTCGGTGAAATAACCACACCACCGGCATGTTTACCAGCGTTACGTGTACAGCCTTCAAGGATGCGACACATATCGATTAAATCTTTTACTTCTGTATCACCATCGTAAGCTTCTTGCAGGCGTGGCTCAACATCAAACGCTTTTGCCAACGTCATGCCGGGATCGCCCGGGATCAGTTTTGATATACGGTCAACAAATCCGTACGGGTGGCCAAGTACTCGGCCAACATCGCGAATTACCGCTTTTGCTGCCATAGTACCAAAAGTAATGATCTGTGATACCGCGTCTCGTCCATACAGAGCCGATACGTGATCGATTACTTCATCGCGTCTATCCATACAGAAATCGACGTCGAAATCCGGCATTGATACACGTTCAGGGTTCAAGAAGCGCTCGAACAGTAAATCAAATTCAAGCGGATCAAGATCGGTAATTTTCAGCGCGTACGCCACTAACGAACCCGCGCCTGAACCACGCCCAGGCCCAACTGGAATATTGTTATCTTTACTCCACTGGATGAACTCCATTACGATCAAGAAGTAACCAGGGAAACCCATTTGGTTAATTACATCGAGCTCGATTTGCAAACGCTCGTCGTATTCAACGCGTTTTACAGCACGGTCTGCTTCATCAGGGAATAAAAACTGTAGACGCTCTTCAAGACCGTCTCGGGATACTTTCACCAAGAAGTCTTCAATTTTTAATGAGCCGGTTGGATAATCTGGTAAGAAATACGTACCAAGCTGCACCGTCACATTACAGCGTTTGGCGATTTCCACACTGTTTTGCAGCGCTTCTGGGATATCACTAAACAGCTCAGCCATTTGTGCTGGGGTTTTTAAGTACTGCTCTTCAGAGAAGCGCTTTGGTCGGCGTTTATCATCAAGCGTATAGCCGTCAAATATTGCTACGCGTATTTCGTGGGCCTCGAAGTTTTCAGGCTTCAAAAATACCACTTCGTTGGTAGCCACCACTGGCAGTTGCTCAACGGTTGCAAGCTCAACCGCTAAGTGTAAATAGTCTTCTTCTTGTGTACGCTTAGTACGTATCAACTCAATATAGTAGTTATCACTAAAATGCTGTTTATAAAAACTAACCACCGACTCAACTGTCGCTGGGTTGCCTTTTAATAGCGCTTTACCTAAATCGCCATCTTTGGCACCAGAGAGTAAAATAAGCCCTTCTTTGTGCTCAACTAACCAATCTCGTTCAATAACAGGGCGATGAAATAAATGCCCACGTTGATATGCTTTTGAGATTAAAAGGGTAAGATTTTTATAACCAACATTATCTTTGGCTAAAATAACTAACCGACAAGGCCCTTCTGGAAACTCTGGGCTGTGTAACCAAAAATCAGCTCCAACAATTGGTTTAATACCCGCATTATGAGCGGTGTCATAAAAGCGCACTAAACCACATAAGTTCATTTGGTCGGTAATGGCCAATGCCGGTAGTTGTAATTCCTGCGCTTTGGCGACAATCGGTTTGGTTTTCGCTAAACCATCGACCATTGAAAAGTCTGAATGAACCCGTAAATGCACAAAATCTGGAGCTGCCATTACTTCTCCTGCATTGCTAGTACACGTTGTACTGGTTTAAAGCTTTTACGATGTTCATTAATGGCACCGTATTGTTCAAGAGCAGCAAAATGTGCCTTGGTTGGGTAGCCTTTATGACCTGCAAAACCATATTCCGGATAGCGTTTATCAAGCTCAATCATTTCATCATCACGGGCAACTTTAGCAATAATGGATGCTGCTGAAATTTCTGCCACTAGAGTGTCGCCTTTTATTACGGCTTGTGCCGGCATACTGAGCGCAGGTAGACGATTGCCATCGACAAATACAAACTCAGGGGTGGTAGTTAAGCCTTCAACCGCACGCGTCATTGCCAGCATAGTCGCGTGTAAAATATTTAACTCGTCAATTTCTGTGGGGCTGCATCGGCCAATTGACCAACACAGCGCTTTTTCTTTGATCTCAATTGCCAGTGCTTGGCGTTTTTTATCAGTCAATTTTTTTGAATCGGCAAGGCCTGCTATTGGTTTAGCTGGATCGAGGATCACCGCAGCGGTCACTACATCGCCAACTAATGGCCCACGACCAACTTCGTCAACGCCTGCGATAAAGCTGAGGTTGGGTCGTTCAATTTGCATCTATAATCTCCGCAACAGCAGTGGCTGCTTGCTCACTAGCATTTAAGCGTATTTGTTGGTGAATGGCTAAAAAACGCGCTTTTAACTCGCGATTATCACTCTTTAACATCGGCTCAAGGGCGTTCGTTAGGTTTTCAACGCTGCAATCATGCTGCATAAATTCAGGCACTAGCTCTTCGTCAGCTAATAAGTTTGGTAACGAAAAGTATTTAATATTAAAAGTGAATAAACTTTTAAAAATCCAATAACTAAGGGCTTTTATTTTATAGCCAACCACCATAGGTTTTTTATAAAGCATCCCTTCAAGGGTCGCGGTTCCTGACGCAATTAAAATAACATCTGCAGCTTGCATAGCAAGGTTCGATTGTCCATCCAACAACTGAATATTTAGTTGTGGCGCTGTAGCTGCCAAAATAGCTGAAAATTGTGCTTTGCGTTGCTCATTAACAAGCGGCACCACTATTTTTAAATCAGGATTTTTAGCTTGTAACTCGGCCGCTGTTTTAAGGTAAGTTTCACTAAGCAACCCTACTTCTGAGCCTCGACTACCTGGCAATAATGCCAATACTTTATCATCAAGGCTTAAACCTAATTGATGACGCGCTGTGCTGTCGTCATGCTCAAGAGCAATATCATCAGCCAGTGTATGACCAACAAAAGTACATGGCACATTATGTTTGTCGTAAAATGCTTTTTCAAACGGTAATAAAGCCAACACCATATTGGTTGCAGCGCTGATTTTATGAATACGTTTTTCTCGCCATGCCCATACTGAGGGGCTCACGTATTGAATGGTTTTAATTCCCGCGTCTTTAAGCGGTTTTTCAACCCGTAAATTAAAATCAGGGGCATCAATGCCTATATAAACATCTGGTGGGTTATCAATAAAATGTTGAACTAGTTGCTTGCGAATTTTTAATAACAGCGGTAATCGGCCTAGCACTTCCACTAAGCCCATTACGGCAAGATCTTC
This sequence comes from Pseudoalteromonas ostreae, assembly GCF_018069805.1. GTDB lineage: Bacteria > Pseudomonadota > Gammaproteobacteria > Enterobacterales > Alteromonadaceae > Pseudoalteromonas > Pseudoalteromonas ostreae. The sequence continues at coordinate 25,515 of NZ_JAGPYN010000019.1, forward strand.
CATATCGAATAAACTATTACAGCCTTGCGCCTGCATTTTTGGCCCTGCGATACCTTCAAAAATGGCATCAGGGTAGCGCTGTTTCAACGCTTTAATTAGGCCTTCGCCTAAAATATCACCGGAGAGCTCTCCAACTACAATCGCTATACGCAGTGGCTGTTTATCTTTATTCATGGCTGTTTTTTATTCACAAGTCAACAAGGTAGTTATAGGCTGTAGTCTAGCTTGTTTTACTACACGATTAAATGACACAGCTTGAATAAATTAGAGAAACCTGCACGAATGTACCTTTACTGATACAACTAGAAATGTTTGCCTGTTTTTCAAACATATTGGTAAATAGTTAAGCTCTGTGTTTCACTAACTAGAGCTGATTAAAAAGCATCACATTGATCATAATGGAGTAATATTTATCCATGTTGTGATTGACAAAAATTAAGCTAAAGTTAATACTGCACAAACTTTCAATAATTACTGAAAGTTCATTAAGCGACTTTTTGCTTACTTTATTTGTTTTGTGACTCGTCCGCACATACAAGGAGCTATAAAAAATGATAGATGAAACCTTCGTGGATCTATCGCGATTACAGTTTGCTGTCACCGCCCTGTTTCACTTTTTATTTGTACCACTGACTCTAGGTATGACCTGGATTTTGGTGATCATGGAATCGGTTTATGTAATGACTGGCCGAGAAATCTACCGTGATATGACCAAGTTTTGGGGTAAATTATTTGGTATTAACTTCGCCATTGGTGTAGCCACAGGTCTGACTATGGAGTTTGAATTTGGTACTAATTGGTCTTATTATTCTCATTATGTCGGCGATGTATTTGGTGCCCCCCTTGCTATAGAAGGCTTAATGGCGTTCTTTTTAGAGTCAACCTTTGTAGGTGTCTTTTTTTTAGGATGGGAACGACTCAGTAAACGCCAACACTTAGCAGTTACTTTCATCATGGCATTTGGCACCAGCATGTCAGCTTTATGGATTTTGGTAGCTAACGCTTGGATGCAAAATCCTATTGGTGCTGAGTTTAACTATCAAACCATGCGTATGGAAATGACTAGTTTTACCGAGCTTGTCTTTAATCCTGTCGCACAAGTTAAGTTTATTCATACCGTTTCTGCAGGCTATGTCGCCGCATCCATGTTCGTATTAGGGATCAGCAGTTGGTATATCTTAAAAGGTCGTGATCTTGCCTTTGCAAAACGCTCTTTTTCAGTCGCCAGCGGTTTTGGTTTAGCATCAATATTATGTGTTATTTTACTCGGGGACGAATCAGGCTATGAAGTCGGTGAAGTACAAAAAGTAAAACTTGCATCCATTGAAGCAGAATGGCACACCGAGGAAGCACCCGCCGCGTTTACGTTAGTAGGTATTCCTGATTCTGATAAGCAAGTTACTCACGCAGCCGTTAAGATCCCTTATGTAATGGGTATAATTGCAACACGCTCTTTAGACGAACAAGTAACAGGAATTATAGATTTAGAAAAGCAACACGAAGTACGTATTCGTAATGGTATGATTGCTTATAAATACCTTGAAAAACTGCGCAGTGGTGATGACTCAGCTGAGAATATTGCCAAGTTTGACACCCTCAAAGCTGATTTAGGCTATGGCTTATTATTAAAGCGTTATACCCCTAATGTAGTTGATGCAAGTGAAGCACAAATTCAGCAAGCCGTTAAAGATTCGTTCCCAAAAGTAGGCCCGATGTTTTGGTCATTTAGGATCATGGTTGGCTGTGGCGTGATTATGCTAGCCGTATTTGTATTATCTTTTTATTACAACGCACATCGCGTGATTGAGCAAAAACGTTGGTTATTGTGGGCTGCGGTGTGGAGTATTCCCCTACCTTGGATTGCAATCGAGTTTGGCTGGATAGTCGCAGAGTATGGTCGTCAACCATGGGCAATCTCTGAAATACTGCCAACCTTTTTAGCGACCTCATCACTGACTGTCAATGATATTTTAATAAGCTTAACGGGCTTTATCGTATTTTATACCGGCCTTGCAAGTGTAGAGGGCTGGCTAATGCTGCGCTTTGTTAAACGTGGGCCAAGTTCATTACATACAGGTAAATATCACTTTGAACATTTAGAGGACTCTACAAGTAATAGCCAAATAACTGACGAACAAGGAGTAAACTCATGATTTTCGATTATGAAACGTTAAAGTTACTTTGGTGGCTTATCATTGGTATCCTATTGATAGCTTTTGCAATCACCGACGGTATGGACATGGGCGTGGCTATGCTTATCAAACTGGTTGGTAAAACCGACAGCGAACGCCGTGTGGTGATCAATACTGTTGGCGCACACTGGGATGGTAATCAAGTATGGTTCATCACCGCAGGTGGTGCCTTGTTCGCAGCGTGGCCTATGGTTTATGCTGCTGCATTCTCTGGTTTTTATTTTGCTATGATGTTGATATTATTTGCTTTATTTTTTAGACCTTTAGGCTTTGACTATCGCAGCAAAATTGACTCGCCGCGTTGGCGTAATAATTGGGATTGGGCCTTATTTGCTGGAAGCGCCATTCCTGCACTCGTATTTGGCGTAGCCTTTGGCAATCTATTTTTAGGTGTACCATTTAGTATTGATGAATACCTTAGAACAAGCTACCAAGGTTCATTCTTTTCGCTACTTAATCCCTTCGCACTACTATCGGGTATAATTAGCCTCACTATGCTACTTGCCCATGGGGGAATTTGGCTACAGTTACGCACTGACACTGATATTGCACGTCGAGCGGCTCAATATGGTCGTTATGCGTTGCTAGTATTCGTTGTGTTATTTGCTCTAGCTGGTATTTGGGTTGCTAATCTTGATGGTTACCAAATACTATCGATGGGTGATAAGCAAGGCTTTGCGAACCCTATGGATAAGACTGTAACCACCGCAGCAGGTGCATGGCTAAACAACTACCAACAAACTCCTTTAACTATGCTATTCCCTGTGGGGGCCTTTACAATGGCCGCAACAGCGTGGTTCTTTTCAAAAATTAATAAACCTGCACTGGCCTTAATGGCAACGAGTTTAATGCTTGCCGGTGTGATCATGACGGCTGGAATATCATTATTCCCATTTGTTTTACCATCAAGTAATCACCCTGATATTAGTTTGACAATATGGGATGCGGTTTCCAGTCATAGAACATTAAATGTCATGTTTGTTGCTGTGAGTATTTTTGTTCCACTTATTTTACTATACACCACATGGTGTTATGTGCAGATGTGGCGAAAAGTGACAGTTGAAGAAATCGAAAATAACAGCCATGACAGTTACTAAGGAGGTATAACCTATGTGGTATTTTGCTTGGATACTCGGTGTTTTATTAGCATGTACGTTAGGTGTGATCAACGTAATGTGGTATGAATTTACTCAAAACAAAGACAGTATCGCTGACGACGAACAAGAATTACACGATAGGCTTAATCGCCAAAATGACGACTAACCCCCAACCAAAACGCGTGCAGCAAACTACACTGCGCGCGTTTTTAAAAACGCACTCCAATCACGCCGGTAGCCTTCTAAAGATTAGTATTGCATTAGGAACATTTAACGCACTACTAATGATTACCAGCGCCTATTTAGTAGCGAGTTCGATCCATTTAGTGATGTTTCAACAAGCAGACTTAGCCACCATAACCCCGTCACTTTGGTCATTAGCTGCACTGATTTTAGCCCGTGCTGTGTTGCTTGGATTTTCGCAACGGATCAGCGCCAAGGCTGCGCTTAAAATCAAAACAGCGATGCGTCACACGTTACTTAAAAAGCTAACATTGCTTGGGCCTAGCTATATTGAGCAACACGGCCATGGCGCAACCTTAAATACCTTACACAACGGTGTAGAAGCACTGCACGATTATTACGCTAACTATTTACCGAGTGTGGCTTACAGCGCATTAATTCCTTTAGCTATCTTGATGGTGATTTTCCCAACCGACTGGAAAGCGGGCTTGATCTTTTTATTTACCGCACCACTAATTCCATTTTTTATGATTTTAGTGGGTCACAAAGCTGAACAACTTAACCAACAACGTTGGCAGCAACTGGCCGTATTGGGTAATTACTTTTTTGATCGCGTACAAGGGCTTACACAACTTAAGTTATTTAATGCGACAAAACGTGAATTAAAACAGATAGCCAAAATTTCTGATGATTTTCGCCATGCAACTTTAAGCGTATTAAAAATTGCATTTTTGTCGTCCTTTGCGCTGGAGTTTTTAGCCACCATCAGCGTGGCATTGGTGGCTGTGATCATCGGTTTCCGGCTATTTTTTGGCACCTTAGACTTTGCGACTGGTTTTGTGGTGTTATTACTTGCCCCGGAATTTTATTTACCGTTGCGTCAATTAGGCAGTCATTACCATGCCAAGTTAGAAGGCATAAGTGCAGCGGCAGATATGCTCAAAATATTGAATGAACCCATTGCTGGTGACAATAACAGCTCCCGCGCTGGGCTTTCCCAATTAAGCCTTGAGCGTATCGAACAACTGCAGATCGATAACTTAAACTTTTATTATCCAGACAGTAATGAAGGCGTTAAAAATATTAATCTCACTTTTTCTGGCACCGGTTTGTATGCAATTATTGGTCAAAGTGGTGCTGGTAAAAGCACCTTACTGGATTGTTTGTTAGGGTTTCATCCACAGGTTGTCACAACAATCAAGGTTGATCAGCAGCAGCTAAGCCAATCGGATATTAGCCAATGGCAGCAACATATTGCTTGGATCCCACAACAGCCAACATTATTGTTCAACACTATTAAGGCCAATTTAGTGCTCGCAAAACCAGATGCTACAACCGCGCAATTAGAAGCCGCAGCCAAGCAAGCTGGTGCACTTGAGTTTATCAATGCATTACCTCAGGGCTTTGATACCCATATTGGTGAGCAAGGAGAAGGGCTTTCTGGCGGGCAAAAACAGCGCATCGCTTTAGCACGGGCATTTTTAAAACAAGCACCTATTTTAGTGCTTGATGAACCCACCGCGCACCTTGATAGCCAAACTGAGCAATTAGTGCAAACAGCAATTAATCAATACGCGAAAGACCACCTGGTTGTAGTGATCGCTCATCGTTTAAATACTATCGAGCAGGCTAAGCAGGTACTGGTAATGAAAGATGGCAGCGTAATTGAACAAGGCGATTTTAAAGGTTTGCTCAATCAGCATGGCGTACTGTTTGATTTAGTAAATGCAAGGAGCACACAAAATGACTGACTTTATGCGCTTGCTTAAATTATGTAAGCCGCATCTAGGCGCTATGCTATTAGGTGCTTTTTTGGCGACACTGACCGTACTGGCTAACGTTGCCCTACTGGCTATTTCTGGTTGGTTTTTAGCCTCAATGGCAGCAGCAGGTTTAGCAGGCGTACAGCTGAACTACTTCACGCCTGCGGGCACAATTAGGTTTTTAGCAATCGTAAGAACAGCGTCTCGTTACGGCGAGCGACTACTAACTCACAACGCCACTTTTTTACTGTTAAGTGAAATTCGTGTCAGTGTTTTTAACACACTAAGCCAGCTGAGTAATGTTGATTTAGCGATGAGCCGCAGCGCGGATCTATTTAACCGTATGCAAAATGATGTTGAAGCGCTCGATAAGTTTTATTTAAACGTATTACTACCGATGATTATTGCGCTTATAAGCGTGCCAATTGTGCTGATATTTATGAGCGCATATAACGCCGATGTCGCACTGCTGTGCTTTATCACGCTACTTTTAGTCGGCGTTCTATTACCTTTAATGTTGAGTAAGCAACTACAACAAACCGCTGAACTCGAGACAAAATATTCAGCAACGTTGCGCGCAGAGCTATCTGACACTTTAAGCGGACTCAGAGAGCTGGCTATATATCAAGCCACTGAGCAACAAGTTGAACAGTGTCGTACAGCCAGTGAGCGCTATAATCAGCAGTTATTTACACGCCACAATGCAGAAGCAACCAGTAGTGGTTTATCACTGCTTATAGTGCAATTAAGCATGCTGGGCGCGATTGTGATAGTTGCGCCACTGGTTTATAACGCCACTATGGTGAATGTTGAATTAGCCATGCTCAGTTTGTTTGTACTTGCTAGTTTTGAAACCGTGCTAACACTCCCCAATGCTTTTATTCAATTACCCGTAGCATTGAGCGCTGCAAAACGTATTTTTGATTTAGAAGATCAACTGCGCCCTATTACTCACTGTACTGAAGAGCTAGTGGCAGTACAACCTTTAGGGCTTGAGTTAAAACATCTAAGCTATTGTTATCATCCGGATACCTATGCGTTAAATGATATCAACCTAACAATCTCAGCACTGCAAAAAGTGGCCATTGTCGGCCAAAGTGGCAGCGGGAAAAGTACCCTGGTTAATTTACTCAGTGGTTTATGGCCACAGCAAGGTGGAGCAATAAACCTAACCTCGACAGACAAAACCATTGAAATTAATACCCTTAGTCAGCAAAATCGCTGCGAACTGATTAATATAGTCGCGCAGCAACATCATATTTTTGATGGCACCATTGCTGATAATTTGCGTTATGCCGCCCCAACAGCAAGCAAGACGCAAATGCTTGCGGCTTGCCAACAAGCGCAGCTTGCTGGTTGGTTGGATGATTTAAAACAAGGCTTAAATACTCGTTTAGGTACAGGTGGTAGAAGCTTATCGCGGGGGCAATCAAGGCGGTTAGCGTTAGCGCAAGCACTACTTCGTGCGCCAGCTATTTTAGTACTTGATGAGCCGACTGAGGGACTCGATAATCAATCTAAACATCAGGTTATGGATGCGATATTAACCAGCATGCAGCATTGTACTGTGATCAGCATAACTCATGATCCTGCCTTACTTGCCAATATGGATAAAGTGATTTGGCTAGAGCAAGGACAAGTAAAAGCCATCGCAACGCATCAACAATTATTAACAGAGCACGATGATTACGTTAACTTGATCACACGCTTTTAATCAAAATTCAACGCTCCCTTAGAGTGATAAAGGTATCAACTGAGCTGCAACTGAATTAAAGTAAATACAAAACAGTGAATACAAAAAAGCCACCATATTAACTTAATAACTGGTGGCTTTTATACACAGCATAAACGAATTAACGAATAATACCGCGTTCAGAATTTTTCACAAAATCAACCATTAACTGTACTGCTGGGTACTTAGCGGCATCATCTGCAAGCGCTGCAAGTGCCTCTTCAACACCTAAGCTCTTACGGTATAATGTTTTATAAGCACGGCGTGTTGCCATTACTTCATCGCTTTCAAAACCACGACGTTTCATACCTTCAGTATTAATTGCAACTGGGCCTGCTGGTGTGCCTATAGTTGTTACAAATGGTGGGACGTCTTTATTCACGCCAGAATACATACCAACAAACGCATGTGCACCCACTTTGCAAAACTGATGAATTCCTGAATTGCCCGCTAAGATAACCCAGTCACCAATATGTACATGGCCTGCAACAGATGCATTATTAGCAAAAATAACGTTGTCGCCAATCACCGCATCATGCGCTACGTGAGTGTAAGCCATAAACAAGTTATTGCTACCAATCTTAGTCACACCTTGGTCTTGGGTAGTACCCCGATGGATGGTGGCACATTCACGAATAACATTGTTATCGCCAATGATCAGTGTTGTTGGCTCATTATTATACTTTTTGTCTTGGCAGGCTTCACCTACAGACGCAAATTGAAATATATGATTGCCTGAACCTATTGTTGATGGGCCTTTGACCACAACATGAGATTCGATAATGCTGTTGTCACCAATAACCACATCGTTGCCAATGTAGCTATACGGGCCAACCGATACATTATTACCTAACTTTGCACCTGGTTCGATTATCGCTGTAGGATGGATCACAATTAAAGCTCTCTTCTCGCACACATGATTTCGGCACTACATACTATTTTACCATCAACTTTTGCTTCTGCTGCAAACTTCCAAATATTACGACGCTCTTTTAAAAATTGAACGTGTAAGTGCATGGTGTCACCAGGCGTTACTGGTTGTTTAAAGCGCGCATTATCTATCGCTGCAAATAAATATAGCTCATTGTCACTGCGATTTTCGACAGTTTTAAAACCCAATAAACCGGTTGCCTGTGCCATAGCTTCTAAAATTAATACACCAGGAAAAATTGGCTGGTTTGGAAAGTGACCTGTAAAAATAGGTTCATTAAAGGTTACGTTCTTTATCGCATGCAACGATTCACCAGGGGTGAAATCAAGTACACGGTCAACCAGTAGCATCGGGTAACGATGTGGAAGTAAATTTAAAATTTCTTGTATATCAAGGCTATTTAATTCGTTTGCCAAAATAGCATCCTTATTTGTGTTCAACGTTCATGACTTATTTAATGCTTCCAGCGCCTTAAGACGGTTTTTCATGTCTGAAAGGTTTCGCAAGTGAGCAATAGACTTTCGCCATTCTTTATTTGTCGTATGTGGTATGCCTGATGAATATACACCTGGCTCTGTGATCGACTTAGTCACCATACTCATGCCCGTTATTATAACACCATCGCACACAGACATGTGACCGTTAATTGCTGACATACCGCCGATTTGGCAATTTTTACCGATAGTAACACTGCCAGCTAACACAGTACATCCTGCAACAGCAGTGCCTGAGCCAATTTCAACATTATGGGCAATTTGACATTGGTTATCAATAATCACATTGCTGTGAATAATCGTGTCATCAATTGCACCACGATCAATCGTACTACCAGCGCCAATCTCAACCTTGTCACCAATGATAACACGACCAAGCTGAGGAATTTTTATCCATTGGCCTTTATCATTTGCATAACCAAAGCCATCACTGCCGATTACGCTACTTGATTGAAATAAGCAATCACTGCCAATTTCTACATCATGATAGACACTGACGTTCGCCCATAATTTTGTGCTATTGCCTATTTTTGTGTTTTCACCAATAAAGCAATTAGCACCTATTTGCGCGTTATCAGCAATCACCGCTCCGGCTTCAATCACCACATTAGCTGCAATAGCAGCTGTGCTTGCAACTGTGGCATCAGGATGGATCACCGCACTTGGGTGAATACTTTGTGATGCTGAGCGTGGCGTAGTATCGAGTAACTGGGCTAGTTTTGCATAGCAAACATAAGGGTTTGCAACAATGAGCTTATTCCCTTGATAGTACTCTACGTCTGCGGCAGATAGGATCACTGCCCCCGCTTGAGTATCACTAAGTTGTGAGCGATATTTCTTATTCGCTAAAAATGCGATATGCCCAGATTGGGCATTTGCAAGTGTAGCAATTTTTGAGATTTCCAAAGCGCCGTCACCATCAAGCTCGGCGCCTAGAAGTTCCGCAATCTGCGAAAGCGTATAATTATGCATATATCAATTCTATTGCTTACTTACTTGATCAACAACTTTACTTGATAAATCAACTACCGTTTTAGGGTTAAAGTAGATAGTTGTATCTTTAACTTTAACTTCATCGTACTTTCCATCTTTGGCAATCTCTTCGATTGCTTTGATGATAATACCTTGAACTTTAGCTAGCTCTTGGTTTTGACGAGTTTTAATTTCTTGCTCTAAAGGACGACCTTTTTCAGCAAGGTTTTTTTGCATGCCTTCCACTTTTTCACGCAACGCGTCTTTTTGCGCTTGGCTCATTGTAGTGCTTTCACGCTTGAATTTTTCTGCTTCAAAACGGATATCGCCCTGGAGCTTTTCAAGTTCTTGACGACGCTCAGCAAATTCAGCTTGTAGTGTTTGCTCAACTTTTGCCATTTGTGGGATTTGCTTATAGATTTCTTGCATATCTACAATGCCTACTTTATGTGCAAAAGCACTTGCAGAAGTACCCATCATAAGTGTTGCTAAAATGGCAATTGCCGATGATTTAAATGATTTTTTCACAAAAAACTCCTTTAGAATGTATTACTAATATTAAAGCTGATGGTCTTCGTATCGTCATCTTCTTCTTGTTGCAATGGATACGCAAAACTGATCAGCATAGGACCCATAGGTGAGATCCACTGCAATGATAAACCGGTTGATACCCTAAAGCGCAGCGGATCTGAATAATCCTCAAGCTTAGCGCGTTCATTCGGCCCTAAATTTTTATAACGATCAACGTTAAATTCAGTATCCCATACATTTGCAGCATCAACAAAGAAACTGGTACGTACAGAGCTGGTATTCTCTTCATCCAAAAATGGGGTTGGCACAATTAACTCCATGCCTGCAACCGCTTTAGCATTACCACCAATACGTCCTCGCGTTGTTAACACATCAAACTCTGGCGAGCCGCCTATATTGCCTGTAACGCCGCCATCTTTCGATGGTGTGCCAGGAATTTGTTGTGGTGTACGCGATATTGCACGCGGCAAAATAGTATTACGGTCAAAACCTCGTAATTCCATTTCGGTTATACGGAAATACTCTTGAAATGGCAGTGTTTGGTCGTAACCATTCTTATCGCCATAACCATTACCATAGCCAAATGCAGCACGCGTTGAGAATACCCACCGATGGTTATCACTGATTGGCCAATAAAAACGCGAGTCATAATTTAACTTAAAGTAAGTTAAATCAGAGTTTGGCGTAGTACCAGTTAAGTTTAATGTTTGACGCGAACCAGCCGTTGGGAATAAACCACGGTTTACTGTCACACGAGACCAGCCAACGCTGAGTTCGTACTTAGTAAAATCAAATCCTTTATCTGGGTTATTCACGTCTAGGAAGGTCTCACGCATAACACGAGTTTGCTCATATTCAGCAATCTCAGATAACTCTTCTTGGATCCACTTAACGCCAAAGTTGATACGGTTTACCGCATCAATCGGAAAGCCTATATTTGTACCAATACCATAACTCTTCGATTTGTAATCGATAAGGCTAAACTTACTTGCATCATAATTACTGTAAAAAATGCTACTGCCTTGCGATACACCATCTGGGGTAAAGTAAGGGTCAGTATACGATACGCTAACACGTTCTGAACCGCGAGAGGTATTGATATTAAAACCAATTTGGTTACCCGTGCCTAAGAAGTTAGATTCAGTCACACCGATATTAAATTGCAGACCTAAGTAAGAACCATAAGCAAGGCCTGCGTTAAAGCTACCAGCTGATTGCTCTTTAACGGTAAAATCGACATCAACTTGGTCATCAATGCCCGGTACTGGCACAACATTAAAATCAACTTTTTCCATATATGGTAGACGTTGAATTTGCAATTTTGAGCGTTCAAGGTTTTGATTTGATAACCATGCACCTTCAAGCTGGGTCATTTCACGACGTAATACTTCATCTGCGGTATTTTGGTTGCCACCAACAATAATACGACGCACATATACACGCTGCCCAGGTTTTACTGATAGCGTTAACTGCACTTCTTTGGTTTCGTCATCAATTTCAGGGATTGTACGTACTTCCGCATTGGCATAACCAAAACGCGCTAAATAGCTTTTAATAAACTCTTCAGACGAAGTAACCACTGAACCGTTATAAAGTTCACCAGCACGAAGTGGTATAACACTTTTAATTAGCTCTTCGCGACCAAGTAAATCACCGATGAAATCAAAGCCTTTCACTTTGTATTTAACGCCTTCGGTGATGTTAGCTGTTACATACACAGACTCACGCTCTGGGCTCACTGATACTTGGGTTGAGTCAATATTAAAACGTAAGTAACCACGGTCTAGATAATAACTACGAATTTTCTCAAGGTCGCCTTCGATGGTTTGTTTCTGGTAGCGATCGCTGCCCATAAACTGCCACCAAGGTAAATCTTGTTGTGACTCAACAAGTGCCAACAAGTCTTCATCACTAAATAATTCGTTACCAACTAAGTTGATCTGACGAATAGATGCGGCGTCGCCTTCATCAAACTCAAGTTTTAGCTTAACGCGGTTACGCGGTAACTTAGTGATACTGACATCAATTTTAGCGTTGTATTTACCAATACTGTGGAAAAACTCTATTAAGCCTTTCTCGATGTTATCAACCACCGTTTTATCCAGTGGTTCACCTTGGCGAATATCTTGCTGATCAAGCGACTGAGTAAGTTGCTCGTCTTTAATGTCTTTATTACCATCAAACTCAATAACACTAATTGTTGGGCGCTCAGTTACTCTAAAAATAACATTATTGCCATCACGTAGTGCCTTGATATTGTCGAAGTGACCAGAGTTATACAAAGACTTAATCGTTTTTGAAATTGTATAGTCATCAACACTATCACCCACGTTAATAGGAATATGTGTTAATGCCGCTCCCAACGCTACGCGCTGCAAACCTTCAACTTTTAAATCGTCAACAATAAAGGAGTTTTGGCCTAGGGCTGCAAAGCTAGCACCTAATAAACTTGTTACTGCCAAATGTTTTTTTATAGCCATTTTATTATCTTTATCCTTTACAACGGTATTACCGCTCAACACCTTAAAATTATACTTTAGCGGTGTTTTACAATCGTGTTTTAATTCGAGACTGTCGCAATTGCTTACAATCGCGATACATCATTGAACAAAGCGAAACATGTAAGAAAAATGAGTAGCAAGGCACCCACTTTAAAACCAAATTCTTGTGTCTTTTCAGAGACCGGCTTTTTACGAAAAAGTTCAATTATGTAATACATTAAATGCCCACCATCAAGCACTGGTAACGGCAATAAATTAAATACACCCAAGTTTACACTTATCAATGCTAAAAAGCTTAAAAATGCCACTAAGCCATAGCTTACGCTAGTTCCCGCCCCTACCGCAATACCAACTGGACCACTTAAATTTTTCACTGATACTTGACCAGTAATTAAGTTACCAATCATATCAAAGCTTAGGCTGATCAAGCGCCATGTTTCAGTTACGCCCAGCACCATACTATCGAGTGGGCCATAATGTCTAGTTTCAATGTAACCATCTGGCCATTTTTCAACCATCGGTGCTACACCTAAAAAGCCTTGTAACACGCCATCATTATTACGTTGCCCTTTCGGCGTAACATTTAGCAACTCGATACTATCTTGTCTTTTTACACTAAATTGTAATGATTTGTTAGCGGATTGCTGAATAACATTAACTAACTGCATCCAACTGGTTATTGTTTCACCATTTACTGCGATAATTTCATCACCGGCTTGTAAGTTAGCGTCTGCTGCAGCGGAGTTTGGCGAAATTGTAGCAACGGTTAAAGTCGCCTGCGGACGAAACGGCACAATGCCCAATGAAGCTAATGGCGGCACATCTTGTTGATCCAGTTTCCAACCATCAATATCAAGCGTTTTAACCTGTTCTTGAAATTGCTCGTCACGCACGGTGACTGCTACGCTTTTATCACCTAAACTTGCCATTAATGCAAACGTAGCATCTTGCCAGGTAGCGATATTATCATCGCCAATTTTGACAATCTGCTGACTCGACATAATACCAGCTTGTTCAGCTCGGCTACCTTCTTTGATCGAACCGACCACCGGCTTCACCGATTGAACCCCAACCATGTACATGGCAGCTAAAGCAAAGATAGCAAATATAAAGTTTGCCATAGGCCCTGCAGCAACAATCGCGATACGCGCTTGTACTGACTTGGCATTAAATGATAAATGGCGTTGCTCAGCTGGCACGTCATCAACGCGCTCATCAAGCATTTTCACGTAACCACCCAAAGGGATCGCTGCAATGACATATTCAGTGTCGTGTTTATCGTGCCATTTTATTAGCGGTTTACCAAAGCCAATAGAGAACCTTAACACTTTGACACCCGCTTTGCGGGCAACCCAAAAATGGCCATATTCATGCACTGTCACTAAAATACCCAGCGCTAAAATAAAAGACCCTAAATTCCACAGAAAATCGAACATATTAGCGTACTACCTTTGCAATGAGTTGCGTCGCTTGAAGTCGAGCTAAACGATCACATTCAAGAATTTCATCCAGCGTATGTACGTTTACATCCACTGTTGTATCTAATGTTTGTGCATTAATGCGGTATATATCAGTAAAGCCTATCTGCCCTTGTAAAAATGCCTGCACAGCAATTTCATTGGCAGCATTAACTGTCGTCGTAGCACCTTGTCCAGCATTACACGCAGTAATAGCTAATTGTAAATTTGGATAGCGAGCAAAATCTGGTTTCGTAAAAGTAAAATCAGCAAGGGCGGAGAAATCAAGCGGTGTAACACCGGCATCAATACGCTGTGGGTATGCTAAAGCATGAGCAATCGGTGTACGCATATCTGGATTCCCCATTTGCGCTAGCACCGAGCCATCTTGGTATTGCACCATTGAATGAATAATACTTTGCGGGTGAATGACCACTTCAATATCGTTTGCCTGGCAGTTAAATAGCCATTTAGCCTCAATAAACTCAAGGCCTTTATTCATCATAGTGGCTGAGTCAACCGAAATTTTTTGCCCCATCGACCAATTTGGATGCGCCACGGCTTGTGCTACAGTAACGCCCTTTAAAGAGGCAATATCACAGGTTAAAAAAGGCCCACCAGAACCGGTAAGTAAAATTTTACTTACCCCATGCTCATGTAACTGTGCATTGGTTTTAGAGCCTTGCAGTGCACTTGGCAGGCACTGGAATATGGCATTATGTTCACTGTCAATCGGTAGTAAAGTGGCTTTATGCTGTTTTACTTTATCAATAAACAACTGACCTGACATGACTAAAGATTCTTTATTCGCCAGTAATACTTTTTTACCTGCTTCTACCGCACTGAGTGTAGGTATGAGCCCTGCTGCACCAACAATCGCCGACATTACCGCGTCAACGTCTGGGTGAGCGGCCAGCTCCCCCATGGCAGCAATGCCACTGCGGATCACTGTTTTGCAGCCACTACCCGATAAGTGTTGGCTTAACTTAGCCGCTGCGCTGTCATCAGCCATCACTGCAAAGCGTGGTTGATGAGCAAGACACAATTGCGCCATCAATTTACTATTATGACCTGCCGCAAGTGCAAATACAGCAAACTGTTCTTGGTTACGCGCAACAACATCTAAGGTACTTAAACCAATAGAACCTGTTGCGCCAAGAATGACAAGTTGTTGTCTACAACTCATAAACTAAGTGTCCATGCATAGCACAACACAAAAATGGGGGCCGCAGCGGTAAGGCTGTCAAGGCGGTCTAAAATCCCCCCATGGCCAGGCAAACAAGAGCCACTATCTTTAAGACCAGCTTCGCGTTTAAACATACTTTCGAGTAAGTCGCCAATAGCTGAAAATAACGCGATGAATACAGTCATAATCGCGTAAATTGGCCAAACAGACATGTTTACGTTGGTAAAATGACAAAACGCTAAAACAAAAACCACCGCTGCAACTAAGCCACCAGCTAAACCTTCAATGGTTTTATTTGGGCTCACTTTTGGCATTAACTTATGCTTGCCAAAGTTTTTGCCAGTAAAGTACGCACCAATATCAGCACTCCATACGATCCCCAGTACCACTAAAATAAGCATCGAACCAAAGTGTGTTGATTGCTCATAGTTAGCACTGCGCAGTGTATTAAGTGCAAGCCACAGCGGTACTAAGGTGAGAATGCCGGCAATAGCCCGCATAACCACTCCTTCGTTCCATGCTTTCGCCATTGCTGGATAGCGCCACACTAGATAGGTGGCTACTATCCACCACGAAAATGACAGGGTGAATATATAATTTGCGTCACCCACTAACTGGCCGTTAACCCACAGTCCATCAATTGGCCAATGCCAATTAAGCAGTACCAGTAGTAAGCCAATAAACGCCACAAACGAAAAACGTTTAACTTTATCGCATAACCCCATAAATGCCGACCATTCCCACGCGCCTAATAAAACAATCGCGCCAGCAATGTAACTAAACAATGTAAGAGGTGTATAAAAAACCAACACCAGTGCTAAAGGCGCTAGCACTAAAGAGGTTAAAATTCGTTGTTTTAGCAAAGTGTTACCCTTTTTAATTAGGTTTCAGCGAGTAATTGTTTTATTTGTTCGCCAGTACAACCAAACCGTCGCTCTCTGGCAACGTAACAAGCGATAGCATCAGCAAAAGCTGCTTCATTGAAATCAGGCCAAAGCGTATCGGTAAAATAAAGTTCAGCATAAGCAGCTTGCCACAATAAAAAATTGCTTATGCGTAAATCGCCACCTGTACGGATCAACAAGTCAGGTTCAGCCTGATCGTGCATGCTCATATGGGTGGCTAAATCGTGCTCTGTAATCTCATCAGGGTTTAACGTCCCTGCTGCAATCTGCTTAGCTAATTGCTTTGCAGCATTTGTTATATCCCATCGACCACCATAATTTGCCGCTACATTCAGTTGTAACCCTGTATTATTAGCCGTTAATTCATGTGCTGCATCAACCTTGCTACGCAAAGTATCTGAAAAACGAGATAAGTCACCAATAATAGTTAACTTAACATTATTTTTGTGTAGCTTTTTAACTTCCTTGCTCAACACAAACAAAAACAGCTCCATCAGGGTACTGACCTCATCTTCAGGCCGATGCCAGTTTTCACTACTAAAAGCGAACAGAGTCAGTGACTCTACACCTAATTTTGTGCAAAACTGCACAGAGTGACGAACCGCATCCACGCCTTTTTTATGACCGTACACGCGCGGCCTATTCTTTGCTTGTGCCCAACGACCATTGCCATCCATAATTATAGCGACATGCTTGGGTAAACATTGCTGGGAAATTTTATCAGCGTCAAGAACCATAAATATTGAGTATTCCATAAAAAAACGCCGCCTAGTATACCCCAGACGGCGTTTCAAAACTAATAAATTTACTAACCCGCATTTGGGTTATTTAGCTGCTTAGATTTCCATCAGCTCGGCTTCTTTCGCCGCTAATTGAGTGTCCATTTCTTTAATGAATTTGTCCGTAAGCTTTTGAATTGCATCATCAGATTGACGTGCTTCATCTTCAGAAATATCTTTATCTTTCAATAAGTTTTTAACGTCACCGTTAGCATCACGACGAATGTTACGGATTGCAACGCGGCCACTTTCAACTTCACCACGAACGATTTTAATTAAGTTTTTACGACGTTCTTCAGTTAGCGGAGGAAGCGGTACACGGATCACAGAACCCGCAGACATTGGGTTTAAGCCTAAGTCAGATGCCATGATTGCTTTCTCTACCGCTTGCGCAAGCGATTTATCAAATACACTAAGTGCTAATGTACGTGAATCTTCAATCGTTACATTGGCAACTTGGTTCAATGGCGTTGGTGCACCGTAATATGGCACCATAATGCCATCTAATATTGCCGGATGAGCACGGCCAGTACGGATTTTAGATAGTTGACTGCTAAGTGCCGTTACACTTTTCTGCATACGTTCTGCAGCATCTTTTTGAATATCGTTTATCACGGTTCAATCCTAATCTAGTTAATAACTTCATCTGAAGCTTGTGAAGAGATAAGAGTGCCTTCTTCTTCGCCCATAATTACACGCTTTAAAGCGCCTGATTTGTTCATGTTAAATACGCTCAATGGCATCTTGTGATCACGCGCAAGAGTGAATGCCGCAAGATCCATTACTTTTAATTCTTTTTCAATGATTTCATTGTAGCTCAAGTGACGGTAAAGTGTCGCGTCAGGGTTTTTCACCGGATCATCACTGTAAACACCATCAACCTTGGTGGCTTTAATCACGGTATCGGCTTCAATTTCAATACCGCGTAAACACGCGGCCGAATCCGTTGTAAAGAAAGGGTTACCAGTACCGGCTGCAAAAATAACTACACGCCCTGTTTTTAATAAGCTAATTGCCTCAGCCCAGTTGTATGCATCACACACACCGTTAAGTGGGATAGCTGACATTAAACGGCAATTTACAAATGCACGGTGCAACGCATCACGCATTGCAAGGCCATTCATAACAGTTGCTAGCATCCCCATATGATCGCCCACTACGCGATTCATACCTGCCTCAGCAAGTGAGCCGCCACGTAAAAAGTTACCGCCACCGATAACTAAACCCACTTCTACGTCGAGTTCTACAAGCTCTTTGATTTCTTGCGCCATACGGTCTAATACTTTTGGGTCGATGCCGAAGCCTTCGTCTCCCATCAGTGCTTCACCGCTTAATTTGAGAAGAACGCGTCTAAAAATAGGTTTACGATTGATTGTCATAGTATTTGGGCCAACTTTATAAAAAAAGGATAAAAAATAACCGCGCTTATGATTTTCACATAAAGAGCGCGGTTATTTTAAAGAATTTTCAGCGATGACGCAAAAGCAAATAACAGAATAATTTCATCTAACTCACTTTTTCGTCAAAGGAAATCGATTTTATTGACCTTTAGCAGCAGCAATCTGTGCAGCAACTTCAGCAGCAAAATCTTCAGTTTTCTTCTCGATACCTTCACCAACTTCTACACGTACGAAGCCAGTAACTGTTGCGTTTTTCTCTTTAAGAATTTCACCAACAGATTTTTTAGGTTCCATGATGAAAGCTTGACCAGTAAGAGAAACCTCACCAGTGAATTTTTTCATGCGACCAACAACCATCTTCTCAGCGATTTCAGCAGGCTTGCCTTCGTTCATCGCGATTTCGATTTGTACTTGCTTTTCTTTTTCAACAACGTCAGCAGGTACATCTTCAGGTGCTAGGTACTCTGGGTTTGAAGCAGCAACGTGCATTGCGATGTGCTTAAGTGTTTCTTCATCAGCAACACCTGCAACAACAACACCAATACGCTCACCGTGACGGTACTCAACTAGCGTTTCGCCAGCGATGTACTGTAGACGACGTACATTGATGTTTTCACCAATTTTAGTTACTAGTTCAACACGATCTTCTTCGAACTTAGCTTGTAAGTCTTCGATAGAAATCGTTTCTGCAATAGCAGCATCAGCAACTTTATTAGCAAATGCTAAGAAACTTACGTCTTTTGCTACGAAGTCAGTTTGACAGTTAACTTCAACTAGTACTGCAACACCTGCGTTTTGCTTGATGATGATAGTACCTTCAGCAGCAATGTTACCTGCTTTTTTAGCCGCTTTTGCAGCGCCACTTTTACGCATATTTTCAATCGCTAACTCGATGTCGCCATCAGTTTCAGTTAACGCTTTTTTACAATCCATCATGCCAGCGCCGGTACGCTCGCGTAATTCTTTAACTAGGGCAGTAGTTACAGCCATTAGTAAATCCTCAAATCTGAATTCAGGTTTAGATAAGCGGGTTACCCGCTCTACAAGAATAGCAAGTCTTCATCTAAAATTAGATGAAGACTTGATGACAGCTAATTACTCAGCTTCTACGAAGTCGTCTTTCTCAGCTTGAGCAACGATATTGCTCTCACGGCCTTCAGTAATTGCTGCTGCAACTGCGCCTGTGTAAAGGTTAATTGCACGGATAGCATCATCATTACCAGGTACGATGAAATCAACACCGTCTGGGTTAGAGTTAGTATCAACGATCGCAACAACTGGAATACCTAGGTTGTTAGCTTCACGGATAGCGATGTGCTCGTGGTCTGCATCGATAACGAAAAGTGCGTCAGGAAGACCACCCATGTTTTTGATACCGCCAAGGCTCTTTTCAAGCTTTTCCATTTCGCGGTTAAGCATTAACGTTTCTTTCTTAGTTAACTTCTCGAAAGTACCGTCTTGGCTTTGGATCTCAAGGTCTTTAAGACGCTTGATTGATTGACGAACTGTTTTCCAGTTAGTCAACATACCACCTAACCAACGGTGATTTACGTAATACTGATCGCTCGCGATAGCGGCTTCTTTAACCGACTCGCTTGCTGCGCGCTTAGTACCAACGAAAAGAACTTTACCTTTGTTTGACGCAGCACCAGTTAAAAACTTAAGTGCGTTGTTGAACATTGGAACAGTTTGCTCAAGGTTGATGATATGAACACGGTTACGTGCGCCGAAGATGAAAGGCTTCATCTTAGGATTCCAGTAACGTGCTTGGTGACCGAAGTGAACACCAGCTTGAAGCATGTCGCGCATTGAAACGTTTGCCATTTTGTATTTCCTCTGTTTAGTTTAGGGTTAGGCCTCCACATATCCCATAGCACCAACACCGCAGTTAAATGAAACTGAAATGCACCCAAGTGTATGTGACGATACGTGTGTGTGTTAAAATAAAATTGTGTTTGCCTTAAATACAAAAAATCAATTAAGAATTTATTTGTAAAAAGACGGCGCGCTTTATACCATATTAAAAACAAATATTCAACGTCGCGTGCAAAATTTGTGCGGCGATAAATGTGTAAAACTCGACAATGGAGCCTCCATGAGTGCTGTGATCAAGACCCCTGAAGAAATAGAGAAAATGCGTGTAGCCGGGCGCTTAGCGGCAGATGTCCTGGAAATGATAGAGTCACATGTAGTTCCCGGTGTAACCACTGATGAACTAAATACAATTTGTCATAATTATATTGTCGATGTGCAAAAGGCAATTCCTGCGCCACTAAACTACCATGGTTTTCCTAAATCAATTTGCACCTCAGTAAACCATGTAATTTGCCATGGTATTCCTAACGACAAAGCATTAAAAGATGGCGACAGTGTCAATATCGATATCACGGTTATCAAAGATGGTTACCACGGCGACACCTCAAAAATGTTTCATGTTGGCACGCCAAACATCCAAGGAAAGCGCCTTGCTGAAGTAACGCAAGAAAGCCTTTATTTAGCAATAAAAATGGTTAAACCTGGTGTGCGTTTAGGTGATATTGGTGAAGCGATACAAAAATATGCTGAGGGCTTTAATTATTCTATCGTTCGTGAATATTGCGGCCACGGTATTGGTGCAGAATTTCACGAAGAGCCACAAATTATGCATTATGGCCGCGCTGGTACTGGCGAAGCCCTAAAAGCCGGTATGTGTTTAACTATTGAACCAATGGTTAACGCGGGTAAACGCCAGTGTAAACTACTAAAAGATGACTGGACTGTGGTTACTAAAGACCGTAGTCTGTCTGCTCAGTGGGAACACACTTTATTAGTCACTGAAAAGGGTGTTGAAATTTTAACGCTTCGATCAGATGATACGATTGACCGGATCATTGAACATTAAAGACTGACTCACCTAACTTAGAGTGAATTAGTGTGCTAAGGAGCCAGCCCACGTGGCATTACCCAATAAAGTTAAAAAATTGCTCAGCGATGCTGAGCAATTAACTGATTATCGCGATTGTTCTCATTATTTTTATAAGTGGTTACAAAACGAGTTTTCAAAACAACCCGTCGGTAACTTGATTAATGCCCGGGCTGAATTTATTGACCGTCTACTGATCAAACTGTTTCATGTTTATGATTTAGCCCATGAACCTGATTTAGCCTTGATAGCCGTGGGTGGATATGGCCGCGGTGAGCTGCACCCCTATTCAGATATTGATTTTTTATTATTGGTTACCGAACAACCATCAGAGGCAATCTGTGAAAAAATAGGCCAGTTCGTTACTATGCTATGGGATCTCAATTTAGAGATTGGTCATAGTGTTCGTACCATTGAGCAAGCGATTGAGCAAAAGCGTGAAGACGTAACTTTTGCCACCAGCTTACTCGAAAGCCGCTTGCTGTTTGGTAACCATATCGAATACGAAAAACTCAAAGCGCATATTCTCGACACACCAATATGGCACTCTGACGAATTCTTTTTAGCAAAAGTAAACGAGCAACAACTACGTCATAAAAAATGTCACGGCACAGCATATAATCTCGAACCTAATATCAAAGAAAACCCCGGTGGCCTGCGAGATCTACAAACCATCATTTGGGTTGCTAAAAAGCATTTTCGGGCTGAAACCTTACAAGAGCTTATTAGCCACGGCTACCTCACTCATGAGGAATACCAAGAGCTACTTGAGTGTTTAGAAAATCTCTGGAATATCCGTTTTGCACTGCATTTAGCCGCTGGACGCTCAGAGAACCGGTTGTTATTTGATCATCAACCACTGGCCGCTGATTTACTTGGTTTTGGTAGCGATGGGAAAGCCTCTGTTGAGCGAATGATGAAGCGTTTATTTAGGATCATGAGCCGTGTTCGTGAGCTAAATCAAATGTTGTTATCATATTTTGAACAAAGCATTTTGCCGGAAAGTAACGAACAAGCAGTGGTTGAACTCGATCGTAATTTTGAACGTGCTGGCCATCAAATTAAAGTAAAAAATCCATCTGTATTTTTTCGCCGTGAACAACTGTTTGTATTATTTGAACATATTGCTGATAACCCTGAGATTACCCATATTTACCCAAGTACTATCCGTACCATTCGCCAAGTGCGACGTCGTCTTTTAGGAGATTTACAAGATTATGCCGCTTGTCGAGAAGCCTTTTTACGCTTAATTAAACACCCTAACGGCATGGGTCGTGCATTTACTTTAATGCACAAACACGGCATGTTAGCTGCGTACTTACCGCAGTGGCGTAATATTTTTGGCCAGATGCAGTTTGACTTATTTCACGCTTATACTGTGGATGAACATACTCATAAGTTGATCAACAATATTTATCAATATTTTGATAAAACAAACGTCAATGAGTTTCCTATTTGTTGTGAAATAGTCACCCGCATGGACAAGCCCGAGCTACTGTATTTAGCGGGTATCTTCCATGACATTGCCAAAGGCCGTGGTGGCGATCACTCAGAACTCGGGGCTGTTGACGCCATTGCATTTGCTAAATTACACCGTTTTTCTACTTCTGATGGTAAATTAATTGCTTGGCTTGTTAGTAATCATTTACTTATGTCTGTAACTGCACAGCGTAAAGATATTAACGACCCAGATGTGATAAAAGACTTTGCTACGCGAGTTAAAACCGAGCGACAACTTGATTACCTATATTGCTTAACGGTGGCAGACATTCGCGCTACTAATGATAATTTGTGGAATGATTGGAAGAACACCCTATTGCGTGAGTTGTATCTACATACTCAGCGTGCTTTACGGCTCGGCCTTGAAAACCCAATGGATCAGCGCGACCAAATTCGCGATAAAAAGCACCAAGCCAAACAACGCCTCATCAACAATGGTTACATTGAAGAACAAATTGATTTAATTTGGAGCCGCTTTAAAGCAAATTACTTTACTGCCTTTAGTGAACAACAGCTATCATGGCACACCGAACATTTACTAAACTGTGACGATTTAAGCCAACCCAGTGTTGCGGTATCAAATACAGCCATGCACGGCGGTACCCAAGTATTTGTCTACAGCCCCTACTCCGGTGCTTTATTTGCCCGTTTGGTCAGTGTGATTGGCTCTAAAAAAGCGCAAATTCAACACGCCCAAGTACTCACCACTCGCGACGGCTATGTGCTGTTTAGCTTTGTAGTACTTGAAGTCAGTGGTGACCCGATTGCCAGCGCTCAAGCGCAGTCAATCAAACGCGGCCTTGATCAAGCACTTGCCGATCCGAAAAAGAAAATTCGCTTTAAAAAGAATCGCTCACAACGCTTTAAAGATTTTAATATTAAGCCAAAAATCATCTTGCGCCCTCACCCGCGTAAAGATCGCAGCTTAATCGAAATTCAAGCGGTAGATATCCCTGGTTTATTAACCAAAATAGCCGAAGTGTTTCAAGCCCACTTATTACATATACACGCCGCGCGGATCACCACTGTAGGTGAACGTGCAGAAGATTTCTTCGTGGTATCGAATAACGAATACCAAGCCCTTACCGATGAAGAACAAGCAAAAATTCATCAAGCATTGCGTAAAAAACTCAACGCAGAAACCGAATAAGAGGATCTTATGTCAGATTTAAAAACCACCATTGAAAACGCCTGGGATAACCGCGATAACATCAGCCCAAGCACAGTATCTAGTGATGTAAAACAAGCCATCATCGATGTACTTGAGCTACTTGATAGTGGTGCAGCCCGGGTTGCTGAAAAAATCAGTGGTGAATGGGTCGTCCACCAATGGCTTAAAAAAGCAGTTTTATTATCATTTCGCATTCGCGATAACCAACCAATGAACGACGGCGTAAACCAATTTTACGACAAAGTACCGCTGAAATTTAGCGACTATACGCCGGAACAATTTCAGCAAGGTGGCATGCGCGTAGTACCAAACGCCGTTGCCCGCAAAGGCAGCTTCGTCGGTAAAAACGTCGTATTAATGCCTTCTTATGTAAACATTGGTGCTTACGTTGATGATGGCACTATGGTTGATACATGGGCAACAGTGGGCTCATGTGCACAAATTGGTAAGAACGTACACTTATCAGGAGGTGTTGGCATAGGTGGCGTTTTAGAGCCGTTACAAGCGAATCCGACTATCATCGAAGACAACTGCTTTATTGGCGCACGTTCAGAAATTGTTGAAGGCGTTATTGTTGAAGAAGGTGCCGTTATTTCGATGGGTGTGTACATCAGTCAAAGCACGCGTATCTATGACCGTGAAACCGGCGAAATCCATTACGGCCGCGTACCAGCTGGTGCTGTTGTAGTGCCTGGCGCATTACCGTCAAAAGATGGTAGCCACAGTCTGTACGCAGCAATTATCGTGAAAAAAGTGGATCAACAAACCCGCGAAAAAGTGGGAATTAATGCCTTATTGAGATCGATAGACGAATAGTAAAAAGCTGTAAATTTTTAAGCTGATTTGCATTAACAGTAAATAAATGAAGGCCCTAAACCTGTACAGATTTAGGGCTTTTGAGCTGTGTTATTTTCGCTTTTATAGATAAATATTACCATTAGATACAATATGACTAAAAGAACTTAATATGGATTATTAACTTTGATTTGTCTGACTGCGACAACTATAATTATCAATCATATTATTAAGTAATTGAGATCAAGTTGTTACGGCTTTTCGTTATATTTTGGTTCCTGTTACTTGGTTTTCAGCAAGCTTTTGCTACTGAACTAAGCACTTTTGAAAATAAGTTAAACGAAGCTGAAGACTACCTTGTGGTC
Organism: Pseudoalteromonas ostreae; assembly: GCF_018069805.1. Classification (GTDB taxonomy): domain Bacteria; phylum Pseudomonadota; class Gammaproteobacteria; order Enterobacterales; family Alteromonadaceae; genus Pseudoalteromonas; species Pseudoalteromonas ostreae. The sequence goes on from NZ_JAGPYN010000019.1 coordinate 50,371, forward strand.
AACCCAGCACAATCTATTATTATTCTTGAAAATCTTGACGATATCGATAAAGTTTCACCTGAGTTATTTATTCGGTGGCATCTTATTAACGCCCGAGCAGCCGTTCCGACCAGCCAATTTTACCGTCTTCATCAGTCTGTAGATGCGATATTTAGTCAGCAGCAAGCCCCTTATTTCAAAAAGAAAATAACGTCTATTATGAGTGCATTAGGTATTTGGCTCCGCTATGCGGAGTATTTAGATGATGCGCAACTAAGTTTTCAATGTGGTTATAAATACGCTGCAAATGATCGTCAACGCTTGACGCTTACCAACAGTATGGCACTTGTCGCTATGGCACAAAATAACAATGACGAAGCGCGTAACCTATATGCCGAAAGCTATAATTTCACGGTGCGTTTAAACCTCCCTAACGTTGTCGCCATGATAGAAAGTAACCTGGGCTATTTGGCACTTGATGAGAATAAAATCCCAGAAGCTGAACATTATTTTCGTAGTGCCTTAAGCCGTTATCAAATTATTGACAAACGTGCAGGGCAAATTTCTGCAGGATTAAATTTGTTAATGGTATTTTTGATTCAAGATCAAACAATAAACTTTGAAAGGTTATACGGACCCACATCTACTTTAACCCATGCCTTTCCCAATGAGGCTAAACAAGCTTTATTACTGTGGCTGGAAATGCGTTTTAAAAAACTTAAAGGAAATTATGTTAGCCGAAAAGACATAGCACAATTGCAAATAGCTTACGAGCAATTAGAAAGCGATCAAATGAAAACCTTTGTACACCGTTACTTTGCTAAAAAGCTCGAAGTCCCTATCGTACCACCAAAGAAAATCCTCCCTAAAAAGTTTACTCGTTCTTGGTTTAAGTTAGTTAAAAAATGTCAGTGGTAATTGTTGGTGACACTTTACAACACTTCCCTTTTTTCTTATTACCAACTGGGCGGATTTAATTTCGCAGCGCTGGGGTTCACGCCTGAGCAATTTGGTTACAGTGGGATTTTTTTGGGACTTGGCTCACTGCTGGGGAGTTATCTTAACAACGGCTTGCTGGCGAAGCATGTGTCGCAGCATTTGCTGTTGCAAGCTGCCGCGACTTTACTCACGTTGGGTGCTGTCGGTGTTTACCTAATACAAGATTCGATTTGGTTTATCGCGCCAATGATGATCGTCGTGATGGCTTTCGCCATTGCGATCCCCAATGTACTCAGTATGGCTTTAAGTGACTACAAACACCAAGTAGGGAGTGCCGCAGCGCTATTTGGACTTATTTATTACCTTTTGATTGGCAATGGTTTGGGACTGGCCGGTGCAGCTCAAAATCTAGGTTTGGTCTTGATTGCTTGTGGCGTTGGTACATTAGTCGTTACATTATCACGCAGTGCATTAAGCACTATAGTCGTTAAACAAATCGATTGAATTTAGTGACGCGGCAACGAGCTGATCTTGGGATAGATGTTAAGTTCATTTTTAAACGATAGTCAGGTTATACCAATCGTGTTAAGTTACTGACCATTTATAGCCACAGATAAATGGAGTGATAACAAGGCATAAATTTTGACATGCAGTTGTTCTACTTGAAAAAATTATAACGCAGTTAGCGCTTTATTTAGCTCGCTAGAATGGTTAAATATTTAAGTCGATTGGTATTAAGTACTCTTTACCACTTCGCATAGTGGTCTTCGGTAAATCCCCATTCGCCGTTAAGTGTGATAACTTCGTCTGCAAGAGTTATTTCACCATAGTAACGGCCGAAGTGTTGAGTGAAGTTAGTCGCGATAATAATTAAGTTGGTTTTATCTTGGCGTTTACCTGCGGGTTCGAAGTATAAATTGATGATACCGTCGTTTGAACGCAGCCGCCATTTACTCGTTGCTTTAGCATTACCATAGCGCTCAAATTGAAAATCGACCATATCAATTTTATAAAGCGTGCCATCGAGCCACAAGGCGTTTTCGGTAAAACCTGTTTCAATAACCCCCGCACTTAAATTTAAACCTAAGCGGCGGCCATCGGCTAATGTGCAGGCTAAACTCCCCCAGTTCCAAAAGGTTTCGCGACGCATGAAACCCGCGCTCCAATCAACACTTGCCAGTACTTTAAGCTCTTCAAATACATATTTGTTACCACGCCACTGAAGTGTTCCAGTACAGGGTAATGCGGCAGTTTTTTGGGTAAAATGAAAGCCTGTAAAACCGGCACGAACACACACCGCAAGCGGGTTATAATTTATCGATTCATCAATACAGGCACTAATTTTCAGCCCGGACTTTAAATTTACCTCTACCGAGCGTATTTGCGGCTTAGCGGTTGTATTAATAGTTACGCTGTTACGCCCTTTTCGAAAAGTCGCTTGCCCGGTGTTTGGTGTGCTATCAATACACGTATTTAAAGCCAGTAAGCTGATAAAACTGACTTCATCGAATTCTGTCGTTTGTGGGTCGTATACATATACAAAACAGTGACTCGCAATTTTTAAATCAACAATCGCTAAACCAATAATTAACTGCTCACAACTCAAACTAATAAATTGAAATTGATTAAAGCTTAACTTTTTAAAAAGCGAACTTCTGGATTTACCCATAGTACTACGCAGGTCAAAACCCAAGTAATTGATGTCATCTACTCCATCTGGAAAAATACCAAAGTCGACTTGTCCATCTTGGTCGATCAACTCTTTTTTAGCCATATAAAAAGCTTCCTTTAGTATCTAAAATACAATCATTCGCTTATTAACCTCGTACAGTAAACCTACAAACGCAAATAATATAAATTTATCATGCTGATATTAAATTTAGCTCAGAGCAACTTAAAGCTTACCGTTTAAAACTTAACACATTACAGCCAAATCCACTGATATCTATTGGTTTAATTTGTTCGCCTTTACCACTGTGATCGTCATGCTTGATGATAGGTTTGAGTGTACAAATAAAAATCGTGAATAAAAAGCCCGTTAAAGTAACTTAACGGGCTGATATTAATCTTCAATCTTCAAAAAATTAATCGTCTTCGATGTTATCCAAACCTTTGGTGCCATCCTTAGCTTTTAGTTTATGGTGTATTGCTGATTTTATTAGCATGTAACCGCTGATCGGTGCGGTGATCAATAAGAAAATTGAGATCAATAATTCTTTGACACTAACGCCATCTTGCGTGTTACTAAAAAATACCATCGCGGCGATTAGCATTCCAGCCATGCCAAGGGTTGTTGCTTTTGTAGGACCATGCAGACGCATAAAAAAGTCCGGCATTTTGATAAGGCCTATCGAGCCTATTAATATAAATACACCACCGATTAATAATAATATAGAAACTATCCATTCACTGATCATGTTATTACCCTTTATTCGATGATGTCGCCACGTAACAAGTACTTACATACCGCTACTGTACTTACAAAGCCAAGCATCGCGATTAACAGTGCAGCTTCAAAATACAATCCTGTGCCCATACTCATGCCGTATAAAATAATTAACGCTATGGTATTAATATACATAGTATCTAGCGCTAAAATGCGATCAGGTACCGAAGGGCCGACCACCAAACGCCATAAGTTCAGCAGTAGCGATAAACCAATCATGGCAAAAACAATTAAAAAGACTGTTTCTAACATTGAAATATCTCCTTAAGTGGTGCTTCGTAACGTTGTTTAATGGTGTCGATCAACGCTTGCTCGTCATCTAAATCTAATACATGAATAAGCAAATAACGCTGCGTTGGTTGCTCCCCTTCAGCGAGAGATTCAGGTATCGGGTATACCTCAGCACTTACGGTGCCCGGTGTAAGCGACACTGTGCTTGCCAAAATAGTGATAGGCATGGCATGACTGAGCTCTATTGGTACTTTTACAAATGCGGGACGCAGTTTTTTAACTGGCCCTAAGATAAGCAATGCGACTTGCATATTGGCGGTAATAATATCGTACATCACGATAATTAACTGCTTTAGCGCTAAACCGGGCTTAATAATAAGCGGTTGCGGTTCACGAAATGGAAAACTGACTAAAGGAATTAAAATAGCGAATATCACAGCCAACACTATATGACCAACCGATACGCTGTTATTAAGTAGCAGCCATACGACAAACAATAATGCACTGCGAAAAGGTGTTGCTAACCAACGAAAACGTGATTCTAAACGCATTATAAGCCCCCTCCAAGTACCGCATTAATACCACCGGTAATATTATGCAATTGCGTAGCAGCAGCAATCATATATTCACTTACTGCGCCGCCAAAGATCACTAACAAAGGCGAACAAACTAATAAAGCAATTATTGCTGTGACCTGCAATGGATGTGCTTTTACTCCTTCAGTCGGTTCACTGTCTTGGTGTTTTCGTTCCCAAAATAAGGTAGTACCTGCTCGAGATAATGCGACCAATAATGCAAAGCTGGCAAGCAAGTAAACTGGCCAAAATAGTAATGCTTTTTCGCTATCTAAGGTGGTTTTTAAAATCCATACTTTACCAACAAACCCTGACAGTGGGGGCATGCCGACTACAGCTAAAGCAGCAATAATAAAGCACGTGCCTAATAAATATGGTTGCGCTACGCCGCGTCCTGACGCTAAACGATCTGCAACCTTACCACGCTGATGAGCAATCAGGTCGGCCACTAAAAATAAAGCCGCGCACACTAAGGTTGAATGCACTAAGTAATACAACAGCGCCGCTGTGGCATTCACGTTTTGTAATGCAACTAAGGCCACTAACGTCCCCACCGATACAATCACTAAATTAGCAGTAAGCTTGCGTAAATCTTGCGCGGCAACAACACCAATGGAGCCAACTATAATAGTTGCAACGGCCAAGCCCCACAACCAAGGTTGTGCCATGTGTGCAAGTTGCCCTGCTTCATCACCAAAGATAACGGTATAGACACGCAGCATGGCGTATACACCCACTTTAGTCATAATTGCGAATAACGCCGCCACCACAGGCATTGCACTCGCGTAAGTATTAGGTAACCACAAGTGCAGCGGTAACAATGCGCCTTTTAGCGCAAAAACAACCATCAGTAACAACCCACCAATTTTTGCAAGGTAGACGTCATCGCCCTGTAACTGCGACACTTTTTGTGCCATATCGGCAATATTCAACGTGCCTAAGACACCATATAAAATACCCAGTGCAATCAAAAACACACTCGAACCAATCAAGTTTAAACTCACGTATTGAATGGCTGATCGTGTTTTGTGTTTATCGCCGTTATGCATTAGTAATGAGTAGGAAGCAATTAACAGCACTTCAAAAAATACAAACAGGTTGAATAAATCCCCCGTTAAAAACGCACCGTTAACGCCCAGTACCAAAAAGTGTACTAATGGATGAAAAAAGCCCCCTTTTTCATCATCCCCCATACAGCTGTATACAGTAACAGCCAAACCTAAAAATGACGTTAATAACACCAGCAGAACTGACACTAAATCAGCAACCAACACGATCCCAAATGGCGCTTGCCAGTCGCCGATGGCATACACAATAATGCCTGACTGGAAAACTTGCCATAATAATAGCGCACTAACTAAGGTGCTTAATAATGCCATGACTACAGAGGCAACACGACGAATAGGAATACTTTTCCCACAAGGGGGTAGCAGTAAAATAATGCCGGCAAGCATAGGTAGTAAAATTGGCCAAGAAGCTAGATGCTGGATCATTTGTGCTCCTTGTGTTCAACTTTACCTAAGTGACCATCTACATGATCATTGCCTAAATCAGCACGACCACGAATGGCCAAAATCACCACAAAGGCAGTCATTGCAAAACCAATTACAATAGCAGTCAAAACTAAAGCTTGCGGTAGCGGATCTGCATAGTCAGTGCCAGTACCAAGCACGACGGCTTTATTAATAGTTAAGCGCCCTGCAGAGAATAAAAATAAGTTCACTGCGTATGACAGCATCGTTAACCCTAATACTACCGGAAAAGTCCGTGCTCTTAGGATCAAGTACACCCCACAAGTCACTAATACACCAACGCATGATGCGTATAACAGTTCCATTAAATATTTACCTCTTTTTTAGGTGTATCTGCGGTTAACTTACCTAGGCTTGCGAGTATCATTAAGGTCGCGCCGACTACGGTCATGTAAACACCTAAATCAAATACGATGGCACTGGCCAATTCCACTTTGCCGATAAATGGCACATCAAAATATTCAAACCAGGTGGTTAAAAACGGTCGTCCAAATGCCCAACTTCCTAGCCCTGTTAACATTGCAATGGCGATACCCGAGGCAATAATCTTTCGATAGTTCACATCAAAGCGCTCAGAGATCCAAATTGAGCCATGAGCCATATATTGCAAAATAAAGGCAATTGCAGTGACTAACCCAGCAATAAACCCCCCACCAGGTAAGTTATGACCGCGTAAGAAGATATACGCAGAGACTAATAACGCTAATGGCAATAAACTTTGTGAAATACTGGCTAATAACAGTGGATAACGTTCTCGCGCCCAAGGGCGACCTTCACTGTCGCTGGCTGGCATAAACAATGGTAGGTTAGTTAATACTTTATAAATACCTAACGCTGCAATACCCAGTACCGTGATTTCCCCTAGGGTATCAAAGCCCCTGAAATCAACCAAAATAACGTTTACCACATTGGTGCCGCCTCCGCCAGTTTTTGCATTGGCGATAAAGAAATCTGAAATTGACTCAAGCGGGCGCGTTAATAATGCATAACAAATACTGGCAATAACCACCCCCACTGCTGAAGCAATCCCTAAATCACGTAAAATACGTAATGAACTCGACTCTTTAGGGGTGCGTTGCGGCAAGAAAAATAATGCCAGCATTAATAAAATAACTGTCACTACCTCTACGGTTAACTGAGTAAGCGCTAAATCGGGCGCTGAAAAGCGTGTAAATGCTACTGAAACCATTAACCCTACGATTGATATCATCAATAACGATACCATCCTTGAACGATGCCAAATCAAAGTACTAATGGCACCGATGATCATTAAACCTGCACCAATGGCATTATGAAAATCGATGGGTGTACGCGGTGCAGTACCCGCCAAAGCGTTCATTTCAAACAATGGCCAACCAGCACACAGTAATACCACCCCTAACATCACAACAATGTAACGTTGCAGAGAACCATTTTCGGTGCTGCTGATTTTTGCTTGACTCCACTTAATGATCGTATAGACAAATCGCTCAAAAGTCTTTTTAGCATTTAATGGAGGTAGTGATGCTTGGAACTTAAATAGATGTTTACGCTGAATATATATAAATACACCGCCCACGACAGCCATTGCACTCATAAGCAATGGTAAATTAAAGCCATGCCAAATTGACAGTTTAAACTGTGGTGTCGCTTCCCCAAGAACTGCTAGCGACGCTGCTGACAAAATACCATCCACCACAAAGTTTGGAAACATACCGACTAATAAGCACAACACAACCAGTATTTCGATTGGCACGCGCATATAACGTGGGGGCTCATGCGGTGTTTTTGGTAAATTGATTGGGTCGCCATTAAAGAATACATCGTGAATAAAGCGTGCCGAATATGCCACAGAAAAAGCAGCCGCTAGAGTTGCTAATACAGGAATAAGCCACGACATAGAACCAAGTATTTGTTGATGCAAGGTTTCAGCAAAAAACATTTCTTTTGACAAGAAGCCATTTAATAGCGGCACCCCAGCCATTGCCGCAGCGGCAACCATTGCCAGTGTGGCTGTATAGGGCATAAATCGCCACATACCATTGAGCTTGCGCATATCTCGCGTACCAGTTTCATGGTCAATAATGCCGGTGGCCATAAACAATGACGCTTTAAACGTTGCATGGTTAATAATATGAAATATTGCCGCTACGGTGGCAAGTTCAGTATCTAACCCAAGTAATAAAGTGATCAAACCTAGATGGCTAATAGTTGAATACGCCAGCAGCCCTTTTAAATCATGCTTAAATAAAGCAATATAAGCGCCAACCAATAGCGTTGTTAAGCCGGTCATGGCAACCAAAATAAACCAGGTATCTGTTCCAGCTAATGCTGGATAAAAACGTGCTAGTAAGAAGATACCTGCTTTTACCATAGTCGCTGAATGCAAATAAGCACTCACTGGCGTAGGGGCCGCCATTGCATGGGGTAACCAAAAATGAAATGGGAATTGAGCTGATTTAGTAAATGCGCCAAGCAATACCAACACTAATGCAACTTCATATAAGTCATGCGATTGGATCAATATTTTGCTAGCTAAAATAACATCTAAATCATAGCTACCAACAATATCACCGAGCAGTAATAAGCCACCTAGCAGAGCCAATCCACCGGCTCCTGTGACTGCTAATGCCATACGTGCCCCTTTGCGAGCTTCTGATTTATGCCACCAAAAACTGATTAACAAAAATGAGCTGATACTGGTTAATTCCCAAAAAAGCCATAGTTGAATCACGTTATTCGACATAACAATACCGAGCATTGCAGTCATAAACAGCATTAAGTAACAGTATAATTTTGGCATCGAGTCATTATTACTTAAGTAATAGCGGGTATAAAAAATAACCAGCAACCCGATCCCTAAGATCATAAAGATAAACAATAAGCTTAAGCCATCTAAGCGAAAAGCAAGCTCCATACCCAAAGCTGGGATCCATTGTGTGGTAAAGCGAATAGTTTCACCCGCTAAAACCGCTGGCGTGTGATAAATCGCAATTGCTAAAGCGCATAAGGGCGCTAGCATAGTTAAGCTCGTCGATTGATTACGAGTCAATTTGCCGGTGCAGGAAGAAATAACACTGCCAATTAAGGATAACAGGGGTATCCAGAGCAAAGTCATAGAGAGAAACCTTTTGAAGTCATAAGAGTATCAATACACTGCTAGTTAGTTTTAGTTTAGTACTGGTCATTTCGGATGGTTTTAATTTTAGCTTCAATAAACGCTTTATAGATATATAGTTATACTGATCAGGGAGGATTTTGTCTATAGTAAGCTCTCCTACCTGCTGTTATTTTGTACTATTTTAGTGCTGACAGCATATTATTTACAACTTTATCCCTCAATATTTTTTTTTGTCATTTTGTTTATAAAGTTCATAGGTGCTTTAAATTGCTGAAAATAGTCGCTAAATCGTAGTGGTTGATAGGTCGGATCAGTAATATGTTGCAACCATAATTGTTGATAACGCACTGACAAAGGGATTTGTTGATATTGCATAATTGACCAGTTATGACTTGGTTTATATGCTTTAATTGGTGTTTGACAGCTATCACTTAGCTGCCAACCAGCCGGTGGTGTAAGATCATTAGCAATAAAAAGGTTCGGCGCCACCAAGCCTTTTTGATTACATAGCCACCCCTGCTTCGCTGCGGGTAACGGATACTCATCTTCAAAGCCGTTAAAGTGCATCAACTCATGTAAAAATAAACCGTAATAACTCGCCGAGTTTAAGTGCATTATGCCACCTTGCACATTGCCTGAACCCGTTGCGGTCATCATCACTATAAAATCAAAGCCCGTTGGCCAAGCTTTATTTTGAGCTAAAGGCTGCCAATCACATTTAGCGGCATATTGTGGCTGTTGTTGGCAGTTTATGGAATCCCCTAAATAAATAGGTTCACTAAAACAAAAGCTATCGGAGCTCGGTTGGGGCTGTTGTTGATAACGAATTTTAAATGCATTAAGTTTTGCTAAACCTTGGCGATGATCTGTCATCATCAACACATTAAACTGACACTGCGGTTGCGCTTGTAGCTGTGAAAAGGATAATAAAAATCCCTCATGACTGGCAAAGCTTTGGTCAATACTCGCCGGTGTGGCGCCATGGTGTAATTTTAATTGTTCTGCCGCATGACTTGCAGGCAACAGGTGTTGCTCTGCCAGTGATGTTAAATCATCCCAACGTTCTGATTGCAGTAACAATGCACTGAGTCTGCGGCGTTTATCAACACTTTGCTGAGCCACGCTAACACGCCAAAAAGGTAAAGCCGATTGTGCCAGATCATTTGTTAGTAACCGCAGTGCCCAAGCAAATTGTGCATCCGTAACAGCATTTATAGCTAATAAGTATAAGGTAGCATCAGTCAATGAATTAAGCTGAGTATTAAAATCGTCAATAAAACGATAATAACTAATAAGAATAGAATCTGGGGTATGTTTTACATGCCAAAAGGCAATATCGCGATGCTGATTAACTGAGCTTGGTAAATATCCCAAACTCAGCATAACAACAACGCTAATAAATAATTTAACTGTCGTTTTCACCAGCCATTAACTCAAGCTCTAAACGGGCATATTTATATTCCACAAACTCATGCACATTGGTGGCAAGTGCCAAACGAAAGAAATCTGCGGCTTGATAATCAAGCCCTTTAGCTTGATATATTTTAGCTAAATAAAAGTAAGCTTCGCATAGCCGCTGCGCATATTCTTGTTCAGTTTTAACACCATCAGCAAGACTTGTTAAAAAGCTCTGTTCGCTCATATCGCCCAAATAAAGTGATATTAAACTATACGCCCATTGGCTATCATCCAGCCCTTGTGCGTTGCTTTTTAAGTTTGCTAAAGCTTGCACAGGATCAGCGCTTGCTTGCGCTAGATAAAGCCATAATACCCGGTAAGGATCACTTGGCGAACGTGATAAAAACTCTTTAAGATCAGCCGCTGCAAGATTTGCTCTATCGCCATAGTAAAGAGCAATACCACGATTTAAGTAGGCATATTCGTGTTGCTCATTGAGTTCTAATGCTGAATCAAAAAATTCATAAGCTTTTTCAAATTGTTGCATCAAGGTATGGTGAATACCTAAAAAGTTATACACTTCGGCTAAATCGGGCTTCAATTGCACAGCACGATTAAAATCAATCCGCGCCAAAGTAGACATACCTAAACTATCAAATAATACGCCACGGTCATAAAATAATTTTGCTTGTTGATCTGGCGCTAGATCCGCACGATTTAATAATTCAGAATAACGAGCTATCGCTATTTCACTACGAAAATCAGACGCTAAAGGCGCAGTGAAAGGCACATTCACAATCGCAGTCGGTTGTGCTTGCGAAGTAGATTGACAGGCGCTTAAAGACAGAATAGCAAACGATGCCAAGGCTATGTGTTTAAGTATCATTAAAATCCTTTATACCAAGATAAGTAGCAAACTGATAGGACAAGTGCTATCCACAGAGGTTTCATTAAAGCATAAAAAAAGAGGCTATACAGCCCCTTTTTATATTATCCAGAGAATATCTGGATTAAATATCAACAATTAAGCGTCAGTTGGTACATCAGCTTCGGCAGCTGCTGATTCCATTGCTTCTTTGATACTTAAACGTACGCGGCCTTGACGGTCTACTTCTAGTACTTTAACTTTAACTTCTTGACCTTCAGATAGGTGATCTGTCACGTTATTTACGCGCTCAGTGCTGATCTGAGAGATATGTACTAGGCCATCTTTACCAGGAAGAATGTTTACAAACGCACCGAAATCAACGATACGTACAACTTTACCTTCGTAGATAGTACCTACTTCTAGTTCAGCTGTTAATTGCTCAATGCGGCTGATTGCATTTGCTGCGCTTTCACCGTCTGTTGCTGCAATTTTGATTGTACCGTCGTCACCGATTTCAATCGTAGTACCTGTTTCTTCAGTAAGTTGACGAATAGTTGCGCCGCCTTTACCGATAACTTCTGCGATTTTCTTCTGTGGTATCTTCATAGTGTAGATACGTGGAGCAAACATTGAAAGCTCTTCAGATGGAGCAGAAATCGCTTCATCCATCACACCTAAGATGTGTAAACGTGCAGCTTTTGCTTGTTTAAGCGCAATTTGCATGATTTCTTGAGTGATACCTTCAATCTTGATATCCATCTGTAGTGCAGTGATACCTGCAGCAGTACCAGCTACTTTAAAGTCCATGTCACCTAAGTGATCTTCATCACCTAAGATGTCAGAAAGAACTACGAATTTTTCGTCTTCTTTAACTAGACCCATCGCGATACCCGCAACAGACGCTTTAATTGGCACACCCGCATTCATAAGTGCAAGTGAAGTACCACATACTGATGCCATTGAAGATGAACCATTTGATTCAGTGATCTCAGATACAACACGGATTGAGTAAGGGAACTCAGTCAATGTAGGCATTACAGCTTGGATACCGCGCTTAGCTAGGTTACCGTGGCCGATTTCACGACGCTTAGGAGAACCTACAAAACCAGTTTCACCTACGCAGAACGGAGGGAAGTTATAGTTAAGCATAAAGTGGTTTTTATGTGTCCCAGTTAAATCATCGATTAACTGTGAATCACGTTCTGTACCAAGTGTAGCTGTTACAAGTGCTTGTGTTTCACCACGCGTAAAGATTGCAGAACCGTGAGTACGTGGTAATACGCCAGTCATTACGTCAAGTGCACGGATCATATCTGGTTCACGACCATCGATACGTTTTTCGCCAGCAGTGATGCGCCCACGTACGATTTTCTTCTCAAGAGAACCAAATACTTTGCCAACTTCTTGCTTATCTAGTGACTCGCCTTCAACAAGCTCAGCTGTTAATACAGCAACAACTTCGTCTTTAGCTACGCCAAGTGCTTCTTTACGAGCCACTTTATCAGTGATGCGGTAAGCTTCGCCTACTTTATCAGCTGCGATTGCTGCTACTTTATCTTCTAAAGCAACGTTCTTTTCAGGTGCTGCCCAATCCCATGTAGGCTTGCCAGCTTCTGCTTTGAATTCGTTAATTGCGTTGATGATAGCTTGAGATTGCTCATGACCATATACAACCGCACCTAGCATAACGTCTTCTGCAAGTACGTCAGCTTCTGATTCAACCATAAGTACTGCGTTATCAGTACCAGCAACAACTAAATCAAGTTGGCTTTCTTCAAGCTCTTTTAGCGTTGGGTTAAGTACGTATTCGCCGTTGATGTAACCAACGCGCGCTGCACCAATTGGACCACTGAATGGGATACCAGAGATAGCAAGTGCTGCTGAAGTACCGATCATCGCAACCATATCAGGTTGAATTTCAGGGTTAACAGAAACAACAGTAGCAATAACTTGTACTTCGTTTACAAAACCATTTGGGAAAAGTGGACGAATTGGACGGTCAATTAGACGTGCAATAAGTGTTTCACCGTCGTTAGGACGACCTTCACGCTTTAAGAAACCACCAGGGATACGACCTGCAGCGTACATACGCTCTTGGTAGTTAACTGTTAGTGGGAAAAAATCTTGGCCAGGTTGTGCTTCACGCTTACCAACAACAGTAACTAATACTGATGTGTCGCCAATACTTGCTAGTACTGCGCCGTCTGCTTGACGAGCGATTGCACCGGTTTCTAGGGTAACTGTATGTTGACCTAGTTGAAATTCTTTAATAATTGCTTGCACTTAAAATGTTCCTTAAATGTGTTCTAATAAGTTGCCATCAAAGTACCAATTACAGTACATAATTGTATTCAGTTGGAAATCAATTAAGTACTACAATTGGCAATGATGTGAATAAGCGTAGATAAACCTTTTTATCTACGCGCATAGTATATACCAAAGCAAGCGTAAAATGCGAGTCCACGACTTAGATAAAACTAACCACATCAGACTCTTTGCGCTATCTAGTTTAACTGTACTGATTTATGGGGATTTTATTCGATTATTCAAGTAGTTTAATTATTAGTCAAAAGGAATTTCAGGCACAAAAAAAGGAGCTATAAAGCTCCTTTTTATGTAATCTAGTTCTTAGCGACGTAGGCCAAGTTCTTGGATTAACGCAGTATAACGTGCAATGTCTTTACCTTTAAGGTAATCAAGCAGTTTACGGCGAGTGCTTACTTTACGAAGCAGACCACGACGTGAGTGGAAGTCATGCTTGTGATCAGCAAAGTGACCTTGAAGCTTGTTGATATCAAAAGTAAGAAGTGCAACTTGTACTTCAGGTGAACCAGTGTCGCCTTCTGCACGTGCGAATTTTGCAATGATATCGATCTTTTCTTGATTGCTTAGTGACATAGTAACTCCAAAAATAAAATTTAAAAGGTGTCTTAGCCGATCACTAATTCAGCCAAAACGATTAGCGGGCGTATTCTACCAGCTACGGCAATAACTACAAGCTAAACTTTACGCTGTTGTTTCTTGCTGATTTGATAAGCCGCGTTTTGACTTTAAATGGCCATCAGGATTACGTTCACCTGTGCCAATAAACACACCATCAGCAAGCACTTTGATTGCTCCTTCTGGCAGTTCAATATCAAGTACAACCGCCTGACCATGGCTAAAAGAACTACCTTGCTCTTTACTGAGCTCAACCACAGGTAAACCAACTAATGCGGTATCCATTGGCAGTAATAGTTCATCAAGATAAGTCGAAGGCGTGAGCTCTTCTTGTTTCGCTTTAACTAATAACGCTTCTAACTGCTCAAGTGACACCATTTTGTCAGCAGGGTAATGCCCTACCGCACTGCGATGCAACATGATCACATGCGCGCCACAACCCAGGTTTTCGCCTAAGTCATCGACGATAGTACGAATATAAGTACCTTTTGAAACATGGGCGGTCATTTGCACTTCGTTATTAGCTTCATCGAACTCATCTAGTGTTAAACTAAATACATTGATTTTTCTGCACTTGCGAGGAACTTCAATGCCTTCACGCGCATATTTATACAGAGGTTTGCCTTCATACTTAAGCGCTGAGTACATTGACGGATATTGGTCTGACTCACCTAAAAACTTAGCAATTTCTTGCTCAAGTAGGTCTTTGGTAATGTTCACATCACGCGTTTCTACTACTTCGCCATCAGAATCTGAAGTGGTAGTACGTTCCCCCAATTTTGCTCGCACAACATAAGTTTTATCTGTATCGAGTAAAAACTGGGTAAACTTTGTGGCTTCACCAAAACAAATTGGTAGCATGCCAGTCGCAAGCGGATCAAGCGCCCCGGTGTGCCCCGCTTTTTGCGCAAAATATATACCTTTCGCTTGCTGTAATGCCTTATTTGATGAAATGCCTTCTGGTTTGTTTAACAACAAAATACCATCAACTGGACGGCCTTTACTGCGTCTTGCCATTAGTCTTTAGTGCCTTCTTCGCTGTTGTTTTCGTCATCTACATGCTTGGCATTATCTTCACGAATGATAGAGTCCACTAAGTTAGAGATACGCATCCCTTCCATCAGTGAATTATCAACCACAAACTTAAGCTCTGGCATAATACGGGCGCGAATACGCTTACCAAGTAATGAGCGGATATAACCAGTTGCTTCATTTAATACTTTAGCGCTTTGCTTTGCTGCATCTTCATCTTGGGTGTTAAACACTGTAATAAAGATTTTTGCGTAAGATAAATCACGTGATACTTCAACAGCCGAGACTGTCACCATACCTAAACGTGGATCTTTAATTTCACGTTGCAAAATAACAGCAATCTCTTTTTGGATTTGCTGAGCAACACGATCTGTACGAGAAAACTCTCTCATTATACTCTACTCTAAATTTATAACTCATTGAGAAATATAAATAAGTTATTTAAATAATGAATACACAAATGGGGGCTGAGCCCCCATTTATCATCTTAGTTTACGAACAATTAAAGTGTACGTTGTACTTCAACTGTTTCGAATACTTCGATTTGGTCACCAACGCGAACGTCGTTATAGTTCTTAACGCCGATACCACATTCCATGCCGTTACGAACATCAGCAACGTCGTCTTTAAAGCGACGAAGTGACTCAAGTTCACCTTCATAGATAACCACGTTATCACGAAGTACACGAATTGGTGCGCTACGTTTAACAACACCTTCAGTAACCATACAACCAGCGATAGCGCCAATCTTAGGTGACTTGAACACGTCACGCACTTCAGCAAGACCAATGATCTCTTGTTTAAACTCAGGTGCTAACATACCTGACATAGCTTGTTTAACTTCGTCAATCAAGCTGTAGATAACGCTGTAATAACGTAAATCTAAGTTTTCAGACTCAATTACTTTACGCGCTGAAGCATCAGCACGAACGTTAAAGCCAACGACGATTGCATTAGAGGCTGCTGCAAGTGTTGCATCAGTTTCTGTGATACCACCTACGCCAGAACCAACAATCTTCACTTTAACTTCATCAGTAGAAAGTTTAGTCAATGAATCAGAGATTGCTTCGATTGAGCCTTGAACGTCTGCTTTAAGTACCACGTTAACTTCTGATACATCGCCATCAGTCATGTTAGTAAACATGTTTTCAAGCTTCGCTTTTTGTTGACGCGCTAGTTTAACATCGCGGAACTTACCTTGACGATAAAGAGCAACCTCACGGGCTTTACGCTCGTCTTTAACAACGGTTGCTTCATCACCTGCCGCTGGAATACCAGACAGGCCTAAAATTTCAACCGGAATTGAAGGGCCAGCAGACTTGATGTCTTTACCGTTTTCATCGCGCATTGCACGAACACGGCCATACTCAAGACCACATAATACGATGTCACCCTGGTTAAGCGTACCTGATTGCACAAGTACAGACGCTACTGGGCCACGGCCTTTATCAAGACGCGACTCAATAACAACACCTGCCGCCATACCCACACTTGGTGCAGTTAGCTCTAAAAGCTCAGCTTGCATTAATACCGCTTCTAACAGCTCATCAATACCTAAACCAGTTTTAGCAGAAATATGCACATACTGTGTATCACCACCCCACTCTTCTGGAATTACGTCTAGTTGAGCAAGTTCGTTCTTAACGCGATCTGGGTCTACGCCTTCTTTATCCATTTTATTAACAGCGATGATTAAAGGAACGCCAGCTGCACGCGCATGCTGTACCGCTTCTTTAGTTTGTGGCATTACACCATCATCTGCTGCAACCACTAAGATTACGATATCGGTCGCTTTCGCACCACGAGCACGCATTGATGTAAACGCCGCGTGACCAGGCGTATCTAAGAACGTGATCATGTTGCCATTAACATCAACATGATAAGCACCAATGTGCTGAGTAATACCACCGGCTTCACCAGAGGCTACTTTTGCAGAACGAATGTAATCAAGTGTTGACGTTTTACCATGGTCAACGTGACCCATTACAGTTACTACTGGCGCACGAGGCTCAGATTTACCATCTTCATGACGGTCATTTAGTACTGTTTGCTCTAATTCGTTTTCTTTAACAATGATAACTTTGTGACCCATTTCTTCTGCAACTAGCTGTGCAGCTTCTTGGTCGATCACTTGGTTAATGGTAACCATGTCACCCATTTTCATCATTGTTTTTACAACTTCAGCGCCCTTAACGGCCATGCGTGATGCAAGCTCAGCAACTGTAATTGTTTCGCTAATACGCACTTCGTTTTTCACGTCAACCGTTGGCTTTTGGAAGCCATGTTGTAATGAAGCTGGTGCTTTTAGCTTGCTTTTCTTGCCTCTCGAAGGAACAAATTTATCCTTCGCTGGGGCTTTTTTCTTTTTCTTCGCACGGCGTGTGCCTTGCTCATCACGCGCATCAGCAACATCTTCTGCTTCACGTGCGTAAGTAGAAGTCGTAAGGTGGTGATCAGCGGTTTCTTCACGCTTCTTACGTTCTTCTTCTTCTTTCTTCCAGCGAGCTGAATTTTCTTCTGCTAGCTTTCTTGCCTCTTCTGCTTGACGTTTCGCTTCTTCTTCAGCTTTCTTCAATGCGGCCTCTTCTGCTTCTTTTTGCAGACGCTCAGCTTCAACGCGATCTTTTTCAGACTTAGCGGTTTGTTCTGGGGTCATCTGCTTTTGTTTTGCTACACGTTCAGCATCTGCTTTACGTTTAGCTTCTTCTTTCACTTTACGATCAGCCTCTTCTTTGGCTTTACGCTCTGCGTCTTGTTTTGCTTTAAGCTCAGCGGCTTCTTTTGCAGCTTGTTGCTCAAGTTCACGACGAGCGGCTTCTTCTGCTGCTATACGTGCTTGCTCTTGTTCTTGCTCCACAGCGCTTTTCTTCACGTAAGTACGTGTTTTACGTACTTCAACTTGTACTGACTTTGCTTGACCTGTAGAACCCGTTACACTTAGTGTACTTTTGCTCTTACGTTGCAATGTCATACGCGCTGGGCCATCTGAGCCTGTGCCACCGTGTTGCTTGCTTAAGTGATCAAGTAACGTTGCTTTTTCAGCTTCAGTTACATTATCACCTGCTTGCTTAGTAATACCGGCTTGCGATAATTGTTGAAGCAATTTATCAACAGTTGTACCGATATCCCCGGCTAGTTTTTCAACATTTACTTCTGCCATAGTCTCTAATACCTCCGTTAATAAATTACTCGTCTGCGAACCAACAAATGTTACGCGCAGCCATAATTAGCTTACCAGCTTCTTCAGGGGAAACTTCTGTGATATCGACTAATTCATCAATACCTTGTTCAGCTAAATCTTCAAGCGTTACAACCCCTTTGCTTGCCATAACAAACGCAAGGTGACGCTCTAACCCTTCTAGTGCTAATAAGTCTTCAGCAGGCTCTACACCATCAAGGCTTTCTTCTGTTTTAAGTGCTTTCGTCGTTAATGCATCTTTTGCACGTGAGCGTAACAAATCAACAGTATCTTCATCTAAGCCATCAATTTCTAAAAACTCAGACGCAGGCACATAGGCAACTTCTTCAAGGGTTGAGAAACCTTCGTTGATAAGCAATGTTGCAAAGTCTTCATCGATGTCTAAGCTTTCTGTGAATAAGTTAATTAACTTATCAGATTCCACTTCGTTCTTAGTGCGCATCTCTTCCACAGTCATTACGTTCAATTCCCAACCAGTTAACTGGCTAGCAAGACGTACGTTTTGACCATTACGGCCAATGGCTTGTGCTAGGTTATCGGCTTCAACAGCGATATCCATTGAATGCGTGTCTTCATCCATTACGATTGACGCAACTTCAGCCGGTGACATTGCATTAATAACAAATTGTGCTGGGTTGTCATCGTAAAGTACGATATCAACACGCTCGCCACCTAATTCGGTAGATACAGCTTGCACACGTGCACCACGCATACCAACACAGGCACCAATTGGGTCAATACGTTTGTCATTAGATTTAACTGCGATTTTTGCACGCGAGCCAGGATCACGTGCCGCTGCACGTAATTCAATCATCTCTTCGCCAATTTCTGGCACCTCAATGCGGAATAATTCCATCAGCATTTCAGGCTTAGAACGCGTTACAAACAATTGCGCGCCACGCGCATCTGGTTTTACTTCATAAAGTAAGCCACGAATACGATCGCCTGGACGGAAGTTTTCACGTGGTAGCATGTCATCACGGTAAATGACCGCTTCAGCATTGTTACCTAAATCAAGGACAATTGCATCACGCGTTGCTTTTTTAACAACACCTGTTACCAGCTCGCCTTGTTGATCTTTATACGCTTCAACAACTAATGCACGCTCAGCTTCACGTACTTTTTGTACGATTACTTGCTTGGCCATTTGCGTCGTAATACGGTCAAATTTAATTGACTCGATTTGCTCTTCGATGAAATCACCAATCTTAAGATCTGGGTCATCAACTTGCGCTGCTTCTAATGTAATTTCGCTGTATGGGTGCTCTAGTGAACCATCTTCAAGTACAGCAGCAATCTGCCAACGACGGTAAGTGTCGTAGTCACCTGTTTTACGGTCAATTGCAACACGTACTTCAATTTCACCAGTGTGTTTTTTCTTAGTCGCTGTCGCCAATGCGAACTCTAACGCTTCGAAAATCTTTTCTTTTGGAACCGCTTTCTCATTGGAAACGGCTTCAGCAACCAATAATATCTCTTTTGCCATGGGTTATGCCTCGCTTGCCCTATTCCTTCGCACTCGAATTAAAACTTTGCGATGATGTTCGCACGTTCAATATTACTAAGCATAATTAACTGCTCAGTACCGTCATATGAAAGTGTGATCATATCACTGCTAACTGCTACTAGATCGCCTTTAAAATTACGACGACCGTCTTGTGGAAGTTTAGTACGCACGCGTACTTCCTCTCCTTGTGCCTTCTCGTAGTGATCTTGTTTGAATAATAAACGATCAACACCAGGAGACGATACTTCCAAATCATATTCATTTGTAATAGGGTCTTCGACATCTAAAATTGCGCTTATTTGACGACTTGCATCAGCACAGTTATCAACCGAGATCCCCGCTTCGTGATCGATATAGACCCTAAGCGTAGAATGGCGACCCGCTTGCACAAACTCTAGACCATGTAATTCAAAGCCTAACATTTCAACTGACGGTGAAAGCATGGTTAATAAATCTTGCTCAAGTTTTGTCACGAAAATTCTCCATACAAACAAAAAAAGGGCTTATAGCCCTAAAATACTTAGCTTATTCCTTGAGTTAAAATCAAGTGGTGCAGATACAACAACGCCCCGAACCAAGCGGGGCGTCACACCTAAAGCATAAAACTGTGTGGCCATGGGCCAAGCTTGGCTGCGGATAGCTTACACCATCTAAAAACCCAAAGGCTTAAACGCAAAACGCGCATTACATAGAATGCGCGACTTCAAATCGGTAACTAAAATCGCTACTCAAAAGTATGGCTTCAAGAAATGAGGAACATTAATTTAATTAATGAGTTATCTCAAAAACTTGGTTGCGGGAGCCGGATTTGAACCGACGACCTTCGGGTTATGAGCCCGACGAGCTACCAGGCTGCTCCATCCCGCGCCAACTGGTATCAAAATAATCTGATACCTGCCTAGCTAATAAAGCAAGCTAGACAATGGCGGCTATTATAAAGAGGCTTGGCGTAATTAGCAACCAAAAACTGGTAAATAATGACTAGATAATAATGTACAAAATTATAGCTCAGAACAATTCGCTATAACCGTATCGCTAGAACTCATTTAAAAAAGCCAACATAATATTGCTAAACTTTTCTTAAACCAATTTGTATCACAAACACTCGACCGCGTGTTTAACATCATGCCTGACAGTCCGCAGCAATGACATATTAAAAGACTGCGAGTGCAATACTGAAACGAGTAATGGCACTAGCCTTATTAACACCAATCAGATAAACAGTTATTGGCATTAAGATAGCGTTATTGCGTGATTTTCATTGTTTTACTCACCTTTTCCAGCACAGCGTCTATACTAAGTAGTTAATGGCAATCTGCGTACTTTAAGGCTATTTAAAGAGGGCTTATTATGAGTATTTCTGCCCATCATCAAAAAATATTATTGCGCAGTATCGCAATAATAAAACCCAATTTTCATTGTTTTACAGTTACTTTTCATGTCCAATTAAAACGTCATGCACTAACGATGCAATGCCCTAGCAATGAGGAAATAAGTGAAAAAAGTTATTTATTGTATTGCTCATTGGAACGTACTATTAGCCACTTAGATCGCTTAATGTCTGTATTACCTTTTATTCATTATCATGCCAACAACCTCAGCAAATCTGGCCTTACTTGTCAGGACGTTGATTTATTGTGCGATGCTTTTATAGCAGCACTAAAAATTCATTTGGGCCGAGAATTTACGCCGAACTTAGAATACGCTTGGTTTTACGCTGTCAGAATGTTTAACAGTATTGTGAAAAACTATTTATTTAATTCCAATAACATTGTTGCAATTAACAAGGCTGCACAGCAGCAAATGAGTTCATAACGAATAGCCTACATGCATTATTCTTATTGTATACTGGCTAACTCTTTTAGAAGACGATCTATTTGGCGCTGTTCAACATCGATTAAAATTGCATACTTCGATGTTAATGCACTCATTTTCCTAGATAATGAGTTATCAAAAGTTGCATCAGTTAAGTTCTTCGGTTGTTCTTTCGCCTGAACTTCAAGAGTCGCTATTTGGCGATCCATTTGAGTTTGGTAAGTGTCTATTTTGGATTGTCGCTGTTCAACATCTCGTTTAATTTCTTGTGCCCTAATAAACGAATCAATATCTTTACTCTGGGTTGATTGTTGGTCAATTTCAGACGTGTTTATCGAAGCAGGTAGTGCTTGTTTTTCTTTTAAGAGTCGGTCAATATCCCGCTGTTCCCGTGCAATTAAAACGTTATATCGCTCTGAAATACTCGTCATTTGATTAGCTATGGCTGTTTCTTTTTTTGCACCTGATAAATTATTTAACTGCGCATCTGATTGCTCACTTAAGGCGGCAATTTGTTGATTCATTTTCTCGCTTAAGGTATCAATTTTAGCTTGATGCTGTTGAATATCAGCATCAATTTGCCGAGTTCGAATATAACTATCGACGCCCGAAGTATCAATATTTTCATTTGCAACAACCTGATTAGATAAACTCGGGGTTTGCTCTTTTACAGAGATCAGTTTCGCATCATCACCACATGGAAATTGACTAAACTCCACGACGCCTTTTTTTTCACACTGATAGACTGTGGCATGCAAATAACCCACATGACAAAGTGCAATGAGGCAAGGTAAAACAATTTTAAATTTGCGAATAGTATACTGATATTGAGCCATAAGCCGACATTCCTTTGTTTATATAGTTAACCTACACAGGTTTCTAATACTTATATACCACTACTTTAAGTATTAATAAATGCGATCTAACCGACAAAGGCCATTGAATAGATAGAAATGCCTAACACCCGTGGTATGAGTCAATTTGCAGATGACGGCCTAATCGCCACACACCGTATGCAGCAAGCGGTAACTCCATAAATAAAATGAGTGATTACTGCACCAGCTGCCACTAAAGCGTAAAGCAAAAAACAAGATACATCACACCTGCATGCTATTTTAAATCAAGCGCAATGGCGCCTAAATAACCTAGAAAAACTTTTACACCAAAGTATCATAACAGGTAACTTTGTTAATTAAATGTTTAATTGATTTGTCATTATAGTGTAACTACCCTACTTTTTAATATTAGAAATTACTCCACAACACTATGAGAAAACGATGAAAAAACAATTTTTAGCTGCATTATTACTGATCAGTACAAACCAAGCACAGGCATTTAGCCAAGAAACACATAAACGTATTGTCATCGATGCCGTGAACTATATGCAACAACACCCAAGCAGCACACAATTTTCGGCATTAAGCCAATACGCGCAGCAAAATAATATGACGGTAACACAGTTAGCCGAAGTACTAGGCCAAGCAGCCTATGATGTGGATGACTTTGAAGATACCTTCTTTTGTGGTGCTGTAACGGGGTCATGTGTCCAAGCACCAATATGGGGAGCAGCAGAGAGTATTGTAAAATACACCAGCTATTGGCATTTCCAAAACCATACCCAAGGAGCTGATCAACACGGTAACGACTTTGGTGGCTACAATTACCAAAAACTGACGGTATGGGGCACCGTTGATAACTTGGCTTCAACCTGGTTAAAAGGTGACTACCTTGATGACGGTCAAGGCGGTGAAACAGGCTGGTTCAATGCAGATTCATCAAAGTACAACAGCTATGGTATTACTGAAGCTAATTACCGAATTGACAGCCAATCAAATTACAACATGTACGATGACTTTGAAGAAATGCCTTTTCAGCCAATTGATAATTTAGGTCAATATTGGTATCAAAGCTATTTGCAAAGTGGCAACCCACAAGTGTTAGGTTTTGTTTTCCATACAACTGACTTACTACAGCCACACCACACTTGGACCACATCTGATCTCAATCATTCCAGCTGGGAAAGCTGGGTAAAAGACTACTATGATCAGGAACAACTCAATGACTCTGCCCTTATTACACAAGCCATGCAAACATTTTCAGCACTGGATATAAACAGCCAAGACGTACGCCCTTTACTGACACAAGGTGGCGCTTTTTCTTATGCTCAAGGCGGTATTGTGCTTAATTCAGAAGACCATTACGACCGTTTAAATACGGCAAAACAAGTGATCCCACATGCGATTGCCATGGTTGTACACCTACTTAATCATGCTATGGTTGTGCGCCAATGAAAGCGTTGAGCAGATGTATTTTATTATTGTTAGGACTGCTTTATAGCAGCCTAGCAATAGCATCATTTAACCAATATAACGATGCCGAAGTGCGTTTAATGCAGCAAGTTTATCAACAACACAATGCCAATATTAGTCGCAAAGACGTTCGTAAGCATATGTTTGAAAATCAATTTTTATTATATCAAGCAGAACAACATATGCCTGAGCTGAATAAACGTCAATCTACAGTTGGCTTTAGTACGCAGTACCATGTTGAGCGTTATTTGATGAACATATTTGACACACAACTCAATTTATCAACACCCTATGTTAAAGCCGCTAATCTCACGCAATATAATGCACAGTGGTTGCTGCAAGTATTGCCTAGCTACCCTGCTAATGGCCAATACAACACTGAACAAATCAATAAAATGCAGCGTATTGATCTCAGTGGGCTCTTTACAACCAGCGTCAACCTTTATGAGTTTATTGCCCCTTTATCTATGCAAGTACGCTTTCGACTGCATCAAGGTGAAAGTGACTTATTTAAAACTGAAGTGATAAAAAAGCAACAATTTGATGCTGCGCTTTTAAAAGCAACGCCATTACTTTTAAAGCAAGGGATCGATATCGCGCACTTAGAAGAGCTGGCAAAAGGCGATATTTTACGGCCTTCGATTCAAAGTTGGCTGGGCATTAAAAAGATGATGCACGGACAAAGCCCAATACTCGATACTCTTGAACAACAAGTATCCGATAAAGAAATAAAAACTTATTATCAGACAAATAAAGCGCGTTTTAAATACCTTAGTGAGGTAACAGCTTACGGCGCTGCATTTACTAAGCGAGAGCAAGCAGTTCGCTTTAGAAATAAAGCACAAGCAAGCTCTGTTACAGATGCATTATATATCTCACAGCAAAACGACATTTATGCTCAGTATCACAATAAACTAACCCGCAAAAATAAAAATAATTGGGCTGTGCAACTGGCTTTTACGCTAAAAGCAGGAGAGTTATCCACGGTGATGCGCTCACCTGAAGGTCTATGGGTCGTCATCATTAGTAATAACCATCAGTATAACTACTTTAGCGCTACTGACGAAACAGTTCGCTATCAAGCTAAAAAAGCCATCGCAATACAAAAAGCGCAGCAACGCTATCAGCAAAACTGGCTGGCTTGGCAACAACAAAATGCAGTAAAATTATGAATAAAAAAGCTATCTACATAATTACAGGCGTCGCTTGTTTAGGTTTTTTAGCAATAAATTTAACAGCAGAGCGAAAACGTGAAATAACTCCCATCCGCGCTGCTGATGATTTAACACCGGTAACGCCCGCAACACAAATAAAGAGTGCGCCTACACCGATAGCTATTAGCCCTAATATGAATGCTAAGGCGACGATTGATAGTCACACCTCATTAATAAATACTGAAGCCAGTCAACAGCTGCCGCCTATTACTACACCGAGTTACTTGCCTGTCATCGCAAAAAATCCAATCAGTGCGAGTCAGTTTCAAGGCGACTTAACCGATCATCAAGCTTACCTCGATTTTCATAAACAGCAGCAAACTCAGCTTGAGCAACGCTTTGTAATAGCTGCTCAACAAAAAATAACTAACCTTGAAAGCTTGCTCGAAAAAGGCCGTCAAAAAGGCCTCCCTCAACAGCAGCTGCAAGTTGCTATCGATAAAATTACCGCCTTAAATGACATGCAAGCCAAATTAAAAAGTAAAGATACTAACTGAACACAGCATCATTAATCATCTGCGACTAATGATGCGCTAAGCGGAGCGAAGTTTAAGCAAAGCTAAAAAAGCCGCCTCAACTGAGGCGGCTACTAAAAATAACAAGTAAATTAGGGGAAAAATAATGTCAAAGGGTTAGTTATTTACCTTCAAGCAAGTTACCACTGCCAATTTCAATTTTACGTGGTTTAAGTGCTTCAGGGATCTCACGTTGCAAGTCGATACTAAGTAGCCCATTGGCTAAATCAGCGCCGAGTACTTTAACGTGGTCACCTAGCTGGAATTTGCGTTCAAAGTTGCGCTCAGCAATGCCTTGATGAATAAATTTTCGCTCTGCGCTGTCATCTTTATTTGCTTTTATGCCAGCAACTTTTAAGGTGTTATTTTCTGACTCTATCGTCAGCTCATTATCACTAAAACCGGCAACAGCCATAGTGATACGATATTTGTCTTCATCGAGTGCTTCGATGTTATACGGAGGAAAACTTGGCTGCTTGTCAGTGCGAGCGGCCGCATCCATTAAAGATGCTAAATGATCGAAGCCAATGAATGAACGATAAAGTGGTGATAAATCTACTGTACGCATAATAATATCCTCATATTTAAGCGATATTTTGCATGTGCTTTTCGGTTGAACAAGCGCAGGCAAAGTTTAATTAATAATATAAATTTCAATTACTTCTACTTAGTTGGGACCCATCAGGCGTCCTCACTAAACTATATATGGACGGCAAAATTGTTTTCAAGATTATTTTTGAAAAAAGTTTTATTTTTTTCAAAATCTCTTTTTGCCTACTCAATAAAATGAGGACTCAAAGTTTGCTTTTCAAGCCTTTAAATAGTAAGAAAGGGAATTAGCTTTAGAGGTAGATATGAAAAAAGTAACGAGTTTTCTGCTCAATATAATTATATTAGTTGTGGTGTTTTTTGTAGTAACTACATATCAGCAACGCAATTTACTCAGCTCAGATAGCAGCCCTGCCCCGTATTTTAATTTACCTCTGCTCAATGACAGCGAACAACGTATTGATATTGCGATGCTCAAAGGTAACACCACCGTGGTTTATTTTTTTGCGCCATGGTGCACAATTTGTCGTTACAGTATGCCAAACCTAGAAGCGGCATTGGTTGATTCTAATATCAACGCCATTGGCATCGCGCTTGATTATAAAAATGAACAAGAAGTTGCGCAATTTGTTAGTGAACTTAAGCTAACAATACCCATTTTACTGGGCAATAAAAACACCCAGAGCAATTATAAAATCAGCGCCTTTCCTACTTACTATGTAATTGATCAACAACTGCGAATAACCGCACGCTCAATGGGCTATTCTAGCCAATTAGGTATTACCATCAGAGCCCAAAACTAAATGTAACAGCTTGTAACACCTCCCTACATTTTCGTACAGTTTACTACGTATTTTTATATCTTTTCTCATTATTATAGGTAGCTGTTACATTTACTTATAACTATGGAAGAAACATGTTAGTCACCTGCTTGTCATCATTTTATCGTTTAACGCCACTGGCGTTGTGTTTGCCATTTTTAACACACGCCAAGGTTAATGCTAATGAAGAAACAATTGAACGTCTTGAAACTGTTTATAAACGCAGTAGTATTACCAGTGAAATAACCGAAAATACTGAAAAACTGATCACTATGCCCGGTGCTATGGGCGACCCGCTGCGGGCCGTTTTTGCACTACCAGGCGTTGTCGCCGCTGGCGGCGCAATGAGTGAACCTGCGGTACGCGGCTCATCACCCGATGATAATTTATTTGAAGTGGATTTTATGCCTGCTGGCTACATTTTTCATGATTTCGGCAGCTCTATTTTTAACAAGTACATTATTCAAGATTTTCAACTTTACTCAGCTGGTTATGGCACCAGTTACAGCAACGCCACCGGTGCCGTATTTGACGTAACACTACGTAACCCTAAATATCAGCCAATTACCACCACACTTGATCTTACAATGTTTAATGCCGGTGTCTTTGTTGAAGGGCAACTCACGCAGAACACCGCGTTTTATTTATCAGCACGTAAAAGTACATTACCGCTGTTTTTCTCCAAAGGTGAAGAGCTTGAAAACGACGATGGGCAACTCAGTGGTGTCACTCTCAACAACCCGCCAGATGATCATGATTACCAAGGAAAATGGATCTGGGATATAAACAATCAAAACGCCCTGACCGTGTCATTTACAGGCGCTAAAGACTCGGTTGCAGCAGGCTTTAATCAACGCGCTGAACTTTCACTAAAAAATCCTGAGTATCAAGGCGATGCTGATTTTATTCGTGAATTTACCAGCCAAAGTATTTTATGGGATCACTTTAATAAAAACTTTCATTTTCGCTTAGGCGTTGGTGCACTCGAACATTCAGGTCGATTGGAATACGCTAAACGTGCCACACTAAGTGATGGCTATTTTGATGAAGAACAACAAAAGCAACTCACTTATAAAGGACGATTCAATTGGCGCGTTACTAAAGCCCAGCAGCTGGTGTTTGATGCCGCCTACTTTGATAACGACACAACCTACAGTTACGATGGTTTTCAATATCTTTGTACCGAACTCGATCCTGATTGCGATCTAAACAAAGGTGAGCGAATAACTGGCAAAGATAAGCTAGCGCTTGATAAGTACTTTATTGGTGTTAGCCATATTTGGGATATTAACGAACAATGGCAAAGCGAAGTCGGCGTGCAATATCAAAGCAATGATTACACTGACGAAGACTTTGTGATGCCGCGCTTTGCGCTTAGCTATTTTATTAATGATAGCAATAGTATCAATGCTAAATACGGGCATTATAATCGCATGCAAGATATTGCCACTATATTGCCTGAACACGGCAACCCAAATTTACGTTCGCAAACCTCAAAGCACAGCAGTTTAGGTTTTGCACAAGAACTTACCGATGAGTGGACATGGTCTATTGAAGGCTATTACAAAACCATGGACGATTTACCATTGGCATTAAACAATTATTCAGATGCTGCAATGCGTTACAGTAATGATGTAACTGGGCGAGCTTACGGTGTTGATCTATTAATAAACAAAAATAAAACTGATAAATGGTACGGCTGGCTCGCAGTTAGTTATGCCAAAAGTGAACGTACAGACCAACGTCAAAACATTACCCGCGATTATTACGCTGATACCCCTTTAGTTGTCAACATGGTGTTTAATTACCAAATTAGTGAAAAATGGCAAGGCGGCTTTAACTTTACTGCCCGCAGTGGCCAAACTTACACCCCGATTGTAGGTGTAAAAGAAAACCCTGAGTTTGAAGGACGTTTTTTACCACAATATGGAGATCCATTTTCTGAGCGTTTCGATGTTTATCATCGCCTTGATCTTCGTTTTGAACGTCAAACCGACTTTTGGGGCTTAGACGGTGTGTTAATTTTAGAATTAATGAACGCCTACGGCCAAGCAAACACCAGTAGCATTGATTTAGATTATCAAAAAGTAACCTCGATTAATCATTTAATTATCAAAGAAAACGAGGATGATTTTGAAATGCGCCCTTCAATTGGCTTTAGTGTTACGTTTTAATTAGCCACCTTACATACACCTTTAATGCTGATTAAAGGTGTATGTAATCATTAAAATAGAATTCATCAATCGTTTTTTTACGCTGTTTTTATCATTTTAATTCGCTACTATTGAGTACACACTAAATCGAGGAGAGCGATATGTTAACTGTAATTTTTGGCCGTGAAGGCTGCCCTTATTGCGTACGTGCAAAAGATGTTGCTGAAAAACTAGCAAATGAACGTGATGATTTTAAATACCGCTATGTTGATATTATCAAAGAGGGCGTGAGCAAAGCCGACTTAGAACAATCCGCAGGAAAACCTTGCCCAACCGTGCCACAAATCTTTATTGACCAAGCACACATCGGTGGTTTTACTGAATTTGAAGCTTACGCTAAAGAAAATCTTGGACTTTATCAATAAGTTCTGTATAAAATTTGTTAATCAATTTGATTTACTCACAATTGAATTGATTAAATTATGACCAACATCAACTACATACAAATTAGTTTCAATTTATACAAGCATTTGCCTCGTAAATCCTATACAATGCGCGCCTCTTTAAATTCGTTGAGGCGTATTAATGTCAGAACCAGTCACGTTTGAATCTCTAAATCTTTCTCCTGCAATTTTGAAGGCAGTTGAAGAGTTGGGTTACAAGACACCATCTGAAATCCAAGCTCAATGTATACCGTTATTGCTAGAAAGAAAGGACGTACTGGGACTAGCTCAAACGGGTACAGGTAAAACCGCAGCATTTGCACTGCCATTACTTAATAATATTGACCCGTCTGTGAAGCAGCCACAGATCCTTGTTCTCACACCAACCCGTGAGCTTGCGATCCAAGTAGCTGAGGCATTCGAACAATATGCTAAACACACTCGTGGTGTTGAAGTGTTGGCACTTTATGGTGGCCAGAGCTACAGCATCCAATTAAGTGCACTTCGTCGTGGCGCACAAATTATTGTCGCGACTCCTGGTCGCTTAATCGATCACATAAACCGCGGCACTATCAAGTTTGATGCGTTACAAGCGCTTGTACTTGATGAAGCCGATGAAATGTTACGTATGGGCTTTATCGATGATGTTGAAAACATCATGGAAAAAACACCGCGTGAAAAGCAAACATGTCTTTTCTCTGCGACTATGCCTAAGCAAATTCAAAACATCAGCAGCAAATATATGAATAGCCCTGAGCAAGTTCATATCTCTGCGCGTAACTCAACTGTATCATCTGTTGAACAAGTATTTTGGAATGCCAGCGTACACAAAAATAAAGCGATTGTTCGTTTCTTAGAAGCGGAACAATACGAAGGTGCTATTGTTTTCGTACGTACACGTAACGATACAGTACAACTTGCTGAGTTATTAGAGCGCGAAGGTTTCTCTGCAGCTCCACTTAACGGTGACATGAACCAGCAAGCACGTGAACGCACTGTTGATCGCTTAAAAAGCGGCATGCTGAACATTGTTATCGCAACAGACGTTGCGGCACGTGGTCTAGATGTTGACCGTTTAAGCCTTGTTATCAACTACGATATTCCGCAAGACTCTGAAGCCTACGTTCACCGTATCGGCCGTACAGGTCGTGCTGGTCGCACTGGTAAAGCGATTCTTTTCGTAAAACATAACGAACGTTATTTACTTAAAAATATCATTCGTCATACGAATTCAGATATTGCACAAGTTGAATTACCAACGGCTAAAATTGTTGAAGAAAAACGTATCGCAGCGTTACAAGCCAAGCTTACTATCGCGCTTGAAAACAAAGATATCACCTTCTTTAATGAAGTTGCTGCTAACATGGCGCAAAAGCTTGAACTTGCTCCTGAAGACCTAGCTGGTGCGTTACTGTGTTTAGCACAGCAACAATCACCAATTAAGGTTGAAGAAGTTAAAATTCAGCAACGTGAGCGTAGCGAACGCAATGACCGTAACCCACGTAATGATCGTGGTGACCGTGGTCGTCGTAACGAGCGCAGCGAACGCCCTGCTCGTGACCGTGATGCAAAACCTCGTGAGCGTAACAGCCGCGATGCAGGTCCTATGGATACATACCGTATCGAAGTAGGTCGTGAACATGGTGTTCAGGTTAAGAACATTGTTGGTGCAATTGCTAACGAAGCTGATATCTCAAGCAAGTTTATCGGTGACATTCGTCTTCACGACAGTCACAGCACGGTACAATTACCGCAAAACATGCCTAAAGATGTATTAGATCATTTCCAAAAAGTGTTTATATGTAAACGCCCAATGGGTATGACACTAACACAAGCTGAAGCGGCTTCTGAGCGCCCAGAGCGCAGTGAACGCCCAGCTGGTGACCGAAAGCGTAATGATGGCCCACGCGGCGATAAGCGTAGCGGTCCTCGTAAAGAACGTCGCCCAGTAAGCTTCACAGCTAAGTAAGCAACGACTCTTTAATAAAAAAACCTTGCCACGAAAGTGACAAGGTTTTTTTGTGTTTGGAATTTGAAGGTAATAGGTTCAAGGTGAAAGGCTTGAGCAGCTAGGCGTTAAATTTTTAAC